>CAWBLK010000015.1:0-317612 GCA_963789625.1 uncultured Acidobacteriaceae bacterium | reverse complement strand
CGATCCCCAATGGTGGAAATTCGGCGTCATGACCACGACGATGGCCGAGGCGATCAAGTACGCCATTGGCCGCGGTTTGCGGATCGTCAACCTATCGCCCGCCCGGGACATCGCCAAGACTCGCTGGGGTCCGCGGCAGGTAGACTACGGGTCCGCCTACGAAACGAGAGACCGGCTGAGATCGCGGCTCGCCAATTCCGCCTATCGGAGAATCAAATCGACCGAAGGGTCAAAGTTGCTGCAGCGGTTCATCGCACCCCGCAGCTGGAATTGACTGCCCGCCTGCGAGGTCCTGGCGCTGCCCGGCGGGTCCCGACGCGACCAAACCGCCGAAGTCGAACAACGCGGGGTCCGCGAGCTGCGAGGCCGACACGTGGCGGATGCTGGAGAAGATCGCCTCCGTCCGTCCCGGAAACTTCTCCTCCCACTCCTTCAACATGCCCTTGACCGCCGCCCGCTGCAGATTCGGCTGCGAGCCGCAGAGCGTGCAGGGAATGATCGGAAACTCGCGCGCCGCCGCATAGCGCTCGATATCCCGTTCCGCCACATAGGCGAGCGGCCGGATCACGATGTGGCGCCCATCCTCGCTCTTGAGCTTCGGCGGCATCGCCTTCAGTCGGCCGCCGAAAAACATGTTCAGGAACAATGTCTCGACGATGTCGTCGCGGTGATGCCCGAGTGCGATCTTGGTGACGCCGTTCTCAGCCGCGAAACGATACAGCGCGCCGCGGCGCAGCCGCGAGCACAGGCCGCACATCGTCTTGCCTTCCGGAATGACGCGCTTGACCACGCCGTAGGTGTTCTGCTCGATGATGCGGAACGGCACGCCGAGCGCCTCGAGGTATCGGGGCAGCACTTCGGCGGGAAACCCCGGCTGCTTCTGATCGAGATTCACCGCGATCAGCTCGAAACTCGACCGGAGCGCTGCGCTTCAGGCTCAACAGGATGTCGAGCAGCGTGTAGGAGTCCTTGCCTCCCGACAGGCAGACCATGACGCGGTCGCCGTCCTCGATCATGCGATAGTCCGCAATCGCCTTGCCGACGGAGTTGCGAAGCTGGGCCTGCAATTTCTTGAAATTGTTCGAAGGCCGCGAGCGGCAGACCCGCGGCGCTCACGGCGCTTCCAGGTACTTGGATTCCAGATAGCGCAGATACGCAGCGGCCGTCAGCGGCTTGCCGGTCGCCTGCTTCATGAGTTCCTGGATCGGCAGCCGCGCGCCGACGCCATGCACGTTCTCCCGCAGCCAATCGAGGATGCCGCCGAATTGCCCGGCCGCGATCTCGGCATCGAGCGAGGGGCGCTCGGCGCGCAACGCCTCGTTCAACTGGCCGGCGATGACGGCCCCCAGGGCGTAGGACGGGAAGTATCCGAAGTGTCCGACCGCCCAATGGATGTCCTGGAGGCACCCATCCACATCGTTGGTCGGCCGGATGTTCAGCCGCTGTTCCAGGTTGGCGTTCCAGGCTTCGGGGAGATCCGCGACCCGCAGCGAGCCGTCGAGGAGTTTCTTCTCGAGCTCATAGCGCAGCATGATGTGCACCGGGTAGGTCAGCTCATCGGCGTCCATGCGGATCAAGCTGCGGCGCACCCGGATCAAATGCCGATAGAGATTCTGCTCGCTCCATTCGTCGCCGCTCACCTGCAGGTACTTGTCCATGAGCGGTTTCAAGTAGGCGACGAACGCGCGGCTGCGGCAAATGTTCATCTCGAAGAGCAGGGACTGGCTCTCCTCCAGCGCGAGCCCGCGATCCCGGCCCACGGGCTGATCCTGCCACTTGGCGGGCAGACCCAAGTCGTACATGGCATGACCGGTCTCGTGCACCGCGCCGAGAAGACCCGAGAACGGATCGTTGGGATCGAAGCGCGTCGTCACCCGGATATCGCCCGGCACCCCCTCGGTGAACGGGTGTTCGCTTTCGTCCAGACGGCCTCGATCGAACGGGAAGCCCATGGCTTTGAGGACCTCGAGCGACAGCTGACGCTGGCGGGAGACGCTGAACTTGCCGGTAAACGGGATCGGCGCCCGGTCGGCCTGAACCTCGATGGCCTGATTGATGAGCCCCGGGAGCTTGCGCGACAGCGACTTGAAGATGGTGTCGATATCCGCGGTCGAAATGCCCGGCGTGAACGCGTCGACGAGCGCGTCGTAGGGCGTCAAGCCGCGCGCCTGGCCGAGGAGCGCCGCCTTGTCGCGCACCAGCGTGACCACTTCCTCGAGATGGGGCGCGAATATTTTGAAATCGTTGGCCTTGCGCGCCTCGACCCAGAAAACCTCGGCCCGCGCCGTGGCCTTGGCGAGACGCGCGATCAGCGACGGCGGCGTCGCGATGGCGTGGTCGCGCTGGCGGCGCATCTCGCGCAAGATTCGCGAGCGGCCAGTCCTCGAGCTGGGAGGCGCCCGCCTCGGCCCGCTCCAGGAGCCGCGCCACCTTGGGGGTGGTGAGCAGGGCATGAGTCTCGGTTTCGAGTGCCGCCAGCTGCTCGCCGCGAACGTCCGCGCTGCCGCGCGGCATCATCACCGCCGCATCCCAGCGCAGCAGCGATAACGCACCGCGAAACGCGTGCAGGCGGTGGAATTCCTGTTCCAGTTGTTCGTAGGGAGTGAGTGCCATGGTCGTCCGGGACCTCGAGCCCTTGGGGGGTCGAGCCCATTTTTGAGGTACGAGTTTAGCAGAGGGCGCCCTCGCCGGGCACCCCGTCCCACGGCCCTGCGGAAATAATTATTTTTAATTCAATGAGTTAGAGAATTGAGCGAAAACGAGCCGGTCTGGTGGAACGGCAAATCGTGCAGGAACGGCAAATCCAGACTGGCGGCGCCCGTCACCTCGTAATCGATGGAATCGGCGTGCCGGTTGGCGAGTTGCAGCACCGCCGCGGCCATGTTGGCGGTGATGGTCATATCGAACTCGCTCTGCCCCATGGGGGGCACCACGAAGGCCCGATTGCTGACGCCGCTCGCGATTCGCTGGCCGCCGACATTCAATTCGGCGTGCAGGCCGCTCACCGGCAGCGCGCGGTCGTTCGGATTCTGCACCTGAAACTTGACCAGGAAATTCTGCTGCAGGAAGTTGCCGCCCTGCAGCTCGATTCCCACCACGGTGAGATTGGGCCGCTCGAACTTCGGCGCACAGGCGGCCAAGCCGATCGACAGGAGGAGCATCAGAGCACGGCCGGCGGATACCCTGCCGGTCGTGAACACTCTGGGCGGTACGCGTGGCAACATGCGCGAATGATACCGGTTATGGTCA
The DNA here is from genome assembly GCA_963789625.1 of uncultured Acidobacteriaceae bacterium. Lineage (GTDB taxonomy): Bacteria > Acidobacteriota > Terriglobia > Terriglobales > Acidobacteriaceae > Sulfotelmatobacter. The sequence goes on along the minus strand of CAWBLK010000015.1, from coordinate 314,363 downwards.
TCGCCGGGCGACAGCGGGCGGCGGGACGCGGCGCCTGGGTGAAGTTCGCGTCCGTCGGCCTCTGCTCCGTCGCGGTGGGACGCGGGGCAGCGCGGAGCGGGCGCGGCGGCGGAGCCGGCACCCACCCACTGTCTGCCGTCCGGAGACGGCTACTTCAGAGCGCATCTTGCGGGCGCCGTCGAAGCTCGCATCGATTGGCGCGACAAGGGCACTCGATGCGAAGGGGAATCGAGGGACGCTCCGCCCGGGGTTCGCCTGAGCTTTCAGCGCAGCGCGGAGCGGCGATTCCAACCTCCTGTTCGTGTTCGGACTTACCGGAGTGCGCGAAGGCCGGCCCGCCCGGGAGGTAGGGGCCAATCTCACCCTCATCCTGCAGGGCACCGATCGGATTTACGGTACGCTCGGGGATTCGCGATGCACCGTCGATTCTCTGAACCAGAAGCCTCTGACCTCGTCCAAGGCCTATCGCGTCGAGGCGCGCGGATTCTGCACGCAGCCCGCGCACGCCGTACGCGGCGACGGCGAGGTGCTCGTGAGCACGTTCGAATTCGCCGGTCGTGGTGAATTACGACGCGGCGCCCGAGCAGAACCTCAAGGATCTGATTCCGAAAAAAATGACGCCGGTCAATTGACGCCCGCATGCGCTGGGTCAAGCTCGCATTGGTTGTTTGGGCCGGCGTCTGGCCGCTCCTGTCGTCCGCCGCGGTGCCGGTCTACGGGTACGACATCGTGCATACCTATCCCCATGACCGCACGGCCTTCACGGAGGGCCTGTTCTATCTCGACGGCTTCCTCTACGAGAGCACGGGACTCGAGCACCATTCCACGATCCGCAAAGTACGGCTCGAAACCGGCGAAGTGCTCGAGAAGCGCGACGTTCCCGCCGCAGTACTTCGGCGAGGGCATCGTCAATTGGAAGCACCGGCTCGTGAGCCTCACCTGGAAGTCTCACGTGGGCTTCGTCTACGACCTCAAGACTTTCAAGCCGCAACGGCGGTTCGAGTACGACGGCGAGGGGTGGGCGCTCACGCAGGACGGCACGCAGATCTACATGAGCGACGGCACTTCGGAGATTCGGGTGCTGAATCCGGACACCTTGCTGCCCACGCGGCGCATCGAGGTCACGCTCGATGGAAAACCGATCCGCAACTTGAACGAGCTCGAATGGGTCAAGGGCGAGATCTACGCCAATGTGTGGCAGACGAATTGGATCCTGCGCATCGATCCGCACGACGGCCGGGTGGTGGGCGCCATCAATCTCAGCGGGCTTGCTCGGCGCGGCGGACATCGTGCCGGGGCAGACCGACGTCCTGAACGGAATCGCCTACGACGCGGCCAAGGATCGTCTTTTCGTCACCGGAAAGAACTGGCCGAAGCTTTTCGAGGTCAGACTGCACAGCGCCGGCACCGCCTCCATTCCCTAAGGATCGGCCGACGCAACTCCTACAGTAGCTCACGAGTCTCGACCTACAGACATTTGTCTCGATCGTTGCTCAAATGCAACACGAATCGTTGGCATCATTATCGATGCCATGCGTATATAGGCTGATTCGCAGTTTATCTGTCTAGGCCCGAGCGGCCACTACAAGCGAACCCAAAGTGTTGGGTTTTCGCAAAACCAGGAGATCTACGGTATGAAGCGTGCTTTTGTTTTGAGTTTGGCGGCGGCCTCCGGGACCGCGGCCTTGGCAATATCTACCGGCGCTTCGGCCGAAAACGCGACGGGCGCGGAGACCACGACCACCGGCACGGGCACCAATGGAGTGTCCTGGTATGTCAGCCCGATGCTGCAGTACAGCGTGCAGGACGGCGACCCGGAGTTGAAAGATAACTTCGGCTATCAAGCCGGCATCGGCGTCAATTTGCCCCACGAATGGGCGATTGAGGGCGACTTCAGCCGCGGGCGAGTTCGACATCAAGGGCACCGACGCGACGCGCCAGCTGACCGGTTACTCGATCGATGTCATCAAGAAATTCTTTCCGGAAGACCTCATGCAGCGCGTGATGCTGCAGCCCTACGCGCTCGCCGGCGGCGGCGAGATGGACGATCGGACCAGCGCGCCGGGATACGACTCGAGCAACTTTCACACCTTTCTCGCGGAGGCCGGCGTCGGTGTTGCTGACCGGGATCGGCAGACAGGATGGCTCCACCCGGGTGCAGCTGCGGACCGAAGCGAAGTACCGGATGGAATGGGCCAATCCCTCGATGTTCGGCGTGAAGGACCCGTCGGGAATCGTCTTCGGCGTGGGCGTTCAGATGAACTTCGGCGAGCGGGATGAACGGCCGCCGGTCGTCAAAACGGTCGAGAAGGTGGTCGAGAAGGAGGTCGTGCGAGAGGTCCCGGCTCCCACGCCGCCGCCGCCGCCGCTACCGCCTCCGCCCAAGGGCGACATCAGGCTGCAGGGTGTGACGTTCGCCACCAACTCGGCGGAGCTTGAACCCGGAGTCGGATACGGTGCTCGACACGACGATCGCCTCGCTCAAGCCGTACCCGAATCTGGTCCTCGAGGTGCGCGGCTATGCCGACAGCCGTGGATCTGCGGCGTACAACTTGAAGCTCTCGCAGGCTCGGGCCGAATCCGTCATGCAGTATCTGCAGTCGCATGGCGTGACCAATCAGATGACCGCCAAGGGCTTCGGCAAGGAGGATCCGATCGCCGACAACTCGACCAAGGACGGGACAGCTCGCCAATCGCCGCGTGACCTTGCACGTGGTCGGCGGGTCCTAATGCACGGTCTCGATTAAGGGGCATGCCGCCGCTTAGAGGGCCCCGAACGCATGTTCGGGGCCCTTATTTTCCCGGCCCTGGCCCGGCTGTTGCGCAGACGCATCAAATGTTGGCGCGCGGAAAAAATACCGGCAACAGGCTTTTTAACAAAAAAAAATGTGTCTATACTTATCTTCACAAGGGATGCAGTCCTGGTTTTAGGGCCTTATTGGCCACGGAAGATCCAGGCTGTCATTAGTTTCGCAATTGCTATAGTCGCTGAACCCGCCGATGACGCCTGTCACTGGGCTTCACGCAGCCGGTTCAGTTGGGAGGACGCTACATGCCCGATCCAGTGAACTGTCCCCAACCCAATCCTCCTGCTGTCGAGCCGCCGTCAAGCGGGCGCTCAACGGCGCCATGTTGAGCGGGGCGGTCGCCGCCACCTTCGGCTCGGGACCGCGCAAGCGCAACAGAGCCCGGCCGCTACCGCAGGTCCGGAGCCTGAGCTCCAAGAAGTCGTCGTCACCGGATCGCGCATCAAGCAGCCCGCGCTCGAAGTCGGTGAGCCCCGTCACCACCGTCAGCGTTGAACAGATCCAGCAGACGGGCACGCCGCGACTCGAGGACATCCTGAATCAGCTGCCGCAAGTCGTCGGCGACATGGGATCGGCGCTGGCCAACGGCGCGACCGGCGCCGCGACGGTGAGCTTGCGCGGCCTGGGCTGCCAGCGCACCTTGGTGCTGGTCAACGGCCGGCGACTGATGCCCGGCGATCCGACGGAAGGCGGCACGTCATGCTCGGACCTCAACCAGATTCCCTCTGACCTCGTCGAGCGCGTCGACGTTCTGACCGGCGGCGCCTCCGCCGTGTACGGCGCCGACGCCGTCGCGGGCGTGGTCAACTTCAAGATGAACGACCACTTCGAGGGCGTTCGTCTCGATGTCGGCGATGGCATGTACAACCATTCGCAGCACGATGGCGGCGCGCGTGGCCGATCTGCAACGCGGCGGGATTCACCGCGCCGACGGGTTCGACGACGGACGGCCAGACCGCGGATTTCACCGCCATCCTCGGCTCGAATTTCGACGACGGCAAGGGCAATGCGACGGTCTATCTCGGCTACCGGCACACCGATCCGGTGCTGCAAGGGTCGCGCGACTACTCGGCGTGCTCGCTGACCTCCTCCGGCCCGGCGCGCGTCTGCGGCGGATCGGGCACGACGTTCCCGACACGCTTCGATCCTTGCCCGGTAGGAGCCATGCAGGTCGGCCCGGGCGGCTCGCTCGTGTCCCCGTCGACGCTCCCGGCGGGCGGCCTGTTCAACTACGCGGCGCTCAATTACTTCCAGCGGCCCGATGATCGCTACACCGGTGGCGCCTTCGCGCACTACGACGTGAACGATCACGCGCAAGGTGTACATGGAATTCCAGTTCATGGACGACCGCACCTACTCCCAGATTGCGCCCAGCGGCGCTTTCACGGGCTCGGGTCTCGCGCACGACCAATGGCGTTCCGAACGGCGCTTGGGCGATCAATTGCAGCAACCCGTACCTCTCCACGGCGGAGTACAGCGCGATTTGGCTGCACCGGTCCCGCGGCCACCAACCCCAACATCGTGGATATCACCTTCGGCCGCCGCAACGTCGAAGGCGGCGATCGCACGGACGACTTGGGACACACCTCCTACCGTACGGTGCTGGGCGTCAAGGGCGACATCAACGATGCCTGGAATTACGACACGTATTTCCAGAACGGCGTCACCCGCTTCTCCGAGGATATACACTAACGACGTTTCCAAGCTGAACATGTCGAATGCCCTGCAGGCGGTCGCGACCACGCGGCGGAAAGGTCGTATGCGCCGCCAACGCCAACGGCGCCAACAATGCGCCGGGTTGCGTGCCCTGGAACATCTTCCAGCCGGGCGGCGTGACCCCGGCGGCCCTCGCCTACATCTCGGTCCCCGGCGAGCGACAAAGGCTACACGCAGGAATTGGTCTGGGAAGGCGACGTCACGGGCGACCTCGGCAAGTACGGCGTGAAGCTGCCCATGGCCAATAGCGGCCTGGGGCTCAGCTTCGGCGCCGACTGGCGCCAGGAAAAGGCCCAGCTGCCAGCCCGACTATGAGTTCATCAGCAACGACCTCGCCGGACAGGGTTCGCCGACACTGCCGACCGACGGCGCTTTCACGGTGTGGGAGGCTTATACGGAAGCGCGTCTGCCCCTCGTAGAAGACGCGCCGTTCGCGAAGTCGTTGGACCTCGAGGCCGGCTATCGCTTCTCGGACTACTCGCTGTCGTTCGGCTCCACGAACACCTGGAAGATCGGTCTGCAGTGGGCGCCGGTGTCTGATTTCCGCGTGCGCGCGATGCTACAACGTCGCGGTCCGGGCGCCGAACATTCAAGAGCTCTACCTGCAGCAGCGCGTACAGCTCGACGGCACCATCGATCCCTGCGCGCGGCACGGCTCCCTCCGCTTCCGGCGGCGGCTTGCGCGCATACCGGCGTCACCGCGGCCGAGTACGGCAACATCGTCAGCAACCCCGCGAACCAGTACAACGGCCTCGAGGGCGGCAACCCCAACTTGAAGCCCGAAACCGCGGATACGACCACGTTCGGCCTGGTGTTCACTCCGACAGTTCCTGCCGTCGTTCAACGCGACCATCGACTACTACGACATCAAGATCAAGAACGTCATCGGCACGTACGGCGCCAACTTGATCATCTCAACACCTGCTTGAACTCGGCCAATCCGCTGTTCTGCAGCCTGGTCCATCGTGCTCCCACCACCGGCACCGGCGCTCGAACGGATCGCTGTGGCTCGGCACGCTAGGGCTATATCACCGACGGCACACTACAACCTCGGCGAGCTGCAACAGCAAGGCATCGACTTGGAGATGAACTATCACCAGGATGCGGGTGTCAGTCGGCAAGTTCGATTTCAACTTGCAACGGCAACTATGACCTGCACTTCAAGACGACGCCGTACGTCGGCAGCGGAACCTACGACTGCGCCGGCTACTACGGTCCGTCCTGCGGCGCGGACGGCGGCGTATCGCCGCGCATCAAGTCGGTGTTCCGGATCAACTACTCGACGCCGCTGCCGGGACTCGACGTGTGGGCGAAGTGGCGCCTCATCGGACCGGTCAAGGTGCAGAACCTGAGCCAGAATCCGCTGCTCGCGGGTCCATGTCGCGCCGCTCGAGGGTATCGGCAATCAGGTGCCGGGCTACAACTACCTCGACTTGGGCGCCTCCTACTCAGGTCACCAAGCAGATTACGGCACGCGTCGGTGTCAACAACGTCGCCGACAAGGATCCGCCGATCATCCAGGCCTTCTACGGCGCGTCGGTGCTCGACAGCGGCAACACCTACCCGGAGACCTACGACTGGGGCGGCCGGTACTCTGTTCGCGAACATCACCGTGGACTTCTAGATACCGGGACGACGAATGTCGATTCGAAGGCGGGCTTCGGCCCGCCTTTTTTTGTGGCGTGATGCCGCGCGGATTGCCACTCCGCGGCAAGGAGGCAGTATGAGCGCCACCATGGTGGCCGCGGCCGAAAGCAAGCGAATCTCCGAGCTGATCGAGTCGGCTGATCGGGCGCAGGCGAATGGCCGCGGCGCCGATGCGGCAGCGGCTCATCGCGGAGGCGCGCGCGCTGGCGCCCTCCGACCCGCGCGTGCTGAACGCCCTCGGGCTCCAGGCGCTGCGCGCGAACGATCCCGCGAGCGCGCGTCCGCTCCTCGAGCAGGCCGTGGCGCGGGAACCGCGCGAGCCCGTGCTGTGGCTCAATCTGGCGCAGTGCCGGCGCATGCAGGCCGACACGGCCGGCGAACTCATCGCGCTCGATCAGGCGCTGGCGCTGCAGCCGCGCTTCTACCCGGCCCTGCTGCAAAAGGCGACGTGGCTCGAGCGCCAGGGGAAACCGAAACAGGCGGCCCATCTCTACAATTTCTTCCTGCATTGTCTGCCGCCGCCCGCGCAGCAGCCGCCCCAGCCTCAAGCCGGCCATCGAATACGCCGAGCGCATCGTGACCGCGGATCGTGCCGCCCTGGGCGCGCTCATCGAACGGCGTCATCGGTGCGACGAACCCGCAGACGCAACCGCGCGCGCTTCGATCACTGCATCGACGTGCTGCTCGGGCGCCGCCGGGTGTTCACCCCGCAGCCGACGTTGCTGCACTTTCCCAAGCTGCCCGCGATCGAATTCTACGAGCGCGCAGGACTTCCCGTGGCTGGATGCGCTCGAGGCGGGAACGGACGCGATGCGCGAGGAACTCCTCGCCTTGCTCGCGGACCCGGCGAGCGAGGCGGAGATCGTGCCCTACGTCGATTATTCCAACGACAAGCCGCTCGATCAGTGGCGTGCCCTCAACCGCTCCAAGCAATGGAGCGCCTACTACCTGCTCAAGGACGGCGTGCGGGTCGACAGCCACCTGGCGCGCTGTCCGCGCACGGCGGCGCTGCTCGAAGCGGCACCGCTCGCCGATGTACCCGGGCACGCGCCGACCGCGTTCTTTTCGATGCTGCAGCCGCGCACGCGCATTCCGCCGCACACGCGGCGTCACCAACACGCGCCTCGTCTGCCACGTGCCGCTCGTGCTTCCCCCCGGCTGCGGGTTTCGGGTGGGCTCCGAGACGCGGACATGGGAACTTGGAAAAGCATGGGTGTTCGACGATACAATCGAGCATGAGGCGTGGAACGACAGCGATGAGCCGCGCTATATTCTCATCATCGACCTGTGGAATCCGTACCTCACCGAGGCAGAGCGGGAATGGGTCCGGACCGCCACGGCAGCCATCGCGGAGTATGCACATGAGTAATCCGAAGCCCTTCCTTCGCGCCCTCGTTCTGACCCTCGCCGGTGCAGGCGTTGCGCCGGTGCAGGCGTCGACCCCCGATCAGCTGCCCGCGCAGCTCAAGCACTGTGCCTCGCTGACCGTCGCAAGCGCCCGACTCGCCTGCTACGACGCGCTCGCCGGTTCCTCCGTTTCGAATCAGGCTGCCCCGCCGACGGCCGCCGCTTCGAACGCCGCGTCGGGCGGCATTGCCGCGACCGGCAATATTGCCGCATCGACCGCACCGCCCGTGCCGGGCGCTTCGCAAGTGCCGGGCGCTTCGCAAGTGCCGGGCTGCGTGCGGCTAAGTGCCGCGACCGCCGGTCGTCCAGCTGCGCCGCAAGCGCAAGGTGCATCGCAAGCGCAAGGTGCCGCGCCGGCGCAGACCGACATGGAATTCGGCGTGCACAACGGCGCGCTCGAGGCGAAGCTCGTCAATCCGCAGCGCGAAAAACAGATGCTCGCCGTCGTCCGCAATGTTTCCAATCGTCCCCGCGGCGAGCTGGTCGTGACGCTCGACAACGGACAGGTTTGGGCGCAGCTCGAAGCCACCCGCTATCCGCTGAAGCCCGGCGACCACGTTGAAATCGACGTCGGGGCGATGGGCTCCTATGTGCTCTGGTCATCCGTCGAACCGGCGGGCGACGAAAGTTACCCGCATCAGCTGATTCTCCATGAGCGCCACCGATCTCGACGCTTTGTCGCGCCTCGCATGGGACGATCTGCAAAAAGACAACGTGGTGGCCGCGGAGGCGAAATGCCTGCGTGCGCTCGGCATCGACCGCGAGCACGAGAACAGCCTGGCCGTGCTCGGGATGGTGCTGCAGGCGCAGGGACGTCACGATGACGCCATTCGCGTATTCAACTCGCTCACGCTGAAGCATCCCTCCGCGGCCCGCCACTGGGAGAATCTCGGCGTCGCGCTACCGCGGGGCGAAGCGTTACGACGCGGCGCTCACCGCCTTCGCGCGTGTGCTGGCGCTCGGGCCGGGCTCGGCCGTGATGCTCTACAACCTGGGTCTGGTGCACGCCGAGCTGCTCGATCTGCCGTCCGCGCATGAGGTCCTCTCGCAAGCGCACGCGCTCGCGCCGCGCGATGCCTGGATTTGCACGGCGCTGGCCAAGTGCAGCTACGACCTCGGCGATTTCGAGGGCGCCAGGAATGCGCTCGAGCGATGGCAGGAATTCGAGGATCTCACTCCCGCGGCGCTTGCCGAGATCGCCTACCTGCTGATCCTCATGGGCCAGGTCTCGCGGCGCAGCCCGCCATCGACTCCCTCGCATCGCTCGCTCCGCTGGGACGCGCGGCGCTCACGCAAGCCAATGTGCTCGAGCGTCTGAATCGGCTCACCGAGGCCCGCTCGGCGCTGCAACGCGCGCGATTCGGCACGAGCATTCCGGGCTCCGACCCCGACCTGTTGCTCGCCGAAGCCGTGCTCGCGCAGCGCGAGTCGAAGCACGCCGAGGCACGGGATCTGCTGAGGGAGGCGCTCAAGGATCATCAGGCGTTCACGCTGCGGCACAATCTCTTGTTCCCGCTCGCGATCTCGCTCGATGCGCTCGGGGATTACGAGGGCGCGTTCGCCGCGATGAGCGAGGCGCACCGCTCGCAGGTCGAGTATCTCGGGGCCGCTCTCGGCAAGAGTCCGGACGCCGAATCGCCGACGCTGCAGCTCACGCAGCGCGGTGTCGAGCCCGGCGAGCCGCAGCATTGGAGCGAGGAGTCGACGCCGTCGAAGCGGCAAAGCCCCGTGTTCGTGGTCGGATTTCCACGCTCCGGCACGACGCTGCTCGAGATCGCGCTCGATGCGCATCCGGCATTGAGATCGATGGACGAGCAGCCCTTTCTCGCGCGCGCCATCGATCACATGCGCGCTCTCGGGCTCGACTATCCGGCGGATCTGGGCAAGCTCACGTCCGACCAGCTCACGCTGCTGCGCGCGCAGTACTGGAAGCAGGTCGAACCCAGGTCTCGCTGACTGCGGGCCAGCGGCTGGTCGACAAGAACCCGCTCAATCTGCTGCGCCTGCCGCTGATCCGCCGCCTGTTTCCCCGCGCCCATACGGTGCTCATCGCGCGCCACCCGTGCGATGTGCTCATGAGCTGCTTCATCCAGCACTTTCGAGCGCCGGATCTCGCCATGCTCTGCCGCGACCTGCCGACGCTCGCCGCAAGCTATCGCCGCTCCTTCGACTACTGGTATGCGCAGGAAGCACGGCTCGGCGCGGCCACGTTCGAGATCCGCTACGAAACGTTGGTGGCGGATCTGCGAGACGCAGCTGCGCGCGCTGGTCGGATTTCTCGATCTGCCTTGGGAGCCCGCGATGCTCTCGCCGGCCGCACGGGCACGCGCGCGGGGATTCATCAGCACGCCGAGCTATACGCAAGTCATCGAGCCGGTCACCTCGCAGGGCATCGGGCGCTGGCGCAACTACGAGCCGCATCTGCGCGAGCTGATGCCGACACTCGCGCCCTATCTCGAGCGCTGGGGTTGAGCGCCGCCGCCCAACTGCCATGAGCCGCGTTCATCGCGAACTCTCGCAGGCGATCATGCTGGACAGGCAGGGACGTTTCGCCGAGGCGGCTGCAGTCTATCGCAAGGTGCTCGCCACCGAGCCTGGCAACGGCGAGGTGCTGAGCCGTCTCGGCATCGTCTTGGCCAGGATGGGGCATACGGGCGATGCGGTCGGAGCTCTCGCCGCCGCTGTGCGGAGCCAGCCGCGCAACCCCGCGATGCAGGCCAACCTCGGTAACGCCTTGAGCACGCTGGGGCGGCACGCCGACGCGGTGATGTGCTACGAGCGTGCCCTGGCGCTGAAGCCGGATCTCGCCGCAGCTCACCACGGTCTCGGCCTCGCGTTGCTGCGTATCGGTAGATTCGAAGATGCCGCGTCTAGTCTCGGACATGCAGCGGAGCTCGCGCCGAACGATTCCGGCGCACACGCTGACTTGGGCGTCGCTCTCGAACGCATCGATCGCAAGCACGACGCCATACGGTGTTTTCGCCGCGCCGTCGAGTTGAATCCCAACCATGCGGATGCGCATCACAATCTGGGTCTCGTCCGGGCTGTTCTCGGGGAATCCGCCGCGGCGCTCGTGAGCCTCGATCGGGCGCTCGCTCTGCAGCCAACGCGTCCGGCGATTCAGGGCGACCGGGGCAACGTGCTGCTCGCCCTTGGCAGGCCCGCTGAGGCGCTCGCCTGCTACGATTTCGCGATTTCTCGCGAACCGCGCGAGGCCGGCCTCCATCACAACCGCGGCATGGCACTGATGGCGCTGGCTCGCTACGAGGAGGCCGTGACGAGTTTCGAGGCCGCATCGGTTCTTGCGCCCCGTCTGTTCGACGCGCATTTTCATCGCGGCGTCGCTCTCTTGCAGCTCGATCGCCTCGCAGAATGTCTCTCCAGCTTCGATCTCGCCCTGGGACTCAGGCCGCATTCCGCAGAGATTTATAACAACCGTGGCGTTGTCCTTGCGCGGCTCTCCCGGCCCGAGGAGGCGCTCGAGTGCTTCTCGCAGGCAGTGCTCCGTAATCCTGACCACGCGGAATCCTACACAAACGCCGGCAACACGTTGAAAGGTCTCAGGCGGTACCGCGAGGCGCTTCAGCACTTCGATCGTGCGCTCTCGATCAGGCCGGACGAGCCGATGACGATCTGGAGCAAGGCGCTCCTCAAGCTCGCGCTGGGGGAATTCCGCGACGGCTGGCCGCTCTACGAAGCGCGCTTCCGGCTGGCGCACTTGATCCCACTGCAGCGGCACCTGGACATTCCGCGGTGGTCGGGCGGCGAGTCGATCGAGGGCGCTACGCTTTTGGTCTACGCCGAGCAGGGCATCGGCGACACGTTGCTGTTTTGCCGCTTCATCCCGTTGCTCGAAGCCCGCGGCGCGAAGGTCCTCTTCGAAGTGCAGCCGGTGTTGAAGAGGCTGTTGGGATCGCTCGCCATGCGCGGGACGCTCATCGGTCGCGGCGAATCGATCGGACGGCCCGACCGCATCTGCCCGCTTTTGAGCCTGCCACTGGCATTGGGCACCGAAATCGGTGCCGTTCCCGGCGGAGCACCCTACCTGAACGCGGAAAGCGCGGCGGTGCAGCGATGGAACTCCCAGCTGAGCGTGCTCGCAGGTCTTCGGGTAGGCCTCAACTGGCAGGGAAACTCGCAAACGGAGACACAACCCTGGTTGCGCGGCCGCTCGTTTGCGCTACGCGAGGCGGCGCCTCTCGCCCGAGTGCCGGGCGTGAGCCTGGTGTCCCTGCAAAAGGGCGAGGGAAGCGATCAGCGGGATCATGTCGATTTCAAAGCGAAGCTCGCACAATTGACCGACCCGCTCGACATGGGGGCCGACGAATTCGCGGATACCGCAGCACTCGTCAAGTCATTGGACCTCATCATTACCTCCGACACCGCCATGGCGCACCTGGCGGGCGCGCTGGGCGCGCCGGTCTGGGTGGTATTGCAATTTGAAGCGGATTGGCGCTGGTTCATCGAGCGGGACGACAGCCCTTGGTACCCGACGATGCGGCTTTTCAGGCAACGGCGGCCTGGCGATTGGGCGGAAGTGTTCGAACGGGTCGCACAGGCCCTACGCACCCAGGTGCTCGCGCGAGCGAGTCCGACGTGAATCCGGGGGAACAGCCGAACTTCGCGGATTCGACGGTCACGTCGCGGGCCATCGGGCTGGCGCAACGACGAGCCGCACCTGCGCGAGGTGATGCCGACGCTCGCGCCCTATCTCGAGCGCTGGGGTTGAATGCCGTCCGAGCCCGGCAGCGCGTCGAAGGCAATCGTGGTGCGCGGGGTCTCGCCCTGGATCGCCGTCGTGCCGTGCCAGAAGTAGGACGGGAACAGCACCAGCGTGCCCGCCTCGGGCTGCACCATGAAATCCGGCGTGGCCGTCGGCACGGGGTAGCGCGGCTCGCCGAACTTCAGCCACCCGGATCGTAGCTGAGTGTCCTTCACCTCGTCGGGCACCGAGACGTAGTACGCCGAGCTGATCCAGCCCTTGGGGTGCACGTGGTTCACATGAAAGCCGTCGCGGCGCAGCTGCACGGACCAGCCCTCGGCAATCCGGGCGGCCCCGGTATTGCGCTGCATGAACGGGTGCGCCGGATGAGTACCGACCTCCGCGACGTAGTGCGTGGATCGCGGTCTCGAAGCTGCGCAGCGCCGCCTGGATCACCGGATCCGGGTCTGCGACGAGATTGCGGGTCGTTTGGCTGCCCTGCCGCAGACTCTGCTCGAGCGGATGCGTCGCGAACACATGTCGCGCCTCGAGCACCTGCAGGAGCGCCGCATTGAGCTCCTGCATGGAAGACCATCCCGCCGGCGGCTCGAGACGATAACGCCGCACGAGGCGCTGATAGTCGAACAGCTCGCGATACCGGGGCCGGCCCATCAGCCGCGCGACCACGGCCTCGTGCGCGATCCAGTTTTGCGCCGTCGGCTCCTGCGCGCGCTTGCCGAGTATGAACGGCAGCGCCTCCTCGGGACGTCCCCGCGCGAGCAGCACCGTGACCAGCACATCGACCGCGCCCGCGTTGCGCGGCTCGGCGGTCGCGGCCTCCAGCGCTTCGGCTTCGGCCTCCTGGAGACGACGCCTGTTCGAGCAGCACGTACGCGAGCTGGGTTCGAAACTGCGGCAGCGACCCGTGCGTCTCGAGCACGTCGCGAATGCGGGTCTCCGCCTGCGCGTAGTGGCCCGCGCGGAACAGGATGCTCGCAAGCGCGGAGTGCAGCGCGAGATCGGCCGGCGCCGCGCGCAGCGCCTGTTCCAAATTGCGCGTGAAGAAGGGATCGCCGCGCATGAAGCGCAGGCGCGCGAGATTCGTCTGCGCATCGAGGTGGCGCGGGCGCTCGGCCACCGCACGGGCGTATTCCTGCTCGGCTTCCTCGGGACGATAGAGCAGCATGAGTGCGCGCGCCCGGGTGAAGCGCAGCTCGAACTCCGGCACACCCAGCGCCTGCGCGCGCTCGAGCGCGGCGAGCGCCTCCTCGGCGCGCTCCATTTGCATGAGCAGCGAGCCGAGATTGTGGTGCGCGATCCCATAACCGGGGGTGAGCTCGAGCGCACGCCGATAGACCTGCTCGGCCTCGAGGAGCCGTCCCTGATTCGTGAGCACGAAGCCGAGCAATGACCATGCCTTCCGCCTCGCCTGGTCCGCGGCAATCGACCGCCGCGCCTCGGCTTCCGCCTCTGCGCGGCGCCCGAGATCATCGAGCGTGAGCGCGAGCTGGTGGCGCGCCTTGCGTGCTCCCGGGAACCGCGCCAGCGCTGCCCGGTATTCGGCCTCGGCCTCCCTCAGCCGCCCCAGACGCCTGAGAAAATTGCCGAAGTTCACCCGAAACTCATGATTGGCAGGTTCGAGGGAGAGGCTGCGGCGAAGCAGAGTTTCGGCTTCCGCCGGGTCGCCGAGACGTGCGCAGCGCGAGACCGAGCAGATGGGTCGCCGCCGCATGGTCCGGCAGCGCCGCGAGCACCGACCGGCACGCCGCGGCGGCCTGCTCGAACTGGCCCTGCTGCAACAGCTCACCCGCGCGCGCCATCGCGCCCTGAAGCTCGGCGCTGTCCCGATCACGCGCCGCGACCCGGGAAGACAGCTGTGATTCAAGCTATTGATTATCATGAGATTAATTCCACATGCCGGCCGCCGATCTGCGCCGGCCCCGAGGTGGCTACGCACTATAGCACCATCCCCGCGCTGGCTTGGCGCGGCGGCAGCCGGCTGCTAGGCTCCGCTCGCGTGCACTGTCCCTCGCTTGGTTCGCCAGCGCTGCTACTCTGCGTGCGTGACCAGCGCTTGATTCGCCGATTCCGCTGCACGAGCTTCGCCTCCCGCCGCTTCCCATGCTCGCGGCCGGATCGCGCGCGAAGTCGCCGCTGCGCCGGTGCTCATCGAACTGTTCACCGCCGAAGGCTGTTCCTCCTGCCCGCCGGCGGATCACTTCCTCGCACAGCTCGACGCCGCCCAGCCCATCCGGGGCGCGCATCTCATCGTGCTCAGCGAGCATGTCGATTACTGGGATCGGCAGGGCTGGCCCGATCCCTATGCCTCGAAGGAGTTTACCGAGCGGCAAATGGCGTACGAGCGAAGCCTCAAGGTGAGCGAGCCCTTCACGCCGCAGTTCGTCGTCGACGGCACCACCGACATGCGCCTCAGCCGTCGAGACCGGATCAGCGAGCAGTTGCTCGCGGCTGCGGCCGTCGCCCAAGATTCCCGTCAGCATCGAGTCGCTGCACGTCGGCGGCGGTGCGGCGCCCACCATCAAAGGCGTGGTGCGCGTGGCGGAGGTGACGGGTGATCGCCCGTGCGAGCTTTTCGTGGGCGTCGCCCTCGACCATGCCGACACCCAGGTGCTGCGCGGTGAGAATCGCGGCCAGCATCTCACGCACGTGGCGGTGCTGCGCGAGCTCGTGAGCGTCGGCACGGTGGCGCCGGGCGCGGCCTCGCGTCAGTCGTTCTCGCTCGCGCTTCGCCCGGGTCTCGGTCCGCGCCCCTCCGGGTCATTGCGTTCGTGCAGCAACCGGGCCCCGGCGCCGTGCTCGGGGCCGCCGAGCAGACCGTCGGTGACACCTCGGGCGACGTCCATTAGTATCGCTGAAAACCCCAGGGAGACCGGTTGATGACATATCGCACCGCGCTTTTGGCATCCCTCATGGTCGTGGTCGTTAGCCCCTGCGGCGCCCAGGCGCCGGCATCGGGTTCGACGGCCCAGAGCGCCGCCTCGTCGGCCACTCCGGCCACTCCGGCCGCTCCGGTCTCGCCGGCTGCCCCGGCCGACCAGCCGGCTCCGGCCTCACCGACCGCCCAGGCAGCCCCCGCCTCGCCGGCCACCCCCACCTTGGCGACGGCCCCGGAGTGCCCGGACAGCATAAAATCCGCTTGCGGATCGACTTCCCAGAAAACGATATTGCGAGATGCCATCGTTGCTTCCACTATTTCGGCATCACTACGACCTCATCCTTCGGCATGGCATCGAGCGTCGCCTTATCAATGCCCAAGTGCGCCAACACGAGTTCCGGCGGTATATGCGTGAGCCATTCCGAGAGCGAAAGATCCTGATAGACGTTGCTCTTGAACATCTCCAGAAATTTCAGATCGGTGTCGCCCGTATTCTCGATGTAATGGGGTAGCGTCTTCTGAACATAGCCAACGTCTCCGGCCTGAAAGTCCATGGTGCGGGCTCGGCCTCCGGTGGCGAACACGGTCATTCTTCCTGTACCGCTGATGTAATACTGCCACTCGTCGGCGTTGGGATGCCAGTGCAGTTCGCGTATCCCTCCCGGATGGACAGTCACAATGGCCGCAGCAATTGTTGTGGAGACTTTGAACTTGCTCGAATCAATGATTCGCACTTCACCACCCTTGGTGCGCTTCGTAACCGGTTGCTGAGAAGTTCGAAAAGCGAATTCTTGCGGCGACATGCCGAGCATCCCTGCCACTTTCTGATCTTCTGCCAGGGGACCGGGCACCGCCGCCTGGAAAATGAATTTTTCCTTTCGCGGCATTTTCTCCATTGCCTCTTCACTTACACCGAAGTTTTTCGAGAGCACATCGTGGGGCGTGTGCGCCATCCAGTCGGTAAGCAGCACGGTTTCGTATTCTGAGAAGTTGCCATCGTCGAATACCAACAGAAACTCGCAGCCGTCGGGCCCCAGGCCTTGAATGGAATGTGGAATCCCCGTGGGAAAATACCAGAGATCACTTTCCGCTACGTCGGCAACGAAGCTTTTCCCGTCCAAATCAATCGCCGTAATCCTCGCCTTTCCATAAAGCATGATGGACCACTCAGCAGCTGTGTGCCAGTGCAGCTCGCGAATGCCACCGGCGGTTAATCTCATATCCACGCCTGCAATCGACTTCGAGACCGCAAGCTCGCGGATCGTGACCTCGCGCGACCATCCACCCTCTTGCATCCGTTTGTGAGAGAGAGCGAAAGGATACTTAAACGTCTGCACGCCGCCGGCGTCGGAGGGCGGCGGCAAGAAAGAATCAGGATTTTGGGTATCCAGCGGAGGATTGCCGGGTCCGGGAGCGCTGGCGCTGCGATCGTTCTTTGTCGGGTATGGTTTCTGCTCCTGGCTAGCAGCGTCCGTCGATAACATCCCCGCGGCCGCGATCGCCGCCGATCCCATTCCCAGGAATCCGCGTCGCGAAAATGCGTCCTTCTTAGTACCGTCACTCATAAAGGTTCGCCTTTCGAAAAGATAAAAATTTAGACAGACTTAGGATTCGCTTCCTAATTTAACAATTTATGCAATCTTAGATCAAAACAACCATGGCGAGCCAGATTGGATTCACCCTAATGTTTAACCTGGATGGTATCTGTCAGGGACATGCTCCGCCTAGCACCACCTCACACAGCTGGTCGACAAAATCAGGCGTTAGCTGGTCATGCCGAATAAGAAATCGCATATAGATAGGTCCGTAGAGTGAATCGAGGAGCAGGTCCATGTCGACATCCTTGCGCAGTTCGCCGCGCGCAATCCCACGGCGAAGCGTAGCGTAAGCTTCCCGGCGACGGGGCTTCAGGAAGCGCTCTCGGAAAGCTGCAATCACAGCTCGGTCGCTTTGACCGGCGGCAAGAATCGCGGAAACAATGCGGCCGCGCCGACTTAGAAAAATCTTAATGAGCTGACGCATCTGCTGGCTCATGTCGGTGCGAACGGAGCCCGTATCGGGAAAGTGGAGATTTTGGATCGTGCTGCTAGCGAAAGCATCCGCGACAAGGGCGGCTTTGTTGGGCCACCAACGATAGACGGTCGCCTTGCCGACGTCGGCGTGCTCGGCCACGCCCTCCATCGTCAAATCGGAGAAGCCGCTTTTCCCAAGTAGTTTCAGCGTGCTGCGGAGGATGGACAGGCGGGCCTGCTCGCTGCGTGGGCGGCCGGGAGCGCGCTTTGCGCGACCTCTTTCGGCCCCCCGTTGAGCGCGAGACTTCTGGCGCATGGTCCTACCCTACCATATAATCGAGAAAGTCTTTAGAATCCAATACGCAGTGTATCGAATCTAAATTTACGTCTGCGGTTTTATCTTCGCACCGTGCCGTGCAGCCCTTTTGATTCGTTAATAACCCTGGAGTGGTGCTGACCGATGTGGATTGTTGCATTAGCTCTCAGACGCCCCTACACATTCATAGTGATGGCGATTGTCATCATTATCCTGTTTGTGGTCACGGTCTTCCGCACCCCGACAGATATCTTCCCGGATATCAACATTCCAGTCGTCTCTGTAGTTTGGTCTTATACCGGCATGTCGCCGCAAGATATTGCCGACCGCATCGTGGTCAATTCCGAACGCGGCATCAATATCACCGTCAACGACATCGAGCACATGGAGTCGCAGTCGGTAAACGGTTTAGGCGTCATTAAAGTTTTTTTTCGTCCAGGCACGAACGTACAGGGCGCAATCGCGGAAATCACCGCTATCTGCCAGACTACGTTGCGCGGCCTTCCCCCCGGGACGGTGCCGCCTCTCGTCATCTCCTACAGCGCGTCCACCACGCCGATCATTCAACTTGGACTCAGCAGCAAGACCTTGTCCGAGCAGGAGCTCTTCGATCTGGGCCAGAACTTCCTGCGTAATTATCTGACGACCGTGCAGGGCGCCGCTACACCGTATCCCTACGGCGGCAAGATTCGTCAGGTTCAGGTGGATCTGGATTTGCCGAAGCTTCAGGCTTACGGCCTCGCACCCAACGATATTGTCAACGCTGTCAACGCGCAGAATCTGATTCTACCCAGCGGCACCATCAAACTTGGCCCGGTGGAATACAACGTTGAGATGAACGGCACGCCGGCAACCATTGCGCAATTGAACGACTTGCCGGTGAAAACCGCCAATGGCGCCACGCTTTACATGCGCGATGTGGCGCACATACGCGATGGCTTCGCCCCGCAAACGAACATCGTGCGCCAGGATGGAAATCGCGGGGCATTGATGTCGATCTACAAGATCGGCAACGCCTCCACGCTGCAAATTGTCTCCGGGGTTAAGAATATTGTGGTGCAGGCGGCGCAGGCTTTGCCGCCGGAGCTGAAAGTCTCTGCACTCTTTGACCAGTCTCTTTTTGTGCGGGCTTCCGTGTATGGCGTGATACGCGAGGCGGGGATTGCTGCGATGCTCACCGCTCTCATGATTCTCCTGTTCCTTGGTGACTGGCGCCCCACTATCGTCATTTCTATTTCTATTCCGCTCTCCATTTTTTGCTCCATCATTCTGCTGGGCGCGATCGGCGAAACCATCAACATCATGACTCTGGGAGGACTGGCGCTTGCCGTCGGCATCCTCGTTGATGATGCGACGGTTGAAATCGAAAATATCGAGCGGAACCTTGCCATGGGTAAGGAGATGAGGCAGGCCATTCTCGATGGCGCACAGCAGATCGCCGTTCCGGCTTTCGTCTCCACTCTGAGCATCTGCATCGTGTTTGTGCCCATGTTCTTTCTGGCGGGTGTGGCGAAGTTTCTGTTTGTGCCGCTGGCGGAGGCCGTCAGCTTCGCCATGCTGGCCAGTTATCTGCTCTCACGAACCCTCATCCCTACGCTGGTCATGTTCATCATGCGCGGGCACGAGCATCGCGCGGAGGCGCCTAAATCGTATCTCGGCCGCTTCCAGCGCGGCTTTGAGCGCAAGTTTGAAGATTTCCGCCGAAGCTATGAGCAATTGCTGGAAACGACCCTCGAGCATCGCGGCGTCTTCGTAGCTTTTTTTCTGATTTTTTGTGTGCTGTCGCTCGGACTGTTCATGTTTCTAGGCCAGGACTTCTTCCCGCAAGTTGATGCTGGCCAGCTTCGTCTGCATGTGCGCGGAAGGCCCGGCCTGCGTGTAGAAGAAACAGCACGGCTCTGCGATGAAGTCGAAACTGTGCTGCGCCAGGAGATCCCGAAGCAGGAATTGCAGACCATTCTCGACAACATTGGCCTGCCCAACTCCGGTATTAATCAGTCCTACAGCTCCAACGGAACCATTGGTTCCAGCGATGCAGAGATCCTGATTGCGCTCGATCCTGAGCATCATCATCCCACGGCGGGTTACATACGCCATCTGCGCGAAATTTTACCGCGGCGCTTTCCGGGAGTGGAGTTTTTCTTTCAGCCCGCGGATATCGTTTCACAAATTTTGAACTTCGGTTTGCCTGCGCCCATTGATGTTCAGGTGGTAGGCGCGGATATGGCAAGCAATTATGCTATCGCGCAGCAGATCGCCAACAAGATGCGCCACATTCCAGGAGCCGCCGATGTACACGTGCAGCAGTTGCTTGCGTTGCCCACGCTACGCATGGATATGGATCGCACGCGCATAACCCAGGTTGGCCTCACAGCGCACGATGTGGCGCAGAGCGTGCTGGTTTCATTGAGCGGCAGCTTCCAGACTGCGCCAAACTTCTGGCTGAACCCGAAGAATGAAGTTTCGTACCAGATGGCGGTGCAGTCTCCGCAATACCGCATGACCACAATGCAAGATCTATTGGGCATCCCCGTGACCTCGCAGCAGGGCGCACAGTTGCTGGGTAATCTGGTGCAGGTGAATCCGGTGGCAAGACCGGCGACAGTGAATCACTATGACGTGCAGCCTGTGATTGACGTTTACGCCAGCACGCAGGATCGCGATCTGGGCGCCGTCGCCGTGGATACAAACAAAGTGCTCAAGACCTTCGAAGGCCATTTGCCGCGCGGGACTCGTATTGTGGTACGTGGGCAGGTGGTCACCATGCGTTCTTCGTTCATCGGATTGGGGGTGGGTCTGATCGGGGCGATCCTTCTCGTCTATCTGCTGATCGTTATCAACTTCCAGTCGTGGCTTGATCCATTCATCATCATCGCGGCACTGCCGGGAGCACTGGCAGGAATCTGCTGGTTTCTGCTGTTGACCCGCACCACGCTGAGCGTGCCGTCGCTCACGGGAGCTGTGATGTGCATGGGCGTGGCTACGGCGAATTCTATTTTGATGGTGAGCTTCGCGCGAGAACAACTGGATGAGGGGATTCCTGCCGTACAAGCCGCGGTAGCAGCCGGCTACACCCGTGTGCGGCCCGTGCTTATGACCGCGCTGGCGATGATCATCGGAATGGTGCCGATGGCGCTGGGCTTCGGCGAGGGCGGCGAACAAAATGCGCCGCTGGGTCGTGCCGTCATTGGCGGGCTGCTGTTTGCTACTGTAGCCACTTTATTTTTTGTGCCGAGCGTGTTCGCCATATTCCACGGACGCAGGGAAGCCAAACGGGCGCGGCAAAGTCAGGCATAAAAGAGCAGGCGTAAGCGGTTTTTTGCAAGAATCGGAGCCGAGCATGAGTGTAGAGAACGAACCTAAACCAACTTCGGGGAATGCGCAGCAGTCTGGGCAGGGCAACGGGGCGCACTCGTCGCAGCAGAGCCGTGGTAATAACGAACAGCCTCATCCGCTGAGCGCTCAGGCTCAGCGCGACCTGGAGATTGAGGAGATCCAAAAGAACTCCAAGCATCAAGCTGTCGGAATCCAGAAGCCGCCGGACCTTCCACCGGCGCCGCCTCGCACAGCTCTGACGATTGTCGGCGTACTGTTGTTGTTGCTCTTGCTCGCGGGCGGACTCACTCTATGGAGTCACATGAGCCATGAGCGGGCTCTCGCAAAAGAGACCGAGATCGAGACCGTGCCGACGGTTGCCGTGGTTAGCCCGGTATCGGAAAAACCCGATGAGGATCTGATACTGCCGGGTTCGCTGCTCGCCTACGAAGAGTCCCCGATTTATGCCCGCACGAATGGATACCTTGTTCGCTGGTACAAAGATATCGGCAGCCGAGTTACAAAAGGCGAGTTGCTGGCCAAGATCGATACGCCGGAAGTTGATCAGGAATTGGACCAGGCTCGATCTGCGCGGCTGCAGATTGTCGCGCAAATGGAGCTGGCAAAGATCAGTGCCGACCGCTGGGAAAATCTGCGCAAGACCGATTCCGTCTCCGCCCAGGAAGCGGATCAGCAAACCAGCGGATACAAACAGAGCCAGGCGAACCTCGCCGCCTCCGACGCCAATGTGCGCCGTCTCGAACAGTTGGAAGGCTTCAAGAACGTCTACGCGCCATTCTCCGGAGTGCTCACGAAGCGCACCGTCGATCCGGGCGCTCTCATCAATGCGGGCGCGGGCGCTGCCGGACGCGAACTGTTTGACATTGCGCGCGTCGATCCGCTGCGGGTTTACACCAGCGTGCCGCAGGCATACGCACCTTACATAAAAGTTGGCGCCAAAACCGCAGTCATACTACAAGAATTTCCCGGGCAGAAGTTTTATGGAACGGTGGTGCGCACTGCGGAAGCGATCGATCCCGGTACTCGCACCCTGCTCACAGAGGTCGACGTGCCTAACAAAGACGGGCGCTTGTTGCCCGGCTCATTTGGTGAGGTACATTTCGCGGTCGGCGCTAACGTAAATAAGGTAACGGTTCCAGTGAACGCGATGCTGTTCCGTGCGCAGGGCGCGCAAGTTGCGGTGGTCGGCTCCGACAGCAAGGTGGAGTTGCGATCCATCAACATTGGACGCGATTACGGCACTTCGTTGGAGGTTCTCGGCGGCATATCGCCCACCGATAAGGTGGTCATCAACCCAGCGGACTCGCTCGAAAACGGGCAACAGGTAAATGTGGCGCAGCCGCAGAAGCAGCAGAAAGGCAGCGGATCGTGAGGAGAGGCGCAAACCTGATTGCAGTGGCGCTGCTCAGTCTGGCCGCGGGGTGCACCGTTGGCCCGCGATACAGCCGGCCTGCGGCTCCCACGCCTGCGCCCGATGCTTGGAAAACACAGCCGCCCTGGGAACCTGCCGCACCCAAGGATGCGATTCCGAAGGGTGCTTGGTGGCAGGTTTTTCACGATCCCGAACTGGACGCCTACGAGCAACAGTTGCTGCAGGCCAACCAGTCTTTGATAGCTGCGCGCGATCATCTGGACCAGGCACGCTCGCTGGCGCGCGTCGCTACTGCGGACATGTTTCCGCAGCTTTCAGCGGATCCCGGCGCCCTGCGCGAGCGCGGCTCTGCCAATCGCCCGTTAAATGGCGCAGGTCCGACCATCGTCAGTGTCCCAGGTTTGCCGCAGCCCATCACTGTTACTTCGCCGGATACTGCTTACACGCAGAGCGTCTATACGATTCCGTTTTCGCTCAGTTACGAGGTTGATCTTTTCGGACGGGTGCGGCATAACGTGGAAGCGGCCAATGCTTCTCTGCAGTCAACGGCAGCCGATCTTCAAAACGTGCAGTTAGTTCTCACTGCCGAACTCGCCGCCGACTACTTTACCCTGCGTGAACTCGATGCTGAATACGGCGTCGTGCAGGAATCTGTTGGCTACCAGCGGAAGGGTCTCGATCTGGTGAACAGCCGCCACAATGGCGGCATTGCCAGTGGACTCGAAGTAGCGCAGCAGGCCGCGCTGCTCGACTCCACCTTATCGCAGCTGGCTTTGGTGCAGCAGACGCGCGCTCAGTATGAGCATGCGATTGCCGTGCTGCTCGGCCAGGCAGCTTCCAATCTCGACGTGCCAGTTGCGCCGCTGAAATCCACTCCGCCTCCCGTTCCGCTCGGAGTGCCATCTGACATGCTGGAGCGGCGACCCGATGTTTCCACCGCCGAACGCACGATGGCCTACGAAAATGCGCAAGTCGGAATCGCGCGGTCTGCTTTCTATCCGCACATCACCCTCAGCGGTTCGGGCGGATGGCAGAGCCGTGATATCGGTACGCTGCTCAACGCTCCCAGTCTATTCTGGTCACTCGGCGCCGATGCGTTGCAACCCGTCTTCGAGGGCGGACGCAACCGCGCCAATCTGGCCGCTGCGCAGGCCGCCTACGATCAATCGGTGGCTAACTACCGCCAGTCCGTGCTCACTGCGTTCCAGCAGGTAGAAGACGGCATCAGCAATCTGAGCACATTAGCGCAGGCGCTCTCCACGCAGGGCGCGGCCGTGGAAGATGCGCGCCGCGCGCTGACGATTGCCAACAACCGGTATATAGGCGGAGTCACCAGTTACCTCGACGTCATCACCGCGCAAACCGTTCTACTCACCAGCGAACGGCTGCAGACGCAGTTGCTTGGCCAGCAGATGGTCAGCTCTGTCTATCTGGTAAAGGCGCTCGGCGGCGGCTGGGATGCAAGCGAAATCAAGGATCAGCAGGTTCACCCGCAGGCTGGCCAGATTTTGCAACCCTGAGTGTCGCTTAATATCCAAGCCAGGCGATTCGCGTGAAACTGCTTTGTGTGAGAGTACTGTGCAATCCTCTGCACGTTGACAACGGCGGTAAATCAGCCTACTATCTTAACTAAGTAGATATCTTTTCTTATCCACAGGTTCGTAAATAAGTTAGCCCATCTTATAGATTTTCCAGTTCAGTTCTAAGGAAGCATCGCGTATAAGACGCTGTGTCGCGCGGTGAGCTTTGGGTCGGGTTCCAGGTTGAATAGTCCGTATCTACACGTCTCGTGTCCGGAGAAAAAACCATGAAAAACACCAAGTTTCTGGTAAAAGTGAATCGCGGCGGAGCCCGTGCCGCCGAATACGTCCTACGCATCGACCGCAGTCCCATTCAGACCACAACCAACAAAAAGCTGGCTCTCGCCATGGGACGATTCACCGCCGAAGACGCGGTCAAGTTGATGCAGAATTCCCGCTGCGCCCCGGAACTGATTTCCGTGCAGGTCTAACTTCCCTATCCCGTCTGCAGTTTTGATCTCTAAGACGACTTCTTGAGAGTGCTCCCGGCCTAGTCCACCTAGGTTCGGGCGCGTTCGCTATTGGGCTTGGAACCGCTCACCGCGAAATACAGGATGTAGAGATAGCAAATCACGGGAAGAAAGAAGGCGTGGTGAATTCCGATCTTATCGGCAATCGCACCTTGCGCCAGCGGGATCAGAGCTCCGCCCACGATCGCCATGATCATGAATCCGGAACCATCTCCGGTGAGCGGGCCCAGCTCCGCTACGCCTAGAGTGAAAATGCTCGGGAACATGATGGAATTGAAGAACCCGACTAGGATGATGCTCCACATGGCGAAGTGCCCTGTGCTCAACATGGAGATTGCGACGAGCGCAGCGGCGCAGACTGAGCAGATCGCAAGAAGTTGCCCGGTCTTCATCTTCTGCAAAAGGCCAGACCCAATGAAACGCCCAACCATCGCGCCGCCCCAATAAAACGCAACAAAGCTGGCCGCAACTTTTTCAGTCAGGCCACCGATTTCAGGCTGGCTGAAGTAGTTCACCAGGAAGCTTCCAATTGAAACTTCGGCGCCGACGTAGACGAAAATTCCGATCGCGCCAAAAATCAGGTTGGGATGGTTCCAGATGGAGTCGTTTACTTTCTCGCCGACCTTGTGCTGGGCATGCGGGATTTTTGGCAATTTGAAACTGCCGATCGCAATTGCCAGCAATACCAGCGCAATGCCCAGCCCTACGTAGGGAGTCTTAACTGTGGCGGCCTCGTGCAAACGATACGCTTGCAGTGCACCTGGCGCGAGGGCTCGTATCTCTTCCATCGATTTAGGAGCCGCAGTCAGAATGAAGAGGCCGCCGAAAAACGGAGCTAGAAAGGTTCCCAGCGAATTGAACGCCTGCGTAAGGTTCAGGCGGCTCGATGCTGTCTCAGGTTTACCCAGCACGGTCACGTAGGGATTAGCCGCCACTTGCAGACATGTAATCCCGGCAGCCAGGACGATCAGCGCCACAAGAAATAACGGAAACGATGGAACGCTTGCCGCCGGCACAAATAGAAATGCGCCCGCCCCCATGATCAGCAAACCCAGCACCATCGAGCGCTGATAACCGATCCAGTCGATGATCTTCGCCGAAGGTATGGAGAAAAGGAAATATGCTCCGAAGAAGGCAAACTGAATCAGCATGATCTCGGCATAATTCAGGTCGAAGATCGGCTTCAAGTGCGGGACGAGAATGTCGTTGAGACACGTAAGAAAGCCCCACATGAAAAACAGCGTGGTAACCACCGCCAATGGGCCTGTGGAGGATGATGATGACTCAGGAGAAACCACGGTGGAAGAGTTCGGGGTAGCGATGGCCATAGTGATAGTTCCGCTCGGAATGATAGCACCGGCAGATGGAGCTCGGGACTTCTCTTCAACTTTGCATCGTCATACCGCGTTGCCCGCGAGATCCTGCAACTTCACCAGCCAGTTCGCCGGCTCCGGAAGAATCGCGAAAGTGGGCAGCTTGCCTCGCACCATGGCAACTTCGTCGCACTGATGAAATCTTGGGCAGACGTGGCAATCCTTGTAAATTTTGTCGGGAAGATCTTCTCGCTGCGCTATCTGGAATCCCTGGCGCGCAAAAAATTCCGGCGCGCGAGTGAAGAGGCAGATGCAATCCACGCGGTGCCGCTTCGCTTCGGACATCAAGGCCTTCATCAGCCGGCTGCCTCCGCCCTGGCCTTGCACTTTCGGACCAACGGTGATCGAACGAATCTCAGCCAGGTGGGTACCGTAAAGATGCAGCGCGCCGCATCCGATGATGTGGCCTTCGTCCTCCAGCACCACAAAGTCCCTTACGTTCTCGCAAATCTCCGCCAGCGTGCGTGGTAGTAAGGTGCCGTCGCCCGAATATGCACAGATCAGATCGTGGATGTGCTCAGCATCCGGCAAAATAGCTTTACGCGTGCGCATGCAGATTTACCTCCTCGCGCAGGGATTCGATTCTCTTTTTCGCCGCCACAATCCCCTGTCGAACCCGGGCCGGCGCGGTGCCGCCAACAACATCATGAATCGCCAACACCGCAGCCGGCTTCAGACAATCGTGAAACTTCTCGTCAAAGGCGAGGCTCAGAGCGCGCAGTTCATCCAGCGTCAAATCCTTTAGCTCACACTGTTTTTCCAGACACAGCTTCACTGCTTTGCCGACTTGCTCATGTGCGAGCCGCGAAGGAACTCCACGGTTGACCAGGTAAGTGGCCGCAGCCCACGCATTCATAAATCCCGACTGCGCAGCCTGGTTCATGCGTTCGTGATCAAACTCAACCGCTTTCATCCACCCCGCAATCAGCGGCAACAACGCAAGCGCCGTATCCGTGGCGTCGAAGAGCGGCTCCTGCGTTTCCTGTAGATCTTTGTTGTACGCGAGAGGCAGGCCTTTCAGAGTCACCATAAGAGCCGTCGCGCTGCCGATGAAGCGTCCCGCTTTGCCACGCACCAATTCCAGAAGGTCAGGATTTTTCTTTTGTGGCATGGCGCTGCTGCCCGTGGAATAAGCCTCGGGCAACTGCACAAAGCCAAATTCCTGTGAAGAAAAGATAATCATCTCCTCCGCCCAGCGGCTCAAGTGCAGTCCCAGGAGCGAAAGAACATTGACGTACTCAAGGACGAAATCGCGGTCACTGGTAGCGTCGATGCTATCCGCCGTTGGACCGGAGAAATCGAGTTCCTCCGCCATAAAGACACGATCGAGTGGCAAAGTCGCACCGGCCACTGCACCTGAGCCGAGGGGGCAAAGATTCAAACGCTTGCGGCAATCGGCAAGGCGATCCGCATCCCGCAAAAACATTTCTACATAAGCCAGCAACCAGTGCCCCACGAGCACCGGCTCCGCGTGCTGCAAATGAGTGTAAGCGGGCATGGCGGCGTTGCCGGCCTGTTCGGCGCGCTCGGTGAAGCCCGCGCAGACATCAGCCAGCAGCTTGCGGAGCTCGTCGATTGCGGCCCGCGTATACAGACGCAGATCGGTCGCAATTTGCTCGTTACGGCTGCGCCCGCTGTGCAACTTGTACCCCACATCGCCAATCCGCGCCACCAACTGCTTCTCGACGAAATGATGCACGTCCTCAGCCTCATTGTCTTCAACCAAGCCTCCGGAAGCGACAGCCATTTCCCCAATCTGCTGCAAACCTTCCAGAATGCTGATGAGCTCATCGGCAGAGAGAACTCCGGCATTTTTCAAGGCGCGGGCATGCGCGCCGCTTGCCGCAAGTTCGTAACGCAGCAGGCGACGATCGAAATCAAATGACCTTTGCCAGCGTTCGAATTGCGGATCCAGCGGCTGCCGGAACCGGCCCGACCACATCTTCATCGCGTGACCTCCACACGCGCCCGCGCGCGCGTGCGCGACGGCAGCCCGAGGATCCGAATGAATCCAGCGGCATCTTTTTGGTCGTAACTATCACCCATCGTGAACGACGAGAGATCGGTGCGGTAGAGCGAATGCTCGGACTGGCGGCTCACCACTAAGACATTTCCCTTGTACAGGGAGAGCGTCACGCTGCCGGTCATATCCGTCTGCGTGCTGGCAACAAAAGCATCAAGCGCCTCACGCAGCGGTGTAAACCACAAGCCGAAATAGACAAGTTCCGCATATTTAAGCGCCACGTGCTGTTTGAAGTGTGCGACCTCCCGCTCCAGACATAGCGCTTCCAGCTCGCGATGCGCCGCGATCAGCAGAGTACCACCCGGCGTTTCATAACACCCGCGCGACTTCATTCCCACAAAGCGATTCTCCACTACATCTACGCGGCCGATGGCATTACGCGCTCCAACTTCGTTCAACAGCTCGACTAGTGAAACGGGATCGAGCTTCATCCCGTTGGCCGCGACCGGAATCCCTTTTTCGAATTCAATCGTCACCTGCTCGTCCTTATCCGGCGCTTCCTGCGGCGAGCACGTCATCTGCCATGTTGCCGCCCGTGGCGCGTTCGCTGCGTCCTCCAGTTCTCCGCCTTCGTGGCTGAGGTGCCACAGATTGCGGTCACGGCTATGAATTTTTTCGCGGCTCGCTGCGACTTGGATCCCATGTTTCTCGGCGTAATCCAGGCAGTCTTCTCTGGACTTCAGCGACCACTCCCGCCACGGCGCGATCACTTTCAGTTCAGGCGCAAGGGCCTGATACGTCAATTCAAAACGCACCTGATCGTTTCCCTTGCCAGTGCAACCATGGGCAACGGCCGTCGCGCCTTCGCGCAGTGCGACTTCCACTTGATGCTTGGCGATCACAGGCCGCGCCAGCGATGTGCCCAGCAAATATTTATGCTCGTACACGGCGCCCGCTTGCAACGCGGGAAAAACATATCCTGTCAGAAATTCTTCGCGAAGATCCTCTACAACAACTTTGCTTGCGCCCGTGGCATAAGCCTTCTCGACCACGGCTTCGATGTCGTCACCTTGGCCGACATCGCCAACCATCGCGATCACGCTGTAATCATAGTTTTCCTTGAGCCACGGAATAATGATGGAGGTATCGAGCCCCCCGGAATAGGCAAGCACAACTTTTTCAGGCATGAGCACTCCTTGCGGGCAGACGATCGCCGCCGCCCAGCAGTAAATAAAGAATAGCCTTTTGCACGTGCAGGCGGTTTTCGGCCTGCTCGAAAATCAGAGACTGCTTCGAATCCATAACCGCATCTGTTACCTCCAGCCCGCGATGCGCCGGCAGACAGTGCATGAACACCGCGTGGGGCGCGGCTTCTGCCATCAATTCCTCGTGGACTTGGTACGGCGGAAAAATCTTCGCCCGCTCATTCTCTTCCCGCTCCTGCCCCATGCTGGTCCAGGCATCAGTGTAAATCGCATCGGCCCCGGCAACCGCTTCGTGCGGGTCGTTCAGCAAATAAATTTCGGCCCCAGTTTCTTCGGCAATTTCCCGCGCCGCCGCGACAATCTCCGGATTGGGCGCGTAGCCTGACGGAGTCGCCACGCGAATGGACGATCCCAGGCACGCGCATGTAAGCAGCAGCGAGTGTGCCACATTGTTACCGTCGCCCACATACGCAAGGCAGCGGTTCTTCAGATCTCCAAAGCATTCCGCCAGCGTGAGATAGTCCGCGAGTGCCTGGCAGGGATGCTCGAGATCGCTGAGCGCGTTGATCACCGGAATTGAAGCATGGTGAGCCATGCCATCGATGGTTCGCTGTGAATAGGTGCGGAGAACGATCAGGTCCACCCAGCGTTCGAGGTTATGCGCCACGTCGCTCAACTTTTCACGAGCGTCGAGCCGTTCGTGAGTCTGATCGACGAACATCGCCGTGCCGCCCAGGCTCACCATTCCCGCTTCAAACGTCAGCCGGGTTCGCAATGAAGGCTTTTCGAAAAACATGACCATCTGCCGGCCCGCGAGCGTAGTCCGAAAATCTTTTGGGCGCGCTTTCATGATTCCGGCGAGGCGTAAAACTGCATCGACGCCGGAGGGCCCGAGGTCGCGCGTTGAAACCAGGTCGGGACACCAAAATTCTTGCGGCACTCTTTCGGGAGCGTCCGCCAATCTGACTTGAACATGACTATTCAACTGTGACTCCTTGGTTCTGGACTTTGCACGCGCGGATTGCGGTGCATACCGTGCGGCGACCGGCTGACTCATGAATGCGTGACCTCCGTACCGCACGACAACTTGGTGATATAGAACTGCGGCAGGATCTCCGCCTCGTTAGCGGGAAAAATTCTCACTCGCCCCACGCCTTGTTTCAGTGCCTGCCCACAAGCCTGCAACTTGGGCAACATCCCGCCGCTAATGATTGCACCGGCTGCCAGTTCAGCCGCCTGCTTCGTGCTCAGCCACGGCATCACGCTGCCGGTTGCATCTTTTACGCCGGGCACGTCTGTGAGAAAGATCAATGCATCGGCGTGGCAAGCCGCGGCGCAGGACGCTGCCATTTCATCGGCGTTCACGTTGTAATATTCGCCATCCGCGCCCAACGCCAACGAAGCCAGCACGGGAATTCCTCCTTGCTGCCACAGAGCCTCGATCCAGCACGGTTCGGCGAAGCAGATCTCCCCGACAAATCCCAGATCGCGACCGTGAACATACTTCTTCCGCGCACGAAACGTCATACCATCGCCACCGCAGAATCCAATCGCCGGCATGCCCGCCGCCTGAATCGCCGCCACCAGCTTTTTGTTGACGATCCCGCCCAATACCATAAGCGCCGCATCCCGAGTTTCGGCATCGGTTACGCGCAGGCCGTCGACAAACTCGCTCTTCTTTCCCAGTCGCTCCAGCATGCGGGTCAGCGCGCTGCCTCCGCCATGCACCACGGCGACGCGGTGACCGTCCTGCGCCAACTCTGCGATCGATTGCGCGCACTTGCGCAGTGTCGTCGCATCTTCGATCGCCGTTCCGCCAATCTTCACCACGATGGTCACTGCAGACCCTCCCGCTCTTCCCATCCGTACATCAAATTCATGTTCTGCACCGCCTGTCCGGCCGCGCCTTTCAGCAGATTGTCCACGCAGGAAACCAGTACCAGACGCCGGCCATCTTCAGCCAAGGCAAAATCCAAGATCGCAGTAGTTCGTATGCAGCGAAAACTGAAGCTCCGGCAGCTTCGGCGTCGCAAATACTCGCACCCATTGTTTGCCGGAATAAAAATCACGCAAACAGGATTCGACTTCCGCCGGCTTCATCGCCCGGTTCAGATGCACGTAGATCGTCGACAAAATCCCGCGCGGAATCGGCAGCAGATGCGGCGTGAAAGTCAGCTCTGCGTCGCTCAGTCCCAACTGCTCCACCATCTCTCCCAGATGCCGGTGATTGAACACCGAGTAAGCGGAAAAATTGTCGGCTACCGAAACGAAATGCGTGCGCGACGTGGGAGCTTTGCCCGCTCCCGACACTCCAGACTTCGAGTCTGAAATAATTCCACGTTCGCGATCGACCAGTCCTGCTTTGAGCAGCGGAGCCAAAGCCAGAATCACTGAGGTCGCGTAGCAGCCCGGATTCGCTACCAGTTGAGCAGCCGCGATGCAGTCGCCGTTCAACTCCGGCAGGCCATACACCGCCTTCGACGTTAGTTCCGCGGCGGTGACGGTTTCCGCATCCTCGAACGAATAAATCGCGCGATGCTGCGCCTGTTTCAATCTCCACGCTCCACTCAGATCGATCACACGCAAACCTTGCGCAATAGCCTCCGGCACCAAAGCGCGCGACGCTTCATGCGGCGTGGCCAGGAAAAGTAACTGCACGCCCTGACGCTTCAGTTCCGGCCATGAGAGCGGCCGCAGCGGATAACCACCGTTGCCGGATAACTCCGGAAACACCTCCGCCAGGTCTGTCGCGCGATCACTGCCGTTGTCACGCCGCAGCAGCAGAGGCTTTTCCAGTCGCGGATGGCGATCGAGAATGCGCGTCAATTCCAGCCCGGAATAGCCGCTTGCGCCCAGCACCGCGGTTTTGAGTTTGGCGGACATTAATCAGCCGAGCATCTCCTCGATCCGCGCAGCAACTTTCCTGCCGGCGTCCTTATCGGGACAAACAATCAGGATCGTGTCATCACCGCGCAATCGTCCCCAAAACTCCCTCCCATTCCTGCTCATCGAGCGCCGCCGCCACAGGCTGAGCGCTGCCAATAATGGTCTTCACAACCAGCAAGTTCTGGGCTGGCCGCACATCCAGCACAAACTCTCGAACCAGCCGCTGCACCGGCGGCAAAGCCAATCCTGCCAGCGCCTTCGCCTTGAGGCAGCGCGTAACCGGCGCCCGTCTTGCTTAAATTCAGCTCGCGAATGTCCCGCGACAGCGTAGCCTGCCCAACCTTAAAGCCCCGCTTGCGCAACGCCCGCTGCAAATCTTCCTGATTGGCTACGGGACCATGCTTCAGCGCTTCCAAAACCGCTCTATGCCGCAAGGCTTTATTCATTATGAATATTTATTCATCATTATGAATAAATATTCCTCTATCTTACAGCTCACGCCCTCGCTGTCAAGGAAAAATCATCGACCTTCTTGCTCTTGTGCCTTTGGGAACACGCTCGGGAAGATCAAAATCGGCTGAGTGCAAGGCCAAACCTCAATCCTTGCTAGACTGTTCGCGGCGCGAAGAGCGATCGCCCGGGCCAGCGCAGGAGCAATTCCGCATGGAGAAGAAGTCCAATCTGGCAGCCGAGCTGATTGCCGAGTTCCTCGGAACTTTTGTCTTGATGCTCTTCGGCACGGGCGTCGTTGCCATGGTCGTTCTGTTTCCCTCAAATGTTCCGGGCACCACGGTTCACGGCGGCTACACCAACATCACGCTAGGTTGGGGATTGGCCGTAACCATGGGCATCTACATTGCGGGTAAGGTTTCCGGAGGTCATCTCAACCCCGCAGTCACACTCACCCTTGCGGTGTTCCGCGGTTTTCCCTGGAGCAAGGTTGTGCCTTATTCCATTGCGCAAACGGTAGGCGCATTTCTGGCAGCTGCTCTGGTCTATCGAAACTATTTGCCGGCATTTCATCAGTTCGATCCTCAACTGGAAAAGACCGCCGGCGTATTCACAACTTTCCCCGCCTTTCCGGCATTGCCCCAGGCGGGATTTCTGGATCAGGTGATCGGCACGGCTCTGCTGCTGCTCATGGTGTTGGCCATTACGGACGAATTCAACGTTCCTCCCGGAGCCAACCTCGCGCCGGCGATGATCGGACTTGTCGTTGTAGCCATCGGGATGAGCTTTGGGGGCATGCACGGATATGCGATTAATCCGGCGCGCGATTTCGGCCCGCGCCTTTTCACGGCCGTGGCTGGATTCCGCAACAACGGGCTCACCGATGGTTCGCGGGTGTGGTGGGTGCCGGTGGCGGGACCACTGCTGGGCGGACTGGTAGGCGCTGCGGTTTACGATTTTGGCATTCGCCGCTTTCTCCGCGCGCAGTCTTCGAAGCAAACGCCCTAATCGACGTTCGCGCAAAAAAGCGCGAAGAAAATAGGAGGCCTCTTGCGTTACATTCTCGCTCTCGATCAAGGCACCACCAGCTCTCGAGCACTGTTGTTCGATGAACACGGCGCCGTTCAGTCCGTTGCTCAGCGCGAGTTCACCCAGATCTTTCCTGAGCCTGGATGGGTTGAGCACGATCCCGAAGAAATCGCATCATCCCAGATTGCTGTTGCCCTTGAAGCTTTGGCCCAAGCCCACGCACAGCCCAGCGACGTAGCTGCCATCGGCATTACCAATCAACGCGAAACCACCATCGTGTGGGACCGCGCCACCGGCAAGCCCATCTATAACGCCATTGTCTGGCAGGATCGCCGCACTGCCGCTTTTTGCAATCAGCTCAAGGCGCAAGGCCACGAAAATCTGATTCAGCAAGCGCACGGGTTGCTGATCGATGCTTACTTCTCTGCCAGCAAAATCTCCTGGATCCTCGATCATGTGCCAAATGCGCGCGAACTCGCGGAGGCGGG
This sequence comes from uncultured Acidobacteriaceae bacterium, assembly GCA_963789625.1. Classification (GTDB taxonomy): domain Bacteria; phylum Acidobacteriota; class Terriglobia; order Terriglobales; family Acidobacteriaceae; genus Sulfotelmatobacter. The sequence goes on along the minus strand of CAWBLK010000015.1, from coordinate 280,708 downwards.
CCGCCTTGCATTTGGCACCGTCGACACCTGGCTGATTTGGAAGCTGACTGGCGGCCGGGTGCACATTACGGATGCCAGCAACGCCTCCCGCACCATGCTTTTCAATCTTCATTCCGGCGGCTGGGATCAATGACCTTCTCGATCTCTTTCGAATCCCTGCATCAATGTTGCCCGAGGTGCGGCCCTCTAGTGAAGTTTACGGAGAGGTAAGCGCCGTGCCGGGTCTTAACGGTATTCCCATCGCGGGGATCGCCGGCGATCAGCAAGCCGCGCTTTTCGGGCAAAGATGCACCACCCCCGGCCTCACCAAGAATACCTACGGCACGGGCTGCTTCATGTTGCAGAGCACGGGCAATCGCGCCGTCGCGTCTACTCATCGCTTGCTCACAACTGTGGCGTGGAAAATCGGCGATGACACGCATTACGCACTCGAAGGCAGTGTGTTCGTGGGCGGAGCTGTGGTCCAATGGCTGCGCGACGGCTTGGGAATTATTCGCAGCTCATCGGAGGTGGAAGCTCTGGCGAATTCCGTTCCCGATAATGGCGGGGTCTACTTCGTCCCTGCTTTTGTAGGCCTCGGCGCTCCACACTGGGATTCCTACGGCGCGCGGCGCACTCTTCGGCCTCACGCGGGGCAGCAGCAGCAGGTCACATCGCTCGCGCGGCGCTGGAAAGCATCGCATACCAGGTTGCAGATCTAATGGATGCGGTTCAAACCGATACAGGCACTCCGCTCAAGGAGTTGCGTGTGGATGGCGGCGCTTCCGCGAACGACAGTCTGATGCAATTTCAGGCGGATATTCTCGGTGTGCCTGTCGTGCGGCCTACGATGACGGAATCCACCGCGCTCGGAGCTGCATATCTGGCTGGACTGGGCGCTGGCTTCTGGAAGGAAGTGCAGGCTATTTCCGACTTGCCGCGCGAAGAACGCCGGTTTGAACCGCGCATGCCACGCTCTCAAGCACAGGACATGCGACAGCGCTGGAATGAAGCGATCTCCCGCGCCAAGTCCTGGGAGCGCCTAGGCGAGAGATAGAATCTCTTCTTGTATTTATTGGGAAGATCGCGCTTCGGCAATCGGCACAAATGGCTAACCAAGAACGCATAGTCGTGGGCCTGGGCGAGTTGTTGTGGGATCTTCTCCCCTCAGGCAAACAACTCGGAGGAGCCCCCGCTAACTTCGCCTACATCACGTCCCTCCTCGGCGATCGCGGAATTCCAGCCAGTCGGTTAGGAGAAGATACACTCGGTGCGGAAGCGATTCGCCGCCTAAACGAACTTGCGCTCTCTACTGAATTTATTCAGAACGATACGGATCATCCCACTGGAACGGTAAAGGTTGAAGTGGACGCGAGCGGCCAGCCGTGTTTCGAAATCTCCGAGGCCGCCGCATGGGATTTTCTGGAGTGGACACCACAGTGGCAGAAGCTTGCTGAACAGTCTGATGCCGTGTGCTTTGGATCGCTGGCCCAGCGATCGGAGCGTAGCCGCTCCACCATTCGTAGTTTCCTCGTGGCTGCGCACAACGCAGTACGAGTTTTCGACGTCAACTTCAGACAACATTTTTACACCACAGAAGTTTTCGCCGAGTCGTTGAAGCTTGCGACCGTGGTCAAGCTGAACCATGAAGAGCTGCCAAGAATCATGCGTATATTCGGGCTTGAACATCGCAGTGAGGAAGGCTCCGTCCGCTGCTTGCTCTCGAGGTATAAGCTGAAGTTAGTCTGCGTCACTCGCGGTAATAACGGCAGCCTCCTGGCATCCGCCGATGAGCTCGATGAACATTCGGGCTTTAAAGTGAAGGTCGCTGATACCGTCGGGGCGGGCGACGCATTCACCGCGGCCATGGTACATAGATATTTGCGTGGAACATCGCTCCCAGAAATCAACGAAACCGCCAACCGCGTCGGGGCATGGGTCGCCAGCCAGCCCGGCGCAATGCCTGCCTTGAAGCCGGGCGGCTTGGCGCAAACCTTGGCCAATATCGGATAGAACTTGCTCCCCACGGGGCGCTTGGACGCACAGTTCAGCTCCGCCCCGTCGCTGTGATTTTAGTTTATGCTGCTTAGTTTGATGTTTTACGTTTGAGGGGGCCCAGTGATCTCTTCCCAGGCAATCGTTCGTCTGCTCGTTTGCGTTTCGGTTTTTCTGTCCGCAGGCTCAGGCACTGCACAGCAAGTTCCCGAGAATACATATCAGGAGCTGCATTGGCGCATGATCGGTCCGTTTCGTGGAGGCCGCACCCGCGCCATCAACGGCGTTCCCACCCAGCCGAACGTTTTCTACATGGGCCAGGTCAACGGGGGAGTGTGGAAGTCGGACGACTACGGCCGCACTTGGGCGCCCATCTTCGATCACGAATCCTCGCAGTCGATTGGCGCCATCGCCGTAGCTCCATCGGACCCCAACGTTATTTATGTGGGCAGCGGCGAAGGTCTGCATCGCCCCGATCTATCTGTTGGCAACGGAATCTATAAGTCCACCGACGCGGGAAAAACCTGGACTCATCTCGGCCTGCGCGATGGTTTCCAGATTCCCGCACTCGCCATCGATCCTCGCGATCCCAATCGAGTCTTTGCCGCCGTGCTCGGTCATCCTTATGGTCCGAATGAAGAACGCGGACTTTTTCAAACTACCGACGGCGGCCAGACTTGGGAAAAAATCCTTTATAAAGATGAGAACACCGGAGCCTCCGACGTCGAAATCGATCCTTCGAATCCCGACGTGATTTATGCCTCCATGTGGGAAGTGCGCGAGGGCCCCTGGGAAGACGGCAACGAAGTGAATGGAACTGGCGGTGGATTGTTTAAGTCCACCGATGGCGGAGGTACTTGGCGGCCTTTGAAAAATGGTCTGCCGAAAGATCTTTCTCAACTTTACGTGACCGTCGCGCCCACAGATTCAAAGCGTCTCTACGCCACAGTCGGCAGCGCATCGGGTGCTCTCGGCGTTTACCGCTCCGACGATGCCGGAGAAAGCTGGTCGAAGATAACGGACGATCCGCGTCCCTCCGGCCGCATCGGCGGCGGGGATCTTTCAATTCCTCGCGTGGATTCCAAAAATGCCGACATCGTCTACTGCGTCAGCACTGTAACGATGAAATCTATCGACGGCGGCAAGACATGGTTCGGTTTCCGCGGCGCGCCCGGCGGCGACGATTACCAGAACCTCTGGATCAATCCCAACAACCCGAACATTATTCTTCTAGTCAGCGATCAGGGCGCGCTCGTAACCGTTAACGGAGGAGCATCCTGGAGTTCCTGGTATAACCAACCGACTGCGCAGATTTATCACGTCGCGGTCACCAATACTTTTCCGTATTCGGTGTGCGGAGGCCAGCAGGAGAGCGGTTCCGTCTGCATCTCCAGCCGCGGCAATGACGGCGCCATCACCTATCGCGAATGGCATCCCGTAGGCGTAATCGAGTATGGCTACGTCGCGCCCGATCCGCTCGACCCCGACATTATTTATGGCGGCGGTCGTAGCGAGGTTTCAAAGTTTCACTGGTCCACCGGCCAGGTGCAGAACGTCACACCGATTCCGGTTCGCAACGCGAAATACCGCACGGATCGCACCGAGCCCACGATGTTCTCGCCCCTCGATCCGCACCTGCTTTATTTCGCCAGCAACGTGCTCTTCAAAACTACTGATGGCGGAAATTCCTGGCAAACCATCAGCGACGATCTCACCCGCGAGAATCCCGGAATTCCGGCCAGCGTAGGAAGCCTCGTTCCCAAAGACGCTGAGAAGAAACGCGGGGTTATCTACGCGCTCGCGCCTTCGTTCAAGAATATCAATACGCTCTGGGCTGGCACGGACGATGGTCTGATCTGGCTGACACGCGACGGTGGCAAGAAGTGGAACAACATCACTCCACCGGAACTGACGCCATGGAGCAAAGTTACGCAGATCAGCGCCTCACATTTCGATGACGACACGGCCTACGCTTCGGTGAGCCGCTTCCGCATTAACGACGAGAAGCCTTACATCTACCGCACACACGACGGCGGCAAGTCCTGGAAGCTGATCACCGCCGGGCTACCCGAGATCGGTCCCGCGGATACGGTTCGCGAAGATCCTGTGCGCAAAGGTCTCCTATTTGCCGGCACCGAGAACTCCGTTTGGGTCTCATTCGACGACGGCGATCACTGGCAATCGCTGCAACTGAATCTGCCGCACACTTCCATGCGCGATCTCTGGATTCACGATGACGATCTGATTGTTGGCACGCACGGCCGCTCGTTCTGGATTCTGGATGATATCGCCCCGCTGCGCGAAGCCGCCAATCTTGCAGCCAACACTGGAATTCATCTCTTCACTCCAGCATCCGCCTATCGCATTCAGCGCGATACCTACACCGACACTCCGCTTCCACCCGACGAGCCCTTTGCCGCGAACCCGCCCGATGGTGCAGTCATCGATTACTACCTCGCGCACGCATCTTCTGGTCCGATCACTCTGGAAATTCTCGACGCTCACGGCCAACTCGTTCGCAGATTCTCCAGCGCCGACAAGCCCGACGCCACCGAAGAGGAATTAAAGAAGCAACTTATCCCGCTCTACTGGCTGCGCCCCTTCCACTCTCTGTCGACCGATGCAGGCATGCACCGGTGGGTTTGGGACCTGCACTATCCCGCGCCTGATTCCACCCGGCACGAGTACCCTATCTCCGCAATTCCTGGAGACACACCTCGTTATCCGCTCGGTCCTAACGCTTTGCCCGGCTCCTACACAGCGCGACTCACCGCGAATGGCAAGAGCTATACCGCGTCTTTCACCGTGAAGATGGACCCTCGCGTGAAGATCTCGGCAGCCGGCCTCGAGAAGAAACTCCGCTTGGAGATGAGCCTCGCGAAGCTTTTCAGTGAGACTTCCGAAGCCGTATTGCGAGCAGGATCGCTGAACGAACCCCTGCAGAAGCTGAGTGAGAAAGCCACCGGCGCAACCCGCGAGTCCGTTGTGACTTTTCAAAACAAACTCGCAGCCGTTCTTGGCGCGCAGTCCCCATCTACCTCGGATGTCACCTTGGCCCGCATTAGCGGTCAAGTCGCTACCTTATATAGCCAGGTGTGGCAGGCCGATGCGGAACCGACCTCACCTCAATCGGAAGCCATTGCGGTTACTGAACACGATGAACTGGAAGTGATGAATCGTTGGCATGCGCTCCAGACTGCCGACCTCCCGGCGCTCAATCGTGTTCTCAGCGAAGCGAACTTACCGCAGGTGCGGATAGAATCTGGTGAGCACAAAGAAGAAGTGGTGATGGATGAAGAGTAGGCACAGGCGATTTCTTCTGTCGTAGAGAGTTTGTCCTGTCGACGATAGTTCGCAATCTCATCTGCTCGATGGCAGTGGTGCGCAAAATTTTGCATCTCCCACACGTTCCAGATATGCAAATTATTCGCCGAAATCTACTTCCGTTGGATCGGAACCCATCACACCGAGTTATAATCTGGCGGCTTCGAGATTCCGCGCAGAACTCAAGCTAAACACCCGTCTTCGCGGTGTTGCACTGTGGAAACACCGCATGAGCAGATCAGGAAAAATGAGGGGAAGTAAATGAAAGTTTTTCGTACATTCGCAATCGGACTTTTGATTCTACTAGCGTGGCCAGGGATCGCCAGCTCACAGGAACCATTTGTAGCCGGCACATGGCAAGGAATGGCAACCGCACCTCCATCCGCTGTCGCGCATATGCTGCTGCTCACTGACGGTTCCGTCCTCGTAAACAGCTTCTTTTTCGAAAAGCACGCGGACGTATGGTACCGGCTGATTCCGGACAGCACCGGCAGCTACATCAACGGCACCTGGGTGAGCGCTGGCACCTTGCCGAGCGGATATAACCCGCTCTATTTTGCTTCCGCAGTTCTGCCGAGCGGCCTGGTAGTAATGTACGGCGGTGAATACAACAATGGCGGCGATTTTTTCCAACCCGAAGGGGCGCTGTATAGCCCGGTCACCAATAAGTGGTCGTCGCTGGCGCCACCCCCAGGCTGGACTACAATCGGTGACGCTTCAAGCGTGGTATTGCCCGACGGAAAATTCATGCTGGCGAATTGTTGCACCATGCAGCAAGCCATCCTGACCAGCCTCAACCCGGTAACTTGGGCTGCCACCGGCAAAGGCAAGTTCGACGAAAATGACGAGGAAGGTTGGAACTTACTCCCCAGCGGCAACGTGCTCACCATCGATGCCTACGTCGGTTCTTACAACAAGGCGGGGCTAAACTCTGAAATCTATACCGCTAGCACCGGAACGTGGGCCAGCGCGGGAAGCACCGTCGAACAACTCTGGGATTCTGCCGCGCTTTGCGGCGGATCAGCGGATGCTTCGTATGAAGTTGGCCCTGCAGTTCTCCGGCCTGACGGAACGGTTTTTGCCACTGGAGCGAACAGTTGCTCCGCCGGCCACACCGCGATCTACAATACCGTCACCGCAAAGTGGTCCGCTGGTCCAAACTTCCCGAATATTCTTAACATCGCCGACGGTCCGGCGGCATTGCTGCCTGATGGCAACGTGCTGCTCAACGCCAGCCCGGGAGTCTACGCCAACGGCAGCAAATTCTTCGAGTGGGATGGCACTAGCCTCAACCTCACCACGTCCCCGCCAAACGCATCCATCGACAGCTCCTATGTAGGAAACATGGTCTGCCTTCCTACCGGCCAGATTATGTTCACTGATTTCTCGTCGGACGTTGAGATCTACACTCCCAGCGGCACCTACAACGCCGAATGGGAACCCAGAATCACCTACGTTGCGAAAACTCTCACGCATGGCAGCACCAACAACATCATCCGGGGCACTCAGTTAAATGGCTTGTCGCAGTGCGCCGCCTATGGTGATGACAACCAGAGCGCAACGAACTTTCCACTGGTGCGGATCACCAACAACTCGACCGGAATCGTTGTTTACGCCAAGACGCATACTTTCAGCACGATGGGCGTGGCTACTGGCACAGCCGGAGTACATGCCCAGTTCGACATCCCGGCAACCATCGGAACCGGTGCAAGCACGCTTGAAGTCGTCGCAAACGGCATTCCATCCGCTGCAGTCGCGGTTACGATTGAATAGTTTCTGATCGCTGCAGGACTAGATAGGAGCCGGGATTTGCAATCGAATCCCGGCGTTTTTTTTGTTCTCTATCAGAAATTGGAACGCTATAACGCTTCGACCGCGCGTTGCAGATCGCGCGCGATCTGCTCCGGATCGCTGTCTCGAGAAAACTTCATGGGCTGACCAATACGCACAGTAATCTTTCCAGGTCGCGCGAATTTCTTGCCGGCTTGCTTCAATTCATATAACCCGACTATCCGCATCGGCAACACCGGAATATCCAGATTATTTGCCAGCAGCCCAATCCCTGCGCGAAACGGATTCATCTTGCCATCTACCGTATGCCGGCCTTCGGGAAATACGAGCACGCTGTACCCGCGATCCGCGGCCTCACCCGCGTAAGCGAAACTCGGGCGGAAACCAGCCGCGCGCGGCAGCGGAAACAAATTGAGCAGCGAGACTCCCAGCACCCACTGCATGCGCGCGTAGATTTTCACAACGAAGTTTGTGCCGGGAGCGGGCATGTGTAACGCCTCCAATGCTTCGCCGCCGGTAGCAGTCGCAATTCGGTTCCGCAGGTGCGCTGGCAGAGCAGTCTGAACGAATCCCACATCTATATCAGAAATATGATTGCAGACCACCAGCAGCGGCCCGTTCCAGCCTCGAAGATTTTCTCTTCCTTCGATCCGCGGCCAGCCCAGCAGAAACATCGCCGGCCTCATCAGCAAATAGTGGGCCAGCCATCGCAGCCACGTCACCGGCCATCGCAAAACCCATCGCGGATAGTGATACTCGGCTCGCTGCCGCGCTTCTCCGCTCAACATCTTCTCCACATCGCGCACAGTACGCGCAGCGCTAAAGCGCGTCTCGCTCAGATCGACTTGATATCGATCCTCCAGCGCGCTAATCAATTCCACACGATCCAGCGAACTTAATCCCAGATCCGAATCGAGAATGGCTTTGTCCTTGCAATCCGGCCGTGCTTCGCCCTGTGATCCGTCCAATCAGCTCCATCACCGGACTTTCGCTGGCGCCTTCCTTCTCCCCAGATTGCAGAATTTGCCTCGCCGCAAATTCTGCGATTACGTTCCTCCGCGGCTTCTGCGTGCTTGTCCTGGGAAAATCTTCCTGCGGCCACTGTACCCACATTCGCATGCGCTGAAATTCCGCCAGCGCCTGATTCGCGCGTTCCACAACTTCCTGTGCGCGCGTTTCGTCACGCAGAATCAATACCGCACACGGCTCCGCGTTTCCGCTACGCTCAATTCCCACCACTACGCAGTCTTTCACTTCTGGTTGCCTCCGCAATGCCGCTTCTAAATCCCCCGGATAAATATTCAGCCCGCCCGGCGTCACGATTACTTCTTTTTTGCGCCCCTTGAAATAAAGATTCCCAGCTTCGTCGAGCGCGCCCACGTCTCCGGTGCGATACCATCCGTCTTCATTGGCTACTCGCTGCTGTCTATCCTTATCCCAATAGCCTGCCGCAACACCGCCGCCACGGATCAAAATCTCTCCATCTTCGGCCAGCTTCAGCTCGCGTCCCGGTAACACTTTTCCGATCGATCCTTTTCCTGGCTTAAACGGATGGTTCACGCTGATCAGCGAGGTAGTCTCCGTGAGCCCGTAGCCTTGAATCGCCGCATAGCCCAGCCGGTGCCAGAATTCTTCCGTCGCGGAATCCAGCGCTGCGCCTCCGCAAATAAAAGCCCAAAACTTCCACCCGAACTGGTGGCGAATCTCGCGGAAAATCCACCAGCGGCGTAGGAAATGTTTCTTTTCCGATGCCCTAAACCGTCGCCGAAAGTCTTCGATCTTCCCGTCATCCTCCAGATCACGTTCGATCTTCTGCTTCAACGATTGCAAAACTCGAGGCACACTCACCAGCACCGACACACGCTCCCGCCGAATGGTGCTAACAATCTCCGAGGGCTTCAGCTCTTCCTGAAAAATCACCGTCCCGCCCAGCAGCGGAGGCAGAAACATTCCCAGGAATTGTCCAAATACATGGCTCAACGGCAGCAAATTCAAAAACCGCACCGGATGCACCCACCGTTCATATTTCAAATACCGCTGCATCTCTTTTTCCAGCGGCGCGATGTTCGCGAGGACGTTGCCATGCGTGATCACCACACCCTTGGGCTCAGCCGTAGTGCCGGAAGTAAACACAATCTGCAGTGGATCGGCGCGCCTGACCGCCGCATTCGGTTCGCCGAGGGTGCCCCGTCCTTGTCGCGATTTTTGCGACAGGGCGGGGATTTTGACTTCCTCAAGGGCCATCAAAGGAACGGGGCCAGTGCACTCCGCCGCATGCTTCCGCGAGCAAACCCAAAGCCTAGCCTCGACCTGCGCCGAAACCCGCGCGGCAAACTTCGCCAACGCGCCATCATCCATCGGAACTACCACAACCCCGCGCAAAGCGCATCCAAAGAACGCCGCAACCCACTCTGCGCAGTTCTCACCCCACAGCATCACCCGGTCGCCCTTGCCGATTCCTCGCGTCTCCAGTACTCGGCCAAACCGAAACGCCATCTCTCGCACTTGACCATAGGTGAACCACTCCATGCGGTAGCCACACCGCTGCCCGTAGGCACGCTCATCGCGATGCGCTTGAAAATTCGCCAGGAAAAACTCTGCTAACGATTCAGCCATGAATGAAGAGTGGGGGTTGGCAGGGGAATAAAAACGAAGCCAGCCTCTAGGCAAGTTTAGTAGCAGTAGCGGCCGATCGCACAATTGCTTAGACGCCGATTTAGCCGTAACATGATGCCGAAATGAGACGACCCGCGTTAGTGTGCAGTTCCTTCCTGTTGTTTCCCTGTCTTTTGATGGGCCAGATGTCCACGCTGCCGGCAGCCCAAGCCATCGCAGATCTTCCGGGCCCTCCGAAAAACCCACCGATCTTTTCGCAGATGACGGTGATCTGGCAGGGCAGTCTACAGTATCAGAACACTGTAGACGTGAAAGGCCCGGTCGTGCGCGTGGAACGTGAAGAAGCTCAGCCGCCGAACCAAGCTGCTTACCCTTATCACACCACGACTAGCATGACGTTCGACGGCAATGGCCATCTAGTCAAGTCTATCGGTGAGGATTCTCTAGGTGTATCGGCCACGATAAATGTTTGGGACGAGGGAAAGCTGCAAAACCAGAACGTGAGCCATCATCGAAACGACGGGAAATTTCCAGACTGGAATGAGTGGCAACGTTGGTCTCACGACAAAGACGGTCGGCTTTCTGAATTTAAGGCTGGCCGCGACAAGCAAGAAATGAATGATTTCGTGAATTTCAAATATGACCCAAAAGGCAGGCCTCTTGGATATGAGCTATATGCACAGACTCTGACGGAAATCTTGTACGGGAGCAATAAGGTCACCTTGAGCAGGTTGCGGAAATATCAGCGGCTCAAGTTCTTCGAGCAGATTCAGATCATCGATGACGAAGGTCGAGTGATTGATTTAAGAGTCTCCGACGGGCATCCATTGAAGCTCTGGTACCACGTAACCTTCAAATATGACGAGAGGGGCCGGGTGATTGAGCAGTCTACCGATCCATTTAAGCTGGGATCAGGCGACGACTATTCCCCGATTCCGGGCAAGTTTGCGAAATGTTCATGGACCCTCAGTCACATAAATCGATCACACGTCCCGGAAACGTGGAGTGGGAAATCATTTACGACGATCATGGCAACTGGACGGAACGGCGCCGCTGGTTCATGCCCGCCGACGGAACACCCCGAATCATGACGCGATTGATCCGACAAACCATCACCTATCGGTAGCATCGTATTGCTCCCTCCCCACCCCCAGCGCATCCGCCACCCGATTAATATAGTTAAACCAAGAAGCGATCAGCGTAATCTGCAAAATCCCGCGATCGTCAAATCCCGCGGCCCGCAGGCTCTCAATATCATCCTTCCAAACCTTGGTCGCATCCCTGGTCAGCTTGACTACATAATCCACCATCACTCGCTCCTGCGGCGTGATGGGAGCGGTCATGTAGTCCTTTTCCAGCGCCTCGACCAGCTCTTTATCCAGCGTTACCCTACGCAGAAACTCTGCGTGCGATTCGATTCAATACACGCACTGGTTGGTCACTGAGACCATGGTTGCGATCATTTCATGCTGCCGCCGGCTGAGCGGCAACTCCGGCGACATCAGCGCCCCAAAGGTTCCGAAGGCATGGTAGAGCGCCTCCGGAATCAGCGAGTGCGACCCTACAATCGTCGACCCTCCCGACTCATCCGGATGCACCGGCGTGGCATACTCCACGGGATACAGCGCCCGCTGGCCCTCCATGGCACTGCGCAGCTTTTCATCCACTTCCGACAGCGGTACGGTTTTAATCCAGGTCATAACGTTATCCCCTTTCAAGCGCAGGCGGAGGATTACACTGCTCTCTTCTCTCTCCACATAGCGATTTTGTACTACTGCATCTCGGGCCCTTACAAACCGTAAGGAGTGATCCGCAGATCCCCTCAGGGGCAAAAGCCCGCGCCTTTACTGGTTCTAGGCAGCACGACTGAAATTGTGCCCTTCCCAAACCATTCACGAGATAGCGGGTACAGACGGCACACTCCACTCGTTTCACCGATGATTCCCAAGGTAACCCATTCGTACACTCCCTTTCGGTAACCCTTGGTAACCATGCGATTCCACCCTCCCAGCCGTACAATTGCCCTTGTCCGACCGGTCATGTCTCCCACGGGAGTTTGGCCACGTGACGTTCCCCCGGGCACACTTCCCAGGAGCCGTCATAGGTTTATCGATTCAGGATTCATAGGTTCAGGATTCATAGGTTCAGGCTTCATCCGTGTAGGCTTCATCGATGCAGGCTTGGTCGATGAAAACCAGGGTCTGGAGTTCGTGCTCTTATGGCGTTCGGTTTCGGGTTCAACAAACAAAAAGTCCTCAGCGCTGCGGAGAAGTATGTCCAGCAGGGCAAGATGCAAAATGCCATCGCTGAGTACGAAAAGGTCCTCAAGGCCGACCCCAAGGACCTGACGGTCACCAACACGGTGGGCGACCTATACTCCCGCCTCGGCGATGCCGACAAAGCCACCGAAGCTTTCAAGATTGTAGGCGATGCCTATGCCAGCCAGGGTTTCACGGTCAAGGCCATCGCGATGTACAAAAAAATCAGCAAGCTCAAGCCTTCGCTGGAGAGCGTGCTGAAGCTGGCCGAACTCTACACTCAGCAGGGGCTCTTCAACGATGCCCGCGCCCAGTATCTCCAGGTCGCAGAAGAATTTCTGAAATCCGGAGAGTTGGAAAACGCCGTTCGCATCTTCCAGAAAATTTTGGAGATGGATCCGGAAAACACCAACATGCGCGTTCGCCTGGCGGAAGTCTACGTTCGCCTGGGCAAGAAGACCGACGCCTGGCAAATTTTTTCATCCGCTGCTGAGACCCTGCGCTCCAAGGGTTCAACCAGTGCCGCCGAAGAAGTTCTGCAGCGCATGCTTACGCTCGATCCCGGCAATGGCTATGCGTTGCTCATGCAGGGCCGCAATCAGCTGGAAGCCGGTGATGCCGAAGCCGCCATCGAGTCACTACAGAAAGTCTCCGATCTCGATTCCAATCCAGACGGCCTCCGCGATCTGCTCAAAGCTTATTTGAAAACCGGCCGCCTCTCGGATGCTGGAACTCTGGCCAGCAAGCTCCTCACTGTCCACAATGACTTGGCATCCATCTCCGTTTTCGCCGACGCTCTGATGCAGGCTGGACAGTATGAGAACGCATTGCAGGTCTACGATCAGCACGCCGACCGTCTGCTCGCGGAAAATTCCGATAATGTTCTAAAGAACCTACACTCGATCATCGGGCATGTGCGGGACAATCCCGCTTCGCTCGAAAAGCTTCTCGATCTCTTCCAAAAAGCGGGCGAGTCCACGCATCTCACTGAAGTCACCGAATTGCTGGCGCACGCTTCGGTGCAGTCCGGCGACCTGCCGCGCGCGCGCGACCTCTATCAGAAACTCGCGACCGTTGAGCCAGGCAATCCGCTGCATCTGAACAATTATCAGCAGGTGGTCAGCCAGCTCGGAGGCCCCGCTGCCACGCGACTTATTTCCGTCGAAGAAGCGGCGGTAATGATCGACGAGCTCGAAGCGACTGCTCCTTCGATCCACCAGCACTATTCCGACGCAGTGGCGCTCTCGGTTCGTTCCGCGCTCACCGACGCTGAACTTTTCATTTCCTATAACATGCCGGCAAAGGCACTGGGCCCGCTTATGGCGGCCCTCCCACAGGCGCCCACCGATCTTCGCCTCAACCAGCGGCTGGCCGCGCTGCACACGCGCGCGGAGCGTTTTGCCGAAGCTGGAGTCTGCTGCCGCACTTTGCAGAGCGTTTATTCCGACGCGGACCATCCGGAAGAAGCGACTCGTTACGGCGAACTGGCCGAACGTTACGAACAGCGTGCGACGGTTCCTGCCGTATCTGACTCTGTTGTTGATGAGCACACTTCGGACGAGCCAACTTTCGAAGAACCATCTTTGCCGGAGATTCCAGTCGAGGCTGAAGCCGCTGCTCCCTGGCCAGCCGCCGCGCCCGAGCCCACGGCAGATACAGAATTCGCCATCGTCAGTGAAGCAGATCAAAGTCCAGCTCAGGATGCGGCGGCGGAGATCCCTGAACTGCCTGTTGCCGAGGCTCAGCCAGAAGCAGAAGCGGCGGAAATTGATCTTTCCTCCGAATGGGATGACTCGCTCACCGTCGAAGGCGACGCTGCGACAGCTGAAACCGCAATCTCCGACGCCGTGGGCGATCACGCTATACCTGCTGCGCTCGATCAGGAAACATTGGCAGCCGAAGCCGTCGATCCGGAGAGACTCAAGGAAACCATCGAAGAGGTCCGCTTCTACCTAGAGCACGGCATGCCCGAACAGGCCTCCGCTGCATACGAAAAGTTGCGGGCTCTCACGAGCGATGAAACGACCCTGGAAACGGTCCGTGCCGAGATCGAAGCTGCTTCGCAGCAGCCTGCTCCTGTGGAAGCAGAAGAAGTTTCCGCCATCGAAAACATCTCGGAATTCGCCGCAGAGGAGCCCGTTGCTGAACTGACCATCGACGAGATTCCCGCTACGCCCGAACCGGAGCCGATCATCGAGGAGCCGGTCGTCGAAGAAATTTCTTTGGAACCGGAGCCCGTGGCGGAGACACACGCCGCGCCTGTGGCTCACGTTGAGCCGCCGACACCCGAGCCTGTGATCGAAGCTCCGGTAGTCGAGCCTGCTTTGGAGCCGACAGCGGCGCCCGGCGTTCTTCAGGAATTCGTTTCCGATCTCGAGTCGTCCCTGGGCGACACCTTCCTGCCCGGAACGATTTCGCACGAAGCGCAGACTGCCGAACATGCTTCAGTCGCACCCGGCTCAGAGTTCGAACTTCAATCGGACGAGCGTCCTCGTGGCCACGTCCCTGAGCTTGAGCCCGTCGGCGAGGCCGCACCCACTAGCTTCGGTGTTCCTCAAGCCGAGGTCATGGGTGAGTTTGTTGCCGATCTCGAAGCTTCTCTCGGGGACGATTTCCTCAAAGGCGCTCCAGTTGCTGAAATTGAGCCGGCAACGCAAGCTCCACCCATCCAAGCTCCAGTTGCCTCAGCTCCGATCGCTTCAGTTCCACCGCGGCAGGCCGTACCTACACCTCCGCTCACACCACCGGTCAGTGCTACAGTGGTCGCCAGCGCCGCGGCCGCTGCGGCGTCCTCCGGTGCACCCGCAGTTTCGTCGCGAGCGACTGCCCCCACACCGCAGCAGTCTGCAGTACCCGGGCCTATCAAGCCGCAGGTTACTCCAGTCATTCCCAGCGCGGCGCCCGCACCCGCCGCCAAGTCTTCTCCGTTTGGCGAAGATGCTGGCGTGGATCTCGCCGAAATGTTCGGCGAGCTCAAACAAGATCTCGAATCCGGCGTTTCCACCACCGAAGAGGATCCCGAAACCCATTACAATCTCGGCATTGCCTTCCGCGAAATGGGTCTGCTCGACGAAGCCATTGGCGAACTGCAGAAGACCTGCCAGGCCGTCGATCGCGGACATCCTTTCCCGCAAGTCATGCAGACGTATACATGGCTTGCCCAATGCTTCCTCGACAAAGGCGTTCCCGAAGCCGCGATTCGCTGGTATCAAAAAGCTCTCACGGCACCGGGCATCGACGAAGAGACACGCACCGCTCTCCACTATGAACTCGCCGCCGCCTATGAAACTTCCGGCGACAAAGCCTCCGCGCTCAAGCACTTCATGGAAGTCTACGGCCGCAACATCGATTACCGCGACGTCGCCGAGCGCATCAAGGCCCTGAAGTCGTAGAATAGCCCGATGGGTTTTGTCCCTCAAACATTGTTCCCCGGTCGCGCTTGCTATTCCGGACAACCTTGTCATCCCGAACTGAGCGAGGGACCATGGTTCTCGCCTGCGCAACCGAGACTGCAGTGGAGCGCCCTGTGACCTCCGATCCTAAATTGCCTGAAACCGGTGCCGCGTCGCCCGCTCAGTCCGCGCAAACCACTGCTGTACTCAATCCGCCCGTGGTCGTATCGCCTCGGCAGCATACTGGCTTGCAACTTTTGCTGCACCGTACTTCCGTCTTTCTTTTTGTGCTGATTAGCGCCGTCGCCGGCGTCCTGCTCGTGATTCTTCCCTGGACTCCCGAGTGGACCGACAACTATCTTCTTCTTTCCTATCCTTGGCTTCGTACGCTAATTTCCACCGGATTTTTTCGCGGCCTGTGCACCGGCCTGGGATTACTCGATATCTGGATCGGCTTCTGGGAAGCCCTCCACTATCACGATCATCAGTAATTGCAACGTAGTCGCGTGAATATACAGCTGCTAATTTTGACGGTAATGATTCAAGACATTAGTTTGAAGAACGTGAGTCTTCTACATGGTCGAAAAGCTCAACCCCGCACCTCTCGCCTACGAAAATCAACCCTTCATCAACAGTCCCGATGGACGCATTCTACGCATCCTCGCGGAGTACCAGGAGCCACTGTCGCGCTTTCGCCGCGAACAAATTCAGGATACGGTCGTCTTCTTCGGCTCCGCTCGATTTCAAAGCGGAGATGCAGCCAGGAAAAATCTCGCCGCCGCCGAAAAAAATGACGCGCGTCTTGCCGCTGCCGAGCAGAAGGAGGGCTTGAAGCGTGCCCGTGCCGCGGTCGACATGGCGCGTTACTACGAAGACGCACGCCGTCTGGCCCACATGCTCACCGAGTGGTCGATTCAGATTCCTGCACGCCGCCGCCGCTTCGTCGTCACCACCGGAGGTGGTCCCGGCATCATGGAAGCTGCCAACCTCGGCGCTTATGAAGCTGGAGGCAAAAGCATCGGCCTTAACATCCATTTGCCTTTCGAGCAGTATCCGAACCCCTACATCACGCCCGCGCTCAACTTTGAGTTCCATTACTTCTTCATGCGCAAGTTCTGGTTCGCCTATCTGGCCAAGGCGCTGGTGATTTTCCCCGGAGGTTTCGGCACTATTGACGAGCTCTTCGAAATCCTCACGCTCGCGCAAACCGATAAGCTGGCCAAGAAAATTCTCGTGGTCATTTACGGCAGCGAATACTGGCACCGCATCATGAACTTCCAGGCCTTCGTCGACGCCGGCACTGTTTCTCCGCAGGACCTCAACCTGTTCAAGTTCGTCGACACCCCCGATGATGCCTTCACTTTCCTGCGCGACGGCCTCACCGAATATCATCTCGGCGGCCCGCCCAAGAAAGAAAAAGAGCAGGAAGTTCTGCCTGAGATCGCAAAGACGAGGCCGTAGGCCAATGTGATTTTGGGTGGCGCAGCGCTTCAACGCTGCGATCTGCATCGGCATGAAGGACGGCTTCAGCCGCTGAGGTCGGCCGGCGGCACCATGCTCTTTTGCTCTAAACTGAAAGCCGATGCCCGAGGGCTGCTTCTTCTACTACATCACCGACCGCACGGCTTTCCCCGGCGATGAATTTGAACGACGCCGCCATCTCCTCGCAAAAATCGCCGAGGCCGCGTGCGCTGGTGTCGACTACATTCAGCTTCGCGAAAAAGATCTGCCGACTCGCGAACTCGAATCGCTAGCCGCTGAAGCGATGCGGATCATTCAGCAACTAAGAACTGAGAACCGGGAACTGAGAACTAGTCTACTGATCAATTCCCGTACTGACGTAGCTCTGGCCGCTGTGGCGGATGGGGTTCACCTCCCATCCAACGACATCCTGGCAGAGGATGCGCGCGCCGCGTGGCATAAAACTTGTGGCCACAACCAAAGTGTACGCGAAAATTTGACGCAAGAACCGTTGACTGGCGTCTCATGTCATTCCCCGCAAGAAGTCGCACAAGCGGAGGCAAATGCCGCCACCTTCGCCATTTTCGGCCCTGTCTTCGGGAAAAAAGACGCGCTCGGCGTCCTCGCAACCGGCCTCGATCTTCTTCGTCAAGCTTGCCGCGTCAAAATCCCCGTGCTCGCTCTTGGGGGAATAACTCTGCAGAACGCCGAATCCTGCCTTCACGCAGGCGCTGCCGGCATCGCCGCCATCCGCCTCTTTCAGGAAAACGACATCGCCGCAATCGTCCACAAACTGAGGGAAAACTAGGATCTCTTCTGCGGATCTGTTGGTTTGGGGTAGCGCAGCGCTCCAGTGCGGCGATTATGATTTACCTAATTCGCACGAGATTCCAGCTTCAACAGTGTAAGGATGCTTACCCTGTCCACTTCGCGCCCGTCTTCAAAATCTCCACTACTTTCGCCAGCCGTCGCGCCCGAGTCTCTTCTTGCTTCGCTCCTTCGATAGAAGCCGCCATCTCTTTCTTATGCGTGAACGAAAGCTTTTCCCAATTCGTCTGCGCCGCTTCGTTTTTCGCCAAAGCCTTCTTTAACAAAGGTGGGGCTTCCACCGTGCGCTCTTCTTCATCCTGCTCCATCACAACATCGACTATGTCTCCAGGTTTTACCCCGGCACTTTTGCAGAGCGTACTGTTCACCGGCATCATGTGGCAGCCACCCATTGGCATTAGCGACGATCGAAAAGGATATCCGTTGATCGTCCCGCGTACCGGCACGCGCGCACGCGTCCCAAAAAACTCCGGCACGTCCACGGGCGGTGCAATTGCCGCAACCACACCGGCTTCTTTTCCCTCAATCTTCGTTGTGAACCTCAACTGTCGCTTTACCATTCGCGGCCTCCGTGACTTGATGCTGCTAAACTTTATCTCGGCTCGAAACACGCGACAACGGCCAAAACCAGTGGCGGCTCTTCCTAACTCCCAACCCGGCCCTGAGGCGCCAATCGAGCCCTGCCTCGTCTCCATTCCAGAAGGATGGTTCCTCATGGGCTCCGCTTCCGGCCAGGATTGTGAACGTCCCATCCATCGCGTCTGGATCGATACTTTTTTTCTCGCCGCCACACAAATCACCAACGCCGAATACGAACGCTTTCTGAACTCGACCGCATCTGGTCCGCCGCCGTTTTGGCAGGATCAGAATTTCAATCATCCTCAGCAGCCCGTCACAGGCGTCTCCTGGTTCGACGCTCATCACTATTGCGAGTGGCTGACTTCACAAACCGGACGCACTTACCGCCTTCCCACCGAAGCCGAATGGGAGCGCGCTGCTCGGGGCAATCTCAAGCAGAATGATTTTCCCTGGGGCAACGAACCGCCGCAATCGCTGCCTGACTATGCAACAAGATGGCAAAGCGGACCCGAAGCCGTCTGCCATTACACGCCGAATTTTTTCGGCCTTCACAATATGTGCGACAACGTCCACGAATGGTGCAGCGACTGGTACGATCCCAACTACTACGCCGCTTCACCTGAGCGCAATCCGCAGGGCCCCGAACCTCACTCAGGAATCGGCCAGCGCAAAGCTTCCCGCGGTGGATCATGGCGACATCACGTCAAAGTCTCGCGGTGCTCTGCCCGATCGAGCATCCCTCCCGACTTCCACTACGCCGACTACGGCTTCCGCATAGCTATGTAGCACCGGTGTCACGCCGGTCCACCGCCAACTCCCCTATAATCTGTCATTCCGAACCGGGCAAGCTCGGTAAGGAACCTGCTGTTTGCTCGAATCGCTTTAGAATCGGAGTCACGCACTCATGTTTCGCGACGATCTTCTGCTTAATAAACGCATCCTTATTACTGGCGGCGGCACGGGACTCGGCAAGGCAATGGCTCATCGTTTTCTTCAACTCGGGGCGACCGTCTATATCTGTGGCCGCCGTGAAGAAGTGCTGAAGGAAAGCGCTGCCGAACTCTCCGCTCACGGTCCGATTCACCCTCACACGTGCGACGTTCGCAATCTCGACGCCGTCGAAGCCATGATCGATTCCATCTGGAACTCTGGTCCGCTCGATATTCTCGTCAACAACGCCGCGGGAAATTTTATTGCGCGCACCGAGGAACTTTCCCCGCGCGCTTTCGAATCGGTAATCGGCATCGTGCTGCTCGGAACCTTGCACGCCACCATGGCTTGCGGACGCCGCTGGCTCAAAGACAATCACAAGGGGACTGTCCTGAGCATCTCCGCCACTTACGCTCCGGTCGGCTCGGCCTACGTTGTTCCTTCCGCCATCTCGAAAGCTGGAGTCGAAGCGCTCACCCGCAGTCTCGCGGTGGAATGGGGCAATCGTGGAATCCGCATGAACGCCATCGCCCCCGGGCCTATTCCTACACAAGGTGCTTTCTCACGCGTGCTGCCGCGTCCTGAACTCGAAGCACTCGCGCTCGATCGCAATCCCATGCATCGCTTCGGTACCGTGGAAGAGTTGGCAAATCTCGCCGCGTTCCTGGTGAGCGATGGCTCCGGCTACATCAATGGAGAAGTCGTTCGCATGGACGGCGGAGAATTTCTGCAAGGCGCCGGAGAATTCAGCAATTTGGGCCGCGCACTCACCAATGAAGACTGGGAATCGTTGAGGCCACGCAAGCACCCGAGGTAGGATGCATGTAAGGAAGGAGGTAAATTGGCGGAAGAAGGCTCCGAATATCAACGAGTTCCCGAGGCAATTACCCCTAAAGTACTGGAACTCTGCACGAAGATAGGGTCGAGGTTTCGTCCGGGATTCGTCAGCATTTCTGCGGAGCCTGACTGCGAACCGGCGGATTGTTTCGCGAACGTGAGTCGCAAAGTTAACAGAGATGGAGGCAGCATTCGGGTTGGCTGGGCTATTTGGGAGTGGCCTGGGGTGTTCATTGAAGGGGAACATCATGCCATATACGAACCGCCCGCCGGTTCGTGCATTGACATAACCCCAAGCAGCCGTGGCATTACAAAACGCCTCTTTCTCCGGGATGATAAAGCCACCTACGATTTCCAGAATGAGGGCGTTCGCAGAGATAATGTACGCTTAGCTCTCGCAGACGATTCGTTAATCGAGGAATTGTTTAAGGCTGCACGAAAGCTCAATGATTTCTACAATGAATTGCCCGGTGTGGGAATAATTTCGATTCATGCATCTGAAGACAGGGAACTGCAAAAGTTGAAGAGGCGCGTCGCTCGGGCAACAGCCGCCTTGACCGAAAAATATGGGGCGGCGGAATGAGGGCCCTGGACAGCTATCTTCCGGGCTCTCCTGATGGCCGCACCAGCCACTTCAGCAGCATATTCACCAGACTCAACACAATCGCTCCCACAAACGCCGCAACAAATCCGTGCACCTGAAATCCTGGAGCCAGCAATACTGAAGCCAGTTCGAGCATCAGCGCATTGATCACCAGCCAGAACAGTCCCAGTGTGATCAGTGTCAAGGGAAACGTCAGAATCTTCAGCACTACTCCCACCGTCGCATTGATAAATCCGATCACCAGCGCAGCAATCAACGCCGCCACCGGACCACTTACAGAAATTCCCGGCACTACTCGCGACACGATCCACACCGCCAACGCACTCAAAACCCAGTTCAGCAGCATCCGCATAATTCGCTCCTCGCGTCCCTCACTTCGTGATGCACAGACTGTTGCTCGCAAGACTATACCAAGCCAGCCGTTCCGCTGTCCCCGGGTCACAGCTTTTCAAATAATTAACGTGGCATGCACCGTCGTTCCAGCCGTCTGCTGTAAACTACACCATTCATCTTGCTCCCAAAAAAAGGAGAAACTCCTCATGCCTGATCCCGCTCTGAGCGGTTCCGAATTCAAGAAGCAATTACACCAGGGAATTCCGAAGGTTGGTTTGTTCGTCAACTCCCACAGCCCTACCGTAGTCGAGCAACTGGCCCATAGCGGATACGACTGGCTGCTGGTCGATACCCAGCATGGCCCCATGCAAAATGAAAAACTTTCGGCGATGTTGAGCGGCAT
Organism: uncultured Acidobacteriaceae bacterium; assembly: GCA_963789625.1. Classification (GTDB taxonomy): domain Bacteria; phylum Acidobacteriota; class Terriglobia; order Terriglobales; family Acidobacteriaceae; genus Sulfotelmatobacter. Next base: position 259,378 of record CAWBLK010000015.1, on the reverse strand, counting down.
CTCCAACGGCGGCGCCAAGTCGCTGGTGCGAGTTGGCTCCTATAATGACCGTCCTGGCATTCAGCAGGCGCTCGATCTCGGCGCCGACGGCGTTCTTGTCCCTTATATCAATACCGCCGAAGAAGCTCGTCAGGCAGTCAGTTGCACCAAGTACCCCACCGTCGGCACGCGCTCCGTCTATTTTCCGCAGCGCAGCATGAACAAAGCGGGACTGCTTGGCTACGCCGGCACTTTCAACAATGAGGGCATCGTCGCGCTGCAAGTCGAAACCGCTTCCTGTATCGAAAACATCGCCGAAATCGCCGCCGTTCCGGGCGTTGATATTCTCTTTCTTGGGCAAAACGATCTCTGCATGTCGATGGGACTCTACAACAAGTACGAGTTCCCACACATGTACACTTCGCCGGAACTCGATGCCGCCACGAAAAAACTAATCGAGCATGCAAACAAAAATAAAGTGATCCTTGGCCTGTTTCTGTTCGGCACTCCGCGCGTCGGAGAATTCCTCGACAAAGGTTTCACCTTCTTCAGCCTCGGCAACGACCTGCACCACCTTCTCACTCAAGTTGGCGCCTACGTCAACGACGTGGAGAAAGTGTCACAAGAAAAAGGCAAACCCTGGAAGAGACGCTCTACTGCGCTGTTCTAGATCGTATGGGTCATCTCTTTCAGAGATTGCTGGGGCGGACATTACGCTGTCCGCCCCTTCCCAGCGTTACAATCACTCTCAGTCGTACTGGAATGAATCCTGCTTCATGAATCTTTTACTCACCGAAATCGAAGTTCGCGTGCTCGGTTCCCTGATCGAAAAAGATATTACGACTCCCGATTATTATCCTCTGTCGCTCAACGCTCTGGTGAACGCCTGCAACCAGAAAAATAATCGCGAACCTGTGATGGCCATCGATGAAGGCTTCAGTGAGCGACGCGCTCGGCACCTTGCAGGAAAAGCGTCTTGCAGGACCAGCCAGCGGCGCGGACAGCCGCGTTACCAAATACGAACATCGACTGCAGGAAGTTTTCAACTTCGATCGCCGCGAGATTGCGATCCTGTGTGTGCTTCTACTCCGCGGCCCGCAAACTCCCGGAGAACTTCGCGGCCGCACCGAGCGCATGTATCGTTTCGAGGCACTCGACGACGTAATTTCCACGCTTGATCGCCTCTGTCAGCGCCAACCTCCGCTGGCAGCTGTTCTTCCGCGCCAGCCCGGCACAAAAGAGTCGCGCTACATGCATCTCTTCTCAGGCGATGCCCCTCCGACAGAAGTGCGCAGGCGCGGGCGCAGACCAGTAGCATGCAAAATACGGATCGCCTCGCACATCTCGAAAACGAAGTTACTGGAATTAAGAAAAGAAGTTGCCGATATGCAGCAGCAACTTGCCGCCTTTCGGAAACAATTCGAATAATGCGACTCGCGAACTACCGGCTTCAATCTCGGCGCTACCTAACTATGTTTTCCTTCCACGCGAAACTCGGCCACTGCTTCAATGCATCCCACAATATTTGCGTTCAACTGCTCTAGATCTCCTGCAGGAATCCAATACTCTTGGTGCGTAGAACTCCCAACTACGTGTATTTCATATCGGTCAATAAAGTCCGACCGCACCTTGAATCGCAAAACGTAACCCACAAATCCCGAGCGCTCGTCTTTAGTATTCCAGTCACGCGCAATCTGCGTTGCATATTCCTCGGTGAGTACAGGATAGAAAAAAGGCTGTCCGGCAATCGCGGCGGGAAGCTCCGGAATCCGCTTTCGCGAACCAGCTCAAATTCCTGCTGACCCACAGGTCGATAGAGAGTAGTAGATTCGTCAGTCACATCTTCAAGGATACCCTTAAAGTCCCTTAGCGAAAGCGACGTGTCCCGCGCCCCACACAGTGTCCACCACGCCACGACGACCGCCATCATAACCGCTCCTAACCCCTATAAAATCAGCATCCGCCCATCTGGCCCACTCCATGCACTCTGCCAGTGCGCTGCTCAGCAGCAGGAGGTGACCAACCATGAACCGTATCAACCTGTTTAGCTCCAAGCCGTCTCGCACCGCCCCATCAACTTTCGATTCCGTTGCCTGGGGTAAAACCAATAATGACAAAACATCACCTGCCAACTTCGATAGCACCACCAGCACACTGATTTTCGCCTCTCTCCTGATCGCCTGCTCTCTGGCCGTCGGATGCTCGAGTGAAAAATCCAAACCTGTAAGCGCCACCAGCCAGTCCTCAATCACTGCGCCCGTCACGATGCCCCCCGCGCCCAGCCCGGCAGCGCCGGTGCTGCAAGCCACCGCCAAACCGCCGCATAGGAAAGTTGTTCGCAAAGCTCCCGCAACCGTGACCTACACCGACAAAACCTTTGGTGTCTCTTTTGAGTACCCGCGCAAGTACGCGCTGGAAACCGGTGACGTAGCCACCAAACTGATCTCCTCTAGCCCGATTCCCATGGATTTTGTACAGCCCGGCGGAATCGCGCTCGCAGCCGTCACGCGTTCCTGAGTCCACTTATGCCAACTCGGATCTGGCTTCGGCCTTCTTCAACATCAGCGTGAACAAAACTCTCACTGCCGACCAGTGCAGCGAATTCTCCGTCCCGCAGCCTAATTCCACAGCGCCGCCCGATCCTACCGTCCAGGCCAAAGCGCAGGTCGCAGCTCCGCCCATTTCCAAATTAATGGTCGGCGACATCGAGCTGCAGTCGGCTGAAACGAGCGCTACGCAGGACAACCGCGAAGAAGTGTCGAAGTACTACCACGTCTTCGAGAACGGAGCGTGTTACGAGTTCGCCCTTAAAGTCGCAACCACCAAGACCGATACCGCGTCCGAGGTCGCAACCACTAAACACGTCGACCACGATGAAGTCTTCCAACGGCTGGAGAAAATCCTGGCCACGGTCAAGATGATTCCCGGCCACTCCTGAAGTCAACGCCGAGGTCAAAACGAACGCCTCGCCCGTGCTCGCTGGAACTCCCGCTCAGTAAATGCAAAAGGGCGCCGGTCATAATCCCATGACCGGCGCCTCATGTGGGACGGATGTTCTTGTCCGTCCCTTTTGCTTTTGAATCTGTCCTGCTTTAAACACCCGGCAAAACGGGGAATTCCATCGCGCTCAAATCCTTCCGTAGCTGTTCCACGGATCGAAACTGCACCGCATGAATCCCAAGATCCCGCGCACCTTTGACATTGATCTCCCGATCATCCACAAAGAGCGTCTCTTCGGCTTTGGCTCCGAGTCCCTGCAAAGTGTGCTCGTAAATAGCCGCATCCGGCTTGATCAACCGCACTTCCGCGGAAAACGTTATGAAGTCGAACAAATCCAGCGAATCAAAATTCTCGCGCAGGTGCGCAATCATCGCGGGATGCATATTCGAAAGCAGCCCGGTTTTGATTCCAGCCTGCCGAAGTTGCCGCACCCAGTTCACCATCTGTGCATTCGCATTCGCCCACATCTCAATATCCCATTTGTACACTTGTTCCAGTTGCTCACCATCGATGCCGGCACCAGCATCCTTGGCCAGGGCCGTCCAATAAGCTTCCGCCGTAAGATCTCCACGGTCGTACGCGCCCCGGTTTTTCTCCCAGAGCGCCCGAAATGAGGTCTTCTCCACACCGAACATCTTCGCCATGCGATTGAATTCCTCATCTGATGCCCGATGACAAAGGACCTCGCCGTAATCCAGAATCACTGCATTGATTTTCACTTCACACCCGCTTCCGAAGCCGGAGCGCTCTCGGGCAGAGACTTCAGCTCGTGCCGCATCCAAGCCAGGTTTGTGCTGTTGGGAAAGGCAGCTTTGAACTCTGGCAAAGCATTGTAAATGACGACGGTTGTTCCGGCCGGAACAGCCGATCGCAGCTTCTCTTTGATGGCCTTTGGTGTATCGGTCTCAAAGATCGTCTGTTGAAACCGGAATTTCTTCGCTTGAATTTTGCGCATCCAGTCGAGAGTTTCGAGCGTGGCGGCCTTCTTTAAGAATTCCGGTTTTACATACGCCGCTCGTTCCTCCTCCGGCACAAAAGGGGAGGTCGCCATCCAAGCCGGCCAATCGCCCCATGGATCCAGCACATCCAGCACCTTAATACGCGGATCGGCTGCCGAAGCGAGAATTGCGATGGTTGCTCCCGACCCCTGCCCGAACATGCCCACCCGGCTCATATCAAGATCGCCACGCGAGGCAAGATAATTCAGAATCATCTGCACATCGTGCGCTGAGGTCGCCAGACACTCCTGCAATTCACTGATGAACCATTCCTTCATCGGCCGGTCGTGATAGCGGTGCCCGGTAAGCGCAGAAACAAAGCCCACTGCCGCGAAGCCATCCTTGGTCAGGGCAGTTTGGAATATTTCGTTCTTGTACGCGTCCGTGTCCGCGGGATAACCGTACAGGTGCAGGATCACCGGAGGCTTTTTGACTCCCTTGGGCTTCATTACATAAACGTCGATCGGATCGCCCCACCGCCACTGTAGTTGGAGCAGTTCAACCGTATATTCCGGATGTTCATCGACAAACTTGACGGGAGCAACAGACATCAGGTGACTACTGCTCAACGCCGGCGTGGTCCAGTCCTCCGTCACACCCTCAAAACGATGATCGTTTGGATTGGCTATTGGTGGGGAAACAGGCAGCAATTGGGCGAGAGCGCCCGGTGCTGCAAATGAGAATGTGATCCCGAAGATGAGCGTTCTAACGAATATTGATCGCGAAAGATTGAATATCATTCTTTTCCATGTTCCCGTAAGTCTTGGTATTCTCCCGCGCCCCGTGCGGCCAAGGCCGGTCTGATCAAAGAAGAAGGGCGGACTCGATGAAGCGGTCCGCCCTCTGTCCTCAATCGAAACAGATTATATCCGCCAAGTCCATCTTACGGTCTTTCGACAGGACCCAGGTTAGTGTTCTCCGAGTTGGCGTTCTGAACCAGTTGTGTCTGCGCAGCTGTGGTCGTGCCGATCAGGGTCGGGATAATGAAGCCGCCCATGTCGCCACCCTTTTCCGGACTGTTAGCAGCAACTGATCCAATAGCTACCCCCGATCCACTCTTCTGTTGGTAGTGCGAGTGAACCAGTTTGAGACCAAGATCAGTGGTCCCAGTAACTGCCGTGGCTGGCACGTAGTCAGGAATATCATTGACCACGTAAACATTCGAGGCCTTCACCAGCGCCGCCGCGTTGGTTCCAGCCGTACCGGTGGCTACCAGACGCTGTGCCGACCATGCGCGATAGGTTCCATTGCGGAGGTTCGGGAAAGAGAACCCGTTCTTCCAGATGTCGTGTTCCGAGCAAGGGAACGAACCAGCCCCACCAGCGCAAGTCGCAGGCAGGTTTGCGGCTCCCGGCAACGTGCCGGCAGTCGCGGGCTGCCCAGGATCGAGCGTCGAACCGTAGGTCTGGAAAATCGGATCGACACCGTTCAGGGTGATGTAGCCGTAAGCGGTGTTGTTGGCGATCGAGCTCACGTTCCCGTAGCTGAAGAATGTATACCCGATGCCATCATGGCCGTAGTTGGCGCCGGATTCCTGGACTGACTTCACTTCTTCACCAGTACCAATTGCGCGGTAACGTGCACCCAGGCCAGCCAGGCAAGTCCCTGACTGCCCCTTCAATGGGTTATTGACTGCGCCGTTCACATTGGCTTCCTGGCTCAACCCGAGAACTGCACCCGGATAGACAGTGGGCCGACGGAAAATGCTGGCTTCCGTGGTGTTCATGGTGCCGGAGAGAGGTTCACGCAGGTTGATAGAGATGGCGCCCGCTGTTAGACCGAATGCACTGGCATCGCACTCCGTGCCTGAGAACACCTGTTGCAGCTGGTGCTCGGTGGCGTTCTGCAAATCGGTGAGTTGACCCTTATCGCGTTCAATGATGAACACGATTGGCGCTGCGCCCACGGGAATAACGGTATAGGTGGGAATCAGAGTGTTGGTGAAGGGATCATGCCCGGCGATGTTGAAAGCGAGAACGTTCGCCGCGCTCGTGCTGCCGGGGTAGCCACTGAGGACTGGACTTCCCAAACCCTTGCCGGTGGTCCCAATCGGATATGCCGGGCAAACGCCGGCGGCGTTCTTTGCGTTGTAGCCGAGTCCGTCAAGTTTGTCGCTGGCGGTTCCACCCGCTGTTCCAGCTCCGAGGGCAGAGTTTACACGACAAATGACGAATGCGGCATCTTCCGGACGGATGTCCGTTGCAGCTACGCTAACCAGAGTCGTACCGGATGTGAACAGAGCCTGGATGCTTGCAGGCAGGTTCGTGTCAGCACCCCATAAGGCAGAGGATACCTGTCCCGCACCCGCTGCCGCCATAGTAGCAGCAGAAGCGTTTACACTGCAGTGAGGCTGAGCAAAGAAGCAGCGGTTTCCGACTACGGAGTCAACTTTGTCGAACACCCACACGTTTGGCGTCGCAGCGCTATCCCAAACGATCCAGATTGTGCCGGCGTCGTTGTTGACGGGCGAAGGCCTGGAGTCCGTCAGGTTGACTGAGTTGGAAGCGCTAGTCCAATGGAACGTGGCGCCGCCGCCGCTCACAATGCTCGTTCCGCCGTTGTAAGCACCCAAGGCTAAGGAATTGAACAAAGCAGAAGAGCCTGCGATAACTACTTCAAGATTCTGAGCTTGTACCTGAGGTACAACGCCCACGATCACGGCCAGCACCAGCGCCGCGACAAAAGATTTTCTACTCGACATGGTTGTTTCCTTTCTCATGGTTTCGACCATCACTGAGTAACGTGCGGATTGCGCCGCACGCAGGGAAAAGTTTTCTTTCACGATTTCGCGGCATTCGTACGCTAGTTCATTCAATCGCGTGCCGCAGAGCCACCTACGACAACTCCCCAAGAAGAAGCGGTAGTCAGGGCGGAGTGTATGCGCTCATTGTTAAGGGTCTGTGACAAGTAAGTGAAAAGTTCTTAACAACCCCGGCGCCAAAAGCCTGCGTGGTGCCTTTTCCGTCGAACCTGCCATTGGGTAGGTCTTAAGTCTCTGTTTTGATCTTGGTGTCAATCTCACCGGCAAACTTACCCGTGGAAAACGGGCCGATTTACGTGTGGCGATTTATTTTGGGCAATCAGCGATGAGTGGTGGCATTTTAATTGTTAATAAATATAATCAACTTACTTGACATTATTCGAAACTCTTCTAATCTCCCGCAGTGCGTGGCGGTACAGTTAGGGCCGGGGCTGAACGGCAGACGAAATTTCACATGCCGTTAACCTTGGAACAGTAACCCGCCTATAGAATCCCCCTTTCGTCGCACAGCCTTCAATTGAATCTTGCCCGGAGCAATGAGTGTGAAATTCTCTGCGCCTTTTGGTTTGTTGCGCCTAACCTGCGCCCTGACGCTCGTGTTTCTCGGGCTGTCGTTGAGTCTCGCTCAGGAGCAGCCCAAGGCGCTGGCACCAACGGGCACCATCAGCGGGACGGTAACTGATCAAACACAAGCCGTAGTAACGGGTGCAAGAGCAGCACTGACGAATAGCGTAGGGGAGAAAGTTGAAACTCAAGTTAATGACAAGGGTGTGTATTCCTTCACGGGACTTAACCCGGGCACTTACACGCTGACAATCACGGCTCCTAACTTCTCTGTGAAGACCTTCGACTACATCACAGTGACTGCGGGCCTCGAACTAACGCTCGACGCCACCCTGGAACCGGCCGGCGAGAAAACGGAAGTCAACGTAGAGTCCGGCAATGTGGGTCAAGTCGAAACCGAGAGCGCTTCTGTTTCCGGCACCATTACGCAGAAAGAAGTTGTCTCCATCGGACTCAACGGCCGTAATTTTACTCAGCTGATCGCCCTTGCTCCCGGTGTGAGTAACCAGACCGGGCAAGACGAGGCGAAGGTCGGAGTCGTTGGCAGCGTGAAATACAGCGTCAACGGAGGCCGTGTCGAATACAACACCTTCGAGGTCGACGGCAGCGACGTGCTCAACACCGGGCTAAACGGTGCGTCCAGCACGCTGATGGTTTATCCCAGCCTGGATGCAATTCAAGAAGTAAAGGTACTCACTTCTAACTACGGTGCTCAGTTCGGACGCACCGCATCCGGAACTGTTCAGGTAACTACCAAGTCGGGAGCCGCTAAGTTTCACGGGAATCTTTACGAATTCATTCGTAATGAAGCGTTCAACTCGCGCAATTACTTCGATATCGAATACACGACCCCGCCTGCTCCTGGGCAGACTACTGGACAAACTTTTGGCACCAAGGCCCCGCTGTATCGCCGACAGGATTTCGGAGGCACAATCGGCGGACCCATCACCATTCCCGGTGTTTACAACCCCAAGAGAGACAAGACTTTTTTCTTTTTCTCCGAAGAATTCCGCCTGGAGAAAACTCCCACCGAATACAACCAGGCGGTTCCTGGCCTGAAAGAGCGCGGGCTGACCCTGACGCCACAAGGCGTCCAGAAAAACCTGCAGACGTCCACCAATGGAGTGGTTTATCAGGATTTCGATTTCAGCGATGTGTGCCCGATCGGGGGAGGAAACTTCGCGCGCGCACAATTCCCTGACTGCCCGTCCCTCCCTGCGCAGGGCGAACCCGGCGTTCTGCAGGCGCTTAATCATCTGCAAATGCCAGCGGACCCAGTGGGCACTGAAGCCAATACCACCGTGGATAAGAACGCTTTGGCGATCTTGAACTCGAACCTGATTCCACTGCCCAACGCGCCCTACGGCTGCAACTTCAGCCTTCCGAATCTCAATTCGACTCTCAGCAACCTCGACCCGAACGATCCTAACCATTGCTACAACACAGCAGTATCACCCTCGACCTACTGGCGCGAAGAACTCTTTCGCATCGATCATGCGTTGACCAATAACATCAAAATATCGTTTCGCTATATTCACGATGCGTGGAATACGACCGTGCTCACACCGCAGTGGGGCGTTGTGCGCAACACGTTTCCAACCGTGCAGAACAGCTTCGACGGGCCGGGCACAAGTTTAGTGGCTCGCTTCACGCACACAATAACGCCAACGCTGCTGAACACTTTCGAAGCCAGTTACGTCAATTCGAATATCTCGCTGGCAGATAAGAATGGGCCGGGTGGCGCTGAATTCCAGCGGAATCCCACGCTGAGCCAGCCACTGGTTAACGACCCATCGGCACCGGGACAGTGCAATCCTGCACTCAGCCTCGACCCTGTAACTGGTTTCCCGCAATGCGCCATGGGTTACATCTTCAATAACGGATTTGGCGGGAAGATGCCGGGAGTCAACTTTCTCGGCACCAATGCTGCTTATGGCGGTGAAGGCTTCGCCGTCGACCCTTCCTACATGCCCTGGAGCCACACCAATCCGACTTATTCCTGGCGCGACGACGTGGGTAAAGCCGTCGGCAAACATACGCTGCAGTTCGGAGCGCAGTACGTATACTCCCAGCGCAATCAAACGAACAATGCGATCGGCGCAGCTTCCGGTGACTTGCAAGGCCTGTTGACCTTTAGCAATCTCGCGCACAGTACAGGAAATGCGTTCGCCGATTTTCTGGTTGAGTCCTCCCAGAATTCGACTCGAACTCCGACCGGATTTATTCAGAGCTTTACCCAGGATTCCGCACAGCGCCGCTACTATCAGCGCTATCAGATTGCCGAACCTTATTTTCAGGATGACTGGAAAGTCACCAGCCGCCTTACTGTGAACCTCGGTCTGCGAATCAGCCTCTTTGGCACTTATAGCGAGAAGAACGAAAACGCATGGAACTGGGAAGCATCGCGATTCGATGCAACGCGATTCGCGGTGGACCCGGTGTATGGTGTGCTTCTCGATAAAACCGCCGGATCTGAGCCAGTATCATTTAACCTCGGCACATTTGCACTGAATCCTGATGTGGTCAGCGATCTCGGCCTGGTTCAGTGCGGCAAGAACGGCACGCCCGCAAGCTGCATGCAGGGGCATCTGTTCAACCCGGCTCCACGAATCGGTTTCGCCTGGGACCCGTGGGGCAACGGCAAAACATCAATCCGCGCCGGCTACGGCATCTTTTTCGAGCACGGCACTGGCAACGAAGACAACACCGGCTCTCTCGAGGCCAGTGCGCCGCTCGTGCTGAGCATGACCCAACCGCTTCCTCTCAACTATCAGTGCATCGGAAATGTCGGGTATGGCTCAGTCTTTGATCCCACAAATAGCGGTTGCGCAAATCCACTGAGTTCGTCGACCTCTGTGCCCGCCGCCGGCTCCGTTTTTCCTCTGGATGTCACTTCAATTCCGACCAAGGCCGTCTGGTCGAACGCACAGCAATGGAGCTTCGGAATTCAACGAGAGCTGAGTGCAACTTCAGTAGTTACCCTCGCCTACGTGGGGAGCAAGGGAACCCATCTAACAGTTGAGCGTCAACTCAACCAGTTGGCGCCGCTGCCTGCAAGCGAAAATCCTTTCGGTCCCACTGAGCCTCTGACGATCACAGATTGCACCGTCCCGGCGCCCGGAGTGAATACGAGCCCAGGCGATGGCACCACTCCGTTTCAGCTTCAGAACGGAACCCAGGTGACGCCACAAAATCCCGCCTACATGTACTTGCAGGCGGCGTGTACCAACCCGAACATTCCGAACGTGAATTCCCTACCGGGTCGTCCTAACCCAGGCTTGGGAAAAGTGCTCTCATTGCAGAATGTTGCCGATTCGACGTATCACGCACTTCAGGCTACGCTGCGCCACACCAGCGGACCGCTGACAGCTGGAATCTCATACTCCTATAGCCACTCGATCGATGATGCTTCCGACCGAAGCGATCCGGTTCTGGTCAATTCTTATAACCTGCGTGAAAATCGGGCGAGTTCGAATTTCGACGAGCGTCATCTGCTCAACATCAGCTACGTGTATCGCCTGCCAAGAGATTTGTATGCGCGGCTCGGCGAACGCGAAACCAAAGATGACGCGCCGCCTTCGGCGTACTGTTGTTCGAGATTGGCGAATGTACTGCTGGAGGGCTGGGAGCTTTCGGGGGTCACGCTTGTTCAATCCGGCACACCCTTCACCGTGATCAATAGTGCCGGCAACACCGGTATTTCTCTAACGGACAATGCGGGCGTATCCAGTGGGCTCGGCATTGCAGCCTCGTATCCTGACGTTGTGAAAGGATTGCCTTCGCCCGGCGGCAATTCCCAAAGTTTCGGCCCACTCATCGGAAATCCATCGCAGTTCGTGGCTCCGCGCGGGCTGACCTTTGGCGACGCAGGACGGAACTTTTTGAATAATCCCGGACGGGTGAATTTCGATGTCGCGGTGCTGAAGCATTTCAAGATTCGAGAATCCAGCGACCTTGAGTTCCGGGCTGAGGCCTTCAACGTTTTCAATCACACTCAGTTCCGGGTCTACGATCCCGACAATCCGGGCAGCAGCGGAAATAACGTCGTCAGTTGCTATGCCGGCCCGCAGTATTCCGCCGGGTTTGCCGGTAGCGGAGCTAATTGCGTCGATGGCGCTTCCTTTCTGCACCCGCTGGATGCGCATCGGCCCCGCACCTTGCAGTTTGGTCTTAAGTGGGCCTTCTAGAACGTGAAAATGTCATGGAGATAATTAGATGTACAGCCCTTTGGTCCAATCACGGAACACTTTCCTCTTTCGCGAAGGGGATGTGAAGAGTCTTTGGATTTTGCTGCTGGCCAGCACTTTGATGCTCTCTGCATGTGGCAGCAACTCCTCCAGCGGATCGCAGAGCAATGGGGCGCTTGCGGGCAACTGGCAGTTTACTGTCGCAAGTCCGTCCGATCAGTCCTTTATTGGTGGCGTGCAGGGCGGGTTTCTACTACAAACCAATTCCATGGTGAACGGGCAAGTGGTGTACTCCGTCTCGTTCCCGCCGGCTCAGGCGGGCGGAATCGCGACAGTCTGCAACAGCGGATCAGCTCCCATCACCGGAACGATTAGCGGCAAAGGCGTAACTCTCACTGTAACAACCGGCACACAGAACTTTAGCTTCACCGGCACGCTGAGCGCGGATGGCACGACAATGACGGGCACCTACTCTTCAACCGCCGGTTCGATGATGAATGGCGTGCCTTGCGGAACTGTACAGTCGGGACTGCAATGGAGCGCAATCTTGGTGCCCCCACTCACTGGAGCAATCACAGGAAGCTTTCATAGTACCGGCGGCGCCGCGGGTTTGTTCAATCAAGACTTCGTGGTCACAGGATCACTTGCCCAGGGACCGAATATCGGCGCCAGCAACGCAACGATCACAGGAAACCTGAACTTCACAAACCCAAGCACAAGCATAAGCAATTACCCTTGTTTCGGTAACGCATTGGTGAACGGGCAAATCAGTGGAAATACCGTAATTCTGCAGATCATCGGAACGAATGGATCCGCTGTCGGTCAGATTGGAGGCGTGGTCGGCTCAGGTCTTAATAGCGTCACTTTCAACTCAACGCCGAATGGAAACGTTCTACACTCCGCCGCTGCCCCAGCCTATGCAGTGAACACCAAATCCTGTGGCGGCTCCAGCCTCAACAATCCCGGGGACTCCGGAAGTTTATGTCTGGGGTTGGGCAATTCAACGGCTTGCCAGCAACCGATCACTCTAACTCCAGCTGTGCTGGCTTTTCCGATGCAACTGGTCGGCGCCAGTTCGACTACGCCGCCGACGCCACCGAACCCGCCTCAACTTCTTGGCTCTACTCCGACGTCGCAGACCATCACGCTGTCGAATAGCGATCTTGCCGGCGATACGCTCAATGGTCTGACATTGAGTTTGGCGCCAGGCACCGGTGTTTTCGACAATAACGCTCCCAGCGATTTCAACGGGCTGCCGAATTTTACCGAGCAGGACACCTGCGCTTCTCCGGCTGGCTCGAGTTTCTCTCTCGCGCCAGGACAATCGTGCGTTATCACGATCACCTTTGCACCACAGGAAAGCTGCCCCTGGCTGCCCTTTGGATCTCCAGCCTCCATGGCAGGTGCTCCTCCGGCCGACTGTCCAATTCCACTCGCCGCGACCTTGACCGTGAATAGTCCCGTGAGTGCGGACACTAACACGGCGTTCGCCGTGCCCATCACAGGTCTCGGGGCGAGCGCGATCGAGCCCTCCGTTCCTGAAATCGATTTCGGTGCGGAAGCACTCACGGAATCGAGCCTTCCTCATGCGCTTACTTTCACTAATTTCAGCGCGAATCCGGTTCAGATTCTCGATTTCGCTCCGTGCCTTAACCCCCCAGCCAGTGTCAGCGGTAATGTGCCACATCTCACTCTGCCGCACCCGTTGCAGGAAACCAGCGCGGTGGGCGGTCTTCAGGTCGTGGGTAATGGTCCTGGCAGCTACAGCAGCATTACCCCGGATGTCAGCACCATCACTTACAACTGCGATGACGATCCGACCAGCTTACAGCCAAATTTCCAGATCTCTTCGGAAACCTGCATGGGCTTGTTGCTCGCTCCGCAGGCCTCATGCAGCTTGCAGGTAACTTACGTCCCGCAGCCGTACACGATGGCTAATTTCGCCGACAACGGGCTGGACTTCTTCCTGCAACTGAACACGCTGCAATGCAGCTCGACCGATGGAGTGGCCTCCGACTGCGAAATCGATAGCGGACGTTTTCCGGTGGAATTAAAAGCAAATCCGGCGAGCCCACTGCGAATGTCTCCCAGCGCGGGGCTCGATTTTGGCACCGTGGTGATATCGCTGGGAGTGCCGGGCCCCCCGCAGACCATTACGCTCACGAACGATGGAACCATAGCGTCTCCGCTGAGCGTGTTCTTTATCGGCAAGGTTGTGGTCAAGGGCAACTACACTGAGACGGACAACTGTCCCTTTAGCTTGGCGCCCGGCAGCAGTTGCGTTCTGACTCTGACTTTTAATCCGACGGCCGCAGGATTCGATGCGGGAAGCGTCACTATTAATTACACGCAGGGAACAAGCGAGTCATCCGCGACCCTCGGCAATATCCAAACGATATATCTGCGAGGTACGGGACAATGACCTGCGACGCGGCCTTTAGGTTCGAGTTGGCAGGTGAGTTCGGGAGTTAATCAAGTGGCACTTATGCGCACGCTATTCAACTCGAGGAGGTTGGCAGTGGCAACCAGACAATGGATTTATTTTCTTCTGCCAGCCGCAATGCTTTTGCTAATGGCCGGATGCAGCAGCAGTAGTAGTACGAGTGTAAAAAACCAAACGGCTCCGGCCGCGACGCCCGTCACGATCGCTTTTCAGCCCGCGCCACCATCCTCCGTCGCGATCAACGCCACTGCGACTCTTACTGCGGTTGTGACCAATGACTCTAGCAATAGCGGAGTGGATTGGTCTTTGGAGTGTGCGCTTCCGGCCGCGGGCACGAGCAGTCCCTGCGGCTCACTCAGCGCGCCGCACACCGCAAGCGGCACACCGGTCACCTACACGCCGCCAACTACTTTTCCTGGAAGCAGCCTGCCCGTCACGATTTTGGCTTTCGCGACCGCGGCTCACACTCAAAATGTTGTCGCGGGACTTGTCGTCACTGGTTTCACCGCCATGCTGAAAGGCACCTATATTTTGCAGGCACAGGGTATGGATTCGGGGTTCAACCCTTACCAATTTGCCGGAGTAGTCATCCTCGATGGCAAAGGCAACATCGCGTCCGGCGAGCAAATTCTCAACTTCTTCGACCCCAATGTTGGAAGTTCTGGCGCGTATCTCTCCAAGCCGGACGCGATAACCGGGGGCAGTTATTTCCTTGGGATCGATGGAAGAGGAACGCTCAACATCAATACACCCGACCAGGATCTTGGCGCCAACGGCACGGAGCTATTCACTTTCGTATTTCTCTCCAGTTCGCAGGCCCTAATCACCGCCCTGCCAACGTCAACTTTATCTATTGCGGCTACCGGGACCATGGATTTGCAGACCAGCACCGTTACCGCACCCTCGGCCGGCTACGCCTTCGTAATGAGCGGCACTGATACTTTTTCGGGCGCGCCCACAGCCTTCGGCGGCATCTTTAATATTGATTCGCCTAATGTCATCTCCGGAAACGGCAGCGTCGGCGACCAGAACCTTGCCGGAACTGTCGTCGACTCCTCCACGATTACGGGCACCGTATTGAACCCCGATCCGTACGGCGCGGTCACAATAAGTCTGAACATCCCCCTCTTCTCTTCGGGCTTCTATACGCTCACGGGCTACATTGTCGATGCCACTCACATCAAATTGATTGAGAGCGACACGGGCGGCATTGGTTCGACCATCGGACTGGCCATCGGTCAGGGATCTGCCACCGGCACTTTCATTGACGACACATCATTCGCGGGGACGTACGTGTTCGGTGTACCTGGTCAAGACCTTACTTTCAGTTCTTCGTATTTCCCAGCCAGCGCAACTTCGGTGGGTGTTTTCACCGCCGACGGTGCCGGCAATTTTACCAGCGGGTTTACCGACACATTTCTCCAGGCAAAATGCAACGGAAGGCACAGCTGGGTCGCAGATCAGCGCCTCATTTGCTGGAATCTATTCCGTCACCCATCCCGGAGACGGCCACGTCCGCGCGGCGTTCAATCAGTTCGTTCCGGAACCAACCGGGAATTTTACGCCTCTATTCTTTTTCTTCCTCACCGGCAACGGAAATCCCGCGCTGGTTCTTGCCTCGGGAGACATCAACTACGGATTTCTAGGCGCGGGAATCGCATACCCGCAAGCTGCCGCGCCGCTCACCTTCGGCAGCACCTACGGGGTTGATATAGTCCAGCAAAATGGACTTCTGTTAAATGCAGGCGAAGGCCCGATGACCGCAACGGCGTCGGCTGGCACTTTATCCGGACTTCTGGATTTCGACGCTAATTTCCTGCCCTCACTCGACACCCCGTTTACAGGCACGTTTGCCGCCGCGCCTGACGCCAATGGCCGCTCCGCGGGCACATTCACCGGACCGTTCGTTTTCTCACCGTTCGCGGCGGAGTATTACGCCATCGATTCGGGCCACGGTTTCTTCGTGGAAACGGACTTAACGAATGTAATCGCTCCTACGGGTACGGTATCCTTGGGCTACTACACGCCGCGAACGCCGGCATGCAGCGGATGTCAGTAGTTCGCCATCCCATGGAATTTTCATCGAAGCTCTCGGCGTGAGCCGAGAGCTTCATATTCTTGTAACAACTTCAGAAGCTGAAGCGCGCCGTGAGCCCGACTACGCGTCCCGCAAGCGCGCCTGTAATCGTGCCGAAGTTCGAGTTGCTAATGTTATTCGAGATACTGTTCGGGTTTAAATTCAAATTGTTGAACACGTTGTAAGCGTCAATGCGGAGCTCAAGCCTGGCGTTTTCGCCGAGTACTCGCGAATCTGGCATGCCAAAACTCTTTGCTACCGTCAGGTCCACGTCTCTGTATCCAGGAAGATTGAGCGAGTTGCGATGAACCCCGGGAGGTTGAGGCAGCGCGGTTCCGTAGCAAGTATTGCAGTTGTATGGAGTATAAGTTGGCGTGGAGAAATAAGCAGATGCATTCCCCTGGCTCGCAGTCAAAGGAAAATTCGAACTATTCGGCCCCTTGAACGCATTGTTACTGGTGCTGGTGCCTGCGCCACCTAAAGAGGCAGCAGGAAACAGCGTTGAATAACCGCATTCTCCGCAATAGAGGCTTCCGCCCACAACATTCACTTCAGGGCTCCAAGGGAATCCAGAATGAAGATTGAAGATGCCGCTAAGCGACCAGCCACCGGCGATCTTTTCAACCCAATTATTGCTTCCGTGGAAGAAGACCGGCTGCCACATGCCAAAGATCTTGAACGCCTTGCCAACGTTATAGTCGGAGCGTCCGTAATCGAGGTTAAGGTCATACGGGTAGGGTTGTTCCGAGTACGGAGCGGAGCTGGTATCCATGCTCTTGGACCACGTGAATTGAGCATCGGCCATGAACTGGTGCGAGAACTGATGCTTCAACTCAGTGAGCATTGCGTTGTAGTTGGCGCGCCCGCCGACGCCCCAATAGTCTCCACCATTGATCTGCGGGTTAAGCGTGAAGCCGCTGGTTGCGGGAACAGCATTCGGATTCTCGTGGAAGTAGATGTTACGCGACAAGCTTCCCTGATATCCCAACGTCATCACGAAGTCTCGGCCCAACTCATATTGGGTGTCCAGCGAGTAGTGGTGAACCATCGTGGTCGGAAGGGTATTGGGGAAGATTTCGACGCCAACCGTACCGGTCGTGGGCAACCCATTTGCGCCAAAGGGCGAGATGGCGTTGGGGTTGGAAGGATAACCGTAGAGATCATGCGCACCGGATGAAATGGCGTAAAAAATCCCGGGATTCGGCGAGGTCGGTGTGGGCATGTCAAAGTCCGGCGCCACCGC
Source organism: uncultured Acidobacteriaceae bacterium (assembly GCA_963789625.1). Taxonomy (GTDB): domain Bacteria; phylum Acidobacteriota; class Terriglobia; order Terriglobales; family Acidobacteriaceae; genus Sulfotelmatobacter. The sequence continues at coordinate 242,126 of CAWBLK010000015.1, read as the reverse complement.
CAGCCCGGGATTATTCACGATGTTCGACGAAATAGAAATTTCTATCTGGTTGTAGCTCAAGCCGTAGCCGCCACGAACCACGAGTTTATTGTTGTATCGCACCTGGGCTCCAGGCAAAACCGACTTGTGGTCCGAAGTTATCCTTCTGCGCGTTCCAGGAGTTCCCTTTGTGGACGACCAATCCGGTCATGTAATTCGCCCCCGCGCCGGGGGTGGCCTCCAGCATGTTGTTCTCTTTGGAAGAGAGTGGACTGAAGTAAGACCAGCGCAGGCCGAGATTGAGCGTGAGGTTGGGTTTTACTTTGAAATCGTCCTGAGCAAAGAAGCCCAGGATGTTTGTGCGGTCATCCTGCCGCTCGGTCGTAGGTTCCCCGGTGGTAGGACTGAAGTTCCCTGTCTCGTTGTGGGGTGCATCATTGAGAAAATCCCACATGTTAAAGAAAAAGAAGGCCGGCACGCCGTTGCCGTTGGAGACATTGTTCTGCAGGTAGAAGAGGCGCGTCGCCTCACCACCAAACTTAATCGTGTGACGGCCCAAAACCTTCGTGGCCACATCCTTGTAGGTATAAGTCCACTGATTCTGGATGCTACCAACAGGGGGTCCGAATTGATTTGGCGTGATGCTGCCGATCTGGCCAATGTTGTCCACGGGAAGTCCGACCGGCGATTGCGGATTGTCGGAAATTTCATTCCAGCGCCATCCGGCTGCGTTGATGCGAGCTTCATTCAAAAATGATGCCGAAATAGTGTGATTCCAGATTGCGGAGAATGCGTCATTGATTTGCGAGTGATGGAAAAGATCGTAGGCACGGTTGCCGTTGTAATCGGTCTTCGATAGTGGGACCCAGTAGATGGCAGCGCCGATTCGGTCTTTGCTGGTAACATCCGCATCGACACGGCCGTTGTATTGGACGGCGGTAAAGGTGGTTGGGTTCGAGGTTATGTAATTCGCAAGATCGGCCACAGTGCCCAGACCGCTGGGGCAGCCAGTGCCGTTACCACCGCAACCCGGGTTGCTAACGCTGGTCCAACCCAGATCCTGCGTACGCAACCCAGTTGTCAAAGGCGTACCTACATTGATTCCCTGGCCGGGAATCGTTACGCAGTTAACCCCTTCGGTTAGGCCTGCAGCGGCGCAGTTGCTGTTTGGACTAATGCCACGATTGATGACGCCATTGCCGGGAAATTGGAGATACGTGGCGGCGATGCTTCCGGCGGGCGCCAGGGCGTCGAAGGCCTGAGTATCGTACCATCCGTTGCCGGTGAGGTTCGAGTTGGGCTCGCGCACCGTCTCATAGTTAAAAAAGAAAAAGATTTTATTTTTCCAGATCGGGCCCCCGATGCTGCCGCCGAACTGATTGAACTGATTGTCGTCTCTAAGCGTGGGATTGCCATAGCCATTGTATGGCTGATAGGCATTCAGATTCGGTTGGTGCGCGGTGAAGAAGAGGCTGCCGTGAAAATTATTGGTGCCGCTCTTGGAAGTGATCTTTAGCTGCGCGCCGGCAAAGCGCCCATCCTCGGCGTCATAGCTGTTCGAAACTATTTTTACGTTATCAACGGAATCCTCTGACGGAGTGATGATGGTGGCGCCGCCCCAAACAGCACTGGTGGTGCTGATGCCGTCGATCGAAATGCCGTTGTTCTCCGACTGATTACCATTAGAAATAATCTGCGCGCCATTCTCGGTCTTGAAAATGCCATCGTTGCCGCCGGAAGCGCCTGCCTGCGTCTGAGTGCCGGGAAGGTTGTAATTGTCAGTGCCGGCAGCCTGCGAACCATCCCCAAAAGAGCCGGGAGCCAGTTGCGCGAGTTTAGTAACGTCCCGCCCAAAGGATGGCATGTGCTGAATCTGGTTGCTTGTGACGGTTCCGCTTACGGTCGCCGTCTCCGTGTCGAGCGGCTGGGCTGTATCCGATACTGTTACAGTCTGCTGCACTTGGCCCAGATCAAGTTGCAAGTCAAGTCCATTCGGCTGCTCAGGAATAATGACGACATGCTCCAACACCTTCTTCGTGAACCCTTCGTGTTCCACCGTGATTCGGTAGGGGGCAGGCGGTAGCGCATTGAAATTGTAAATACCATTCTCGTCGGTGACGGACGTCATGGTATTGTTCGTGCCCGTATTTATCAAAGTCACGGTCGCACCGGGAATGACCGCGCCCTCGGAATCCTTCACTGTTCCCCGCAGCGAAGCTCGATATTGCGCCTGCACGGACGCGGCGGTTGCCAACATACAAACCATCAGCAGTGCGACGTGGACTGCCAAACTTGACCGACTCATAAAATTCTCCTCTTCTCGATCGCGCGTACCGAAAATGCAGGCACCACATGCTCCTTTTTAAACAGCACGCGACCGCCTACTGGATCGCTTTTCAGCATCCAGTAGCTGCATTTGCCGGCCATGTTCAACAAAGTTGGCGGCCATGCTCTCTAGAGAGGGCGGCGCTGTGGGATGTACCGAGAGAAGAAAAGGGTTGCTGAAAATCGATTCGGGAATTGGCTCCCTACAACGGCATGCGAGGAATTAATGCGTCTTGGTCGACGCGCTCGCCGTCTTATCCGGCTGGAAACCGATCTTATCCAGCATGGGTTGAATCTCTGGGTTGGACATAAACATTTTCCAGACCAGGCCGCTGCGGTAGTTCTCGACCATCACGACAATCGGCGCTTGATCGAGGCCCATGTAAATAGGAGAGAACCAGTTACGGGAAAGATTGAACGCGTCGCGCGGTCCGTAAACTCCCCACAACCGATCTCCAAGCTCGCGATAAAAAAACTTTAGCGCAGCCATGGAGGCCTCGGGTGTATAGGGGAACGATGAAAGCGCGCCCGTCGGCGTGATCGTGCCATCGTCATTCCCTGGGTCCGGAGAATGGCCGAGATAGCCTAACTGATCGTCACTTGCCGTCAAACCCCAATCATTGGCGCCGTAACCTTGGTAGTGGCTGGGGTTCGCCTCGCAGTAGGCGAGATTAATGAGCGCGATGTTGCGATTGTTCTCAAAATAGTCGGTGAAACGGTCGTGAATGCCGCGGGGATTAAAACCCATATACGAATATTGCGTGAAGAACAACGGTCCGCCGGTGCCTACTCCCACATCAAGCTTGATGCCGTAGTACGTGTGGTCATTCCGGTAATGATCTCCTTCGGTTGAGCCCGACCATCCACTTCGGTAGGCGACTGCGGCCGGCGACTGGCCTGCCCATCCTGTGTAATAGAAGTCAGCCGGAACGGCATGCGTAGGCGATGCGATGGCCAGGAGGTAGGTAATCATAGTTTCGTTAAAGCCGGTAAGCCGATGATCGATATACCACGACCACTGCGGAGACCAGTGCCACAACAACGCCCTGTCTTGCGGAGAGCGCCGGTACCAATCCCACTCCACGGTCTCCCAGAGATGAGTAATTCTCTGATACGTGCTTTGCTCGGCTTCGCTGCTTCCTTTGAAGTACTGGCGTGCAGCCAACAATCCTTCCATCAGAAACGACGTCTCCACCAGATCGCCGCCGTTATCAAACATGCCGAAGACCAACATGCTCTGAGCCGTGTAGCCATTTAGAAAGTGCGGCCATACGCCGTGGTATCGAGGCGCTTTCTCGAGGAAGTCCAGGATTTTCGAGAGCCGTGCAATTCCCTGATCGCGAGTGATGAATCCGCGATCCACTCCGACAATGAGAGCCATAATGCCAAAGCCAGTGGCGCCGGTCGCCACGATGCGATCATCTCCGGGGATATTTTCCAGCGTCGCCCCAGCATCCGGATGCGCTCCTTCCCAGTAATAACGGAAGCATGCCTCCTGCAACATGTCGAGCAATTCATCGTCGGATAACTCCCGGGTCGCAGCCGTGGCTGTCTCGGACATTGCAGACTGCCGGTAGGAGCGGTCCACCGCTTTCACACGATAAGAAGCTTTTACACCCGAACGTCCTACGAAATCGGTATAGCGATTAATGCCCTCGCTTTGAATTCCGATAGGCTCGAATTTGTGTCCTCCTAGAGAGCGGTAAATCGCATAGCTTTGCAGTTCCTCGGTCTCACTTGCATCCCAACTGATGTCAATGTGCCGGTCGTAGCCCTTGGCGCGCACGTTCTGTGGCGCTGGCGGAACGCTCCGGACTTCAGGCGCAACCGGCGATGCGACGCTCTTATCGTCGATTTTGATTTCGTCGATGATTAAGGTGTGCGGCGTGTTATCGGCTTCGCTCTGGCCGAAGTGCACGCTGTGCAGAGCGCGGGACTGAAAAGGATGAATGGAAGCGGTCTCAAACTCGCTCAACGGCAGCCGGATCTGCACCCAATGTTTGGCAGGCATGTCGCCGGCAATGCCATCTAGTTTGAGCGGAGCAGTGAAGTCATGCTGCTCGTCCTCCAGTTGAATAAATGGCAGGTCGGCGGCAGGAATCCCTTCCGGCGAATAGCACCAGAGGTAAAGTGTGTCGCCACGAAAGTCGGTCGGCCGATTGCGCATACTGACCACGCGCACCTCCGCCTCCCAACTTCCCCCTGCTGTGGACTGCCATTGCAGGCGCAGCGCATTCGGAGCGGTGAAAAAGTTCTTTTTTTCAACCGGCAAAGCACCCGAAAGCAACTGAACCGTGCTCGGACTCACCGATCTACCGCTGCTGTAATAGTAGTAATCCGGGGTGATGCTGTTATCGAACACCACGTGGTTGTAGTAATCCGTAGGTGAAACTGCACAGCAAGGAATCGCAATCAGGGAAAAACTGCAGAAAAGCCAGCAAGCCAGACGCACGTGCACTCCCCCTCTTGGCAGATGGAGAGGATGAATTAAACCCAAAAATGCAGTTTAGCACACGTTATCGCGCCGATGAGGCGGTTAGCGCTTCGTAGAAGCCTTCAACAGAATCATGGGACCAACAGCGGATTCGTTTGCATGATTACACAAAAACACAGTTTCAACAGCGGAGACTATTGTCTACCTGCATCGTCTATTACCCCGGCATTTCTCTAAGGAGGATCGACTATGAAAAACTTTGGCTGGGCATTCGTGTGCATTGCGTTGATTATGAGTGTGGGACTGGTTCTTGCTTCGGCACAAAACCCGCCTGCGGCAGCCTCAGACTCCACTGCCCCCAGTTACGACATGAAACCGCAGTCGCTGCTTGATCTGGAAACCGTACAGAAGAAGTTCAGCGATCTTGCGAAAGCGATTCCCGCAGATAAATTCAACTGGCGTCCTTCTGCTGATTCGCGTTCTTTCGCGGAATTGTTCCTCCATGTCGCCAGCGAGCGTTATGGAATACTCGCCATGATGGGAGCACCTAAGCCGAAATGCTTCGATGGAGAGGCATTCGAGAAATCCACCACCGATAAAACTCAGATCATCGCCGAGCTGGACAAATCCTGGGAGTTCGCACAGAAGGCCATCAACGGCATGAGCAACGCCGATTTCGCAAAGCTGCTGCCGAAGCTGGGTCCGCAGGCGAACGCAGGCGATGTGGTCTATATTCTGGTCGCCGATGCGCACGAACATCTTGGCCAGGCTGTGGCTTATGCGCGTGAAAACGGTATCGTTCCACCCTGGACGGTGGAGGCGCAGAAGAAAGCCGCGGAACAGAAAGCAGGTGGGCACAAGTAGCTCGTTTTTCTTCGCCGTGGCTCGTGAATATCGAGAAAGCTTTTTTATCGATTTCGTCTATAGAAAAAGCGGGCAAAAGAAAGAAGCCGGCGCCTGCACTGATAAATTTCAAATAAATATCTATTCCGAAAAAGGTGACTCCGCAATCCGGTCGCAGATGTTCGCGGGGCGAAAACCGGGAACGCGACGTTCCCCGATGTCACGCATAAAACTGCGGGAAGCTCCTCGTGGATGTCTGCGAACCACTTCGGCGCAGGTGTCAACAAAAGCAACTTTAAATCCCAGCCTTGGAAATGCCTTCACGACTTCATCGACATCGGCCTTTTTTATCTCGGAGAGGTCGGGGCCGAGGACGTCAGCGCCTGCCCCTTCGCCGACCAGAGCAACCTCAGGCTGCTTGAATTGGCCGATGGCAAGCGGGTGCATCGCGATTCCATCCCACACGATCTGAATCTTGTCTGCGGAATAGGCGTTCTCCTGCAGGAATTGCCGGGCGGCTTGCGCACCTTGAATCTCGAAGGGTAAATCTCCCTGATAACGATCGGTCAATCCAAGGTCATGCAGAATGCATGCGAGCAAGAGGATCTCTCCATCGAAATGCTGACCGCGGGCGCGGCCAACCAGCGCACCGAGAAGAAACGTGCGGAGAGAGTGGTTCAATAAATAAGGAGGGCACGCATTCTGCGCCAATCGCATTGCTTTCTGCACGATGGTCGAATCGGGTAGCCGAATGCCGGCGACGATGGCCGGAAGTGTAGTCGAGTCTTCCGGCGCGCTTGAAGCGGTTTGTGCATTCACAGGCGGTGCATTCTGCTGGCTTCCGCGCGCCAGTCTGCCAACACCTAGAACTCCCAGCCCGGTTATCAACTCGCGCCGGTTCATTTTTTGGCTCCGATATACTTTCAGGAATTTTTATCGATCAGGCTCTGCAAGGCCGCGCGGTGGCCGCGGCTGCAGGATAGCTCTTTGCCGTTTCTGAGCACCACGATGTACTCGCCGCTGTTTACTGGAATCAGCTCTTTTATTTTTCGAACATCGACGATCGTCGAGCGATGAATGCGAACAAAGTGATTGGGGTCCAGGCGTTCGGCAATTTTTCCGATGGTTTCGCGGACGAGATGAGATTCCTTGCCCACATTCAGCCGAACGTAATTTGCGGATGCGTCGATCCAATCGATCTGATCCAGGTTCAAAAATACGATTCGGCCTTTTTCTCGAATCACCAGGCGGCTTTCACCCGGAGCCGGAGCAGGCATTCCAGGAACGAGTTGCGCCAGCAGGTCGAGAATGCGGCGCGTGATCTCACGGTTCTGAGAGCCGCTTAAATGCAGCCTGGCTTTTTCGATGGCATTGTGGAGACGTTCCTGATCGAAGGGCTTCAGCAGATAGTCAAGCGCGTTCGCTTCGAAGGCGCGCAGCGCATATTGGTCGTATGCCGTGGCAAAGATGACCACGGGCATTTCGTCGGCGGAAAATTGGCTCAAGACCTGAAAGCCGTCCATGCCCGGCATTTGCACGTCGAGGATCGCCATATCGGGTTGATGCCTTCGAATTGCAGAGACAGCCTGTGCACCATCACCGGATTCGGCAACTATCTCGATTCCAGGTTCCGAGGCCAGCAGAAGCCGCAGCTTTTCACGGGCGAGCCGCTCGTCATCGGCAAGCACTACGCGAATTACTTTTTGTAGTGGCACCATTGATGAAGGTGAAGTACTCGCGTGAGTAGATGGGATGGCGTTTTCCATGGCTCCGCAGAATACTCTTTGGACGAATGAGGTCGGGAGTTGTCACCATTTCACGCACTTCCGCCGTTCGTCCCTGCCGAACGGCAACTGATCCCTTAGTTCTCTGCAAAGATGCGAACTTATACACAAGACGTGATTGAATAGTTCTGTGAAGATTCGCGATAGCCGCCTGTGGGCGCTCAGCTTCGGGACATGGACGTTCGTATCACTCGCGGCCACGGCCACAATCTATCAACTTTATCGCCCGCTCCACGAAGGCATGGGCCTTAGAGGCGTAGCGGGCATGGAATTCAGCCAGATCCTTACGTATGCCCCGCTGACGCCGTTTGCCTACGTGTTGGCACTGCGATTTCCCATCCAAAAAGCAAATTGGATCAGGCGTTCGCTTTTGCATCTGGGGTTCGGGCTGGCGTTTACCGTGGGACACATCCTTCTGAAGGCGCTCACACCTTATGGCTACTGGGATCCGAGCGTGCACGATTGGACTGCGGCCCTCTGGAATCCCCAGACCCATGCCTTCCGGGTTTCATGGAATGTGCTCGAGGGCATGTTTTTGGGGAGCGTTGTCGACGATGTATTCAGCGCTTATGTACCGATCGTGCTCGTTGCACATGCAATTTCTTATTATCAACGGTCGCAGCGGGGAGAAGTTCGCGCCGCGCAGCTTGAGTCGCAACTAGCCACGGCACGGTTGCAAACACTCAAAAGCCAACTGCAGCCACACTTTCTTTTTAATACCTTGCATTCGATTTCGGCACTGATGTTGACCGATGTGCAAGCCGCCGACCACATGATTTGCCGCTTGAGCGATCTTCTGCGTTTGAGTCTTGAGACTGCCGGCACCCAGATTACGACTGTTCGGCGAGAGCTGGAATTTATGAATTGCTACCTTGAAATCGAGAAGGTCAGGTTTGAAGAGCGGCTGAAAGTGGTGTACGACATTGCGCCCGATACGCTGGATGCGGAAATCCCACATCTTTTATTGCAGCCAATCGTGGACAATGCCGTCAAGCATGGCATCTCAAAGTTGCTGGAAGGCGGCGAGATCCGCATCAGTTCCGGCCGGCATGAAGGACAACTTCGGATTGAGATAGCAAATTCCGGCCCCAAACCGCGACTCACGCCAGGTGGGGGAAATGGAATCGGCCTGAGAATTACGAAAGAACGGCTGGAGTCGCTTTACGGTGCGAACCAAAGTCTCGAATTACTCCACTCGTCGGATGGGATGATCATCGCACGAGTGTGCATACCCTTCATGGTGCATTCCGGCCAAGCGACCGGGATTCAGCTAAATCCAGTGTAAAGCGATAGTCGCGCGGTTGGAGCGAGTCCTACCTTGGCGCGGCGACAGGTTCGCGATCGATTAAATTGAACTTTTCCTGTTCGCGAGCGACAATCAGGAGCCTTGAGAGCTCGGATACTTGAACTCGGAGTTCCGGAACCGCGATGGTCTCCCACAGGCTCCCCTTGCGAACCGGACCGATAGCATAAAGAAGATCAGAGACATCACCGTAAGCATCGATCAAAGCGCCTTCCGGGGAAACATCCAGGCCCAGGAACAACGGGTCTGGCCGAGCGAGCTTTCGCCGCATGAGATCCGTGAGAAAAGAATCGTCCACCTTGCGACAGTCACTTTCGGGGCCGGTGCAGTTGATTACGCGGTCGACGCGCAGCCGCTCGATTTGCTCGGACTTGCGGTTGCGGTAAGTCACGTCAACACCATCAACATCTTCGGCGTACTCCTTGATGCGGCCGGCATGAATTTTAAGCTGGCCATTCTGGATCTGCGATGCAAGGCGAGCACCGATGGCGGCCGCGACGCGGTGACGATGCACATCCCAATAGGGGCGCAGGTGGCGCAGGAAACGGAGCCGTTCTGGTAACGAGAAGGAACGCCAGATTTCTTGCGTGAACGGACGAAGGGAGTCAATCACGGAGCGCCACCCGCTACCCTCTTTGTTTGCAGCTTCAATTTGGGAGCGAACCAAGCGCAAGAGCCCGCGAACAGTTCTAGGAGATTGCTCGGTCCAGAATGGCGCCCAGGGCGCAGCCGCTTTATGGGTTTGTGGCAAAATACCGCGGCGGGAGATGATGTGAATAGTCCCTCGGAATCCACGTTCACGCAGGGTAATCGCAACATCTACGCTGGTGAGACCCGAACCAACCAACAGAACACTCTTGTCGCGAGCGACATCGTCCAGCGCGCTAGAACTCCAGAGATTCGATTTCCACGGATTCGAAATGTAACGCAGGCTGTGCGGCGTTCTTCCCGGAAGCCGGGGATCACCCGGCGGAAAATTGCCGAGCGCGATCACCACCTTGTTGGCAAGCAATGTCCGTCCAGAACGTAGGCGGATCTCTGCCATGTCGCCAACGCGAGCCACAGAGATGGCTTCATCTTGCATATGTTCGACGTGGCCGGGGTGACGCTCGATTTCTTGTTGCAGCACGTACGCGACGTACTGACCGTACAACTGTCGGGGGAGATAATCATCAGCGGAAGCTTTGTCGTCATGGTTGAGGCGCGTCCACTCGATAAAGTGTTCCGCATCGTCAGGATATGCACTCATGTTTCTCGCCCGTACATTCAACAAGTGCTCCCCACATTCGGTGCTGTAAGCTACGCCGCGGCCAAGGCGCGCGCCTCTCTCAATGAGAATTACGGAGACGCTGCCGCCCGACCTGCGCAATAGCTGCGCTGCGAGCGTCGTGCCTGTGAATCCCCCTCCGATAATTGCGACAGTGAACTGGGACATCTTCGGGTCTCGGTTAATTCGATTCATAAATGTCCACCTTGTCCTCTGGTTGCCTGCAGTAAGATCTTTTAAGTATGTCTATTAATTCCATCGGCTATATAGTATACTGACGCAAGTTTGGCCGGTATACCACTTTCGTGTGGTTAACGACGGCTGGTGGAGGAGTCCGTGATCCTTTTCATTCAGAGGACCTGGTTCATGTGGTGGATCTTAGCGACCGTCCTCATTTTGCGCTGGTTCCATCTGTTCGCGTCCCATACGGACGAGAGTGGTCTCGAACTGCCGGATTTGGGCGAAGGGGAAACACCGCGTCACCAGATTCCCTTGGAACCACAAGACATTGATTTGTCTAAGACGGAAAACCTTGTGCTGGAGTCGTGAGAGTCGGCGCGCAGTAAACCGTTAGCGAAATTGTGCTAGATTCTCCGCGCCCGGAAGCTGGTGCATCTGCGTTCTTTCGCCATCAAGATTCCATTCTCCTCAAGATTTACCACCCATCTTCGATAACCGGATCCTCGAGAACCGGTCGGCGTTGCAGCACGCGGCCAAGTATGCGTTCTTCGAGTGCGGCAAAGCGGGCGCCGCCTCGGGTTCGTGGTCGGGGTATGTTTACGACCTCGTCCAACGCGACGCGGCCTCCCTCAATCAAGATGACACGGTCCGCCAGGCTTATCGCTTCGGCAACATCATGAGTTACAAGCATTGCAGTAAAACCGCGGCTTCGCCAAACGTCTTCGATGAGCTGCTGCATTTCGATGCGCGTGAGCGCATCCAACGATCCCAGCGGTTCGTCCAGCAGCAACAAATTCGGGTCATGCACCAGAGCGCGAGCCAAAGCTACCCTTTGCCGTTGCCCGCCCGATAACATAGCAGGCCAGTCGTTGGCGCGTTCTGCAAGACCTACCTGCGCCAGGACCTTTCTCGCCTGAGGGATACGATCCGACTCAAGGCCGAGCATTACGTTCGGAAGAATTCGTCTCCACGGCAGCAGGCGAGAATCCTGGAACATGATGCGAACGTCCGGCTTGCCATCGCGCTTTGCAACCTTGTCTGCACTCACAACAATGGTTCCGCTTTGCGGCGTTTCCAAACCTACGACGGACCGTAGAAGTGTACTTTTGCCACATCCGCTACGGCCGACAATGGCGACAAACTCACCAGCAGAGATCTCAATATCAAAATTTTCCAGCACAGTGCGCCCACCGAAGGCGATGCTAACGTTCTTGATTTCAACGGAAACACCGCGCGAGCATCGCCGTTCTGTAGCGATCTCTCTCGAACTAAGGGTGACAGGCAAAGTGATCCTCTATCGAGCCGTCTGATACGCCGGATTCCAGCGTAGCCAATAGCGTTCCAATCCTTTCGCCAAGAGGTCGGCGAGTTTTCCTAAAATCGCATAAAGCAAAATGCCAACCACCATGACATCGGTCTGCATGAATTCGCGCGCGTTCATCGTCATGTAGCCAATGCCCGATCGCGCCGAAATCGTTTCGGCGACGATCAGAATCACCCACATCAGCCCGAGAGAGAAGCGCACGCCTACCAGAATAGAAGGCAACGCGCCGGGCAGAATGATCTCGCGGTATAGTCGCCAGCCAGACAGGCCGTAAGTTCGTCCCATCTCCAGAAGTCCGCGATCGACTGAGCGAATTCCGTGAAAAGTATTGATGTAAACCGGGAAGAAAACACCCAGGGCAACCAGAAAAAGCTTGGCCGATTCGTCGATGCCGAACCACAGGATGACCAGAGGAATCAGAGCCAGTGGAGGAATATTCCGGACCATCTGAATCGTCGTGTCGAGCAAAATTTCAGCCCAGTGCATCGAGGCGGTGAGCAACCCGAGCAAGAGCCCCACTCCACCACCAACGACGAAACCTGACAAGGCGCGCAGAGTGCTCACTCGGACATGCATCCACAACTCGCCGGAGGCGCTGAGTTCGATAAACGAACTCACGACCGCACGTGGCGAAGGCAGAAAGCGGCTGGGCAGAATTCCCGCAGAGGATGCCCACTGCCAACCGATCAACAGCAGAATGGGCACGACCCACGGCAATGCTTGCTTCACCAGAGAACGCAGCCGAAGTTGAGTGTTTATGGCAGAATTTTTCTGAGGCCGGTTCATATTTCTCGCTCAGCGTTTGGCCTGTGTCCCGGTTAACGTTCCCTGCAATGTCGCATCGCGGATATTGATGTGCTTGGGAATTAACTTGAGCTCGTAGAAGGTATCCGCGATCCTTTGTTGCTCGGCCAGCACGGCATCGTTCACCGGCATCACACCGTACCCGCCCCGCGACAGCGCCAACTCGAGCGTCCCTTGATCCAAACCGATCTGCGGTTGCAGTGCTGCCGCAGCTTCTCTCGGATTTGTTTTCGCCCACTGATCCACGGTGGCCAATTCCTCTAGGACGATCGCAACCACATCTGCACGCTTCGTGGCATAGGCTCGGGAGGCAAGAAAGAACTGGTGATTGCTGACCACACCGTTGCCATCAGCGAGAATGCGAGCTCCGGTTTGTCTTTGAGCCGCCGCGAAAAACGGCTCCCAAATCGCCCACGCATCCACGCTACCGCGTTCGAAAGCCGCTCGCGCATCCGCTGGCGTGAGGAAGATGGTATCTATACCTTTGTAATTAACCCCTGCCTGCTCGAGCAGTTTCACTAACAAGAAATGAACGTTCGAGCCTTTGTTAAGCGCCACTTTCTTTCCCTTGAGTTCGGCTACCGTCTTGATGGGCGAATCCTTAGGAACGAGAATGGCCTCACCGGTAGAAGCCGGCGGTTCGTTTCCAACGTAAACCAGATCGGCTCCGGCGGCCTGGGCAAATATGGGCGGAGCTTCGCCCGCGGTACCGAAGTCGATGGCGCCCACGTTCAAACCTTCGAGCAATTGCGGACCAGCGGGAAATTCGGTCCACCTAACTTCAACGTGCATCGGCACCAGCCGCTTCTCCAAACTGCCGCGTGCTTTCAGCAGCACCAGCGTGCCGTATTTCTGATATCCGATGCGGATGACGTTATCGGCGTTCTGGGCCTGAGTGAATGGCGCTATGGCCATCAGGATTAAGATTGCGGCCAACATCATGCCGCAAAACTTTGCAAATCGAACATTGCTCATAACTCTGAGTCTGCCCCTAACTTTGTTGCGCGGGCACCGGTGTCGCTCCGGTCGCGCGCGGCTGGTATTCATTGGCGACCAGTTCTCCGAACGGGCCCGTGATGTTTCCCACGGCTCTTTCCGATCTTGGCGAAATCGGAAGATGCGGAAACAGCAAATCAGCCACGCGATACGCTTCTTCAAGGTGCGGATAGCCGGACAAAATGAATGTTTCAATTCCCAGGTCGGCATACTCCTGCATTCTTTTCGCTACTATGACTGGATCGCCAACCAGCGCCGTGCCCGCGCCTCCACGCACCAGGCCCACCCCTGCCCAGAGATTGGGGCTAACTTCCAGTTTTTCGCGACCACCGCGATGCAACTCCGCCATGCGGCGCTGACCTTCGGAATCAAAACGTGCGAATGTTTTTTGTGCTCTGGCGATCGTGTCGTCATCGACATAGCGGATCAGATCGTTCGCTGCGGTCCACGCTTCCTGCTCGGTTTCGCGAACAATGACGTGCAGGCGAATGCCGAACCGAACGGGACGGCCCTGTTCCTCCGCTAGACGTCGCACTGTCGCGACCTTCTCCGCAACCGCCTGCGGCGGTTCGCCCCATGTGAGATATACGTCGACCTGCCGTGCGGCCAAGCCATAAGCAACTTTCGAAGATCCTCCGAAATAGAGCGGCGGATGTGGCTTCTGCACCGACGGGTACAAGACCTTTGCGTTCTCCACATGAAGATGCTTGCCGTTCAACGTAATCGCATTGCCTCCGACAGCCTCGCGCCATATCTGGAGAAATTCTTCGGTTACTTCATAGCGCTCATCGTGAGTGAGAAAAACGCCGTCGCCGAGCGCCTCGTCTGGGTCGCCACCCGTAACCACGTTGATCAGCAGCCGTCCCTCGGAAAGGCGGTCAAACGTCGCTGCCATGCGCGCGGCAGCCGTGGGAGAAGTGATGCCGGGACGAATCGCCACCAGAAACTTGAGCTTTGTTGTTACCGGGACCAGCGTTGACGCCACGACCCAAGCGTCTTCACACGAGCGGCCGGTAGGTAGCAGCACGCCTTGAAAGCCAAGCTGGTCGGCGGCTTGCGCGATCTGCTTCAGATACCCGTAGTTGACGGTTCGAGCCTGTTCGGCAGCGCCAAGGTAACGACCGTCTCCGTGAGTTGGTAAGAACCAGAATACTTCCATAAGTCGGATCTCTTTCCGGGGAGAACTGAGTTCCCATCAGCATTGGCAATTGTCTCGCCAATGGGGAGCGGGCTTACGTCCATGAATCTCAAGTTTTCACGCGGTTACGGCAAATGTCGGGCGGTTCAGGCGATTGTGACATTATCAAACCCTACTATATGAATAGACATAATAGAAAACAATGCTTCCCTTGTCAAGGCAATTACATTTATTTCCTATCGACACTGGGACGCAAGTAGTCCCGCATCATTTTGGGAGGTTCACTCACCCCTGCCGGCATCGACCCGATATGTGCCGAATGCGGTTACCTAACCTTCAAGTTCGAAAAATATGCCTCAGTGTCGGAGCCGGTCCAAAGTGCGACCTGACCGTGAGTTTCGCCTAGTTTCAGCTCATTCACAATCAAGCAGGGCTGTTGAGAGCCATTTACGTAGAGTTGGGCCGTGGTGCCGGACACCACAATCTTGATCTTTGTCCATGCACCCGCTAACAGATCGACGTAAGATTCGTACACTCCGGGGTTTTCCTCCCGCAACCGGTTCCAAGGGAAGTCCGGATGGGATACATATTGAGCCGAATGGTTGCGCTGCAATTGATCCGCGGCACGCCCGTTGGTCATGCGTAAGTAGAGCGCTTCAAACCGAGCCCCATGATCCTGCACCCGGAATGCAAGGCCAATAAATCCACGGGTGCCCGGCTTGGCTCCCGGACGCGGAAAGCCCGCAACTTCCGCCTCGATCGTGCCGTCTTTGAAGTCCGACGTTTTGACGATTGCGAGAACCTGGCCGTTACTCGCCGTTCCCGCGGGGCCGTCATTATTGATTATCCGCACTGCTCGGCGTCCACGATAGCTGGCAACATTCGCCTCGATCTTTACTGGGTCAGCACCGGCGTTAGTGATGCCCTGTACCTCCAGGCCATTCATCGAATCCAATGGAAGCGTCGAACCCTGCGCCGTGTCTTTGTGATCCCCAATATTTCTGGCGCCGGATGCCAGGAGGCACGCGAACAGCGGGAGAACCACGAACGGCTGCTTCAATGTGCTCATGTTTCTTTGCCTCCCAAGTTTCGTGCTGAACTCGCGCGCACTGGCCACGGCGTTGAGAATCTCCACTTCGGTAGAGATGTCCGGATGAGATTGCGGGAGTGTACAGCGGGCCGTGTTGCGCTAAATGACTGTGTGTCCCTAATGAGGATGCATTCATCCCTATGCTGCGTCCGCTGGCCTAACACTGTAACTCCCGCACCAAATAGCTGCTACTTCTATAGGTTAGCAAACGTCAAGAACACGCCTCCAACATTCTGAACCCAGGAGACTCTTAAATGTTGAGAACACTCGCAGCGGCTGCTGTGCTGGTTTTCTTTCTATTCTTTTCTTCCGCTCTCGCCCAGACGCCGTCAACCTTATCTCTTGAAGATGAGGTCCACGCCGGGAATGCTTTGGTCGCCTCTTTTCTGAAGTTGAACGATGTTGGCGAAACACCAGAAAGCAAGAGGATCGAAGAATACCTGCAAAAAGTCGGGGATAAGGTCGCCCAAAACAGCACGCGCAAACTGACCTACAAGTTTCACCTTGACCCTCATCCTGGTTTTCGGAGTGCCGTAGCTTATCCGGGCGGCCAGATTATTGTCGGTGGAGGCGTTCTGGCTTTGATGGAACACGAGGATGAACTCGCCGTTGTCTTAGGACACGAAATTGCACACGTCGATCTCAATCAGTGTGCCCAGCGCGTGATCGTGGCGATGCAAAGGGACCACCTGACTCGAGAACAATTCGACAAGTTATCCATCGACGATTTCGGTAAGCCTTATGGAAAAGACGGCGAACTTGCCGCAGACCGTGAAGGTCTAAAGATGGCTGTGGCAACCGGGTATTCTCCACATGCCGCGATCGAATTGTTGGAGGTGTTTCAATTTCTCGCGCGCGATGCAAAACCGGCTCCGCCTCGAACGGATGCACCCTCACTCGAGGAACGCATTCGACAGGCGCAGAACGAGATCAAAGACCAGGCTTGGGATGCTTCCAAGGCCGAACGACCTTTGGATCTTCCATAACCGTATCGAGCGATTGGCTGAAAGTCGCCAGTGACGCCACGCAACTACAAGGACACTCCCCTTTTCCGCCCAACCGAGTAAGATTTTAAGGTCCCCGCACAGCGGGTTGGGCCATGAAAATCCCCTCTGCGCCATCCAAAACGCAGCTCGTCGAGCAGATCAACATCTGTCTGCGTTCGGGTGACTACTCTCGCGCCCTCGATTTGCTGCGAGGCGCAGCCGCCGAATTTCCGAATGACAATGATGCCGAGCTATCCGAACTGGAGAAGCTGGCCCAGGATGGCGTCAAGCGTAATGCCGAAGCCCAGCGTCTTATCACCGAAAGCCAGGAACTGTTCGCGCAGCAGAAGTCCACCGAAGCGATTCAATTGCTGCGCGAAGCCTACGCGCTGGATAAAAACAATTCTCTCGCCCGCTCCATCCTGGCCAACGCCCTGGTTGAGCACGCGCAGTCCGTTGTAGAAACCGATTGGCTGGAAGCCGAGACGCTGACCAATCAGGCGCTCAAGTTGAACCCCGCGCATCCCACGGCCAAAACAATTCACAGCCTGATCGTTGATCAGAAAACAACCAGCTCGGTGGAGGATTGGGTGGCGCGGGCGCACAAGCTGCAGTCTTCCGGCGATCCATTCGCAGCCCTGGCTTGGGTTGCAGAAGGACTGGCCGTTCACCCCGACAATCCCAAGTTGCTTCAGATTCACGATGCAATACAGCGTGACCAGGCCGCTCGGCGGCGCCAGGCCCGCCGGGGCGACTTGGAAGACCTACGGCGCATGCAGCTCGAAATCAATGGGGCTACCGACGTTGCTGCAAAACAAGCTTTAGCTGCGCGCATACAAGCGTTGGCGGCCAAGCATTGGACGGATGGCGAAATCTTGTCCATCGCCAATGCCTTGCTCCTCCGTTTGGGATTAGTCTCTCAAGACAGTTCAAGCACGTCGCCGCGCGGCAAAGGCGGGACCGTAATTCTTCACGTCCCGCGGCCGAGCGCTCCGGAGACCTCACGCGCCGATAGCGGCCAAGTTCCGCAAAGCCAGACTACGCTGAGCCCTATTCCGGAAAACCCGGTTCCGACGATCAAGATTCCTGAAATCCCGCTTCCACCCCAGGACACTCCGTCCGCCACTCCGCTAAGCGAAGTTCCGCCCAGCAAAGTTCCGTCGAGCGAAGTTCGTGCGCGCAAGGGTCCGCCTAGTATTGCGCCGGTACGCTTAGTCCCAACTACTCCGTCGGAGCCGCAACTTGCTGCGCCACAATCTGCTGCTGTTCCTGCCGCCGAGCCTTCCGCGTCGGTGGCGAAAGTCATATCCACATCATCTCAACCAAAACAGCCGACGAAGTCGAACTCTACAACCCTGATCCTCGTCTCGGTCGCCGCGATAATCCTGGTCGCAACGACTTTCTTCTTGACGCGAAAACATTACGCTTCGCCAATCACGAAGACTCCCGCAGCCGCACCTGTCATCTCTGTACCGGTCGCCTCTGCTCCGACCGCTTCCGCTCCGGCCTCAGTACCCAGCGTCTCCGCGTCCGCACAACCTATTCCCGAACCATCTCCACATGCTTCGGGCGTTTCTTCCAACACCACCGCCGAAAAAGTCCCGGTCGATGATCGGGCGGTCGTGGTTCAGCCGCCCACCGATCAGCCGCCTGCGGAGCCCGGCCGCAACTTGGGCACGCTCCTTGTCGTTGCCGGTCAAGACGGCGCGCAAGTTTTTCTCAACGGAAAACGTCAACCGCAACTCACGCAAGCAGGCCAGCTACGCCTACCGAATCTCGAACTCAAGGACTACGTTGTACAAGTATCCAAGAGCGGCTTTCAGGATCCTCCACAGCAGAAGATCCGCATTCGAAAGGGCGAACAGGCCAGGCTTGTCTTCAATCTGCAACCTCAGAATCTCCAACCGCAGCCTCGCGTGGCTTCGTTGACCATCCAGGGCGGCGCTCCCGAAACCACGGTTCTCGTCGATCAAACTCTCGTCGGCACCATTCAGCGCGATGGCACGCTCTCCGTCTCCACCGTCAGTCCAGGCGACCATACCGTCGAATTGCGCAAAGACGGATTCAAGCCCCGGCAGTTTAAGAAACACTTCGCCGTGGGTGGAACCACATCTCTGGTTGCTGCGGATGCCGCGTTGGAAGCTGCGCCCGGCGAATTGAAAATTACCTTCGCGCCCGCCAACGCCACTGTTGCAATCGCGAAAGGCGAGCTATTGAAAATAGTAAGCAGTGGCGTCCCGCTGAATCTTGCCGCTGGTACCTACACTCTTACTGCGCGAACCGCCGAAAGGTTCACGCGCTCGTCTACGCTCGAAGTCATAGCCGGTCAATCCAAGGCTTTGGATTTGTCTCTCGCGCCGAGCGGTATGTCGAAGTGGGATGACCCCGGCACCTGGAAACACGAAGGAGATTCTTTCATTCGCAAAGGCGGGGACTTCGTCCTATACGGAGCCGCTCCTACATCGGGCACATTTCTTCTTTCCGCGATGATCACCAAGGGCCGCCTCCTGCAATGGGTGCTCAACTACAGCGACCCCAAAAACTACGTTCTCTTCCAAATGGATGACAATAACTTCTACCGCACCGTCATTCGCAATGGGGAGAAAACGGACGAGATCATCGTTCCCGATAGGGGCGACAAGAAAACCTTTCGCACGCTTCAAATCCGCGTCAGCCCCGCGGAACTCGTCCACCAAACCAAGCACGGTGATCATTGGGTCGTTCTGGATCGCTGGGCGCAGCCCGGCGTCAATCTCAGTCTGGGCAAGTTCGGCTTCTACATACCCGGCAGCGATCAAGTAGCGATCTCCAGCTTCGCCCACTACGCTGACCTGAACATCCGCTAGCGGTTACGGTAAATCGGCTGCGGCCGGAATCGTTTCTTGCCGCGGCAATTGATCGCGCCGCCGTATCTGCTCTTGTAATTTGCTCTCCCGCCGCTGATCACGCTCCGTTTTCATTTTACGAAACGCAGCCAGCGCCTCGCCGGCTTCCTGCGTACGGTGCAGGTTGCGATATAGCATCGCGAGTTGGTACCACGACATGATCCGGAGTTCCTCTGTCCCTTGCGGATTGGTTGCGAGCTTGAAGTGCTCGATGGCCAGGTCATCTTTGCCCAACGTTGCGTAGCCTTTCCCCAGATAATAGTGCGCGTCGCTGATTGTCGGATCGAGAGTGAGTGCCCGCTCCAGCAGCGGGACACCCCTGGCCGCGTCAGCACGAGTTACACGTAAACTGCCCAGTTTATATAGGGCAATGGCATTGGCCGTGTCAATCTTGATCTCTTCCGAATAAGCATCGTCAGCATCCTGCAACTTATCCGCTGTCCAACAAGCATCGCCAAGTTCCTCGTTCAGCCCCGGTTCATGCGACGCTGTACGGAGTGCGAGGCGGAACTCGCCGATCGCGTCGTCGGTGCGAAACGCTTCGGCATCTGCCTGCCCAAGCACTTCATGCACCCGCCAGGAGTCCGGGCTAAGTTTGAACATTGCAGCATAGCTTGCTTTTGAGATCAGTAAGTGAGCCCGGGCGCGATGGTAAAGAATGTCCAGGTTGGTAGGGTCGAGCACGGCCGCTTTATCGAGCGCAGCCGCGGCAGCATCGGCGTGATTCTGCGCTAACTCCACTACGCCAAGCCACATCCAGCCAGCCGCGTTCTTGGGTTCAAGCCGCGTCTCGCTCACTAGGGCGTCATGCGCCGCGGAGAGATGGTTCAGCTTGTAATTCACGATGCCAGTGAACAGGCGCACGCCATGTAAACCGGGTTGCAGAGATGCCGCCTTGCGTAGCGCGGTGAGCGACTCATCCAATTGTCCGGCGGACTGCAACGCGAGGCCCAGGTTGAAGTAGCCTTCTGCCGAGCCGGGCTGAAGCCGGAGAAACTCCTTAAAATCGCGAACAGCATCGGCAGCATTGCCTTTTCGGAGAGCGTCGTTTCCCTGCTCGAACCAGGCCTTCGCATCACCATCTTGCGCAATTCCAAGCTGGCAGCAGAGATGCAGACACCAGCGCGAATATTACGGATCGCAACGAAAGACGAAACACATCTTTAAGCATAGCCGATCCGGAAAAAGGAAAACGGGAAAGCAGATACCAGTGCAGTTTAAACAAAGATTCGTATCCGGGCATCGCTTCAGCGATGCCGACATCGGCTGGAGTGGTACCGGCTTTAGCCGCTGCGGTTTTGCCTTACGGGCTAGATGGCTGAAGCCGGTTCCAAATTTCACATTGCAAGCGGCATGCCTGAAGGCATGCCCTGATACGAATCTTTCTCGGACACACATCTCCTAGAAATTAATTCGCAGCACGAACTGACCGTTTCTCGGTCCAAGAAGCGTACTGCCAACTTGGCCGAAGTTGGTGTCCTGAACGCCGGAATCGGGTTTGTTGAACACATGCCGGTTGAATGCGTTGAAAAACTCTGCACGGAACTCCGCCTTCACCCTTTCGGTGATTCCGAAGGTTTTAGCCAGGCTGAAATCCTCGTCGTAGAAGGGGAACGAACGAATGTCGGAAGAGTTACGCGGCATATTTCCGAAGACGTAGGGAACGTTGAGCCCGGGATTAGGGTTAGGATCCGTAATAAAGCCACAGTTCCAATATCCGGTGGTGCAAGCTCCCGACGTTGGGTCGTATCCGGTAGTACCGGTGTTGCTGAACAAGAAGGGGTTGAATGAGCCCTGGCGTCGTACAGCTTGACCCGGCACACGGTTCGGACGAATACCATTGTCGAAGCCCGGAATGCCTCTGGCACCAAAGAAGCTGATTGGCTGTCCGCTCAGATACCGATTTACGCCGCTGATTCTCCAGCCACCAATGATCGCGTTTACCGGCCTGGGAGTGCCTGCAAGGAAACGCTTGCCGCGGCCAACCGGAAGCTCATAAATATAGCTCGCAACAAAATTGCTGGGAACATCCTGATTGCTCACCGCCTTTTCGGCTCTCAGGTCAAAGGGATTCTGGGTTCCACCCTGACTTTGCAGAGTGCTGTAGAAAGGTTGAATGCTATCCGCGTCGGTGATCGTCTTCGAGAAGGTATACGAGACAAGCACATTCAGACCATTGTGGAAGCGCCGTTCCAGCTTGGCCTCCAGCGCGTCGTAACTGGACTGCCCGACGTTCTGCAGGTAGCTATCCTCATTGATGTAGCCTACCTGCGGAAACGGGCGCAGCGCTTGTTCTACTGGCTCACTGATTCCATAGGTGCAGCCAGTTGCGCAGGAGAAGCCCGGATAAGGTTGAATCGGCGGCGAGCTGAAGCCGTTGGGACAGGGTGCGACGGCCCACCAGTTCAGGCACTCACCCATACTCAGATATTTCTCCGGCATGTCGTTCGGATAGTTGAGCAATCCATGCAGGCGCGTCGCATGGTTGCCGATGTATCCGAGCGAGAAGTAGAGATCGGGTCTGAGCTGGATTTGGTTTTCCAGGTTCCATGATCCCACCATCGCCGGACGCCCGAAGGTCGGCGCTACATAGTCCACCCCTTGGCCGTTTGATTGGGTGGGATCGAGGTCTGGAGTGGTCGGCAGCGCGGGCAGCCCCGCATCAACCTGCGGACCATTGAGAGGATCTCCAGTAAATAGGGTTTGGTTCGCCGTGAACCCTTGCAGCGTTCCCTGGCCGAAATCGGCATAGACCAGCGGCCCGTAGTAAAAACCTGCACTGCCGCGAAGCACATAGTTGTGCATGGATGAGGGCGACCAGGCAAATCCCACGCGCGGCTCGAAGTCTTTGTAATAAGTTTGGGCCCAGGTTTCTCCCGACGTTTCCGTTGCGACCCGGCTCCCTTTCCAGCGAAGACCAATGCACCTGGAAACCCGTCTCGCTCCCGGATTGGGCGTAGTTGGGCTGAAGATGGCTGTGTCCCCGTCCGCTTCGTGGCGGGGCGTGTCATAACTCCAGCGCAGTCCAAGATTGAGGGTGAAGTTGGTTTTCACCTTCCAGTTGTCTTGTACAAAAAGCGCCGCGGTGTGAGTAATCCAGCGCGGCGCATGAATCTGATTCAGGGCGTTCGCGGTACCCGATTGACCCAGGAGGAACGCGGCGAATGCGTTGCCGTCGCTACCCTCGTCCGGGATATCAGATGCCGTTTGGTTGGGCCAGAAAGTGAAGCATCCGGACGTACCACTGCAGGTGCCTCCGATCTTGCTGACGAACGAATATTGGTGATACTGCACCTCACCACCGAAGTCGAGGCTGTGTGCGCCACGTTGCCAGTGAACGATGTCGTTCAGCGCGATGGTATTGTCCACGTCCTGGGCATCGTCGTTCTCGCCGAAACTCGGATAGGGGCTGCTGACGAACACAAATCCAGGAAAGACCGGACCGGAGCCGTTGGCAATTCCCAGCGTGCTGTCCCAATCGTTTCCCTCGCGCGCCGCTGCCGACAGGTTGTAATTGTTGGAGCGGTTGCTGCCGAACGTCAAAGAATTAACCACCGCCGGAGTTATAACCCAATCCCATCCTGCGCGGGCCAGCTTGCCATATTGATCCGTTCCGCCACCGCCGACCGAGGTAAGTGGCGGAGGAAGATTGGCGCCGACGCCGTGGTCAGCATTTTCTCGGTCACTGAAGAATCCCCAGATCTTGTGCTTCTGCCCGAGGTTTTGGTCGATGCGCACACTGAGACACCGTCTGCGCGATGCTGTCGGTCGTGCTGTAGACAAAATTGTTAGTCCCGCCGACCAGATTCGGCGTGGGCATATATTGCAGCACCGCTCTTCGCCACCTGTGCTCTCGCGGCCGATCGGGATCTGGTTGTCGGGGAAGGCCACGCTATTGCAACTGTTGGCTTCGTGAGCGGGATCGAAAATCTCGCCGAAATACAGTGGCACCGTGTTGCCGCATCCCGCCATAAACTTGGTTTCCGTTGCTGTCGAGGATCGGGCCGCCCAGCGTGGACGAAAAATCGAAGTATTGCCCGTTGCTGCCGAGCTCGGCAGGGGTGGGAATATTCGAGGTAACCGAAGCGCCGGTGTGATAGAGCAACTGCTCGAAGCTGAACAGGAAGAAAGTCTTGTCGTGACCGTCGTACACACCCGGTATCCGCAACGGACCGCCGAATGAAACGCCCATAGTTATTTTTGGTGTCGGGCGGGCGTTTGAGCAACTCGGCTTTCCGTGGGATTGAGCGCCAGGTAGCCGTTGTTGAACCAGTTGTTGCCGTCCAGCACCGCATTCTTGTAGTAGTCGAAGACCGCTCCGTGATAGGCGTTGGTTCCGGAGCGCGTTTTGTAATTCGCCAGCCCGCCGGTGGTTCTGCCGAATTCCGCCGACATCCCGGAAATGTCAACGTGAAACTCCTGAATCGATTCCACCGAGGGTGCGACGATGTCAAACGAGCCCTGACCCATTCTCCTGCCGGTTGGTGGTGATGCCATCCACCAGGTAGTCCGTTCCTTCGGTCTGGCCGCCGGCGATCTTGGTCATTTGGAAGCCGGACCCGCCCGAAGATGTTCCCGGACCGACTGTGCCCGGTACCAGAAACTCCAGCGAGAAATCGAACGCAGGTTGCCCGTCACCGCCAGCGGAAGATCGTAGACTTGCTCCTTGGTAATATTGGTGTCAACCTCCGAGCTCTCCGTCTCCAGCGTCAACGTATCGGCCGTCACGCTGATGTCTCCTACACCGCACCCACCGCAAGCGCTATGTCCCGGCCAACATGCGAAGCCACCGTCACGACCACACCTGAGTAGATCGCGGTCTTGAAGCCTGCCGAGGGCTCCGCCTTCACTTCATAGGTGCCGGTCCGCACCGAAGGAAACACGTAATATCCCGTAGCGGAGCTGACCGTCTTATAAGTTGTACCCGTGCTGGTTTCCTTCGCGGTAATCATGACATCCTTGACTGCGCTTCCGGAAGAATCGGTGACGGTGCCGCTGATCGACCCCGTGTCCAATTGCGCGAGCGCGGGCAATCCGGCCAGGAGCACCGTGAGCACGGCCACTGCCGCGACCCAACCTCGGCTCCGGACGAGAGCGGGATAACAGACGAATGAACGGAAAGTTCTGCGAATAGACTGCACGTCTCGTGTCATCAGATTCTCCATGAAGCCCAGAGTCTCACATTGTTCTGGGACAAATTCAGACAGCCTCGACCTCGTAAGTGATCACTGTTCACTAGTCACTGATCACTGATCACTGATCAGCAACCCGGTTTTTCTTCGACGCCCCTTCCCCAGCCGTTGGTCAGCCTCTCCAACCCTCCATTGCGTACAAGTGTCCGGGCAAAAATCTAATCGGCCTTCAATGGCGCGCGGTGTTGGGACCCGGCGACGGTCGAGGTCCCGATCACCGGCCAATCGTTCGACCAGGTCAGCGATCTCACAAACAAATAGTCCAGCCCGTTTTGCTGCAGCTGCAACGCATGAAACACAATCAGATCGCCGTCCGTCGCATCGATGTACGCGGTCTGCCCACCCGGCCCCGCCCAGGTCGCATCTCCCTGCAACAGAATCGTTCCGCCCCCCGCCGCCATGTCCACGCCACTCTCGTCGAGGAATGGTCCATTGGGACTGGTTCCCCGGCCCACCACGATTTTGTAGTCGCTTTGCGCGGGATCCGATTCGCAGCAGTAATCCCATGAAACGAAGAGATAGTAGTACCCGTTCTCATAAACCAGCGAAGACCCTTCGATCGGATCGTTGGGAACATCTGATGCGCGTTCGGCCAGGTGATTGGTGTTCGATCCGGACTGGATTTGCCCGCTTGCCGCATCAATCTGCTGCTGGTAAATCCCCGTCCAGAAACTTCCATAGGTCAGCCAGACGGATCCACCTGCGTCGATGAGAATGTTGGGGTCAATGGCGTTGAAGTTGTCGGAGAGTCGAGGACTGCAAAATAAGGCCCTGATCGACCCAGTTGTAACTCGGATCTGTCGAATCCAGCGTGGTGTTGGTCACCAGTCCGATTGCCGAAACATTCGACCCAAACGAAGAAACCGCGTAATAAACGTGATAAGTGGCTGTTGAAGTAGGAGACGTCCGGCGCCCATATTTCCGTTGCCTGCGGAACTGCCCTGGAAATCCACGAGGGTAAAGTGCTGAAGACATAACCGCAGGCGGTCCAGGCGATCTTGTCCGTGGAGCAGCGAATAGGAATGAATCCGCCTTGACTCGAAGAGGCATCGGTGGAGAACACGTAGTATGTCGATCCCTGGCGAATGATGCTTGGATCGTGCACCGGCGAGGTGTCGCCCGTGAATTCGTAATTGGTCAATGGGCCGGCGTCCGCTATGACGAGACTGAGACTCGCCGTAGGCCGAAGCCCGTGACGAATCCGTAACTTGGCGGTGAAATTAAAGGTCCCCGTGGCGGTAGGCGTGCCTGCAAGAATGCCGCCACCGGCCAACGTTATCCCTCCGGGCAGAGCCCCGGCAGACAGGCTCCAGGCATACCCGCTGCCGGTTCCCCCCATCGCGGCCAGCGTCGCTGAGTAGGACACTTGTACCGTGCCCTGGGGAAGAGAGGTTGTTGTGATGGCTAAAGGAGTTGAGCTAGGAAGCCGGGGATGCCACCGCCGCAGCCCTGCAACGGATAGAATGCGAACACTACAATGAGGCAACAAACCACTACGGTTCTGGATGGATAGTGCAGGGCCGCGGTGAACGGCTCGGGCGGATGTGGCAGCGGCGAACATGGGCGAGCTGGCAGCGCCTTTGTCATTAGTTGCTCGGGTTCGGACAGGGACTCCGAGTAAACGTTTGCTTTCGACCGCGGACCGATATGATGCTCCCGCTCCTGTTCTTTTCGAGTAACACACGGTATACATACGGTATGTTACGGTTCGCTCATCTAATCTAAACCATTTGCTTTCAGGGACATAGATTGAACCCTACATGCACCAGAAAATACGCGGAAAACACGTCAATGTGATCCGGAGGCGCCCAACTGGCTGCGAGAAAATCTTTTCGCTGCAGCCCAAAGTGCCGAAAATGTGGAGGCAGTCTGTGAAAGGGCGGAGATTAGTTCTGCTGCGCGGATGCGAAACCGGTTGGGCAATCTACTTGCAGGTTCTGGTTACCACGGCAGCTCTACCAGAAGTAAGCAGCAACCACGTGAGGCGGGCTGGCGGCGGCATCGATCACCGATGTCTGCACAACAACTTGCATGTTTTTCTTCTCCCATCCAGAGGTGCTGTCCGGGCTAACTCCAACAAGTATTCCGGGTCGGAGACGAATTGCGCCGCAGCATCGGTGCCCGGCGCCGTAATTCCTGCCACGCTCACCACCGCGTGGCCGGTCTGGGAGTCCACTAATCGGGTGACCACCCCAAAGTCCGTCGACCACTTCCCCGTGTAACCCCAGACGGCAGAACCACTTCTTGTCCGGAGAGGTTCGGTCATGAATCCAGAGGACGCCGTCCCTCTCTTCAAACACGAAACGCAGGTCGGATGTCATTTCCATCGTCCACCGATTGCTGAACGCTCCAATCAGCACTGCGGGGGAATTGCGAAGCTCGTCGAATGACGATTCGTTGCCAATCCTGATCTGGCGTGGCTTGCCAATCCGGCTCAATGCGTCAGTAATTCGAAAGGCAGCGTAAACATCGCCCGAGACCAGCCCTATATCGGGGAAGGTCAGCATATCTTTCCACAAGATCTTTTCATCTGGATCCAGAGGCAGCGGCTGGTCAAACCTCTCGACTTGTGTCTGGAAAGTGCCGGGATGGGTCTTTGCGTACTTGTCGTAGAGCGAGAATGACGGGCGATACAAAATGGGCTTAGGAATATAGACGAGCACAGGTTGCGAAGTGGAAAAGACAGGGGCCCAGAACTGCTGCAAGGGTGAAGGCCGGGCCAGCTTGCGCTGGACGACGGGAGCGACCAGGACCGCGACGAGCGCCAGGTTGATGGCAAGTGCCGTCCAGGCAAGCACTTTCCACTTCCGGCTGGGTTCAGTGATGGGGAAAGACTGAGTTACAGTCTCTACCGGCAACTCGACGGAAATGTGGTGAAATTCGGGAACATAGGTTCCTACGGGAAGGTCGATGCGAACTTCGGAAGGCTTGGAAAACTCATGATAATACTGTTCGAGGCGCCTCCGTACTTCGCCCGCCTGCACTCGAACCACGGGGTCGTCGCCGGTCGCGTAATCAGCGGGACGGTGGAACAGATCCGCTCCAATGCTACGCTCCTTCAGTGATTCGTCATGCCCTTCAAGCTTATGCTGTATGACGTAGGAAAGAAACTGCTTACTGCGGCCGCTATTTCGAAAAGACGGGCTGGCGAGGATGTTTTCCAGTTCCTGGAGAACTGCCGGACTTGTCCATTTCTTCGATGATGGGCGGATGCCGCTTTTGGGGAACCCGCATTCGGGACCGAATGGGATGATACCACAGCCGTCGAATCGCCCCTCTACTTATACTTGTTATCACAGCTTGGTGTATCACGGAGGACTCGCCGTTGTCATCCGTAAAACTCTCGGGCGGTTCGCGGTGATCCACGAAATCCACTTTATGTCGTTGTATCTAAAAGCCAATTCTACTGTAAAACACCGTGTGCTACTGGCACCGTTTGATGGAAAGTCATAGACAATCTTAGACAACTTATTGAGATTGGCAAATGTTTGCCGCGGTTTGCCATCTCCGGCTGACGGCCAGAGGCTGACAGGTAGAACGTGACGGGTAAAATATGGATCTCCGGGAAATCGCGAGGCGCGCGAGAGTTTCGACGGCCACGGCCTCACGCGCTATTAATCGCGTGCCCACGGTGGATCCGCTGCTGTCGCGGCGCGTATGGAAGGTTGTGGATGAGCTGGGATACTACCCGAACACTCAAGCGCGGGCGCTGGTCTCCGGGAAGAAGCCGAATCTTCGGGCTGATCGTCTCCGAAATCACCAACCCTTTCTTCCCGGAAATCGTTCGGTATTCGAGAGGATTGCCGTCGAGCATGGGTACGAGATCCTGCTGACCTCCACTGTGCACGACCCCAGGCTGATGGCGAGTTCGGTGCGGCGAATGATTGAGCGTCGCGTGGACGGCGTGGCGGTGATGACTTTCGGGATGGAGGAATTGCTGCTCGAAGATCTGAAATCGCGCCGAGTCCCGCTGGTCTTCATCGATGTGGACCCGCCCTTCCCCGGATCAGTAATATACGCATCGACTATTTGCATGGAATTCGTCAGGCAATCCAGCATCTGGCGGCCTTGCGTCACAAACGAATCGCTTTCGTTGCCGGCCCGCTCAGCCTGAAATCAGCGCTCGCGCGAAGAATGCCTTTCTGCAGTCGATGCAGGAAATTGGGCTCGCGTGCGACGCCCTTTGATTGTGGAGGGTAATCACACGACAGAAGGGGGCATGGCTAGCGGCTGCACAAATCCTGAACTCCCCGATTAAACCCACGGCGATTCTCTGCTCGAATGACCTGACCGCCATTGGAGTAATGAAGAGGAGCTATGAGGAGGGTGTCGTCATTCCGCGCGACTTATCGCTGATCGGGTTTGACGATGTGCGGCTTCGCGCAGTTCATGCTGCCCCCTCTGACTACGGTGCAGATGTCACAAACCGATCTGGCCATGCTGGCCTTCAAGGCGCTGCTTGCCGAAGTAGGAGCGGGAGGAACCACTATCGAATGGGACCGAATTCATGTTACAGACGAACTTACTGCTTAGGAAATCGACCGCCATGGTCGCCGGACTGAACGGCCCCGGCGGAGA
Organism: uncultured Acidobacteriaceae bacterium; assembly: GCA_963789625.1. Taxonomy (GTDB): domain Bacteria; phylum Acidobacteriota; class Terriglobia; order Terriglobales; family Acidobacteriaceae; genus Sulfotelmatobacter. The sequence goes on along the minus strand of CAWBLK010000015.1, from coordinate 213,018 downwards.
GACTTAGCACCAGAGCCGACCCGGAATAATCGCGGTGATGATCAGGATACGACGACAACGGCGAAAAGTTTAACCGCAGAGTTCGCAGCGGAAAAGCCGCAGAGGACGCGGAGAAATTCAAATTACGCTTCTACGCTAGTTTGAGGCAGTTGCAAGATTTCTTATGAGGGAACAGCAATGAACAGCAGGAATGATTGGTTCTGTTCTTTATGACGATGCTCGCGGCCATGTTCTCCACTCCCGCTGTTACGCACAACGACCGGCCCAGCCAGCCACAGGTCATTAGCGTTATCGGGGATGTTGAAGGAACGCACGACCCTTCGATCATCAAAGACGGCAGCATCTGGTATCGTGTTTGGCACCGCGACCGAGAAGATGCGGGATGGCGAACTGCCGATTCGTTGCTCCCAGGACTTACATCACTGGAGCCGATGCGGGTATGTCTTGCCGGGCATTCCCCAATGGATTCAAAAGGAAAGTCCCGAAACGAAGGAACTTTGGGCACCCGACATTTCTTATTTCGACGGCCAATATCATCTTTATTATGCCTTCTCCGCATTCGGCAAGAACACCTCGGGCATCGCACTACTAACCAATAAAACCCTGGATCCGAAAGACCCGCATTTTCATTGGGTAGATCAGGGGCTGGTGCTGCAATCCAACGCGAGCGACGATTTCAATGCAATTGATCCGAACCTGGTCCTGGACGAGAAGCGGGCAAGCATGGCTGGCGTTTGGCAGTTTCTGGAGCGGGATCAAGATGCGGAAGCTTGATCGCAAAACCGGCAAGCTATCTACGGAAGATACCCGTCTTTATTCTTTGGCGAGCCGGGAACGCCCCGCAATCGCTCCTCCTGCGCCCCCGGGTTTGCCGCCGAATTGGCAAGCCATTGAGGCTCCCTTTATCGTTCAGCATAGTGACTACTACTATCTTTTCGTTTCCTTCGATCTTTGCTGCCGTGGGACCAAGAGTACTTACAAGACGATGATAGGCCGTTCGCGAAGCGTGACCGGACCTTACCTGGATAAGAACGGCAAATCAATGATGCAGGGCGGAGGAAGCCCGTTGCTAGTAGGCAACAATCGCTGGTTAGGGCCCGGTGGGGAGTCGATCCTAATGCAGAAGGATGGAGACATCATTGTTTTTCACGCTTATGATGCCGCGACGGGGCGGCCCTCCCTACAGATTTCTACGCTGACCTGGAATGATGGATGGCCATCTGCGGCGCTGGGCAGAAATTAGGAATCGGATGCTACACAACTATGAATCATCACTCGACTTTGATACTTGCCATCGCGGGAAATGAAAAGGCATGATTAAACGTGGTGGGATGAGGCCAGAGCATCTGCGATGCCCTTTATATTGTTGCCTGTTCCCAGCGACCACTCGTCAAGCAATAACATGACAAATTTACCTTCTTAGTTGAATAGCACTCCGAGAAGTATATTAGATCACCGACCCACGCTGTATTTGCCCTGCAGGGGAATCGCAACCCGATTGTGCCGTATCTTCAGACAAAGTCTTCCCATGTGTACAAACTACTCTCCGCCAAAATTACTGTATCTGCCCGATGGCTTCGTTGGCTGAATCACAGTACCGTCTGCCTGTAACGTTCCGATACGCGCTCATGGATTGACGTTGCTGGCTGCAACCTTCAATCCTCACGACTGCAGTGGGCTGGCAGTCTTACGGAAGGATCCTCTCCGAGGAAATCATGCTGTGAAGCTCTAGCGATTTTCTCGTTCCTCGTCCTAACCTGTTTAGTCTCCGCGCAATCGAATCCTCCAAGCCCTAACAGCACGAATACAACTTCTGCCTGTGATCCCTCCACGCTCGTGAATGGTTGTTACGGTTACTTTAATGGCCTTACCGATCACGCCAGCCAGACCGACTACACGCCCCTGGTCCTCCAGGAAGCCCGCCAGCCTCTAATACCGACACGGTCGAAACGGTTCCGCCAGCATTCAATGTATCTTGGGTACCTTTCAGTGCGACCCTGTATCCGAGTTATTCAGGTGCAGTCTCCACTAAGATTGATTGTCACTTCCAGGGTTGGTTTGGCAGTGGCTCGAACAGTGCCGGTACCAGTCATATTGCTATTGGGATGGATCAGAGTCAGGCCGCAGTAGTAACCTCCCAGATTAATTTAATGCCGGCGGTGGACAGAGTCTTCGCCAAATCATGAAGCACGGAATGAATGATGCGACTTGCTGCCAGCTAAGTCGAGGGCGCTCCGAAACGAGGCAGCATGAAAATTATTACCTAGATCTTTAGTACCAGCTTGCCGTAATTCTTTCCTTCTTGCAGCAGCTTGTAGGCTTCGACGGCGCGATCGAGTGGGAAGACCTGGCCGATGACCGGAGTCAGCTTGCGTTGTGCGATCCATTCAGAGAGCTGCAACCATGCGGGTTCCATGATCTCTCGTTTCTGCGATAGGTAGGTGAGCCACAATCCCTGGAGGCTGGCTGACTTCGCATACATGGCCCGCACATCGAGTTGCGGTGGCTTGCCGGTGGCGGTGCCGTATTGGATGACGCGTCCGAAATCGCGCAGGCAGCGCAGGCTTTTCGCGGTGTGCTCGCCGCCCAGCATTTCGAAAACTGCGTCCACGCCTTCGCCATGGGTGAGGTTTTTTACGACTTCCTCGTAGTCGTGGAGCTTGTAGTTGATGCCGTGCTGCAGGCCAAGTTCTCTGACGCGGGCGAGCTTTTCGTCGGACGACGAAGTACCGTATATTTCGACTCCGAGAATACGGCCGATCTGAACGGCGGCCGTGCCTACTCCTCCGGCGACGGCGTGGATGAGAACGCGGGGCGGAGCTTCGCTCCGCCGGACAGCCGGGGGCGGCTGTCCCCACATGGGCTGAGAAGTAATACCGGCCTGCCAATAGGCGAGATAGGCGGTGAAGTAGTTCACAGGGAAGGCGGCGGCTTGTTCGTCGGTCCAATGCGCGGGAACGCCCCAGAGCATGTGCGAGTAGGCGGCAGTTTTTTCGGCGAAGGCGGCCCACTGGGTATAGCCCATCACGCGGCCTCCGCTATTTTCTTCGATCCCGGCGAACTCGCGCCCAGCGATGAGTGGAGGCGGAGGCGTTCCGGGATAGCCGCCTTGCGCGGTCATAAAATCGGCAAAATTCAGGCCTCCGGCGGCGACGCGAACCAGCGTCTGTCCAGGCTTAAGAACGGGATCGGGAGCGTCCTGGATGGCAAGCCCGTCTGGACCGGAAAGGCTGGTGATCATCAAGGCTTTCATGGAGGAAGTTTAGCAGGGCATTGCTACTCGGTGATTCCGGTTTAATCCCCGGTTATTCGCCCGTCAGGTATATACTTTTGGCGTTGGTTTACTGAGGTCCTCCCGACCTGCCTCCGCGGATCGGGACGGGGCGTACATTCATCCCCCTAATACTTTGCGCGCCCCGCATATCGATTTGCCTATTCCTGCCTGGAGGCGGCAAGGAAGAAGGCACCGGTGCATGCGCCAAGCTGGGCAAGAGTCGCATCCGGGGGAGGTTTTATTGTGGATCTGATTTCTGTACGGCTTCTTCTTATCATTGTAGTTTCACTTACCTGTTATGTGCTCGCTCCGTTCGGATTGCCTCGCAACCTGGATGCCGGTATCGGTGCACTGGTTGGAGCGGGGATCGTTCTGTTCGAATGGAAGCTCCGAACCGTCAGCCTGAAGCGGCTGATTGGCGCGGGCATCGGGAGCATCCTCGGCATCTGCGGCGCCTACTTGTTCGCGCTGGTGATTCGCAGCAGTGTACCTGCCGGCAGCACGCAGAGCTTTCTGCAAATCCTGGTCATGTTGCTGATGGCCTACGTGGGCTTGGTCGTGGGCGCGAGCAAAGGTGACCTGCTGAACCTAGCGGCTTTGGGCGGGATTTTTGGCGGCGAGAAGCAAGGCAAGAAAAGTTACAAGATTCTCGACACCAGCGTCATCATCGATGGCCGCATTGCCGATATTGCCGAGACTGGCTTCCTTGACGGCATCATCGTTACCCCGCAGTTCGTGTTGCGTGAATTGCAGCTTGTGGCCGATTCAGCCGACTCGCTAAAGCGCAACCGCGGACGCCGCGGGCTCGATGTGCTGCAGCGCCTGCAAAAAATGGCCACGTTGCAAATCCAGATTGTGGAAGACGATTTCCCCGCCGTCCGCGAGGTCGATCTGAAGCTGATCGAACTGGCCAAGGTCTATGAAGGCAAGATCATTACCAACGACTTCAACCTGAATAAAGTTGCGCAGCTGCAGGGCGTCGAAGTTTTGAACATCAATGAGCTAGCGAACTCGCTCAAGCCGATCGTGCTGCCGGGCGAGATCATGAAGGTGTTCATCCTGAAAGAAGGCAAGGAATACAACCAGGGTGTTGCCTATTTGGATGACGGCACCATGGTTGTCGTAGATAACGCGCGGAAAATGATCGGCAAGACCATCGACGTATCGGTCACGTCCGTGCTGCAGACCACCGCGGGAAAGATGATCTTCGGCAAGTGGGATGAACGAGCTTTTGCGCGGACAAGTTCACTTGCTGTGCCCGCGGTGCAGACAATTCCGATTGCCGCTGTGCCTGGTGCTACGGTGCCAGCCACGCTGGTGGAGACGAAGCCTACGCAGTCTTAAACCGCGATGCAATGGCTCGCATTTGAACTCCCGCTTCCGCGCCCGTATACTTACAGCCCGCGATGAAGGTTGTCGTAATTATTCCGGCTGCGGGACTTGGAACCCGCATGGCTCCAGTCCCGGTTGGCGCCAAAGGCAAGTCAAAGAAGGCGCCGCCCTCGAAACAGTTCACCGAACTGGGCGGTACGCCTATTCTCATCCACACGCTGCGCAAGTTCGCTGCCGTCGATGCTGTGAGCGAGATCTGGATTGCGCTGCGGGAGAATGAGATTGAGGGCTTTAGCGCACGGCTGGTGAGCGAAGAACGCGACGCGCTAAATAAAAACGCGCTCAAGAAAAAAGTCGAAATGGTTATTGGTGGGGAACACCGTCAGCAGTCGGTGGAGAATGCATTGAACGCGATTGCGGCAGTCGCGGATGATATCGTTCTTGTGCACGATGCGGTGCGCCCGTTTGTGACCACCGAAATTATTCAGGAAGTAATTGAAGCGGCACAGAAATATGGCGCGGCAATTGCCGGGCTGCCCGCCATCGACACGGTGAAGCAAGTTGAGCGCACGGCTGAAGGTGCACTGATCAAAGCTACGATTCCACGCGCGGGTATCGTGATGGCGCAAACGCCGCAAGGCTTTCGCTACGGCGTGATCAAGAAGGCTTTCGATGAGGCGTCCCGGGATGGATTTCTCGGCACTGATGAAGCATCGCTAGTGGAAAGATCGGGTCACGCTGTAGCGGTTGTGATGGGATCGCCACGAAATATAAAAATCACGGCGCCGGCGGATATGGAATTAGCGGAGTTTTATTTAAAGAGCGCGGATCGGCGCTGACCAAGAATGCCAACGACGAGCAACAGACAACCTACGACTCGCATCGGCTACGGTTTCGACTCCCACGAATTTAAACCGGGCATTCCGCTGAAGATTGGCGGCATTGCGCTGGCACATGACAAGGGATTGGGCGGGCACTCGGACGGCGATGTGCTGCTGCATGCTGTCACAGACGCATTGCTCGGGGCTGTGGCTGCGCCCGATATTGGCGCGCTGTTTCCGCCGTCCGACGCGAAATGGAAGGGCGCGGACTCGGCCGTGTTCCTGCGCGAGGCTTTGAAGCGCGTGGGCGACGCGGGATATGGCGTTGCGAATATCGATGCCAGCCTGATTCTGGCTGCTCCTAAGGTTGGTCCGCACGCGGGGGCTATTCGGGCAAGCATGGCGCAGTTATTGGGAGTTCATGCCGATTGCGTTGGGTTGAAAGCGAAGACGCCGGAAGGACTCAACCTGGAGAATGCGGCGATTGCGCACGTGGTGGTGTTGCTGGAGAAGCGCAGCGATCTAAAGACGGCGCAGAAGAGAGCTCGAAAGAAAACCAAGAAGGTCAGGAAGAGGTAAGTTTTACTTGCGCCTGGCTTCCGCGGCTTCGATCAGGGCGCGGAAGATGGCGCGGGAGGGCTCATCGTCCTCGACCGAGCGCTCGGGATGCCATTGCACGGCGATTACGAAATGATCGAGATCAGTTCCTTCCAGAGCCTCGATGATCCCGTCGTCGGAGCAGCGCGCGACGATGCGCAAGCCTTCGCCGATTGCTTCGGCCGATTGGTGATGGGAAGAATTTACCGGCACGATAAAAGTGTTTCCCTCAGGGGCTGAAGCCCCTCTTCCTTCTGGATCTTTATCGGCACGGCTTAAGCCGTGCCGTTCCCGGTCTTTCCCGTCGACAATTTTCCCGAGCTTCGAATCTTTTTCAATCTCGACCGTGTGCGCTACCGCAACTTTCTTCCCCGCTTCATGATTCACCCGCGCGCGCAAATCTTCGGGGAGAAAATCCGGGATGTGCTGGATTAGCGACCCGCTGCGGTAGACGTTGAGACTTTGCAGGCCATAGCAGATACCGAGCACCGGCTTGCGGTGGTTGTAAGCATCTTGTAGCAGAAGCTCGTCGACGGATTCGCGACCCGGGTCAGGAGCGGCGGTATGCAGTGAGTGAGCTGCGCTGAACCTGGAGGGATCAACATCGGCTCCGCTGCCGGGCAGGAGTACGGCGTCGCAGCGCTCGATGATCTGCATGACTCCGGATGGAGGCTGATCGAGTGGAATGCGGACCGGTTCGCCTCCGGCTAGTTCGACGGCGCGCTCATATTGCGGAATCGCGCGTTCGGCGTATTCGCGGTCGCTCGAGTGCGGCATGGGAATGGCGATGCGTGGTGGGGAGTTAGTTGGCATTCAGCTCATCCTCATTCGGTTCGTCTTCATTCAACTCTCTTCTTTTAGCTAATCCTGGCGATCGCAGCCAAGGTCTTTGACTGGCGGTAGTGGCGGACTTCCATGATGAGCGCGAGCACGAAAATAATGATTCCTGCGCTCAGCGCTGCGGGCAGGGCGATGAGACGGTAGGTCACGGTCATGTTGGGATGGGCATCGTGGCGCAGAAACGACACGACCACGGTCCCGACAATTCCTAACAGCAGGCTCACGGCGAAAGTGAGCAGGGTGCCGATGAATGTCACCAACACAACGCGCACTGGAATGGCATACCAGCGAGGTGGGCGCGAGATCGGCGGCATGCTTCTAGGCTACACCATTCGAAGTTCTGCGCGGCGCTCGCCGGGCTGAGTCTAGATTTGCATTTCGATTTTCTTTACTAGAAACCATTGCGCCGACCGGAAATTAACAGGCAGTTAACAATTCTGAAATTCGCATACATTGCATCGAAATTCTGCGTTGTACTTTGGCGGCCATGAGGGCTTATCACAGAATTGACGATATAGGCTTGGAGTTAGGTGTGGGCTGCGCCCGCAGCCTTTGGCTCGAGTTCAGAAGCAGCCCGATTCGCGGTTGTAATTTTTCCCCTAGGAGTCGTTGCAATGTCCCGTATGAAGTCTAAGAATGGCATGCCGTCGGCGCAAGGTCTATACGATCCTGCGCAGGAGCACGATGCCTGCGGGATCGGGTTTGTGGCCAGCGTGCGCGGTGAGAAGAGCCACGACATTCTTTTGAAGGGAATCCAGGTGCTGCTGAATCTGGCGCACCGCGGCGCGTGTGGTTGCGACGCTGAGACCGGTGATGGCGCCGGCGTTCTGATTCAGATTCCGCACAAATTTTACGCCCGCGAATGCGCCAAGCTCGGATTCGAATTGCCTCTGCCCGGTTCCTATGGTGTGGGCATGACATTTCTGCCAGTGGAGAAACACCCGCGGCTGCAGTGCGAAGGAATTCTGGAGCGCATTGTCCGCGAAGAAGGATTGACGGTGTTGGGCTGGAGAGATATGCCGGTCTATGCGTCCGCAATTGGCCGCGTGGCGCGGGCTTCGCAGCCATACATTCAGCAGATTTTTATCGGCTGTTCGCCAGGTCTTGATGAAGCGGCATTCGAGCGCAAGCTTTATGTGGTGCGCAAGCGTGCGGAGAATGAAATCCGCGAATCAGGCATTGAAGATGCTGGGATGTTTTATAGTCCTTCGCTTTCTTGCCGAACGGTCGTCTACAAAGGACTGGTGCTGGCTTCACAGCTGACAAGTTTTTATCGCGAGCTTTCCGATCCGGATGTGACGACTGCGCTTTGTCTGGTGCATCAGCGTTTTTCGACGAACACGTTTCCCAGTTGGCAGCGCGCGCACCCTTATCGTTACGTCGCGCATAATGGCGAGATCAATACGCTGCGCGGGAACGTCAACTGGATGCATGCGCGGCAGTCGCTGCTGGCGTCGCCGCTGTTTGGCGACGATTTGAAAAAATTGTTTCCCATCATCGAGCCGGACGGAAGCGACTCCGCCAACTTCGACAATGCGTTGGAACTTCTGCTGCAGGCCGGGCGCAGCTTGCCGCATGCGATGGCCATGCTGATTCCAGAGGCGTGGGCCGGTAATCGGCACATGAAGCCGGAGAAACGGGCATTCTACGAATATCACGCTTGCCTGATGGAACCGTGGGATGGGCCGGCTGCGGTCGCATTCACAGACGGTCGCGTGATTGGTGCCACGCTCGATCGCAACGGTCTCCGGCCGGGAAGATATGTGGTGACGCATGACGATGTCGTGGTGATGGCCTCGGAGGCCGGTGTGCTTGATGTGACTCCGGAACAGGTAAAGACAAAGGGCCGGTTGCAACCGGGGAAGATGTTTCTGGTGGATACGGTCGAAGGGCGCATCGTTGCGGATCGTGAAACAAAGCAGCGGCTGGCCTCGCAGCAGCCTTACGCGCAATGGCTGACTGAAAACCAGATCACGATGAATCAGTTGCCCGAGCCGACGCGGACGCATCCGCCGAACCCAGAGACGCTTCTTCGCCGGCAGCGTGCCTTCGGATATACCGACGAAGATTTACGAATGATTCTGGGACCCATGGCTTCGGCTGGAGAAGAACCGATTGGTTCGATGGGAACGGATACGCCGCTGGCTTGCCTTTCGGATCGTCCGCAGCCGCTCTTCAATTATTTCAAGCAGTTGTTCGCGCAGGTAACGAATCCGCCGATCGATCCCATTCGCGAAGAGATGGTGATGTCGCTGATCAGCTACATCGGCAGCGAGCGCAACATTCTCGAAGAATCTCCGGAAAATTGTCACATGTTGAAGCTGGAGCATCCGCTGCTGACCAATCGCGAGTTGGAGAAGTTGCGCCGCGTGTCGCACCGGGATCTGCTGGCGACTACTTTGCCGGCGTTGTTCCGCGCGAGTGAGGGAGAAGCCGGGCTGAAGCGGGCGCTCGATGAGTTGTGCCAAAGAGCGTCGTTGGCCGTGAGAGCGGGATATTCTCTGCTGATTCTTTCCGATCGTGGCGTCGACAAAGACTATGCGCCTATCCCGTGCCTGCTGGCGCTCGCGGCCGTACATAATCTGCTGGTCCGCGAAGAGACGCGTACGCAGGTGGCTCTCATTACGGAATCTGGTGAGCCGCGCGAGGTGACGCATTTCGCGTTGCTTAGCGGGTATGGAGCGAGTGCGATCAATCCTTATCTGGCGCTGGAGACGGTGGAGAACCTTGCATGGCGGGGCGAGTTGCCGGATGGCATTACGCCCGAGATCGCGGTCAAGAATTTTATGAAGTCGGTGAAAAAGGGTTTGTTGAAGACCTTTGCGAAGATGGGCATCTCGACTCTGCAGAGTTATCAGGGTGCCCAGGTTTTTGAAGCGATCGGATTGAATAAAGAATTGGTGGAGGCATATTTCGCGGGCACAACTTCGCGCCTGGAAGGTTTGGGGCTCGACGTTCTGGCCAACGAAGCGCAGCGGAAGCATGAACATTCGCTGCGTCCGGTGACCGAATTCGAGACCGAACTTGCCGTGGGTGGAAACTACCACCAGCGGGTGGATGGCGAATATCACCTGTTGAATCCACTGACCATCGGCAAATTGCAGCAAGCGGTGCGGCAAGAGAGCTTTCAGACATTTCAGGAGTACACCGATCTTGTCGATAAGCAAAGCACGAACCTGTGCACGTTGCGCGGTTTGATGAGGTTCAAGAAGAGCGACAAGCCGGTTCCGATTGAAGAGGTCGAGTCCGCTAAAGAAATTGTAAAACGCTTCAATACCGGCGCGATGTCATTCGGATCGATCAGCAAGGAAGCGCATGAGACGCTTGCGGTTGCCATGAACCGTATCGGAGGCAAATCGAACACGGGTGAAGGTGGAGAAGATGAAGAGCGGTTCACGCCGGATGCGAACGGGGACCTGCGGCGAAGCGCGGTGAAGCAGGTGGCTTCGGCGCGTTTCGGTGTGACGGCAAACTATCTGGTGAACGCGGACGAATTGCAGATCAAGATGGCGCAGGGCGCGAAGCCCGGCGAGGGCGGCCAACTTCCGGGGCATAAGGTGGATGACGTGATCGCGCGCTTGCGGCACTCGATTGCGGGAGTCGGATTGATTTCGCCGCCGCCGCACCATGACATTTACTCCATCGAAGATCTGGCGCAGTTGATCTACGACCTGAAGAACGTGAACCCGCAGGCTCGCATCGCGGTGAAGTTGGTGGCTGAGTCTGGTGTGGGTACAGTCGCAGCGGGCGTGGCGAAGGCGCATGCCGACGTGGTTCTGATCAGCGGAGACAGTGGCGGCACCGGAGCTTCGCCGCTGAGTTCGATCAAGCATGCGGGCATTCCATGGGAGCTGGGATTGGCGGAGACACAACAGGTGCTGCTGCTGAACGACCTGCGCAGCCGCATTCGCGTGCAGACTGATGGCAAGCTGCAGACTGGCCGGGATGTGGTGATTGCGGCGCTGCTGGGCGCGGAAGAATTCGGTTTTGCCACGACGCCATTGATCGCGATGGGATGCGTGATGATGCGCAAGTGTCATCTCAATACCTGCTCGGTGGGTATTGCCACGCAGGATCCGGTACTGCGCAAGCAGTTCCAGGGGCAGCCCGAGCATGTGATCAATTTCTTTTTCTATCTCGCCGAACAAGTGCGGCAGTACATGGCGGAGCTGGGATTCCGCAGCTTCGATGAGATGGTGGGGCGGGTTGACATGCTAGATGTTGAACCCGCAATCGATCACTGGAAGGCGCGAGGCCTCGACTTTTCTGCAATTCTCTACAACCCGCCGATGCCATCACGTGTCGCGCGGCGATGCGTGCAGGGGCAGGATCACGGCCTCGAAGAGGCGCTCGATCACAAAATCCTTGCTGCAGCGCGCGCCGCCATCGATACTCTTGTTCCCATCGAGATCGACTTGCCGGTGCGCAATGTGCACCGCACCGTGGGCACGATGCTGAGCGGAGAAATCGCGCGCAAGTACGGATCGGCGGGCTTGCCGGACGACACGATTCGGATTCAGTTGACGGGATCGGCGGGTCAAAGTTTGGGAGCATTTCTGGCGAACGGTGTGACGCTGACCCTCGAAGGAGAAGCGAATGACTATGTCGGCAAAGGCTTGTCCGGCGGACGCATCGTCGTGTATCCGCCGCGAGCTTCCGGATTCGCACCTGAAGAAAATATCCTGATTGGAAATGTTGTGCTTTATGGTGCGACCAGTGGAGAAGCTTTTTTCAATGGAGTCGCGGGAGAGCGATTTGCGGTTCGCAACTCCGGAGCGACTGCTGTCGTCGAGGGCGTTGGCGATCACGGCTGCGAGTACATGACGAATGGGCTGGTGCTGGTGCTGGGATCGTGCGGAAGAAATTTCGCAGCCGGCATGAGCGGCGGCATCGCGTATGTTTTTGACGAGCACTGAACTTTACGGAAGAGCGCTGCAATCTCGACTCGGTCGATCTTGAGCCCGTGGTAGAAGCGCATGATGCGGAGATCGTAAGAGGGCTCGTCACGCGTCATCTGGAGTTGACCGGCAGCCCGCGCGCGAAGTGGATTCTCGATAACTGGTCGGCAATGCGGTCGCGCTTTATCAAAGTTTTTCCGCATGAATTTAAGCGGGTGTTGGGAGTCGGCCGCAACCGGCAGGCTTATATTCCGAGCCAGCGCTTGGGTGTTCTAGCCGCTGAACGCGTGCCCCAGGAGCAGGTGCAGAATCGGCAGGTTCAGCATGGGTAAGACTACTGGCTTCATGGAATACTCGCGCGAACTTGCCCCGCGCCGACCCGTCACACAGCGGGTGAATGACTGGTTCGAAATTTATCTCGATCTTCCGGAAGAGACTCTCAGGAAACAAGGCGCGCGCTGCATGGATTGCGGTGTTCCGTTCTGTCAGACGGGTTGTCCAGTCAACAATCTGATTCCGGACTGGAATGATCTGATCTATCGCGGACGCTGGAAGGACGCGGTGCGGCAGTTGCACGCGACGAATAACTTTCCGGAATTTACCGGGCGCATTTGCCCCGCGCCGTGTGAAGCGTCGTGCGTGCTGGGCATCAATCAGCCAGCGGTCACGATCAAGCAGAACGAAAAAAATATTGTCGAGCGCGGATTTCAGGAAGGCTGGATCCAGCCGGAGCCGCCGAAGATTCGCAGCGGGAAAAAAGTTGCGGTTGTCGGTTCTGGACCAGCCGGATTGGCGGCGGCTCAGCAATTATGCCGCGCCGGGCACGCAGTTGTGGTTTACGAAAAGGCGGACCGCATCGGCGGATTACTGCGCTACGGAATTCCGCAGTTCAAGCTGGAGAAGCACATCATCGATCGCCGGCTGGACCAGATGTCCGCTGAAGGCGTGAAGTTCGTTACGGGTGCTGAGGTGGGGAAGAATGTTTCCGTGGACGATCTGCGCCGCGACTTCGATGCCATTGTGCTGGCGGGCGGAGCCGAACATCCGCGCGATCTTAAAGTTCCAGGGCGTGAGCTGAAGGGAATCCATTTTGCGATGGAGTATCTGCCGCAGCAAAACAAGCGCTGCCACGGCGACACGGTCGAAGCTGAAGTAGAAATTCTAGCTACCGGAAAGCGAGTGGTCATCATCGGGGGCGGCGACACTGGCGCCGATTGCCTGGGAACGTGTCATCGGCAGAAGCCGCTCTCGGTGCACCAGTTCGAGATTATGCCCAAGCCTCCGGATGAGCGGTCACCGCAAACTCCGTGGCCGTTGTGGCCGATGCAACTGCGAACTGAAGCCGCGCACGAGGAAGGCGGTATTCGCGACTGGAGCATTGCCACTACGAAATTCACCGGAGAAGCAGGAAGCGTAAAGCAGTTGCACGCCGTGCGCGTTGGTCCTGCGCCAAAATTCGAGCCTTTATCCGGAACGGAGTTCACAATCGAAGCGGACCTGGTGCTCATCGCGATGGGATTTCTGGGTCCGGTTCGCAATGGGATGATTGAGCAACTTGGAGTTGTGCTCGATCAGCGCGGAAATGTGGCGACTGACAATAATTACATGTCCTCGGTGGAGGGCGTCTTTGCGGCGGGCGACATGCGGCGCGGGCAGTCGCTGGTGGTGTGGGCGATTTCCGAAGGCAGAAAAGCCGCAGCCACAGTCGATACCTACCTTAAAGCCGCGGCTTCACGTAAAACTCCTCTGATTTCCGCCGGACAACAAATCGCCTGATAATCGTGAGCAGCCTCCGACGATCCCACGCTATGATGAGTGCGCGCACGCCATGATCGGGCTCCAGGACATCCAAACTGCAATGGGAAGGATTCGCGAAGCCATTCGCGTTTCTCCGTGCACGTATTCGGAAGCCTTTTCGGCACTCACCAACAACACAATTTTTCTTAAGCTCGATAATCAGCAGCGTACTGGAGCTTTCAAAGAGCGCGGTGCGCTGAATAAATTACTCACGCTTACGGCCGAAGAACGAGACCAGGGGGTAATCGCAGCATCCGCTGGAAATCATGCGCAGGGGGTGGCTTATCACGCGGGGCGGCAAGGAATTCGAGCCAGCATTTACATGCCATTGCCCACGCCGCTCACAAAAGTTTCGGCTACGCGTGCGTATGGAGCCGAGGTGGTTCTGCACGGCACGAATTACGACGAGGCTTATGAAGAGGCGGTGAAACAGAGCCGGGAGCGTCATCTACGTTCTCATTCACGCATTCGACGATGATGCCGTAATTGCCGGGCAGGGGACGTTGGGATTGGAAATTCTGGAACAGCACCCGGATGTCGAGGTCATTGTAGCGCCGATTGGCGGCGGCGGACTGATCGGTGGCATTGCTTGCGCGGCAAAAGAGAAGAATCCGGCGGTTCGAGTCTTCGGAGTGCAGCCGGCAAAGCTGCCTTCCATGAAGGCCGCGATTGAGCATGGAAGCCCGGTGACTATTAAACCTGCGGCGACGATCGCCGATGGAATTGCAGTGCGGCGAGCTGGCGAGCGCACATTTCCACTGGTTCAAAAATATGTTGACGACATCGTTACCGTCGAAGAGGAAGAGATTGCCAACGCGATTCTGTTGCTGCTGGAGCGGGAGAAGACTCTGGCGGAAGGCGCGGGCGCAGCTTCGATCGCGGCTGTGCTGAATCACAAACTTCCGCTCGACGGCAAAAAAGTTGCCGTGCTGGTATGCGGCGGAAACATCGACGTTACTCTGCTCGCCCGGATCATCGAGCGCGGCCTGGTGAAAGATGGCAGGCTGGTGCGGTTGCGAGTCCACTTGCCGGATTATCCCGGCGCTCTGCACCGGCTCACGGGAATTCTGGCTGATCTTCGCGCCAATATTGTTGAAACTGCTTACGACCGGGCTTATCACGGGGTAAATCTAGGCGATACGGCGATTGACGTCACCATGGAAACCAGAGGGCCGGCTCATATTGCCGAATTGCTCGCGACGTTGTCTGCCGCCGGCTATGCCCACGAAAGAATTCTGTAGGCGTCCCGCCCGGCTTATTGAAGCGACTGATCCACGCTATAAGAAATTTGAATTGGACTCAGTTGATCCATCCCTTTATCGTCTGCGGATTAGGGAGAGGACTGCGATCGAGCGCCAAACCGCGCTCATCGAGGTCGGCTCTTTCCTGGTCAGCTCTTTCCCAGGTCAGCCCTTCCCTCCAGGATTTGCGAGTGCGATGGTATAGGCATTTGCAGATATTTTTCCAGCAGGCGTACGATCACCAAAAAGATTTATCCACGCCACAAAAACAGGAGCAAGCAAATATGACAAAACGAGCCGGCAGGCATTCTCTGCGCCTGTGGTTGGTGTCGGCTGGAGCCGCCATTCTTCTAGCCGCCACATTGTTCGCCGGGCTGCCCACGTCTTGCTTTGCCGATGATGGGCCGAAACCTGATCCATCCGGCATTGCAACCGGCGATAAGAGTGCGGTCGTTGACGCCAGTGGAAATTCTTTCGTGGTTACCGAACCCGCCGACAAGACCGCGCCAGACTACGCCGCGAATAAAAAGGCATTCGATGACTATCAGGCGCAGGCGGCGAAAGAGCCGCTTGCGGTAAAGCTGGCCGATAGCGTGGGGCACGTTCGCGTTGCCACAAATTTTGCCTGGACGCTGAATACTGGCTACCTTGTGCTGTTCATGCAGGCAGGCTTCGCGCTGCTTACGTGCGGCCTGGTGCGAAAGAAAAATGCAGCTCACTTGATGATGCTGAATTTTGCGGCTTACGTGTTTGCCTTTCTGGCTTACTACGCGGTCGGATATGCATTTCAGTTTGGCGCAGTCGCCATCAATGCCGCGCCGACGAATCTAGGTGGCATTCCCACGCTAAACCACTTTCTGATTGGACATGGGCAGTGGGGATTTGTCGGCGGGAGAGGGTTTTTTCTTACCGGTCCGGCATATGACAGTGCCAGCAATTGTTTAACGCTGTTCGAAGTCGTGTTCATGGAAACTGCCGGTTACATTATTGTCGGCGCGGTGTGCGAGCGGATTACCTTCTGGGCGTTTCTGCTTTGCGAGCTTTTTATCGGCGCGATCCTCTACCCGATCTCCGGCTGTTGGACTTGGGGTGGAGGATGGCTATCGCAAGTTGGATCGACATTAAATCTGGGTCACGGTTATGTCGACTTCGCTGGATCGACGGTAGTCCATGCCGTGGGCGGTTTCTGCGCCATGGCCCTCGCAATTATTTTAGGTCCGCGGTTGGGAAAATATGGGCCCGGCGGAAAGATACGCGTATTTCCTGCGCATAACATTGTGTATGTCGTCTCCGGAACGTTCATCCTGCTCTTTGGATGGATGGGATTCAACCCAGGCTCCACGCTTGGAGCGACGGATCTTCGCATCTCCGTAGTCGCGGTGAACACTAACCTGGCTGCGGTGGCGGGCTCGGCGGCTGCGATGCTGCTGTGGTACTGCGTGTTCGGCAAGCCTGACATCACCATGGCCTGCAACGGAATGCTGGCAGGGTTGGTAGCAATTACCGCTCCGTGCGCGTTTGTGTCTCCAACTTCGGCGACGATCATTGGCGTACTGGCCGGAGTTCTGGTTTGTGTTGGAGTTCTCTTCAACGATCGGGTGCTCAAGATCGATGACCCCTGCGGTGCGATTTCGGTACACGGCTACTGCGGATGGCTCGGCGGTGTGTGCGTGGGCATCTTTGCCGACGGCGCTTACGGTGCGGGATGGAATGGCGTGGGCGCGACCTCGTACCTAGGGCGCGCAGGCCAGGGCGTGACGGGCCTCATTCACGGAGATACTCGGCAGTTTCTGTGCCAGCTCATGGGTGCAACTTTGTATGCGGCCTGGGCCTTCGGCGGAACCTATGGCATCTTCTGGGTTGTGAATAAAGTGAAAAGCATGCGGGTGGCGCCGGAAGTGGAAGAAGAAGGCCTCGACATTCCCGAGTTCGGGATGGTGGGTTATCCCGAAGACGCCGTGGTTACATCTCCTTACTAAGAGCCGCGGAATCCTAGGAGTAAGGTGAATCTGCAGGGTGCCGATCCTCCCTTACGCCTGCGGGTCTTTGCGTCCAGGTTATTTCGTTACCGCACTCCTGATGCCCGCAAAATGCGTAGAATAATCGGCAGATGCGGAATAGATTTCGCAACGCAGAGGGAGCAAGGTCATGGAATCACAGAACGGGAACAATCCCGAGCAAGATTCAGTCCAGGCTGCGACGCATGTCGCTAGCGCCCACCAGATTCTGCAGGTCCTGCAAAAAAAGATTGGAGAGCATCCAGAACTCGGCTCGGCCATTACGAAACTGGAAATGGCTTTGAATATTCTGGCGGTACAAACTGGCGGCCTCCTCTAGAGGACGCTCCAGTGGTCGCGGCGAGTAGAAGCGCGATATTCGGGATCCGATCCGCATGGATGTTTACCTGATCGACGGAACCTATGAATTGTTCCGGCATTTTTTTGCCGTGCCTGCCGCCGCAGATGTGAATGGGCAGGAGATCGGCGCTGTGCGCGGAGTGCTGGGCTCTGTTTTGTCGATGATCGAGAAGGGTGCGACCCACCTTGGAGTTGCGACCGATCATGTTGTGGAGTCGTTCCGCAACGACTTATATCCCGGATACAAAACCAGCGAGGGTGTTGCGCCAGAGTTGCTCTCGCAGTTCCCGGTGCTGGAGCAGGCCCTGGAGACGATGGGAGTGGTGGTTTGGCCCATGGTCTACTTTGAGGCGGATGATGCGCTCGCCTCTGCGGCTGCAAAAGCTGCGCTGGATGAACGCGTGAGCCGCGTGCTGATTTGCACGCCTGATAAAGATCTCAGTCACTGCGTCGTCGGCACACGAGTCGTTCAACTCGACCGCAGGCGCGATGCGTTGCGCGATGAAGCTGGCGTTGTGGCCAAGTTCGGGGTGAACCCGCAATCGATTCCCGATTACCTCGCAGTGGTTGGCGACAGTGCGGATGGCTTTCCGGGTATTTCGGGATGGGGCGCGAAAGCTGCGGCTCTGGTTTTATCTCAGTATCCGCACCTTGAAGACGTCCCGAAAGATTGGCGAGAATGGCATCCTTCGATTCGCAAGGCGCGCACGCTATCCGAATCGTTGTTCGGTGCATGGGACGATGCGTTGCTGTTTCGCACGCTTGCCACCTTGCGACTGGACGTGCCAGTTTTCGAGACGGTGGACGATCTTCGCTGGAAGGGACCGCGCGCAGATTTCGAGGAATGCTGCCGGCGAATGAAGGCGCGCAATCTGCTGGATCGCGCAAGGACAGCGGAATCGGCGATACAGCCCCGGTAAGATCGCACACGCGTAGCCTCTTGTGAGGCTTCGATTATGAGGGTCACCCTGTCCCTCCGCATTTCCCTTTTTAAGTCCGGTCCTTTTAAGTCTGCTCCCGAGGTCGTATGATGTTAGCCCTCGCGTTGCTGCGTGATACTGTATGCGTTTCGGAGCAGAAGAGATGAAAGTGATCAAGACGTTGCTTGCCATTATCTTTGCCGTACTTTGTTCCCTCGTTGCCGCCGCCCAGGCTTCGCACCCTTTGCTGCAGCGCCCGGCGTTTAACGGAACATTGATTGTCTTTTCCTACGCCGGCGATTTGTGGACCGTGGACCGCAACGGAGGCCACGCCTCTCGTCTCACGACGGGCACCGGCATTGAGACCGACCCGGTCTTTTCGCCCGACGGCAGCATGATTGCATTCACCGGCGAGTACGACGGCAATACGGACGTCTTTGTCGTTCCATCAACCGGTGGAGTCCCGAAGCGCCTGACCTATCATCCGGCGCCGGATGCCGCCGTGGCGTGGACGCCGGATGGAAAGTATGTGATCTTCCGTTCTGTCCGCGAAAGCAGCAGCCCGCGCTACACCAAGCTGTTCAAGGTTTCGATGAATGGGGGTTTGGCTACGGCGCTGCCGTTGCCCATGGCCTTCTCCGGCCAGTTCTCCGCTGACGGTAAGTACTTTGCCTATTCGCCCGTGGGCGGCGCATCGCCGTTCAATTATTCCTCTTATGTGGCATGGAGAAATTATCGCGGCGGCCTGGCAAGTTCGGTATGGATTGCCGATATGTCGACGCTGGATGTGGTAAAAGTTCCGCGGGAGCGGTCGAATGATTTCAGTCCGGTGTGGGTGGATAAGCAAGTGTATTTTCTTTCCGACCGCAACGGGCCGATATCGCTGTTTCGGTTCGATCCGGCGACGAAAGCAGTAACAGAAGTGGTGAAGAATGACGGCGCGGATATTCGTTCGGCAAGCGCGGGGCCGGGAGGCATCGTCTACGACCGGTTTGGCGAGCTCTTTTTTGTACGACACGCAGAGCGGACAGGCCCACCAGATCAGCGTGGATGTTAGCGCCGACTTGCCGGATGTGCGCGCACGCATCTCGCCGG
This sequence comes from uncultured Acidobacteriaceae bacterium, assembly GCA_963789625.1. GTDB lineage: Bacteria > Acidobacteriota > Terriglobia > Terriglobales > Acidobacteriaceae > Sulfotelmatobacter. The sequence continues at coordinate 193,846 of CAWBLK010000015.1, read as the reverse complement.
CGGATCACGACATCCAGAACTATGGCATCTCGCCCACCGGGCTGCGCGCGGTTTTTGAAGCGCACGGCGATATCCTGACTGTTCCCGCGAAAAAAGAAAGCACCACGCGAGATATCACGGGCACGCCGGGCGTAATGGAGCGTGAGCCGGCTTGGTCTCCCGATGGACAGAGCATCGCGTACTTCTCGGATGAATCAGGCCAGTATGCGCTGCACATTAGCAATCAGACCGGCAAACAGACGGGCGTGGGGGGAGTAAAGAAATTTCCGCTGGCCAACGATGCGACCTACTATTTCAAACCGGTCTGGTCGCCGGATTCGAAGCTGATCGCATTTCACGACAACAAGATGGGGATCTGGCTGCTGGATACGGCGACCGGCAAGGCCGCGGTCATCGACAAGGCGGTTGACAACGACAGTGACTACGATGCTGCGTGGTCGCCGGATTCGAAGTGGCTCGCCTACACGCAGTCGGTCGAGAACCGCTTTCACGCGTTGTTCCTGCACTCGATCGTGTCGGGTAAGAGCACGCAGATCACCGATGGCATGAGCGATGTGCGCTCGCCCGCGTTTGACCGTGGCGGAAAGTATCTTTATTTCACGGAAAGCACGAATTACGGAACCTCTACGAGCGGCCTGGATATGAGCAGCGATGCTTTCGATGTGACGCGCAGCGTTTACGGGCTGGCGCTCGCGGCGGATACGGCTTCTCCGGTTGCGCCGGAGAGTGAAGACGAGAAAACGCCTGACGCGAGGGAGAAAGACGCGAAGGATAAAAAAGATTCCGGCGATGAGCATGCTGATAAAGGCAAGTCGAGCGATGCGACGAAAGACGATGCTAAGAAAGATGATGCGAGAAAATCGGATGACGCCGATAAGCCGGAGAAAGCGGAGAAGACTGAGAAGCCGAAGCCGGTCAAGATCGACCTCGAACACCTGCAGGATCGCGCGGTCGCGCTGCCTCTGCCTCCACGGGATTACACGAGCCTGACCGCGGGCAAGGAAGGCATTCTTTATCTGCTGGAAAGTGGGGGAAGATTTCAGGGAGAGCATGGGCAAACTCTGATGCGCTTCGTGCTGAAAACCAGGAAGCCCGAGAAGTTGGGTGATCACATCGCAGGGTTCGATCTGTCATTCGACGGAAACAAGATGCTGCTGGAGATGGCGCACGAAGATGAAGGCCCGCAAGCAGCTGAGGGACCGGCGCCAAATTTCTTCATTGTTCCTGCCGATGCGCCGGTCAAGCCCGGCGAAGGCAAATTGGAGCTTTCGAAGATGGAAGTGCGCGTGGATCCGCGCGCGGAATGGCAGCAGATGTTTCACGAGATATGGCAGATCGAGCGCAGCTTCTTTTACGATCCGCACTATCACGGCGTGGACACGGTGGCGGCAGAGGCGAAGTACAAACCATATCTGGCCGAGGTTGGGGCGCGCAGTGATCTGAATTATCTCTTTCAGGAAATGCTCGGTGACTTCTCGATCGGCCACCTGCGCGGCAATGGAGGAACCATTCCTCATCCCCATCACGTGGCTGGAGGTTTGTTGGGCGCTGACTACGAGATCGTCGATGGACGCTACCGCATCGCGCGCATTTACACCGGCGAGCATTGGAATCCGCAGGCGCATGCTCCGCTGGCGGAGCCGGGAGTGAAAGCTAAAGAAGGAGATTTTATTCTTTCCGTCGGCGGCCAGGAACTGAGCGGTTCCGATGACATACAGCGTTTGCTGGAGGGAACGGCGGGAACGCAGGTTGTGCTGAAGATCGCCGCGGATGCGGGCGGTAAAGATGCGCATGAAGTTACGGTGACGCCGATTCCCGACGATCTCAGTTTACGCAATCTGGCGTGGATCGAGGCAAACCGGCGCAAGGTGCAGGAGCTGAGCTCTGGAAAACTGGCTTATGTTTATCTGCCGGACACGGCGATGGGCGGCCTGACGAATTTCAATCGCTACTATTTTGCGCAGCTCGACAAACACGGAGCCGTGATTGATGAGCGCTTCAATAGCGGCGGGCAGGCGGCGGATTACATCATTCACGCCATGCAGCGAACGCTGATGAGCTGGTGGGCTCCGCGCTATGGAGCGATCTACCGCACCCCGCAGGCTTCAATCCTCGGGCCCAAGGTGATGATCACCAATGAATTCTCCGGCTCCGGCGGCGATGCCATGCCCTGGTACTTCCGCGAAGCGCAACTGGGTCCTCTGGTGGGCAAGCGTACTTGGGGTGGGCTCGTCGGAATTGGAGGCATTCCGGTGCTGATGGACGGTGGGCACGTCACCTCACCCAGTTTTGGATTCTTCAATCCGCAAGGACAGTGGGATGTGGAGAATCATGGAGTGCAGCCGGACTACGAAGTGGATGTCGAACCGAAACAGGTCCGCGAGGGTCACGATGCGCAACTGGAGAAAGCTGTAAGCCTGGCGCTGGAAGAGCTGGCGAAACATCCTGCACCGGAGCCGCATAAGCCGGAGCAGTATCCAAACTACAACCGGCATGGGGTGCAGTAATCCCCAATTGGCAGTTTTTTAGAAATCTTTTCTTAGAAATCTGAAACGATGTGCGAGCTCTTCGCACTATATGGCATTGAGCAGGAACAGGCCGCCTAACGCGGCTTGCCATAGACTCATATCCCGACAAGGAAGGACCCACAGTAGCCGGGGGAGCTGGGGTGCTTCAGATCGCCGGAGTCAAGGGGAAAGGCTCCGGCGCTCTTCGGGTTATGGGGCAGCGGTTCTGCGCGAATTTCTTCCACGCCGCCCGGATCGATAATTTCTTTCTAAAGTTCGATTTTGAGAGCCTGATAATTTTCCGAAAATTTTTGGGGCCATTCGACTCATGCAATCGAGCCAGCTTGCCGATCTCTCCTTGGTAAGAGGGAAAGGAGCTGTTTATGAGTATTTCCATTTCTAGCTCGTTGCCGGCCGCAGCGGTTGCGGCCACGAACTCTTCCGCCCTGTCGGCGGCCGCTCAACCAACTCAACAAACACAACCTCAAGCGGACACAGTGAGGCTCTCGGAGTCACAACAGGTCTATCAGCTCTATAACCAGGGGCAGAGGATTTCGCAGATTGCAGCGAATCTTAGCCTGACGGTGAGCGCCGTGAACAGCTATCTGGGGATTTCCGACACTACGACGAGCTAGACTCACGCGACGAATGACAAAGCTGCTGAAATTGCGGCGAGTACACCGGAGGAATGTCGCGTTACTCTGAGAATGCTTCTCTCACACACCGGCTAAGCACAGCGGCCAGACTGTCAAAGTGTGTGCCGATCATTCCCAAGTGATCGCCGGGGACGATTTCAACCTCGAGCTCGGCTGCCAGATTTTTCCAAACCGCAATGGGGTCGGTCGGGAGGTAAGAGTTGCTCTCCGGTCGCACAAATTTTATTTTGCCTGGATAAAACTGGGGGCGATAGTGTCGCATCGCTTCGAAGTCACTGTCTCGATTGCGCGCCGTGGTGCGGGCGAATGATAAGCGGGAAGTTTCGGGAGGCAGTGTGCGTAGGCGGTGAGCTTCAGCGATGTGCAAGCGGCGCTCGACGCCCTCAGTAAGGTACGACAAGGCGCGGCGGATGGGCATCTGCGTCATGCTGTGGATGTGGCCCAGCACTCGCTTCGAAAATAGCCGCAGGCGCGGACCTGTCGGCAAATAGCGTGGATGCGGGTAAGTATCCACCAAGACGAGCAACGCGACATTTTCCCCGGCCTCGGACAATCGCCGCGCCATTTCGAAAGCGACCAGACCTCCGAATGAATACCCGATCAGCGCGCAGGAACCTTGCGGCTGCAACTGGTTGAGCGCGTCTAGATAGTACTCAGCCATATCTTCTATGCGATGGAGCGGTGGCTCCAGTCCGTCAACGCCCCGGGCCTGAATGCCGTAGATGGGATGCTCGGTTTGCATGTGCCGCGCGAGTTCCGAGAAACTTGCGCGGCCGCCTACTCCGTGCGTGATGAGGATGGGCGGATTCTCGCTGCCCGGCTTCAGTGGGACGAAGGGTGAGAAGCGTGGAAGCGCCGGCTGATCCAAGCAGAGCAGCCAGAGATGCGATAGTTGGCGCGTAACAGATAGTGGCGCTCGGCAGTTCCCTGCCAAACACCTGCGCGATCTCGGCAAAGACACTGTCGGCCAATTCGTCGGTGCCCCCGAGTCGATAGAATTTTTCTTCGGGACCGATGGGTGAGCGCTGCAGAACACGCTGCCAAATCTGCGTGAGCACGTCGACCGTCGCGGAAGTGGGTCCAGCGTCCACTGAAACTGATTTTAACTCCACGTTATGCAGGACTCCGCGATCATGAATGCGCGAACGCCCAATAGAGTTCGCGGGCTTTGGTATAGAGGGGACCGAATGGCAGCGTCCGGTCACCGATGCGAGTTACCGGCACTACCTTGGAATAGTTTCCAGTTGCGAAAATCTCATCCGCCTTTTCGAAGTCCTGGTAAGTAAGAGTTGTTTCGATCACTTTCACGCCCGCCTCGCGCAATAATCCGATGACCCTTTGCCGGGTGATACCGGCGAGGAAAGTTCCGTTTGGAATCGGAGTAAAAACCACGCCATCTTTAGCCATGAAAACATTGGAAGTGGCGAGCTCGGCGACGTTGCCCAGCATGTCGCAGACAATTGCATTGTCGAAGCCGCGTGCCTGGGCCTCGAAAAGTGCGCGCGAATTGTTGGGATAAAGGCATCCGGCTTTGGCATCGACCGGCATGCTCTCAATGGTAGGGCGGCGAAAGGGCGACAACGTGAGAGAAAATCCTTTGGGAGTTCGCATCGGTGCTTCGTAAATGGAGAGACACCAGCGAGTGGACTCGGGATCGTGCGCTTGTACCCATGGGCCTTCTTTTTCCGCCCAGTACATCGGTCGAATGTAGAGCGCGGCATCTTTGTCGAAGCGGGCTATGCCTTCGCGCGCGAGGCGGATCCATTCTTCGGTCGAGACCGTCGGCTTCAGGTAGAGTTTCTTGGCGGAATCGTTAACGCGCGCGCAATGGAGATCGAGATCGGGGGTGACGCCTTCAAAGGCGCGGGCGCCGTCGAAGACGATGGAACAAAGCCATGCGGCATGAGTGCGCGGTCCCATGATGGGCACGTTGCCTTCGTGCCATTCTCCCTCGAAGTAGGTCCAGGTCTTGGACCAGCCAGTTCCGAGTCCCATTGCTTTTCTCCCCACCGTTCCGATGATCGTACGCTACGCTACATTACTTTATGTCACGAATTTGTAGTCTACTGCGCTCATTTCTGGCGTGGGGCGTAACCAAAGATGGACTTTAGTTCGAGGAATTCTTCCAGTCCGGCTTCGCCCCATTCGCGGCCGTTTCCCGATTGTTTGTAACCGCCGAAGCAGCCAGCGAAATCGACGCGAGCGTTGTTGATGTGCACGTTGCCGGAGCGAATTCGTCTTGGCGACACGGCGTGCGTGTTCGAGGTCTCCGGAGCTTACAAAGCCTGACAGGCCGTAGGGCGTGTCATTGGCGATGCGGACGGCGTCGTCTTCATCCTTATAAGGGATGATGCAAAGAACGGGGCCGAAGATTTCTTCGCGGGCGATGGTCATGTCGTTGCGGACGTCGGCGAAAACAGTCGGCTTGACGAAGTAACCTTTGTCGATACCTTCGGGACGCCCGAGACCGCCGGCAATCAGCTTTGCGCCTTCGTCGATGCCTTGCTTGATCAGGCGCTGAACTTTTTCGAATTGCGCTTTGCTGGCGAGCGGGCCGATATGTGTGTCTTCTGAAGAAGGGTCGCCGACTTGGGTAGCTTCTGCGGCTGCCGTCGCGGCGACCGCATCGCCGGCGCCATTTTTGATTGCGGAACCAGCATGCGGGTAGGCGCGTTGCAGGATTGGCCGGTGTTGCGAAAACAGGATTGCACGCCGTCTTTGACGGCAGTGGCGAGATCGGCATCGTCGAGAATAATGTAGGCGGATTTTCCGCCGAGTTCCTGGGTGACGCGCTTCACAGTGGGAGCGGCGGCCAACGCCACGGCGATGCCGGCGCGCGTAGAACCGGTGAAAGAGACCATGGCCACATCGGGATGCGAGGAGATTGCGGCGCCGACGGTGGGGCCGTCGCCATTCACCAAATTGAAGACGCCGGGCGGAGTTCCGGCTTCATGAAGAATTTGCGCGAACAGATAAGCGGAGAGAGGCGCAATTTCGCTCGGCTTAAGGACCATGGTGCATCCCGCGGCCAGAGCGGGCGCGACTTTGGCGGCGATCTGGTTCATGGGCCAATTCCAGGGAGTGATGAGTCCGCAGACGCCGATGGGTTCTTTCCGCATGAGCGTAGTGCCTTTGAGATCCTCGAACTTGAACTGCTCCAGCACCTTGACGACCTCGAATAAATGTCCCAGTCCCGCCGGGGCTTGCGCCGATTGCGCGAGCGAAAGCGTGCATCCCATTTCCTGCGAGATGGTCGCCGCCATTTCTTCGGACTTGGCTTTGTAAACCTCGATGATTGCGCGCAGCAATGCCAAGCGCGCTTCGACTGTGGTCTCCGAGTACGACTCAAAGGCGCGCTTGGCGGCGGCTACGGCCTTGTCGACATCGGACGCGGTTCCGAGCGAGATCGTTGCGATGGGGGCTTCGGTGGCGGGATTGATGACTTCGAAGTCGTGGGCTTTGGCGGGATCGACCCATTTTCCATCAATATAGAACTGGCGGCAGTTCTTCATTTGTGTGTCCCCGATCGGTGGTGCGAGATGAGTGCGGACTGCTTCACGTTAACGGTCTACATTCATGTTACCGCGAGTTTGCATGGTGGCTTTCGAAAGTCTTTGGACCACGGTTTTTCTCTAGGGAAGCTGGGGGTGTTAAGGTGAAACGGAAGCTCGTCAGGTAGCGCGAGGCATTGGGTGCATTGTGCAGGATAGCTTGAGCCGGAAATCGATCTCCAAATTGTCGCCGCTCGTGTTTTCCATGCTCGGCGTGATTTCGCTTGTGATCTGGTGGAGACCGCTCGTGTCTACCTTCGCTCTGGCATTGAGCGACCAGCAATACACCCACATTCTGCTGATTGTTCCTATCAGCGTAACGTTGATTGTTTTGGATTGGAAAGCGCCTCCACCATCTTCCCGATTGAATGTGAGTATTGGTTTGTTGTTGTCTGGGTTGCGCTGCTGGCGCTTGCATTCATCGCGAGATGGAAAGCGGTTGCTTCGCCCGCCGACGTGCAACTTTCGGGAACATGCTGGCGTTTGTGTTGTGGTGGATTGCGGCTTTTATTTTGTGTTTCGGTACTGGCGCTTTTCGGAATGCACGGTTTCCACTTTTGTTTTTGTTCTGGCTCGTTCCTTTGCCTGTGTTCTTGTTGGATCCGATTGTGGGATTGCTGCAGCGCGGGTCGGCTGCATCAGCGCATTGGCTTTTCGCCGGCGGCGCGGGTTCCAGTGGAGCAGCGTGGGATGCTGTTGCACATTCCGGATTTGACGCTGGAGGTTGCTCCGGAGTGCAGCAGCATTCGTTCGAGCTTGATTTTGTTGGTCACGACAATGGTTGTGGCGCAGCTCCTGTTGCGCTCGACCTGGCGAAAGATTGTGGTGGTTGCGGTTGCGATTCCACTTTCAGTGGCCAAGAACGGGCTACGAATCTTTGTGATCGGAATGCTGGCGACCCGCGTGGATGTAAGTTTTCTCACCGGGAAACTGCATCGGCAGGGCGGGGTTATTTTCCTCTTGATCGCGCTGGCGGTTATCTTTTTGGTTATTTGGATTTTGCGGCGGAGTGAAGAGGAACAGGCCGTGGGAAAAATTGTGGCGGAACGAGGCGGCCTCAGGGGCTAAAGCCCTCACCGAGTGGGAGCGCTCTACGCGGCGCTGAAGCGCCGCTCTTCCACGGAACTGCCGGCGTCTATTTCGCTGCTGGTACCTGTATCGCTACCCACAATCTCAGTTTTGGATCCGATTTTCAAAAATCCGAAGAGCTCCCGGTCGGTTTAGCGATGGACTAGATCGTATGTGACGGCTGCGCCGGAGGAGCCGATGTTTAGCATGGAGATGTAGCGCTCCATTTTGTGATGTCCGGTTTTGTGGAAGAAGTAGCTGAGACCGACGACGCCTGCGGTCTCACCCGCGAAGTTCAAGGCGAGTGTGGCGGTGTTGGCAGTAAATACTCGCGTGACCGGGTTTAGCTCCTGACCGCCGGCATGCAGGTTGTCTTTGGTTACGACGAAATCGGCGGCGCTGAAGGCTGCGCTGGCGGCGAAGAGGATGCTATTCTCGCGGTCCCAGAAGCGATGATTCATGCCTTCCGGCAGCGGTACGGGTTGGGTTGACTGCACCATGGGCGCAGGCTGGATGGCCGGAGCAGGTTCGACGGTCTCGGTATTGAGCATTGCGAGTGAGACCTGTTGTGCCAGCATTGGCCGGCAAGAACCCACCGCTGCCAGCAGAAGGATCGCCCAGTATTTATGAATGCCGCTAAGCCAGTTTGTCTGCATAAACTTTAGTGAGTGCCGCGTATCGGCCGCCTGTACTAGTACTAACGCATGTGCAGGTCCAGGGAGAATGGCCCTTACGTGCCACTAAGGCGTTTAGAATGATTACCTTGTACGTGACAAAGGGTACCGAGGTCACTTCGGGGAGTGCAAGTTATTGCGCACAAAGGGCTTTCGTTTGGGAACGATTGGGACCTCGCGGGGTTCGGTTCTGGAGTCGGGTGCTTGCCGGGCAGGCTCCGCTCGACGGACAGCCAGGGGCGGCTGTCCCCACACGATCGGTTAGCAATTCCGAATGAGCATTTCTGGATCGGGTAGAATGCTCCGTTCTTTCGGTTGATGTGGAAACTGTTCGGTGCTGCGTCGGATAATAATTGAAGATAACGATGAGAAGTTTATTGATGCCCAAGGTCTCACGTGCGGTTCTGAAAACCGTGGTGATCCTGGTGTTGAGCAGTATTGGGCAGGCCTGCAGTCATGCCAGACAAACTTCGAGCTCGGAAGAAGCCAAGGTGGCACCACCGCCGGTGGATATCCCAGCATGTGACGGGTCTGGCTTGAGCACTGGACGCGCGCCTTCACATACTAACGCACATTCGCACTATGTGACGCTCTCATGGAATGCGGCTGTTCCCGCCTCCAAGTCAGCACGAGATGCAATCAAGGGCTATTACGTATATCGGAGTCTTATGTCGGAGACCTATGGGGAGCGCAACCGGATCAGTGAAACGCCGGTGAAGGGAACGCGCTGTGTCGATAGCAACGTCGAAGCTCGGGCCACATATTTCTACGTGGTTCGAGCGGTTACGGAAGGTGGAAAACAGAGCGGATCTTCGCTCGAGATCAAGGCAGTGGTTCCGTTCCCTTAGAGCTTTTAGAGGGCTCGCGAACAGCCTGCAGCGGCTAAAGCCGGAGCTGATTCTGCCGTGTCCGCGGCATCGCTGAAGCGATGCCCTAATACGAATCGTACGCTATCGGGAAAACTTTAGAGCCTGCCGATAGTGTCCTAACTTAGGACATTATCAACCTGCGTGTCCGAACGAAATTGCAAGCCTTCTTTAGCTGGCCCTATGGGATCGCAGCCTGCACTGGCGGAGTCGAGCGGCCGCTTTCCTGTCCAGCGGAGTTCACCGAAGTGGCTGCGTAGTAATACGTCTGGCCGGAGGCGACCGTGGAATCGGTGTAGGAAGTGCTGGGCTGTAAAGAAGGATTGATCTTGGAATAATTGCCGTTCGCGGCGGTGCTGCGATAAACGTTATAGCCCACCACGTCTGTGCTGGAATTCCAATAAAGATTGACGCTGTAGACAGGTACTGTACCCACACCACTCATTGCTTCCGTCGTCTGTGACGTGGATGCGTTGCTGCCAAAGGTGAGCGAGCCAGAGACGGTCCCGCTGCTCTGTGGGGTGAAGACCACGTTGAATGACTCGCTCTGGCCGGCGGGGATTGTCAACGGGAGAGAAACTCCGTTCAGCGCAAATTGGGAGCTGCTGCTGCTAGCGGAAGAAACGGTCACACTTGCACCGACGGCGCTCATAGTAATGGGCTCCGTCCCCGTTTTTCCAATAGTCACGCTGCCGAAGTTCAACGGCGCTGGGGCTACAACTAATTGGCCTGCGGTAATTCCTGTGCCTGAGAGCGGGACGATCATGGCGGGGCTAGCCACAAGCAAAGTCCCACCCACCGTGCCGGGTGATTGCGGCGTGAAGGTGACGTTGAAAGTAACACTTTGCCCGGACGCCAAAATCAAAGGCAGGCTGGGCCCGCTTACTACAAACTGGCTTCCGGTCATTGTGATCCCCGAGACCGGTACCGGCCAGGAACGATCATTTTTGAACGTGACAGGAACGGTAGCGCTGCTTCCTACGGTTACGTTGCCGAATGATGCCGCTGATGGACTGGCAGTCAGGGCCTCGCTGCTTACGCCCGAGCCCTCAACCAAAAGCGAAAAAGCAGGGTATGTAGTGCTGGAGAATAGGATCGTTCCGCTCTCCCATCCCTGTTTAGCGGGAGTAAAGCTGATACTCAGATTGAAACTCTGTCCGGGAGCCAGGGACATGGGAAGGCTCAATGCGGAGGTGGTGAAATCTGAATTGGTCCCTTTCATGGAGGCGATTGTCATGGTCGCCGCCCCACTATTCGTGAGGGTGACGAGTAAGGTCTCGGTCTGACCGACAATAACGCCACCAAAGCGCACGCCGTTTAGATTGGACGCGAGTTGCGGAGACGCTACGGCGCTCAAAGGCAGCAAGCCGAGTAATAAGATTGCCAAGCCAATGGTTAGAAAATGGTCGATACGAGCGGAAAGAGGCTGGAGGATGGACTGGGGGAGTCTCATGTCCTGAAGTATGAAATGCCCCTGACGGCGAATGTAGATTCCGGCAGTACATATGCCTATTGGCCGAACGGCCAACAGTTCCAAATTGGGATTTTCGCGATAGAGAAGTGGAAAATGGGACCGCTCTATGCGATCTGATTAGATTGTTAACGAGGCGGGGCTACGAGCCAGACGAATTGCGCAAATTGGAAAGATTTCGTGCGATGAAGATTGAGCGCTGCTTTTACTAGCAAAAATTAACCTGGTTATATGTACGCTAGAGGATTTACTAATAGTCATTTTGTACAGTATTTACCCTATTGGCCTGTATGGTCCAAGGGATTTAGCGTTGGATTACACCCTTTCCTCGACGCCGTCCGTTTGGACCGGAACGATTTCGCGGCCAGCCGCCAGCCAAGGGCCGCGGAGGAATCGTTTGTCGTACTCCATCCTTATTGTCGATGACAGCGCTCCGCTTCGCTATGCGCTCCGCTCCTGGATTGAGCAGGATGAGAATTGGAAGATATGCGGCGAAGCGAGAGAACGGCAAGGCAGCCGTTGAGAAGGTCAAAGAGTTGCGCCCCGATGTAGTGATATTGGATCTGGAGATGCCTGTCATGAATGGTTTGGAGGCGGGCCGGGAAATTGCGCTCCTTGCGCCTCATATCACAATGGTGATGTTCACCATGCACAGCTCCGAGCAATTGGTGAAGGCCGCCCGTGCCGCCGGGATCAAGGAAGTTGTCTCAAAATCCGTGGCTAACCCCGACCATTTACTCGCTGTGCTGAGAAGTGCTTGCAGTGGAGATTAGAACAGGGTTCTATCTCGCATAAGAGCAGTTCTCTCGTTCCGGCTCTATTCGGTCTCAGCCTGCCATCTTATTTTCTGCCGCTGAATTATTTCGTAGCAGTCGCAGGCGGTCTTTTCCAGTTTGCTTCGGCTCAAGACGGTCACATTCCCGCGGGTATAGGAGATCATGCCGGACTCTTTGCAGGCTGCTGGCGGCTTCACTAACGCTGGCCCTGCGGGTTCCAAGCATCTGTCCCAGGAACTCCTGAGTGAGAGGAAGACTCCTTCCGCCAATCCGGTCCTGGCTCATGAGCAGCCATCGGGCTAATCTCTCCTCCACTTCATGGAGGCGGTTGCAGGCGGCAAGCTGTGTAGATTGCATACCAAGAATCAACGAAAAACGCTGAAGCAGCTTTTGTAGTTCAGGGCACTGTGGCAGGATTCTCAGAAGGAACTGCACATCCAGGCGGTAACCCGTTCCGTCTCCTTGCGTCACAACTCTGAGCCCGCTGGTCTTGAACCCGAAGATGACCGGAAGACCGACGAAGCCCTCCTTACCGACTAATCCTACTTCGACGCTCTTGCCGTCCGGTTGAACCGTGAGCACCGAAGCCAATCCATCGTTCAGAAAATAGACCGACCGGATCGTCTCCCCCGTCTCATGCAGCACCTGATGCAGCTTAAGGCGCACAAACTCCATTGACGGAAACACCTGGGCAAATTCATTTTGCGGGATACTGCGCAAAATGAGATTGCTTACTTCCTTACCATCGCAATCTTGTCGGGCAGGATTGACACGAATGCCACCATTCTTAGCCATAGAGGGCTCCTCACACAGCGTGACCGCTGTCTGATTTCGCAAGGAACCGTTTTGGTCGAAAGAGCAGCGGTACTCTGCTAGAAGAGACTGCCCTAAGCCTATGCTTTCTTGGGAGGTTTGTATGTACCAAAGCGCTCACATACAAGTAGCATCCTGGGCAAATGAACTGCCGAAGCGGGTGTCTTGCTCGCGAATCTGCTGCAGCCGCAGGGCTCAATCCGCCGAAACGCCCCGTGGGCTGGCCTTTAGTAAAAAACTCAGCCGCAAGCAGAGAAAAATCCTGCTTTTGGCCGCTCTACGTTTGCGGCAGAAATGACATCTTAAAAGTGTTGGATATTGTTTGTGCGCGCCGCGAAAAGTTCAATTGAAGGGAGAAGTTCTATGAAAATGTTTCTCACCACACTTCTAGTAGGAGCGGCGCTATGCGGGTGGTCATCGGCACAGAATGCGGCCGCACCGCCAAGCACCGCGACAAATCCACAGTCCGGGCAGAGCCTTGCGCCACAACCGGTGGAGTCCAGCCAGGCGCAGGCGGGTACGCCACGAATTGCGCCCGGAAGCGTTATTCCGGTTGAGTTGAAAAAGACCATCGATGCCAAGAAGGTGAAGACCGGAGACGAAGTCGAGGCGAAAATTACGCAAGACTTGAAATCGAGTAATGGCGAAGTGGTGCTGCCTAAAGATACGAAGGTGATGGGGCACATCACGGAAGTGCAAGCCCGGAGCAAGGAGCAGAAAGAATCGCAAGTCGGCATCACCTTTAATCATGTCGTCATGAAAAATGGGACGGACGTGAACTTGCCGATGTCGATACAGGCGATCATTGCGCCACCGAGTTCCAACAATAATGACAATGCCGGCGCGCCTCAGGCATCGGTGCCGAGTGGAAGCGGGGCGACGCCTAGCGGCGGGCGAGCGGGGATGGGCGGCGGGGCGCCAGCACAGGGAGCCGCAACAACGTCGATACCCGACGTGCCTGCGTCGCAGAGCTCAGGTGCCGCGCGGCCAGCGATCACTGGGAGCACACAAGGAGTTGTGGGAATTTCTGATGTGCAACTGGCGAAGGCGGCGAATACCACAGATGGGTCTGTGGTCAGCTCCGACAAAAACAATGTGAAGGTGGAAAGCGGCACGCTAATGCTGTTAAAGGTGAACCAATAGTCAGTGTTCCGGTTAGACCATGACGAGTGAATTGCAAAATCGCGTCGCGCCGACGCGGAGAAACAAACTGCAAGCGCCACGGGTGCGTGCAGCACTAGAGGCCGGCGTTAGGCTGAGGAAAGCATGCGCCGGTTTCTGTGTGCTTGCGACGCTGTTCTGCATTGCGGCTTACGGACAGTCGGGTAACGACAACGTGCCTGCCGGCGAACTGTTGCGCAGAGCTGTCGATGGAGAACTGAAAGCCCAAGCCGCTGATCACACGGAATGGATGTACCAGACAAGGGCCCGCGATGATGGCAAAGATCAAGTGAAGATGGTGATCGAAACGCATGAAGGCGATCTGGAACGATTGCGCGCAGAGAACGGAAAGCCACTCACGCCGGAGCAAGAAAAGCAGGAAGATCAGCGCATCGACAACCTGATACACAACCGGCGTGAGCAACGCAAGCTGCGGCGTGCGAAGGCTGAAGACGGGCAGAACACTGAGCGTTTGTTCAAAATGCTTCCGGATGCGATGACGGCGCGCTATGGAAGCCGCCAAGGCGATCTGGTGGAATTACTTTTTACGCCGAACCCCAATTTTCACCCTCCGTCACACGAGGCGGCGGTGTTTCACGGTATGGAAGGCCGAATCTGGATCAACACGCGAGAGAATCGGCTGGCGGAAATTGAAGGGCATCTGATGGAGACGATAAAGTTTGGCGGTGGCCTGTTCGGGCATCTGGACAAGGGTGGTGAGTTTCACGTTAAGCAGTCCGAAGTTGGACCGGGCCATTGGGAAATCACGCTGCTACACGTCAATATGCACGGCAAAGTTTTGTTCTTCAAAACCATTGGAGTGCAGCAGGACGAGACCCAAACCAACTTTCAACAGGTGCCTGATAATTTGACTTTGGCCCAGGCCGAGCAAGATCTTCGGGGCAAGCGTGGCGCGGGAGAAGCGGGCAAGTGATTGGGATTCGTCTCATGCGAGAGCAGAATAGCGTGACTAGCTCAACAGGCAAAGCGCAACGGGGAATTCGGACAAAATCTGAGAGACATTCAGTTCTACTGCTGGCTCCAAAACTTCTCCGGTGAATACATTGCGATATTGTTTGCCGGCTTCGCCAGGTGGAAGCACAACCTGTGTGTCCTGCCAGATTTGCGGCCCGATGGGGGGAACGTCGAAGTCGTTAAGCAAGTTGGAAATCAGGCGTGGAACGATCACGAGAACGCTGGCGTTTTTAGATCTTCTTGCGAAGGCGATAACATGATTGGCCTTCGCGCCTGCTACCGTCAAGGGCAGATACTCGCCGTGCTGGAAGAGATCTGATTCCTGCTGGCGAAGATGCAGAGTTTGCGAGATTAGGTACTGCTTAATCCGGCCGTCTTCGGGATTTTTTATCAAGCAGCCAATAAGTGAGCTGCCGGGGGTGTCGCCTCGCGTTCGGACACATTCAAACAATTCCTGGCTGCGGATGTAGTCGACTGGACGCCGGTTATCTGGATCAACCAGGCTGAGATTCCACAGTTCATTACCCTGGTAGATATCGGGCACTCCGGGGCATGTCAGCTTAAGAAGGGTTAGCGAGAGGCCGTTCCACAAACCGATGCGGGCGATGCGGCGCTGGAAGGGTACAAAGTCGCTAAGGAAACGGTTATCGGTTCCGGCATCGAGCGCCGCCTTTACAAAAGATGTGACCGCATTTTCATACTCAGTGTTGCGATTGATCCAACTGGTATTCTGCTTGGCTTCACGAATCGCTTTCAGCATGTAGTTTTCAATTCGCTCGCAGAAAGTTTCCTGCTCTTCGCTGTCATGAAAGGGTTCCGAAGGCCAGGCGCCAATCAGCGTCTGATAGAGCAAGTACTCATCATTGGGTGACGGGGCGGGGACGCCATTGACCGTAGTCTTGTGGCGGCGATTGAATCGCTTCCACTCGCGCACTCGCAAGCCCCACATGGGTGATATCTCAGAGAGCACGTTGATGCGGGCGCGTACATCTTCAGAGCGCTTGGAATCGTGTGTGCTGCTGGCCAGCATAGTGTGAGGCCAGTCGCGCAGGCGCTGCTGGTTCGCAGCATGGAACTCGCGCACGGTCGTTCCAAAGCGGTGAAGATCGCCGCCGACTTCATTCAATGAGACCAGAAGGTTATAGCGGTAAAAGGCCGTATCTTCCAGGCCCTTCGCCATGACAGGGCTTGTGAATTGCTGGAATTTCATGGCGAAGCTTGTAATCGCACTTTGGTAAGAAGGATCTTGCCCTTCCGCAATAGTGGTTTGAAGAACCTCGCTGATGAAATCGAAAACGCTGATATCGGCAGCCGGGCTTCTTTGTTTGGCTAGCGAGATGGCGATTCGAATGTAACGCGCGTCATCCTCCGAAATGCCGGACGGGCTGATATAGGTGCGGTACACCGGGAAACTGGCGACCACTTCCGTAAGCGCATCGCTCAGGCTGTTGAGGGTGAAGTCGCAGGTTTTTCGTCTGGAAAGTGCGATTTGCGTGAGCCGATTTGCCAGCACATTCAGTTCACTGGCGAGAGCGACGCGAATGATCAGTTTGCGGCAACGGTAGGCGAGGCGATCGAAATCGATCTCGTCGCCGATGAATCTTCGGTAGATGCCTTCCGTCCGCGTGGCGGCGGTCGGGTCTATAAACAAACCGTTCACGAGATTTGCAAAGTCGTAGCCGGTGGTGCCGCAAATAGGCCACGCGGTGGGCAGCCGTTCTGAGCCGGTCAGAATTTTCTCGATGATTACGTACTGCGATCCGCTACCGTTAGTTTCGGAATCATTGCGGGCGGCATCGACGCTTTGTTTCAAGCGTTCGAAATATTGAGCAGGATCGTACAGTCCATCGGGGTGGTCGATGCGAAGGCCGTCCACTTTGCCTTCCGCAATCAACTGGAGAACGAGACGGTGCGTTGCCTGAAAAACATTTTCATGTTCCATGCAAAGGGCGGCGAGATCGTTGGTATCGAAGAAACGCCGGTAGTTAATGTCATCGGAGGCGACCCTCCAGTTCGCGAGGCGATAGGCTTGTGCTTTTATGAGCTCATGCAATTCATCGAAGCTTGAAGGGTCGGAAGGATTTCCATTGATCGCATCCACCGCGGCTTTAATGGCACCCGCAATTTCCGGCGATCGCGCGCATAGCTCGGCCAGCCGGCGCTTGTTGATTTCCTTATCGCGATTGCGCTCGGCGACGCTCTCGCTGCTAACCTCCTGCCTTGCCGGTAAGTGACTGAAAGCCGTGATCAGACTCTGAAACTCCAGCAAATCCAGATTTGTTTCGCCCGGCTTCGCTGCAAGACTACCCGCACCGCGCTGCAGGATTCGTGGATATTCTCTGGGGTTAACAGGGAACCGATGATCGCGGTAGACAATATCGAATTCGCCGCGCTCCGGATGGAAAGTCAGTTTTAATTCTCCACTTTCGAGGACCGCGCCGTAATGATCGTGCAATACGGGTAGCAACACTTTACCGTGCAGCTCTTCTTTCAGCGGCCGCCAATCGATATCAAAAAAACAAACATAGATAGAGGCCTCGCCGTTTTCGAGAACATCCAGCCACCACGCATTGTCGCTGCCCATCACGCCCATGTGGTTGGGAACGATGTCAAGGATCAATCCCATGTTGTGGTCGTGGAGAGTGGCGACAAAGCGATCGAACTCCTCGGGGCTGCCGATTTCTGGATTGAAGGAGTTGTGATCCACGATGTCGTAGCCATGCATGCTGCCGGGGCGAGCTTTCAGAATGGGAGAGATGTAACAGTGACTTATGCCAAGAGCGGAAAGATATGGGACGATCGCTGTAGCCTGCGCGAAAGTGAACTCGCGATTGAGCTGCAGGCGATAGGTGGAGAGCGGGATGGGCGAGGATCGCTTCATAGCTCCAGGGACCACACTACGGACCAAGCTGGCAGCGTCCCTTCTTTCAGTGCATCGTGTGTCTCTTCGCTCACATAAATAATTTTCCCAGAAGGATGAGCCAGCGCCGGGAGAGATGTTGTGCCGAGATTTGCAAGTAGAAAAAGTTTCGAGTGGTCGACGAACTCCCAATGCGCGGCAATGCCGGCATCGCCGAGGATTTTGTAATCTGCCCTAAGAGCGCATCCAGTGTAAAGGTGGGAGACGATGTGTTGGCATCTCAGTTTCAGAAGCTGGCGATAAAAGCGGAGCCACTCTCGATAGTCGGATTGCGCGATTACTCCCCAGTCGAGGCGCGAGGCTTCGAACGTAGCCACGGCACTGGGATCGGGTATTCCTGCGCGGGCAGGGGGATCATTGAAGCGGGTAAAGCGAGCGAACTCATTGCGGCGTCCTGCTGTAACCGCTTCCGCTAAGCTTTTTTCAAAATCGCAGAAGAAGAGAAATGGTGTTTTCGAGCCGAACTCCTCACCCATGAAAAGCATGGGTGGAAACGGCGCAAGCAGAAGAATTGCCGCTGCAGCGCGAAGAGCTTTTGGATCTGCAATCGTGGCGATCCGTTCTCCGAAGGCGCGGTTGCCGATCTGATCATGATTCTGCAAGAAAGAGATAAACGCCGCGGGCGGCAGACCAGTGGTGGGCTCGCCGCGCGTCTGGCCATTTCTGTGCAGTGAGGTTCCGCCCTGATAAGCAAATCCTCTAACGAGGCAGCGACCCAGAAGATCGAGAGGACGATTGGAATAATCGACATAATAGCCGTCGCGCTCGCCGGTGATCAGCACATGCAGCGCGTTATGGATATCGTCATTCCACTGAGCAGTGTATGTCTTAGGCTGGCAGTTGCTATCGCGCTGAAGGTGGCGCGACTGGTTGTTGTCATTTTCCAGGATCAGATGGATGTGGCGATCTGAATCGATCGTATTTCGAACTGCGTCGGCTAATTCCGTGAGGATGTGCGGAGTGGAGTCGTCGATAATCGCGTGGACGGCATCAAGGCGAAGTCCGTCGAGGTGGTATTCGGAGAGCCAGTAAAGCGCGTTATGAATGAAGAAGTCGCGTACAGTGCGGCTATCGGGGCCATCGAAATTGATGGCGCTGCCCCATGGAGTGTGGTGGCGATTGGTGAAGAACTGCGGCGCATAAGAATTAAGGTAATTTCCCTCGGGGCCAAAATGGTTGTAGACCACATCCATCAAGACCATGATCCCGCGATCATGTGCGCTCTGCACCAGTTCCTTCAGGTCTTCCGGGCGGCCGTAAACGCTATCGGGCGCAAAAGGGTAAACGCCGTCATATCCCCAGTTGCGCTTGCCCGGGAAATCAGACACGGGCATTAATTCGATAGCTGTGACGCCGAGATCGGCGAGATAGTCGAGGAGTTCGCATACAGAGGAAAAAGTGCCGGACGGAGTAAAGGTTCCGACGTGCAGTTCGTAGATGACAGCTTCCTCCCAGGGACGACCACGCCAATTGTTATCGGTCCAATCGAAAGCGGCGGGATCAATTACCTCGCTGGGTCCGTGCACATCATGCGGTTGAAAACGGGATGCGGGATCGGGGACTTGTTGGGCATCATCGATTCGGAAAAAATATTGAGAGCCGGGTTTGGCTTCAGTTGTCGTTAACTCGAACCAGCCATCATCGCTCCGGTTAAGCGCACGCTGCGTGGGCATGTTCGCACTGACGAGGCAAAGGTCTACGCGATACGCGGCGGGAGCCCACATGCGAAAACGAACGGATACATCTTCGCGACCCTTTGCTTCGCGACACTCCGCCCCGAACGGCATGTTATGACGGCGATTCATTAACTTCTTCCTTCTTACCGTTGCGGCGCTCCATCAGCACCACCAAGGAGCGAGCTTGCAGAGGGTAGACCGCGCCGCCGTCATAAGTCTCGACCGTGCGCAGACCACCTTCGCGAGATGTATCCATCCACGCTCCCCAGCGCGCGCCGGGACGAAACGCAGGCAGCGTGAAGGGCACATCTTCATGGTGTGCGTTGAAGAGCATGAAGAAATTTTCGTCGCTGAGTTTTCGTCCTCGCTCATCGTTCTCGTCGAGTCCCTGACCGGAGAGAAACATTCCCAGACAGCGAACCGACGCGTCGCGCCATTCGTCCTCGCTCATTTCGTTGCCCTTAGGATTGAGCCACAAAATATCTTTTACGTTCGCGCCCTTGATCGGACGGCCCTGAAAAAAACGGCGCCGGCGGAATACAGGATGCCGCTTTCGCAGATTGATCATGCGTTGCACGAACGCCAGCAGGTCGCGATCTTCGGCTTGCAAAGTCCAGTTCAGCCAGCTAATGGGATTGTCCTGGCAATAGGCGTTGTTGTTGCCCATCTGCGTGTGGCCCATGGCGTCTCCCGCATAAATCATGGGTACACCCTGCGACAGAAACAATGTGGCCAGGAGATTTCGTTTTTGCTTGGCGCGCAGCGCCTGAATGTCTGCGTTATCGGTGGGGCCCTCGGCGCCGCAATTCCAACTGCGGTTATTGTCGGTGCCGTCGCGATTGTTCTCGCCGTTCGCTTCGTTGTGCTTTTCGTTGTAGCTCACCAGATCCTGCAGCGTGAAGCCGTCGTGCGCGGTGACAAAATTCACGCTGGCGTAGGGGCGGCGGCCGCTGTGAGCGTAAAGATCGCTGGAGCCGGTAATGCGATAGGCGAGGTCGCTGACGACACCGCCGTCGCCCTTCCAGTAAGAGCGCACGGTGTCGCGATACCGATCGTTCCATTCCGCCCAGCCCACGGGAAAATTTCCGACCTGATAACCTCCTTCACCGAGGTCCCAAGGCTCGGCAATCAGTTTGACCTGCGATAGCAACGGATCCTGATGGATGATGTCGAGGAATGCACCCAGGCGATTGACGGCATGCAGTTCGCGCGCAAGCGTGGCGGCAAGATCGAAGCGGAAGCCATCCACGTGCATCTCAAGAACCCAATAGCGCAGGCTATCCATGATTAGCTGGAGAACGCGCGGATGCTGCATGTTGAGCGTATTCCCGGTGCCGGTGTAGTCCATGTAATAGCGGCGATTCTCGGGTGTAAGGCGGTAATAGGCGCTATTGTCGATGCCCTTCAGCGAGAGCGTTGGTCCCAGATGGTTGCCTTCGGCGGTATGGTTGTAGACCACATCGAGAATCACCTCCAACCCTGCGGAATGCAAAGTCTTGACCATCGTCTTGAACTCATTGACGGAGTTCGTGGCCAAATACCGGGGTTCGAGGGCAAGAAATCCGACGGAGTTGTAGCCCCAATAGTTCCGCAAACCGCGCTCCACCAATTGCCGGTCGTCAACAAAACTGTGTACTGGCATCAGTTCGATGGAGGTCACACCGAGGTGGGTGAGATAGTCGATAACTGGCGCTGTGGCCAGTCCCGCGTACGTTCCCCGTAGGTGAGGAGGAACGTCGGGGTGGCACATGGTGAATCCCTTTACGTGGAGTTCGTAAATTATGGTTTCGTGCCAGGGAATGCGCGGCGGGGCATCGGCTCCCCAGGTGAAAGCGGAATCGATGACTTGGTTCTTTGGCATACCGGCCGCATCGTCGCGGCGGTCAAAAGATAAATCCTCCTGCTTGTTCCCGACGCGGTATCCGAAGTGAGAATCGCTCCAACGGATGGAACCTTGAATCTGTTTGCCGTAGGGATCGAGAAGAAGTTTGTGATGGTTAAAACGATGACCTTCTTCCGGGGCGTACGGGCCAAACACCCGGTATCCATATAATTGACCGGGTCGAACTTCGGGCAGGTAGCTGTGCCAAACCATGTCGGTTTGCTCGGCCAAGGGAATACGTTGGATTTCGCGCTTGCCGGAATTGTCGAAGAGGCACAACTCAACCTTTTCGGCATGCTCAGAATAGAGGGCAAAATTAACCCCCTCGCCGTCCCAGGTTGCCCCCAAAGGGTAAGGCCGGCCGGGCCAAACAATCGGTTGAGGTTGTGGGGACATTTATATAATGCTTCCTTGACGACAAGACTGTTAAGAGGCCGAGAACGGGCGACAGGGCCGGTCTATCGCTAGCTACGTAGCTAGCAATGCGATTGAAGCCAGCCCTTAACCATAGATGTCGCGCGGTAATTAGAAACATCGGGTGCCCGCTGTATGCGGGGAGGTGATCTGCCTCATGTCGCTGTAAATGACAGGATCGGCAGGCTTTCAATGAAGTTGTTTCTTGTCGCTCGGAAGCAAACTGGCCGCTTTCGCGCACCCACTCAGGCTGGCCGTCGACTATGTCCGTGGTGTAAGATCAACCTGATTGATCCGGTGTTAATTCGACGACATGACATGCCCCAGTTGATAGCCTGCTGTGCTCAACAGTGCAAAGTAGCTATGCAATGTTCATATAACGACTCGTTGGTAGCCCGTATCAGTATCTAAAGATGTTGCTCAACAAGGCCGGAGAGGTGGCAGAGTGGCCGAATGCGGCGGTTTGCTAAACCGTTGTACGGGCTAACACCTGTACCGAGGGTTCGAATCCCTCCCTCTCCGCCAGTTACACATCCCACAGGGTTTACCAGTTTCTTTACAACTAGCCTTTACAATTTGCGAGACTCTCTCCTCGGAGCACAGTATTGCTGTAGAGGAGAGGCCAAATGGCGAAGAATCTGCGAGTAAGGTTACTGGCCGCGGCCACCGTTAACGGCAAGCGTTCCTATTACAAACCTGCGATGCGATCCACGGGCTGGCCGGATCCGGCTGCCGTGCTGGTCAAGGGCCGGAAGGTTCGGATCGACGCATCCCAACTCCACGCTTACTACATCACGTGGCTGGAAAACAAGAAGCAGCAGTTCGAGAATGTGGGCAAGGATGCTCTGTCCGCGTGGCAGGCGAAACTCAACCGCGAGGCCGCGCTGCAAGGCGTAGCCGGAGCAGCGAGCAGGCCGCGAAGTCCACGGGCAAGCGGGTCACGGTGGCGGATGCCATCGAAGTTTTCCTTGAGGATGTGAAAGCTGGGAAGTCAAAGAGGACGCATCAGGCTCGCACGCGAATGCTCGCCCTTTTCCAAGAATCCTGCTCCAAGCAGTTCCTCGACCAGATCACCGAGGCTGATTGCCAACAGTTCATTCGTTTCCTCCGGAAGCATTACGACTCAGCCAAGGGTGCCCGCACCGTTTACAACATCTTCCAAGGGCTCAACACCTTCCTTCGTGCCAACAAGGTTTTTATCGCCGGTGCACTGCTCGGCAAACTGGACTACGACGAGAAGATCGTCTGCCTCCTCCGTTAATGGAAAAATTGCGCGAGCACAAGGGTAAAGCCGAGGCCCACGGTTTGATCTTCCCGGCTGAGAGCGGCGGCGTGGAGGGCCACTTCCTGCGCATTCTCAAGAACTTTGTGAAAGAGAACGAGATCGAGGGCACCTAGGAGCTGCACAAGTTCCGCAAGACATTCGCCACGTTCTATCACGAGGAACAGGGCGTCAGTGTGCGGACATTACAGCAGTGGCTCGGGCACTCGGACCTGGCTACCACGATGGCCTACCTGAAAGGGAGCGACGCTGCCAGCGAACGCTCTCTCAGGGCTCAAGTGGCGAAGGCATACGAGGCCTTCGTGTAACCGTCAAAAGCCGTAAAATTCAGATTGGCAATTTGCCGTCCTTAATCCAGATGTGCAGTGTCACGTTTGGCAGTTGGCACATCGGAACGCCGCAATCTTCGAAGACATTCCGGACTAATTCTTTCGGTGGATCGAATGCTTCCAGTCCCTTCCACTGACTGAACGTATTTATCAATTCGGCCAATATGGCAAACTGCTCCTCGAACCGTGGCAGCAGCCAAGTATTCTCCTCCATCACACGCCACGCATCCTTCGCAGCTTCTTCGAAGGGCTTATCAAACGCTGGGAAAGTCAGCAAGGCTAATGCCATCGGGAATGGTATAGAGGACGTCCAACAGAGTGGACAACTCTTCTGCTTCCCACTCGGGTGGTAGTTTCGTTTGATGGACACAGCTGGTCAGGAGTTGCAGTTTACCTATTACACTCCGACTGTCATTCTGAGTGCAGCCGTTTTTCAGGCGTAGCGAAGGATCTCCCGCTCAACCGGCCTAAGGCGTAAGCCAAGCTGCACGACTACCGAGATCTAACTTGCATTTCAGCTGCAAACTTTTCGGAAGGCTCTACAATCAGAGCCCGGATCGGGAGGGCACGAATTTTATTCGTGCCGTTAAGCGGTCGAAATAGTCCCGCGCTTTAGCGCCGGAGGTGCGCTTGTTGACCACGCGGCAAGTGTTTTCCGCAATCTCCGGAACCGTGTAAACTTGACCCGCGGTAAATCAATTTCATCCGCGTCGCCCGTTCCTTCGACGACACATCTCGCCTGTCAGAGGTTTCCATGTCGAAGCTCTCTCGATTCTTGTTGTGCGCACTTTTCCTCACTTTCTCGGTTCTTCCGTCTCGCGTCGCGTTCGCCCAGGCCGCAGTCTCACCCGAGATCGACCGCAGAGTCGAGTCCATCCTCAGCAAGATGACGCTCGAAGAAAAACTCGCGTACATCGGCGGCACCGGTTTTGCCGTGCGGGCGCTGCCGCGGCTCAACCTGCCCGCACTTGAAATGTCTGATGGACCGCTCGGAGTGCGCAGCAACGCGAAGTTTCCGTCAACCACTTATGCGGCCGGCATCGGCCTAGCCGCTTCCTGGGATCCGCAACTGGCGGAGCGCGTTGGCGCAGGCATCGGCAAGGATGCCCGTGCGCGCGGCATTCACTTCATGCTCGGCCCGGGCGTCAACATTTACCGCGCTCCCATGAACGGCCGCAACTTCGAATACTTCGGCGAAGATCCCTTCCTCGCCGGCTCCATCGCCGTCGGCTACATCACGGGCATGCAGAAACAAGGGGTCAGCTCCACGGTAAAACATTTCCTCGGCAACAACTCGGAATTCCTGCGGCACGACAGTAATTCCATCATCGACGAACGCACCGCGAGAGAGATTTACCTTCCGGCGTTTGAATCCGCGGTAAAGAGCGCGCATGTCGGCGCGATCATGGACTCCTACAATTTCGTCAACGGGCTGCATTCCACGCAGAACGGATACTTCAATACCGACGTCGTCAGGAAGCAGTGGGGATTTCCAGGCATCATGATGTCGGATTGGGTTTCAACCTATGACGGCATCGGCGCAGCCAACGGCGGTCTCGACCTGGAGATGCCGAAGGGCGAACACATGAATCAAGAAACGCTGCTGCCCGCCATTCGCGACGGCCGCGTGAAAGAATCAGCGATCGATGAAAAAGTACGCCGCATCCTCACCACCGCTGCTCGCTTCGGCTGGCTCGATCGCGAGCAGACCGATCTCTCGCTCTCGAAGTACAACGAAGAAAATCACCTTGTCGCTCTCGATGTCTCGCGTGAAGGCACCGTACTGCTCAAAAACGAAAATTCTCTTCTTCCTCTCGACAAGCAGAAAATCAAAAGCATTCTTGTTGTCGGTCCGGATGCCTATCCCGCGCAAGCCGTCGCCGGTGGCAGTGGGCGGGCGATCCCGTTCTCTACGGTAAGCATTCTGGAAGGCGTTGCGAATTACCTGGGAACATCGGCCAAAGTTTATTACGAGCGCGGCCTGCCCAAGATGATGGACCTCGCCACTTCCACGCAATTTTCCACCGCCGCGCACGATGGCAAGCCCGGTCTTATGCTGGAAACTTTTTCGAATGCAGACCTGTCCGGTGCTCCATCCTCCACGGAGGTTGTGAAGCACTTGGATTTTGTGGGGGTGGCATGGGAAGACTTCTCTGATTTCGACGAAGTGATTGATTTATTTACCTCGAAGAAGCCGACGTCCCGGCGCTGGACCGGTTTCTATATTGCACCCGAAACTTCTTCCTACGAGATCGCGGCTGAATTTTTCGGCGAGGGCAACGGCTACCGCCTTCTGGTCGATGACAAGCCGGTCTTCGATGAATGGAAATTCGCCACAGCTCTACAGAACTGCACGACCCTGACGCTCTCGGCCGGACCGCACAAGATTGTCGTGGAAGCCTTTCAGAATTCTCCTTTGGGTGGGCGCATGCTCGTCGGCATCGCCGACCAGCGCAAGATCGTCTCTTCCGCCGCGAAGACCCTGGCCGCCAAAGCTGACGCAGTGATCATCGCCGCAGGCTTCGACGCAAATAGCGAGTCAGAAGGATCCGACCGCACTTTCAGTCTGCCATTCGGTCAGGACGAACTGATCCGCGAACTCGCCGCGATCAACAAGAACACGATCGTCGCCGTCACGTCCGGAGGCAATGTCGACCCGGAAGGCTGGCTCGACCGCGTTCCCGCCTATCTCGAACTCTGGTATCCCGGCGAGCGCGGCGGCACCGCGTTCGCGGATATTCTCTTCGGCGCAGTCAATCCCTCGGGACATCTGCCAATAACGCTCGAAAAGCGCTGGACCGATAACCCGGTTCACGATAGCTACTACGCCGAGCCCGGCACCATTCGTGTGGTTTATAAAGAGGGTGTCTTCGTCGGCTATCGCGGCTACGAACACAATCACGTGAAGCCGCTGTATCCCTTCGGCTATGGTTTGTCTTACACGACTTTCAAGTACAGCAATCTAAAAGTGACGCCAGCCGGCGGATCGCCAACTGCGGGGAATTACGAAGTTTCATTCGATGTAACCAACACTGGCACTCGAGCCGGTGCGGATGTAGCGCAAGTCTATGTTGCCGAGGCCGAACCCACAGTACCGCGCCCCCCAAAAGAGCTCAAAGGCTTTTCCCGTATCGAACTGGCTGCAGGCGAAACAAAGCATGCAACCGTACCGCTCAACCCCCGCGCTTTCACCTTTTACGACGTTGCTGCAAAACACTGGCACGCAGACTCAGGGAAATATTCCATCGAGGTCGGCCGCTCATCGGAAGAGTTGCCGCTGCATTCTGACGTAACACTTTCCGGCGTCTATGATGTGGAGAATGACAAATAAAAGCATGCGATACCGCATATCAGCACACCGCTACTGATGGAATTTCCATGCATCTTGCTACACTCCCTTGATGGCACCGGCCGGCGAGAAATTACAGTCCACGCGTTCGCTTCCTGCCTACCTACTTCTCGCTGTGGCCGTATTCGCTTGCCTGCTTCCATTTTCTGGAAAAGCTTTCAACATCGATGACACTTTGTTCCTTTATGTAGCGCGCCAGATCACCCAGCACCCGCTTGATCCCTTCGGATTCAAAGTGAATTGGTTCCTCGACGCCGTACCCATGGCGTACGAAACCAAGAATCCTCCCTTTGCGGCGTACTACATTGCCGCAGCCGCAACTATCGTCGGGTGGTCGGAGCGGGCATTGCATCTTGCCTTCCTTCTACCGGCGCTGGCGGTGGTGTGGGGCACATATCGTTTGGCACAGAGGTTCACAAAGTCGCCGCTGCTGGCGGCTGCGGCCACACTTCTTACCCCGGCGTTTCTCGTATCCGCCAACAGCGTGATGTGCGACACCATGATGGTCGCATTTTGGCTGTGGGCGATCATTTTCTGGATCGAAGGGCTTCGAGCCGCAGAAGCCCGGCTATCTGGCTCTGTCTGCCATGCTGATAACGTTGAGCGCTTTAACAAAATACTTTGGCGCGGCTCTGATTCTGCTGCTCGCGGCATATTCGTTGGCACGCCTGCGCCGTTTCGGAAGCTGGGCCTGGTATCTACTCGCGCCCATCCTGGTTCTGACCGGATATCAGCATTGGACGAAAGCCGTCTACGGGGTGCGCATGATTACCAGCGCGGCCCATCTCTCCGTCGGAATGCGGCAAGCAAGGCAGGCTTCAACGCTGGCCAAAACATTAGTCGATCTCAGCTTTGTGGGCGGGTGCGCGCTTCCCGCGCTGACCCTTGCGCCCCTCATCTGGAAGCGCGCAAGCATCGTCGCCGTCTGCTTCGCGAGCGGAATCGCGGGTTTCCTCATCAGCACGGGTCGCATGTCTCTCGGCGCAACCCTCTGGCCCTTCAATTTCTATCAGCACTGGCTTGTGGTCGGCATCCAGTTGACGCTCTTCATCGCCGCCGGCTTCTCCGTGATGGCGCTGGCAGTCACGGATACGGCGGAACGCAGAGACGCCGACTCTTTATTGCTGTTGCTCTGGATTTTCGGAACGTTCATATTCACCGGCTTCGTCAACTGGATGATCAACGTCCGTTCCGTACTCCCGTTGCTTCCAGCGGTTGGCATTCTTCTCGCGCGCCGCATAGATAAGATGAAAACGCTGTGGCCAACTTCCAAACGATGGCGACCGGCGTTTACGATAGCGCTGGCCGCAACGGGCGCGGTATCGCTATGGCTAACCTGGGCTGACACAGAGATGGCGAACGCCGGCCGAACCGCAGCAACCCTGATCGAGCAGAAAACCCGGAAACAGCCAGGCACGGTCTGGTTCATGGGGCATTGGGGATTCCAGTACTACATGGAATCCTTCGGCACCCAAGCCGTAGTCGTCGATGATCCTCAGCACCGCGCCGGAGATTTCCTCGCCGTGGCCGCTCGCGACAAGCTCTTCGAAGTGCGGCCCGAGTTCGTGGCTGCGTGTGAGGTAATCCAAATTCCAATGAATCTCGGTATCACCACGGCCCAACGCGAGCTCGGCACAGGTTTTTACGGCGCGGATTGGGGTCCTTTACCCTTCGCCATCGGGCCAGTCCCGCCCGAGCGCTACACTCTGATTCGCCTGCGGTCGAGCCCCGCTTCCACGAGCGCCGCGCAAAAGAACTTCTTCCAGTGTCAATAAAGGAACCATCCAGCTCCGATTCGCGCGATAAACTCCATCGTCGATACGAGCCTCTGGTAGGCTTTGAAGGAAATTGGCATTCACGCACAGGCAATGAATATTCGGCCTTGCCAGCGTAAATCTGCAGCCCTGCTTCTCGATGATCATGACCAAACTTCTGCGGTTCTTCCGGCCGTCCCATCAGCACTCCGCGTTCTCAGCCACTTTACTGCTGATGTCGGCGGTCATGCTCTCGCGCGTGGTCGGCTACATTCGCGAAGCGTATATCGCGTATGCCTTCGGCGCGGGCCAACGAACGGACGCCTTCGTCGCCGCTTTTACTCTGCCTGACTGGCTCAACTACATCGTCGCCGGGGGCGCGGCTTCCATTACATTCATTTCGATCTATACACGATTCCTCGCGGAAAAACGCGAGGCCGATGCGGAAAAAACCTTCTCCATCGTAATCACGGTCATGACGGTCGTGATGATCGCGGGCACAATCGTCACGGAAATCTTCACGCCTCAGTTTGTCAGCTGGATGTTCGGACCCTCGGCGGCGCATAAAGGATTTTCTGCGGAGCAAATCGCGCTCTGTGTACACCTCACACGGATTCTTCTGCCGGCACAGATCTTCTTCTATGTTGGAGGCGTGGTCTCGGCGGTGCTGTTATCGCACCGTCTGTTTTTGTTTCCAGCGTTTGGCCCGCTACTGTACAACGTTTTCATTATTCTGGGAGGCGTGCTTGGTGGGCGCCATTTTGGCATCTCGGCTTTAGCCTATGGCGCTCTTGCGGGAAGTATTGCCGGGCCATTTCTTGCCAGCGTAATCGGCGCAGCCCGCATTGGAACCGGTTACAAACCCTCGTTCGACGTGACGAATCCAGCCTTCCGCGAATGGGTGAAGCTTTCAGTTCCGCTGATGCTCGGCGTTTCCCTGGTTACGGCTGACGATTGGATCCTCAGACATTACGCCGCCGGGGGCGTCGGCGATATTTCGCATCTCAACTATTCCAAGCGACTATTCGCGGTACCCATCGCCGTGTTAGGACAGGCTACAGGGCAGGCCTCTCTGCCATTCTTCGCGCGCCTGTTCAATGAGAAGCGCCTGGAAGAATTCGACACGACGGTGAACGATTCTGTCTATCGCGTCTCCGCCGCATCATTTCTCGCCACCGGATGGATGATGGCCGCCGCCTTCCCGCTGATCGACCTGGTCTATCGCCGCGGACAGTTTCTGCTCTCCGACACGCAGACTACGGCTGTTTATTTTTTCTGGTTTTCGTTGTCGCTGGCTCTCTGGTCCGCCCAGGGACTCTATGCTCGCGCCTTCTACGCCGCTGGCAACACGCTAACTCCGATGATCGCGGTCACCGTAATCACAGCCGCTTCATTGCCGATATATTCCTTGCTGTTCCACAGCTATGGAGTAGTCGGCCTGGCCTGGGCCTCCGATATCGGTATCGGCGCGAATCTGCTCGCGCTGGCTTTTCTGCTGCACTATCGCAAACTGGTTTCGCTGCGAACGCTGCGCTGGGATGAGTTAGGAAAATCCGCGCTGACCGCCATCGTTGCCGGAGGAATCAGCCTGGAGGTCGCAAAAATCGTGCCGTTGCCCGCCTACGGTCACGGCAGCCGTATCACCGATATCCTTCAACTGGCGCTGATCTCTGTAACCTGGGCTGCCGCAACCGCCGTGGGCCTGTGGCTGCTGAAGTCACAATTGCCCAACGATCTGCGCCGCCGCAAAGCTACCGCCTATCCGGCAGTCGCTGAGGGCGAAGGCAAAGAGATTCTGGGCGCGGGAACGCAACCTTAACTGTTGTCGCACGAGTTTGGTTATGGCGTCAGGCCGAGCTTGCGCATCAGCTCCACGTAGCGGGCATCGGATCGAAGCGGGTCCAGAGCGGGGTCGCGAATGATGAACGTGAGTTCATTGTCGCCATCCTCATACGCCTTGTTGAGATACTCAAACGCCATGTCCTTTTGTCCAGCACGCACTGCGGCACCCGCAACAGCGGCGGAGCGGTCCGTGCCATCCAAAGTCATCATGAGTTGAAGATAGCCCTTTGCGTCCGGACTAACAGGATTCTGCTTCACAAAAAAAGATTTGGAAAGCGCGCTTACTGCATCTGGAAAGCGGCCCGTGTTGGCATACAGTTGCGACATTTTAAAATACGCTGGCTGGAAACTCGGATCTCGTTCGAGAACCTTTTGAAATTGCGCCAGCGCTTCAGGATAATGCCTGGCTTCCATGAGTATCAGCGCGTAGTTCGTGTTGACGATAGAAGATAACGGGTCCATGGACAATGTGGTGCGTAATTCGTCGAGTGCCTGCTCAAGATGATTGGTTGGACTGAGATAGGCGATGGCATAGAAATAGTGAGCCGCGGAATAGTTGGGGTTCAACTCGATGGCGCGCTTGAACTCAGGTTCAGCCTCGCTGAACTTGAACGCATTAGCCAGCGCCATGCCCCGCGTGGCATGCACCTCGGCGAGCGAGCTATCCAGTTCAAGAGCTTTACGGCTGGCTTCATCTGCCAGCGCCAGGCCCTGCCTTGAGCTGATGCCTATCCCGTAGCTGGGAGCGACGTTGTAAGTATCGGCTAGTCCGGCATACGCCAGCGCATAGTTGGGGTCCGCCGCAATGGCCTGCTGGAAGAGATCGATACTCTTCTTCAAGCCCGCCGGCGTACGCCCATACCAGAGCTGGCGGCCTTCCAGATAGAGGCGGTAAGCCTCGGGATTGGTGGTCCCCGCCTGTCCCAGCCGCTGCTGCTGGCTTCCACTGACTTGAATTTTCAAGCGCGCGGAAAGATCGCGAGTAATCTCTCCCTGCACCTGCGTGATGTCCGCCAGCTTGCTTTCGTAATGCGCACCCCACAGCTCGCTGCCATCCGCCGCCCTCACCAGGTCGGCTTGCACGCCAATGTTGTCTGCATGCTGTGTAATGCGTCCCATCAACAGAGCGCTCACCTGCAGTGTTTCGCCGATCTTCTGCGGATCATCTTCTTTTCCCTTGAATTTGAAGACCGTGCTGCGCGCCATGACCTTCATGTCGGGCAGTTGGGAAAGCGCGCTGATCAGGCTTTCGGTCAAGCCGTCGCTTAAGTATTCGTTGTTGGCGTCTGCGGTCGCGTTGACGAAAGGCAGCACAGCGATCGAACTAACCTTGCCGGCATCCGGCTTTCCCCGCAAGAAATAAACGCCGGCGGCTGCGGCAACCACGAGAAGTACAACCACAGCCGCAACTATGTATTTACGCGAACCTCCGCTGGATGTGGGTATCGCAGCAGCACTCGAAACGGCAGACGAACTCGCGGGCAATACGCTCGATGCCGACACAGCGCCGGGTGAGCGGCCGGAGTCATAGTCGCGCTTGAGGCGCGTAAGATCGGACCGCAAGTCAGCCGCGCTTTGATAGCGCATCTCACGATCTTTTTCCAGAGCTTTGTTGATGATGCGTTCCAGCTCCGCCGGCATATCGGGATTCAGGCGCAGCGCCAAAGGTGGCGCTTCATCCAGAATGGATTTGAAGATTTCCGCGGAACTGTTGCCGCGAAAGGGCAGCGTACCGGTGGTCATTTCGTAGAGCACCGCACCGAAAGAAAACAGATCGCTGCGTGCGTCCAGTTCCCTGGCGCGTGCCTGCTCGGGAGACATATAGGAGATAGTGCCGAGCGTGGAGCCGGGGCTGGTAAGATGCTGGTCGATCGCCGCCGTCATCGTGTTCTCCGATGCCGCTTGGCTCGAAGAACCGGCTCCCGTAGCGACCTTGGCCAAGCCGAAATCCAACACTTTCGCGTGGCCGCGCTTGGTGACGAAAATATTCGCCGGCTTGATGTCGCGGTGGACGATGCCCTGCGCGTGCGCCGCGTCCAATCCATCCGCTATCTCAATCGCCAGTGATAAAACGGTTTCGTTTTCGAGCGGCTTGCCAGAGATGAGGTGCTTCAGCGTCACCCCATCCAGGAATTCCATGGCGATAAACGACTGCTCGCCATGTTTGCCAATCTCATAAATCGTGCAAATACTTGGATGATTCAATGCCGATGCGGCCCGCGCCTCGCGGCGAAAGCGTTCCAGCGCCTGCGGATCGCGCGACATTTCATCCGGCAGGAATTTCAGCGCGACAAAACGGCCAAGCTCCGTGTCCTCGGCCTTATAAACCACGCCCATGCCGCCACCGCCCAGCTTTTCAACAATGCGGTAATGAGAGATGGTTTGGCCGATCATTTTTGGAGTCCAGGTAAGACGCCCGAACCGCAGGTCGGTTTATCTTACGGACGCGAGTATCGGAGAGTCAACGAGCGATGGCAATCGAGCAACGCGCTACCGGCCGGAGAGTACCCGATTCAAGACTGTGCGAGCACCGTGAACTCGGATTATCTTTACTGCTTACCCGTGAAGACAGGTCCGCATGAGCATTTACGTTGAGATTTCTATCCACGGCAGCATGGATGACCTCTGGCAAAAAACCCAAGAGCCGAAGCTGCACGAACGTTGGGACCTCCGCTTTTCACAGATCGACTATCTTCACCGCTTGCCCGGAGAACCTCAAAAATTCCTGTACTCAACTCGAATCGGCGCAGGCCTGCGAATCAGGGGCGAGGGCGAAAGCACTGGAGAGTGCGACGATTTGTCTGGCCAGCGAACTTCAGCGCTTAAGTTCTGGTCGAACGATCCCAAGTCGCTGATCGCGATGGGGTCTGGCTACTGGCGATACGACCCGAGCGGAAGTGGCATTCGCTTTCTCACCTCCTATGATTACCGGACTCGATTCGGTGTGATCGGCAGAATCGTCGACAAAATCTTTTTCCGGCCACTGATTGGCTGGGCGACCGCGTGGAGCTTCGACAGGCTCCGCCTGTGGATTGAACAAGGGATCTCGCCAGAAGCCTCTCGGAACTTTGCCGTAGTTTACTTCTTGACCCGCGTGACGATTGCGTTTGTCTTTTTCTACCATGGACTAGTCCCAAAGCTATGGTTTCGCAGTCCCGATGAGTTGGATATGCTGCGCAACCTGGGTGTAGCTTCATCCGCCTTTCTGACAGCAGTCGCGGGATGGATGGAGATCGGTTTCGCTTTGCTGGTGGTTATACTGTGGCGAGTGCGGTGGCTGCTGTGGATAACGATCGTGGGCATGATTGTTGCAACCGCATCCGTAGCCCTGGGCTCGCCCAGTTATTTTCATAAGGCTTTCGATCCGCTGACTCTCAATCTTTCGGTTGCGGTGTTTGCGGCCTGCGGGCTGGTCGTGGCTGAGAACGTTCCCACGGCGAGCCGCTGCCTACGAAAACCTCCTCGGAGTGAGCCGTGAGATCAATCTACGAACAGGCTCTGGGTGAAAAGTTCAAGCGTCTCCATCCTCGCATTCAGGAAAGGTTCGGGTTCAGCAGCCACGACAATCTCGCGTGCATCGGCACGGGGACAATGGGCGAACTTTGGCACGGAAAGCCTTACACTCTGCCTTTCCTCTATCTCGGAAGCGTGCGACGCATCATGTTTCCTGAGCGCGGCCGGTCTGTACCCTTCACAATCAGGAATTATGCGTATGTAGACGAATACGGCCGGGAGACCGTGACCTGGATTCGAAATTTTGCGACCCGCAAGCCGCGGCGCTTTGACGCTTATATGATCTTCAGCCAGCAACGCGGGCGAATCGTGGATTATCTGGGCACGCACCAGCATCTCGCTGTCGATATCGATTTATCTGTTGATGAGCGTGGTGGCCTTCGCCTCCGCTCCGGCGCGCAGCGTTTCTACGAGGGCTGGATCGACTTCAGTTTCCCCTTGATCTTCTCCGGCATCGCAGAAGTCTGCGAATGGTACGAAGAGAAGGACCAACGTTTCCACATCGAAGTAAATGTAACAAATCAAACCTGGGGCCCCTTGTTTGGCTACCGGGGTTCCTTCGACATCGAGTGGCGGAGGGTTGACAAAGCTCAAATTCCGGCAGATATCCTGCCTATGCGCTGTGAGCGCAGGGAGTAGAGATTCGAGGCTTGTCGTGTTTCTACTTTTCAGACCTGACGAATCGCGGATTCGGACTCTTCTTGCCAGCCAGCGAACCAGCGGCTTCTCTTACCTGGAGGTCGGCGCATCTCGGGGCGATCTCCCTGCAGGCTACGCAGTGCTTGGCGGCCGGGTTGATTTAGGCCGGGGCTCCACAACATTCGACCGCGCGGTGCAGGCGCTGCGTCAATGGAAAATGTTCGCTGTCCCTGGCATTCAACTCTGCTGGCCCGTTCCCATTCAACCCGGAGAAGCAATCGCGGTAGTCATCAAGCACTTTGGCTTTTGGTCCCTCAACTGTTGCAGGATTGTTTATGTGGTCGATGGAGATGGTCCGATCCGGCGCTTTGGATTCGCGTACGGCACGCTACCCGAGCATGCAGAAAAAGGAGAAGAGCGTTTTACGGTGGAGTGGCATCGCAGTTCGGATCTGGTTAGTTACGAGATCATCTCTTTTTCCCGACCGGGTAACACGGCGGTGAAAATAGCGTACCCTTTGGCGCGCGGACTTCAGAATCTCTTTCTGCGGCGCTCGCTGGCCGCAATGGTAGACGCGGTGATCTAAGTCAGAGGACGAGCCGGGTTAATTCACAAAAAACAAAACGGCGGCCATTCGCATCCCCTGCGAATGCCGCCGCTAATCTTCTGTGAAGCCGCTACCGCGAACCTACGCTCGCGCGCCTACCGCCGCTGGCTCGGACACGGAAACGCTCTCGTCCTTGCCGTTGGGCTTGCTCTGCGTGGGCTGGCCGCCCTTGCGGATGTCGATACCGCCCTTGAAGTAAGCGCCGTCTTCAATGGAGATGCGGGCCGCGACTACGTCGCCGGTGAGCGAACCGTCGCTGCGGATATCCACCCGGTCGCTGGCGGTGAGGTTGCCCCGCACTTTGCCAAGCACGACGATCTCGCGAGCGTTGATGTTGGCTGCCACCACTCCATTCCGCCCAATGGTGACGCGGTTGCCCGCCAGGCTGATCGAACCCTCGACCCGGCCGTCAATATAGAGCGATTCCGATCCAGTAACCTCGCCCTTGATCACCAGCGATTTGCCGATGGTCGCCTGGTCCGCGGTTGTGGTGGTAGTGCCCGCCGGGCGCGGCGCAGCAGCAGGTTCATTCGCCATGCTAACTGCTGGCGTACTCGGGGTAGACATAGTTGGACGCTCCGGTTCTGTTGGCCGCCCTGGGGTCTGAGGCTGATTCGTCGGCTTCCACATGGATACAAAGTTCCTTTCCTTGTTGGGATTAAGGGATCACGGGCCGCACTTACGTGACCAAATCGAATTGTACTCCCCAGTCTCAATGTGAGCGCTGTGGAAAACCCTTTATTTTCAACAGAGTTTCCTACCTTGGTACTCGCCTGCCAACCTTGCGCAGCGACCATCCCAGCGTCTCACGCCC
Source organism: uncultured Acidobacteriaceae bacterium (assembly GCA_963789625.1). Taxonomy (GTDB): domain Bacteria; phylum Acidobacteriota; class Terriglobia; order Terriglobales; family Acidobacteriaceae; genus Sulfotelmatobacter. The sequence goes on along the minus strand of CAWBLK010000015.1, from coordinate 158,307 downwards.
CGCCATTTTGAGACACCACCGTGTAAGGATTCCCGAAAAAGACTTTCGTCCGTCTAACATTCCACAGTCCCTCGGAGTATGCTTCTGGGACCGAAGATTTATCGAAGGTGCACTCCAGCCACGAAGGAGCCAGTCATGTCAGAATTTGCCGTCGTTACTCCTCCATCCTTCACCATCGGCCGGCCACAGCCCGGCGAATACGCGCCATACTACGACCGCTATATTTCCCTGGTTCAGGGCGATGACATTCTGAACACGCTCGACCAACAACGCCGCGACACAATGTTGCTGCTCTCCTGCCGCGACGAAGAAGACGGCAACTTCCGCTACGCGCCAGAAAAATGGAGCGCCAAAGAAGTTCTCGGCCACGTCTGCGATACCGAGCGTGTCTTCGCCTACCGCGCTCTGCGCATCGCACGCGCCGATGCCACTCCGCTCGAAGGCTTCGAGCAGGATGACTACGTCCGCAACGGTCCGTTCGCAAATCGTCCGCTGTCGGATTTAGTCGAAGACTTCATCGCCGTGCGCCGCGCCACGCTTTCGCTGTTGCGCGATCTCGATGAGGCAGCCTGGATGCGCCGCGGCATCGCCAACAAGAATGAAGTCACCGTGCGCGCTCTGGCTTATACCATCGCCGGACACGAACTGCATCACCGGCGGATACTGGAAGAGAAATACTTCGCCGAACGGTGATGTGAGCGATGCCATTTTTGCATCCGGTTGTCACACCGTGTGAGGCGCTAAGGTTTGTCATCCAAGCACTCAGGTTGTCATCCCGAGCGAAGCGAGGGATCTTGGTTTCCGCCCGCAGCAATTCAGCACTGATCTTCCTATGCCCTCACGCGTACTAACAGAACTGCTCCACGGCAAAGGATCGCATGCCGATCCCCATCGCCTGCGTCGAGGATCTTTCCTCCGACCTGGCCGCGCGCCACATCGAAGGCTTTCCCCACTCCATCCAACAACTCGTCTTCCACATGAATTACTGGATGGACTATGAACTGCGACGCATTCGCGGTGAGAAGCCAGCGTATCCGGAGCATAACTCTGAGAGCTTCCCGCCCACGGCATCTCGAACCGATTCGCAAGACTGGGATCGCCTACGCCAGCGCTTTGCCGATCTGCTCTCTGATTTCGTAACCCTGGCGAATTCCATCTCCACAAGAAATGCAGCGGCAAGTCGAGACCGTGCACGAAGCCGACAAAAAGACCGCGGGCACGCTGGAAGCCGTGCTCTGGCAGATGGTGGCGCACAACAGCTACCACACAGGCCAAATCGCAATGATCCGCCGTATTGTAGGCGCGTGGCCACCACGCGGCGGCGGGGATACGTGGTAAAGATACGTGGCGAGTTGCAGACTCAGAATTCCGCAACACATCTGGGTTATGCTGAAAGCTGCTAGCTGACGCTCCCCCATGCTTTCCGACTCCACCATCCTGAAACACATCGCCCGCCAGCCCAAGCGCGCAGCGCGGATTCAAGCAGCTCGTGCGCGAACTCGGCCTGCACGGCGAAGCCCGCGGAAATCTCGATGCGCATCTTCAAAAGCTGGTAGCCGCAGGAGAATTAGTTCAGCTCAATTCCGATCGCTACGCCCTGCCGCAACCTGCCGCTCACAAAAATGACAAGAACCTGGTCGTAGGCCGCCTCACCATGCACCGCGACGGCTTCGGCTTCGTCATCCCGGATGCCAGTTCGCTGAGTCCGTCTCTCAAGTCACGCCTCGTCGGCGATATTTTCATCGCGCCCCACGCTATCGGCAACGCCATGCATGGCGACCGCGTGCTTGTCGATATCGTCGCCACTCGTCCTGATGGCCGCGCCGAAGGCCGCATCGTGCGCCCGGTGGTACGCGCGCATCCCACTGTCGTCGGAATTTTCCACTACGGCGACCCGCCACAACTCCGTAAAGCCGATCGACAGCAAGATCACGATGGATGTCGTAATTCCTCCAGGCGCAGAGCGTCCGGAAGTCGTGGCGCGCCGTCCAACCCCCGCCCTGGAAGCAAGATCATCGGCAAAAGCCGCCGGACGCCGGCGCTACGCTCCGTCGACCGCGTCTCGGCGACGAAGCCGCGCGCCACGCAAACTCGGATGATCTTGAAGGCGTAGTGGTCGACGTCGAAATCACCGACTGGCCCACGCCCACACAAAATCCCCGCGGACGCGTCATCGAAATCCTTGGCCGCCACGACGACTTCGGCGTTGACGTCGAAATCACCATCCGCAAATTTCACTTGCCCCACCACTTTCCCGCAGCCACACTCGAAGAAGCGCAGAACATTCCCGCCACCATCCCCGCGCAGGAACTCCGCCACCGGCGCGACTTCCGCGCCGTGCCCATCGTCACCATCGACGGCGAAACCGCGCGCGATTTCGACGACGCCGTCACCGTGCGCAATCTCGCCGGCGGCAATTTCGAACTGCAGGTCCACATCGCCGACGTCGCCCAATATGTCACGCCCGATTCCGCGCTCGACCAGGAAGCGCGCCTGCGCGGCACCAGCGTTTACTTTCCCGACCGCGCCGTGCCCATGCTGCCCCTCGAACTATCCACCGACATCTGCAGCCTGCGCCCGCACCTCGACCGCTTGGTCCTGTCGTGCATCATGCAAATCGATCCTCGCGGCGAGATCGTCGGCTATGAATTGTGCGAGGGCGTCATCCGCTCGGCTGAAAGAATGACCTACACCGCCGTCAACGCCGTGATCGAAGGCGACGCCGCCACGCGCGAACGTTACGCAAATCTCGTCCCCACCTTCGAACTCATGCGCGACCTCGCGCTGATTCTCAATCGCAAACGCCAGCGCCGCGGCTCGATCGATTTCGACCTGCCCGAGCCGGTCATCGAGTTCGACGAATTCGGTTTGATGAAAAGCATCACTCGCTCGGAGCGCAACATCGCGCATCGCCTGATCGAAGAGTTCATGCTCTCGGCCAACGAGTGCGTCGCGCAGTATCTGGAATCGAAACACATTGCATCCTTATATCGAATTCACGAAAAGCCAGACGCCAAACGCGTCTACGATTTCGAAATGATCGCCGCGACCTTCGGATATTCGCTCGGCGTAGGCGCGCTGCCCATTCACCGCGTGCAATTCAAAACCGACCGCCGCGCCGCGCGCGGCACCGGCAAACAAGCGCGCACCGTCGAGATTCCCAAAGATGTTCACATCACTCCCCGCATGTACCAGAAGCTGGCCGCCAAAATCGCAGGCAAACCAGAAGAGCGCATCCTGAGTTACCTGATGCTGCGCTCGCTCAAGCAAGCGCGTTACTCGGAAGAGAATCACGGCCACTTCGCGCTAGCGGCCACAAGTTATACGCACTTCACGTCGCCGATCCGCCGCTATCCCGATCTGATCGTGCATCGCATCTTGAAAGAAGTGCTGCGCGATTCGGCAGAGCGTCATGACGGCGAAATCCCAGTCGGAGTCTCATCCTGCGCATCCTCAGCTGGAGCGCCGGCGCCCCGCCGCCACGCCCTCGAAGCAGTCACTAACCCCGAGTCGAGATCTGCATCTAGCCCGCGGGACGCCGTGCGCCTTCTCCCTGGTCGAAGCGCCGCGATCATGCTGCCCACCGCGAATCCCACGAGCCCCTGGGCGGTCCCATCACGCTGAAGAACTCCACGAAATCGCCGAAGAGTCCAGCCAATCCGAGCGCCGCGCCGACGATGCCGAGCGCGAACTCATGGAGTGGAAAAAGGTCAAAGTTCATGCAGGACCGCATCGGCGAAGACTTCGACGGCCTGATCACCAGCGTCACCAAGTTCGGCTTCTTCGTCGAACTAACCGACTTGTTCGTCGAAGGCCTGGTCCCGCTGAACACGCTCACCGACGATTTCTACACCTATCACGAAAACACGCGCCAAATCATCGGCCAGCGCTCGCGCAAAACCTACAGCCTGGGACAAAGAATTCGCGTGCTGGTAGACCGCATCGATCCGGTAGAAAAGAAAATCCAGTTCGCCGTCCTCGAAGAAGCACCACCACGCCAAGCCGCGAAGCCCCAATCACGTAAATCAAAACGCAAGCGTAAGTAATGTAGCGCCGGCGTCCGCCAGCCTAACGAAGCCGCCCCGCAGCATGCAGAGGAAGATCCAGGCGCAATCCTCCCCGGCTGGTGTAAACTTGTTGGGTTAACCCCATCCGCCGCAGACGCAAAGCAGCGGGTTTCCTTCCTAGTCGGGACGTGGCTCAGCCTGGTAGAGCACTCGCTTGGGGTGCGAGGGGTCGGCAGTTCAAATCTGCCCGTCCCGACCATTCATCCTCTTACTTCAGGTCGTTGACCAAGTACAGATCGGAAAGTGTGCGGCCGTATTCGTAGACGTAGTTGTTGCCGTCAGGAGTAATGAGGATCGAGCTGATATCGGTGACGCCCGATACGTCGGGTGGAACCAATCTTTTCCATAGCTGCTTGCGGCCGGTGGCGAGGTCCAGCCGGTTCACCGTACTAGGAACTTCGCCCAGCTTGTAGACAAATAGTGAGCGCCCGTCGCCCGACCACGCAATCGGCGCTTCCCCAGCGTCCAGCCCAGCGATGGGATGAATTTCGCCGCTGTCAACCGTGAGTATGGCGGGTTTCTGATCCGCTCCCACCATCGCAATCTGTTTGCCGTCCGGAGAAATGGCAAGCAGGCTCCCGTTCACACCTTCGCCGGAAATCGCTTTCGGCGGATTGCCGCTCACATCTTGCACATAAAGCCGCACGCCCTTACCGGGTTCGTCCGCCGAAAACAGAATTCGCTTGCCGTCAGGAAACCAGCGCGCCCAGAGGCGATTGATCTCATCATGTGTAATCTGCCGCGCTTCCCCCGCGCCGGTCGGTGCAAGGCCGAACTGCACCGGTGGTTTGGGCAGACCTGTCAGCACCCATTTTTCATCAGGAGAGAGCGCGAAGCTCAGTCCGTCTCCCAGCCGAACGGCAGGCGATCCATCGGTACCCCGAATGTAGGTGGAATAATTCTCGCCGCCGGCCTCACCCGATTCAGTAAACAAAAGTTGCTTCCCATCGGCAGACAGATCCTTGGGCGCCGACCAGTCGAGCCAGGAAAGGTCGCGCTCCTTGGTTGCGCCGGCAATCATCCCGACCATGCCAACTCGCGGCACATCGCGAGTAATCAGCACGCGCCCGTCTTTGGCAACGTCTTGCAAGGTCAGCGTGCCGGGCTCACGCGCCAGCAACCGCTCTTTGCCGGAAAGAGTTACCGCGGAAAGATATCGTCCGTAGCCCAGCCGCGTGCTGGAAAACCAGATCTCGTTTCCATTCGGAGACCAGCCTAGGCCCCAGGCAGTTTCCCATCCGGTGGATAATGTTTTCTTCTTCCCCGCGAGATCCACAACACCAATCGTGCCCGCATCGTCGCGCCGGACAGGATGTTCGATGAAAGCCACCATGTCTCCCTTGGGACTGACGCGCGCGTGGCTGAGCCATCCACCAGTTTGATACAGCACTTTCCCGATCGGATATTCAATCCGGCTCAGGCCGCCGAACTCGCGCACCACAGCGAAATTCTGGCCGTCCGGCGACCAGTCCGCCCATTGCACATTCTCCAGCACCTCGCGCGGCGCGCCGCCGCCCAGGGGCACTCGGCCCAACGTTCCGACATTAATGTAGGGGTCAATGTTGTGGCTGTTCAGCAGAACCGCCATCTCGCCCTCGGCTGAAATCGAGAGCACTTCCGCCTTAGACAATCCAAACGGGCGCGATTCCGGACTGTCGGGACGCGTGATCAGCAACTCGAACGGGTTCCCTTCCCAAGCCGCGCTGTACACAATATTTTTTCCGTCGGGTGCAAAACGCGCCATGCGGATGGTGCCGCCCCGGAAAGTCAATTGATGATAGGTCGGAGGCGAGATGCTGGAAGCCTGGCCTTCGCGTTTTCCAAAAACGTAAGCCCCCGCGATTAAGGCAAGGGCAACGATTCCGGATGCCAGCGCAACCAGCGGCCACCGTTTGAAGCCAGAGACTGGTGCAACCGCTGCCACTTGAGCGCGCGGAGTAACTCCGGACGTCGAGCTGCCATGTGATTCCGATTCACGCTTCAAGCGCTGCAGGTCAACGCGAAAATCCGAGGCCGTCTGATAACGCAGCTTGAGATCTTTTTCCAGCGCCTTATCCAGAATTTCCGCAATCTTCGGCGGCAATTGAGGATTCAATTGCAGAGGTGGAACCGGCCCACGATTCAAAATTCCGTCGAAGACCGCTGCGCTGGTGTTTCCGGGGAACGCCTGCCGCCCGGTAACCATTTCATACAGGACGATGCCCAGCGAAAAAAGATCGGTACGCCGGTCGAGTTCCTCGCCCATGGCCTGCTCCGGCGACATATAGGCGATCGTTCCGATGGTCGAGCCCGGACTGGTGAGCAGATTGGCATCCGCGGTGGGCATGGAGCTGGTTCCGTCGGCTCCATGCGTGTGCGCTTCGGCCGTGTATTTCGCCAAACCGAAATCGAGCACCTTCGCCTGCCCGCCGCGCGTTATAAAAATATTCGCGGGTTTGATATCGCGATGGATGATGCCCTGAGTATGCGCCGCGTCCAACGCATCAGCCACCTGCACCGCGATCTCCAACACTTCGTTCAGCCGCATCGGCTTGCCTTCGATGCGGTGCTTCAGCGTCTGCCCGTCGATGAATTCCATGACGATGTAGGCGACGCCGCCTTCTTCGCCAATGTCATAGATCGTGCAGATATTCGGATGATTGAGCCCGGAAGCCGCCTGCGCCTCGCGGCGAAAGCGTTCCAGGGCCGCCGGGTCTTTGGCGGAATCTTCCGCAAGAAATTTCAGCGCCACAGTGCGGTGCAGGCGCGAATCCTCGGCCTTGTAAACAACACCCATGCCCCCGCCCCCAAGCTTGGCTGTGATCTGGTAGTGGGAGATTGTTTGGCCGATCATGCGGAACCGCAATCTTAGGCTGGACGGCTTTTCCCGTCAATCCGCGTAGTGAGCGGGTAGTGGGCTGTTTTGAAAATCTTCCTGATCAAAAGTTTGGAGTTTTGAGGAATTGGTGGGATTATTGGGCGGAAAGCAGATGAGGCAGTAACGTGATTCCATATCAGGAAAAATACCCAGTTGGGAGCTCCGTAAAAATCGCACCCATGGAAAGGCTCCGCACCTTCATGCGGCCTGACTGGAAGTACCATCATCCCGTCTTAAACGAACAGCTTGTTTCTGCCGGAAAAAGTGACCAAGTACGATCGGTGGGGTTTTATCATGGTGGCGATGTTCTTTATCGACTCGTGAATGAACCCGGCACATGGCGGGAAGAGTGTTTGGACCCAGACTGAAAATTTCAAAACAGGCCGCTAACGCTGAAGCGTGGTCGAGGACGTTTCATCCTAGTCATGTCCTTCCGAATCCGCGCGAACCAAGAAAAGCACTTTGAACTAGCGTATGGCTCGCTCACAATCGCAGAAGGTTCACACGCGCTTTGCACGCGCCTCACGTCGAAGTTCTTTTTAACTGCTCTGCAGTCAGATCACGCCGAAGGGAGTTCTTATGTCCGGGCAAGTCATTCTATATTTCGAGGATCAAGCCGATGCGCTGCGCTTTGCTTTGGCCGCAGGTTCGGTGATGGCGGGCGACAGCGACAAAGTCGCCGATGATCTGATTCAGGAAACCACCCGCGCAAGCCGCATCCGCCTGGATGCCGCGAACGCAGGAAAGACCAAGAAGGTAACTCCAGAACAAGCCGCGTGAAGAAAACAGCAGGTCTCGCGTCCTAGGAACCTACACCCTGACGCCTAAACCCTACCTACCCCGTTCTGCGCGTCGAAAGCAAATTCAAAATCTCCCGCAGACCCTGCCGGATGTGCTGGATTTCGGCGGACGATTGCGCCGGGAATGGAATGGCTGCCTGCCCCTTATCGGGTTTCGCTTCCGCGCGCAGTTGCTGCCGCGCGCCCACGATCGTGAACCCCTGCTCGTACAAAAGCTGCTTGATGCGCAGGACGCTTTCCACGTCGCGTCTGCGGTACATGCGCTGGCCGGTGCTGCTCTTCACCGGCTTGAGCTGCGGAAACTCGCTCTCCCAGAAGCGCAGCACGTAAGCCGGCAGGCGGCACAGCGTAGCCACTTCGCCGATGCGGAAATAAAGCTTGTCGGGGATGAAGATTTCATCCGCCTTATTCTTGCCCGCGCTCTTTTTTCTCGGACTCATGCATGCCCCACGGCTCAAGGCCGACTCTGATCAATTGTGCCACACCTGAAGGATTCGCCAAGGAGAATTTTGAACGCGGGTTCAGCATTTGGCAATTAGCAGCTAGTGTGCCGCACATGCCAAAGCGCAAATTGACAATTGCTAAATGCCCCAAAAGGAAACGCCTCTCAAGAGGTGCTTCTCCTGAGAGGCTGGTTAAATTCTTGGCCCTTGCGAAGTATCGTTTCGCAGACGGTTAGTGTTTCTTCTTTTTTGCTTTCTTCTTCGTTGCCATTGAAGGTTCCTCCGTGAACGATTTTCCCTTGCAACTTCGGGACCCGAATGCAAAAAGCCACCCAACTCATGGTACAGGTAGCATCCTTAACACAAGATATTGCGGCAGTATGAACGCAGTGTCAACACAATTTTGCACAAAGCGCAAGATTTTTCTCCATGCAGAGTCGTTAGCCATTGGTCGTCAGTCGTTATTCGTCCGCGTCATTCGGGAGGAAACATTGCTCTGTTTCGACCCACGGCCACGATTACGCTAACAAAGACCAGCGACTAACGACCGTCTCTTCCGGTAAACTGCGCCTGATGCGGCGCGATCCCATCGAACTGGAAATCTTCAAAAATCTCTACCACTCGATCGCCGAAGAGATGGGCGCAGCGCTGCGCCGCACCGCGTTTTCCCCCAACATCAAAGAGCGCCGCGACTATTCCTGCGCTGTCTTCGACAGCGACGGAGAAGTCATCGCCATGGGCGACCACATGCCCGTGCATCTGGGCTCGATGCCAATGTCGGTGCAAGCCGCAATTGCTGCGTGTGCGATGGAGCCGGGCGACATGGTCATGCTGAACGACCCTTTCCGCGGCGGCACGCACCTGCCCGACATCACGCTGGTGGCGCCAGTGCATGTCGTGTGGAGCGGGCGCCCCCGCCCGCTAAAAGCCGGCACCCATCCCGACTTCTACGTCGCCTCCCGCGCCCATCACGCCGACGTGGGCGGAGCGTACGCCGGCTCCATGGGCCCATGCCGCGAGATCTATCAGGAAGGCTTTCGCATTCCTCCCGTGAAGATCATGCGTGCAGGAAAAATGGTCCCCGATGTGCTCGCGCTTCTGCTCAACAACGTCCGCACCCCCGAGGAGCGCGAAGGTGATTTAGGCGCGCAAATTGCGGCCTGCCACACCGGAGCCGAGCGTCTGCGCGAAGTCTGCGCCCGCTACGGAATCGATCGCACCCAGCACGCCGCGCAGGAACTGCTGAAATATTCCGAAGAGCTGATGCGCGCATTCCTGCGGCAAGTCCCGCCCGGCACCTACCGCGCCGAAGATTTTCTGGACAACGACGGCGTCGGCGACAAACCGATAAAGATCGCGGTAACACTGATCTTCAAGCCGAGCGCCTCGTCAGAACCGGCCGTCACGGTCGATTTCACCGGCAGCGGTCCGCAAGTCGAAGGCAGCGTGAACGCCGTCGAAGCCATCACCTACTCCGCGTGCTTCTACGTCTTTCGTTGTCTGCTCGCCGATGACGTTCCAGCCGCAGCGGGCCTGATGCGCCCCATCCGGGTAATCGCACCCGAAGGAACAATCGTGAATGCGAAGCCGCCAGCCGCAGTTGCGGGCGGAAACGTTGAAACTTCGCAGCGCATCGTCGATGTTCTGCTGCGCGCACTGGCCCAGGCCATTCCTGATCGGATTCCCGCAGCCGCCTCCGGCACCATGAATAACCTAACCATCGGCGGCATCGATCCCCGCACTGGCAAGCCCTTCGCTTATTACGAAACCATCGCCGGCGGCATGGGAGCACGGCCCACCAAGCCCGGCGTCTCGGGCGTGCATACTCACATGACAAATTCGCTGAACACTCCGGCGGAGGCATTGGAGTACGCGTATCCGCTGCGTGTTCGGCAATACTCGCTTCGACCGGCGAGTGGAGGCACAGGAAAGCATCAAGGCGGCGATGGCATCATCCGCGAGATTGAAGTGCTCACCGATTGCGAAGTAACTCTGCTCTCAGACCGGCGCTCGCGCGGCCCCTGGGGATTAAGCGGAGGGACCGATGGCGCGCCGGGCAAGACGAGCGTGATCCGCAAAGGCGGCTCAACCGAAACGATGCCAGGAAAATTCAGCGCGCGCCTGCGTCCAGGCGAACGAATTAGGATTGAGTCGCCGGGCGGCGGTGGCTGGGGTTAAGCTTGGCATGTTAAAAAACGGATCGCACGTGTCGAACATTATCAGGAGGGCTTTCATGCACATCGTCAAGTCAGTCGGAGTGCTCTCAGTAGCCAAGATCATGGGATTGATCTATGGCTGTATGGGTCTGATTTTCGCTCCATTTGTTCTCCTGATCGGAGCCATGGGATCCGCATTGGGACAACACAACAGTCCCTTGGCCGGAATTTTTGGCATCGGCTTCGCCGTTCTCATGCCCCTGATCTACGGAGCGATGGGTTTTGTCGGGGGCGCGATCGGCGCGCTAATTTATAACTTGTTCGCCAAATGGGTCGGGGGAATCGAACTGGAAATCGAATTGCGCTCGGACACTTTGACCGCGCCCTTCCCGATCGTCCCGCCCGGTACCGCGCCAAATTCGTAAGCATCCAAGAGATTAGATTTTATGCCCGATATCGCATCCCACTATCTCGACGAAGCCCACCGCCAGATGCGCGGACACAAGCGCCTGGCCGAGGGCGCAATGGCACAACTTAAGGACCATGAGCTTTTCCTCACTCTCGACCCCGAATCGAATTCCATCGCCATCATCGTGAAGCACATGGCAGGGAACATGCGCTCGCGCTTCACGGACTTCCTCACCACCGACGGCGAAAAGCCTGACCGCAACCGCGATAAGGAATTCGAAATCAACTCTTCGACCACCCGCGCCGATCTCACAACTTTATGGGAGGACGGCTGGGCGCGCATGTTTGCGGCAATCGAGGCCCTCAAACCTGCAGACGTCACGCGCACCGTCACCATCCGTGGCGAACCCCACACCGTGCTGCAGGCCATCAACCGCCAGATCGCGCACTACGGCTATCACACCGGCCAGATCGTGTTTCTGGCCAAGCACATCCGCTCCAACAAGTGGAAGACGTTGAGCATTCCTCGAGGAAAGTCCGGGGACTTCAAGACAGTCGCCAAACCTCACAAGGCTCAGGGTGGCGGTGCAGTTTAACTATCGACGATTGTCATCCTGAGCCGAGCCGTTTTTCAGGCGCAGCGAAGGATCTCCCGCTTAGCCGGCGCATCGCGTGAGCCAAACTGCACCACTACCCACTCCCCCGGTGCTAGAATCAAATGTTTTGTGTCTGAGTCCGAATTCATAAGGTAGCCGTCATGCCGTCCACGATGTCCGCTGTCGTAAAACCGGAGGCCGCACCGGGCGCGGAAATCCGCGAAGTTAAGATTCCCGCCTTCGGTCCCAACGAAGTCCTGGTCAAGGTCGAGGTCGCATCCATTTGCGGCACCGACCTGCACATCTACAACTGGGACCGCTGGGCGCAGAACCGCATCCATCCTCCGCTCATTCCCGGTCACGAGTTCTGCGGCAAGGTCGCCGCGTTCGGCAGCGAAGTCACCAGCGTAAAAGAAGGAGATTTCGTCTCCGCCGAAATGCACGTGGCATGCGGCAAATGCCTGCAATGCCGCACCGGCGAAGCGCACATCTGCCAGAACGTGAAGATCATCGGCGTGGACGCCAACGGAGCCTTCGCCGAATACGTCGTCATTCCAGAATCGAACATCTGGAAGCTCGATCCCGCCATTCCCCAAGAGTACGCCTCGATTCTCGATCCGCTGGGAAACGCGGTCCACACCGTGCTTGCCGGCGAGATCGCCGCAAAAACCGTAGCCATCACCGGATGCGGCCCCATCGGCCTGTTTGCCATTGCTGTAGCCAGGGCCGTCGGCGCCACCACGGTGTTCGCCATCGAAGTAAACGAGCACCGCCGCAAGATCGCACGTGAGATGAAAGCCGACTACGTGATCGATCCCTCGAAAGAAAACGCGAGCGCCAACGTGATGGAAAAAACCGGAGGCCTGGGCGTGGACGTGGTCCTCGAAATGGCCGGCCATCCCGATTCGATTCGCACGGCCTTCGACATCGTCCGCCGCGGCGGAAGAATTTCGCTTCTCGGCCTCACCTCAAAACCCGTCTCCCTCAATTTCTCCGAAGACATAATTTTCAAAGGCATCACCGTGCAGGGCATCAACGGACGCCGCATGTACCAGACCTGGTATCAGATGACCGCGCTGTTAAAGGCCGACAAACTCGACCTGCATCCTGCCATCACCGACCGCATTCCCATGAAAGATTTCTCCAAAGCCATGGAGCGCCTGAAAACCGGCGAAGCCAGTAAAATACTGGTGTACCCGAACGGCGTAAAGTAGCGCCGGCGTCTCGCCGGCAATCGCAGCCAGCGAAACGCAATAGAAAGACAGATCGAGGCAATCACCATGAGCCTAGATGCATTCGTACGTTGCACCTGCATTCGCGACGGCAAAGCCAAGCCGCATCCACTCCCCGATCGCCTCGCCTTCGATGACTCCGGCGAGCCCATGCTGACCGGTGATCCAACCGATGACGAGTGGGAGGCTCACGACCAGTGGATGACCGATTCCTGCGAGCACGGCGGATATCTTCTCTCCGTGTTTCTCGGTAACATCACCCGAGTCGGAAATCTGCGCAGCTTTCTGCGCGCGCTGCAGGGAAGCCCAGGACCAAAGTTTCCTATTCTGCTGGAAGAAGTTCTTTACGACGGCACCCACACCGGCGATTGGATCCCCATCAAGAAATCGCCGGCGTTGCTAAAAGAAGTGAATACCGTGCTCCACTCCAGCGACATCCTGGCCGAGTCCGAAAAGGAATTCTTTGGAAATATGAAAGAACTCTGCGAAGCCAGCATCGCAACAGGGAACCCGATTATGTTTTAGTTCCGGTTTGAATCCGTGTAGATCCGTGACAATCCGTGGCAAAAAGTTTGAGGGAATCATGACCACCGCAACCCGCACCAACCCGCTCTCCTATCTCACCGACCAGCTCAACGACCTGAAAGCCAAAGGCACGCACTTCAAGCTGCGCGTGCTCGATGACGAGCAGGCCCCGGTCTGTACCTTCGACGGCAAAAAAGTCATCAACCTCGCGTCAAACAATTACCTCGGGCTAACCACGCACCCCAAGCTGCTCGAGGCCGCACTGGAAGCCACGCGCAAATACGGCGTGGGCTCAGGCGCAGTGCGCACCATCGCTGGCACCATGAAGATCCACATGGAGCTGGAAGAAAAGATCGCGCGTTTCAAAAACGTGGAGGCCTGCGTGGTCTTCCAATCCGGCTTCGCGGCCAATGCCGGCACGGTGTCAGCGGTATTGGGCAAGGACGATTTCATCATCTCCGACGCGCTCAATCACGCCTCCATCATCGACGGCGCACGCCTCTCGCGCGCAAAGATTCTGGTCTTCCGTCACAAAGACGTCGCCCACGCCGAAGAACAACTGGCCAGCATCAAAGACGAGCCCGGCAAAAAACTGCTGATCACCGACGGCGTCTTCTCCATGGATGGCGACATCGGCCCACTGCCCGGCCTCTGCGACGTTGCCGAAAAATACGGCGCCATCATGATGGTCGACGACGCCCACGCCTCCGGCGTCCTGGGCCGCAACGGCCGCGGCACCATCGATCACTTCAAAGTGCACGGCCGCGTCGATATCCAGGTCGGAACGCTATCGAAAGCCATCGGCGCGCTCGGCGGCTACGTCTGCGGCACGCGCGATCTGATCGATTTCCTCTATCACCGCGCCCGCCCATTTCTGTTTTCCACGTCGCATCCGCCGTCAGTCGCGGCCACCTGCATCGCAGCTTTCGATGTTCTCGAAAACGAACCCGAGCGCATGGAGAAACTCTGGGAGAACACGCGCTTCTGGAAAAAAGAACTCGGCCTGCTCGGCTTCGACATCGGCGGCCGCACCACTCCAGCCAGCGAAACCCCCATCACGCCCATCATCATCGGCGACGGCAAACTCACCATGGACTTCTCCCGCGAACTCTTCAAAGAAGGCGTCCTCGGCACCGGCATCGCATTTCCGACGGTGCCGGAAGGTAAAGCCCGCATCCGCACCATCATGACCGCTACGCACACGAAGGAAGAGTTGGAGCAGGCGCTGGAGGTGCTGGGGCGGGTGGGGAAGAAGATGGGGATTATCGGGTAGTCGAGCCTGTCAAAGAAGTGACGAAGATGACGATCCGGAGACCTCGAATGACATCGCGCATCGTAACCTTCAAAACTCAGAAGAGGGAGTATGTCGTCCCGATCGAGCTAAGTCTTTGCCAAGAGGCAAAGACCCTGCTGTTGATAGCACAAGAATGCCGAGATTCCCAAAAAGCCAATATTGATGCCGGGCGCACTTGGGCCTTTTTTGTAAATCACCGTGCGCCAATAGAAGCCTGCTTGAAAGGTCTGTGTTGCTTAAGTCTGAACGGTCAAGAACAGCTCCGACGACAAGAACTTGCGTTCACGGATCTAAAGAGAATGGCGGAGGCGGTGGGTGACGAGCCTTGGGGACTGCGCGTTTCGGATCTCTTCAGCGGCGCTCCAATCATTGCCGACCTAAACAATGCCGCCCATTGTAATATGCCCGCGGTGAAACGATTGCAAAAATATGAACCTGTAAAAATCCTGGCCGACCTGGACCTCTTGTTGTCGCACCTAAAAGTCATGGTAGAAGCATTTGAATCTCTCGGAGAGACACAAGTAATTGCGGTAGACGACGAATCTGTACTTCGTCAAGTTGAACGGTTTCACAAAGAACGCAACATAGGCAAGCTACTTCAGATGGTCCGCTTCTATCGAAGATTAGGCTCGAATAATCGACGGAAGTAGCTTCCTGAGCTTCAATCTGCCCGGCACACCACCCGCCCGCCCACCACCGTCGCCACAACCCTCCCCACAAACGACCACCCATCAAACGGAGTATTGTGCGACAACGACCGCGACTTGGCCGCCTCAAACGTCCAGCGCTTCTTAGGATCGAAAATGGTTACGTCGGCGAAACTACCCCGCGCCAGCGAGCCGCGTCCGGGAAAATCAAACACCCGCGCGGGACCTGCGGTAAACAATTCAACAATGCGCGTCAACGGAATCTTGTGCTCGCGATGAAGCTTCGTGATGGCCAGAGCCAGCGCAGTCTCAAGTCCAGTAATGCCGAACGACGCTCGCTCAAACTCGACTTGCTTTTCGTGCGTCGCGTGCGGAGCGTGATCCGTGGCGATGGCGTCCACGGTGCCGTCGGCGAGTGCAACCAGAATCGCTTCCCGGTCGCCAGCTGAACGCAGCGGCGGGTTCATCTTGAAATTCGTGTTGTACTCGCCTACATCTTCGTCGAGCAAAGTAAAGTGGTGCGGTGTAACCTCGCACGTCACTCGGCACGGAACGCGGGCATTATGACCGCTGCGCCTTCCGCGCCGCACCGCCTTAAGAGCGTCGGCAGTGGAAAGATGCGCCACATGCAGCCGCGATCCGCGAATCTGCTGTGCCAGATTAACGTCGCGGTCTACAACATTCGCCTCCGCGGCAGATGCCATGCCGCGCAGGCCCAGGCGAAAGCTGGTCGGGCCTTCGTGCATCGAACAGCTCTCAGTAAGCCGCGTATCTTCGGCATGCTGTACCACGGGCAGATTCAGCTCCGCGCCAGCCCGCAACGCGGTGCGCATAATTTCGTCATCAAGAATGGGCTTGCCGTCGTCGGTAACCGCCACTGCGCCAGCCCGCTGCAGCGCTGCAAAATCGGTGAGCGCGGCGCCACGCGAACTGCGAGTCGCGGCCGCAATCGGGAAGACGTTGACCACGGCCCCACGCTCGGGATTCCGCAGCCACGCCACCCACTCCGCAGTATCGACCACCGGCGCGGTGTTGGGCATCGTGCAAACCGAAGTGAAGCCTCCAGCAGCCGCAGCCGCAGTACCGCTGGCAATCGTTTCTTTGTAGTTCTGCCCCGGCTCGCGCAGATGAACGTGCAGATCGATGAACCCCGGAGCAACAATCAGACCGCGCGCATCAAATTTCTCGTCCGCGCCGCCACGCACCTTGTTCGGCAAAGCGACCTCAGCCACGCGGCCGTCGCGCAGCAGAACGTCCATCGGCGCGTTAATCTTCGCCGCCGGATCGATCAAGTGGCCGCCCTTAATAAGCAGCGATCCCGGTTTGGCTTTGTCCTTACTCATTCGTATCCCTATTAATCCGTGAAGAGCGAATCCGTAAAAATCCGTGGCTCATCTCGCCTTGCCTAACGCTCGCGCCAAAATCGCCATGCGCGTCGGAACCCCATTATGAACTTCGTCAATAATCGTTGATTGTGGACCGTCCGCCACTTCCGCAGTCAACTCCAGACCGCGAATAATCGGCCCCGGATGCATCACGATCGCATCACGCCGCGCCAGCTTCAACCGCGCCGCCGTCATCTGGTAACGCGCAATGTAATCTTGCAGACGAATCTTCTGCCCCGCCAAACGCTCCTTTTGTAGGCGCAACAGCATGATCACATCCGCCCCGCGCAGCGCTTCTTCAATATGTCGCGTAATGCGCAAACCGGGGGCGAGCGTCGTCGAAACTTCCGGCACAAACTCGGGAGGCCCGCAGAGCGTAATCTTCACGCCGAACTTGGTTAACAAATGGCAATTAGAGCGGGTTACGCGGCTGTGAAAAATGTCACCGATGATCGCAACCTGCAAACCTTTGAACGATTTCTTGTGTTTAAGAATCGTAAAAGCATCGAGCAACGCCTGCGAAGGATGCTCGTGCATGCCATCGCCCGCATTGATGACGGGAATATCGAGATGCTTCGCCATCAAGTGAGGCGCACCCGCCGCCGGATGGCGAATTACGATCGCATCAAAGCCCACCGCGCGCAAGGTATAGCCCGTATCGAGCAAAGACTCGCCCTTTTCAATGCTCGATCCCGAAGATTGCACCAGCGTGGTAGTCGCGCCTAAGGACTTGGCGGCGATTTCGAACGAAGATCGCGTGCGCGTGGAAGCTTCGTAAAACAGCAGCACGACGCGCTTGTTCCGCAACAACGGACGCGGCTTGAGCGGATTCATCCGCCGGGCCAGCTTCAGCAGGCCCAGGATTTCCTTTTCCTCAAGGTGCTCGATGCCGAGCAGTGAACCGCGCGCCGGTTTGTTCATCGCGTGAGAAGGCAAACGGTGCATCATACGCGGCCAGCGCGGCCCACGGCAAGACCAAGCCGAAATTCAGTCCGGAAGTCGCCGATTTCACGATCGGTTGCGGCGGCCCAGATACGCTCCAGTCAGCGCTCCGGCAATGCTGCTGGCAGCAATGGAGAGCAGGAAGAAACCTATCATGGCCAGCGCAAATTTCATCAGTCCATCTGGCGTTTTCAGAAGGTCGAGCACGTCTTGTATTTGCCGGCTGTTCGAGCCCGCAGCGGTCTGCTGGAGGCGCTCGATTACCTCGTCGTGAAGCGGCCCCCCAGATCGCAGCACCGCCATCACAACAGCAAAGCACACGCCTGTCACCGCGGAAATGAACAAGCCAGTAACGGCGCCGACTTGTGCTCCCACGCGGACACTCAGTAGCCGGACCGAGTCCCGGCGGTAGTAAAGTACAACTGCCAAAGATCCCGCCCCCAAAGCCGCCAACAACGGAAACACCAGCTGAAGAGACATTACTACGATGGAAATTGCAGCGGCGATCGCAGAAGCCCGAAGAGCGCGGCGCCACTCCACCTGGCCGGAAAGCGTTTGGAGATTCAGAGGCTCGGAAACAGACGATGAAACTAGAGAGAAATCGTGGAGTTGATCGGATGATACACTTCCGGCAGCGGCGGGCGCCAATACTTCCGGCATGGCGACCCGAATCTGCGGCGCGCCGCACTGCGCGCAAAACGGTTTGCCGTCATCAACGCTGTGCCCGCACTTGTAGCAGGAATGATCCATCCGGGATTAAAGCTGGCCTCGATTGAAGGTATCCCACGATGAACGGCGGGCGCAAGGAACGCGACGCAATAATCGCGCATTTGGCTCGCTTTCTAATCAGATTGCATCACCACGAACGATTCGTGTGCGGGCGTGTTCGCTTTAAATGTCGCCTTCCTTGCCCCGGGTATGCACGTAGACCAGGTCAAAGGTTGAGCCGCCGCCATCATGCGGTTTTATAGCGACCACGTGCTGATTTTTTTCCGTTCCTACTTTCAGTTCGGTGACTGGACCCTTGTTGTCGCCTTCACATTTAAGCTCTTTGGCTGGGTGGTCGTCGTCATCATCGAAGTCGGCGTGCGTATCGTCCCCATGTTCGTTGGTATGGCACTCGAGCACCTTGCCATATTTCTTTAAGCGCTCGCGGTAATACTCAATCACTTTTTCGGGAGCATCGCCAGAATCATATTTCGCCACCACGAGCTTCACTCCGAACGCCTGAGTGAAGAGGCTGAGATTCGCCGCGCCCGAGTTCTCTTCGTCGTGCCGAAGCCGCGCTCCGGGATAAAGAGGCAGTCCCGCTTTTCGTGCGTCGGCATCGTTGCCCACATGCAGATCGCCCGCCGAACTCTGGATGTCCAGATGCTTGTCCTGATCGCCGTCTTGTTTTTGAGCGTTGGCAAATGTCGCAGCAGCTACGACCGCTACAACGAGAACCAAACGAGATGCAATCGATCGGACCTGCTTTAATCGAAACATGGCTGGACGAAACATAACTCCCTCCTCGGATGTCCTAAAAAACGAGGTCTTAAGAAAACAGTGCCCGATGCAGAGCTGCCGATTTGCTAAATATCCGCCTCTTTGCCGTGCGCGCGCACATAAACCAGCGAAAAGCTCGTTCCCTTACCTTCACGCTGAACCGCCACAATGTGTTGATCGTCCTTCTTGCCCACCTTGAGTTCGATGTCGTTGCCGCCGCTGCCTTCGCAGGTCAACTCGTTCGAACTATTCTTTCCCATGTTCATGTTCCAGTTCCCTCTGGATGTGTGGCATTCAAGCACGTCGCCATATTTCTTCAGCTGATTCCTATAGAAGGTAAGCACCTTGTCAGACGCATCATCGGACTCGTATTCGACCGCAACCACCTTCAACCCATATCCAAAGCCCGAGATATTCACGTTAGCGCTCTTGTCGCTGTCGTTGGAATCTTTCTCCTTCGGTCGAGCCCCCGGATAAACCGACAAGCCCACATCAGCCACATCAGCCTGCCCGCTCACGTGCACGCCGCCGAGCAGTGTTTTGATATCTACCTGCTTGTCTTGCCCGTTAGCATCTTTCTTCACATTGATGCTGCACGCCGGCAGCAGCACAGCAGGCAGTAGCGCAGCCAAGACGCCTGCAGCCATCACCAACGCGGAAAGTTTATTTCTGCGCATGTTCAGATGCTCCACCGGCAACCTGCGTCGGCCGTTCCAACCCCGTGCCCCGCTGGGCCACATTCGGAATGCTCACCGGAAGATGCCCGCGCACCGCGATTTCTCCAAACAACGCCTTCACTGCAGCAATCTCCGATACGCTCGCATTGGAAAAAGTGCACATGTAATTCTCAATCTTCGGGAAATCCGACGCCAGATAAGGATTCCCCATCGCAACCACGGCGGTCTTTTCCGCCGCGCGATCCAGCACTTGCTGCAACAGCAGGCCGGTCGCATCCGCCATCGCCATCGTATTTCCCACCTTGCCCGCCGTTGGAATCACATAGACAACAGCTACCACGGTCTTGGCATCGTTCACTGCCTTCAGCACTTCGTCGCTCATCCCGGCCGCAATGCGCGGATCGACATAAATCACGTGCGCATCCGGAATTCGCGCCCGAAATTCCCGCCCGAAGACGCGTCCGGACTCCGTCCGCACGTCGTCGGAAAAGAGCACCGCAACCGTCTGGTTGTGTGTCTCCTCTTGTGTTGTATACGGGAGCGCGCCCTTCGCGGTTCCCTGATTTTTGAGAGGAGATTTGAGCGGCAAAATCTTGCCATTGTCACGCACCAGCGTGATTGCGCTATCGGCGACCTGCTGGCCGAAGGCCACGTTCTCCGGCTTAGCCACCGCCGTGGAAATCGCATTCACATCCACCAGGCGCGCATCCTGCAGCCCCAAAGACGCCTTTGCCTTCAATATTTTCAGCACCGAGTGGTCGAGCCGCTCCTGCGAAATTTCGCCCGACCGCACCGCCTGCACCATCGCGTTATACGAAGCCGGGAAATCAGCGGGAATGATCAGCAAGTCATTACCCGCCTTGAAAGCCTCCACCGCGGCCCGGCCAATATTGTTGGCAAAAAGATGAGTAAGCCCCGCCATATCGAGCGCGTCGGTAACCACAATTCCTTTGAAGCCAAGTTGCGTTTCCAGCAGCTCCGAAACGATTGCCGGAGAAATCGTGGCCACGTGGTTGGGATCGGGATCAAGCGCAGGCACAGTAACGTGCGCCACCATTACCGAGTCCACTCCCGCGGCAATCGCCTCGCGAAAAGGCGGCAATTCAATCGAATCCAGATGCGCCCGGTCCCCATTCACGCTGGCGACGCCGAGATGCGAATCCGTCGCCGTGTCTCCATGCCCGGGAAAATGTTTCACGGTAGTCAGCATTCCGCCTTCATGCGCGCCTTTGATATAAGCCGCAACCAGGTCGCCAACCTGCTTGGGATCTTCCCCAAACGATCGCGTGTTGATGATGGGATTAACCGGATTCGAATTAACGTCGGCGTCCGGAAAAAAATTCCAGTGAATGCCGATGGCGCGCGACTCTTCCGCAGTGATGCGGCCGAAAGCCTCAGCGTCTTCGACCTTGCCGTCTCCCCCAAAAGCCATGGCATGCGGAAAGACCGTAGTCCCGATCAGTCGCATCGAAACGCCGCGCTCAAAATCAGCGGCAAAGATCAGCGGCAACTTCGAATCACTTTGCAAACGGTTGAGCAGCTCGGCCGCCTCGTAAGGCTCACTGCGCAGCAGAAACGGTCCATCCACATGCACCGTCATCGCGAACGACCCTACGTGATACTTCTCAATAGCCTCGCGCAATTGCAGGTATTCCGGATTCTCCACGTTGAGAAAACCCGCCCGGCACCAGATCATAAACACCTGTCCGACCTTGTCTTCGACAGTCAGCTTGCGCAGCGTCTTCTCTGCCCACTTATCGCCGGCGGAGGTCGAATGAATGGGACCAGGCCGCTGAAACTTGTCTTTGTCCTTTGCAGTTGCGGCAGCGGTTAAAGCGAGAGTAAGCAAGAGGAACGCGAGTTTGCGATACATGCACAGAACGATAGCAGAAATGGCAGCGTGAGGCGTCGCGTTATTTCATCCGCGTTTATCCGCAGAAATCCGTGGCAATGGAAGTCTGGGTCTTAGGTCTTGAGCTTCCCAATCTGCTGAAACTCAATTTACGAAACGCAAGGGAAGGGCACGACTTCAGTCGTGCCGTTAAGTTATCGAAAATTAGCCGCGCTTTAGCACCTGAGGTAATTCTTCCATCATTTAAGAAGCCGAGAGACCCAGCCTGCGGATGTCTCCTGAATCTCCGCCTCATCTCCGAACCCGCGCAACTGCTGCACTTCCTGCTCGCGCCGAAACCAAGTCATCTGCCGCTTGGCATAGTTGCGATGAGCCTGCTGAGCCGCCTGCAGCGCCTGCTCGCGCGTAAATTCCCCGCGAATCAACTGCACTGCCTGTTTGTAGCCGAGAGACGCCAATGGCCCGGCGGCATCGCCGTACTTCTCACCGAGCCGTTGCGCCTCTTCGATTAAACCGGATTCAAACATCCGCTCCGCGCGCTTGTTAATCCGATCATAAAGCGCCCCACGATCCGGATCGAGTCCGATCCGCAGAATACGAAAGCCGCACAGCGGCTCGCGCCCACGCTGCCAGAGCTCCGTCATCTTCTTCCGTGATGCCAGGCAAACTTCGATGGCGCGAATAATCTTGGGAATATCGTTAGCGTGAATCTTCTCTGCCGCCGCACGATCAAGCCGTTGCAGCACACGATGAAGATACCCGCCGCCGCGGCCCGCCGCTCGTTCACGCAATCGCTCGCGCAATTCTTCCGACCGTTGCGGGCCCGGAAAAAGTCCATCGATCAGCGCACGCAAGTAGAGTCCAGTGCCACCCACAACGATCGGCAAATGCCCGCGATCCTTGATCTCGCCAAGCACCTGCCGCGCCAACCGCGCATACTCGCCCGCAGTAATGTGGCCGGTCGGCGCCACGCAATCGAACAAATGATGCGGCGCACGCCCTCGCTCCAAAGCCGTCGGCTTCGCCGTCCCAATATCAAACTCGCGGTACATGGCGACGGAATCGCAATTCACGATCTCGCCGCGAAAGCGCTCCGCCAGCGCCAGAGAAAGTGCCGTCTTTCCGCTGGCCGTCGGCCCCAGTACAACCACCAGCAGCGGTTCGGGTTGCGCCGAAGCCACGGTCAGCGCACACTCCAGTGAATAGCGTGCCAGTAGCGAACGACGATGAGGACGAGCAATAGAAAGGCAATCACCAGCAAACCGGAAGTCTCCGTGGCATAAATCCGCTGATGCTTGTGGGCGGAGTCATTCTGGCGTCGAATAATACGCACGAGAGCATTGTACGCCGGGCCCTAGGCGCGCACCGGCTCGGCCTAACTACCCGTCGTCGGTCCGCGAGTTGCGAAACATTGGCTTTTTTGGAACCAACCTCACCAATCCCGCGTAACCTCGTCTAAGAAGCCAGGCGGCAGTGTGCCCGCCCCGCGGAGGACTCTCATGATACGAACAGATATCGAACGCTGGTTGCTTATGGTTCTGATGGTTGGCTTTGTTTGCGCCTGGGCTGCGCTACCCGCTCACGCCGACGAATGGTCGAAAACCTACACGCTCACCGGCAAGCCCGACCTGCGCGTGGATACCTCCGACGCAAACATTCACGTCACCACTTGGGACCAGAACACCATCGAAGCCCGGGTCACGACCGTGCGCTACAAAATCGGCGACGATGGTATCCGCATCGACGAACGCCAGAACGGCGATTCGGTCGAGCTTGACGTCCGTTACCCGCACAACCACGGCTTCGGCATCACCATCAACGGCGGCAATCATCGCGTGGATATCGAAATCCACATGCCGCACGAGGGCCGCGTGGACCTGCATACCGGCGATGGCAAGATCGACCTCGCAAACTTCAAAGGTGACATGGACCTGAGCAGCGGCGATGGCTCCCAGGAAATCGATAGCGTGGACGGCAAACTTCGCGCCAAGACCGGCGACGGTCACATTCGCGCCAACGGCCGCTTCGACGACCTGGAACTCAAAACCGGCGATGGCCACATTGAGGCGCAGGCGAAGGCCGGGTCGGCCTTGGCCGCCGGCTGGAGGCTCGAAAGCGGTGACGGCACTGTGACGCTGGAAGTTCCGGAAAATCTGGCCGCCGACGTCGATCTTCACACCGGCGATGGCCACATCGATCTGGAGATGCCGGTCACCACCGAAGGCAAAATTCGCGAAGGCGAAGTCCACGGCAAGTTGAACGGCGGCGGAAACCTGCTGGTAATTCACACCGGAGATGGATCGATCCGGCTGCGCAAGGCTTAGAGTAGTGTCCTAATTTCACCGCGAAGGCGCACGAAAGAATATCGTCGTATTGGACTTTGTGTACCTACGTGTCCTTCGTGGTTGATGAATTTTCGCATTCTTCCGGAGACATAGTTCTGTTGCTGGAAATTTCGGTAGTGATGTAGTTTGCTATTACACGAGGATTGTCATCCTGAGCGAAGCCGTTTTTCAGGCGTAGCGAAGGATCTCCCACTTAACCGGTCTAACGCGTAAGCCAAACTGCACCACTACCGAGACTGCGCACGAATTTGCCAGGACGCATATACTTTTCGGTCGCAGCGATTTTGCTTTCAATTGAGAAGAGGATTCTCCTATGCAACTCACGCGTATTTGCACGATTATTCTAGCCGGTGCATCTCTCCTTTCTATAGCCAATGCTCAACAGCCCGCGTCGAAGCCCGAACCGGCCCTCGACGTAACCTCAATGGATCGCACCGTCGACCCCTGCGTGGATTTCTTCCAATATTCCTGCGGCGGATGGATCAAGAGCAATCCCATCCCCCCCGATCAATCTTCCTGGGACACGTATTCCAAAATGCAGGATGAAAACCGCGCCCGCCTGCACGAAATTCTCGAAGCCGCCGCCGCTCCCGACCCCAAGCGCGATGCAGCCACACAGAAGATCGGCGACTACTATTCTTCCTGCACCGATGAAAAAGCAATCGACGCAAAAGGCGACGAGCCGCTCAAGCCGGAGCTCGATCGAATTGCCCATCTCGCTTCCAAGAAAGAACTCGCCGATGAAGCAGCCGCCATGGTTGATGACAACGTGCTCTTTCGTTTCAACTCAACCCAGGATTTCAGAGACGCCAATCAAGTAATCGCCGAAGCCGACCAGGGCGGACTCGGCCTGCCCGACCGCGATTACTACCTGAAGGAAGATAAAAAGTCAGTCGATCTGCGCCAGGCTTATGTCGCGCACGTAGAAAAAATGTTCGAACTGCTCGGCGATAAGCCGGCCGCAGCCGCAACCGAAGCGCAAACCGTAATGCGCATCGAAACCGCGCTGGCCAAGGGTTCCATGACGCGCGTAGAGCGCCGCGAACCAAAGAACCTGGATCATAAGATGACCAGCGCCGAATTCGAAAAGATCGCTCCTGATTTTCAGTGGCAGGTCTACTTCACCAAAGTGGGGCTGCCCTCAGTCTCTTCGCTAAACGTGGCGTCCCCCGGCTTCTTCAAGGCATTGAACGCGGAAATCGAAAAAGAAAGTCTGGCCGATTGGAAGATCTATCTGCGGTGGCACCTGGTGCACGCATATGCTCCGTTCCTTTCCTCTGCCTTTCTGAATGAGAACTTTGCTTTCTACGGAAAAACTCTGCAAGGCCAGCAGGAATTGCAACCTCGTTGGAAGCGCTGCACGGAATATGTAGACGATGATCTGGGAGAAGCTCTCGGCCAGGTCTATGTAGAAAAATATTTCAGCCCTGAAGCCAAGCAGGAAGCGCTGAAGATGGTACATGAAATCGACGCCGCCATGGCGCAGGATATCGACTCGCTCTCCTGGATGTCCGCGACCACCAAGCAACAGGCCCAGGTAAAGCTGCGAGGCATGGCCAACAAAATCGGCTATCCCGACAAGTGGCGCGACTACAGCAAGCTGGAGATCGTTCGTGGAGACGAACTCGGCAACGTGGAGCGCGCGCGGCAATTCGAGTTCGCCCGGCAACTTGCCAAGATCGGCAAGCCACTCGATCGCGGCGAATGGGATATGACTCCACCCACCGTGAACGCGTACTACAACCCGCAGATGAACGACATTAACTTTCCTGCTGGAGTGCTGCAGCCGCCCGCCTTCGATCCCAACTCCGACGCCGCGCCGAATTACGGCGACACCGGCGGCACCATCGGCCACGAACTCACTCACGGCTTCGACGATGAAGGCCGCCAGTTCGACGCCCACGGCAACCTGCGCGACTGGTGGACCGCGGAAGATGGTAAAGAGTTTGTGCAGCGCGCCAGCTGCATCTCGAACCAATATTCCACGTACACGATCATCGATGACATCAAGATCAACGGCAAGCTCACCCTGGGCGAAGACGTCGCCGATCTCGGCGGATTGATTCTCGCTTACATGGCGTGGAAGGAAGATACGAAGGGACAGAACCTGCAGCCCATCGACGATCTCACTCCCGATCAGAGATTCTTCGTAGGCTACGGCCAAAGCTGGTGCGGCCAAACCCGCGACGAAACCAAGCGCCTGCGCGCCACCGTCGATCCGCATTCTCCAGAGAAATACCGGACGAATGGCGTGGTCTCAAACATGCCCGAATTCCAGCAAGCCTTCCACTGCAAAGCCGGAGCTCCCATGGTGAATCAAAACCGCTGCCGCGTGTGGTAGGAGCTTGTGTAGGCTGAGATCGAATGAAACAAACGCGAGATGGCGATTTTAGCCGCGAAGCGGCGTAAGAATGCAGCCCACGGCGCCAGCCGTGGGAAAAGGAGCCAGGGAGGAACGAGCCCCGAAGGGGCGAAAGAATAATCTCGCGCGCAAGCCACAAAACCAAACGCCGAAATTTATTCCAGATCTTCTTTCGAAGGGTTGTAAAAAAAGCGGAAGCGTAGCGCCAGATACTGCCCACCAAATTCGCTTGGCAGCGGAGGAAACGGATCCGACGCTGTAATGCCAGCCCAGGCCGCGCGATCCAGCGGAGTATCTCCAGAACTGGCCACCAGCCTCATACCCATAACTTTTCCATCCTTGCCAATCGCGAACTCGATGGCAAGTTTTCCTTTTTTGTCCTGCGCCGATACCGGAATCGCGTTATACCAATTCTGCCGCACGTCCTCCAATATCCGCTTGAGGTATGGACCAAAGTCCACGCCCATGGTGTCGCTGAGAACCTCGAGATTACCCAATTGGCGGCCATGCGCTCCCGTGCCTAATCCGAAATCGCCGCCTTCGCCCTGCTGGCCGCCGCCGCGTCCGGCCGCGACCGCCCGAGCCGCGTCCTGAACCGCGGAACCCGCGGACATGGTTCCCCCGTACTTCTTGAACTCATTAGCGACGTTCGGCGTCACCGGCGTTTGCAGTTGCGCAGTCTGCGGATTGGGAGGCTGTTGCGCCTGCGGCGGTGCCTGGTTTTGCGCAAGCCCGGCCGAAGACTGCGGCGGAGGCGTCATCTGCGGCGCACTCGATCCCGGCGCTCCCGGCGGCGGTGTCGCCAAAATCTTGCGCAGCTCTTTCACATTCAGTTGAGGATGCCGCGTCATCGCGATGCGGTCTTTATCGGAAGCAATGTTTGTATTAGGCTTGTGCGGCGCCTTCTGTAAGTCAGAAGGAAGCTCGAGGTACGTAAGATCTTTTCCGTTCGTCTGATTTTTCACCACCACAGCCGAATGCCACGGCAGATACTTTTCGAACCATTCAATTTTGACGATGAGGATGACGAGAATCAGGTGAACGATGATCGAAATCCACGCCGCTTCACGCCGCCGCGACCGCGCCAGATCGTCCTGTAACTGAATCAGTAGGTGCGGTACACGCGCGGCATCGTCATCCAGTTCGCGGTAAGCCGTCTCCCATCCCTGGGCGTCGTAAAGCCCAAGCTGCTCCGGCTGTGGCTTTTCGGGCGGGGCCACCGGATCCTGGAATGGAATTTGCGTGATGGGCATGAACTAAGTTTGCCAAACTCGTCCGGCTAGGGTCTGTCCGTTAGACACGGATTCCCCTCGTTACGTTGCATCCGTCCTTTTCAGGACGCAGCAACGCACCAGCGCAGAGCAAGCTGATCTCATTTTCGCATCTTTTAACGGATTCTGCTCACTGACAAACGGGACAGGACTTACGTGTGTAAACATTTGTAAAAAGCCGACTCAGCAGAATCAAAAATGCGACTTGATCGGAAAGGGCACGACTTTAGTCGTGCCGTCGCACGAACCCTAACTATCCTTGCGATAAAGTAAATCGCGCATCGCCCGTCTCCGCGCCTCATTCGCTTCCGCCAAGCTCTTGCGCTCATCCGCATCCATGCCCGGTTTCGCTTTGGGGTCAGCCTCTTCAGGCTCGCTGCAAGCCGGGCAGCGGTTGGCAAAGCCAGGCTTATCCGGCTTCAGCTCAAACTCCTCTGAGCAAACGGCGCAGACTCGGATAGGAAATGCCATGCAGCTAATCATGATACAACCCGCGCACAATTACCGTGATACAAGCGGGCGAATCCGTCGGCTGGGAATTGTTGGTGTAAGGGCGGATTTTTCGACAACTGTCTGCTAGTTCAGATGCAAAGGAGAAACCGCAAGCAGCCCGGATAGTTTCCGAGTGCCACCATTTGTACAGCATTGACGCGCGGCGATGTTCAATTTTGAACATCTAGACGAGTTTGGTGCTTCGTGGGTACGATTGCCCTGTCCCGAATGGTAAGTAAACGTACTCACGCTTTCAGTCCGACAGTTTTCCGCAGAAAATTCCGCGCTGGGATGACGGTCCGCGACTACCGGGACAAAGAGGTCGTCTTTTCCCAAGGGGATAAAGCTGATGCCGTCTTCTACGTCCAGAGCGGCACGGTGAAGCTCACGGCGGTTTCCTCGCGTCGCAAAAAAGCTATCATCGCCTTCCTGCAGGGAGGTAGCTTTTTTGGCGAAGGCTGCCTGGGAGGGCAGTCTCTGCGGATTTGTACCGCGAGATCGATTGGACCGTCCAATATCATTCGACTCCGAAAGGAGAGCACGATTCGCACGCTCGAGCGAGACCCGAAATTCGCAGCGTTCTTCGTGGAATATCTGCTTTCCCGGATCATTCGAATCGAGGAAGACCTGGTCGATCAATTTTTCAATTTCAGCGAAAGGCGGCTGGCGCGGGTCCTCTTGCTGTTTGGGCAAATAACCAGGGAATCGAAATCGGAGTCAACTCTGAAGGTAAGCCAATCAACCCTAGCGGAGATGGTCGGTACCACCCGCGCACGCATAAGCAAGTTTATGAGTGGCTTCAGGAGGAAGGGCTTCGTCGCCTACAATGGCGGTCTGCAAATAAATAGCGCATTGCTAACCAGCTTCCTGCAAAGCCGGCCTCTGTCCGTTAAAGAAGACGTAGCATAGGGCCTGGCCCAACCGACTCCCGCCTTCCGCGGGAAACCCGTCATCCACGCAACCATCGGTGAATCGGGCCGCTCGATCCTCTCCTCAACCTTTTAGCAACATGAGCAGTTTTGCTCAGATGAAACTTATGTCTTCCCGCATAATTCACATTGGGAACATCTCTACAGAAAGCTGACTAGGCCTTTGGTAGCATCCAATGACTCCCGCGAAGCAACGACTCGATTTCGACGCCCACGCCTTTCTTTCCACCATTGGGAAAGGAAGGGAGATGGTGTCTTTTTCGAAAAAGAGCACGATATTCGCGCAGGGCGATTCCACGGACGGATTATTTTTTATCCAAAAGGGTAAAGTCCAGCTCACTGTTGTGTCCGAAGCCGGCAAAGAAGCAACCATAGGGATTTTGGGCGAAGGCGATTTCTTTGGCGAGGGCGGCCTCGCTGGTCAGTCGTTACGTATGTCTTCCGCCGCCGCAATGACAGACTGCGTCCTTCTGCATGTTGGCAAGAAGGCCATGATGCAGACTCTGGCCTTGGAGCCAAAATTGTCGGCTCTATTTCTTAAATCTCTGCTGAAGCGAAATATCCGGTATCAGGATGACCTGGTCGACCAACTCTTCAATTCCAGCGAAAAACGGCTGGCGCGCGTTCTTCTGCTGATGGCGCATTTCGGCACAGAAGGCGTATCGCAAATGTCAGTCCCAAGGCTGAGCCAGGAGACTCTGGCGGAGATGGTAGGGACGACACGCGCGCGGGTCAGCTTCTTCATGAACCGGTTCCGCAAGCTTGGCTTTATCAACTACAAGGCTGGAGATAATTTGCGCGTGAACAGCTCATTGCTCAACGTCGTTCTCCATGACGGTGACGGAAAAGCTGTGATGACGGGAGGCAGCAAACGAAGTTTGCGTGCCGGTAAAGATGTCGAACCGCCCACGGTCCGTGGCCGAGCACCCGACAGGGAACGAGCCAAACGGCCGATGCTGCCTAATCCAGAGCGACGCCAAAATTGAACGCGTCGCGGCCGAGACCGCGCCCTGCCTAGCTTCTGACCTTCGTTAGTTGAGCCAGCCCAACCTTGGTCCCATGCGTCCGAATCGCCTCCACAATCTCAAGCGCCAGCGCCAAAGCGCGCCGTCCATCCGCAATCGGCACCACCGGCGTCGATCGCTCCTGCACTGCATGCAGGAACGATCGCAACTCCGCGTGCAGCGGCTCTTCCGAAGTCACCGGCGGCTTACCCACCTTAATCTGCGGGTTGACACTGGGAGTGCTCGCACCCGACCCATCTTCTCCAACAGTAAAAACAAGTACTTCCTGCCGTCCGTAATCGACCGAAACATACTGCCGCGGCTGAAAGAAACGCAGCTTGCGCACGCGCTCAGTAGAGACGCGGCTGGCCGTAAGGTTCGCCACGCATCCGGATTCAAACTCCAGCCGCACATTCGCAATATCAACTTTGCCGGAAAGAATCGGAAGACCAACGGCCCGCACTTCCTTCACCGGAGAGTCGGCAAACGAAAGCACGATGTCCAGATCATGAATCATCAAGTCGAGAACGACGTCCACATCAAGCGACCGCGGAGTAAAGACGCTCAACCGATGCACTTCGAAAAACATCGGCTGGGTGAGGATCGGAATCGTAGCGCGCACCGCCGGATTGAAGCGTTCGAGGTGCCCAACCTGCGCAATGCGTTTGTGAGTCGCAGCCAGTTGCACCAATTCGTCCGCCTCGGCCAGCGAAGCGGCCAACGGCTTCTCGATCAGCACGTCAACCCCGGCTTCCATTAGCGCCCGCGCCACTTCCAGATGATGAACCGTGGGCGCCGCCACCGACGCTGCGCGGATTTCGCTGTGCGTGGTCAGCATCTGCTCGACCGAGCCAAATGCGCGGCAGCCAAACTCACGCGCCACCGTGTCCGCGCGCTCCAGATCAGGATCGACCACGCCGACCAGCCGAACCGGCTCACCTTGCTGCTCGAGCTCGCGATAAACTCGCGCGTGGTTGCGTCCAAACACGCCCACACCCACCACCGCCACGGAAATCGGATTGTCACCTTGCAGGAGGAAACTCTCGCCTGGCTGGTTGCCAGCAGGAACAACAAATTGTAAACGCAAAGCCCGGAAAGAGCATCTCGAATAGATTGAGGGTCAATTTGATTGTCATCCTGGGCAAGCGTTCTTTGCGCCGCGAAGGATCTGGGCGAGCCGCGCGTTGTGTCGCGCTGCTTTTAAATAAGTAACGCCGCGACACATTCATCGCGCGTTTGGCTCGCTTTCTTATCAAACTGACCCACACTCTCGTATGGATCGAGTAATTTGTAATCGTTCAATCAGAGCAAAGGTTTTCAATCCTCAGATGACCGATCGCCATATCCCAAGAAGTTCTAGCCTAAGAAAGGATTCCTCTCCCGATGCGAACCATCGCCCTGCTCACCGTCTCCAACATCTTCATGACCTTCGCCTGGTACGGTCACTTGAAATACCGCGAGGTGCCGCTGTTCAAGGTAATCGTGATCAGTTGGATGATCGCCTTCTTCGAATATTGTTTCCAGGTTCCGGCCAACCGCATTGGCTCTTACGAGTTCAGCGCGGCGCAACTCAAAACCATTCAGGAAGTGATTACACTGCTGGTCTTCTCCGTGTTCTCGGTGCTCTACCTGAAGCAACCGGTACGCTGGAACCACGCAGTAGGATTCGTCATGATTGTCGCCGCCGTGGCTGTGATCTTCAAGCAATGGTGAATAGGGAATGCGTATAGCCCCGTGGAAGAGCGGCGCTTCAGCACTGCGTAGAGCGCCCAGATGAATAGGGCTTCAGCCCCCGTGGACGCACTTTTTCAAAATCGCAATCTGCCCCGCATGATAAAGCTCATGCTGCGCCACTCCGTGCAGCAAATGATAGAAATCATATTTCTTCCCCGGAACCCGCTCGCGCAATCGAGATTCAGGCAGCCCCGCAACCGTCTTCACCAGCACATCATGCGCTCGCTTCGCCTCGGCCACAGCCTTGCGCCACGCCGCCTCAGTAGGTTTGGGAACAACGGGAAAATTGTCAGTCCCTTCAGGCTGGCATACCTGCCCGGCTATCCGTCGGCAAGTAGCAGCATCCCAAGCAGCAATATGCAGCACAAGTTCCCAAATGCTGTGAACATCCGGCAGAGGCTTAGCCGCGGCCGTGGCAGCATCCACGTCGTCCAGCAACTCAAGCAGGGCCGGACCATGCCAGGCATCCCCTTTGAAAGCGCGGCGAAGCTGGTCGGCGATTAGGGCAGACTCGGAGCGCGGCGAATTCATATTCGATAACTTCCTTTCCGAAGACAAACTAAAATCGATCCGATCCCTTCTCAATGGAACGCGCACCCCGCATTAGTCCGCCACAACCGCAATCCCCGCCACATTCGCCGCGTCGAGAATCTTCTCTCCATCAAGCAGCAAACATTTCCCCGCATCCAGCGCCAGGCAGGACGCGCCCGCTGCCTGCATCACGTCGATGGTCTTCACTCCAATCACCGGAACATCGAAGCGCATATCCTGATTCGGCTTCGCAATCTTCACCACGGTAAGCGCGCGACTCAGCGTGGACGCATCCCCGTGCACCGACCCCATGATGTGCCCGGCGCGTTCGATGGCGGCGTCGGTGCCCTCCATCGCTTCAACCGCCACGCAAGCCGTTTCTGCGATCACCACAGTCTGCCCGATGTCGTGTTGCGCCAACTGCCGGGCCACGGCCCGTCCGTATTCGATGTTCTTGCGTTCCTGCTCGGTAGGTGCTCGGCGCGTCAGCACTCCAGACTTCACCAGCAGCGGTTCGAGCAGCGATGTGGAATTTTCCAGCGTGATGCCTTCGTCCGCCAGAACTTTAGCAACGGCGCCGAGCAGGCTGTCGGTGTTGCGCGTCGGTAAGTGAGAGTAGAAGTTTGGCCAGCCGCCAGTCCGGCCGGATGGCGGAGAAAATCTGCTTGTGCTTTACCTGCCCCGCCATAACCGCGCGCCGCACGCCTTCCCGCTGGAAAGTCTCGATCAACTTCGAAAGCTCACCCAAAGACAGCCAATGCACCGACGCTGCGCCGTGCGATTCGATCTCCGGAAACGCTTCCTCCTTGATCGCGACGACAACAACATCGAATCCCGCCGCCCGAGCCGCATCCAGCACGAGAAGCGGAAACTTGCCATTGCCGGCGATAAGACCAAGGCGTTCCATAGAAGCGATCAAACAGCCGAAGCCATTTCACATGAACTGTTTTATAAAACAGGTTCGGGAAGGGCACGACTTCAGTCGTGCCGTCCTGCAGCGTTAAAGAGGTCGGCTTCAGCCGCTGAGGAAAACGGCCACTGACCACTCACTTAATAATCCCTCTCTCCGCCCCTTCAATGAACCGAATCAGCATATCCACATCTTCCCCGCGCTCCGGCTCCGACTTCAACTTCTCCAGCGCCTGCGATGTATTCATCTTCGAAGCCAGCAGGGTTTTGTAAGCATGGTGAATCTTGCCGATGCGCTCCTTCGAAAACCCACGCCGCTCCAACCCAACCTTGTTCATCCCATACGCATGCGTGTCGCGCGCCGCCGACGTCATAGAAAACGGCAGCACATCCTGCGTGATGGTAGTGCCCCCTCCAATGTAGGAATGCGCCCCGATGCGCACAAACTGATGCACCGGGCAAAGCGCGCCCACCACCGCCCATTCTTCCACCGTCACGTGTCCGGCTAGCGTTGCCCCATTAACCAGCATGCAATGGTCGCCGATCACAGTATCGTGTCCAATGTGCGCATACGCCATGATCAGCGTGTGGCTGCCCACGCGCGTCACCCCGCCGCCCTTCACCGTACCGCGGCTGATGGTGACGCATTCGCGAATCTCGTTGTGGTCGCCGATCTCAAGGCGCGTGGGTTCGCCTTTGTAAGTCGTGTCCTGCGGCGCCATGCCAATGGCGCAAAACGGAAAGAACGCATTCTCCGCGCCGATCTTCGTCGGCCCTTCAATCGCCACATGCGACACCAGCCGGCACCCTTCGCCAAGCTCGACTTCGGCACCGATCACACAGTAGGGCCCGACCTTGCACGATGCTGGAACTTTGGCTTTCGGATCGATGATAGCGGTGGGATGAACATTCATGGGTGAGTCATCGAATCATATTGGATCATCGGGAGGGTAGCTCATTCGCGCCCGTTACATGACAATTGTCATCCTGAGCGTAGCCGTTTTTCAGGCGAAGCGAAGGATCTCCCGCTCAACCGGCCCAACGCGTGAGCCGAACTGCACTACCACCCGAAATTAGGACCCTATCCGTCGTCGCCGGGGCCATCACCGCTTTCCCCACGCCCGCGTGAGCTATCGATGAGCTGGCAGGACACCGTCGCTTCCGCCACGCGCTTGCCGTCAACATACGCTGTGCCATGCATCTTCGCCGCAATCATGCGCGGAATCGCCCGCCAGCCCTTCACTTCCACCTCAATTCGCAACTGGTCGCCCGGGCTCACGGGACGGCGGAACTTCGCCCGCTCAATGCCGGTGAACACCATCACCTTGTCGGTGCGATCTTCCACTTCGGTAAGCAGCAGCGCGCCGCCAGCCTGCGCAATCGCTTCCACAATCAAAACCCCCGGCATGATCGGCAATCCCGGAAAATGCCCGTTGAAAAACGGCTCATTAATCGTGACGTTCTTAATGGCGACAATGCTCTCTTTGCGTTTCAACTCCAGTACGCGGTCGATCAGCAGAAGAGGATAGCGGTGCGGCAAAATCTTCAGGATGTCGTGAATGTCGAGCGCCGTCTTGGGTGCGGCCGCATCGGGCAAGGTGCTTTCAATCATGATTCGCTTTGGTGAATTCGTTACAGTCAGTCCGTCGCAATCAGCCTGAAGATTATACTGAAGGGAGCCCGGCGCGTAATAGCAACGAGCGCACGCCATGCGCAAGGCGTACCCAAGCCCCGGAGGGGCGACATATAATAGCCCGCACGGAAGTGCCGGCACAAATACATAAAGATGGAACAAGTCCCAAGGAGTTTGTGCCAGCTTGATGGCGACGCAAAAAGGTGGACCAGCGGAACTACTGATAGCCGCGAAGCGCCGCAAGAATGCAGCCCAGGGCGTGAGCCCTGGGTCGAAAGTGGAATGAGAACAAGCCCCGGAGGCCGAAAGATAACCTATGACACAGACTCCGAAGGAACGGCACAGTACATTCAAGTCAGCTAGAGGAAATTGTGCGCGATAAGAACACGAAAGAATCAACACGAACCCAGCTCGCATGGGCCGACCGTCTCCGCCACTTCTCCCAACACGAGGACCGCATCGTCCAAACCATTCGCGAGCTAGTCGAAATCGAATCCCCCAGCGATAACAAGCCCGCGGTCGATCGCATCGCCGCATTCCTCGCGACAAAATTTCAAGCCCTCGGCGGACGCACCCAACTCCACCGCAGCAACGATTTCGGCGACAGCCTGCAGATCGACTTCGCTTCCAACTCGCCGATCGTAAACCGGTCCTGCTGCTCGGCCACTACGACACGGTCTATCCGCTAGGCACGCTGGCGAACATGCCGTGCAAAATCGAGAATGGCTGCCTGCACGGCCCCGGCGTTCTCGACATGAAGTCAGGAATCGCGCTCATGCTCCACGCCATCGAAGCTTTGCAGGCGTGGCATGGCGAACTTCCGCGTCCGGTCACGGTTTTTCTGGTCTCGGATGAAGAAGTGGGCAGCCGTTCTTCGCGAAAAATCACGGAAGCATTGGCGAAAAAATCCGCTGGAGTGCTGGTGCTCGAACCCGCCGCCGGACTGCGCGGCGCCGTCAAAACCGCGCGCAAAGGCGTAGGCGAATACACCCTCCACGTAAAAGGCCTGGCGGCACATGCCGGACTCGATCCCGGCAAAGGCCACAGCGCAATTCTGGAGCTGGCGCGCCAGATCGCAGTAATCGCCAAACTAAATAATCTCAAGCAAGGCTTATCGGTCAATCCCGGCGTGATTCACGGCGGGACGCGCACCAATGTAATCGCGGCCGAGGCCATCGCGGGTATCGATGTCCGTATCAAAAGCGCGAAGCAAGCTTCAACCATCGACCGCAAGCTGCGCTCTCTAAAACCGTTCGACAAACACTGCAAACTGGAAATGACCGGCGGCATCAACCGCCTTCCGATGGAACGCACCGCTGGAGTGGCAGCCCTCTATAAAAAAGCTCAAGAGATCGCCAGCCACATCAAATGGAAGATCGAGGAAGCCGCCGTAGGCGGCGGCTCCGACGGCAACTTCACCGCGGGCCTGGGCATTCCCACGCTCGACGGCCTGGGCGGCGTAGGCGAAGGCGCGCACGCCGTGCACGAATACATCGTCATCTTCGAGCTGCCGCGCAGAGCGCTACTCCTCGCCGGAATGATCGAGAGCGTTTAAGCGATGGCAGTGAGTAGTTTGACTGTTACATGACCTTGTCATCCTGAGCGCAGCCGCTTTTCAGGCGGAGCGAAGGATCTCCCGCTAAACCGGCCCATCGCGTAAGCCAAACTGACGCACTACGTAAGTGATCCCTTTCTTTGACTCCGCGCCTGCCGTAGCCTAAACTTTTTCTGGGAACAGTCGACTGGCCCACTCAGGTCTCCCTGCCCAGGATGGAGGAGTTATGGGTGAATTTTCGCCCCTGCATTGGATTCTGGTGATCGCGATCGCCCTTCTGCTCTTCGGCACCGGCAAATTCGTAGCTGTCGGCAAAGGTATCGGCGAAGGCATCCGCAATTTCAAGTCTGCAATGAAACCCGAAGAAGAAAAGCCGGAAAAGAAAAAAGAAGAAGAAAAAAAGCCCTAGCGACCCGCCGGTTTTCTGCTTCGCATTCCCGCTCTAGCAATCGACCACTGCTCACACCACCCCGCGCTCACGCAACATCGCATACACCCGAGCCACAGGCAGTCCCACCACATTGCTGTAGTCCCCTTCAATCCGCGGAATCCAGCGCGACGCAATCCCCTGAATCGCATAAGCCCCCGCCTTGTCCATGGGCTCACCAGTAGCAACATAATCCCGAATCTCATCCTCAGAAAGCGCGCACATAGTAACCAGCGTGCTCTCGGAAACAGATCTAGGATTTTCAGTTTTACTGGCCACTGACCACTGCCCACTGGCCACCGGTCCTACAAGGCAAACTCCCGTAATCACCGCATGCGTTCGCCCCGACAACAATCGCAACATGCGCGCCGCATCCTCCGCATCCCGAGGTTTGCCCAGCATGGCCTCATCGACCACAACAATCGTATCCGCGCCGAGCACATAACTCTCCGGTTCACTCCGAAAAATCGCGAGCGCCTTCTCCCGCGCCAACCGCTCCGCACAATCTCTCGGAGATTCGCCCGCAAGCGGCGCTTCATCAATGTCAGCGGGCTTCACGGTGAATCGAATCCCCGCGTTGCGCAGCAACTCCTGGCGGCGAGGCGATGCCGAAGCAAGAATGATCATGCAAGTCGGATTCTAAAGCTCGGATTCTAAAGTCTTGGACTAGCCACTGGCCACTGGCCACTGCACTATCGACTTCCCACCACCCCGCGCACCGATTCAATCAACTTCGCAGAATCGTACCCAACTCCATCTTTGAACACAGTCTCCACATTCTCAATATCGTCAATCTGCTTCGACGGATCACCTTTAATCACAACCAAATCCGCCTGCTTGCCCGCAGCGATCGTGCCAATGCGGTCCAGCTCTCCCAGAAACTGCGCCCCATTCGCCGTCGCAATGTGAATCGCCTCCACCGGCGTGAACCCCGCCTCCACCAACAGCTCCACCTCCCGCTGATCGCCGAATCCCGCAATCACTCCGCCCATCCCGGTTGGGTCCAGCCCCGCCAGCAACAAACCGCCGGCTTGCACAAAAGCATGCTCGAATTCCAACTCCTTCTGGAAAGCCGCCGGCCACGGAGAAACATCCGTTCCATACATCTTGCGCAACCCGCTGGCATCGCTCGACCGCACTCGATTCCACAATATCGCGCTGCGCGCATCGGGAGAAAGCGCATCCAGCACGCGCTTCTCCAGCGTCGGCCGTCCCGAAAAACTCCCCATCTCAAACACCGGCAACGTCGACGTAACCGCCACATGGTGCTGCACCAGGTCAATAATCATGTCGTGCAGCGGACCCGTCTTCACATCGAGCTTGGCCATAATCTCAGGATTCTCCGACGACGACGGACACTCTCCCGGTTTCTTCGTGGGAAGGAATTCCGTATCAACGAACAAACCGTGCTCAAGATCATCGATGCCAATCGCAGCCGCCTCGCGAAATCCAATCGAGCACAGATGCCCCGTTACTTTCGCGCCGCGCTTGTGCGCCGCGGCCACTGCGGCAGAAAGCTCCGCCGGAGTGATGAACATGTACGCCTTAAAACTATCCACACCCTGATCCAACCAGAAATTCACCGTCTTCGTTGCGTCCTCCGGCCCAGTAAGCTGGTGCATCTGCAGCGCCCAACTGCCTGCCCCTTCCAGATAAGGTCCGGTCACGTGCATCTTCGGCCCCGGCGTTTCTCCCTTATCAATCTGCTTCTTCAATTCCAGGTCGGTATAAGGTTCAAGAGCGCCGGTTGTGCGGATCGTCGTCACGCCGCCCGCAAGGTACAAACGCGGAAAGCTGTATGCCATCTCGCCGAAAATCCCGTTACCCATGGGATAAAACATGTGGTCGTGCATGCCCACAAGCCCTGGGATCACGCTGTAGCCATGCAGATCGAGCACCTGCGCGTCCTTCGGGACCGTGGCCGACGCAGCATCCGAAACCGATTGAATCTTTCCCTGGCTGAGGATGACCGTTTGATCTTCCCGCGCCGCCGCACCGGTGCCATCGATCACACGCACGTGGGTAAGCGCAAAAAACGGCGCGTCCACCTTCACGAACGCCTTCACCTGCGGAGAGAGAGTTTGCGCTGATGCGAAAGTGGAGACGAGCAAAACGCTCAATGTCAAAACTCGCTTCGGCATGAAAATCACCTTGGAGAGAATTACAAGCGCAGAAATTGTACCGGAAACGGCGTCATCCCGCAGTGCCCGCGTTTTCATCAACGGGCCCGCCGGGGGCTTTTCTTCCCTGATTTCCCCGCCGCATCGCTTTCGCTTTTCGTAACAACCGCCGAAGTTTTCGAGGTTTCCACGTCCGGGTTGGAGAGAAAAACTAGGGCCTGCGCTACGTCGATCAATTCCCATGTTCCACAAGGGGTTTGTGCTGGCTCCCGAAGCGGGCATGTACAAGCCTCGCGTTCGGATTTCGTAACAAAATTAATCAACAGGCAGCAATCCGAGCTGACGTATGTTATCCGAACTATTCTCCCCTTGGGGCCCTCCGGTGCATTGTTCTCGAACTTGAAGAGGAGGCTGGCATGTCGTCATCTGACAGATGTGACGCACTGCTCCGATCACTTCCGTGGCGCGTCAATGCTTTGACCCTTCTCGTCGCGTTCGTTCTGCTGCAGGCGGTACGTATCGCGCGGGCACAAGGGGAGTGCTACAAGGATTGCTGCGACCAAGGCCCCTCGCCCATTCTGGTGGACACGAACGGTCGCGGCTTTCATCTAACCTCGGCGAGCGACGGCGTGGTTTTCGACATATGGGCCGACGGACATCCCATTAAGCTGGCATGGACCGTCGGCGACTCTGGCAACGCGTTTCTGGCGCTGGATCGCAACCACAACGGTAAGATCGATAGCGGCAAGGAGTTATTTGGCAACGTCACGGAACAGCCACCATGCCCGGACGGGGCCACGTCCTGCCTTAATGGCTACCGTGCGTTGGCGGAGTTTGACAGGCCAGAGAACGGGGGTAACGGCGACGGGATCATCGACTCGCGAGACGCCGTCTACTCGAAGCTCTTGCTCTGGATTGACGCCAACCATGACGGCATCTCCCAGCCGGAGGAGCTACACACGCTGCCGGAGTTAGGCGTTACTCTATCGGCCTGCACTATCGCGATGACCGGCACTTCTTCGATCAATACGGGAACTGGTTCCATTATCAGGCAGCCCTGAATCCCGATGCGCGGGATGGGGTCTCCAAGGACGGTCGCTTGACCTACGACGTCTTCTTTCAAACGCCCCTGACAAAAAATCATACAGAGAGTCACAGTGTAGCTTTTCCGGCGCGTGGCGCGTACGCTCTTCCCGGGGCGTCGGAGTCCCAAGTCGTGCCAAAACTACACCTTGCACCTAGCCCTGAGGGCCGCGTGTCGTTGACACGCTTTCGCCCTGACCAATTCCCCGCATTTGGGGAGATCTTCGATTTGTCTCCAGGCCACCTGCGCGTCCGATCGGTGTCCTTTGTATTGTCGAACCAGACGGACAAGGCAATCATTGGGGTGGCCTTTCGGTGGATCCTGTCGGACAGGACAGGGTCTTGGGTTCCCTATACTTTGCGCACACATAGCTTTCTTTCACCCAACCCACTTCCGCTGGCACCGCCTGGGAAGAGGCTCTTAGTTACCCCGGGCTCGTTCTTCCCGGAAGGGGTAGTGTCCGGGCAGGGTGGAATTGTCGGATCGGTCCCGAGCGAGAAGGTGATTCGCTTATTTGACGGTGCGAGCGACGTCAACGTCGAGATAGACTCGATCATCTTCGAGGACGGCGAGGTGGTGGGGCCGGACCAACTGCACTTAGCCCGCGACATTCGGGCGCGAAAATCGGCAGCCCTGCTAGTGCTAAAGCAAGTGCGTGCGGCGGAGTCGAGGAACGAGTCCGCATCTGAGGTTCTGCAACGTTTGCGTGCGGGGCCGATTACAGACGAAGCCGGGCGGCAAGCCTCCCAGCTGGCGGGTGAGTTGATTAGGGCTAGAAGCCTCAGCCAAGGTCTTAAATCGCTTGAAAATATCCAAGTTCTGCCGCTACTTTTTCGAAGGGACGGGAACCCCCTATGACGCGGACCGCTAGAACATTCTGTATGCTGATTCTCCCCCTATTCGCCGCCTTGGCACTCACGCCTAGGGCACACTCTCAGCAACTGTACGGCGCCGCGTGCACGCCTGCCGATTGTCAGGACAACTACGGGCCCTCCACGACGGGGTCTGCGGGAACTTCAATTGTTGGCTACTGCAGCCCTTCAACGGAGACCGACACTATCAGTCAGGGGTTCGCCATCACGATAATCAAGCCCTGCGTCTCACCAGTTATTCTGGAAACGTCCGCCGACTCGGGGAATCAGCAGTATCTCTCCGACTGTGGATCTGTGTACCTGGTCGGCTACGTTCAAGCCTTCGCCTCAGTAACCGATGCCGTTGGCGGGCTGTCCCTTTACAGCGTAAGCGGGGAATCCTCTTGTGACGGCGGCGAGACAGATCCTCCGCCAGCGTTCGCCGGATGTTAGAGGCTGGGAGCGTGGCTGGGGTTCGGACACGAGGAAAAACCTGGGCCGGTGCGACCAGGGGCTGGCCCATCTTTGCCACACCATCAAACTGGGGCTTCCGCCGCTGAGGTGCAAACGGGAAGCAAATATTGCCTGCTAGAATCAAAAGTTAGCAGCAATCATGGACGCCTCCCACATCCGCAACTTTGCGATCATCGCGCATATCGACCACGGTAAATCCACGCTGGCAGACCGCCTGCTGGAGCTCACCGGGTCCCTCACCGCGCGCGAGATGCAGGCCCAGGTCCTCGACTCCATGGACCTCGAGCGCGAGCGCGGCATCACCATCAAGGCCCACGCCGTCCGCATGATGTACACCGCGCACGACGGCCAGACCTACCAGCTCAATCTGATCGACACTCCCGGCCACGTCGATTTCTCCTACGAAGTCTCGCGCTCGCTCGCCTCCTGCGAAGGAGCGCTGCTCGTAGTCGACGCCTCGCAAGGAGTCGAAGCGCAAACCCTCGCCAATGCCTACCTGGCGATCAATAACGGCCTCGAAATTATTCCCGTCATCAACAAGATCGATCTGCAAAGCGCCGATATCCCGCGCACCAGGGAAATGATCGAAAGTGCGGTCGGCCTCGACGCCTCCGACGCCGTCCTCATCAGCGCCAAGACCGGCCAGGGCGTGCCCGATGTGCTCGAAGCCATCGTGAAGCGAGTGCCGCCGCCGAAAGGCAACCCAGACGGCCGTCTGCAGGCGCTCATCTTCGACTCCTGGTTCGACGCCTATCGCGGTGTGGTGATCCTGACGCGCGTTTTTCAAGGCACTCTTCGCAAGGGTCAACGAATTCGCTTGTGGTCGAACGGCACCACCTTCGACGCCGAAACTCTCGGTGTGCAAAGCCCTAAGCCGGTGGAGATCAATGAACTCAAAGCCGGCGAAGTCGGATTCCTCATCGCGAACATCAAGAACGTCGCCGACACGAAAATCGGCGACACCATTACCGATGACGCCAACCCCGCCTTCGAAGCGCTCCCCGGTTTCGAAGAAATCAAGCCCATGGTCTTCGCCGGCCTCTACACCGTCGACGCGCACGAGCACACCCGCTTGCGCGAAGCGCTGGAAAAACTTCGCCTGAATGATTCGTCATTTTTCTTCGAGCCAGAAAGTTCGGTGGCTCTCGGCTTCGGCTTCCGTTGCGGCTTTCTCGGCCTGCTCCACATGGAAATCATTCAGGAGCGCCTGGAGCGCGAGTTCGCCCTCGAACTCATCACCACCGCGCCCGGCGTGCGCTACAAGATCTACAAAACCGACGGCGTGATGATCGAAGTCGATAATCCCTCGCGCTGGCCCGATCCCAGCGAGATCGCGAAGATCGAAGAGCCCGTGATTCTAGCCACGATTCTCACCAACGAAGAATATGTCGGCGGAATTCTGAAGCTGGTCGAAGACAAACGCGGCAAGCAGAAAACTTTTGAGTACGTCAGTTCGTCGCGCGTGATGTTGCACTATGAGTTACCGCTGAATGAAATCGTGCTCGACTTCTACGACCGCCTGAAATCAGTCTCCCGCGGCTACGCCTCGCTCGATTACCATCTCGCCGATTATTGGGAGTCGCCCATGGTCAAACTCGATATCCTGGTCGCCGGCGAACCAGTCGATGCGCTCTCAATCATTGTGCATCGCGACTTCGCCTACGATCGCGGCAAAGCGCTCGTCTCAAAAATGAGGGAACTCATCCCCCGGCAGATGTTCGAAGTCGCGATCCAAGCTTCGATTGGCGCGAAAATCATCGCCCGTGAAACCGTCTCTGCCATCCGCAAAAATGTCATCGCCAAGTGCTACGGCGGCGACATTTCCCGCAAACGCAAGCTCCTCGAAAAACAGAAGGAAGGCAAAAAACGAATGAAGCGCATCGGCCGCGTCGATATCCCCCAAGAAGCCTTCCTGGCAGTTTTGAAGGTAGGCGAAGACAGCAATTGAACCGAGGCAACGCCTAGTCTTGGGGAGAAAGGAAGAGTAAGAAATTGCCTGCAGTGACGTGGAAGAGCGGCGCTTCAGCGCCGCGTAAAGCCCGCTAGAAGATCCGGGCTTTAGTCCGCGAGGGGAACAAAAATCGGAAGGCTAGGACCCCAAAATGTGCAAATCCGCAAAGCGGAATTAACTCACCTTCACACCGAGCTTAACAATGTTAATGTCGAGTGAATTGTCTAACTGATTACTATTCAGGACCTTACGAGCTGGAAAACATCCCGGAGTCATGTCCCTCACCAACTATCGCTGCCAGTCATTCTCTAGCCAGCCAGCAATTCCACAAGCTTTTCCACAGCCCGCCATCGAACTCGCAACTCCCGCCGCCTAATGGACTTACCCGGGAAAAGTACAGCGATTCCTGTACTCCAACCTCAATCCTCGGGGGGCAGCCCACCCTCAACCATGGTCTCGAATCTGGTGCAATTCTTCAGGAACGCCAGATGTACTTTTCCGGTCGGACCATTGCGCTGCTTGCCAATAATGATCTCGGCCTTCCCCTGCAAATCCGGATCGTCCTGCTTGTACACCTCTTCGCGAAAAATAAACATCACAATATCCGCGTCCTGCTCGATCGATCCCGATTCGCGCAAATCCGCCAGCTGCGGACGATGATCCCCACCGCGGCTCTCCGGTGCGCGGCTCAACTGCGAAAGCGCAATCACAGGCACGCCCAGTTCCTTGGCCAGCGCCTTCAACCCGCGCGAAATTGCCGACACTTCCTGCGTACGGTTTTCATACCGCTTGCTTCCGCCCGTCATCAACTGCAAGTAATCCACGATAATCAAGTCAAGCTTGCCCTGCGCCTGTTTCAACCGCCGCGCCTTCGCCCGCATCTCGCTCAACGAAATTCCCGGCGTGTCATCGA
Source organism: uncultured Acidobacteriaceae bacterium (assembly GCA_963789625.1). Classification (GTDB taxonomy): domain Bacteria; phylum Acidobacteriota; class Terriglobia; order Terriglobales; family Acidobacteriaceae; genus Sulfotelmatobacter. Next base: position 114,353 of record CAWBLK010000015.1, on the reverse strand, counting down.
TAAAAATCGGCGCATGCGCTAACTGCTCCATGGCACGCACCACTTTGCGCGTGTCATCCTGCCACAGAGACCCGGTACGCATCTTGTGTGCATCCACTCTTGCCTGCGAGCACAGCAAGCGCAATAACAGCGCCTCGCGCGACATTTCCAGCGAGAACACTCCCACCACCTGCTGATCTTCCACCGCCGCATTCTCCGCGATGTTCATGGCAAATGCCGTCTTGCCCATCGAAGGCCGCGCCGCAATAATCACTAGGTCGGATTTCTGCAGTCCACTCGTCATTTCGTCGAGATCGGTATAGTGCGTAGCCAGTCCGGTAATGCGCTGGCCGCGTTGCAGCAGTGCATCCACAGATCCAAACGACTCGCGGACGATCTCCTGCACACCCATAAAACCGCGCCCAATGCGCTTCTCCGAAAGCTGGAAGATCGCAGCCTCCGCGTCGCTGAGCACTTCCTCCGCCGCATCCGATTGATCCGCCGCCCGCGCAATCGCCGTATTCGCCGCATGAATCAGCCCGCGCAGCAGCGCCTTGTCGCGCACAATCTTGACGTAATGCTCAATGCTCGGCCTGTCCGGCACGCCGTCCAGCAAGCTCGACACGTAGCCGACATCGCCAATCGCCTGCAGATCCTTATGCCGATCCAGCTCCTCGATCAGCGTGATCATATCGATCGGCCGCGACGATTCCGCCAGATCGACCATGCGCGAATAAATCCGCCGATGCGAATCGAGCATGAAGTCTTCGATCCGCAAATGCTCTGCAGCCTGGTTGTAAGCAAAGTTGTCCAGCAGAATCGCGCCTAGAATCGATTTCTCGGCTTCTACGTTCGCAGGAAGTGTGCTGATGTTGTAGTCAGTGGTCGCCAAAGTATTTATGTTTCCCCAAGTTTTCGAAACGCCCACGGAACACTAACCGTACGCGCCTTGTGAAAGCGAGGCGCATCCTCTGGAAAACCAGTTCGAATTGCAGAAAGTTTTCTCGACGAATTACTTCGCACAATCGCAACTAATTAGCGAATCAGATTGTAGGAGAACAAACAGCGAAATAGAAGTCAAGCACGGAAGAGTGATCTATCGTGAAAAACAAATGCGGCCCGGGCCAGCCATCCCAAGCCGCATCGTTCGTGGATCTCTCGTCTTGCCTTCCCGCCGCTAGGAGCGGCGAGACGACGGTACTGGTCCGACAGCACTCACACTTGCATGGAGCGCCACTTTTACCAGCACTGGCTGCAGAATATGATTCGGAGAACCATCGCTCTGCAACCCCTGCGACGGCCAGCGGCCCAACTCACTCAAAGAGCAAGCTGTAGAGGAGGCCGCAATGCCCGGGCAACCGGTACGCGCTCACGCGCGCTTCCAATTTTCCCCCGGCAATTCACCCTCGAGAATTGCCAGTCTGCCACTGGCTCCGCCAACATTCATCATTCGGCAAGCCGCGAGAATTACCACGTATTCGCTGAACCCACTCTGAAGCAGAATGTTGCGACCCGCAATCGAAAAACATTTCGCTCTTGTGAACAAACTGTGGACGATGAGACTTGCTTGTGGAAGCCTGAGGAAAAGCCCGCACGAATCGCGGCCCGAGAATTGAGCGTTTCGATTTTTTCAATAACTTAGACGTTGTGAAAAATAACCCGCCGAAACAAATTAACGAAATAATCGTCGACGTGACTGTCATCCCGAGCGAAGCGAGGGACCTTCGTGTATGCTTGCGACGATATCAACTGCGCGGGCTCAGCCGAGAATTCTTCCGCGCAGCCTTGGATACTGTCGATGTACCCCGCCGGTCAGCATCGAGACCAAGCAGATGCCACGCCTCGCGATACTTTTCATACTTGGCTTTCGGCGATTTCGGGTAGAGCGTAACGCAGTCTTGACCCAAAATTTCTTCTTCAGGGATGATGTACCAGGTGTTTTCGTGAACGACGTAGGCGGCGAGAAAGTCGAAGGAGCCGGGCGGGTAGGGCTTGTGCCCGCCGCGCACGGTGCAGACGTAACCCGTGCCTAATTCGGCGATAGTGGATTTGACCTGCACGGACACGAAGTGGCGCGTACGGCCCACGACAAAGTCGTAGCTCTGCATCTCTCCCCAAGGCTTGCTGATTGGCAAACCCAGTTCGATGGCGCGTGTCATGAAAACCATCTCGGCCCATTCGCCGCGAAGTTTCTTGTCGGCGATTTTCGGCGTCTGATTTTTCTGGTGTGTTCGGTTCTTCCGCTTTTCCATGCCACTACCTCGGAATGAAGAAGGCAGCATTCGGAGAAAATTCGTGAATGCCGCCTTATTTTTTTATTCGACAGCAATGAAAAGCCGAAGGCAAGAGAATTCTAAGAAAAAAATGGAAACGATCCCAAGAACGGGAAAATTCTGCCCAAGTCTAGAAAACCTGAGATATGGGCACCCCGTTGTGCGACGTTGGCTTGGAAGAATCGATTCTGCTAACGTCTATTCACGCTAGACGACCACTGAGCGGAGTATGTCTCTGAAGCGGGAAAAAAAACGGCACGCTAGGTCTTCGGCGGCCCCAGATGTGGCCGCAGAACCGTGCGCGGTGTTCATCTCCTATGCTCACAAAGACGCGGTAGATCTTGCTTTCCGCTTGCAACAAGACCTTAGCGCCAGGGGATTTTCTGTTTGGCTCGACGCTTCGCGCATTCGCGGAGGTGCAAGCTGGTCAGTCGAGATTGAAAAGGCACTGGACCGGTCCGATGTGGTGCTTGCACTGATGAGTGCTGCGTCTTTTGTGTCGGACGTCTGCCGTGGTGAGCAGCTACGCTCGCTACGGAACGGTAAGTGTGTCATTCCGGTCTTGGTTCAGCGCGACGCCGATCGGCCCGTGTATTTGGAGTGTGCGCATTATCGAGATTTCTCAGAAGATACCCCATACCAGGAAGGGTTTAGGCAGCTGCTTTTAGATATCGGTGCTCGTCAAAAGATCGAGCTTCAGCCACGCTATTTCAGGACAAACTATGAAACGGTGCCGCCGCTGCCTCTTAGCTACGTGGAACGCGCAGATGCGCTGAATCCCTTGCGGGCTGCTCTTATGAGTGACGACGTGGCTCGTCAGGTTGCCGTCACTGGAGTGCGCGGCATGGGCGGAGTTGGTAAGACTGTCCTCGCGCAGGCCCTGTGCCGCCGCGACGAAGCGGTGCAAGCCGCGTTCCCGGACGGAATCGCCTGGGTTACCATTGGTCAAGAGCCGGGGAACCTCGTCGCTCAGATGCGTGACGTGGCGAGAGCGCTCGGGGAGCCCACTACTGGGTTCGATACTCCCGAGCAGAGTACCCAGCGCCTTCGGGCGATTCTGCGGGAGAAGGCAGCCCTCATCGTATTGGATGACGTGTGGGACTCCCAGTTTGTCGAGCCTTTTCGCGCGGAGGCGCCCCGTTGTAAGATCGTTTTCACAACTCGGGAAGCAAGCGTGGCGGCAGCCCTTGGGGCGTTCGAGCATTGCGTCGACGTGCTGGAGCCCCCTAAAGCGCTGGAAATACTAGCGCGGTATGCCCGAACAGCGATTGAAAGCCTGCCCGTCGCCGCGCACGAAATAATACGGGAGTGCGGCTACCTGCCCCTGGCGGTTGCAATGATCGGAGCCATGGCTCGTGGCAAGCCGGACCGCTGGGAGGTTCTCCTCCGGCAGTTCCGTTCTGCCGATCTGGGAAAGATCCGGCTTAAGTTCCCATCCTACCGCTATCCGAGCCTGCTGAAAGCGATTCAAATCAGCGTCGATTCGCTGGAGCCGGATCTGCGAGATCGCTATTACGACCTCGCGGCGTTTGCAGCGGACGTGCCGGTTCCTGAGGCCGCTCTAGCAGTACTTTGGAATTGTGATCGCGACACCACGCAAGGAATTGCGGACCGGTTTGTTGATGCCTCGTTGGCGGGGCGCGACAGACGGGGTCGTCTGGCGCTCCACGACTTGCAGGGAGACTTCGTGCGCCAGCATGCCGAAGGACCAAGTTTGATCGCGCTTCACAACAAATTACTAGATGCGTACACGTTGAAGTGCAAACATGGGTGGCCTTCAGGCCCAAACGACGGATACTTCTTTCAGCAGGTTTCATACCACCTTCGCGAGGCGAAGCGCGAGAGTGAACTCCAGGATCTCCTGGTTGGTTTTGACTGGTTACGGGCCAAGCTCGCTGCAACGGATGTGCAGCAGTTGCTCAACGACTTCGAGCGGTTTGCAGCTGGCCAGGATGCCCGTCTTGTCCATGAGGCCCTTGGGCTTTCTGCTCACGTACTCGACAATGATTCAAACCAGCTGACCCAGCAGCTAGTCGCACGCCTTTATGACGTGAAATCTGGACCCATTGAAGACATGCTCAGCCGAGCGCGAATGCTCGAGCGTGGCTGGTGGCTTGAACCTGTGTTGTCATGCCTTGCTCGTCCGGGCGATCCTCTGGAGCGGACGATACGAGTCGGCGAGCCTGTTCGAAGTGTCGCGATCACTCCTGATGCCGCCCTTGCATTGTCTGGCGGTAGAAGGTTGAAGTTGTGGGATTTGAAAACCGGGCAGGAACGTTGCAGCATCGACGTGAAATCAGGCAATGCCTACATAGTCGCGATTACGCCAGACGGTACCCGCGCTATCTCAGTTTCCGTCGTAAGCGGCGATCTTAAGGCATGGGACCTTGCCGCTGGTCGCGAACTGCACGCATTCCAGAGATCGGGGGGATGGCTACGCAGCGCCACGGTCACGCCTGACGGAAAGTGCGTCATCGCCGGTTCAAACGGGGGCGATCTGGAAATCTGGGACTTTGAAACCGGTCAACAGACTCCGAGCATCAAGACACAAGATGACGAGATTAATGCTTTGGCCGTAACGCCGGACGGAAGACGGCTAATTTCGACGGGATCAGATGCGAGTCTAAATTGTGGGATCTTAAGACACGTCGATGGTTGAATTCGCTCCGAGGCCATCGTGACGAGGGAAACGCTGTCACAGTAACAGCGGATGGTACGCACGTGGTTTCTGGGTCCTTCGACGGTTCCTTGAAATATTGGAATTTGGAAACAGGGCAGGAACTTTGCTCATTGGATCTTGAGATCGTGAACCGCGATTATTGTGTCACCGCGGTTGGAGTCGCGCCAAGCGGGAAGCGGGCGGTCTCCGCTTCGTTCGATGGCAGCGTCACAATATGGGATCTTGAATCTGGGGCTGCAAAGCGGACCTGGCAGTGGCACCGCGTACGCGAAGACGACATCGCCATGAAGGCTATAGCCATAACCCCTGATTGCAGACGGGCCCTTTCGGTCTCGAGTGAATGGAACCTGCAGTTATGGAATCTGGAGAAGGGAGCGATACATCGACAGGTTACGTGGGCACGATGAGATTGTGACTAGTGTCATACCTAGTCCGGACAGTCCGTGTTTTGTTTCAATTGCCACTGACAACAAAACGCTTAAGTTGTGGGATCTCAGGACAGGAGGAAACCCAGGCAGCTTGAAGTTGCCACGGGACGAAGGCATGGGGGAGGATGATTACATATGGGCGACCGCTGTCGCACCGCGTGGGAAGGTGATTGTCACTCAGACAGAAAAGCCCCCAGAATTGTGGCAATTGGAAACGAACGAAAAACTGTGTACTTTGGGTGCCCTCGCGGGAGAGGACATTGTCTCGATGGCTGTTACTCCAAACGGTCGACAGCTCCTGTGCGGACGGTATGAGGGTCCGCTCGAACTGTGGGATTTAGGAAAAGAGAAAAAATTGCGCACTCTGTGCCGTCACTCATCAGAGGAATATGTAGTTGCGATAACTCCGGACGGCAAACACGGCCTGGCCGTTGTTTCGGGGACGCGAATGAAAATGTCGCAACTGGACACGGGGAAGCTGGTCCGCACGTTTCCTTGTTCGAATGGACGGCATATAAACTCTTTGGCGGTTACGGCCGATGGAAGCCGAGTTATCGCTGGCGGCGATGGCTCCGTACAAGTCTGGGAATTGTAAACTGGCCGAGTACTCTATCTTTTGAAGAGTCCACGTGGGAATGTTTATGGTGCAGTGCTAACTGAGGATGGGCAACATACTTCGTCTTGCTCCGGTAACAGGTTAATTGTGTGGAATCTTGAACGGGGGGACGAAGTATGCCACTTTCAGAATGATGTCGAACTCACCTGCTGTGCCTCCACGTCTGATGAATCCGTATTGCTCGCAGGAGACAGTGCCGGTGGCGTTCACGCTCTTCGATTCTGCCATGGCCAAGCTGATCCCCCCGCCTCCGTTTAGCTACGGCGGAAACAGCGGCGATCAAGGCAGACGACGGTGTCTGTCCTAAGCGGAGCTAGTCCCTGACTCCATCCATAAACGCCCGCAGCTTGCGCGATCTCGACGGATGCCTTAGCTTACGCAACGCCTTGGCTTCGATCTGGCGGATGCGTTCGCGGGTTACGGCGAACGACTGGCCGACTTCTTCGAGCGTGTGCTCACTGCCGTCTTCGAGGCCGAAGCGCATCTTGATTACTTTTTCTTCGCGCGGGGTCAGCGTGCGCAGGACCTGTCCGGTCTGGTCCTTGAGGTTGACGTTGATCACGGCTTCGGCCGGCGAGACTACGGCGCGGTCTTCGATGAAGTCGCCGAGATGCGAATCTTCCTCTTCGCCGATCGGGGTTTCAAGCGAGATGGGCTCCTGTGCGATCTTCAGCACTTTCCGCACTTTCGCGACGGGAATATCCATTCTCTTGGCGATTTCTTCCGACGTAGGTTCGCGTCCCAGCTCTTGCACCAGCTGCCGCGAGGTGCGGATCAGCTTGTTGATGGTCTCGATCATGTGCACCGGGATGCGGATGGTGCGCGCCTGATCGGCGATTGCGCGGGTGATGGCCTGCCGGATCCACCATGTGGCATACGTGGAAAACTTGTAGCCGCGGCGGTATTCGAATTTGTCGACGGCTTTCATCAGGCCGATGTTGCCTTCCTGAATGAGGTCGAGGAACTGGAGGCCGCGGTTGGTGTACTTTTTCGCGATCGAAACTACGAGACGCAGGTTGGCCTCGATCAGCTCGCGCTTGGCCTGCTCCGCATCCATGTCTCCCTGGATGATTTCGCGCTGCGTGCGCTTGATCTCCTGGAACAACAGGCCGGCTTCGACTTCGAGCTTTTCAATCTCGCTTCTTACGGCGCGGGATTGGCGGCGATATTCTTTTTTTTGCTCTTCGCTGCGGGTGGCGTCGGCCTTGCGGTCGAGGTTCTGCGCCTGGCGGTCGAGCGAACGCATGCTGTCGACGGTTTTGTTGACACGGTCGATCAGTCGTTTGCGCTCGGCGTTGGTGAATCCCAGTTTGCGTACCGCGATCGAAACCCGCACGATGGCGCGAGCAAAGTTGCGGCGGGCGCGGCGATGGTCCTTGGGACGCTTCTTTTGCGACACCGCAACGTATTTTTCCTGCACCACGGCGACTTTTTTGTAGAGCTTCGCCATGTTGTCGATCTTGCCGGTGAACTCGTTCAACCGGTTCTGCAGAATCTCGTCGGTGATTTCTTCCTCATCGAAGGTGACGACTTCTTTAATCGAGCGCACACCTTTCTTGAGGTCTTCGCCCATGGCGAGCAGCTCGTGAATCACAATGGGCGAGCGCGAAAGCGCCTTGAGCACGCGAATCTGGCCGCGCTCAATGCGCTTGGCGATTTCGACTTCGCCTTCACGCGTGAGCAGGGGCACGGTGCCCATCTCGCGCAGGTACATGCGGACGGGGTCGTTGGTTTTTTCGAGAGCGCCGGGAGTGAGGTCGAGTTCAACGTCCTCGCCTTCTTCGCCTTCTTCAAATTTCTTATCGAGCGCGGCGGAAGGCAGCTTCGGACCTTCGAGCACGTCAATGCCCTGCGTACCGATCGTGGTAAGCAGATCGTCAAGGTCTTCGGGACTCACCACATCCTGCGGTATTAACTCGTTTACCTGGTCGTAGGTTAAATAGCCCTTCTCTTTACCGGCATCGACCAGCTTTTTAATATCGTCGTACTTGTCTTCAAGAGCCAAAAAGGTTTCCTCAAATCCGTTCAATTCGCTCACGCCGAGCGTGTGGTAATGTCTTTACAGGTGGGAATCTGGGGCAGTGCGGAGTTGTGCACCTAGCACAAACTTATGGAGTTTAGCATATAAGTGCTGCTCCGTCTATCATTTGCCTCGCAAATCGTCCCGTTGGCCGCCGCTATCCCTAACTCTGCTAAATACTTAGATGGTTCTAAGTGCTGTTTTGTTTCAAGCTGTTTTCTGGTTTCCCAGAGCATTTCTTAACCCGTCTTCCGCTAGGCTGGGATCGCGCAGCGCACGGCTCAGCCGATCTTTTTCAAGCAGCAATTCGTTCCGGAGCGCTTTATCCTCGCCGACTCCGGGCTTGCTTAGCTCGCGCTGCACCTGTTCCAGCCTGCGCCGCAGGTGAATGCGGCGCAGAGCACGCACTGCGCCCTCCACGCGCTCAGCGGTAAGTTCTTCGTCCTCCTTCAACAGGATGGAGGCCAGCATCCGGCGCTCGCTTTCGGAGCATGGCATCTCCATTACATCGGCAACTTCCGCCGCGGTATTGAGCAGGGCATCGATCAAGGATTCCGTCGCCAGCCCGCGATGCAGGGCTTCGGATTGCAGTACATACTGCGCCTGGCGCGCGGGATCGAATTCTTCCTCTTTAACAATGTCACGGCTGCCGTCGCGGGCGGAAAGATGTTCGGTACCGGGCTGGATCTGCCGCGCCGAAGCCAGGGCGCGGATGAGAATCCGCTCAGCGTCGGTGGCTTGTGCCTCGGGAGTTGATTTCACAGCGGCTGCGGAGCGTTCCGAAGCTACATGCCGCAACTCTTGCCGCAGAACCGTTGAATCGATACCGATTTTTTGCGCGATTTCCTGGCTGAGTTCGTCGCGCACGATTCGGCTGGGGACGCGCTGAATGTGCGGCAGCAGGTAGTTGACTGCTTTCTGCTTTGATTCGGGATTGCGGGCTGGAAAAAGACTTCGGGCGCGGTCGATCAGATAGTCGAAGTACTTTTGCGAATGCCGCAGAGCTTCACTGTAGCGATCTTTGCCTTTGCGCCGGATGAATAGGTCGGGATCGAATCCTTGTTCCAGCGTGAGAACTTTGATCTGAAAATCTTCTTCCACCAGCAGGCCGAGCGTTCGCTCGGTGGCTTTCGCTCCCGCTGTATCGGGATCGAAGTTGACCACTACGTTTTTGCTGAAGCGGCCCAGCAGCTTCGCCTGAATCTCGGTAAACGCCGTGCCTGAGCTGGCAATCACATTGTGAAATCCGGCGGCATAAACGGAAATGCAATCCATTTGGCCTTCGACCAGAATCGCGTAGTCCAACTTGCGGATTGCTTCTTTCGCGTGGTCAAGATTGAAGAGGACGCGTCCCTTAGAATAAATTCCGGTCTCCGGAGAGTTCAGATACTTCGGGCCAGCTTTCTCGTCGGTAGTCAGCGTGCGACCTGTGAAGGCGATGATTTTTCCTGCATCGTTGGCGATGGGAAACATTACGCGGTTGCGGAATTTGGAATAGATTGTCGTTGGTCGTTGGTCGTTAGTCGTTGGCTCAACCCGGTCCAATCCCTCATCGTTGTCATTCCGAGCGGAGCGAGGAATCTTGGTCTCCTGACGGCTGTCTTCCTGCTTCCATGAGAACAGCCCGCTCTCCCGCAGCACCTCTTCGCTGAATTCGCCGGCCAACCGGTCACGCAGGAGAAAGCCGGAATCCGGCGCGTAGCCGATGCGGAAGTGCGCAATTGTTTCTGCATCCAATCCGCGCCCGGCCAGATATTCTCTGGCCCGCGCGCCTTCGGGACGCTTCAGGCATTCCTGAAAAAATGCAGCGGCACGCTCCTGTGCGTCGAGCAACTGCGCGCGCAGCTTGGCATCTCGCGCCTCGGCTGGACTCGAATACGTGGCCTTGGGTAGCGGAATCCCCAGCTTCTGCGCCACCAGCCGCACGGCTTCGGGGAAGGTGATGTTCTCGATCTTCTGCACAAACTTGAAAACATCCCCTTTCTCATGGCAGCCGAAACAGTAATAAAATTGCTTTGTGGCGTGCACGGAAAACGACGGCGTCTTCTCCCCGTGAAACGGACAAAGCCCGGCATAGTTCGACGCTCCGGCCTTCTTCAGCTTGATGTAGTCGCCGATGATGCGGACGATGTCCGCCTGCTGCTTGACGACTTCTTTGAAATCTTCTGCGGGCATGGATGGATGATGGGTTAGGTGACCGACACTTCTCCCTTTTGGATTGTCAGCTAGAAGGGCACTCATGGGAATATAGCAGTCGCATTCGCCTGCGGAAAAGCTGTGGAATATGTTGCTATCCCGTTGAAAGGCCTAGGAAAAGGCAGACCTTATTACCACGCCTTCATTCGCTTAGGCGGGAAATGAAAAGATGGATTAGATTTGCTGCAACGAAACAAATAAAGGCCACCGCCAGAATTGCCCAAAACACTCCCCAATCAAATGCTTGCCACGGCCACATAATGCCGGGAATTATACGCTAGAGATGTAATTCCCATGGAGAGCCAAACGGATCGACATTGGACGTTGTGACAGTGATAACAGCTACCGCATAATTCTGGCCCTGATCGGGTGGAATGGGAAGCAAGAGAAAGTCAGTTGTCACTTTGAATCCCGTGATTAGATTGTCGTTCTGCAATAGACAGTACATTGGGTTCGGATCAGGGTCGTCGGTGCTCTTGCGTACTATTTGATTTCCGTCCTCAGGAATTCTCAGAGCATCTAGCAATGTCTTCATTCGATTGTCGATGTCTCCAGTTTCCTCGATCAAGTGGCCGGGCCTTTCGGGACGTAGCAAAAGAACATCCAATTGGCACATTAGGCCGTTTGGCTCGGTGATTATGGGAATAAACCCGGTATCAGCTCTCTTGTGGGTATGGGCCAGTGCGTCCAGGAACTTTTGCGGCGGCCTGCCACGTTCTTCGACAGTGTGTGCGGCATAGTGTTTCAAGGCTGGATGAATCTCCCAGAGCATTTTAAGTTGTGAATGCAGCTGCCTACGAATAGCGTGCTTTTCCCATGGACGGCGATTCTTGGCGCTGGCAGCTTTAAGCAGGCCGCCGTCGTATATAAGACGAAACTCCATGACTCTCCTAGTGAGACAGTTGGTCTGACAGGCTCACTTACACCCGCAACTCCACCACCGTCGCCCCACCCCCGCCTTCATTCTGCGGAGGCTCGGCTACGGATTCCACGTGCGGATGTTGCTGCAGGGCTTGGCGCAAGGCTTTGCGTAGGATGCCCATGCCGCTGCCGTGAACAACGCGCACTCGCGGCAGTCCGGCTAAGAAATGCGTGGTCCACAAATTTTTCTACGGCGCGCGTGGCGTCGTCGACGGTGTAGCCGATCACATTGATTTCAGAAGCTGCGTTCTGGCTTTCATTTTCGTTATTCAGTGACACCGAAATTCCGCGCGCCCGCGCCGCTTTCACCGGAGAATCCGCCGAACGGGCGCTGGCAAACACTTCGGCGATGTCGTCGCGCGCGATCTTCATCTTCATCGCGCCCATCGCTACTTCAAAGTGGGAGTCATCCAGCTTGCGCAAGACTGTCGCCGCGCGGCCGGTCGATTTCAGCTTGACGCTGTCGCCTTCGGAGACGTGCTTCACCACCTGCGGCTGGGCGTGAGGGTCGTCCTGATCGGCTCCACTGGCGTGCGCCACCACGGTGGAATCGAACTGCTCGCGAAATTCGCGCCGCATCTTGGCAATGCGACGCTCGGCGTCTTTCGAGAGCTTCTGTGCCGCGGCCTTGTCCTGGATGGCATTTACCGCTTCGCGCGCGTGGTATTCGAAGTCGCGGAGAACGCTCTCGAGCTTCTTCTCCATCTCGCGAATCTTGGCCTGCTGCTCTTTTTTTTCTTCAACCGCTAAGCGTTTTTGTTCGCGTTCGAGATCTTGCTGGCCCTTTTGCAGACGCAGCCGCTCGCCTTCCATCTCGCGCAAGCCGGCGTGAAGCTTATCGAGGAACTCTCCCACATCGCGAGCTTGCGTGCCGAGGCGCGCCCGTGACGCTTCGATGATCGCGGGATTCAATCCCAGACGCTGCGCGATGTTGATTCCCGCCGACGCTCCCGGCACTCCAATCTTTAATTCGTAAGTAGGTTGTAGCGTGCTCTCGTTGAAGCCTACCGATGCGTTGATCACGCCCGAAGTATTCGCGCCATAGACCTTCAACGACGTGTGATGCGTGGAAATTACCGTCATGCAGCCGATGCGACCGAAGTGCCCAGCAATGGCGACGGCGAGAGCTGCACCTTCTTCCGGGTCGGTTGCAGAACCCAGTTCGTCTAGCAGCACCAGCGATTGCGCGGTCGCGGTGCGTGAAATGAAATCGATGTTGGTAACGTGCGCGGAGAACGTGGAGAGATTCTGCTCGATGGATTGATAGTCGCCGATATCCGCTAAAACAGCATCGAACACCGGCATTTCCGCGCGATCAGCGGGAACCGGAATTCCTGATTGCGCCATCAAGGCCAACAGGCCCACGGTTTTGAGTGTTACGGTCTTGCCGCCGGTGTTCGGGCCGGTGATGACTAGCTGGCGACGTTCGCCTTCGAGTTCTACCGTGATGGGAACTACGGCCGCGTTTTTGAGTTTTAGGTTTCGTTCCAGCAGAGGGTGGCGGGCGTTGTGCAGAAGCAAGCGAGCTTCGCTCGCGGACAGCCGGGGGCGGCTGTCCCCACATGAGCCGTGCTGATCTCCGCTCAGCGTTACTGCTACGCAGTTGTAGTCTTCGGCGAAGCGGGCTTTGGCGAACTGCAGCTCCAACTCGGCGAGTACTTCGGCCGAAGCCAGAATTGACTCCGCCTCTTCGCCGATGCGCCGCGTCATCTCCAGCAGAATGCGGTGAATCTCTGCCTGCTCTTCGTCGAGCAAGCGGACGAGTTCGTTGTTCTGCTCGATGGTTTCGAGCGGCTCGACAAAAACCGTCTGGCCGCTGGAACTCGCGCCGTGCACTACGCCCTGCACACGCCGCTTCTGCTCGATCTTCACCGGGATGACAAAGCGCTCGCCGCGAATGGTGATCAGTTCTTCCTGCACCGTGCCGCCTTCGGCGAGCTTTCGCAGATAACCGCGCAGCGAGTCCTGAATACCGCGCCTCTGTTTTTCAATCTCGCGGCGAATCCGCGCCAGCTCCGGCGAAGCACCGTCTTCCAGAGTTCCATCGGGCTGAATTTTGTTGCGGAAGGCGCGCAAAAATTCCGTGAAGTCGGGCACGGCTTCGGAAAGTGCGCGGGTTCGCCGCCACTCCGTCCGCACGTTCGCGGGAGGATGAAGAGCAATCTCGCGCCACTCGGCGGCGCGGTCCACAAGGAGCAGGACATCGCGGATCTCTGCGGTTTCGATCACAGCACCTGCGATCCGGGATTTTTTTACCAACTCCTTTATGTCCAGCAGGCCGGAAAACTCAAAGCGTCCACCGGCGCGGCGGAAGTCGCGCACTTCCCCGGTCAACTCCTGTTGCTCCTCGATCCAGGCGGAATCGATGGAGGGCGCAAGAGCTGCGATCTTTGCGTAGCCGAGCGGTGAAGAGGCGTAGCCGCGCAACAGCTCGCGCAGGGCGTCGAACTCCAGCACGCGCGCGGAGTTGTGGATGAGCGGCTGAGACATCGGATTTCATGTTACAGGATTGGCAAGAGGCGAATGGCGGTTAGCAATTGGCAGTTAGCAATTAACAACCGGGAGTCGCGTTTACGACTGAGCGACCGCCAGTGCGCGGGAGGCTTGCTCGCTGGCCACGGGCAACACGAGCACGAACAGAGCGCCGCCCTCCGCTTTGTTCTGGCAGGTGATCAGGCCCTTGTGATCCTGCACCACGCCGTACACGGCGCTCAATCCCAAACCTGTGCCTTTGCCGATGGGCTTCGTGGTATAGAAAGGGTCGAATACTCGATCCGGCTCTTTTATACCAGGCCCGGTATCAGAAAACTGCACCACCACTTGTTCTCCCTGACGGCCGGCAGTGACCCGAAGCAACCCGCCGCCGGCCTCTTCGAGCGCGTCCAGTGCGTTTTCAACGATCTGCACGAATGTTTGAAAGAGCTGGTGGCCGTCACCCCATACTTTTGGCAGGTTCGGTTCCAGCGAGGTTTCGATGTGAATTTTCTGATCGTGCAGTTCCAGTTCGCGCATCTGCACGCTGCGCTGCAGAAGCATGCACAAATCGACCATCGCCTTTTCCCCGGAACTCTGCTGAGCGAAACTCAGAAGGCTTGAGATCAGTTCGCGGGTTCGCTGCGATTGGTGAACAATCTTGCGGACCAGCGTATCCTGCTCGCTGGTCAACCTCTGGTTCGACCATAGCTTCTCCGAATATCCCATGATTGCCGTCAGAGGGTGCCCGATCTCGTTTGCTGCTCCGGCTACTAGCTGGCCTAGAGAAGCTAATTTCTCTCTCTGCACTAGATGGGTCTGTAATCGTTGCTCGGTTTCGAAGCTGCGGCGCGACTCTTCGAGTACCCGGATCAGCGCCCGGTCCTGGATATGTTGGCGCAGGAAGACGAACGCGCCCAGCACAAGCATCGCCGCGAGTACGGTGAACATGCGGAAGGTCCGCGCCGGCGCCGGCGAACTATCCCATTGGTAGGTCCACAGGCCCAGCACGGGCAAAGAAAGAATCGCCAGAATCGCCAACCGCAGGGCCATCGCGCCCCATTTGTTGTCGTCCCCGGGCGCGGCGGTTTCCGGCTGCCACTGGCGTGCTGTAAGCGCTGTTGCCGCCATCCAGCACACAGCGCCCAGAAGCGGAACGTCGTAAAGACTCCCGGTGTAGTACCCTCCGTGCACCAGCGCCAGGTTTACCCACTGCGAGGCCAGCGCATAAAGTGCGCTGGCGGCCATTAGGTTCAGATAGATCATCTTCCATCCAGCAGCCGCTCTCCATGCAGCAATGCCCAGCACCAATACCAGCACCCCGCTTTCGACCAGGTAGAGTGGACTGAAGGTCCTGTCGTATTCCGCCACATTCAGCGACACGTATTGCCACGGGAAGACAACGAAGGCATATAGAAACACCCACCAAACCAGCAGCATTAGAAAATCCAGCGTGCCCACGCGAAACTTCTGCTCGCCCTCGCTCCGATGTGGACGCAAACCAACGGCGGCAATCATCGGAACCAGGTGGACGAACAAGAACACATCCATGATCGAAGGATCAGGGAAAGTGGTGTGGCGGAAGGCCTCAAAATATACCCAGGCCGCCTGATTGCACGCCCAGAGAATGCAGCCCGAGCCCATCAGCGCCCAGAACCGCCGGTTAGCTCCTTGCGCCGATCGTGCATTGGCCAGCATCACTCTACCCGTACCGAGCGTGAGCACCAAATACGCAATGTCAGCCATCGCCGTCAAGACCGGACCGCGCGACGCGGTCACCGACACCGCGGCGAATGCCAGCGTCACCCCGCCCGCGAGCAGAAACCAGCGATAGCGTCCAGACAGACTCATCCGCCTCCATTTTATGGAAGAAACCAGGGATTCCCAGACCGCTTTCGGGGTTCAGCAGGTTACTTTCGTCACACCTCCTGCTGATAAAACGCTGAACGCCGCGGGCTGGACCTAATCCCGGCGAATCCTTTCCTCCCATCCCCCTGCTAGAATTGGCCTGGGTGTGGAGCCGCCGCGCCTATTTCCACGCTCAGAAATCTCAGGTGCCTATGGCTTTTCCCATTACCCGTCTTCGCCGTCTCCGCCGCACCGACCAGCTTCGCAACCTGGTGCGCGAAACC
Organism: uncultured Acidobacteriaceae bacterium; assembly: GCA_963789625.1. Taxonomy (GTDB): domain Bacteria; phylum Acidobacteriota; class Terriglobia; order Terriglobales; family Acidobacteriaceae; genus Sulfotelmatobacter. The sequence goes on along the minus strand of CAWBLK010000015.1, from coordinate 98,636 downwards.
CGGCTTACTCCCGACGCCTTTGTCTATCCCATGTTTGTTTGCCCCGGTGAAGGCATCCGCAAGGAAGTTCGCTCCATGCCCGGCGTGTTCAACCTCTCGGTGGATGAGGCCGTGAAAGAGGCGCAGCAAGTTTACTCCCTGGGCGTGCCCGCAGTGATTCTCTTCGGTCTTCCTGAAAAAAAAGATGACGTGGCCACCGGCGCATGGGCCGATGACGGCATCGTGCAGCAAGCGGCCCGCGCCTTGAAACGTGCTGTGCCGGAGCTGATCCTGATGGGCGACGTGTGCCTCTGCGAATACATGTCGCATGGACATTGTGGAATCGTAAAGCCGGGCACTTCGCCCCAATCTTTGGGAGCTGCGGCAAGAGACGCTTTGCATACTGCCCGCCGTGGAGCGGCCGCCGTCAAAAACCAGGATGAAAAAGAAAAAGTCCTTGAGGAGCTGGCATCGATCGTGGCCGGCGCGGTTTCCAAATTCGAAATCGACAACGACGCCAGCCTTGAACTCCTGGCGCGCACCTCGGTTTCGCTCACCCGGGCCGGGATCGACATCATCGCTCCCTCCGACATGATGGACGGCCGGGTCGCCGCCATCCGCCGCGCGCTCGACGATGCCAGCTTCATCAACACGCCGATTCTTTCCTATGCTGCGAAGTTCGCGTCGGGATTCTACGGTCCATTCCGCGAAGCCGCCGACTCAGCGCCGCAATTTGGCGACCGCCGCTCTTATCAGATGGATGGCGCGAACCTGCGCGAAGCCATGCGCGAAATCGAACTCGACATCGAAGAAGGCGCCGACATGATCATGGTCAAGCCCGCCATGCCCTATCTCGATGTAATCGCCGCAGCCCGCCTACGTTTCGATCTGCCGCTGGCCGCCTATCAGGTTTCCGGCGAATACGCCATGATCGAAGCTGCCGCCCGGAATGGATGGATCGAGCGCGACCGCGTGATGATGGAATCGCTGCAGAGCATTCGCCGCGCAGGGGCGAGCATTATCCTCACGTATTACGCGAAAGACGCCGCCAAACTGCTGGCGTGAAATAGTTGGAGCATTGTCATTACTGCTGGCAAGTCAGGGCGCAGGCATCTAGGTAGGAATCCAAGATCCAAGGGCCCGGGCTGCCAGCGTACCGTCGGCGGTTCCATAGCAGGGCTGGCGATCACGACGGTCATTTCTTCAGCAGCCATTCCGGGTCGCAATCATCCACCTCCCAACAGTGAATCTCACCAATCCGTAGGGTATGTCGCCGCGGATGCTGATAAGGCTCGTGCTCTCCCCGACTCGCCACCCGCATCCAACACTCCCAATGGTTGGGGCCGCCGTCGTCATCATCGGGAGGGTTGCGATGGCGAGGCCGCGCGATCTCGACACCCATTTCAACGGCACGCTGCATTACCGCGTCGAAGTCATCCACCTCGAACCAGAGAAGCACACCATTGCCGTAGGGTCTGTCGGCGCGATTGCCGATGGGGCCGTGATGATGTTCGACTTCGAAGCTGTGCAATTGCAGGATCAGCCGGCCATCCATCACCAGTTGCTCATATTGCTTGCCGCCGTGAGTCCCGCGGCAGCCCAGCAGTCGCTGATACCACCGGCTGCTGGCTTCGACATCCGTGACACAGATGAGGGGCTGGGGACGCATGGCTCCTACGCTAACAGAACTCCTGGTTTGGCGAGCAGAAGAAACTTCAAGAACGCAATCCACGAAAGAATTCTATGCTCCCGCCGCACCCTGGAACTTTACCTCCACCAGCTTGCGATCTTCATCGGACACTTTGAAGAAAGCACGCGGTTTCAGTTCCATGAAGCTGGCCACAAATACTTCGGGGATCTGGCCGATGCGGGTGTTGTAGGTGTTGACGTCATCGTTGAAGAACTCACGGCGGTCGGCGATGCGCTCTTCCAGTTCGCTGATGCGCGCCTGCAGCTTGAGAAAGTTTTCGTTCGCCTTAAGCTGCGGATAATTTTCCGCCACGGCGAACAGCCCGCGCAGCGCTACCGTCATCGTCAATTCAGCCGTAGCCTTCTGCGTGATGCTGGCCGCGTTCATCGAGGCGGCCCGTGCTTGCGTCACGGCCAGCAGCGTCTGCTGCTCGTGCTGCATGTACCCCTTCACTGTCTCCACGAGATTGGGGATCTCGTCGTGGCGCTGCTTGAGCAGCACATCGATGTTGGCCCATGCGCGGTCGTTGTCGTTGCGCAACCGTACCAGTTCGTTGTAGAGGATGACGATATAGACCAGCACTCCCACCACAAACAGCAGAAACGCCGCGCCAGTGATTACGTTGCTGCCCATCTTGATTAGGTCCTCGCCTGCCTGTCACCGCAGAATCTCAACCGCAGGACTGACACCAATAAAACAGCAGATGCGCCAGCCGCGCAAGTAACTGACGGGCAGCGCCAAGGTCACGAATTTTTTGCCTGACAACAAAAAAGGCTGAGCCCGCAGTAGGCTCAGCCCTTCATGGCGCGCAATCGACGAATTTTGCTTACGGCTTATGTGGAGTGATATCGCAGGCGTGCTTCACCTCGTCCAAATTCACGCCGGCCGGTGAGAACTCTGCGATCGCGTAACCGGTCCTGGTCTTCACTTCCACATTGAAGACCTCAGCTCCGATAGCACCACGGATCGTGCCCTTATCCATTGAGAGGAAGCGGTCGCGCTCCCAATTCCAGCCTTTATGGTCGTGGCTCCCATCGATGCGGACCAAAACCTCCATCTTCGGCTGGCCCCAGAAGCCAGGATAATCCGGGCTTCCCAGGCGGGCGCCGGGGTTGAAGGAGGCGTGATCGTATTTGCCGTTAGTGCACACGAGTTCGACCCTCGGTTTGTAGTCCGGGTCTTCCCGCAGATAATTGTTCGAGAGCAGTTCAAACCGGACTTTCTTCGCGCCGGTCATCTTGTCTTCCGAACGGAACTCCATCCACTTGCCGCCGGCGCTGACACCATCGCCTTCGCCCTGATAAGGGCTCATGGCTCCGCCTTGAGCAACAGCCCAAACGGCGGTCAAAATCAGGCTTGCGAACAATGTTCCAGTAGCCACAGCGCGGCGATTCTTATTGTGAAATAAGCGCGATACTTTCAAGGTTCTCCTCCCACACAAGAAACATCTTTAACTATTGAACCCTTGTGGCGGCAAAAAGTTGCATGGAGGCCAGCCACTTTTCGCGGGCCGTAGGCGATCTTAGCGCGTGTCGATCTTAACGCGTATCAATCTTCAGATCGATATAGACCTGGGATCGGTCATCGAACTGGCTCACGGATTTGGTGTCGCTCTTGCCCTTGTTGTGCTGGGCATAGACCTCGTAGTCCACTGTGGCCGAGAGCGCTGGGAAACGGTAGGTGCCATCCTGTCCGACGATATAGCTCTTCACGGCGTGGGTGCGCGTGTTCGTCAGGTAAACAATGGCGCCAACCACGGGATTGTCCTGCTGATCGAGTACTTTGCCGAAGAGCAGTTTGCCCAGTGATTTATCTTTGTCGCCGGCGTGGGCGGTTACGGACAAGACGAGGAGGAGCGAACAGGCGATAAGGAAAGTGCTCTTAATCGATGCTCTAGCAATCAATGATCTAGCGGTCATGGCTATGTGGTTGAGCAATCGTGCTACGGCTTTTCCTCTTCGCCGCTGAATCTTCGTTTACTTTTCTTTACTTGTCCAGAGCGAGGTGCAGGCCAATATCCACGCGTTCATCATACTCTACGTGGACCGGAACCTCTTCCACCAGATGCAAGCGATGTCCTTCGGCAGTCTTGACGCCTTTGAGATCGGCTCCCACGACGTAGTCATTCTTGCCGGCGGCAACGCGCTGGGCGAATTCGCCGGAGTGATCGGAATAGAGCTGCCACTTTGGCTTTTTGTCTGCCGCGCGGCGAATATTTATTTTTACGCCATAGACGGGGCGAGCATCCGGTCCCCAGACCGTGCCAAAAATGAGAGCATAGGGATCCGTCGGTTTTAGATTCTTGTCCGCGGGAACGGCATTCGCCACTGGTAAGACATGAGGATTCAGAGCTGAAAAGACAAACGCAAGCAAGAGGCAAAAGAAGGGTCGCCGTGCGGGGAAACGAGCGCCGCGAGCGCTACGCGTCGTCACCGTCTTCGGTCTCCACTTCTTCTTCCTCTTCCACGTAGCCCTCTTCGACTGCTTTCAGCTCAAGCGGGCTGGTGGTCACTACCTCGAAGTCTGTGCCACACTCCGGGCAAGAAACAATTTCGCCTTCGTCGACCTCTTCTTCCTCGACATCCAGATCGGTTTCACATTCAGGACAAAGAACCATGACTCCTCCACGGGCGCATTCGATACCATCCTTAGATACCACTGATAATATTTAGATTCTTCCCCGCCGGAGGTCAAGGGGCGGGGACTGTAGATGATGAAATTTTTCATCCGGCGGGAACCGCTGCCAGCCTTGACATTTCTTGCGATGGAGGGGACGTGATTTCTACGCTCAGGGGAAGATCGTGTTTTTTCGTCATTACACTCGTGTTGATTCTCGGTGCGGGAGCGCTCGCTCAGGGCCCCGCAGAATCGAATCCGCGTAACACCAGCATAGAGCCCATGGCTGTTGACGGCCGCATTGTGTCCGCGCTACAGCAGGTTTCGGCGGAACGCATTCGGGCGAATATTGAGAAGCTTGTGAGCTTCGGGACGCGGTTGACAATTTCCGCGCAGGACCCGGAGTCGATCGCCGCCGGACGCGGAGTTGGCGCGGCGAGGGAGTGGATCAAATCGGAGTTGGAGCGCTACTCCAAAGACTGCGGCGGCTGTCTGGAGGTAAAGACCGACAGCTTCACCGAGCCGGCTGCCGATCGTATTCCTCAGCCCACCGTAATCACCAATGTTTATGCGGTATTGAAAGGCACGGATGCGGAGAACGCGAAGCGCATCGTGCTGGTGACCGGTCACTACGATTCACGTCCCAGCGATGACCTCGACGTGAAGGCCGACGCTCCGGGGGCAAACGATGATGGCAGCGGAACTGCGGTCAGCTTGGAATGCGCGCGAGTTTTGAGCAAGCTGAAGTTCCCGGCGACGATTATTTTTCTGACTGTTGCCGGTGAGGAGCAGGGGCTGAACGGAAGCTCGCACTTCGCGAAGATGGTCAAAGAAAAAATGGCCAAAGAGCAGGGCTGGAATCTCGAGGCCGTGCTGAATAACGATATTGTCGGCGGCGATAAGAGCGCGGAACAAGATCATTCCGTGGTGCGCGTATTTTCCGAGGGCCTGCCCGCCGCAGCCACGGAGCAGGAGATCCGCCGGATTCGCGGACTCGGCGGAGAGAACGATTCCGGATCACGGCAACTGGCACGTTACATCGCCGATGTGGGCCGGGCCTATAAGAGCGATATAGGCGTGAAGCCGTTGCTGGTCTTCCGGTTGGACCGGTATCTGCGCGGCGGCGATCACTATTCATTTAACCAGCAGGGATTTGCCGCGGTGCGTTTCACCGAATTTCGCGAGGACTTCCATCACCAGCACCAGAACGTGCGGGTTGAGAACGGCATCCAATATGGCGACCTGGAGAAGTTTGTCGACTTCGACTATGTAGCGCATGTGGCGCGGCTGAATGCGGCCACGCTGGCGTCGTTGGCAGCGGCTCCAGCGCCGCCGGCCAATGTACATCTACTGGCGAAGGATCTGGAGAATGATTCGACGCTCACTTGGGAGGCGTCCCCGGGAGGGTTGGCGACGGGATACGAGGTCCTATGGCGGGCCACGACCAGTCCGGAATGGGAGTACGTCCAAAAGGTTGGCAATGTCACCCGTTTTACGCTGCAACTTTCGAAGGATAATGTCATCTTTGCGGTGAGGGCCGTGGATGCCCAGGGGCACCAGAGCGTGCCGGTGGTGCCCTTGCCGGAACGCTGAGTTTGGGTATCTACTGCTAAGGGGAGCGTGCTATCTTGCGCAGTCGCGGTCGAGAAATGACGTTGAGCTTCCCGCCCTTCACGCGGGCGGTGATCTGGCTGCTGGCAATCAATACGGCGGTCTTTCTTGGGCTGACTGCGTTCGGGTCACGCGGGGGTATCGAGTGGGTGTATGCCAATCTCGGCCTCGTGCCCCGGACCGTGGTATTCCACTTCGCGATCTGGCAGCTTGTCACTTATAGCTTTATTCATGTGGGCTTCTGGCATTGGTTTGGGAACATGCTTGGCATCTGGATGTTCGGCTCGACTTTTGAAGCAGCCTGGGGAATGCGGCGCTTTCTCGAACTGTTTTTTGTGGGAGTGATCGGAGCCGCGCTCACCACAATCGTTCTGGCTTTTGCGCACATTCTGATTACTCCTGATGGTGGGACGGTAGGCGCTTCCGGCGGAGTCTTTGCCATTCTGATGGCTTTCGGCATGGTGTTTGGCGAGAACGAAATCATGATGATTCCGTTCCCCTTCCTGATCAAGGCAAAATATTTTGTGCTGATCCTGATTGTCGTGACGGTGGCGTTCGCCATCAGCGGCGGTGGCGGCACGGCCTACATGGCTCACCTGGGCGGTTTGTTTTTTGGATATTTATACGTGAAGTTTGCGCCCTCGCGCGGCATGTCGGGACGGTTTTCGCTTTCGGAGTGGTATTACGGGCTGAATAATTCCTATTACCGATGGAAGCGGCGGAAAGCGGCAAAGAAGTTTGAAGTCTACATGCGCAAACACGATCGCGACGTCCACTTCGACGAGCACGGCAATTACATTCCGCCGGATGACGATCCGCGCAAGGGAAACGGTGGGACGAAGTCGGGGTGGGTGAATTAGGCTGTGGCCACGGGTTTTATTTAGCCACGGATTTTTGTGGATTTACACGGATCACAAAGCGGAAATCAATCTTTGAAAAACACTTGGAATTCCGCCAGTACTTTCTCTGTCAATTCTCCCCGTTTCGCTTTTCCTTTTAATCCTAAATCGTGACCTGCGCCTTCGACCGTCAGCAACTTCGTCTTCGCCGGAATCAGTTTTAAAGCTTGCTCGATTTCCGCGATCGATCCGAAAGGATCGCGCGTGCCCTGGACGAACAAAGCCGGAGTCTGCAGATGGAAGAAATGCTGCGTGCGCAGCTGTTCGGTTTTGCGCGGCGGGTGCAGAGGATAAGACAGAAGAAGCAGGCCAGCAGCCAACTTCTGGGATTCCGTGGCGGATTTTTCAGCTAATTCGGCGCATAGCATGCTGGCTTGGCGTCCGCCGTAGGAATGGCCGCCAAGAAAAATCCGCCCGCGCACAATATTACTGAGCACTACGGCCGCATTCTTCAGTCCGGCGCGATCGCGCTTGGCATCGCCAGGCCCCGGCGGGCCGAAGGACCGATCCTGACGGTAGGGGAGATCGCAGCGCAGCACGGTGAAACCTGCATCGGCGAAAGTCTCCGCTAAGGCAACCAGCAGCGGAGCCTGGCAATTTGATCCCGCGCCGTGAGTCAGAACGAGTCCGTTGCCGTTGGACGTGATAGGACGATGCAGGAGTCCGCGCACGAACGGGTCTAAAGAGACATCGGTGAAAACCTGCGGGCTGGATTCGGTGGACATAATGGACTTTCTACAGCCCGACTTCCTCCAGCTTTTCGTAGACCTTCAGAATTTGAATTTCATTTCCCAATCTCGCCCAGCAGCGAAGCAGGTCGGGATCTTCCAGGGCTGAGCGGCGAGCTTCTTCGGAGTTCCAATAGCGAAGCAGCATGTAGTGAGATTCGCCGCTGCGGTAGAGAAGATCGCGGCCGTATCCTTTGCGGGAGACGATGGCATTGAGTTCGCGGATGGTCGCGAGCGCCGGCTCCTCCATGTTCGGCAGCGGCTCCCAGATCGCCACGGACAGGTGTTCCTGCGGCATGCTCCGCGATTATAGCTTTTGGCGGGTAGGCGCGCGCTTGCGAGTGGAGCGAGCAGCCGCTCCCACCTCTTCCGGCGTGACCGTATGCAATCGCATGAAATTGGTGGAACCGGAAGCCTGGCGCGTGCCTGCGACCACTCCCAGCACGTCGCCGGGCTTAAGCGAGCGGCGGCCCAGCAATTCTTTTTCGGCGACATCCACCATGTTTTCGGTGGAAAGCGCCTGCGCGCATTTTATGGGATGCACACCCCAATAAAGATGCGTGCGCTGCGCTACAGCCGGATTGTGAGTGAAGGCATAAATCGCGGCGAGCGGACGGTATTTCGAAATCATGCGAGCGGTGTTGCCGGTTTCGGTGAAAACGGCGATCGCGCCCATGGGCAGGTCTTCCGCGGCGTGCGCAATGGATTCGCAAATGGTCTCGGCTACGGAGAGGCCGTGACGGTCGCGGCGACGACGGGTGGAAGTAAAGTCTCCCATGTTGCTTTCGGCTTCGACCACGATGCGCGCCATCATGGCGACGGCCTCGCGAGGATAGCGGCCGCTGGCGGTTTCGGCGGAAAGCATGACGGAATCAGAACCATCAAAGATGGCATTGGCTACGTCGCTGGCTTCGGCGCGCGTGGGCCGCGGGTTTTCGATCATCGACTCGAGCATCTGCGTAGCCGTGATCACCGGCTTGCGCCACACTGCGGCGCGGCGGATTACATGCTTCTGAATGACCGGAACTTTTTCCGGCGCCATTTCCACACCCAGATCGCCGCGAGCCACCATGATGCCGTCGGACGCTTCCAGAATTTCTTCAATATTGTCGATGGCCTGCGGCTTTTCCAGCTTCGAGATAAGAGGAGTATCGCAACCCAGGCCGGCCACAATTTGCCTGACCATGTTTACGTCGGCCGCGGTGCGCACGAAGGAAAGCGCAACTGCGTCCACACCGTGCTTCAGGCCAAACTCAAGGTCTTTGCGATCCTTTTCGGTTAACGCGGGAATCGACAGCGCCGTACCCGGCAGGTTGATGCCCTGATGCTCGCCCAGGCTTCCGCCGTTCAACACGTCGCAGATTACGTCTTTACCCCGCAGCGTTCTCACTCGCAATTCGATGAGACCATCGCGCAGCAGAATGCGTGCTCCAACGCTGACTTCGCCGGCAAGATCCTGGAAGGTGGTGGAAATGCGCGTCGCTGTTCCGGCGATATCCCGCGGCGTAATCAACAACGTTGAACCGCTCTTCACCACCACGGGTTCGTGGCGTTCCAGGCGTCCGGTGCGGATTTTGGGGCCTTGTAAATCCTGCAGAATACAAACTGTACGATTTTCTTTTTCGGCAGCTTGGCGCAGGCGCTCGATGTTGCGCGCGTGGTCCTCGTGCGTACCGTGAGAAAAGTTCAGGCGTGCAACATCCATGCCGAGGCGAAGCAGGTCGCGCATCGCCGCCTCAGAGTGGCAGGCCGGACCGATGGTGCAAATGATCTTGGCGCGGCGGCCGGCGGGAACTCCGCCCGGCGCGCGGGATAGTGGGGTAGCATCTCCGAGGGAAGCTTCTATCGAGTGTTTTGGCTTGCTTAGTTTCATTCGTTCCAGACTGAGGCTCTATTCAGTTAAAGTTGGTTGCGTTCCGTGGTTCTTAAATATTTAGAGAAGACTATTGTAATTTGTTTGAGAGTTCTAATCTGCACGAGTGCCAACGAAACAATGTGATGGTATTCATCTGGAATTTGTCCGCCGATAAATGAATGATAGACAAATGAACGATAAGTGGAAGATCGGCGGATTCTAGTTTTTCTGCAGGGCCCTTAATTCGCCTGGCGCGCTTCCACCCTCACATGATTGATCGCGGTCAACTCTTTTCCCAGCATAGCCCGCGGGAACAGCATGGCGTTGAATTCTGCGCCCACCAGGATGACCAGGGAAACCATATACATCCAGACCAGGAGAGCGATGGCGGCTCCGAGCGAGCCGTAGATGAGGCTGTAATCGGCATAGTGTTGCAGGTAGAAACCAAACAGCAGCGTCGAAGAAAACCACATAGCCGTGGCCAGCGTTGCGCCCGGGATTACGCTGTGCCAGGGCTGCGTGCGCGGGACTGCATGGTGATAGATGAGCGCAATCACCGCAATGCTGGTAAGAGTGGCAATCAGCCAGCGCAGGCAGGTCCACATCAGCAGAATATAGGCGCTGAATTCGTGGGCCGTGTAAAACAGAATGGTGGTTTCGATCTTGCTGCCAAAGGCAACCAGCAGCGTGGAAAATGTCATGGGAACAAGGGCGAAAATAACCAGCAGGAACGAAATCATCCGCTCTTGCACCAAGCCCCAGATTTTCGGCAGTTCATAACAACGGCGAAAACCTTCCATCCACGAGATCATCACGCCGGAGCCAGTCCACAGGGTTAGCAGCGATGCCGTGACGAGCAGGCTCACCGGCCGCTGAGACGCGTCCCGTAGAAAATTCATCGCCGTGTTGCTGCCCGCCGGCAAAATGCGGGACAAAGCATAGGAGACTTCGCGCAGGTAGGGTGCGCCTTTGCGGGACGTAGCGAGCACCGATCCCACCACCAGCAGCGCGGGAAAGAAAGTAAGAATCGAGGAATAGGCGGAGGCTTTGGCAATAGAAAAGGCATCGTGCTGAAAGGCACGCCAGAAAGCCAGCCGCAAAAGGCGAAAGAAGCGAAGCATCGCTGGCCATAGCTTAGGGCTAGAAGGGGCGGGACGCAAACAAGGAAGTTCAGAAGGTTCCTCGAAGTGCAATCGCTGTGGGTTTGCGTGCATCGGTTAGTTAGTAGCCAAAAACGGCTTCGGGGGCGAACGGTTTGTCCAACTAAGTTCGCCCCCGAAGTCTACTGTAGTTTGGCTTACTCGGCTGCCAGTTCCTCGGTTTCGCCCTCGTGGCGCATCATTTCGAGAGCGCGCTCGGCCTCTTCGTAAGCTGCCGAAACTTCCGCCTGTACCTTGGCCGCGGCCTCTTCCATCTCTGGCGAGAGGCGCACGTTGCGGTAGTACTCCATGCCGGTTCCGGCAGGGATGAGACGGCCGACGATGACGTTTTCTTTGAGGCCGCGCAGGTGATCGACCGCGCCTTGAATCGAGGCTTCGGTGAGCACGCGCGTAGTCTCCTGGAAGGACGCCGCCGAAATGAACGAGTCGGTCGAGAGCGAAGCCTTCGTGATGCCGAGGAGCAGCGGGCGTCCGGTAGCCGGCTTGCCGCCTTCCTTGATCACGCGCTCGTTCTCTTCGCGGAAGCGGAACTTATCCAGTTGCTGCTCCAGCAGGAACGTGGTGTCGCCCACGTCCTCGACCTTCACCCAGCGCATCATCTGCCGGACAATCACTTCGATGTGCTTGTCCGAGATGTTGACGCCCTGCAAGCGGTAGACTTCCTGGATTTCATTGACCAGGTAAGACTGCAGCTCTTTTTCTCCGAGGACAGCGAGAATGTCGTGCGGGTTGAGCGGGCCATCCATCAGCGGTTCGCCCGCCTTCACGCGCTCGCCTTCCTGCACGTTGATGTGGACGCCGCGCGGAACGGAATATTCTTTTTCCGTGCCGTTATCGGCCTGCACGTACAGTTTCCGCTGGCCCTTCGAGACTTCGCCGAACTTCACGGTGCCATCGATTTCGCTGATGACCGCGGTTTCGTGCGGCTTACGGGCTTCGAACAATTCGACCACGCGCGGCAGACCACCGGTGATGTCCTTGGTCTTGGTGGTTTCGCGCGGGATCTTGGCCAGCACGTCGCCGGGGTGAACCGTGTCGCCGTCTTGCACCATGAGGTGAGCGCGCGAGGGCATGAGGTAACGCTTGCTGCTCTTGCCCTTCACCACCACCGCTGGTTGCCGCTTCTCGTCGGGCGAATCGCCCACCACGTGACGCGACAGGCCGGTGACTTCGTCCACTTCTTCGTGCAGCGTGACGCCTTCCTGCAAGTCCTTGAACTGCGCCGTGCCGCCGATTTCGGTGAGTATGGCGAAAGTATAAGGATCCCACTCGACCATTACCTTGCCCTGCTCGACGCGGTCGCCGTCGTTGACCTTCAGCTTGGCGCCGTAGATCACCGAGTAGCGCTCGCGCTCGCGGTTCTTGTCGTCGACAATCGCGATCGAGCCCTGGCGGTTCATGACCACGAAGTCGCCAGACTTCGATTTCACCGTCTGCAATCCAATGAAGCGCACGGTGCCGTTGTTCTTGGCATCAAGGCGCGACTGCTCGGAGACTCGCGACGCCGTTCCACCGATGTGGAAGGTACGCATCGTGAGCTGAGTTCCGGGCTCGCCGATCGACTGCGCGGCGATGACTCCGGTGGCTTCGCCGAGTTCGACCAAGCGTCCTGAAGCCAGGTTACGTCCGTAGCACATGACGCAAACACCACGCTTCGATTCGCAAGTAAGTACCGAACGGATCTTCACCCGCTCGATACCCGCAGCCTGAATGGATACGGCAAGTTCCTCGGTGATTTCGTTGTTGATGTCGACGATCACGTTCCCGTCGTAGTCTTTGATCTTTTCGAGCGAAACGCGGCCCACAATGCGGTCGCGCAACGGCTCGATAATTTCGCCGGCTTCGACGATGCCCTGGACGTAAATGCCGTCCACGGTACCGCAATCGTATTCGCTGATGATGACGTCCTGCGCCACATCGACCAGACGCCGCGTGAGGTAGCCGGAATCCGCCGTCTTGAGCGCGGTATCGGCCAGTCCCTTGCGGGCGCCGTGGGTTGAGACGAAATATTCGAGCACCGTCAGCCCTTCACGGAAGTTGGCCGTGATGGGCGACTCGATAATTTCGCCGGAAGGCTTGGCCATCAAGCCGCGCATGCCGGAGAGCTGGCGAATCTGCTGTTTCGATCCGCGGGCGCCGGAATCGGCCATGACGTAAATCGGATTGATGAAGCCTTCCTTGTCGGCACGCTGCATCTGTCCGAACATCTCGTCGGCAACTTTTTCCGTGATGGCCGACCAGATTTCGATGACCTTGTTGTAGCGCTCGCCGTTGGTGATGGCGCCGTCGAGATATTGCTGCTGCACGGCGACCACCTGCTTCTCGGCGTCCTTGACCAGGGTCTTCTTGCTATCCGGAATGACCATGTCGTCAATGCCGATGGAAAGGCCGGCCCGGGTTGCGTACTTGAAGCCGAACTCCTTTACTTCATCGAGCATCTTGACCGTGGTCTCAAGTCCGAAGCGCAGGTAACCGTAGTTCACCAGCGCGCCGATGCCCTTCTTTTTGAGCAAGCCGTTGATGTAAGGCATGCCCTCGGGCAAGTGATCATTCAGGATGGCGCGGCCTACCGTTGTATTAATGAAAGCGCGATCCACGTGAATGGGTTCGGTGTGAATGATGTCCTGATCGTCGTAAGCGGTGGTCAGGTCGATCAACTCGCCGGTGTAGCGCAGGCGGATGGGCGAAAGAGTTTCGACCGCTCCGGTTTCGAGCGCCAGCAAAACTTCTTCGATGTTGGCGAAGACGCGGCCTTCACCCTTCGCACCGGGCTTGCCTTTGGTGAGGTAATAGAGACCGAGCACCATGTCCTGCGTAGGCACGGTGATGGGCTGGCCGGACGCGGGCGAAAGAATGTTGTGCGAGGCCAGCATCAAAACGCTGGCTTCCACTTGCGCTTCCGGAGACAGCGGAATGTGGACGGCCATCTGATCGCCGTCGAAATCGGCATTGAACGCCGTGCAGACGAGCGGGTGAATGCGGATGGCTTTGCCTTCCACCAGCACCGGCTCAAACGCCTGAATGCCGAGGCGATGCAGCGTGGGAGCGCGATTCAGCAGCACGGGATGGTCTTTGATTACTTCTTCGAGGATGTCCCAAACAATCGGCTCCTGCTGTTCCACCATTTCCTTGGCTTGCTTAATGGTCGTGACGTTGCCGGTTTGTTCGAGCCGGTGATAAATGAAGGGCTTGAACAACTCGAGCGCCATCTTTTTCGGCAAACCGCATTGATGCAGCTTGAGTTCGGGGCCGACCACGATGACAGAACGACCGGAGTAGTCGACGCGCTTGCCAAGCAGGTTCTGGCGGAAGCGGCCCTGCTTGCCCTTCAGCGTGTCAGAGAGAGACTTGAGCGGACGGTTATTCGCGCCGCGCAGCACGCGACCGCGGCGGCCGTTATCAAACAATGCGTCGACGGCTTCCTGCAGCATGCGCTTTTCGTTGCGCACGATCACTTCCGGCGCGTGGAGGTCCATCAGCTTCTTCAACCGGTTGTTGCGGTTGATGACGCGGCGGTAAAGATCGTTCAAATCGGAGGTAGCGAAGCGGCCGCCATCGAGTGGAACCAGCGGGCGTAGCTCCGGTGGAATGACCGGAATCACGTCGAGAATCATCCAGCTGGGCTTGTTGCCGCTGCGGCGGAAGGCCTCGACTACTTTGAGGCGCTTCGTATACTTGAGCCGCTTCTGCAGCGAGCTCTCGTTCTTCATCTTCTCGCGCAGTTCAATCGAGAGACCATCGGTGTCGATGCGCTTGAGCAGTTCCTTGATCGCTTCAGCGCCCATCATGGCCTTGAAGCCCGCGGGACGATATTGCTGGTCGAGTTCGCGGAACTTGGCCTCGTCCTTGATGACCTCGCGCTCTTTCACGGGAGCGTCGCCGGGCTCGACGACCACGTAGGCCTCGAAGTAAAGAACGGATTCGAGATCGCGCAGCGAAATATCGAGCAGGTGGCCGATGCGGCTGGGCAGGCCCTTGAAGAACCACACATGCGAGCAGGGCGAAGCCAGTTCGATGTGTCCCAGGCGTTCACGGCGAACTTTGGACAGCGTGACTTCCACGCCGCACTTGTCGCAGATCACGCCGCGGTGCTTCATGCGCTTGTACTTGCCGCAGAGGCATTCCCAATCGGTTACCGGGCCAAAGATGCGGGCACAGAACAAGCCGTCCCGCTCCGGCTTGAAAGTGCGGTAGTTGATGGTCTCAGGCTTGGTGACTTCGCCATGCGACCAGCTCCGGATTTTTTCCGGAGAGGCCAGGCTGATGCGAATGGCATCGAAGTCAGCAATCGTGTTTTGCATTTCGAATGGGCTCGAACGAAACAAGGTGTTCCTCCGCTTCCTGCTCTCAAGGCAGCTGCCAACTATCAGCTTCCAGTGCCAGTTTTATGTTTCGCAGTGGCCGAGAGCCTATGCCCTGCGAAACGTTCCTTCAGAATTCTTCAGCGTCGCCAGTGCCGCTGTCAGCGCTGTACTGGCAACTGCTTTTCTCAGTCCGCTGCCGCGCTGGCCGTCGGCTTTTTCTCCCCGGTCTTGATCAGCTCCACGTCCAAGCAGAGCGATTGCAATTCGCGGATCAGCACGTTGAACGACTCGGGGACGCCTGGCTCCATGGCAGCTTCGCCCTTGACGATGGCCTCGTAAATCTTGGTGCGGCCGTATACGTCGTCGGACTTTGCCGTCAGCAACTCCTGCAGAATGAACGCCGCGCCATAAGCTTCGAGCGCCCAGACTTCCATCTCTCCGAAGCGCTGGCCGCCGAACTGCGCCTTGCCGCCCAAAGGTTGCTGGGTGATCAGCGAGTACGGCCCGATGGAACGCGCGTGAATCTTGTCGTCGACCAAGTGCGAGAGCTTCAGCATGTAGATGTAGCCCACGCAGACCGGCTGTTCGAACTGATCTCCGGTCATACCGTCGTGCAGAGTGGTCTTGCCCGACGTGGGCAGGCCAGCATGCTCGAGCAGCGCCTTGATCTCTTCCTCTTTCGCACCGTCGAACACAGGCGAACCCATGTAGACGCCGCGCGCGAGTGTCGGAGCCAGAGCTTCCAGTTCCTCGTCGCCCATTTCGCCGATGGTGTCGGCGAGCTTCGAGTCCTTGAACAAGCTCTTCAACTCACGCCGAATCGCTTCGGTACGCGTGTTCTCCTTAAGCAGGTTGCCGATCTTCTCGCCCAAGGTATAGCCCGCCCATCCGAGGTGGGTTTCAAGAATCTGGCCCACGTTCATACGGGAAGGCACGCCAAGAGGATTGAGCACGATCTCGACCGGCGTTCCGTCTTCGAGGTAAGGCATGTCCTCTTCCGGCAGAATGCGCGCGATCACGCCCTTGTTGCCGTGTCGGCCGGCCATCTTATCGCCAACGCTCAGCTTGCGCTTCATCGCAATGTAGACCTTGACCAGCTTGATCACGCCCGGCGGCAACTCGTCGCCCTTGGTGAGTTTTTCTTTCTTCTCGTTGACGATCTTCTTGAGCACATCGATCTGGCGAGAAGTCATCTCTTCGATCTCGTCGATCTGCTCATTCACCCGCGGATCCTTGTCGTTGTACTTGATGCGCTTCAGGTTGCGGGTTGAGATGCGCTCGATCGCGTCACGGTCAAGGATATTGCCCTTATTCAGCAAGCGCTTGTTGGTGCGCTCGTCGTGCAAGTCAGCCTGCACTTCCTTGCCGCCCAGAATGTTCTCCAAGCGCTTGAGGCGCTCGTCGGTAAGAATGCGGATCTCATCGGAGAGATTTTTCTCCAGCTTGCCGATCTGCGTCGCTTCGATCGACTTCGCGCGCTCGTCTTTTTCCTGACCCTTGCGGGAGAAGATTTTTACGTCGACGATTACGCCTTCGATTCCAGGCGGGCAGTAGAGCGAAGCGTCGCGCACGTCGCCGGCCTTTTCGCCGAAGATGGCGCGCAACAGTTTTTCTTCCGGCGTGAGCTGAGTTTCGCCTTTGGGCGTAACCTTGCCTACCAGAATGTCGCCCTGCTTGATCGAGGCGCCGATGCGGATCACGCCCGCTTCGTCCAGATTGCGCAGCATTGATTCGCTGACGTTGGGAATATCGCGAGTGACTTCTTCCGGACCCAGCTTGGTGTCGCGCGCTTCGATCTCGTACTCCTCGATGTGCAGTGAAGTGTAGTAGTCGTCCTTCACCATCTTCTCGGAGACGAGAATCGCGTCTTCAAAGTTGTAACCGCGCCAGGGCATGAAAGCCACCAGCACGTTGCGTCCGAGCGCCAGCTCGCCGTGATCCGTGCAAGGACCGTCGGCGATAACTTCGCCCTTCACTACGCGCTGTCCCTTCTTGACCACCGGCTTCTGGTTGATGCAGGTGTTCTGGTTGGAACGCTTGAACTTGGTGAGCTGATAAATATCCGAGCCTACCTCACGCGACAACTGCGTGGGATGGTGTTCGCCTTCCACGCGTACGATGATGCGGTCGGAATCGACCGAATCGACGATGCCGTTGCGGCGAGCAAGGACGACCGCGCCAGAGTCGCGTGCGGTGACACCTTCCATTCCCGTGCCGACGATCGGCGCTTGCGCGCGCAGCAGCGGCACGGACTGGCGTTGCATATTCGCGCCCATCAGCGCACGGTTGGCGTCGTCGTGCTCGAGGAATGGTACGAGCGATGCCGCGACGGAGACCAGCTGCTTGGGGCTGACGTCGACGTAATCGACTTCGTCCCGGCTTACCAGCACAAAGTTGCCAGCCTTGCGGGCGTTGACCAGCTCGGCGACAATTTTGCCCTTGTCATCGAGCTCGACGTTCGCCTGCGCGATGGTGTGCCGATCCTCTTCCCACGCGGAAAGATAGAAGGAGAACGGCTCGATCTGCGCCGGCTTCTTGCGCTTCTCTTTCAATTCATTGTTGATCTTCTCGATCTCATGCTTCTCCATGTGATCGCCGACTTTGTGGTCGCTGTCGCCGGTGTTGACCACGCTGACGTAATCGATGACGCGTCCACCCTTGATCTTGCGGTAGGGCGACTCGATGAAGCCGTAATCGTTGATCCGGGCATAGCAGCTCAGCGACGAAATCAGTCCGATGTTCGGACCTTCCGGCGTTTCAATCGGGCAGATGCGGCCGTAGTGCGTAGGGTGAACGTCGCGCACTTCGAATCCGGCACGCTCACGCGACAAACCACCCGGCCCAAGCGCCGAGAGACGCCGCTTGTGCGTGATCTCGGAGAGCGGGTTGGTCTGATCCATGAATTGCGAAAGCTGCGACGATCCGAAGAATTCGCGGATCGCAGCCATCACCGGCTTCGCGTTGACCAGATCGTGCGGCATCGCCGTCGACATTTCCTGATAGACGGACATCTTTTCCTTAATCGCCCGTTCCATGCGGACCAGGCCGATGCGGAACTGGTTCTCCATCAACTCGCCGACCGCGCGAACGCGGCGGTTGCCGAGGTGATCGATGTCATCCACCGACCCGATGCTCTTGCGCAACTTCAGCAGGTAGCCGATGGTTGCGTAGAAATCGTCGGGATCGAGGGTGCGCTTGTCGAGCGAGGTCGCGTCCTGGTTCTCGAACAGCTTGATGTTGAACTTGAGCCGGCCGACTTTTGAGAAGTCGTACTTGCGCGGATCGAAGAACATGCCGTGGAACAAGGCCGTGGCCGTGTCCAGCGTCGGCGGATCGCCGGGACGCAGCTTGCGGTAGATTTCGATCAACGCTTCCTGCGGAGTTTTCACCGAATCGCGCTTTAGCGTCTGGCTGATGACCGTGCCCACATCGTCGCGCTCGGGGAAGAACAGATTCATCTCCACCACGCCGGAGTCGAGAATCTTCGAAATCTTGTCGGCGCTCAGTTCGGTATTGGCTTCGAGCAGCACTTCGCCGGTGGTCGTATCGACCACGTCGGCAGCGGCCCATGCGCCTTCGAGATCGGTGACGTCCACTTCGATCTCGGAAATCTTCGCCTTCTGAATATCTTTCAGAGTTTGCGCGTTCAGCTTGCGGCCGGAGTGCGCAATCTCGTCGCCTGACTTGTTCTTGATGCTGTGCGCCAGCTTCATGCCCAGCAGGTTCGTGGGCTTCTCGCTGGCCGGGTCGAGCGTCCAGAACAGCTTCTTGTCTTTGATCGCAATGCGGTCGACGGTGTAGAACGAGCGGAGAATATCTTCGCCCGAACGCAGGCCAAGCGCGCGCAGGAAGATCGTTCCCAGGAACTTGCGCTTACGATCGATGCGGACGTAGAGCACATTCTTCTGGTCGTATTCAAATTCCACCCACGAGCCGCGATAGGGAATGATCTTGCCCAGGAAGTAAGTGCGGTTGTTGGCGGTCTCGAAGAAGACGCCCGGCGAACGGTGCAACTGGCTGACGATCACGCGCTCGGTGCCATTAATAATGAAGGTGCCATTCTGCGTCATCAGCGGAACATCGCCGAAGAACACTTCCTGCTCTTTAATGTCGCGGATGGAGCGGTTGCCAGTCTCGGCGTCCTTGTCGAAAATGGTCAGGCGCATCGTGACTTTGAGCGGCGCGGAGTAAGTCATGCCGCGCTCTTCGCACTCGGCCACGTCGTACTTCAGTTGCAATCCAACCGGGTCGCCGCACTTGTTGCAGAAGTCCGGAGTATTCGCGTTATAGGTGCCACACTTCTGGCAAAGCACGTCGCCGGGATGAAACGGATCGGTGATGACCGTGTTGCCGCAGTTCTTACAAGTGGTACGCAGATGGTGTAGTCCCTTTAGGTGACCACATTTGCACTCCCAGTTACCAATGGCGTAATCCACAAACTCAAGTTGTGATACGTTGCGGAAGTCGGTGATCGGGAAGACGGACTGGAACACTGCCTGCAATCCGCCGTCTTCGCGCTCGCTGGGCAGCTTGTCCATCTGCAGAAAGCGGTCGTAGGAGCGCTTCTGAACCTCAATGAGGTTCGGGATCTGGATGGTTGCTGGAATTTTTGAAAAATCAAAGCGTTTACGGAAGGCATTAGTCTTCATCGTTAAGAACTCCCAAATGTCAGGCGCAGCCGTGCGCTGCGATTACCCGCGGTTTGCAGAATGTTGGGCGCCCCTGGGCGCCGCGCTGCTAAGACGTTGTTACGAACCTGTTTATGCCGGAAAACACGACGGGGCGCCTGCAGGGACAAGATATCCCGCAGACGCCATGCAAGGCGTTTCGCCAATCTTGATTTGTATCTTTCGCGCCAGTTTCCTTCGGCCGTTTCCGTTCCGCCTGCCCACGGAACAGTGCCCAAGCTTCCCTGCGGGTCTCGCCCGCGTTTGAGTGAGGCCAGGAGAAGCGGTGTTATATAGATGCTAACACCACCGCCCCGGCTTCACAACTAGAACGTAAATAATTTTGTAGCACCACCGTCCCGGCGGCTCTCACGGCAACTCCTCGCCGCCTTCGGCGAGGATGCCCTCGAGATTGCCGGCCAGAGGCCAGCGCTACGAAAAGCTATTTCACTTCGACGACGGCGCCAGCCTCGGTGAACTTCTTCTTGATGGTCTCGGCTTCGTCCTTGGAAACGCCTTCCTTGATGCTCTTGGGCGCTCCATCCACCAACTCCTTGGCTTCCTTCAAGCCCAGGCTGGTGACTTCGCGGACGGCCTTGATCACGTTGATCTTGTTGGCGCCGACTTCTTTGAGGACGACGGTAAACTCCGTCTTCTCCTCGGCCGGAGCCGCACCAGCTGCCGCCGCGCCACCGCCGGCTACCATCACCGGGGCTGCCGCTGCTGCTGATACGCCGAGCCGCGCTTCGAGTTTCTTCACCAGCTGTGCCGCATCCAGCAGCGACAAGCCTACGATTGAATCTTCGATCTGTTGTAAATCTGCCATGTTAGTTCTCCACTCTTCGAGTTATGAATTTGCTTGCTTTCGTTATCCTTAGCCGGGTTTCCAGTGCGTCTGGCTCATTTCCCGGCGCCAGACAACGCCCGGATCAAAACCGCGCAACCCCTGACCTCGTGATAACCAAACCTCTTCGGACGACTCTCACAGTCCCGAACTTGTAGCGCCGGCGTCCCGTCGGCTATTAAGCCTGCGCTTCAGCAGGTGCGTCGCCAGCGAACTTGCCCTTCTCCACGCCCTGGCCGAGGACAACCGCGACATCGCGCCCCACGGCATTCATCACCGTCACCAGCCGCTGCGCCGGAGCGTTGATGAGGAACAGCAGCTTGGAGTAGAGCTCTTCCTTCGACGGCATGCTGGCCAGCGCCTCGATCTCTTTGATCGAGATCACGCGGCCTTCGACCACGCCCACCTTGAAGGTGAACTCCGGCGTGTCCTTGGCGTATTTGGTGAGCGCCTTGGCCATGGCCACAGGATCACCCGTGGTGTAGGCGATCGAGGTGACGCCGGTGAGGTTCTTCAACCCTTCCTCGACTTTGGTACCCTTCGCCGCGAGCTCGGCCAGCGTGTTCTTCACGACTTGATACTTCGCGCCCGCGCCGCGCAGAGCCTTGCGTAGCTCGTAGTCCTGAGCCACCGTCAGCTTGCTGTAGGTGGCCACGACGGCGTTCGAAACGTTCTGCAGGTCCGCGCTCAACTTCTCGACCTGTTCCTTCTTTCGTGCTCTAGTAACTGGCATTGCTTATTCCTCTTATGATTTCGTGTGGGGACGGGCACTCTTGCCCGTCCGCCGGGCGCAGCCCGGCAATTACTATTACGCCTTGGCCGCAGTCTCAATCGGAGCCGTATCCAGCAAAATCCCCGGCCCCATGGTCGAACTCAGCGTGCAGCCCTTGATGTACTTGCCCTTCGCCACTGATGGCTTGGCCTTGATCACACTGGTGATCAGCACCGTCGCGTTCTCGATCAGTTTGTCGGGTGTGAACGAAATCTTTCCCACCGGCACATGCACCAGGGCCGTCTTATCGGTACGGAATTCAACCTTACCGGCCTTTACTTCCTGCACCGCCTTGGCCACGTCCACAGTCACCGTGCCAGTCTTCGGATTCGGCATCAAGCCCTTGGGACCGAGAACCTTGCCGAGTCGTCCAACGGATTTCATCACATCGGGAGTGGCGATGAGCGCGTCAAAGTCGGTCCAGTTTTCCTTGGTGATCTTCTCGACCAGCTCTTCGCCGCCGAAGAAATCAGCACCCGCGGCTTCCGCTTCTCTGATCTTGTCACCGCTGGCGATGACCAGAACTTTTTTCGACTTACCCAAACCATGCGGTAGAACGACCGTTCCGCGCACCATCTGGTCGGCGTGCTTGGGATCGACTCCCAGCCGCAAAGTGATTTCGACGGTTTCGTCAAATTTTGCGAATTTGACTTTTTGCAGAAGCGGAACCGCATCCTGCAGTGTGTAAGGACGCTTCTCAACTGATGCGTGCGCCTTAGCGATATTCTTTCCTTCTTTTTTCATTGTGCTTTCCTCGTCTCCCACCGCTCATCGTTATTCTGGTGAGCCGTAGTTATTTTCGACTGCAAACTTGTAGCGCCGGCCTCTGGCCGGCAATGGCCGCCGAGACGGCCGCGCTACCCAACCACTTCAATGCCCATCGACCGCGCCGTGCCTCGAATGCTCTTAATCGCAGTGTCAATCGATGCGGCGTTCAAATCCGGCATCTTCTGCTTCGCGATGTCTTCCACCTGCTTCACCGTCACCTTGCCGACTTTATCTTTGTTGGGCGTGCCCGATCCCTTGGCGATGCCAGCGGCGCGCTTCAACAAAATCGAGGCCGGCGGAGTCTTCGTGATGAAGGTGAACGACCGGTCGCTGTAAACCGACACCACGACCGGAATGATGAGCCCTTCCATTTCCTTCTGGTTCGTGCGGGCGTTGAACTGCTTGCAGAACTCCATGATGTTGATCTGCGCCTGGCCGAGTGCCGGGCCCACCGGAGGCGCCGGGGTCGCCTTGCCCGCCGCGATCTGCAACTTTACGAAACCTGTAACTTTCTTTGCCATGATGTCTTTTCCGTCAGCAGTGAGAGTCTAGGATTTTCGGCTCAACATCTGCGAACTCAATAATTCGAAACACAATCCAATCCCCCTCAGGGGCTGAAACCCGGTTTCGTGCGGGCTTCTTAACGGCCCGACCGAAGTCAGGCCCTTCCCAAAACCACTACGCCACTTTCTCCACCTGGTTGAACTCCAACTCAACCGGCGTCGAGCGGCCGAAAATCGTTACCATGACTTTCAGTGTTTCGCGATCCTCATTCACTTCGTCCACCAATCCCGTGAAGGTTGCGAACGGACCTTCCGAGATGCGAACGGTTTCGTTCTTCTCGAACTTAACTTTCAACTTGGGCTTCTCGCGGCTGTCGGCGACTTTGTAGACGATGTGCTGCACTTCTTCGTCGGAAAGCGGCGTAGGCTGCTGGCCCGTGCCCACGAAACCGGTTACGCGCGGCGTGGACTTCACCACATGCCAGACGTGATCGTCCATGTCCATTTCCACCAGCACGTAGCCGGGATAGAACATGCGCTCCGACGTATATTTCTTCCCGCCTCGCACTTCGGTGACCGACTCGGTCGGGATCAGCACTTTGCCGATCTTGTCCTGCAAGCCAAAAGCCGCGACGCGCGACTCCAGCGACTCTTTCACCTTGCGCTCGAACCCGGAATAAGAGTGGATGATGTACCACTTCATGTTCGGGTTGCGGGGCGGCTCGCCGGTTGCGGCAACGCCCTCCGCGCTCGGGTGACTGCTCCCCGCCCGCGGCAGCTTCGTTCTTTTCTTCGTCCTGCATGATCAAGTTAAACTCCGGTTGCCGCTCTATTGCCCGACTTGGGGCTACTGCTTACTTGAAATAGCTGTACAACGCGCCGACCGCCTTAGTAATCACTCCGTCGATGATGTAAAAGTACACTCCGAAAAGGGCCACCGTGACCACCACCACCGCAGTGGTTGCCTGCACTTCTTTCCACGACGGCGCGGTAACTTTGCGCATCTCCGTGCGCACGTCGTTGTAGAACGTCTTAACACGCTCCGGCCAGGACTTAATCTGCTCTCCGAAACTGCCGCCAGCGGCTGTAATTGAGTTTGCCATCTTCTTCGTTTCCACTCCCATACTGTTCCTGTCCTGACCGCTTCCCAGCATCCTTCCAAAATTCTGGCAGGGGCGGAGGGATTCGAACCCCCAAGTTCGGTTTTGGAGACCGACAGTTTAACCGTTGAGCTTACGCCCCTGTTCCCTTGTCCTGAGATCCTTCGCAAAGAACGCTCAGGATGACGCCATGCGGGCTCCCGCTACGCTCACCCCCGCTAAACGGCTCACTTCACTTCTTTATGCGGCGTATGCTTGCGGCAACGGTTGCAGAACTTCTTGAACTCCAACCGTTCCGTCGTCGTCTTCCGGTTCTTGGTCGTCGAATAATTCCGCTCTTTGCAATCACCGCACTGCAATGTAACAATTTCTCGGGGCATTTCAAAACTCCATACTGCTCGTGTGGCGCGGGCGCCCTCGCCCGCGAGCCTTTATCGATGCTGCATGCAAAGCGGGCGAGGGCGCCCGCTCCACAAATTCATTCCCTACTGCACAATCTCCGAAATCGTTCCGGCGCCTACCGTGTGTCCGCCTTCGCGAATGGCAAACCTCAAACCCTTCTCCATCGCCACCGGCGTGATCAGTTCAATCACCAGCGAAACATTGTCGCCAGGCATCACCATCTCCGTGCCCGCCGGCAACTCGGCCACGCCCGTCACATCCGTCGTTCGCAAATAAAACTGCGGACGGTATCCCTTGAAGAACGGCGTATGCCGCCCGCCTTCTTCTTTGGTCAGAATGTAGACTTCCGCCTTGAACTTGGTGTGCGGAGTAATCGATCCCGTCTTCGCCAGCACCATGCCGCGCTCCACATCCTCTTTCGCAATGCCGCGCAGCAACAGGCCAGCATTGTCGCCCGCCATGCCTTCGTCCAATTGCTTCTTGAACATCTCCACACCCGTCACAACCGTCTTGCGCGTGTCGCGGAAGCCGACGATTTCAACTTCTTCTCCGACTTTCACCTTTCCGCGCTCGATCCGTCCCGGTAACGACAGTGCCGCGACCCTGAATCGAGAAAATATCTTCGATCGGCATCAGGAAGGGCTTGTCCAGTTCGCGCGCCGGCTGCGGAATATACTTATCCACCGCCGCCATCAACTCGTCGACCTGCGCCTCCGCCTTCGCTTCCCCGTTCAACGCGCCCAGTGCCGAAACCCGCACCACCGGCACATCGTCGCCCGGAAACTTGTAGCTCTTCAGCAACTCGCGCACTTCCAGCTCCACCAGCTCGAGCAACTCGGGATCGTCCACTGCGTCGACCTTGTTCAACGCAACCACCAGATACGGCACGCCCACCTGCCGCGCCAGCAGAACGTGCTCGCGCGTCTGCGGCATCGGACCGTCCGTCGCCGCCACCACCAGAATCCCGCCATCCATCTGCGCCGCGCCCGTGATCATGTTCTTGATG
Organism: uncultured Acidobacteriaceae bacterium; assembly: GCA_963789625.1. GTDB lineage: Bacteria > Acidobacteriota > Terriglobia > Terriglobales > Acidobacteriaceae > Sulfotelmatobacter. The sequence continues at coordinate 73,732 of CAWBLK010000015.1, read as the reverse complement.
TAGTCGGCGTGGCCCGGACAATCCACGTGCGCGTAGTGCCGGTTCGCCGTCTCATACTCCACGTGCGCCGTCGCAATCGTGATTCCGCGCGCCTTCTCTTCCGGCGCGTTATCAATCTGAATCAAACGACCGGAACACAATCTTCGGATTGTGCTTCGACAAAACCTTCGTGATCGCCGCCGTCAACGTCGTCTTGCCATGGTCAATGTGACCAATCGTCCCTACGTTGCAGTGCGGCTTCGTTCGGTCAAATTTCTCTTTCGCCATAAATCAGCTCTAGCTCCTAACTCAAATATTTGTAGCGCCGGCGTCCCGCCGGCATTTCTTGCGAACATTACGTCCGCGTAATTTCTAGATTTGCTGCCGGCGAGACGCCGGCGCTACGCTACTAGTAATACTGATACAACTTCTTAAACTTGTGCCGCAGCGCAACGTCGATGCCTTCCAGTTTCGACAGATAAAACTCGCGCATCTGCGCCTGATCCGAAACCGGCAGCGCCTGATACAACTGCTGCGCATTCACATCTGAGCCAGCTCGCGATTCACCCGGAGCATCTTCCAGCGCGCGGGCCGCCAGCACTTGATCGAACTCCCGAACGCGAATTCCTTTGCGATTCAGCAGCTTCAGGAATCGCTCCGCCTTCTCAGGCAAGAACGCCTGTTCCACAGCGGCTTGCAGCCTGGCAAATTCCTGCTGCTTCTCAATCTTAATCGTCGCCTGCTCGAAGCCCACCGTCATCTCGCTTTAGAACCGCACCTTCATTAGATCCATGGAGCGGGAGACGGGAATCGAACCCGCGACCAACAGCTTGGAAGGCTGTGACTCTACCACTGAGTTACTCCCGCGAAACCCAGCTGTCAGCTTTCCGCTGTCAGCCCTCAGCAAATCCACCCTTCAAATCTCTGGAGCCGATGACCAGGATTGAACTGGTGACCTCTCCCTTACCAAGGGAGTGCTCTACCAACTGAGCTACATCGGCCTAAAACAGCTGTCAGCTCTTAAGCCCCTTCGCCTAACAGCTCAGGGCAAGCATCAGCTTTCAGCTCAAACCTTTCAATCCGATTCGCTTTTGCCATCCGGGTGCAGCACTTCTTTCCGGTGCATCCAGCTCTTAAAAGCGAACAGTCCAAGAATCAACAGCGTCAGCGAACGGATGCGGAAATCGCTCAACGTCGCAAAAGCTAGCGCACCCAGAACCGCGTACGCAATCAACGCCATGGCCAAGCGACTCATAATCCCGCCCAAACCGCTCGCGACAGTAGCGCCTCCGTCCCGGCGGCTAGCCGGCCAGAGACCGACGCTACCGCAAAACTCAATCTGGTGCACAGGGAAGGATTCGAACCTTCGTACCTCGCTAGGAGGGACAGATTTACAGTCTGTTGGCTTTAACCACTCACCCACCTGTGCAAAAACTCGCCGGGTGCAGCCACCGTTCCAGCAGGCAATCCCGCGAACTGCGGACCGAAGCAGCACACTTCTACTTCCGGTCCAGCAATCATTTTCGCTAACCAGACTTTCGGAAATCAGACTTTCGCAAACCAGGGAAACCAAGAATCGCGCTTACGGCTTACCGCGCGAAGATCACTACACGCCGGAATGCTTCCGAATGGAGTGCGTTGGAAAAACCTGTTGCGCCGCCACTTGCCGAGTCCTGCTGTCTGCCGGAAATTCGCTACTTGAATTTCATTTCCGGACTTTGGTACGCATATGCTGGAGCTGGCGAAGGGATTTGAACCCCTGACCCCCTGATTACAAATCAGGTGCTCTACCGCCTGAGCTACGCCAGCATGCTGGGACAAGCACCCTTTCGGGCACAAGCAGACCCTTGATCCCTTCCACATGTCCGGGACAATTAGTTAAGTTATCACAACGGGCAAATTTCGCGCAACCGCGTCATGCTTCACGGGATGAATCTCAAACACGAGACCCTGGTTGTCGCTTCCGCCCTCGTTGGTTGTGCCAAAAATATATCCATCAATATCCACGGCCAGACTGCCGTAAGGCTGCGCGCCGTCGCTGCCACCGGCGAAGTCGTGGAGGTCGGTAAAGGTCCAGCCGCCATTTGCTGGAGTTAGCTCGAATACCGAGCCGAAACCATTCGCACCTTCGGCTTCGGTAAAGCCGTAAAGGTTTCCATTGACGAGTGTGAGTTTGTTGTAGGGTCCGCCATAACCGCCGGTGAAGCTGTAGAGCGTGGTAAAGCTCCAGCCTTCGTCGGAAGGCGACAATTCGTACACTGTGCCGCCGCCGTTATCGCCGCCGTCGAAGGTAGTGCCGTACAGATTGCCCGCCTGGTCCACAACCACGCCTCCAACTGGATTTTGGCCGTCCCACAAACCCTGGAAGGTATATAGAACGGTCTGCTTCCAGCCGGAACCGGTGCGCGAAAGTTTGTACACCACGCCATCGCCATTCGCACCACCAAGAGAGGTCGTACCATAAATGTTGCCGTGACCATCCAGCGTCACGGTTGCCGGCGGATTCTCGCCATCGTTCCCACCCATGAAGCTGTAGATCGTTTTCTCAGTCCACGTATCGCCAGACAGCTTCTCTATATAGACAGTGCCATTCCCATAGGCGCCACCCAAGCTGGTGGTTCCATAAAGATTGCCTGCCGAATCAAGGACCACGCCGCCAATCGGCTGAGCTCCATCCTTGCCGATGCCAAACCGGTGAATCTGAACTTCCCCACCCTGAGAGGCAGAGATTTCAAAGTCGGTGCCGAAGTATCCTCCTCCCTCGGTAGTTCCGAACAGATTGCCGTCGGGGCTCAGAGCCAAAGTACCGAAAGCCGGTCCGACTCCATCCGTTCCAGCCTTAAAGCTGTACAACGAAGTGTATTTCCAGGAGAAGAAGCTGGGCGAAAGCCGGTAGATACTTCCGCTGCCATATATCCCTCCCGTATACGTCGTGCCGTAAAGATTCCCTTCGTGATCGAGGACTGGCCCTCCAAAAGGAGTCGCCCCATCGCTGCCTTTGTTCGTAAAGTTGTGAATGATCTTGTAGGTTTGCGACTGTGCCGGTTGAGACACGATTGCAAGAAACACAAATAAGGACAAAAGAATAAAAGGAATCACGGTAGCGCGTCGCGCCCAAGCGCGACAGCCAGCTTCATGTTGCATCATTACCCTCCCTTTTTCGTCGACAATGGCTTGATGTTCCACCAAAACAAATGGGCGTACATTATGCACTAAATGAATTCGTATTGCGCGTGATTTACCTCCAAAAGGCGCACTGGATGCGCGTTTCTATCAATATCTCTGATCGATTTTCTTGGCAGACATCGCCTGTTTTAGTTATCTATTTGCAAAAGTGAAATCGCGACCCGCTGCCCGGGTGGATCTATTCCTGGGATGTTCAGAATTCCAACCGCGCCTGAAAGGCGATCATGCGGGGAGTGCTGTCGCCGCCCAAGCCCACGCCGAGCAAGCCGGTGGGCGGGGAAGTCGTGGACGTGAGCGCTCCGAATCCAGCTTGGGTGGACGGTTGCCCTGGGATTCCCGCCTGCACCACGCTTGGAAGGGCAAAATTCGGGTGATTGAAGACATTAAAGAACTGGCCCTCAAACCGCAGCTTCACATGCTCAGTCAAGGCAAACAATTTTGTCAGGTAAAAGTCACTCCAGAAAAAATCAGGCCCGCGCACGGAGTTGCGCTCCAGGTTTCCGAACTGGCAATTCTGCGGCCTGTCGCCGCCGTAGCACTGACCACTGGCGGGATCGACGGCCGACATGAAAGCATCGGGATTGAGCCACTGAAGCGTTCCCGGCTGGGTGACATCCGGAATCGGATGATGCCGGTAGAGCGAGACACCGGGAACAACACTGGCGAACTCCGGCCCACTTCCCTGCACAATTCCCTCTTCCTGGCCGGTACCGGGGTTGGTTGCCGAATAGGGTGTGCTCACGACTGAGAAAGGCACTCCGCTATGCCAAAACGCTGTTCCAGAAATTTGCCAGCCATTCAGCGCATAGCCGAGAGAATGATTCCGCACTTTGACCGGCACCTGATACACGTACTGCGCGTTGAGATTGTGCCGGATGTCGTAATCACAGGGACCGTAGTCGCGTGCCAATTCTCCCGGCAGCGGCGATAGAATTCCTCCCGCGGAGAATTGCAGAAAGCCGCCATTCGAGACTGTGTCCATGCAACGGCTGAAGGTATAGTTGACCTGCCCTTGCAAGCCATGGCCGAGACGCTTCATGGCGGTGAGTTGAAGGCCGTTGTAGTGACTGTTCGCACCAGTGGAGAATTGCGTCACAGCGCCGAATCGTGGATCGGTTGGCTGCAGGTAGGGGAATGGCGCAAAACAGCCCTTGCACACGGTCTGGTAGCCATTGACCTGGGTTGAGTATGGCTGGTTCACCGCGCGTGTGCCGACGTACTGCGCCTGCAAGCTGGCCGTCGTTCCGAACTGACGTTCTATTCCAAAGCTCCACTCCATGAAGTAGGGCGCGTGGAGTTTTCCGTCGGGAACGGCTGTGATTGCAACTGGCGGAAGGCATGTTGTGGGATCTGCGTTGGGAGATGCGCATGAGAGTTGGCCCTCTGGAAATCCCGAAGTAAAAAGCCGATTTGCCGCGATAGTTGCATCAACGGCACTGTTGGGCACTCCGGGCGCGATTGCCACGCCGCCCACGGTGCCGAGAAGTCCTCCTTGAAACGTCTTATCGTACGGAGGGTTCATGCCAATCAGGTCGGCCACGCTGCCCGGCAGGATGTCGCTGAAAATCCCGAAGCCGGTGCGGAGAACAGATTTCGGCTCGAACTGCCACGCGATGGCTGTTCTTGGTTGGAGAATGGCCAGCGGTGTGGACGAGAACAGATGGCCGAGATGCGTTTGAATGGTTGCGTTCGGCGGTTGATTGACATCATGCGAAATGGTGCTGAAAGAGCCACTAAGACGGGCGACTTGATCGTGCGGATTCAGCGGATTGGAGTTGAAGGTATCGCGCACACCGAACGTCCAGGTCAGTTTGCGAGTCACTTTCCAGGTGTCTTGCGCATAGAGATCGAGATTGAGAAAGTTGAAGGGCTCGTTGGGGTCCGAAGGGAATGTCTCCGATGCGGTATTCGCCACTCCGTGGATAAATTGCCGCAAGTTCGCGTAGGTGACGGTCGGAACCGTGCCTTCATCGAAATCATAGTCGTTTAGGCGGAAGATGCGGGTATTGGTTCCAAACCGCAGTTCGTGAGCGCCATGGCTCCAGGCGAGATTGTCATTGATGAAAAACCGTGATGCGCGCCGGCCTTGAACCCAGGTGTTGTCCAGCCCTCCGATGGGCGTGAAGGGATTCGCGCCGCTGCCCTGCAATACGATCGGGAAAGCCGAAAGTGTTTTCTGAAAGTCATTTGGCCCAAACAAGCTTTCGTACCAGGAGAATGCGGGATTGAAATAGTTCACGAGGTTTTGCGAGAAGACGTGCGTATGCCCTGCAGCAAACGAATAGAGAGGCTGAGGAGACACAGCATCAAACAAAGAGTTGATGGGATCGGTGTAGGCTGCTTGTACACCGGTGTCCGCCTGAAAACGAAACCAGGTCGTATCTTTTTGGTTGATGTTGTAGTCGACGCGGACGGTCTGCACCTGCTCGTGGTCGTCGCTGGAGTGCGAAACGCTCTGCCGGTTGGCGCAACCCTCGCTCGCCGCGAGCGGACAGCCAAGTATCGCGGTGGGTGTGCCGCTGGTATTTCCATAGAGCGAGAACATCTTTTGATAAAACGGGATCGACTGCGGCCGGATAGTTTCTGCCAGAACGTATTGCTTGGAATGCGCGCACTTTGGGACGATCGCCTCTGGGGTGACGATGGGCAGCGCGATCCGCACCCACTCGCTGTCAAAGAAAAAAATAGCTTGTCGTGCGCAATCGGCCCGCCCACGCTGCCTCCAAAATGATTCACGGTTGATCCGGGCTTGTGATTTCCTGGGGTCGCGTTGGTGAAGTAGTCCGCTGCATTGAGCAGCGCGCCGTTCCACAGTTCGTAAAGGTTTCCGTGCAACTGATTCGTGCCTGATTTGGTTACATAATTGATCTGTGAGGCTCCATAGCGGCCTTGATCCACGGAATAGGAAAGAGTGTTGACGGTCACTTCGGAGATCGAATTCAATCCCAGGACGAGGTTTGTGGAAAGGCCGCTGTTTAGATTGGTGAGCGGGTCGTTGGTTTCCAGTCCGTCCACGATGTAGCCGTTTGAGAGGGCCGGCAAGCCGTTAAACTCCACGTTGCCGTACCCGTTGGTGCCGCCGACGAAGTCGTTGCTGCTGCCCGCTGTATTGATGAGGGCTCCAGGAGAGAACTGCAAAGGGTAGGTCAAGTCCCCGCCCGGATTCGGCAGATTTTCCAGCGCCGGCGCATTCAGAGTGGTGGAAGTGTTTGCATTTTCCGGGTTGATGAGCGGGGCTTCACCGCTTACCTCCACCCCTTCATTGGATCGAGCGATCTTGAGCGTGAAATCCACGGTTTGCTTCTGGCCCAAACCCGAAATGACATTGTCATTTTGCTGTGAGTCGAAACCCAGAGCTTCCACTTTGACCGAGTAGGCGCCAGGCTTTAATTGTGGGAAATTGAACCGGCCTGCGTCATCGGTTCTGGCGCTGCGCTTAAGACCTGTCTCATGATTGGTGATCGTCACAGTGGCGCCGGGCACACCTGCGTTAGTCACATCCCTCACTTCGCCAACGATAGCGCTCGTCGTTTCGCCTTGTGCCAGTGCCCCCACTGGGAGGAGACATGCCACGGTCAACACAAGAAAAGCAAGATTAACTGCCCACGTCATGATTCCTCATCATTTGCCCCAGGTGTTTTCTCCCGCTTCGATACATTAACGAGGGATTATTCTTATCAGTTAACCATAGTTAATATAAATAGACAAGAGCGAGAGGTAGAAGCCGAACTAACCAGCAATTTCCGCAACGCGATGGACGACCCGGCTGCAAACACCGTCCATGCGAGAGGATTCTGGACGGAGGACTCATTGGCACCTGATTCGGCGCCCTAGCGGTGGTTCCATGAAACATAACTTCAACACGGCCTCTGATTCCGCTAACGCTATAATGACGCGACCCATGGCTCTCACTGCCGGTACCAAACTCGGTCCCTACGAAATTCTCGCGCCCCTCGGCGCAGGCGGCATGGGAGAAGTCTATCGCGCCAAGGACACGCGGCTCGACCGCACCGTTGCCATCAAGGTTTTGCCGGCACATCTTTCCTCGGACCCGGAATTGAAGCAGCGCATGGAGCGCGAAGCCAAAGCCATTTCCGCGCTGCAACATGCGAACATCTGCACGCTATACGACATCGGCACGCAGGACGGCACCAACTTCCTGGTCATGGAGTATCTCGAGGGCCAGACTCTCGCCGAGCGCCTGGCGAAAGGCGCGCTGCCCATCGAGCAGGTTCTGAAGATTGGAACGGAAATCGCGCAAGCTCTGGATAAGGCGCATCAACACGGCATCATCCATCGCGACTTGAAGCCGGCGAACATCATGCTGACCAAGGCGGGCGCCAAGCTGATGGACTTTGGTTTAGCGAAGCCGAAAATCACAATCGCATCGAAGGCCGTCGAAGCATTCACCCCGTCTACGCCGACCATGAATCTTGCATCGCTGACGGCAGCTGTGTCTCCACTCACGCAGAAGGGTTCGATCGTCGGAACCTTTCAGTACATGGCGCCCGAGCTTCTGCAGGGAGCGGAAGCCGACGCGCGCAGCGACCTCTTCAGCTTCGGATGCGTTCTCTACGAAATGATCACCGGCCGCCGAGCCTTCGAAGGGAAATCGCAACTCAGCGTCTTCAGCTCCATTCTGGAAAAAGATCCGGAGCCGATCAGCGTGATTCAGCCGCTGGTTCCACCTATGCTCGATCGCGTAGTGCGGGCATGCCTTGCCAAAGATCCCGCCGACCGCATGCAATCCGCGCACGATCTTGCGATGGACTTGCGCTGGGTTGGCGAGTCGACGACCGCCGAAGCATCGTCCGACGCGGAGAAGGCATCTCCGCAGTTCAAGAAGTCATGGGCAGCGGCAGCAGCGGCGCTTCTGATCGCGCTCGCCGGATTCGCGGGCTACCGCTGGGCGAAATCCTCCGCAGACTCTATTTCCCTTCACGCCGAAATTCCGCCGCCAGACAAATTTTCCCTGGACACCACCGGCGACGCCGGCGGCATGCCTGTGCTTTCCCCGCTGGGCGACAAGTTGGCCTTCGTCGCTCACTCCGGTGAAAGCAAGATGCTGTGGGTGCGTCCGCTGAATAGCGACACTGCGCTGCCGCTCGAGGGCACGCAGAACGCGATGCATCCGTTCTGGTCGCCGGACGGCCGCTACGTCGGTTTCTTCGCGAATGGCAAGCTGGCGAAGATCGCAGCCACCGGCGGTCCTGTGTCAGTGTTAGCCGACGCTCCCAACTCACGCGGCGGAAGTTGGAGCGCCAACGACGTGATCGTGTTCGCTCCGGATTACATCGGCTCCCTGTTGAAAGTGAGCGCACAGGGCAGCTCCGCTGAGCCGGCAACATTGATTGAGAAGAGCAAACACGACACGCATCGCTGGCCCTGGTTTCTGCCCGACGGTAAACATTTTCTTTTTATCGCCACCAGCCACACCGGAAGCGATCCTAGAGCGAACGGGATTTATTTCGGATCGGTGGACAATTCGGAGACTCGGCAGATCGTCACCAGCGATTCCGCGGCGCAATACGCTTCCGGCTATCTGCTCTACCGCGCCAACACCGCTCTAGTCGCCCAACCGTTCGATCCACAATCGGGCACGCTGTCGGGCTCGGCGGTTCCGCTATTCAACAACCTCCGCGACGATGTCGGAGTGTGGCGCAGCATTTTCGCTGTGTCGCAAAACGGGCTCATGGTTTACCAACTCGGCAATGCCGCCTCCGCGAAGAGTAGCCTGGCGTGGTTTGACCGCTCGGGAAAAGACCTTGCCGATTTCGACCCGGGAGAGAGCACGATCATCGATGCGCATCTCTCGCCCGATAACAAGCGGGTGGCGTTCGCCAGCGGCACCGGCATTTGGACGCTCGACCTGGAGCGCAAGACCAAGACCCGCATTACCTTCGACCAGCAGATCGTTCAGGAACCAACCTGGTCGCCGGACGGCAAAACAATCATGTTCTCCGCACGGGTGGCCAAAGGCGGAGGCAATGTCGAGATTCGCTCCAAGGCCGCCGATGGCAGCGGAGCCGAAAAAGTGTTGATCGCCGAGCAGAATAACTATCACTATCCTGCATGGTCGCCCGATGGAAAGTACTTAACTTATGTTTGGGGCGAAGGCGAGAAAATGGTTTCTCTCTGGATCGTGCCCGTTGCCGGAGGCGCCAAACCGGTTGCGATCGTGCAGCCGCCGTCTTCGCAGTCGAACATTTATAGCTATCGAGTCTCGCCTGACAGCCGCTGGGTGGCCTACGTTTCCGACGAATCCGGAGTGCAGGAGATTTACATCACCAGCTTCCCCGAAGGAAAAGGCAAATGGAAGGTATCTTCGAACGGCGGGGCGTATCCGGCGTGGCGCGCCGACGGAAAGGAACTTTTCTATCAAAATGTTACCAATGATTTCTTCTCTTGCCCCGTCGCAGTGAAAGGATCGGAAGTCGAAGTCGGCACGCCCCAGCGCCTGTTCAATACCACTTCGCCCGGAATCGGCATCTCGTTCGACGCCTCCGCCGACGGCAAGCGCCTGCTCATCAACCATGCCGAAGAAGAAACCCAGGCTCCGCTCCAGTTGCTCACGAACTGGCCGGCGGAGTTGAAGAAGTAATTGCGTGCGGATACTGTACTTTTGTCCGAGCGGTTTCGAGGGTACTAACTTCTGACACGCCCACCGTACAGTGTTATGATTTCAGCCCTGACCGCATTCCATGCGAATTAGGCGCACCCTCCCCATTGTTGCAGCGGTGTTGATCGTCGCCGCCGCAGTAACTCTTGCTGTCCAGCTCAGAAAACATGCTCCGCCTGAGCCCGCACGGTTGCTGCCGGGGGCCGACGCATTCTTCTATCTCGATCTCAGTTGGGCGCGGCACGTGAACGCAGGCAAAGAACTTCCTGCCGTCAGCCACGATCCCGAGTATGAACGCTTCATCCGCGAAACCGGTTTTCAGTTCGAGCGCGATCTCGATGAAGCCGCCTTCGCAATCCACTATCCGGCCAAATGGCCCGGCGGCGGAACTGGCGGCGCCGCTCCCGAGCCGCGATTCTCCGAAGTGTTGGTAGGAAAATTTCACGGCGAGCGGCTTACTAACTACCTGCGGCAAATCGCCAAATCAGTCGAGAACCATCACGGCGTCGACATTTTCACGGTTCTGGTGGAAAACAGGTCATTGCGTGTGGCTGTACTAAATGCCGACTCGGTGGCCGCCTCCAACCATGACGATCCCGCGGTCATTGAAGGCATCGTGGACCGCTCCAAGCGGCTGGCTTCTCCCTTTGGAGGCCCGGCACTGTTGCGTCAGTATTACAAGCACGTGCAGCTTGGCAGCCTAGCCTGGCTGGTTGCGCGCGTTGAGCCTTCCACTTCCGAGGCAACCGGTGTCTGGAGCACCCTCTTCGGCGCGCCTGCCACCATCGTTGCTTCCGGAAGTTTTCTCAGCCCGCTTCATCTCCGGCCGGACTCGGTTCACTTGCGCGCCGAGGCCTTCACCGACTCTTCCGACGCGGCTCGCGCCCTCGTCGACAAGGTAAGCGTTTTCGTCGCACTCACCCACGCCGCCGAAACTTCCATCGGCACCCAAGGCCCTGATGCCGACGTGAAAGCTTTTTTCGATAGCGTGCAGGTGAAGCAGGAAGGCGAACGCGCCCTCCTCAACGCCACCGTTTCGCCCGGCTTCCTGCGAAAAGCCTTGGCCGAAGCCGCCCCGGAAGCCACACCCATTGATGCCGCTCCCGTGCCAGCCACAAAGTGAAATCAAGTTCGGACACGGGCTCAATTTGATAAGTTTGTCATTCCGAAGCGCGGTTTTATCGCGCGAGGAATCTGCTTTGGTCCGCCAACAGCAGGTTCCTCACCGGCAAAGAACGCCGGTTCGGAATGACAAACTGTAATACCGTTCAGACTGAGCCACTACCCTAGGCTGCGAAACTAATTCGGCCACCGCGCGTCTTATGGAGATGGGCTGGTCTGCCAGCGGCTTGGCAGAAGAAGACAACCAGAAACGACAGGACAGGTACAATATTAGGGACACATGACGAGCCTTCCACTGCCGCTAGCCGCCTTTTTCGCCGGGCTCATTTCGTTTCTCTCGCCCTGCGTGCTGCCTCTGGTGCCGGGATATCTCTCGCTGATCTCCGGCGCCGGACTGGAAGAGCTCAAGGCGCCACAAGCGCACCTGATGCGGCGGGTGATGGTGAACTCGATTGGATTTATTCTGGGCTTCAGTATCGTTTTTATCGTGCTCGGAGCCGCGGCGACCGAGGTCGGCCAGCTGCTCGGCATTTACAAACACACGCTGGCCAGGATTGCGGGCGTCGTTATTATTCTTTTCGGATTGCACCTGACGGGCATTTTCAAGATCAAAGCGCTCTACACCGATGCGCGCCTGCATAGCGTGAAGGGCAGTAGCACTCCGATCGGCGCATTCGTGATCGGTTTCGCATTCGCCTTCGGCTGGACTCCGTGTCTCGGTCCCATCCTCGCTACAATCCTGACCATTGCCGGGGAACAAGATACGCTGGTGAAAGGAATTCTGTTACTGGCGGTATATTCGCTCGGGCTGGCCGTGCCGTTTCTTTTGACATCGCTTTTGATGGAGCGCTTTCTGAAATTTTATAGCCGCTTCCGTTCGCACATGCACGCGCTGGAAGTGGCGTCAGGCGCTCTGCTGATCGGCCTGGGAATCTTGCTGGTGATCGGCCGCTTTACTTTGATTTCGAACTGGCTTTCCTTCCTGAACCGTTTTGCTTTGTAGTGTAGTTGGGAAAGTTTAGTGGAAAAATAGAGCAGTCTGTTTTTACGAATTGTTGCACTGATAGGAGTTTGCAAATGGAACCACAGAATCCAGAAGAATTTTCTATCCCTCAGCCGTCGGCTTCGAAAAGCATTCCTCCCAGCGCTGATCCCCCGAAATCTTCGGGCGGAGGCACGCGCAGCCCTCTCGCGCTTGTAGTGGTCGCGCTCGTGGTTGCGCTCATGCTCTACTTCGGTTATCACCAGGTGCGGCATCCGGACGCGGCTTCGCGCGGCTCACATGACGGGAGCAACTCTTGCTCCGGATTTCTCTCTGGAGTCGCTCGACGGCTCAACCATGCGTCTCTCCGACCTGCGCGGCAAAGCCGTGCTGCTTAACTTCTGGGCGACCTGGTGTGGTCCCTGCAAAATCGAGATGCCCTGGTTTGTCGACTTTCAGAATCAGTACGCCTCGCAAGGACTGCAGATCGTCGGCGTCGCCATGGACGATGCCAGCAAGGAAGACATCAGCAAGTTCGCCAAGGATATGGGCGTGAACTATCCCATTCTGATTGGCAAGGATTCGGTCGGCGATCAATACGGCGGCGTTCCCGCGTTGCCGGAAACCTTCGTAATTACGCGCGACGGCAAAATCATGGATAAGATTATCGGACTGAGGGGCAAAGCTGAAATCGAAGACGCAATCAAGAAGGCGCTCGAAACCCGGCCTGCGACGAGCCAGGCTTCGATCTTAGAAACTTCGACTTTGGGAAAAACCTCAGTCCACACGATGATCGACCACCAAACCAAGCCGCGAAATCTCCGCACTCATAACTTGGGGCGGTTGCGGTGGGACAGGCTTGTTCTTCCGACTCTCGCTTTTTTGGCAGTCGTTCTTCTAACAGCCGCCTATCCTTTATCCGCGCAGACTCTAGGCAAAGCCCCATCTCTCACCTTCGGCGCGGTGCCGCTGATCACGGCGCAGCGCGCACAGCAGACCATGGTAGATCTGAATTTTCGCGTCCCTGCGGGCTACCACATCAACTCCAACACGCCCAAGTCGGAATTTCTGATTCCGACCGCGCTGAAAGATGGACCTGCCGACGGACATCGTTCTGGGAAAGATTGCATATCCTGCCGGCGAAGATGCGAGTTTTCCTTTTTCGCCGGATGAAAAGCTGAGCGTCTATAGCGGAGATTTCACCATTGCGGTCGCGGTGCACCCGCTGCATTCGGTCGTTCCCGGAAAATACCAAATGCACGGCGTGCTGCGCTACCAAGCCTGTGACAACGCCGCCTGCTATCCGCCGAAAACCTTGCCTGTGAGTTTGAAATCAAGGTCGTGAAGGAACCGCCCGAGCACCACGCCAACCCCGCGCAGAGCCCGCACGTGCATAACTAGCCTTTAATCGGTGTGGGGCGTCGCGCTGGCGAGCGCGAGAATCGTTCCGGCGAACAGCAGCGTGTCGAAAAAGTAATTGATCCCTTCAACTTTAACGTCCGTGCTCGGGTTCAAAAGCGACGCAATCAGGATCGGCCCGTAGACGAATACCACCAGCAGAACAATCCAGGTGCCGAGATAAGTTGCCGCCATCCGCGTCTTCTTGCGCCAGCAGAATGCATACTCCCGCAACCAGAAGAATTGCGCCAGTCAGATAGGCGATGAGCCTGGGACCCGGAATCCACGCGGGCATCAATTTTTCGAGCGGAACGCCGGGACATTCAGCTGGGTGCAGAAAGTGCTCGACGCCATAAAATATTGCGGCGATGCCGATCATCATGCGGCCGATCATGATGAGCTTGCTTGCCAGCCCGTCCTTTCCGGCCATTGCACTTCCGGCAAGAATCCATCCGCCAGCACCAAACGACATTTCGCGGAACAGAAGCACCCAGTTAATCCGGTTCTGAGGTTCGGCGAGTGTTCCCGGCATGTCCATCATTGCTACGAAAAGAAACATCATGCGCCGAATAACAGTCCGGACCAGCGCACCTGAATTTTCGTGGCAATGCTCAAAGACGCGGCCACCAACGCGAAGCCCACAAAATACGCCCAAAACAACGGCCAAGGCATGAACTTGGGCACCCTGCATGATGCCTGCGGCGGCGGAGAAATGCTCCGCGCCGAAGACCGCGAGAGGCAGCGCGAAACACAGGTTGCTCAAGGCGACAATCTTGTCGAGGCCGCGCTCGTGCGAAAGGTCCGACTTCACGGCCCACAGAGCAATCGGAAAAAGCACGATGGCGGCGATGCTCATCGAGAATGCCGTGCGTGAGAACGCGAAGAGCAGGACTCCAACGAAGGCAGTAATTAACGAATGCAGATTCATGCGAGGACCTCAGATACTGCAAGCTGGACGAGATATCATAATGCGGTTTTAGACTGCGCCGGGGTGGGAAATGTTAGGGGCCGGAATGCGTACGGAGTTAGCTACGATAAGTCTTTTGCTGCTACTCCCCTCTGAGAAGGCTCACAACCTCTGTGATAGTTCTTTCCGCGCACTCGAATTCCATCATTCGCTTGCTTGATGATTCTATCTTCGCCGCGCAGCTCTCGCTGACATCGCTGCGCCTCGCATGGCCCGGGACCGTGCATTTCCATAACATTGCCCCTTTTCTCCACCTTAGCCCAAGTATCTTTCAGCGCCACCGTACGATTGAACACCGGCTTGCCCGATTTCGAGTCCGGATCCACGCAGAAATATCCCAGCCGCTCGAACTGATAACGGCTGCCCGCAGCGGTATTGGCCAGCGACGGTTCGAGCTTCGCAGCAGTGATTACTTCAAGAGAATTTGGGTTGAGATTATCCAGAACATCTTTTCCATCTTCAACCTCGTTCGGATTCTCTTTGCTGAACAGGTTCTCGTAGATGCGCACTTCGGCATCGATGGCATTCGTGGCCGAAACCCAGTGAATGGTTGATTTCACTTTGCGGCCATCGGGCGAATTGCCGCCGTGCGACGCGGGATCGTAGGTGCAATGCACTTCGACTACTTCCCCTTTTTCATTCTTCACCACACTTTGCGCAGTGATGAAATATCCGTAGCGCAAACGAACTTCGCGCCCGGGCGAGAGCCGGAAATATCCCTTGGGCGGATCTTCACGAAAATCATCCTGCTCGATATAGAGCACGCGCGAGAACGGAACCTTGCGCGTGCCCGCGCTTGCGTCTTCAGGATTATTCACCGCGTCCATCTCTTCGACCTGATTCTCCGGATAGTTGTCGATCACAACTTTCAGCGGACGCAGCACCGCCATCACGCGCAGCGAGCGCTTGTTCAGATCTTCGCGGACGAAGTGTTCGAGCATGGCCGAGCTCGATGGAGCCATTCGTTTTCGACACGCCGATCGCGCCCACAAAGTTGCGCACCGCCTCCGGCGTATAGCCGCGGCGGCGAAGGCCGCCCAGCGTGGGCATACGCGGATCGTCCCATCCGCTCACGCGGCCTTCCTGCACCAACTGCAGCAGCTTGCGCTTGCTCAGCAGCGTGTAGGTCAGGTTCAGGCGGTCAAACTCGATCTGCCGCGACGGAAAGATGCCGAGTTGCTCGATGAACCAGTTGTAGAGCGGGCGATGATCTTCAAACTCGAGCGTGCACAGCGAATGCGTGACTCGCTCGATGGAATCCGACTGCCCGTGCGCATAGTCGTACATCGGATAGATGCACCACTTGTTGCCGGTACGGTGATGTTCGGCGTGCAGAATGCGGTACATCACCGGATCGCGAAAGTTAAGATTGGGCGACGCCATGTCGATCTTCGCCCGCAGCGTGCGCGAGCCATCGGGAAATTCTCCGGCACGCATGCGCTCAAATAAATCCAGATTCTCTTCGACGGAGCGGTTGCGATAGGGGCTGTCTTTTCCCGGCTCGGTCAGCGTGCCGCGATGCTTGCGCATCTCCTCGGCGGTCAGATCGTCAACGTAAGCCTTGCCGTCCTTGATAAGTTTGATCGCCCATTCGTAAAGCTGGTCAAAATAATCGGAGGCGTAGAAGAGGCCGTCCCACTTGAAGCCGAGCCAGCTAACATCTGCCTTGATCGATTCGACGTATTCGGTTTCTTCCTTCGCGGGATTGGTGTCGTCGAAGCGGAGATTCGTGTGTCCGCCAAATTCGTCGGCCAGCCCGAAGTCGATGCAGATCGCCTTGGCGTGGCCGATGTGCAGGTAGCCGTTGGGCTCGGGAGGGAAGCGCGTCTGCACGCGGCCGTTGTGCTTGTTGGTCTTGAGGTCTTCGAGAATAATGTCGCGAATAAAATTCGACGGCGCAGGCGACGGCGAGGCAGCCACAGCTTTTTCTCCAGCTTCGGTGGGCGGATGCGATGGATTCATTACTCTTTATCTTATCGCAGGCGGCGGATCTAGAGCTCAAACGCCGGCGGGTTCGATCTTCTCGATGGCCTGCTCAATCCGCGCCAATGCCGTCTCGCGCCCCAAAACTTCCAGCGTCTCAAACAGCGGCGGTGCATTCTTGCGTCCGCACACGGCGACCCGGATAGGCTGAAACATCTGCCCCGCCTTCACTCCCAATTCCTGGGCGGCGGCGCGCAGAGCCCGATCCAGCGGATCATGTTTAAATTCGGCATCGGCCAGCACCTCTTCGGCCCGCGAAAGAACTTTCAGCGCCATAGCAGTGTCTCCCTTTTGCGGGATGAGTTCGGCTGGATCGTAGGGAGATAGTTCACTCACAAAGAAGAAGTCGGCGGCGGTAAGTACGTCGCGCAGCAGCTTGATGCGCTCGCGGATCAGCGGCGTGATGCGCAACATTTTTTCGGGTGCAACGTCGAAGCCTGCGCTGCGCACGATAGGCAGCAGCCGATCACTCAACTCTTCGACTGGCAAACCACGAATGTGCTCCGCATTCAACCATATCGCCTTCGGATCGAACGTTTCCTCCGGGGTTGCCGCTGGCTCCTTGAAGTTCACGACCGCGTTCGAACGGTTGATGCCTTCGAGCGAAAATGCATCGGTAAGTTCCTGCAAAGACATGTTCTCGCGGTCGTTCTTGGGCGACCAGCCGAGCAGGCAGAGGAAATTAATGAAGGCTTCAGAGAGAAATCCGGCATTACGATAGGTGGTAACGCTAACCACCGGACCGTGGCGGCGCTTGGAAAGCTTGGTGCCGTCGGGTGCAACCAACAGCGGCAAGTGTGCGAACTGCGGCGGAGTAAAGCCAGCGGCTTCGAAGATGAGCACGTGCTTGAAAGTATTTGAGAGGTGATCCTGGCCGCGGATGATGTGGGAGATTCGCAGGTCGGCGTCGTCGGCGCAGGATGCAAGGTGGTACGTGGGCATGCCATCGGAGCGGAGCAAGGCGAAGTCTTCGATATCGGCAGCGGCCTTCACCTGCTCGCCGTAAACCGCATCTGTAAATCGAACTGACTCGCCGCCATCGCGGGGCACGCGGAAACGCAAGGCAAACGGCTCCCCGGCTGCAGCACGGCGGTCGCTTTGCTCCCGCGAAAGTTCGCGCGCGCCAGGATTGAACAGCCAGGTTCCCTGCGCGCCGGATTTTTCTATGTCGCCGGTGTGCGCAGGAGTGAAGTCGCGATAGGCCAGGCCTTTCTCAAAGATCGCCCATGCGGTTTTGCGGTGCAGGTCAATGCGCTCGGATTGCTTGTACTCTTCGTCCCAGCCGATGCCGCCCGAGCCCAGGTTCAGCCATTTCAAGCCGTCGAAGATGGAATCGACCGAGGCTTGGGTGTTGCGCTCGACATCGGTGTCATCGAGGCGAAGGATCATGGTGCCGCCGTTGTGGCGAGCATAAAGCCCGTTGAAGATGAAGGTGCGGGCACTGCCTACGTGGAGAAACCCGGTGGGCGAAGGCGCGAAGCGGACGCGCGGCGCGGACGACTTGGAGTGAGTGGAATCAGGCATAGGGACGATAGATCGAGCCAAGTCCGATGGTATGGGCCGGGAAAAGCACCGTCAAGCCAGCCCGGAAAACGATTTCTGAAGTAAGTGGCTGATTCTAAGTATTCTAGGATGGGTACAGTGTACTTAAATCCTGTTGTGTTCACACCCCCGGCTGTGAAAACATTCATCTTATTAGATTCTTCCAACGCCGCTGACCCAGAATCTACCAGGCGTCTTCGCCACTCATGAATAGCATTGCCACCAGTATCGTTATTATTCCAGGTGTCGTCGCGTTGTTGCTGTGCCTGCTATTCACCTACCTCTATCAGCAGAGCCGGCAACCCTACTTCCGCGCCTGGCAAGTTGCGTGGGCCTGCTACACCATTCACTACGCGCTGGATGCACTCCGCTATTTCCACCCGCCGGCGAACGTTGCGTTCTTTCTCGGTTCTTTGTTCTCGGTCGCGATGGCGATGTGCATCTTCGTCTCGACGCGGTTGATGCGCGGGCCGTTCCGGCTGCACTGGTATGACGTGGCCCTGGCCTCGGCAGGAGTTGCGGCGTGCTGCGTCGATTTGCGGTTTTATCTGCTGGCCCACGGAGCTCACACGGGAGAGCGGCCGCTGAGCCTCGCACTGTTTTTCCTGAGCGCGGTGCTGCTGTATTGTTCGGCGGCTTTCTATTTGTACGCTCATCGCAGAGGCTCACCGGCATTCACGCTGCTGGCGATTTCTCTGGCGTTGTGGGCGGTGTTGTTGGGCTCCATTCAGTCCAGCAATCCGTGGATGGAAATGTTTGGCAGCGTTGGCCACGTGCTCGGTCCGGTGCCGCAGATGTTGATGGGCATTGCGATGGTGATGGTGCTGTTTGAAAGCGAGCGCAACGCGGTGCAGGAGAACACGCTGGCGTTATCAACGTTGGGTGCCGATCCACGGCGGTTGCTCTCGGCTGACGATTTGCTGCCCAGCATGCAGTCGGCGCTGGAGCGGCTGGCCGGAGCTTTATCAGCGCGGCGGGCCGTCATTTACATCTCAGAACGCTGGCGCGGTATGGTGCCTTCGGTGGAGCGTGGATTTTCCCCGGGATTTCTGGATACCTTAACTCAGAGCGGCGTGGGCGAGTATCTCTCCGAGTTGGCTTACCGGCACGGCGGGCTCTTTACCGTGCATAACGTGGCTCACATGACGGAGCCACCATTGCCCATGGGATCTGCCGGTACCTTTGCCGATCTCAAGCGGGTTCTGAAGGAAGCGCAGATTCGCAATCTGACGGCCGTGAGCCTGCAAACTCGCGATCACGCGTTCGGCGTGATTCTTTTTCCTCATGCGCAGCGCCGGGCATTCGGGACTTCCGGTCCGCGGCTTATGGTTGGTCTCGCATTGCAGCTCGGACTCACCATCGACAACTACGTGATCGCGCACGACGCGCATCGCCGCACTCAGGAATACGAACTGCTCACCGAGATTGGGCAGGCCATCAGCTCGCGCCTCGATCAGGACGAAGTGTTGCGCACCATCCACGATGAGCTTGGGCAGATTTTCAACACCAGCAATTTCTATATTGCTTTTCAGGAAGGCGATGAAGTCCGCTTCGAACTGGAAGTTGAAGACAATCTCATCCTGCCCAAGCGGTCACGTAAACCGGAGAATGCTTTTACTGAGTATGTGATCCGGACGGGGCAGCCGCTGCTGATACGGTCCGACCTGGAGAAGACCCGTGCGCGCCTGGGCATCACCTACCGGCCGGAGCATCCCGCCAAGTGCCTGTGCATCGCGCCCATCCTGCTCGGCAACAAGCCGGGTGGAGTAATGGTCGCGATGAGCACCGAAAAAGAGTTTATGTTCGAACAGCGCGATCTCGACGTTCTCGTGACAGCGGCCGGCCAAGTCTCGGTTGCGGTGGAAAATGCGCGGCTGTTTGCGGAGGAGCAACGGCGTTCGCGGCAATTGGCGTTCCTCAACAATATTTCGCGCACCGCCATTTCGAGCGACGATCCCGTGCACATGCTGGGGCAGATCGTGGGAGAAATCCAGAAGAACTTCAGCTTCGATCACATCGGCATCGGCCTGCTCGATTACGGGACGAAGGAAATCGAAATCAAGGCCGAAGCCGGCGCAACCGCGCATGCCATGGGCAAACGCGTTCCGCTGGGCATGGGAATTCTTGGGCGTGTGGCGCGAACCGGTGAGCGGGCGCTGGTACACAATGGCGTGGAAGGCCAGATCGGCGCGATTCTGGCGGAGTCGCGGTCGGTGCTGTGCATTCCGATCACCTACGGCGAGACACTGCTGGGCGCGCTGAACATCGAAAGCCGCAACGACAAGGCGTTTTCCCCCCAGGACGTGCTCATTCTCAATACGCTGGCGGACTTGCTGGCCACGGCTCTACACAATGCTTTTGTGTTTCAGAAGCTGCAACAGCAATCCATCACCGATGGCCTGACAGGAATCAAGACGCGGCGTTTCTTCTGGGAGGCGCTCTCGGCCGAGTGGAAGCGCGCTTCCCGCTCGGGACGACCGTTCTCGGTGGTGCTGATCGATCTCGACAAGTTTAAAGAAGTGAATGACACCATGGGCCACTTCGAAGGCGACCTGGTGTTGGCACGTGTAGGGCGTCTGCTCGAGCAAAAATCGCGCCAATCGAATGTGGTGGCGCGCTACGGCGGAGATGAGTTCATCATTTTGATGCCTGAAACCGGGCGTGAGCAGGCCGAGGTGCTGGCGGAACGTCTGCGCCAGTGGATGACCGGTGACCCGATGCTCAGCGAACACCACATCACGGGCAGCTTCGGCGTGGCCAGTTTTCCAACTCACGGTTTCTCCGTGGAAGACATTATTCGCGTGGCCGATGCGGGCATGTATGTTTCGAAACGTTCGGGCGGCAATCGTGTTTCGGCGGCAGAAGAATTTGCCGGAAGCGAGGAGTTCGCTCCGCAGCGACAGCAGATTTCCTCCTATATCGAGGGATTTCTCCAGCGCGAACACAATGGGCCGGAGCATCTGGAAGAGCTGACTTCGATGTTGGTGAAGTTGTGCGGCGGCGAAGAAGATTGCAATGTTCCGCTGCTCAAGGAATCGATTGAAGTCCTCAGCCGGGCCGCGGAATCCCGGGAGCTGCGCACCGGCGGCCACGGCGACCTGGTGGCGCGCTACACCGATGTTATTGCGCGGGCGCTCCACTTGCCGCCAGAGGAAACTTCCGATCTGGTCTATGCCGCGCGCATTCACGACGTAGGCAAAATCTTTGTGCCGGAGCGCATTCTGAATAAGCCGGGTCCGCTCACCGACGACGAATTTTTTCTGGTGCGGATGCACGCGCGCGTAGGCGCAGAGATCGCCGCCATTCTGCCACATAGCGCCATGATGCGGCAAGCCATCGAACATCATCATCAGCGCTTCGATGGCAGCGGCTATCCGGACGGCGCGAAGGGTGAACAGATCCCGCTGTGGGCGCGCATCATCGCTCTCGCCGATGCTTATGCCAACATGCTGACCGAGCAATCGATCGCAGCCGCGCGCACTCCTGACCAGGCTCTCGAAGAACTCGCCAAGATGAGCGGCACCCGCTTCGACGGAATGCTGGTGCGTTTGCTGTTGCGCGAGTTGAAGCCGGAGCGGACGTCGTCGGCGAAAGATGGCTTTTAGGCTCTTTGGTTCTATTTCGGCAAGGTTGCAGGCCTGAGCTTCACTAATTTGAGAGCCTTGCCTTCGAAATCAGCCATTACGAAAGTGAATTCGTCCCCGTCGACGCAGGCCAATCCGAAGCCGAGGTCTCTGGGAAAGAAATACTCCTTCAGCGTAGCGCCGGTCTCCGGGTCGAAGGCGTAGGTAGAAAATTCGTCTCCGGTGCCATCATTCAGATGATGTGTAAGCTCGGCAATCCAACTGCCTTGCGTCGCCTTGATCGTGAATAACCTATAGTCGCCTTTGACCTTCAGCTTATGAGCTCGCACTTCGCCTGATGGGGAGATGGAAAATACGGGACCGTTCATTGGACGAAATAGGAGTAGGTCCGGCCCATCCCGGATGATCTTGGACCTATACAGGACATCCATATACGATCTCTCGGGGTCTCCATCGGTTGGAACGCGCGGTAATGCGGTCGGATCATTCCCGTGTTTTCCTTGTGCCTCGGATTCGTCTTGTGCGTGGACGTCCCCAATTAGCTCGACGAACCGCCGGAATTGTCCATTGGAACCTACAATCGCCACACGCGGCCTATCCTTGTCGGCTCCAACAATGAGAAAGTCGCCGTCGCCAAACACGCCCAGTTGCATGGGTTTGAAAGACAGGTCTAATGGAACCGCGCCAGCGTACGCACCGTCGCGCTGAAAGCGGGTAACGAATGAACTGCTCTTCGTGGCTTGCTGGCTGTATGTTCCTCCCGTCGGCATCTTCCACTTCTGTTCGTAACCCAGCTGCACACTGCCATTCGTCAACATGTACACCTCCGAGTCACTGATGAACACGTTGT
This sequence comes from uncultured Acidobacteriaceae bacterium, assembly GCA_963789625.1. Taxonomy (GTDB): domain Bacteria; phylum Acidobacteriota; class Terriglobia; order Terriglobales; family Acidobacteriaceae; genus Sulfotelmatobacter. The sequence continues at coordinate 51,520 of CAWBLK010000015.1, read as the reverse complement.
ACGACCTAGGCTGCGGGACATCATTAATCTTTTCCCTGCCGAAGCGGGTAACGGTCTTGCCGTCACTCGAAACCGATACTGGATCTTGCACCCCCGTCTCTGCGGACACGAGCCGAACGACTATAGTGCCGTCCGGGAAACAGAGCACAGGTGTCGTCATGCTCTCGGCAGGCAAGGAAGGTACCTGCACGATTGAGGCTTCCGCGAGCAGTACCTTTTCCGGTGCCCCGGCAGTTTGCGAAGAATATGGAAGTTGCTGCCCGGAAGACCAGACCACCGCGAGAGTGAAGAAGGCTAGGGCCCAGATAATCCTATAGGCCGCCATTGTCCATCCACCTAGCCTGCCCGAATGCGATCCGAACGGGGACATATGCGCCGTTGCAGGTAGGAATCAAGATCTCCGTGTCCCTTGCGAGTTCGAGGATGCGAGTTCTGACGTGCGGGTCCTTCATCTCCGTGATCAGGCAAATTCCTCCAACTACGTAGCTCCCACCTTTCCCGCAGCAGGTTGAAATTGGGATTAGCATATCGCACTCGTTACTTCCGTCGCATGCCTCAGTATTGAGGGTCGAATATGTTTGATGGCACCCAGGGAATGGACAGGTTATGCCTGACAAAGTGCCGTCGACGCTGACGCAGGCACCTGCATCTTGGCTACGCTCACGCTGAGCAGAAGCGACGCCTGCTGAATCGTCACGAGCAGCAGAACCAACCAAGTTCGTTTCATTCTTGCCTCCTTAAAGGTCCGACTCAACATCACATGCTTGGCTCACTCGGCAGCATGCAATGTTATGCGACTCTTGATCTGCATTGGCAATTTTCTTCTTTTTGTTACAAAATTCGGATCTCGGTTCCTTCCGGCTCCCTCGACTTGCAACTGTAAGCCAGAACCCAGAGACTAGTCTTCATGTCCATTCCTCTATCTCTCTCCGGCAAAGCTGCTTTGATCACCGGCGGTTCGCGTGGCATTGGCGCAGCCACAGTCCGTATGTTCACTGCGGCGGGCGCGCAGGTTGTGTTCAGCTATCAGAAGGCGCGGGCGCAGGCTGAGGCTTTAGCCAAAGAATGTGGCGAGACGAACTGCCACGCGGTCGCCAGCAACCTAACCAGCGCCGATTCCGCTCGCGAGCTGGTGGCGGAGACCGTTAAGCATGTCGGCCGCATCGACATTCTCGTTGCCAACCACGGCGTTTGGCCCGTGGAAGACGTAGCCATCGAAAAGATGACGGACGACCAGTGGCGCTCCACGCTTTCCATCAATCTGGATGCGGTGTTCGGCTTGGTTAAACACACGGTCGCGCAGATGAAGGCGCAACCGCGAAACAGTTCTGCCGCGGGGCACATCGTGCTCATCAGCTCGACCAGCGGCCAGCGCGGCGAAGCCTTCCATTGCGATTACTCCGCCAGCAAGGGCGCGATAATCAGTATGACGAAAAGCCTTTCCAGCGAACTCGCGTCAGCAGGGATCTATGTCAACTCAGTCGCGCCCGGCTGGGTTGATACGGACATGTCCAAGCCCGCGCTCGATGACCCGCGAAGCGGCGAAATCATTCGGCGCACGATTCCCCTGGGCCGCGCGGGCACGCCCGAGGAGATTGCCGCTCCGGTGCTGTTTTTGTGCACTCCGTATGCCAGCTTTATCACCGGCGAAATCTTCAACGTAAACGGCGGAGCGGTGCTGGTAGGCTAAGTCACGCGAAATTCCGGACCAGCGCGACACCACAGGTTCTTTCTGCATCCAAGAAAATGCGGGAGCCACGCAACTGCCCATGTGGAGCGGGCGCCCTCGCCCGCTTGCATGCAGTATTGAAAACCTAGCGGGCGAGGGCGCCCGCTCCACACGAGCAACGTCACGAGCAGCTACAATTCCTATTCAGGCCTCGCTTACTTGTTTCGCATGAAACATTTGTTTCTCATAGTTGCGTTCGCATCTGCACTGACCTTGTGCAGGTGGAGTGAAGTCTCGGCTGCGGCCCAGGCGGTCGCGCCAACCTCTTCGCAGCCAAACGCAAGCCCTTCCTCAGGCCCACCCTCAACCCAAGGCCCCATGGGAAACGATCAGGAAAATGCCCATAAAGCGCATGCGCTGTTGGAAGAGGCGATTAAAGCGCTGGGTGGGCAGGCTTACCTCGATATTCACGATACGCAGGAGCAGGGACGCACTTACACCTTTTACCATGGGCGACCCACGAGCAACGGCATCTTCTACTGGCGCTTTGTGGAGCTTCCCGATAAGGAGCGCATCGAGCTCACCCCGCAGCGCGATGTCGCCTACGTTTACTTCGCGGATAAAGGCTATGAAATTACCTACAAGGGCGCGCGCGAGGTCGAAAAAAAGGATCTCGATGACTACCTGCGCCACCGCCGGTTGTCGCTAGATGCGATGTTACGCATCTGGATCAACGACCCGACCGTAGCTCTGTTCTTTGACGGCAATGCCCTCGCCGGCAACGTGGAGGCGCAGAAAGTTACTCTGATCAATTCGAAAGACGAGGCAGTGAGCCTCTTCTTCGACGCCGATACGCATCTGCCCATCAAGAAGAGCCATACCTGGCGCGACCCGATCGACAAACAGCGCAACATTGAGGAAGAGACCTACGACAATTACCGTCCCGTGCAAGGCATCATGACGCCCTACGGATTCACCCGCTACTTCAACGGAGATATGCAAACCGAACGCTTCGTGAACTCGGTCTCCTTCAACAAGGGGCTGGACGAGGCGATGTTCAATCCGAATTCCGGCTACAACCCCAACAAACCGACGGGTAAGCATCAGAAGTGAGCGATGCTGCAAAAACCGCTTTCGTCCCCACCCAGCCCTCAGCCGCCTCCGGTCTAACATACTGATACGCCATTGTTTAGAGCCCGCTCAGCCCGCCCCGCAACCCAGTGACCAACTCGGTTCGCAATTGACGTTACTTTACGTACTGTGGCTTTTTTACCACAGTCAGAATTCGAGCTCCGGCTGTAATGTATTCATTCATCGAGACATACATAGATCGCTTTTGACCCAGGAGCAGACAATTCGCTCAGCCGTGGAATGCAGTGGAGTGGGGCTGCACAGCGGCGCACCCGTCTCGATGCGAATTCTTCCCGCGCCTCCTGCCACCGGAATTGTGTTCCGACGCATCGATCTCGATAACTTTGAAATCGAAGCCATCAGCCGCAACGTGGCCCGCGTCAGTTACGCCACCAGCCTGATGAAGAAAGGCGTTCTGATTTCCACCACCGAGCACCTGCTCTCGGCGTTCATCGGCTTGGGCGTAGACAACGCCATTGTGGAACTCGACAACCTCGAACTTCCCATTCTGGATGGCAGCGCTCTTCCGTTCGTGGAGCTGATCCAGAAGGCCGGCATTCGCAAGCAACGCCGCCCGCGCAAGTATTTGAAGATTCTTCGGGAAGTGGAGATGCGCGAGGGCAACAAATTTATCTCGGTCCGCCCCGCGGATAGCTATTCCGTCTCGTACTCGATCAATTTTCCGCATCCGCTGATCGGGAAAGAAACCTTGCAGGTAGAGCTGGCTAACGGCAGTTACCTGAAGCACATCGCCGCCGCTCGAACTTTCGGTTCACGCGCCGACGAGAAAGCCATGCGCAACATGGGACTGATCCGCGGCGCATCGCGCGAGAACTGCATCGTGCTCACGCGCGACGGAATCGAAAACGGCCCGCTCCGTTTTCCCGACGAGTTCGTGCGCCACAAAGTTTTGGATTTAGTTGGCGACCTCGCGTTGTTGGGTAAGCCAATCCTGGGAAAGATCGTCGCCGACCGCGCTGGCCACGCCATGCACACAGCGCTGGTTTCCCGCATCCTGCGCGACAAAACGCTGTGGGAAGAAGTGACGCAGTCCGAAGCAGAACACGACCACGTGAGTTCTCATACCGCCCACGCCGCCGTGGGATCATCGCTATAGACCCATCGCCTCGAACTTATTTAAGATGTCATCCTGAGCGGAGCAGAGATTTCGCGAAGCGAAACCTCTGTGGAGTCGAAGGATCCCTGCAATCTAAAGATCCTCCGGGCGCTGCCAGACATTCTCCCCGGGAATCCGAATGCCGGCCGCCGCTACGGCGTAATCTCAAACACCGTCCCGTTGTTATAAGTACCACCCATCCAAGTCGTCCCGTAGAGGTTTCCGACGGGGTCAAAAATCAGGCCCATGGCGGGACCACCGCTGGTAGGATCATCGAACCTGCGCAGCACCGTTTCCGTCCAGGTCCCTTCCATGTTTGGTGTCAGCTTATATACAAGCTGGCCGCCGTTCCCGCTTCCTCCTCCGAGATAAGTTCCGGGACCAAAAGTTTCTCCATATAGATTGCCCGCGGCATCGGCAATCACGCCGCCGCTTGGAGAAATCCCGTCGCTGCCGTCAAAGCTGTGCAGCACCTTCTCCGTCCAGGTGCCATCACCGACTGGACTCAACTCATACACTGTGCCCTTGCCGTACTGGCCGCCGTTATGCGTACCTCCGTACAGATTGCCAGCCGCATCGAAGATCAGACGGCCCTGCGCAGAGGGATTGGCTCCGTCATCCCCACCAGTAAAGTTGTAAAGCGTTGTCTCCGTCCAACTCCCATCGGTTTGTGGCGAGAGCTCCCATACTGTGCCGGCTCCAGGAGCTCCGCCGCAATCCGGAGTCAACTCCCCGGATATAACCGCCGCGGAAGATCCACCACAAAGTGCGGTGCCGTAGAGATTGCCGTTGGCATCAATGGTCGGAGTGCTCTGAAGAGCAACTCCATCGGTGCCATCAAAGGAATGGAGCGTCGTGAAGGTCCAGCCGCCACCTGTTGAGGGGGACAACTCAAACACGGAGCCTTTCCCATAGGCACCCCCTCCCCACGCCGTACCGTAAAGATTTCCGCTGCTGTCGCGGACCAGCGCAGACTCGGGATACAAACCTTCGTCACAGGAAAGACTGTGAAGAATGGTCTCATTCCAGTGCCCGGCCGCATTGAGCGACAACTCGAACACTGAGCCGCAGCTATCGTCGGGGCCAAGTTCCGTCGAGCCGTAGAGGTTCCCTTCCGCATCGAAGATTACTGGATTAGGAAAAATCCCCTCTCGGCTGAAGCCAAAAACTTTTGTTTCCCGCCAACCACCGGCTGGATCGGGCGTTAACTCATAGACCGTACCGTCGGAGCCATTGGGACCACCCAGGATGGTTATGCCGTAGATATTGCCGTCGGCACCGAGGATGACGCCCGAGGGATGACTGCCCTGATGGTCGTCGAAGTTGTGCAATATTCTGAAGCCCGAAGCCCACGCGGGCACTGCCACCAGGCTCAGCGTGAAGATCGCCAGGGTTGCTTTCAATCCGATGGAAGTGGCCTTGGTTCCCATAAACTTATCCTCCTCAGAAAATTAAAGATAAAACTCCCGGAAAAATAGCTGACGTGCGTTCTCGCCGCTGCGTGTGCACGACGAAGCATCCTGGTACCGCAGCGCCACTACGGCGTAATCTCAAACACCGTCCCGTTGTTATAGGTGCCGCCAACCGCGGTTGTGCCGTAGAGATTGCCGACGGCGTCAAAAATCAGGCCCATGGAGGGACCACTGCTGGCGGGATTGTCGAACCTATGCAGCACCGTCTCCGACCAGGTCCCATCTAAGTTGGGCGTCAGCTCGTATACAAGCTGGCCGCCGGTCTCGCCTCCGCCTCCACCACCCATATAATTTCCGGGACCAAAAGTTTCTCCATAGAGATTGCCAGCGGCATCGAAGATCACGCCGCCGCTTGGAGCAATACCGTCTTTGCCGTCGAAGGTGTGCAGTAACGTCTCCGTCCAAGTGCCGTCAGTGGACGGACTTAATTCAAACACCGTTCCGTAGCCGTACTTGCCGCCGTTGTTGGTGCCTCCGTACAGATTGCCGGCCGCATCGAAGGTCAAGCGCCCCTGCGTGGAAGGATTTGCGCCGTCGTCCCCGCCCATAAAGCTGTAAAGCGTTGTCTCCGTCCAGCTCCCATCGCTTTGGGGCGAGAGCTCCCATACAGTGCCGTCACCGGTGGCACCACCGCAATCCGGAGTTACCTCCCATGACCTAACCGCCGTGGAGGATCCGCCACAAAGTGCGGTGCCATAAACATTGCCGCTGGCATCGATGACCACGGCGTCCTGAATAGCCACCCCATCCGGACCGGAAAACGAGTGGATCACTTGAAAAGTCCAGCCGCCTTCTGCCGTGGGAGATAACTCAAACACGGAGCCTTTGCCATAAGCACCGCCTCCCCACGCCGTGCCGTAAAGATTGCCGGCGCTGTCGCGGACAAGAGCAGATTCGGGATACAAACCTTCGTCGCAGGAAAGACTGTGAAGAATAGTCTCCTCCCAGTGCCCGGCCGCATTGAGAGACAATTCAAATACTGAGCCGCAGCTATCGTCGGGGCCAATTTCCGTTGTGCCGTAGATGTTTCCGGCCGCGTCAAAGATCGGGGGATTCGGAAAGATCCCCTCTCGGCTGAAGCCAAAAACCTTATGTTTCCCGCCAGCCGCCGGCCGGGTCAGGCGTCAACTCGTAGATCGTACCGTCAGAGTTATTGGGCCCACCGAGGACGGTCACGCCGTAAATATTGCCATCAGCGCCAAAAATGACAGTCTGGGGATGAAGGCCCTGATCGTCTCGAAAGTTGTGCAGGATCCTAAAACCTGTGGCTTGGGCTGGCATTGCCACCAGGCTCAGCATGAAAATCGCGAGGATTGCTTTCAATCCAATGGAAGGGGCCTTGGTTCCCATAAACTTATCCTCCTCAGAAAATTTAAGATAGAACTCCCGAAAAAATAGCTGACGTGCGAATAGGTTTACAGCGGGGCCCGGGGGGAAAATGCGGGGTTCGGTAGCGGCTGCCCAACCCAGAAACGGCATAACTATACACCCGATTTGCTTTTTGTCTAGCGGCGAGACGCGGGAATTTACACTACTTTACTTTTTGGGAAGCTCCGTCAGTCGGCAGGTTCGCAGGGTAGTCCGCTGACTTCGCCACCAACCTCAGGCTGTTCCTCGAGCAGTCGATTCAGCTCGGCCCGGGTCTGACGAATCAAAGCGGCAGCGAACTGTTTTGCGGAGCGCTGGCGTTCCGCCGACAAGTCTTTCACCCGCATGTTCAGCAAAGGGATATCTTGCTCAAACCAGCGCAGAGTTTTCTGTACGCGATCGATACGGTAAGTGGTCGGTAGCATGGCAATGGTTCTCCGGTATCCCTACAGATTGCCACGTGCGAAGGCAGGTACAAGTTACAAAGTGAATACCCTAGGTTAAGCGCTTAAAATCGAGGCGGTAAGATCGAAGCAATAACGATTCAAGCGGCGAGACGATCGCTTATTGAATGCCCTTTAAGCCCATTGGCTTTTCTTCGGACCCGGGAAGCTGTTTTTCCAACTGCTGGTTGAGCCATCCTTCGAGGAGCTCCACGGAACTCTGCGGCACGTTGAGAAAGCGCAATCCCACTCGTCCTTTGAGGTCAGCCCAGGCTAGCTCGGTTTCTACATCCAGCGTCAGCCTGGTATCGGGCAGGGTGAATTGCAAACGTGGCATGGCGTTCTTGGGCAGCGACTGGCGCAACATGAGGGCAATGCCGCCTTCGCTAATATCCGTACTTGTAGCTTGCAATTCTTTTTCGCCCAGAACCACACGGACCTGCATCTTAACCGGCTGCCGGAAATAACGCCGCCGCTCCCGCTCCATGAAGTTCAGTGCCGCGTGGAAGCACCGCGATGCGTTTAGTGTATTCACCGGCTTTTGCAGAACAAAGTTCACGCCCATCCCGAAAGCTTCCTGCGTCGTCGTCTTTTTTCCATTCAGCAGGGCAAAAGCTACAGAACTTCTATTGCTGGGCGTAGCTCGCAGGCCTTGAAGTACCTCGACCCCACCGGGCAGATCATCGCAGTCGATAATTATGGCGTCGAACTTTTCCGAAATCAGAATCTCGCTAGCTTTTTTCGCCTCCTGGCAGACCTCGACGGCAATGGCAAGCTTATCCAGGGTAGGACGAAGTATGCGGAGCACTTCCTCATCCCGGCTCAAAAGTAGCGACTCCAATGTCATGATCTAATTCTAAGGATTGGCCACTACAACCGAAAGTGACCAAGGTATCGCAGACGGTTTGCATCAAGGCGCGGCAGCGGGTTGATTGTAAGTATCTGAAAGAAGGCTAGAACCGTGGGTCGCTTCGGAATTCGGTTCGACGGCCGGGAAAGGTCTTAGTGAAAATCGACGGGGTGAAGCCTGACGCCGGCCCTATGGTAAGCATGGTTTATCTCTCTCTCGGATCGAATGTTGGCGACCGCGAGGGACAGCTGCGCGACGCTATGTCCCGGCTGGACGTGGCCGGACGCGTGATTGCAGCGTCGTCTTTCTACGAAACCGAGCCAGTGGAGTTTACCCAGCAACCGTGGTTTTTGAATTGCGCAATCGCGCTCGAAACCAGCCAGATGCCGGAACAGTTGATGGCCTCGATTCTCCGTATCGAAGAAGAAATGGGCCGGAGGCGCGTACAGAAAAAAGGTCCGCGGACAATTGACATCGACATTCTGCTGTTCGGTGACAGCATCATCGATTCTCCGGAACTCACAATTCCGCATCCGGCGATGCACCAGCGCCGCTTCGTCCTGGAACCGCTGGCGGAGATTGCGCCCGACGTGCAACACCCGGTGTTCAGGAAAAAAATTCGCGAATTGCTCGATGCGCTGCCGATGGGGCAGGATGTGAGAAAGAAAACCTAAGCTGCGGATTCTCTACGGAATAATGATGCGGCTGCCGGCTTCCTGCGGCGTGACGACGGCAGACTCTTTCTCGGGAAACTGCGCTAGCAAGAAATCGATGAAGGCCCGCGACTTTGGCCGACCCGACGTGCGTCCCTGGCCCAGCCGCACCAGAAACACTAGAGCCTTCAGCACATCGGAATCGCGCAGCGTAGAGTATCCCAACTGTTTTTGCTCGACCTCACGAAACTCCTTCAACATCAATTCCATCTGCGCTGCAACGGCGTGTTGCGCTGTGCTGGTCAGTCGCTGCTCGTAATGCAGGCCGGAGTTCACCAACCGCTCGTAACTCGTGCACATCGCGGAGAGTGCCGCGATCAGATCGCGATCGTTAAGGCTGCGGTCAGCCTGGGCTGCTTTATTCAGCGCGTAACTTAAGCCCATCAGAAGATGCTCGCGCTCGTAGGTGAACTGCTCTGAAATTTCAATGTGCAGGAATAACGACGCGCTATCGAACCCATCCGCCGGGCGCGGCTTTTCATGTTCGCGCGCCTGCTGTAGATACGAACAATCGCTGGGACAATCGAGCGTCACTTCACGCTGCTCGCCGCAACACTGAGGACAAATGCGGCCGTGGACAGCTGGACAGAAGCGTTTCTCTTTGCGAATTTCGCAGATCGCACAACTCAAATCGTTGTTCTCCTCTGAAACATTATGGCACTGGACGACTCAACACTCTTCCCGCGAAAAGAGAACGCTCCGAGAATGTGATCGCCAACTAAACTTTGCCTCGGCTGGCAGTAACCGCTCTGGTACGCGTGTTTGGGCCATTTTGGGAGGTCACCTTCAAAATAAGCATGTAAAAATGGCCCTTTCTGCGTGCTATCTGCGCGGAACCCGCGTAGAATAAGGGTGTTTTCCACAGGGCAGTGGTATAAGATCAAGCCCGCTGGAATTAAAATTCAAATCTTTCCCATTAGGAGGAAGCATGGCATCAGGTTTGACCAAGACTCAACTCGTCCGTCATCTGGCCGAGAAAGTTGAACTACCCAACAAGACTGTAGCGTTGTTTCTCGAGCAGTTGGCCGACGTCGCTGTGAAAGAGACCAAGAAGAACGGTGTATTCGTTGTGCCCGGCCTGGGCCGGTTGGTGAAAGCGCACCGCAAGGCCCGCGTAGGACGCAACCCGCAGACCGGCGAGCCGATTCAGATCAAGGCCAAGACCGTGGTGAAGTTCCGTGTCGCCAAGGCCGCCAAGGACGCGATCGCTCCCAAAGGCAAGTAGCGTATTGCTGAAGATTGATGGCGAAGGCCGGCCTTAGGCCGGCCTTTGAATTTCTGCGGATGACAATTAATACGATAATTAAACCGTGCCACCGAACTTCTCCCGCCTATGCTGAACTGGATCGTAATCGGAATTGGCGATATCACAACCCGCCGCGTAATTCCCGCGATTCAGGCTGAGCCCAGAAGCCGTTTGTATGGCCTGGTTACGCGCGATGTGGCGAAGGCCGCACCCTACAACGTGAAGGCGTGGAGCACCCTCGATGAAGCGCTCGCAGATTCTGAGGTGCAGGCGGTTTACGTCGGCACGCCCGTTTTTCTTCACGCACCGCAAACCATCCAATCGCTTCGCGCGGGCAAGCACGTGATGTGCGAGAAGCCCATGGCCATGAACGAGGCTGAGGCGCGCACTATGGTGCAAACCGTAGAGGAAACTGGACGCACCTTCGGCGTAGCTTACTATCGCAGAGCCTACCCAAAGGTGCAGCGCGCGAAACAGCTGCTCGAAGCCGGAGCGATCGGCAAGCCCATGCTCGCCGAACTCACTTGCCACGAATGGCGTGAGGAAAAGGGAAGTCATCGCAGTTGGCTGATCGATCCCGCGCAGGCTGGGGGTGGACCGCTCTATGACATTGCATCGCACCGCATTGATGTCGCGAACTTTTTATTCGGCCAGGCCCAGCGCGCCACCGGCTACCTTTCCAAGGCGGTGCATGCTTACGCTGTGGAAGACAATGCCACTGTGCTGATTGATTATGCCGGCGGAGTACGGTGCGTCGTGGATGTGCGCTGGCATTCGAAGGTGAAGCGCGACCAATGCCGCATCCTCGGCACCGAAGGCGAGATGGAGTTAAGTCCGCTCAACGGTCCCGAGCTGATTTATCCCGGCGGCGGCGAGAATCTCCCGGTCCACTCCAACGTGCATACCCCCTTGATCGAAAACTTTGTAGATGCGGTGGAAGGCAAAGCTCCACTGCTGGCCAGCGGAGCTGATTCGTTCTGGACGGACTGGATCACGGAGCAGGCGCAGAAAACCACGACAATCTGAGACTCCGACAGACCCTTTGTCCTAGTGGCTGTGTCATCGCCGGAGGTTCGCATCAGGAGGGTTCGTATCAGGGCACGCCTTAAGGCGTGCCGCAAGGAGCCTTTTCGAAATACGCCTTTAGGCGCTGCCAGGGTTAAAGCCCAATTTACTTTCAACTCGCCTTTTGGCACGGCTGAAGCCATGCCCTGAGACGAATCCACTCTCAGATCGATCACTTGCCATATTCATTCCTCACCACATCCCCGCCCTTCATCACAAACTTCACCCGCTCCAACATAGTCACATCCTGGAGCGGATTGCCATCGACCGCAACAATGTCGGCCCATGCGCCCGGATCTAGGCTTCCAACTTTTCCCGCCCATCCCAGCAGATCCGCGGCATTCACCGTGGCCGCCTGAATGGCTTGCAAAGGCGTTAATCCAAGTTTGACCATAACCGCGAATTCGTGTGCGTTCAGGCCGTGCGGATAAACCGCAGCATCGGTGCCGAATGCCACCTTCACTCCGCTGGCGAAGGCGTGGGCAATATTCTTGCGCGCGATTGGTATAACGGCTTTGGCCTTGGCCAGATAAAAATCGGGCACATGGTTTTTCTCGGCATTCTCCAGGAACCAGTCGCCGAGGTAAAGTGTGGGCACAAGATAAGTGCCGTTCTTCTTCATCGCGGCGATGCCGGCATCGTCAATGTAAGAACCGTGCTCGATCGAATCCACTCCCGCCTCCGTGGCCCAGAGAATTCCCTGCGCTCCATGCGCGTGGGCGGCAACTTTTCGTCCCAGGCGATGGGCATCGGCAACGATGGCTTTCATCTCGTCCAGCGTGTATTGCGATGCCTGCGGGTCGTCGCCCTTCGAGAGCACACCGCCGGTCGCGCAAATCTTGATCAGGTCAGCGCCATATTTAATGTTCTCGCGCACCTTGTGCTGCACAGCCGCAATGCCATCGGCCACTCCATCGCCAACAGCGTGATACTCGTAGGGCAGCAGATTGTTGTCGCAGTGTCCTCCGGTGATGCCCAACAGCGGCCCGCTCACCAGCATTCTCGGCCCGGGTATATCGCCGGCGTTGATGGAGTCGCGCAAGGCCACGTCGGTAAAACCGTTCGCGCCCACGTTACGAACGGTGGTGAATCCCGCTTCCAGCGTGATCCGCGCGTTCTTGGCGCCAATCAAAGCTTCGCGGGGAATAGATATGCCGAGCTCTTGATAGCCGAACGTGGGATCACTGGTGAGGTGCGTGTGCGCATCGATTAATCCGGGCAGGACAGTGGCGTTGGGCAGCTCAATGTGAAGAGCATTTGCCGGCTTCTTCGCTGCGGCGGAATCTCCCACGCTTACGATTTTCCCGTCCTCAATGACAAGCGTTTGATCGGACAACAGCTTGCCGGTTTTTACGTCGAGGACGTGCCCGGCGTGGATGACAACACTTTTGCTCGCTTGCTGGCCGACGAGTTGCACGGCCATCATGAGCAGAGCGAACACAAGCATCGTGGAACCGTGAATTTTCTTCACAGAGGATCTCCTGTCTTCACATGATGATGTTTTACTTATGCAGCGATTCTGGTAACAGCGGAAATCTGCGGTCACACACCAGCGGGGCTTTTACCACAGGCGATCAAGGGTTCGCCAACAATTTTGGAAATGAAAGCGCCCAGGAACGCGCGGCCTAGCCTCCCGGCCCATCATTCGAGACATACTGCTCAAGCGATTCCAGTTCGCGGCTGAGGTCGTCGACGCGCCACTCCAGCAGGTTGCGGATGGAGAGAATGCCCAGCAGCTTGCCGTTGTCGTCGGCTACCGGAAGATGACGGAAATGGCGCTCCAACATAGTGGTAAGCGCTTCGCCGGGCCCTGTGCGCCGCGTTGCCATTTCCACAGGCGTGGTCATCAGTTCGCGGACCGATGTGGTCTTCGGGTCCGCGCGGGTGAGCGCCATCTTGCGCAGAACGTCGCGTTCCGTAAAAATTCCGGCCACCCGGTATTCGGAGTCGACGATGGCCACGGCACCCACGTGGTGGTCGAGCATTTTATTGACGGCATCGGCTACACTGGCATCAAGCGGAACCGCCGCGATTTCCCGGTCACAAAGTTCCAGTACGCTCATAGCACCCCCCTCCGGCTCTCCCCATGCTCCACGAGCCGAATCCGATCCGAAGCAGAAAACAAGAAGATGAATTATGCTCCCGGCGTAGCTGTTGTCAAGCGAATTGAAGTGATTTAAGAATCTTTATTTTCGCCTTGAGGAAACCGGAAATCTCACCTCCCGCAGATCTTTTCCTTCTCGATCACTAGCTGCACATTTTTCAGTGCTTTGATATCGTGCAAGAGATCGCCGGCGAGAGGGGAGACTTGTGCAGGTACGAATTGCGGGGCCTCAGGAAGCAAAAGCCATTACGGACGTGATCAATGCCGCCTTCCACCAGGCGGAGGATTTTTTTATCGAACGCGATCGCATCACTGTAGAGCAGGTGCAGTTACAACTGAGCACGGGGGAGTTCCTCGTTTCCGACGAGAATGGTGCGATCACGGGCTGCGTGTATGTGGAAATGAAGGGTGACCGGTCCTACCTCGGCTTGCTGGCCGTTGATCCCAAGGCGCAGAAGTCAGGTCTGGGGTCGAAGTTGATGACGGCTGCGGAGGAGCATTGCTGCAAGGCCGGCAGCCGGTTCATGGATATCCAGATTGTCAATCTGCGGAAGGAATTGCCGGACTTCTATCATCGTCGCGGCTATGTCGAGACCGGCACTGCGCCGTTTACCGCGGGGATAGACACGAAACTGCCCTGCCACTTCGTGAAAATGTCGAAGCCGCTGGCATAGCGCTGAAGATGTAGCACTGAAGATAAGGATGGCTCACTCCAGCAATACAGCCTCCGCCTCGATCTCAACCAGTATCTCCGGAGAAATCAGCGCGCTCACCTGGACCATCGAGGTTGCGGGACGAATCTCGCCAAAGAACTCCCCATGCGCCTTGCCGATTTTCTCCCACTCGGCAATGTTGATTACAAATATGCGAGCGCGGACGACATCCTTCAAGCTGGCCCCGGCCTTGCGCAAAGCGCTCTCAATGTTCTTCAGAATCTGCACGGCCTGAGCATAGGAATCTCCGACGCCAACAATCTTGCCGTCGGGCCCGGTCGCCGTTGTGCCTGAAACGTGCACGTAAGGCCCAACCCTTACGGCGCGCGAGTAACCTACGATGGGTTCCCATTGTGTACCGCTGGAAATGTTCATTCTCTCTATTTCTGCTTGATTCCTCCGGTTCAAATCATTCTATCTGCCGCCAAGCCGTTGAAATTAGCAGCAGGCTCTCGCATCTGCTAACAAAAAACTCGCCACAACCCTGCAAGCGCTTGCGCACTTCTAATGATTAGTGAAAGTGATACGCAGGATAAACAAAAGTCACTTGCTTTCGCTGCGGAGCTAGGGTAACTAGTTACTTATGAATTGAAAAGCCCGTGAGCAACGCGGCTTTCAGGGAGCCCAAGAGGCATGATTCCGGAATCTCATCCGCTGCGGCAGTTGTTCGAGGAATTAGTTGGACGCCACTATGCCGAGGAGATCGGCATCCGCGATCCGCAAGTCGTTGCCTACGTCTCCCACCTGCTGGCTGAGTTCTGCGAGGCCGATCAGTTGTTCAAGATTCACAACGACGCTGATCGTCCGCTCTCCGACTTGGGCGAGATGCTGCTCGAGTCCGACCCGATCTACGGCCCCGCGCCCTCGTTTGACCGCGAACGGCAGGTGCGCAAGCACATTGGAGACTACGCATTATTCTTCGCCGGGATGTTTCCCGAGAGCATCAACCACTTCCGGCTGCGCCGCCATCGCCTGGAAAACTTTGTGGAGTGGATGAAGGCGGGAAAAGAGAGCTACTACATCGTGTCGAAGTTCGAGCACTTCGAGTACGCCAAGGTGGCTCCGCTGTTCGCGCATCTCTCGCGCGAGTTCGAGGGCTGCGTTTACGGGCTGAATATGGTGAAGAACGATCTGCAGGAGATGCAGCACCCGATCATGCGGCGCAGCGGTGAACTGCTCATGTAGTTTTATTCAGATCTGGACGCCCGCCGATACGATAAAAACTGAGCGCGTTGTTTCCCTGGACAAGTTTGCGTATTCTCCGCAGTGACCCAAACTCCTCGCCCGGATCGAACTTCTTCTCATGCTCAGCGATCACCAACGTCATTGCCCACACTAACGACGATTCCGCCAAGGCCGTAAGAGTCTCTTCGTAGGCATGCTGCATTCGATAAGGGGGATCGAGAAAGACCACGTCAGCGGCGACGTGTTCACGATGCAGCCGCCAGAGAATTCCCGACAGATCGTCCCGCAGAATTTTATATCCGTCCGCGATCCCCAGACTCTTCAGGTTTTGCTCAATCAACTTTGCCGCCGGAGCCGCATTCTCCACAAAATAAACCTGCCTGGCTCCGCGGCTGAGCGCTTCAATTCCCACCGCGCCCGTGCCTGCAAACACATCCAACCACACGCTGCCGGCAAGCGCTTCTGGATTGCCGGCGGTGAGCACGTTGAACAACGTCTCGCGCAGACGGTCGGAAGTAGGGCGAATGTCCATCCCACCCGATGAACGTAGCGGACGCCCCCGGTACTTGCCGGCAACTACGCGCATGGCTTTGAACCTTCGATTCCAACCTCGATTCAGGAGCCAATATATCTGACCATGTAAAATAACTGTAGTAGCCGAGGTTTCATGAGAAGTTTCTCCATTCACGTCGGGCGCCTGTTCGGAGTTGAGGTGCGCCTTCACCTGACATTCCTAATTCTGTTTTTGTTTATTTTCTGGACCGATTACAACGTTCACCCCACCGTGAACGGGCCGCGCGATCTGGCGCTGGTTGGCATTGTGCTGGCTTGCGTGGCGGTACACGAAGCCGGACACATGCTGGTGGCCCGGCGCTTCGGACTCATTCCCAAGGCAGTGATTCTGTTGCCGCTCGGTGGCGTAACTGTTTTCGATGAATCGCGCGCGGAGCAACCGGAGTCGCCTGCCGCGGCTTGGAAGCGGGAAGTAAGCATCGCGCTGACGGGACCGCTGGTGAATCTTGCGTTTGCGATCATTGCGGCGGGCGTGATCCTCGCCGCCGTTCCCGGCGTGCGTCTGTGGGAGTGGCCGTGGTTGCAGCCGGGCAATCTGCCGCGCAGCCTGGTGTGGGCCAACCTTTACATCGCCGGCTTGAATATTCTGCCGGCCTATCCTCTCGATGGAGGCCGGGTTCTGCGGGCTTTCTTCGTGCGCAGCATCGATCCCGCCGCGGCTACCCGCCGCGCCGTTTCCATCAGCCACGCGTTGGCCATGGTTCTGATGGTTGCTGGTTTATTCAGCAATACCTGGCTGACCATGGTTGGCATCATCATTTTTTCGGCGGCGCAACTGGAGGAACGGGCGGTCATCTTCCAATCCGTATTGGACAATGTCCGGCTGGAAGAAGTGATGTTGACCGACTTTGCAACTCTCTCGCCAGCAGACACGCTCGAAGACGCGCTGGAAAAAGCAGTGCACTCTCTGCAGGATGATTTTCCAGTCGTCCGCGGCAGTGACATGGTCGGAGTGATCTCCCGGCAGCGCATTCTGGAGGCTCTGCGTGTAGAAGGCAACGGCTACGTACAGGCCGTGATGAACAAGATCTTCGAAGTCTCCATGCGGCAGGAGTCGCTGGCTTCCGCCTTCCGCAAACTTACCGCGCGCAATCTCAGCATCATTCCGGTGGTCGAAGATCAGCGACTGGTAGGCATTGTCACGCTGCAAAACCTGATGCACTCGATGGCTTTGCTGGCGGAGAGCAGGAAGCTTCGGCGGGATGGGGCAGGATCGTAGGGGCACCTAGCACGCGAACAGAAACCTCGCGGCATCTGTAGTTCGATCGGCTCCAGGAGAGTCATTCGAGGATAACCGTGCCGATTGAGCCGCCAAACCGCAACGTCCTTCGCTTCTTCGGAATCGCGCTGGTGACCTCGGTCGTCATTGCTTTTCCCATGGAGCAAGTCGCCCATAATTTTTTTTCACCCGGCACATATTGGCTCCTCCATTCGTGCAACGTCGCAAGGATTGGACTTGATCTAGGCAACATTATCCAGGCGATCTTGACTACGCTTTTAGCCTTTCTCCTGCCAGGACCGGGTTCCATCTTGCGAAGAAAGGTTGTTCGTTCATCTTCGCGGGGTCCTTCGCGAGCGCACGCCGCTCTATTCATTGGTACGGGCTGGTTGTGCGGCGCGCGATCCCTATCACATGGTGGCATGGGCTTCGAGAGTATGCGGGAGCGCACGCCCTATGCGCGGATCTATTCGACCTAAGGCGCCCGGTCGATCCTTTTCAGGTGGATTTCGTAGCAGACTGTTCTCGTTACTTCCTCTCTGTGAGCATTTTCGCGGCATTCTGGGTGGGTATCACGGCTGGCGGGCTTCGTTTGCAGTCTGCCCGGGCGGCAACAGGCGATTCTTCTGGCAACGAATTACGTCAGTTCCAGAATTTCTTTTGGGTCTATCTGCTTGGTTGGGCGGTTCAGTATCGTCTCAGCCAGTGGTTCGCGCTCGTATTGCTCCGCACGAAGCAGGAATGGCCGCTCCTCGCCGGCCTGCATTTTGTTTTTCTAACCGTAGCTCCCTCTGGGCGTTGGTCTTCATTCGCCTCCTGTGGAGCCAGAGACCGTGGACACGGCGAGCAGCAGTGACCGTGTTATTTTGCGGGACATTCCTGATCTACATGCTTACCGCGCTGACGTTCTTATGGCTGATGACGTTGGCAGGCGGCGTCCTCGAACCTATCGCGACGCTGAACATATTCGGTTTAGGATGGGCCCTGATCGTCGGCACCTGGTTGGCCTTGCCAGCACAACCCATGGGAGCGGGCACGTATACGACGGGTCAGATCGGTTTCCACGAAACCGGGGCATCCGTCTTCTCCTTGCGAACGGTCGAGATCGTGGCTGGGGTCAGTGCCGTTCTGGTGATCGTCGCCGCCGCAGTCATGCTCTTTCTCTGGGTCTTCGTGGTCCGCAAGGGCGCTCCGCATCCGTAGAGTATGTTTTTAAGATTCGACTCCTCAGGTTACGTGCTGTCCGTTAAAATCCAATCTAAAACAGCCGCACCGCCTTCGCCTGCCGCACCGCTGGAATCTTCTCAAGCTTCCTCAACACGTCGTCGGGCACATGCCCATCCACGTGAACTACAGCGATGGCCTCGCGCGAGTCCGAAGACCCTTCGACGCTGCGGCGACCTAAAGAGAAGTCGGCGATGTTGATCTCGCTCTCGCCCAGGATTGTGCCCACCTTGCCGATCACGCCTGGCACGTCGTTATTTCGCAGATAGATGAGATCGCGTCCCAGCGGCGCTTCTACGTCGATGTTATCGATGTGCAGCAGCCTCGGCGTGCTGCCGTGCAGTACCGCGCCTTTTACCATGTGCTCTTCCGTGGAACTCTTCAGAAACACTGACAGCACGCTACCCGCACCGCCGGTCGAGGCCTTCGCCTTATGCGCCTCGTGAACGCGAAGTCCGCGCAGATCCGCCAACGACGCGGCATTCACCAGATTGGCTTTTTCCTCCAGCGTCTGATTCAGAATGCCCTTGATCGCCGCGTTGCGAATGAGCTCCGTCTTCCATTCCGCAATGTGGCCACTGTAGCGCAGCGAAATCTCTTCGATCGATCCCGCGGAAATTTGCGCGAGAAACGATCCCATACGCTCCGCCAGAGCGATGTAAGGCTGCATCTCGGCATATTCTTCGGCGGAAACCGAAGGTACGTTCACTGCATTCTGAATTACACCGTGCTTCAGATATTCCCGCACCTGCTGCGCAATCTGCACACCCACAGCTTCCTGCGCTTCGAAGGTCTGCCCGCCGATGTGCGGCGTAAGAATGACATTTTCCATCGCCTGCAGCGGAGAGTTCTTCAGCGGCTCCTCATTAAAAACGTCAAGCGCCGCGGCGGCCACGTGGCCCTGTTTCAGCGCCTGAACCAGATCGGCCTCGACCACCAATTCTCCACGCGCGCAGTTCACCAGCCGGACACCTTTCTTCATCTTCTTGATCGCTGATTCGTTGATCATCCCCGCAGTCTGCGGCGTGAGGCCGACGTGCAGCGTAATGTAATCCGCCGCCGCAAAAAGCTCATCCAGATTGGCCAGCCGGATGCCCTGCTCCTTGGCCACGCTGACGGAAACAAACGGATCATGGCCAACAATCTCCATTCCGAAAGCCCGCGCCCGGCGCGCCACTTCCATTCCAATGCGGCCGAGCCCGGCGATGCCCAGCGTCTTGCCCTTCAGTTCCGTGCCATGCAGCGATTTCTTTTCCCACTTGCCGGCATGCATGAGCGCGTCGGCGCGGCAAAGATGCCGAGCCATGGACAGCATCACGCCCAACGTTTGTTCCGCCACGGCCACGGCGTTTGCCCCCGGCGTATTCATTACCGCAATGCCCTGGCGCGTAGCCGCATCCAGGTCGATGTTGTCCACGCCCACGCCGGCCCGGCCGATTACGCGCAGCTTCTTGGCGTGCGCCAGCAGCGCTGCATCTGCCTGCACCGCCGAACGCACGATGAGCGCATCCGCCGATTCCAGTTGTCCCACGAGATTGCCGTCGAGCTGATCGGCAGTGAGCACGGTCCAATTGGGCTCTCGAAGTTGATCGACCGCAGACGCGGATATTTTTTCCGCTATAACAATTTTCACAGATGCACTCATCCCTTTCTTGGGACCACGTAGGAAAATGTAAATGGAAGAACTCGTACGACGGAAGATGAAAACTGTGCCGCGGCCTTAAGCTCCCACCAGTTGGCGCTTGGATAAGGCGCGGGCATACACTTCCTGCGCCGCACTCACTGCCGCACCATACTCAACCGGCTTTCCGGTAACGTGCGCCAGCACATGCTCTAGCGCGCCCAGAATGCCGATTGTGTCCAAATAGTCGTAGTAGCCGATATGTGCGATGCGGAAGAGTTGGCCTTTCATCTCGCCCTGGCCATTGGCTACGACCGCATCGAAGGTCTCGCGGAATTCCTTGACGATTTTTCCAGAATCGATTCCCTCCGGCGAACAGATCGCGGTCAGCGCGGCACCCGGCGATGCGGCGTACAACTTCAGCCCAAGGGCTTCTGCTCCTGCGCGCGTCATCTCGGCACAGAGCTGGGCATTGTCGACCAGCGCTTCACGACCTTTGGCCAAGTCGCCATTTCCCATTCCGCGCACGAATTCCAATGCCGCTCCCAGAGCCGCAAATAGTGATGTCGCCGGCGTGTAAGCCGTTTCGCCCTTCGCCGCCGACTTCCGCTCTTTGCGCAAGTCGAAGTAGAAGCGCGGAGACGTACTCGTCTCCATGCGCCGCCACGCGCGCTCACTCACAGCGCAGTAGGCGAGGCCAGGCGGCATCATCAAGGCCTTTTGCGATCCTCCGACGATGAAATCCACGCCCCAGCCATCTACATCGAGATGAGTTGTGCCTAATCCGGTAATCGCATCGACCACCAGCAGCGTGTCGTCGCCGTTATCCCGCACGAGCTTTGCAATTCCGCGCACATCATGCCGCGCGCCCGTGGAGCTTTCCGTCGCCTGCACAAAAACAGCGCGCACGTCGGGAGTGAGCTTGGTGCGAATGTCTTCCAATGAAAATGTTTCGCCGTAAGGCGCAGAAAGCACTTCCGGCTTGCAACCAAATGCTTTGGTCAACCCAGTCCAGCGCTCGCCGAACTTTCCAGCGGTGAGCACCAGGACTTTATCGCCGGGCGAGGTCAGGTTTGACACCGACGCTTCCATCACGCCCGTGCCCGAGCAGGCCAGCACCAGCACATCATTCTTGGTGCCGATGAAATCTTTCATCTCGGCCAGCACACGTTGAAACAGCGCTTTAAAATCCGCTGTGCGGTGATGCGCAGTGAATGATGCCATGGCCGTTTGTGCCGCCGGCAAAAGCGGGGTCGGCCCGGGAGTAAAAAGACGGTTCTTGCGTAACATTTTAATAGTGTCCTGAAGAGCGGAAATGTGCTTCTTTAGTAGTCTATCGGAACCTTGTCAGGTTCTGAAACCCCGCGCCAGAAGCCTGAAGGCGAACGCGGCAGGGCGCGCGCGCTATCAGGCTTTGGAAGATTTCACGGCGAGAATATCCGGCTTGGCAATCTCCGGCGGTTTGGAAAAAAGATCCTGCGCTTTGGCGAAGAGCGCCTTGGCGATTTCGCCGTTCAGGTGAGCGTTGCGGCCGTTTTCGTCGGCAAACGTATCGAAGATGCCGTATTTTCCCGGTCCCATTTTAATGGCGTACCAACTCAGTGTGGCCGGTTCGCGCTCGGCCAGCGGCTGCGCCGACTTCAAAAAATCTTCCACCTCTTTTTCTTTTCCCGGCTTCGCTTCCAGTTGTGCCCAAATCGCGACTCTGCTCATGGTTGCTTCCTCCTGAGCATCAGATGCGCGGCCAAATCATTTGGTATCGGATTTCGATCGAAGAATCTTACAAATCGAAGGCTCGCCAGGCCCTCCGCTATAATTGCCTGCTATGAGCCTGATCGAGCAGATTCAGCAAGACATTACCGCCGCCATGAAGGCGCGCGAAGAGCAGCGCCTCTCCACGCTGCGCATGGTCAAGAGCGCGCTCCAGAATCGTCAGATCGAAAAGATGGCGCCGCTCGATGAGAAGGAGTCGCAAACCGTCCTCACCACGCTGATCAAGCAGCGCAAAGAATCGGTTGAGCAGTTCACCAAGGGCGGACGCCAGGAGATGGCCGACAAAGAAGCCGCCGAAATCGTGCTGATCGAAGCCTATCTGCCGAAAGCTACAGGCGAGCCCGAGATCGTCGCCGGAGTGAAAGCGGTGATCGCCGAGATGGGCTCGCCGACCATGAAAGACATGGGCAC
Organism: uncultured Acidobacteriaceae bacterium; assembly: GCA_963789625.1. Taxonomy (GTDB): domain Bacteria; phylum Acidobacteriota; class Terriglobia; order Terriglobales; family Acidobacteriaceae; genus Sulfotelmatobacter. Next base: position 29,623 of record CAWBLK010000015.1, on the reverse strand, counting down.
CGTGATGAAGAATGCCATGGCACGTTTTTCCGGCGCGGGCATGCGCGTGGATGGGAAAGTGGTCAGTGAGGCAGTGAAGCGGGAGTTAGCGGGTAAGTAATCTGCGGTTACTTGCGCCTTTGTAGCTCCCGATACGCCTCGCTCTTCGAAATCCCGCGCTCCTTGGCAACTTTCTTCAGCGCAGCTTTCTCGTCGATCTTTTCTTCCGCCATAATCTGCTCAACCCTCTGGCGGACACTCAGATGACCGAGGGCGGCCGTCCCCACATCGCCTTCTTCAGCCTTCCCAATCAACAACGTGATCTCACCTTTCACCCCCTCGCGCGATTGCAATATCTCCAGCACGTCTCCCGCCCGCCCACGCAAAAACTCTTCGTGCAGCTTGGTCACTTCTCGCGCGACTACCACATGCCGGACACTCCCAAGAATCTCGACGACATCTGCGAGCGTTTCGACAACACGGTGCGGAGCCTCGTAGAAAATCTGCGTGCGTGGGGAAGCCCTGATCGCCTCCAGCACCGCCCGCCGCTCACCGCGCTTCGCCGGAAGAAATCCGCTGAAACGGAATGAGTCCGTGGGCAGACCGCTCGCCACCAGTGCGGCCAGAAATGCCGATGCGCCCGGAATCGGCACCACCGGCACATGATGCCGAATGGCCAGCGAAATCAGGCGGAAGCCGGGATCGGAAATTCCTGGCATGCCCGCATCCGTCACCAGCGCAACGCTCGCGCCCTCCTGCATTTCTTTTACGAGTTCGGCCGCGCGCGTCATCTCATTGTGTTCGTGGTAGCTGATGGTGCGGGTCGTAATGCCGTAGTGATTGAGCAATTTCTGCGTCTGCCGCGTATCTTCGCAAGCGACGACATCCACTTCCTTCAGCACACGCACCGCGCGCAGCGTAATGTCATCAAGGTTGCCGATGGGCGTGCCGACCAAATAAAGCGCCGGACCCGCCGCGGAAGCAGTCGCCTCGGTTCTTGACTTCGCAGACTCGCTATCTTTTTGTCCAGCATCCTTCATGGCGGGAGTCTACCACCGCAGCGGGCCGCGCCCGCCATCTGCAGCTGAATTGACGCCATCGAACTCCCGCCTCTAGAATCAATATGAAAGCAAGTTTTCCTCACAATCGTCTCAGAATCCATGCCTCTTTACGAATATAAATGCGAGAAGTGCGGCCACCGCTTTGAGAAAATTCAAAAGTTCTCCGACAAGATGGTCAAGAAGTGTCCGCAGTGTGGCGGCAAAGTCGAGCAGATGATTTCCGCGCCCGCTGTGCAGTTCAAGGGATCGGGGTGGTACGTCACCGACTACGCGAATAAATCTCATGCTCCGTCTTCAGCCGACGGCGGCTCTGACTCCAAGAAGGACGACTCGAAGAAAGAAGAAAAGTCCAAGCCGGAAGATTCAAAGGGAAACGCTTCAAAGGAGAGTTCCGCGAAGGAAACGTCCTCCAAGGACGGCTCATCGAAAGAAGACTCCAGAAAGACAAGCTCGAACAGAGTAAGTTCGTCCCGGAAACCAGACAAGAAAAGGTAGCAAGCGCGGCGAGGTTTATTGCCCGCGGCGCTATTTCCTCTATTTCAACTCCCGCTCGAAGTGATCTTCGATCATGTGGAACAAGTGGTCGCGCGCGTCGCTGCCCGCAATGCTGTGGGTTTTATTGGGATAGATCATCAGCCGGAATTGTTTGCCCGCTTTGATGAGCGCATCAATCATCTGAATGCTGTTCTGAAAGTGCACGTTGTCGTCGCCGGTGCCGTGCACCAGCAATAGCTCGCCGTGCAAATTGGCCGCGCCCTTCGTCACATCGGACTGCTCGTAACCGGACTGATCTTCTTTCAGCAGGCCCATGTAACGCTCGGTGTAAATGGTGTCGTAGTTGATCTGGTCGGTGACGGGCGCAACCGCAACTCCGGCGCGGAAGCGATCGGAGTGCGTCATGGCATAGAGCGTCATGGAGCCGCCATTCGACCATCCCCAGATTGCCATACGATTTTGATCCAGCTGCGGGTACTGAGCGAAAAGCTGATCGAGCGCCGTCAGCTGATCTTTCAATTCGATGGCTCCGAATTCGTGGCGAATCGTGCTCTGAAACTTGCGATCGCGGCCTGGCGTGCCGCGATTGTCCACGGAAAAGATTGCGAAGCCCTTGCGTGACAGGATCTCATCGAATGGGCTCGGCGGAATTTTCAGCACCGTCTGCGCGGCTGGGCCGCCGTAGATGTTTACGATCAGAGGAATCTTGCCGCTCGCAGGTGCGTCTGCCGGGAGCAACAAGCGTCCATAAAGCGTAGTGCCATCCTCAGCCTTGAATTCCAGAAACTTCGGGGCGCGCAGCCCATATTCAGCAACTTCATCGCGCGCCTGCCACACCGGCGCACAAGCCCCGCCTACCTTGCACAACGACATTCTCGGCGAAGTCGTCGGCCCTACGAACATCTGCTCGTAATGCTTGCTATCGTCAGAAAATTTCGCTGAGTAAATTCCTTCATCGTGGGTGAGCTGCTGCAAGCCAGTTCCATCCAACTTGACTGAGAAGAGATGGCGCTGCCTGGGGTCGTCTTTGTTAGAAGAAAAGAACACCGTGCCCGCAACCTCATCCACACCCTCCACTCCCGTTACTTCAAAGTCGCCCTGGGTGAGTTGCCGCTCCAGCTTTGCCTCGGCGGCAAGCGGATTATTTTTATCAAAGCTGTAGAGATACAAATGCGTATGCCCGTCACGCCAGCTCGACCACAAAAAACGGTCGCCGGACTTCAACACCTGGAAATCGTCGTTCACATTAATCCACGCGCCGGGCGCGGTCTCGGCGAGAACTTTCGTCGACTTACCCGACTTCGCGTCCACAAAATACAAATCCACTTTGTCCTGCGTGCGGTTGAGAACCTCCGCCCAGATCACTCCATCGCGCACCCAGCCAAAACGCGGGATGTATGTCTCGGGATCATCGGTCAGCGAAATCCACCGAACCTTGCCCTTGTCTGCGTCGACCACCCCCAGCTTCACCACAGGATTCGCGTCGCCAACTTTCGGATATTTTTCGTTGTCCACCGTCGGGTGTGTTGGGATCCAGTTGGTGATGGGGTAGGTTGGAACTTTGCTTTCGTCCATGTGCAGGAAGACGATCTCTTTGCTGTTGGGCGACCAGAAATAATTGCTGCGCACCGCCAGCTCTTCGGCATAGACCCAATCGATATCGCCGTTGAACAGATCGTCCTCAGTATCTTTGGTGAGCTGCTTTTCTCCGCTGCCGTTCACTGGCCGCACGTAAAGGTTGTGTTTGCGCACGTAGGCAACGTGGCTGGCATCAGGGGAGAACTTGGGGTCGACATTAGGGTCGGGTGCCGAAGTAAATTGCACTGCCGTATTGCTCGCCAAATCGAACAACCAGAGCTGTCCTTGCGAATCGAAAATCAGGTGCTTCGAATCCGGAGCCCAAAGATAAGCTGCGACGTGGTAGCGAGTGAGCCGCTCCCTCTCGCGCTCGTCTTTCACTTTATTAGCGTCGGGCGCGAGCGAGGCCAGCTTGGAGGCGCTGACCAAAATCTTTTTCTCGCCGGTCGCGGCATCCACATACCAGAGTTCGCCATTTTCACCCTTGTCGTCGCGTTGCACAAACGAGAGCTTGCTTCCATCGGGGCTCCACTCCAGGGTCTCCGGGCCGCGTCCACCGAGGCCGCCCGGAGCGTAGATCGCCTCAATAGTGAGCGGCTTCTGCTGCATGGGAGTGGACGACTGCGCCCATAGCGGCGCAGGCAGGCTGGATAGAAAAGTGAGAACAGCGACGAAAGCGGAGACGGCGATGTTTATTTTCATGCAAAACGTTTTCACGTAAAACCTCAGGAACGAGAAGTGAGGAAAGACAGAACGAAAGAGTTTACACCCGGAATGGCCTCCCGTGGGCGGTTTGGCACGCCCGGCCGCGGAACACCCCGTTTTCGCATGGTAGAATCAGAGCCGAGCCTTTCTCGGATGCTTCCTGAAATAGACAACCTGATGCGCCTGCAAGAAGCGGATAAGGAAATACGCCGCCTGCAGGATGAAGTCGCCGAACTACCCAAGCGCGTTGCCGCGATCGAACGCAAACTCGCCAATACGCAGGCTCAACTGGAAAAAGCTCAGGCCGCGGTCAAGGCCGATGAAGCTGCCCGCCGGAAATACGAAACTTCCATTGCCGACATTCGCGGCAAGATTTCCAAATATCGCGATCAGTCGCTCGACGTAAAAACCAACGAGCAATACAAGGCGCTGCTGCATGAAATTCAGTTTGCGGAAAAAGAGATTGCCGCAACTGAAGACAAGATTCTTGAGTTGATGGTGAACGCGGACGCGCGCGACCGGGAAGTAAAAGCTGCCCAAGCCGAATTAAAAGCGGAAACAGCCGAGATCGAAAAAGAGAAGATTGAAGCCCGCCAGCGCACCTCCGAAGACGAAAAGCAACTCACCGAGTGGCGCGCCAGGCGCGATCAGATGCGGGCCGGCGTCAACGAAGATCTGCTGCGGCACTACGAGCGCGTCTCCAAGTTCCGCGGCAGCGGCATCTCCGAGGTGCGCGATCACAAATGCATGGCTTGCCAGGTCATGCTGCGACCGCAGATTTACAATGATGTCCGCACCGGCCAGCAAACCGTAATCTGCGATTCCTGCCAGCGTATTCTGTACTTCAATCCCGCCAACGAAATGCAGGCTCTCGAGCCGGAACACAAACGTTCGCGCCGCCATCATCCTAAAATCGATGCGCCCCAAGCCTGGTATTACCGGGCTGAGTTTGGCGACGCCGGCGAAGTATTTATTTGCATGCACAATGCCGGCGGCCAGGCCAGTCGCCACGTTTTCGATATGGGCACCGGACGGCTGATCGGCGACGTCCTCAGCCGCGAAGGAGATTTTCGCCAAGCCTTTCCGGAAGACATCACCGGCGCCATTCGCCTGAATGGAAGCTGGAGCGAAAAAGAAATGGAAACCTGGGGCACCGAGATGCCCATGACCGCGCTCGATTCACTCCACGCCGACCTCGAAGCCGCCCGCTACGAAATGACTTCCCGCACCACGGCCAAGCCCGAAAAGCCCGCGGCCGTTCCTACTGAGCAGGCCGCCAGCTAGTAGGGTTTTTATGTGGGGACAGCCGCCCTCGGCTGTCCATCGAGCGCAGCTCGACCTGGCTGCACCACCTCAAAAACCGTGATTCCGAGTGGCTTACCCCTCGGCGCTGCCATAATCAGAGTCATGCCTCGCAAACCAGCAGCCTCCGGACCCACTGTCACCGTTTCCCCTCGCGGCGCCACTCGCCTGAAAGATGGCCACGTCTGGGTCTATCGCTCCGATATTGTTTCGGCTGAGGGTGTTGCTCCGGGATCGCTGGTCACCGTGGCGGATAATCGAGGGCAAATCCTCGGAAGCGCGCTCTATTCCAGCTCTTCCCAGATCGCCGTCCGTTTGATTTCTCGCGAACCAGTTGCCGACTTGCCTGCCCTGCTTCGCCAGCGGGTCGCCGAGGCGATCGCCTATCGCGAGCCGATAGTCCGCGACACCAACGCCAATCGTGTGATTTTTAGCGAAGCTGACTTTTTGCCGGGTCTTATCGTTGATAGATATAACGACATTCTCTCGTTGCAGATTCTCACCCAGGCGATGGACGCAGAGAGTGTCCGGGAGACACTGCTTTCAGAGCTGACCGAGAGGCTTCATCCCATCTCCATCGTGGAGCGCGTAGATCCGCGCGTCCGTCTACTCGAGGAGTTGCCCGCACGTCCATCCGGCCTGCTGCAAGGGGATAAGACCTCGACGATTTTCACGATGAACGGCATCCAGTTTCACTTCGACGCGCTCGAAGGCCAAAAGACCGGAGCCTTCCTCGATCAGCGCGAGAACTACTCGGCCGCCGCGCGACACTCCCACGGTGAAGCCCTCGACGTTTTCTGCTACCAGGGAGGCTTCGCCCTGCATCTGGCTGCGCGCTGCTCGCGCGTCACCGGCGTCGATAGCTCCCGTCCCGCCCTCGAAGTTGCTGACGAGAATGCCGCCCTCAACCGCGCTCAGCTCCACGACAAAAGCACAGAGAAAGAAATCGAGTGGATCGAAGCCAACGCCTTCGACCTGCTCAAGGACTACTCCACGTCCGGCCAGCGCTATGACACCATCGTTCTCGATCCTCCGGCCTTCGCCAAGAGCAAGCGCGACCTCGATGCCGCCCTGCGCGGCTATAAAGAACTCAACCTGCGCGCCCTGAAGATGCTGCGCCCCGGCGGAATCCTGGTGACCTGCTCCTGTTCCTATCACGTCACCCAGCCCGACTTCCTGGAAATGCTCGCCGATGCCGCCCGCGACGCCCACCGGATCGTGCGCCTGATCGAGGTCCGTGGGCAGTCCAAAGACCATCCCGTGCTGCTAAATATCCCCGAAACTGCCTACCTGAAGTGCGTCATAGCCAATCGTAAGTTAATGAAAATAATAAGCAAACTATAATTGACAATAATACACTCATATTTTATGCTTCCTTTACGATTAACTAGAGCATCGAATGTAGTGACTGAAGCTCAATCCTGTGTATAGATGGGCTTCTGCACAAGTTCCAACCCAAATTTCTGAAGGAGGATTTACCATGACCGTTCTTACCCGTTTTGAACCCTTCCGCGAATTCGCCACCCTGCAGGACCGCATCAACCGCGTCTTCCGCGAGTCCGTCGGACGCGAAGGCGATGAGTCGCTCACCACTTCCAGCTTTGCCCCAGCCGTCGACGTCTACGAAGACGAGCACACCGTCACTTTGAAGATCGAGGTCCCGGGCATCGACGAGAAAGATATCGACGTCCGCCTGGAGAACAATACCCTCACCGTGCACGGCGAGCGCAAGATCGAGAAGGAAGAGAAGGAAGAGAACTACCGCCGCGTGGAGCGCCAGTACGGCAGCTTCACCCGCACCTTCACTCTGCCCACCACCGTGGATGCCGAAAAAGTTTCGGCAAACTACGACAAAGGCGTGTTGAAAGTGACTCTGCCCAAGAAGGCCGAAGCCAAGCCCAAGCAGATCAAGGTCAACGTCGGCGGCACCAAAGCAGAAACCGACAAGACCCTGGAAGCCAAAGGCCCCAGCAAAGCTGCGTAAGTAGCGCCGGCAAATGGCAGACCGCAGAAGATAAGGGAAGGGCACGACGTTCAGTCGTGCCGCCTCGGAGCATAAGAAAGTACCGCGGCTTTAGCCGCTGAGGTGAGCGGGAAGCGGCAAACTGCTGCTTCCCGCTTTTTTATTCTGCAATTTTGCAATCGCACAACGATGATTCGGAATCCAATTGCCAAATTACAGAATCGTCAATTACCACTAAACGACTTAGGAGCTTCCCATGCCCATCCGTTGGGACAAATTTACCGTAAAGGCGCAGGAAGCCGTTCAGCGCGCCAACAACCTTGCCTCCGAGCACGGCAATCCTGAGCTTCTGCCCATCCATCTTCTTGCCGCGCTGCTCGAGGACAAAGAAGGGATCGTTTCGCCGGTGCTCGAAAAAATCGGTATCGGTCCGCAAGCCGTGCTCAGCGATCTCTATCGCGAAATCGAAAAGCTTCCCAAAGTTTCCGGAGAATCAGCGCAGGCCGCGCTCTCGAATGCCGCCAATAAGCTGCTGGAGCAGGCTTTCAAAGAAGCGGCCAACTTCAAGGACGAATACGTTTCGACCGAGCACTTGCTGCTGGCGATCACGCACCTGAAACAAGATGCGGCTCAGCAAATTCTCGCCCGCCACGGCGCAACTTACGATGCAATTCTGAAAGCGCTAACCGCCGTCCGCGGCTCGCAGAAAGTGACGGACCAAAATCCCGAAGCCAAGTATCAAGCGCTCGAACGCTATGCCCGCGATTTAACCGAGCAAGCCCGTCGTGGCAAGCTCGATCCGGTCATCGGCCGTGACGAAGAAATCCGCCGTGTGGTCCAGGTTCTTTCTCGCCGCACGAAAAATAATCCCGTGCTCATCGGCGAGCCCGGCGTGGGCAAAACTGCCATTGTCGAAGGCCTGGCCCAGCGCATTATTTCTGGCGACGTGCCGGAGGTCCTCAAGAACAAGCGCGTGGTCGCGCTGGATCTCGGCGCCATGCTGGCCGGAGCAAAATATCGCGGCGAATTTGAAGACCGCCTCAAGGCCGTCTTGAAAGAAATCGAAGACTCCGCGGGACAAGTGATTCTCTTCATCGACGAACTGCATACCCTGGTCGGAGCCGGCGCTGCCGAAGGCGCCATCGACGCCTCCAACATGCTGAAACCCGCGCTGGCTCGGGGAGAGCTGCGTGCGATCGGCGCAACCACGCTCAACGAATATCGCAAGTACATTGAAAAAGACGCTGCCCTCGAACGCCGCTTTCAGATCGTCTTTGTAGGCGAGCCGAATGTCGAAGACACCATTGCCATCCTTCGCGGCCTGAAAGAGCGCTACGAAGTGCATCACGGCGTTCGCATCAAGGACTCCGCCATCGTCGCCGCCGCCACGCTCTCGCACCGCTACATCTCCGACCGCTTCCTGCCGGACAAAGCCATCGATCTCGTGGACGAAGCCGCCGCCTCGATCCGCATCCAGATCGATTCACTTCCCACCGATATCGACCAGCTAGAACGTCGCGCCACGCAACTCGAAATCGAGAAGCAGGCGCTGAAGAAGGAAGACGATGCGAATTCCCGCGAGCGTCTCTCCATCATCGAAAAGGAACTCGCCGAGATCCGCGAGAAATCCAACGCCTTAAAGGCAAATTGGAAAAAAGAAAAAGACTTGATCGCCCGCTCGCGCGAGCTAAAGGAAAAAATCGAAAAACTCAAGATCGAAGAGCAGGCCGAAGAGCGCAAAGGCAACCTGCAGCGGGTTGCCGAAATTCGCTATGGATTACTGCGGCAGACGGAAGCGGAGTTGGCCAAGCTTACCGAAAAAACAGCGGGCGAGGGCGCCCGCTCCACGCGCATGCTAAAAGAAGAAGTAGATGAAGAAGACATCGCCCGTATCGTCTCCAAGTGGACCGGCATTCCGATTTCCAAAATGCTCGAGGGCGAAGTGAAGAAGCTGGTCACCATGGAAGATCGTCTGCGCCAACGCGTAGTCGGCCAGGACCAGGCGCTCGAGCGCGTGGCCAACGCGATACGCCGCTCCCGCGCTGGACTCAGCGACCCCAAGCGCCCCATTGGTTCATTCATTTTTCTCGGCCCGACCGGCGTCGGAAAAACCGAACTCGCTCGCGCCCTCGCCGAATTCCTCTTCGACGACGAGCGCGCCCTGCTGCGCATCGACATGTCCGAATACATGGAGAAGCATTCGGTCGCGCGCCTAATCGGCGCGCCTCCCGGCTATGTCGGCTATGAAGAAGGTGGGCAACTCACCGAGCAGGTGCGCCGCCGTCCTTACGCCGTTGTGCTCTTCGACGAAATCGAGAAGGCGCATCCGGATGTCTTCAACGTCATGCTGCAGATCATGGACGATGGCCGCCTCACCGACGGCAAAGGCCGCGTTGTCGATTTCAAGAATACGATTCTGATCATGACCTCGAATCTCGGCTCCAGTTACTTGCAAGCCGAGAACCTGCGCACGCCGGAAGATTTTGAGAAGGCCAGCGAGCAGGTGATGAATGCGCTGCACGGCCACTTCCGGCCTGAGTTTCTGAATCGCGTCGACGACATCATCGTCTTCAGTCCGCTCGGCAAAGAGCAACTGGTCAAGATCGTCGAGCTACGCCTGGAAGATGTGCGCCGTCTGTTGGCCGATCGCAAAATATCGATCGAGCTCACGGACGCTGCGAAAGAGCTGCTCTTCATCCAAGGCTACGACGCCAACTTTGGCGCGCGCCCTCTCAAGCGCGCCATCCAGAAGCTGGTGCAGGATCCTCTCGCTTTGAAAATTCTCGACGGCGAAATTCTGCACGGCGATCACATTGTCGTCGATGCCGATAAAAAAGTCGGCAAGATGAAATTTGCAGTCAGCAAGCGGGTAGGCGAGAAAGAAAGGGTAAAGGCGAAGTAAGTCTCGACTCGATCGCCCACCATTTGTCATTCCGAACGACGGTTTTCGCCGTGAGGAATCTGCTTGCGCTGGCAGCACCGAAGCAGCCGGCAAACAGCAGATTCCTCCCTTCGGTCGGAATGACAAGCTTTCTTTCTCAACGCATTTTTCCTGTGCTCAAGCGTCATTTACTCCTTCACAAAAGCCCCCACCACCTCCGGCGACGCAACCAGATACCACGCAATCACAACCCGCACCATAATCTGGGAGCCGTAAAAAAAAAACCGCCAGGTAATATCCCGTGCGGCCGCGGACACCGCCGGCACCGATCCCGCCACTCCAATCACCATCAGTGCCATCGCGCACCAGCGCGCCCAATTGTGCAGCCGGTAAAGGCCCCAGCCAATCAGCGCCCATCCTGCGCCAACAGATAAGGCTGTCTGTGGTCCGTCCAACTCTCTCCCATATGTGATTCCCGCTCCTAAAGTCAGCGAAAGCGTGCCCGGCGCCACCAACTCAATAATGCCGATTGCAACCAGATATCCCGCGACCAGGAAAAACAGTGCGACGATCACCGTGACGCTGGCCGGGCGTTCCATAGGGATGAGAGTAGCAAGTTTCATCAATGCGTTGTCATTCCGAACGGCGGCTACGCCGGGAGGAACCTGCTTTCCGCCAGCAGCATCGGTGCTGCCAACGGGAAGCAGTCGGGTCGGAGATACGGGCTATCGCGTGTCCCATCAGAGGGGTTTTGTACTGCGGTTCTGCTCAAAGGGATCCACGACATCAAGCGACATAAGATAAACTGCGGCAGCGGACCGCAGAGCGATTTCGAGGATCATAGCCAATTCGCGCCAGCCAGAATGCACTCGGTTCTGGAGAATCGGTAGTAATTCCCAAACAACGCCGATCCCTAAGAGAGCCGCCGCGGTGACGCGCGCCCAGTTCCTGAGTTCCAGTAAGCCCCAGCCGATCCAGCACCAGACGACACCAACTAGCAACGAGAAGTATGGACTGGCAAACCTCAGGCCGTGAAGAAGTGGAAAGCGGCGCAGAACCGGGACAGCACGCGGCATAGCCATCAGTACTACAGCCATTGCAGATAGATACACTCCCATTGCCAGAACAATCGCCCCTATCAGACTGATCCAGAATGGCCGCCGCATGGTGTGGAAGGATAGCAGAATTACATCTCGCCTGTGGCACACTACCTTCATGCCCAGCCTCACTCTCGGCGACTTCGAACTCAGCATCTTTTCTGACGGCACTTACCCGCTCGATGGCGGCGCGTTTTTCGGCGTGATCCCTAAAACCATGTGGTCGCGCAAGGTCGCGGCTGACGAAAACAATCGCGTTATATCCGGACTCAACTCGCTGCTAATCCGCACCGGCAAGCAAAACGTGCTGGTGGAAACCGGCATGGGCAACAAGCTCTCGGAACGCATGGTCAAGTTCTATGGCCAGCCCGCGCAGTTGCTTGCAAATCTTGCCGCGGGAGGGGTCGCGCCCGAAGATATCGACATCGTCATCAACACGCATTTGCATTTCGACCACTGCGGCTGGAACACCATTCGCAAAGACGGCAAGATCGTCCCAACCTTTCCGCGCGCAAAATATTACGCGCCGGAAGGTGAATGGCAATATGCCCGCAAGCCCAGCGAGCGCGACGCCATCAGCTACATTCCCGACAACTACGATCCACTCGTCGCCAGCGGCCAGATGACCCTGCTCAAAGGCGGCGAAGAAATCGTTCCCGGCATTTCGGTGAAGACTTTTCCCGGGCACACCGCGCACATGCAGGCTGTGATCGTGAATGGACATCCGAGAGCCGAGATCGAGAAGGGCACGACTTCAGTCATGCCGCCAGCGGCCACAGATAAGAGCGGGGCTTCAGCCCCTGCAGTCGCCTGCTACATCTCCGACCTCATCCCCACCAGCGCGCACATCGACATTGCGTGGGGCATGGGCTTCGATCTCTACCCGCTGCAAACCATCGAGAGCAAGAAGCAGTATTATGCGAAGTCGATTCCCGAGAAATGGCTGACCGTCTTTACGCACGGCGCGGACATGTCTTGGGCTTATGTAGAGAAGGATGAGTCGGGGAAGATGGTGGCGCGGGCCATCTAAGCAACATCAAACCTAGTCGAGCTTCGCTCGACCGGGCAGCCGAGGGCGGCTGCCCCCACACACACCTACTTCAACCCATCCACCACATACAGATCCGACAATTGCCGGCCGATCGAATAGGCATACGATTTGCCGTCCGTGCTGAATTTTATGGAAGGAATGCTTTGCGCTCCGGCGGGATCGGCGGGATTGATTTCTTTAAACGGTTCGCGCTTTCCGGTCGCCAGGTCGACGCGAGTGATCTCCAAAGGCAGAGCGCGGGTGCGCAGCAACAGGCTTTTGCCAGTATCGAAAAAACTCAAAACAGTTTCATTAGGACGAATGTCAAGGTTCAGCTTTTGCGGCTCGCCTCCGGCAATCGGGTAGAGCCAGCGTTGACGGTGTGCGTCGATGGCAAGGACCCATTTTCCGTCGGGCGAAACTAGGCTGCCAGATGTGTCCTCGGGCGTAACCGGGCGCGGAGCGCTGCCGGGGGGATCGATATCCTGCACGTAAACACGGCGCCCATGGCCAGGTTGGACGGTGGTGAAAATGACAGACTTGCCGTCAGGCACCCAGTCGGCAAAGTAGCGCGGGGTGTTATCACCGATTTGCCGCGGTTCGCCGACCCCGGTCGGCACCAGCGTCAGATGCGCCGACTTACCGCTCTCCACCAGCGCCCACTTTCCGTCGGGTGAAAGCCGGCTAAAATCTCCATCGAAGAGACGCACGGCGGCGGAGCCATCGGTATGGCGGAGAAAAACGCCGCCGTTGTTACTTTCGCCGCTTTCGGAAAAGAGCACAGTCTTGCCGTCGGGGGATAAATCGTTTAGCAGCGACCAGTCGAACCACGATAGGCTGCGTTCGCGGCTTTCACCCGGAGCCAGGGCAAACAAACCCAGGCGAGTTTTATCGGTGGTGAGCAGCACTTCGCCGGAGCGGCTGATGTCGTGAATCGTCACACCGCCGGGTGCGCGGTAAATCAGACGCTCTTTGCCGGAAAAATCCAAAGCGTAGAGCGAGCGGGCAGCGCCATTGGGAACCGCGGAAAACCATACTTCTTTGCCGTCTGGACTCCAGGCCAAGCCCTGCACGCTGGAATAAAACGACGAGCTGGCTTTTCGGTTGCCGTGCTGGTCGATGACGACGATGCGACCGTCATCGCCGCTCTGAATGTGATCGGCAAACGCAAGAAACTCACCGTTCGGCGAAAAGCGAACATGGCTGACCCAGGCCGCAGGCGCGTAGATCACGGTGCCGATGGGATATTCGAGAAGATTGCTATTGCCTCCGCCCGGACGAATCACGGCCAGCGATTGGCCGTCTGCCGACCAATCGGCCCACATCACCTGATCGAGGACCTCGCGTGGAGCGCCGCCGGCCAGCGGCACACGCGCCAAGGTGCCGACTTGAGTGAAGGCGCTATAGACCGCCGGATGAAGGCTGACAGCCATCTCACCCTTGGAAGAGATCGCCAGAATTTGCGCCGAGGGCAAACCAACCGGACGCGAATCGGTGCTGTCGAAGCGCGTGGAGAACAGTTCCTGCGGCGCGCCTTCCCAGGTTGCGCCATAAATAATGGTCTGGCCGTCCGGGGCAAAGCGCGCGTCCCAGATAGTGCCGTTGCGGAAGGTGATTTCGTGGAAGGTGGGATTCGCTACCGAGTTGCGATGAGCGAAGCGGTAAATGCCCGCCCATGATGCAAGCAGCAACAACACGCCGAGAACGGGTAGCAACCACCGCCGCTTGGCTGGCTCATCTTCCATCTGCAGAGCGCGCATGCCACCGCGGCTTGAAGTTGAAATGTCGGTGAGGGCTTCCAGGTTGAAGGCCACGTCGCGCGCCGATTGAAAGCGCTCTTCGGGATTTTTTTCCAGGCAGTGGCGAACGATGCGCTCGAGCGCCGGAGAGATGTTGCGGTTCGTCTCCGTGAGGTCGGGCGGATCCTCCTTCAGAATTGCACTCATGACCTCAACCGCAGATTCCCCATGGAAAGCCCGTTTGCCGGAGAGCATTTCATAAAGGATCGCGCCGAAGGCAAAAATATCGGAGCGCGGGTCGGCGGGCTTGCCGCGAACCTGCTCGGGCGCCATGTAACCGACCGTGCCCATCACGGTGCCAGCGTCTGTGGCAATTTGCTGCGTAGGAGCGTCGCCGGAAGCATCGGCCTCAGGACGGGTAAGTTTGGCGAGGCCGAAGTCGAGAATTTTAGCGCGGCCGTCGTTGGTGATAAAAAGATTTTCCGGCTTCAGGTCGCGATGGACGATGCCCTTGTCATGCGCCGCAGCGAGGCCGCTGGCGATTTGCCGAGCGTAATCGATGGCCTTGCGGGAAGGCAACGGACCCTCGCGCAGGCGATCTCGCAGCGTCTCGCCTTCCAGCAGTTCAGAGACTACATACGGTGCGCCTTGTACGTCGCCGATATCGAAGATAGAAAGGATGTTTGGATGGTTCAGAGCCGCAGCGGCACGGCATTCGAGCGCGAAGCGCTGCAGTCGGTCGGCATCGGCGGAAAAAGATGCAGGGAGAATCTTAATCGCGACATCGCGGTTGAGCCGAGCGTCGCGCGCACGGTACACCTCGCCCATTCCGCCCGCGCCCAAGGGCGATTGAATTTCGTAAGGTCCAAGTTTCGTGCCAGAGGTCAGTGCCATGCGTGGGCACGATTATATTCCAAAAGTGGGCGAGGATTTGGTGCGGAACCTTCGATGCCGCGCCTAGGAGATAGGGAGCGCGGCACTTTCGCGGGCGGGAGCTTGCGCTGAGCCTGTCGAAGGGGCGCTCGCGCCGCACAATCTAGCCTCGAAGAATTCCTCCACCCGCCCGAGAATCTCCAGCGCGCTCTTCGACTCGTAGATCGCCTTGCGCAGTCCCGCTCCACCGGGAACGCCATGCGTAAACCATGAGGCAAACTGCTTCATCTTGCCGACGGCATCCGGAAGTTCCTCTTCGATCAGCATCCGGAAGTAAGTGCAGATCATCTGGTAGCGATCAGCCTCGGAGGGCTCATCGTAAGATTTGCCAACCGCCGGAGTTTCCGCGAATGCCCATGTGGGGACAGCCGCCCCCGGCTGTCCATCGGGCTGAAAGCCCGATCTCATTCCGCCTAGTTCGCCGCCAATATCAAAACCAGTCGAGCTTCGCTCGACCGGACAGCCGAGGGCGGCTGTCCCCACATGAGCATTCATCCCCACGCAATACTGCTGAATCTGCCGAAAGATCCATGGATTCGACGGCGCCATGCGCCCAATCATCACCGCATCGCATCCCGTTTGCGTGACCATGGCGCAAGCGTCTTCGGGCGTACGGATGTCGCCATTCCCAATCACCGGAATCTTCACCGCATCTTTCACCGCGGCAATCCACTCCCACCGCGCCTGGCCGCTGTAGCCTTGCTCTCGCGTGCGGGCGTGCAATGCAACCGCCGCCAAGCCGCACGACTCCGCCATACGCGCCAGCTCCACGCACACGATTTCGTCATCACTCCATCCCGCGCGAAACTTCACCGTAAACGGAACTTTCACAGCGGCCCGCACAGCTTCAAAAATGCGCCCGATGGCCGGAAGATCGCGCAACAGCCCAGAGCCTCCGTTGCACTTCACAACTTTCTTCGCCGGGCAACCTAGGTTCAAATCGACAAGATCGAAGCCTAGGCCTTCCACCATGCGCGCAGCCTCAGCCATCACCTGCGGATCGCTGCCGAAAAGCTGCGCGGAGATGGGATGCTCATCCTCATAGAAATGAAGATAGCGCTTGGCCTTCTGATCCTTCTTGCGCAGCACACCGTCGGCCGATGTGAACTCAGTCATGATGAGCCCACAGCCGCCCAGGTTGCGAATGAAGCGGCGGAAGACTGTATCGGTAACGCCGGCCATGGGAGCAAGCACAGTTGCAGGCGCAATCTCGATGCCGCCGATGGAAAGGCTCGCGCGAACCGGCTTCTGTGGCGCTGCCCGGCGGACAAGAGTATCCGCCCCACCCGAGTTGTCCCAGGACTTGCGCATGTGATCTATTCTACCTAGCCTCTCAAAACGAAAGCCCCCGCCGAAGCGAGGGGCTTGATTTCAGGCCTTCTACGTACAGCCGTGGCAAAGAATAAAGAACTTAGTTCTTCGACGCCTTCGCTGGCTCGGGCGTGTTCTTCGCGTACTTGCGGCGGAAGCGCTCCACGCGGCCCGCGGTGTCGAGCATCTTCTGCTTGCCGGTAAAGAAGGGATGGCAAGCCGAGCAAATTTCAACGCTGATGTCACCTTTGTGGGTGGACCGGGTAACAAACGCATTGCCGCACGCGCAATGCACGCGCACTTCGTTATAAGCGGGATGAATAGCTGCTTTCATAGGGTTCAGACCTCGATACGAATCCTTAGATTCTACCGGAATGCCCCAGGATTCAGCAATCCCGGGGCTCCTTAGGTAGTGGTTCAGTTTGAGCAGCATTATATTTTGTCATTCCGAACCGGCGTTCTTTGCCGGTGAGGAATCTGCTGTTGGCCTCACCGAATCAGATTCCTCGCGCGATAAAACTGCGCTTCGGAATGACAAACTTATCAAACTGTGCCACTACCGCTCCTTAGTAGGGCTATACATGAGGATTTTCATCCTGAGCGAAGCCGTTCTTCAGGCGTAGCGAAGAGCCTGCCCTGAGCTGTAAGGCGAAGGGATCTCAGTCTCAACCGGCCCAGCGCGTAAGCCCAAACTGCAACTACCCTCCTGAGCTCACAGCTCATCAGAACCGGAACTGATACGATACCTTCACGAAAAACTGCCGGCTATCATTTATATAGCCCTTCGCCGTGTAAAACCCCGCTAGGCCCGCCGGGTCTGGCATGAGGCCGTGGTCCAGGTTCTGCAGGTCGCTGTTGTACCCCACATAAATTGCCGTCCCCGGATGGACCAAATACGTAAGCAGGAAATCGGCGTTGAACTCTTTCTCCGTCGGCAAGTACGTGTACGGATAAAACGTATTCCCCGGCGTGTTCGCCAGAACCGAGTTGTACTGCATAATCAGCCGCAACGAAAGTTGCGGCGTGAACTGCCAATTCCACTTGCTGCGTACGATGTGATTATCGAAAATCCCTTTGCCGATGGGGACGCCTCGCGCCGTTTGCGCGATCTGCGAAGCAGTGAGAAGATACTCGTTCTCCGTCGCTCGCAAGCGCTCGAATAAATAAGTATTTTCAATCTTCAACGGCTTAACCGGACGAAACGTGAGCGTGCCAGTGGCCGTATCCAGTCTACCCAGAAGAGATTGCGGAAGCGCGTTCCCGGCGGGCACGAAGTTGATTCCGTCTCCCCAGTAGTAGCTCGCCCCCACTGTAACCTTCTTAAAGTAGCCCGTCTGGAACGAGGTTCCGCTTCGGTGCTCGTGGTAGTCGTGGTTCTGATTTACGGATAAGCCAAGAAAATAAAAATCCTGCGGTCGTAACCGCTCTCTTAATTCTTCGTAAGGAAACAGATAGAAGAAAGTCTGCCCGCGTCCCTGAACCGCGAGATAGGGCTGATAATCCGTATCCAACCGGTTGCCTTCGTGATCGAAGACGTAGCGCTGGTTCAGCGACGGCCCCCAATCGACGACCCAGCCTCTCTTCGGGCGGAAGCGGTAGTCGATCGTGTGGTAGAGTCCGCGAATATCCACGCGATTCACGAATCCCGGCACACTCACAAACCCCGGGCTGATGTCGTCGTAAACTCCCTCGTAAGAAAAGTGCAGTCCTTCTCGCTTCAGATCCAGTTTGTCCGCCGGGCCCGCGTAATGGTTGCCGTTACCTGCGTTGCCGGCGCTAAACGGGTACAACCCATACTCACAGGTAGTCTCCAGATTGCTCGCATTCAGTCCCTGCAGATTGCTCGAACTCACTACCGCCTGCCCTTCCAGAGTCCAATTGGCATTGAACTTCAAGTGCGTATCCACTCCGCCCAAGCGGTTGGATTCGCCCGTAGCCGGGCACTCCCAGTCGGTATAAATCACCCCCACACTCGACTGCTTAAAAATGTCGCGGCTTGCCCGGGCAATCGTGAAGTACGCGCGATCGCCGTAAAGATTATCCGAACAAATAGACGACTCGGTTGGAAGACAAAAGCTGGGCACGGCTAGCCCGGGCGCGCGGT
Source organism: uncultured Acidobacteriaceae bacterium (assembly GCA_963789625.1). GTDB lineage: Bacteria > Acidobacteriota > Terriglobia > Terriglobales > Acidobacteriaceae > Sulfotelmatobacter. Next base: position 11,445 of record CAWBLK010000015.1, on the reverse strand, counting down.
CATCGGTGGCCATCAGCCCGACCGAATACGGACCCTCCTTTCCGGTCAAGCGGATTCCGGCCGAGAGGTCTTGAATATTACGCGTGAAAAATAAATCGAATGGCGTTCGAAAGTAATCTTCGTTCTCCAGAAAGAATGGACGCTTCTCGGGAAAGTACACCTCAAATCTCTGGTTCACCGTGATCTGGGGATCCTCCGACTCGACCTGGCTGAAATCCGGATTCGCCGTCATATCCAGCACAAAGTGGTCGTGGATCACGAACTTCGCATCCATGCCCGCCTGCCCCTGCGCTGTAGCATTTTGAAAATACGGATTGTAGGGGTCGCGCTGGTCGAGCGCCCGAAAGCCGCGCATGATTCCATAGGGAATCAGCTCGATGCTGCGCCCCGGGGAGATCCCCTCCAGCCCATAAAGCGTTGCCGCCTGCCCCAGCCGCCCCGCCACTTTGTAGGAAACTTGGGGCCAGAATGCATCTTCATTCTTGCGCACGATTCCGCGATACAGAATGATTCCCCAAGTCTGATCTTTGGTCGCCGGAAAGCGCAGGCTCTTGAATGGAATTGCCATCCATACGACAAAGCCGCGGCTGGTCACCTTGCCCCGCGTATCCCACACCGTGTCGAACGACGTGTCGAAATTCCCGTTGACCTCCTCGCGCGACGCCTCAGTCCAGATCGCATCCCACTGCACGCCCAACGGCGTGGTCTGAAAGGCATAGGCGCGCCGCCGGTCGTGAAAAGTATCGAGCATGACCTCGACCTGATCATCGTCGTAAATGTCCTCGCGCACCGACATGCGCGCTCGCACTTTCTTAGGGTCGTCGTAGCACACGAAGACGACGTAGAGATTTTTCTGGTCGTAGCCCAGATACGCTTCCGTCTGCTCTGAAACTTTCTCGCCATCGTGCGGGTTCCGCTGCACAAAGCCCGTAACCTTCGCCATCTGCAGCGCGGTCTCACTCTGCGGCTTCATGGTGAGGAAATCCTCGAGTGCGGGCGCGCGCGTCAACCGCGGAATAGTAAGAGCCGGAGGCGCAATCGCCGGCGTCTGGGCCGGTCTTACCTCCGGTTGTTTGATGGCTGGTTCCGGCAACTGTGCCGAGGGCGCAGGAACTTGCTGCGACGGCTTAGGACTCTGCCCAGGGGGAACGGGATTTGTTCCTGAAGGAGGCGGGGGATTCTGCGGAGTCGTCTGCGAATTTTGTGGCGCTGAGCCCTGCTGCACCGGAGCCGCTGCCTGCGCGGTGGCAGTGGAATTTTGCACCAGAGCCGCCTGGGGCGCTGGCATTCCCCAACCAGCCCCTGCAAGTGCAAGGAGAGTGATAGCACCCGCAAGCGGGAATCTTGTGACCTCTTTGAATGAACATCGAACGTCACCCCGATGCAATGCACCCTCGCGTCTCCCCGTCCACCGACGGAGAAGAATTTAGCAAGATACACCATGAGGCGCCTCACAGAACAAGAAAGCGTTGTTTGTCAGGTTTGCCGAACACGATTAGGCAAGGATGCGCGGAATTTCACAGCAAAGTCGCGGGAGCTACAAGATCTGCGCGGCGGAATAGATCGCAGGGATCAAAACAACGAACTCTGCCGTCGAGTCGGCGTAATCCCAAAATGCTCATATGCCAACTGCGTTGCCACGCGTCCGCGGGGAGTTCGGTTCAAAAATCCAATCTGCATCAGGAACGGTTCATAAATCTCTTCAATAGCATCCGGCTCCTCGGCCAACACCGCCGCCAGAGTATTCACGCCGACTGGCCCACCCTGATATTTCTCGATGATCGTCAGCAGTAGCTTCCGGTCCACTTCGTCGAAGCCGTATTTATCCACTTCCAGCATCTGCAGAGCGGCCTGCGCCGTAGGCAAATCGATTTTGCCCGCGCCGCGCACCTGCGCATAATCGCGCACCCGCCGCAGCAGCCGGTTTGCGATTCGCGGAGTTCCACGCGACCGGCTGGCAATTTCAATCGCGCCCGCATCGTCGATCGCTACTCCCAGAATCTCCGCCGACCGCTCCACGATCACGCGTAAATCTTCCGGCGTATAAAATTCCAACCGCAGCACGATCCCAAACCGCGACCGCAGCGGAGCGGAAACCAAACCAGCCCGCGTAGTCGCGCCCACAAACGTGAACGGTTTCACTTCCAGCGTGTGCGTGCGCGCCGAAGGCCCTTGACCAATGATGATGTCCAGCTTGTAATCTTCCAGCGCAGAATACAGCAGCTCTTCCAAAACCGGCTGCAAGCGGTGAATCTCGTCGATGAACAGGACTTGCTTGTCCTGCATGTTGGTGATGATCGCGGTCAGATCGCCTTTGATTTGCAAAAGCGGCGCCGCAGTCGGCTGGAAGTGCACGCCCAATTCGTTGGCGATGATATTGGCCAGCGTAGTCTTGCCCAGCCCCGGCGGCCCGTACAGCAGCACGTGGTCCATGGCCTCGCCACGCGACTTCGCCGCCTCAATTGCCACCGCCAGATTTTCTTTAACTTTGGCTTGCCCGATAAACTCGCCCAGCCGTTGCGGCCGCAGCTTCAACTCAAACGTAGAATCGTCTTCGACCGCCGCCGCCGACACCAGTCGGTCAGGACTGTAATTCAGATTAGGATTGTTTCTCGCAGTAGCCACTCGCCGGATATTACCACGCCCTAGGTGCCAATCCTGCAGGTGCGTCAGTGCCGTTTTGTCCAACAGCCCCCCAGGTATGCTCCAATTGAATAAGCGAGTGAGCATGTCGCTGGCCAAGTATAAAACACCACATCTGCGCATTCGGTGTCACTGCATTCAGTGTCTTGCGTAGGAAACAGATCGATCCGGACTTGTGACCACGTATGATGGAAAGACCTCGCAATAAGCAAACCCGCAACGAGCCAGACCAATCCCACCAACCACACGAGGCACGCTTCGCGCTGATGGAGCCATCGTCGAACTAGGAATCCTAAAACCAAAGCGGGTCCCCAGATGACAGGGCCATACCAGGCATCGATTTGAATTGCGCGGGAAGCTGTGACTGACGCTACGACACGCCACACAGGAATGTACGCCAACAAAGATAGGATAATACCTCCGGCCACTGCAGCTATTGAGTGAACAGCAACGCGTCGTAGCCTCATCTTCATGCACCCGACTTGCTCGTAATGCAACTGTGATGCTCCGGCTCGTCTGTCCGGCCTGGGCTTGGCGGGCACGATCACCGGACGGGTCTTCATCTTCGGACGCGCATTGAAGACGACGATGGTCTTGCCGGTGGCGCGCAGCAAGCCCTGCTCCTCGAGCACCTTCAGCACCCGGCCGGCCATCTCGCGCGAGCAGCCCACCAGGCGCGACAGCTCCTGGCGGCTCACCTTGATCTGCATGCCTTCGGGATGCGTCATCGCATCGGGCTCGCCGCACAGGTCCATGATCGCGTGGGCGACACGGCCGGTGACGTCGACGAAGGCCAGGTCGCCGAGCTTGCGGTTGGTGCGGTCGAGGCGGGTCGCCAGCTGGGTGGCGAGCTCGAAAATCAGGCCCGGGCTCTCGGCGGCGATCTGCCGGAAGCGCGGATAGGTCATCTCCGCCAGCTCGCACTGGTTGCGGGTGCGCACCCAGGCGCTGCGGGTGGGCTGCTCGTAGAACAGGCCCATCTCGCCGAAGAACTGGCCCCGGTTGAGGTAGGCCAGCACCATCTCGTTGCCTTCCTCGTCCTCGATCATCACTTCGACCGAGCCGCTGATGATGTAGTAGAGGACGTCGGGCAGATCGCCGGCGTGGATCACCACGGTCTTGGAAGGCACCGTGCGGATGCGGCAATAGCTCAGGAATCGATTGATCGCCGGAATGTCGCTCAACGGCTTGATGTTCTCTTCCATACCGGCTCCCCGATTCATTGTCAGCGACGGCGCACGGCTTTTATACATATGACTGAGCTGCGACCGCTTACACGGGCAATGCCAGCTCAAATCCAGTAGGCGGTACCGGTCATGACGCGCGCCGTGCATCGCATGAGGGCTCGCACCGGCGCGGGCAGCTCCGCGCCGCCCGCGCGCTGCGCGCCGCCTGCCGTGCGCGATCTCATCGGCTCTCATCGCCTCAAGTATGGCACGGCTGCGCGCATCGCTCGGCCGGCAGTCGCTCCAGATGCTCGCGAGATGGCCCTCGACCTGGCGCTCGGTCTCGGCCACGAAGCCGAGACTGACGCGATCGCCCAGCAGCGCCGCGGCCGCGCCGATCGCAAACGAGCCGGCATACCAGAGCGGGTTCAGCAGGCTCGGGCGCGAGCCGAGCTCGCTCAGGCGCGTCTCGCACCAGGCCAGATGGTCGGCTCTTCCTGCGCTGCTGCCCGCAGCAGAACTCGCGCGTGCGCCGCGGAGCGGGACGCAGCGGCCTGGCCGTGATAGAGCGCCTGGGCGGCGATCTCGCCGGCGTGATTGACGCGCATCAGCGCGGCGCTGGCGCGCCGTTCGGCCTCGGGCAGCGGGCTCGGCAGCGGCAGCGGCGGCTGGACGACGGGCCGCTGGGCCGGCGCGAACAGCGGTCCGCAGGGCCTGATCGGCGGCCGCTGAGCGCAGAGTCGAGCAGGGCGACCAGACTCCATAGGCATGGGCCGTATTATAGGGGGATATCCGCCGGGTACACCGCCTGTTACGGAGGCGCAAGGCGCCGGCCAGGGCTCGGGAGCCTGCCGGCTTTGCATTGACCCAGGTGCTTGAGTACACTTCCCCGCCTTTTTCGGCCCCGCGCAACGGGTCCCCGCATGCGGACTGTACAGTGACGATGAAGACTGTATTCGCCAAGCCCGCGCACCGTTCGCGGCGACTGGTTCGTCGTCGATGCCAGCGACAAAACGCTCGGGCGCCTGGCCTCCCAGATCGCCCATCGCCTGAAGGGCAAGCACAAGGCCGACTACAGCCCGCATGTGGACATGGGCGATCACATCGTCGTGCTGCAACGCCGAGAAGATCGCGTGTCACCGGCGCAAGCTCGACGACAAGATCTACTACCACCACACCGGCTACATCGGCGGCATCAAGTCGATCGCGCTGGACAAGCTGCTCGAAGGAGCATCCCGAGCGGGCGATCGAGTTCGCGGTCAAGGGCATGCTGCCGAAGAACACGCTCGGCCGGCGCATGTTCCGCAAGCTGCATGTGTTCGCCGGCGGCAAGCATCCGCACAGGCGCAGCAGCCCAAGCCGCTCGAGATTCAGATAGGAATACTAAGCTCATGCAGCAGCGACTCAGCCGACACTACGGCACCGGCCGGCGCAAGACCGCCACGGCGCGCGTGTACCTGCAAGCCCGGCACCGGGCGCATCACCGTCAACGAGCGCTCGCTCGATGAGTTCTTCGGCCGCGAGACCGGCCGCATGATCGTGCGCCAGCCGCTCGAAGCTGGTGCAGCTGACCGGCAAGTTCGACATCACGGTGCACGTCGACGGCGGCGGCATCACCGGCCAGGCCGGCGCGATCCGCCACGGCATCGCCCGCGCGCTGATCAAGTACGACGAGACGCTGCGCAAGCCGCTGCGCGAGGCCGGCTTCGTGACGCGCGATGCGCGCGAAGTCGAGCGCAAGAAGGTCGGCCGCCGCAAAGCCCGCCGCGGTACCGCAGTACTCGAAGCGGTAATTCGCGGCGAGGCTAGCGGATACTCCCGCCAGTTTTGGGGGATCGTCTAGTGGTAGGACAGCGGACTCTGACTCCGTTAACCTAGGTTCGAATCCTAGTCCCCCAGCCAACACAAGGGCCCGCCGCAACGGCGGGCCCTTGTCCGTTTTGGCGGCGGCGCTCCCAAAAGCGCTACTCGACGCTGAGGACGACCTTGCCGCGCGCGTGTCCCTTCTGCACATAGCGCAGCGCCTCTGCGGCCTGCTCCAGCGGGTAGACGCGGTCGATGACCGGTTTCAGCTGGCTGGAATGGATGAGGCTCGCCAGTGACGCAAGGTCCGCGCCGTTCAGATCGGCGAGCATCGTGTGGAAGTGCTGGTTCACGAACCAGGACAGTACCCAGCCTTCGAGCGGCGGCCACAGCCAGCCGAACCAGTTGCCAATGTCGGTCGAGCCGACGCCCACGTAGACACCGGCGGGGTTGAGTACGCGCCGATACTCAGCCGGCGAGTGTGTCGAGACGGTATCCACGATCACATCGAAGCGCGCCGCGCCGCGCGTGAAGTCCTCCTGAGTGTAGTCGATCACGTGGTCGGCACCGATGGAGCGCACCAGTTCGAGGTTCTTCGTGCTGCACACCCCGGTGACTTCGGCACCGAGCGATTTCGCGATCTGCACGGCGAAAGTGCCCACTCCGCCGGAGGCGCCATTGATGAGGACTTTCTGACCGGCGCGCACGTGCGCCACATCCCGCAGCGCCTGCAGTGCAGTGATGCCCGCGATGGGGACTGCCGCCGCCTGCTCGAAACTCACGTTGTCCGGCTTGGAGGTCAGCGCGCCGTCTTCCCGCACAGCTACGTAATCGGCAAAAGCGCCGAATTTTCCGCCGAACACCGCATCGCCCGGTTTGAAACGGGTGACATGGCGGCCACGGCTTCGACGGTGCCCGCGAAGTCGACACCCAGGCGCGGGTTTTTCGGGGCACCGAGTCCGGAGCCGAGGCGCACCAGGTACGGGGTTCCCTGCAGGTAGTGCCAGTCGAGCGGATTGACGGAGGCCGCGCGCACCCTGACCAGCACTTCCCCGTCCTGCGGTGAGGGTTTGGGAAGGGTTACGCGGCTCACCACGGCGGGCGAGCCGTAACACCGGTGCACGACCGCCCGCATTGCCAGGGGCGGTACTGGGCCGGTCTCGATGGCGGGCGGGCAGCCTGAGGTGTGACTCATGAGGAGCCCGAGCGCCGTCACGGCGACCGCCAGCACGGTTGCGACGCCACCAAGAATCTTATAGCGAAGCTTCATCGGCTCACTCCGCAGGTCTGTCGGCCGACGCCGTGGTTGGCTGTCCGAAGTGTAGCCGGATATGAGAACCACAGTCGCCACGAGCCGCTAACCGGCGTGTTGCAAGCACCGCCGGTCGCTTCCACTGGAACCTTGGGCGACAGTGCGCGTCAATAACAACACTCCAGCTGCTTTGCCGGAGCCGTCTATGCCTCGCGGCGACAAGTCGAGCTATACGCCGGCGCAGAAGCGCAAGGCACGGCACATTGAAGAGATTACGAGTCGCGCGGCCTCGATGTAGCGGAGGCCGAGGCGCGTGCCTGGGCAACGGTCAACAAGCAATCCGGCGGCGGCGAGCGCTCGGGCAGCGCACGCAAGACCCCGGCGGCGGCCAAGGCGCGGGCGCGCAAGAGTTCGGCCCAACGCGCGGTTGCCACCAAACAGGGTCATTCACCCAATCTCGGACGCATGACTTCGCGGCGCTCGCGCGCCGCCCGATGACCCGAATCCGCCTCAGTACGAAGGAGATCACTTCATGACAGCACGTCATTCCGTTTGCTCACCGGTCTTGGCATTGCGGGGCTGGTGCTCGCCGCTGGTGCCGCGCTCGCCGACGATACCGCGCAGCACAGCGACAGCTGGGGCGCTGCGGTTTCGGACACCGCCACCACCGCGAAGGTCAAAGAGCGCCTTGCTGACGACAACCGTCTGGGAGATGCCAAGATCTCCGTGACGACGAACAACGGCGTCGTGATTTTCACCGGCACGGCACCTAGCGCCGACGCCTCGAACGCGGCCGAGGAAGCTGCCGAGGGTGTCAAGGGCGTGAAGAGCGTCGAAAACCAGATCGCCGCACCCTCGAAGGTGCGCGAGGCTGCCGGCAAGGTCACCGATGACTGGATTACCACCCGCATCAAGACCGAGCCTCTTCGCCGACCGCACGGTGCAGGGCGACTCCAATATCAGCGTGAGCACCTCCCACGGCGTCGTGCGCCTCACCGGTACTGCGGTATCGAAGGATGCCTACGAGCAGGCGAAGTCCGTGGCGCAGAACGTCAGGGGCGTCAGCAGCGTGGATACGAGTGGTCTGCGACTCGGCAGCAACTAGAAAGCCCACCCCCCGAGGGGTGTTTTCCTTTAACGCTGGCTGAGCGCCCCCGGCGTGCCGGGGACGCTGTGCTCTTAGCGGCTTCAGCCGGTCAGGTTCTGCGCGACGAAGTCCCAGTTGACGAGCTTCCAGAACTCCTTCAGTAGGCAGCGCGCTCGTTGCGATAGTCGATGTAGTAGGCGTGCTCCCAGACGTCGCAGGTGAGCAGCGCAGTCTTGCCGTCGCGCAGCGGCGTCTCGGCGTTCGACGGTCGTCACGATCTCGAGCGCGCCGCCGGCGTCCTTGACCAGCCAGGCCCAGCCCGAGCCGAACTGCTCCGCCGCGGCCTTGTCGAACTGCTCTTGAAGGCGGCGAGTCCGCCGAAGCTTGTCGATCGCGGCGCTGATCGTCCTGCCGGTGGCTCCCGCCGCCTTGGGCGTGAGGCAGTGCCAGTAGAACGTGTGGTTCCACACCTGCGCGGCGTTGTTGAAGAGCTTGCCGGCTGGCCTCCGCCACGATTCCTCGAGCGAGCATCCTCGTACTTCGTGCCGGCCACGCAGCTCGTTGATCTTGTCGACGTACGCCTTGTGGTGCTTGCCGTAGTGGTAGTCGAGCGTCTCGCGCGACATGTGCGGTGCGAGTGCATCGCGCGCATAGGGGAGCTCGGGCAGCACGATCGCCGATTTCGTGGTCGTCATGAGATCCTCCTTGTTGGCGGCCGCTGCCGCAGCTAGCCGCCATACATGGGGTGGGTGTCCATTGTGATCCGACCACTGTGCCTGATGGCGAAGTGCGGCTGTGGTGCGGTGCAGGCCGCATGGAAACAGCTGCCGGGCGGCGGGTGGGTCCGCGCCATGGCAGCCGGCCCCGGCCGCGCGAAGCGTGCCACGCATCAGCGTAGGAGCATCGCCGTATGGGCTGTCCGCTGTTCCTGCGCGTGGTACACGAGTCGGTCGAGGGCGGGTTGTTGCACATCGGCTACCGACGGCATCGCCGGCGGCGCGATAGCAGCCGTTCGATAGATGCGCTGCTCATCGAGCGAGCGCCCGGAGTCCCTCTCGCCGCACACCAAGCGGGCGGCGCCCTGCAGGATGCCGGCATAGACATTGACGGCACCCGAGGTAGTGCTGAGCTCGGTCTGCATAGTGCCGGACGGTCACCGTCACGGGTGACTGATAGTCGGGCCGATCGGCGGCGAAAGCAGCGCCGGGCTGAGCAGGGCCCGCTGCCGGCGGCGCCGAAGCGAAGCCGGCAGCGGAGGGTCGGAGCAGCTTGCGGACTGTCATGAGTGCGGCCTCCAGAAGTTCAGGTTTCACATCCACACCAACTTGGATGGCGCCCGCCGGCCAAAAGGATAAAAAGGAGTGCATTCGGTACGGCGTGCGCCGCACAAGATTTAGCCGCGCCCCGTCGTTACAGCGTCTCGGCGCCCTTGCGCGGTGCCCGACGAGCAGCAGATCGGCGGGCCGCTGCGCGAACAGTCCCACGGTGACCACCCCGGCGATCTGATTGATGCTCGCGCTTCGAGCGCGGCGGATCGGTGATCGACAGGTCCGTGGACGTCGAGGATGTGGTTGCCGTTGTCGGTGACGCATCCTGCGCGCCATACCGCCCGGCCGCCGCAGGCTCGAGCTCGCGTGCGACATAGCGCGCGGGCCATCGGGATCACTTCGACCGGCAGCGGGAACTTGCCGAGGCGTCGCGACCAGCTTGCCCTCATCGACGATGCAGACGAAGCGGCGCGCCGCGGCGGCGACGATCTTCTCGCGCGTCAGCGCCGCCGCCGCCGCCCTTGATCAGCTGCCGCGCGCGGGTTGGCCTCGTCGGCGCCGTCGATGTAGAGCATCAGGCCGGCGACCTCGTTGAGGTCCAGGACCGCGATGCCGGCCGCGCGCAGGCGCGCGCTCGTGGCCTCGGAGCTCGAGACCGCGCTGCCGATGCGAGCGCCGCATGGCTGCGAGTACTCGATGAAGCAGTTGACCGTGGTGCCGGTGCCGACCCCGATGATCATGCCGTCGCGCACGTATTGCGAGTGCTGCGTGTGCAGCGCGCCGCTTCTTGTGCGGTCTGCATGATCGCCGCTGGTGCCGATCGCCGTGATTTCGTGGTGACCCTAGAAACGACTGTGCCCGCTTACGCGGGCACAGTCTTGAGCTTCGAAGTACAGCGAGCGGGATCAGTTCCGCGCCCGCCGAGTTGAAGGCCCTACTTCTTCTTCGAAGCTTTCTTCTTGGCCTTCTTCTTTGCTTTCGCCATGTTGGATCTCCATTATCGGGTTAGTCCGGGGTCCGAGTATATACACGCGAATCGAAATTACAAGCAAGCGACGCGCACTTAGGCGCGCTGATGTGACTTCACGCTCACATCACTCGAGAGAGCAGAATGAACTGCCAATGCGGCTCGTCAACCGGCATCACGGAGAGGCGATTGCCGGACGCAGCAGCACCAGATCCCTGAATTCTTTGCCAGCATGCGCGCGCAGCTCATCGAGCGTGATGAGCGCGCAGAACGCTTCGAGCCGCATATCCACCATGTACCAGCGCGGCTTGCCTGCGCATCACTGTCGGCATCGTAGTGGGGATGGCGGCGGTCGAAGGCCGTCGGATCCGGATAGCCGGCCTTCGCGATCTGCACGGTGCCGACGATCCCCGGCACATCGCAGCTCGAATAGTAGAGAAAGGCCTGATCGCCGCGCCGCATCTCGTCGCGCATCATGTTGCGCGCCTGGTAGTTGCGCACGCCATCCCAGGCCGTGGTGCGCCGCGGCGCGGCGGCAGGTCATCGACGCTGAAGCTCGTGGGTTCGGTCTTCAGGAGCCAGTGGTGCACTTGATGATCCCTTTTTCTGTGACGACGGCGTCGAGATGCACATCGTGGTGAGTGGCGAGAATTCGCGGCCGCTCTTGAAACGCGTAGGCGACACCGATGAGCCGCGGTCCGCGCCAGGCATGGCGGAAACGTCGATACGCGAAGGCGCGGTCGTAGAATCCGCCGCCCATGCCGAGCCGCATGCCCTGGGCGTCAAAACCCACGAGCGGCACGAGTACCGCATCCAGCCAGCGCGCGCCGATGGCGCGCGACTCCTGCGGCTCACGGATCCCGAGACGACTGACCCGCTCGCGACCGCCGGCTTCGACGAAGCGCATCTTGCGGCCGTGGCGTGCGCGCTCGACCCGCGGCAGGTAGACGCGCCAGCCGCGCTGCGGGCCAGGGCGATGAGCGGGGCTGCGTATCCAGCTCTTCCAAGGCAGGGCGGCATAGAGGGCAGCGCGCCAGTCGACTGAAGGTGCAGCGCGCGCTCGGCGTTGCGTGCGACTTTAAGCGAGAGGTGGGCGCGCTCGGCGGGACTTATGGCGCGGCGGCGCGCATTGAGGCGCGCCCCGCGCATTGTCGGCGGCGCTACGTGCAGCGAAATCAGTGCACCCGCCGGTGCCGGTGAGGACCGTTGCTCTCGAACCGGAGCAACAGGTGGGACGAGCTGTGTCAGGTAAGGCTTTC
>CAWBLK010000014.1:0-614208 GCA_963789625.1 uncultured Acidobacteriaceae bacterium | reverse complement strand
GCGGCCAAGGTCTCGGCGCTGCTGGGACTGGCGTTGTTCGGTATCGCGCTGGGGCGAAATGCGCAGGCGTTGGCTACGAATTTCAGCGGACATTTCTGGCGGAACGCGGGACTCGGCGCGCAGCACGCTGTTCAAGTAGGAGTGGGCGGTCCGGTGGTGATGGTCGGCACGCTTACGATTTTGGCCGTGGCGCAGGTGGGTTCGCTGTTTTCCGCGGATGCCTGGAACAATGTACGTTCACTGCTGGGGAAGTGAAAAATCCCAGCCGCAATCTGCCGCTTTCGCTGGCGCTGGGTACGGGCGTTGTGATCGCACTTTATATCGCCTGCAATTTTATTTATCTGAACGCGCTGCCGCTGGATGGAATGCCGGACGCCGCGACGATTTTGGGGCGCGGCATCAAGTATGCAGCCGAAGATCGCGTCGGCACCGCGGTCATGACGCAGATGTTCGGCGCTGCGGGCGGACTGCTGATGGCGGCGGCCATCCTGATTTCCAGCTTCGGCTGCAATAACGGGCTGATTCTTTCCGGCGCGCGCGTTTACTATGCGATGGCGAAGGATGGGCTTTTCTTCCGCAGCGTCGCCAAGCTGCATCCTACCTATAAGACGCCGGCGGTTTCGCTGATGGTGCAGATGGTGTGGGCGTGCCTGCTCTGCGTCTCGGGCAGCTACGGGCAGCTTCTCGATTACATTATTTTCGCCGTGCTGGTCTTCTATATTTTGACGATTGTGGGATTGTTTGTCCTGCGGCGGACGCGTCCGGATGCTCCAGCGGCCTTATCGGGCGGTTGGTTATCCGATATTGCCCGCAATTTATATTGTGATGGCTTTGTTCATCGATGTCGTACTATTGCGCTACAAACCGCAATTCACCTGGCCGGGGTTGATTGTGGTGTTGCTGGGCATCCCGGTATATTACGCGTGGTCGAGAAGTTCGCAGCCAAGACAAGTCGCATCTTAAGCTCCAAGGAGAAACGAAGCATGGCGAATCTGTTCGCGAGGAAGGACCTCCCTACGCTGATGAAGGAGGCAGTTGAGGTTGAAGGCGAACAAAGCCTGCGGCGTGCCCTTGGCCCGCTGAATCTGCTGACCCTGGGCATTGGCGCGATTATTGGGGCGGGAATTTTTGTAATTACGGGGCAGGCCGCGGCGCAGTTTGCCGGACCCGCCATTGTGATTTCGTTCGTGCTGGCGGGCGTTGCCTGCGCCTTCGCGGGCCTGTGTTACGCCGAGTTTGCGTCCATGATCCCGATCGCGGGCAGCGCCTACACCTATTCTTATGCCACCCTGGGTGAACTGGTGGCGTGGATCATTGGCTGGGACTTGATTCTGGAGTATGCCTTCGGCGCGGCCACCGTAGCGGTGGGTTGGAGCGGCCACTTGCGGGCGTTCCTGCACGACATCGGCTGGAGCCTGCCGGCATTTCCTACTTCTGATTTCACTCTCTTCGGGAATGCCTGTGCATTTGAAGTATGACTATGTCGGGTTTCTCGTAATCATGGTGATTACCACCATCCTGGTGTTGGGATTAAAGAATCGGCAAATTTCACCACCGCCATCGTGATTATGAAAGTAGCGGTGGTGTGTATGTTCATCGTTCTTGCCGCGGCGTTTTTGTACTCGCACGCATGGAAGCCGAACTACTGGCATCCGTTCATTCCCGCAAATACGGGCGAGTGGGGACATTTCGGATGGTCGGGAATTTTGCGGGGAGCCGGCGTAGTCTTCTTCGCCTACATTGGCTTTGATGCTGTTTCAACGGCGGCACAGGAAGCCAAGAATCCGAAGAAGGACATGCCCCTGGGCATTCTGGGCTCCCTGGTCATTTGCACGATTCTTTATATCCTGGTTTCCGGATTGCTCACCCACCTCGTGCCTTACCAGCAACTCAACGTTCCCGATCCCGTTGTCGTCGGTGTGCGCGTTGACCGGGTCAGCAATGGGCTACGTTCCTGGTGGAAATCGGCGCCCTGGGCGGCCTGGCGACGGTGATGCTGGTGATGTTGCTTGGCCAGTCGCGCGTGTTCTACTCCATGTCGCGCGATGGTTTGCTCTGGCCGTGGGCGGGCAAGATTCATCCTCGCTTTCGCACGCCCTATCTCAGTTCCATTGTTGTCGGGATTTTTGTCGCGATCCTGGCCACGGTGATTCCGCTGAATGTACTGGATGAAATGACAAGCGTGGGCACGCTGCTCGCCTTTGTGCTGGTGAGCGCGGGAGTGTGGGTGATGCGCCGGACGCATCCCGAACTGAACCGGCCATTCAGGACGCCGATGGTGCCGCTGGTTCCGATTCTCTCGATTCTTTTCTCGGGGGCGCTCATTGTTTTTCTATCGCCTGGCCACGCAGATCCGGCTGGTGGTGTGGCTGGTAATCGGACTGGCGATCTACTTCACCTACGGGCGCAAGCACAGCAAAGTGCAGGCAGGCTCTCATGCAGTCCGGATCGAAGGGCCGAAGAGTGCGCCTTAGGCTGAATGCATTTACTGGCTCTCCGCGCGGCGCGGAGGGCCTTTTTGTTTTATAGTCGGACGAAAGTGGCCAGTGGCCGTGTTCCTATGAAAATCGTTTCAGCAGAAGAAATGCGCGCCATTGATCGCGCTACCAGCGAGCGCTTCGGCGTGCCTTCGCTCACGCTGATGGAGAATGCCGGCGCAGCGGTGGCCGATTATGTGCTGTCGCATCACGCGGCGGCGCGGCGGATCGTTGTGTTTCTGCGGCAAGGGAAATAATGGCGGCGACGGTTTTGTCGCGGCTCGGCGGCTGCATGAGCAAGGGAAGAAGGTTCAGGTCATCCTGCTGGCCGATCCCGCTGAGCTGCGGGGCGATGCCGCGGTCATGTTTGGCAAGTTGCCGAGTCCGGCGATTGCGGTGCATTCCAGTGACGAGTTGAAAAGTGAACGAGTGCGTCTTTCTCTGCAGGAGACGACTTTACTTGGATGCGTCGCTGGGCACGGGTTTCAAGCCTCCGGTGAGCGGACTTTATGCGGAAGCAATCGCGATCATGAACGCGATGCCAGCGTTCCGGTGATCGCCGTGGATATTCCTTCCGGCGCCGATGCCGATGCGATGCAGCCCGCAGACCGGAACCATTGCGCGCGCTGATGCGCATTGTCACGTTCACGGCGCCGCGTCCGGCGCATGTGTTCAGTTTGCTGACTGCGGGGCCGACTTTTGTGGCCGACATTGGTTCACCGGATGAGGCGATTGTTTCGTCGCTGCAACTGAATGTGATTACTGCGCACGATATTGGCACGGCTGATCGGGCCGCGGCCCGCAGAATCGAACAAAGGCAATTACGGGCATGTGCTGGTGGTCGGCGGATCGCTGGGCAAAGCCGGGGCGGCGGCGATGGCGGGGATGGCTGCGCTGCGTGCGGGGGCGGGACTTTCGACCGTGGCGACGGCGAAGTCTGTGCTGGGAACCGTCGCCGGATTTCATCCCGAGTTGATGACCGAGCCTTTGCCCGAGACGGATGCGGGCACGATCTCGACCAGCGCGCAAGATCGAACTCGAGAGCTGGCGAAAGGGAAGAGTGTGCTCGCGATCGGGCCGGGAATTTCGCGCGATCCGCGAGACTGCCGAATTGGTGCGTGCGCTGGTTGCGCAGAACTTCAACTCCCGATGGTCCTGGATGCCGACGGTCTGAATGCGTTTGAGGGCCGCACGGAGGAATTGAATGGCAAGGGCCGAACGCTGGTGATCACTCCGCATCCGGGAGAGATGGCGCGGCTTGTGGGATGTAGCATTGCCGACGTGCAAAAAGATCGCCTGGGCGTGGCGCGAAAGTTCGCGCGCGAGCACGAGCTGATCGTGGTGCTCAAGGGACATCGCACGCTGGTGGTTCAGCCGGATGGCGAAGCGTGGGTGAATACTACCGGAAATCCTGGAATGTCGACCGGGGGCACGGGGGACATTCTGACCGGGATGGTTGCGGGAATGATCGCGCAGCATCCGAAGAATGCATTCGAGGCCGTGCTGGCGGCGGTGCATTTGCACGGCCTTGCCGGCGACGTGATGCGCGAAAGTGTGGGCGAGCATTCGCTGGTCGCGACCGATTTGCTGCACGGGCTGCCAGAAGCGTTCCGGCGCGTGTGGAAAAGGTCGCAGGAAAAGCTGACGCGTTGGTGAAGGATTCGATGTCCTTTCGGGAGGATTATCCACTTGACACAATATTGGAAGGAAGTATCTAAACCACGCAGCAATCTTATAGCCTGCCCAACTTGACAAAATGGATTACGACTGACTGATGAATTGCTCCCTAAGTTTGTTGGCGATTTCAAACGCCTGCATTGCGTTCGGGTCGGCTATTAAAGCGTCCTGTGTAGGCTCCGGAAATGGTGGGGGAATCTGATTGGCAGGAATATTGATTTGTCCGTTATATAGCTCGAAAAATTTAAGATTAAGGTCCAGATAATAGAGCGCTAGTTTTGCGACGCTCCAAGGCACCGTCACAGCGATATTCTGTTTGACTATTTCCGTGCCGGTGCTCAGATCGCTTTGGCCAAAAACGATTGTGAGGTCATGCATCGTCTGCTCGTAGCGAATATTGTTAGCGTATGAAGTTATGCAGTTTGGTGTCCGTTGAAATGTGGCAGTCGTAGCCGCAGCGGGAGCATCTTTACGTTTAGCCATATGTTTTCCTTTGCTAATGGTTATCGTTCAAGGTTTCTGGCGCTAAGGGCATCTGCGATAAATGCTGGAATAGGGAATCCAGTTGGGAAGCCTTCGGGGATTGTCTCGCCACGGCTAGGCGCGGAGCTAGAACCGGTCCCGGAATAATTTGCGCATGTCGAGCACTTCCCGAACACCGCCGCCGACTGTCCTTGCGGTATATCAGGAACACGACGGCTCTGAGGTGCAGCATTGTGGGTCATGGTAATTGACGGACCGCGATTGGCAACCCGTTTAGTCGCGACTCGTTTACTGGCTGGACGAGCTCGACGATACTCCCAGTCCACCCCGAGAGGCTTGAGAATACTTTCGAGCGTCGCCATAGTTGGATTCCCACGCGCAGACAGTGTGCGGTAAAGCGTCTCACGGTTCAATTTCGCATCCCTGGCGATTTTACTGACCTTGTGAGCCTGCACAACATCTCGTAGTGCCAAGAGTTCAACATCGCGCGATTCCCGCCTCGCGGCGTTAAGATAATGGACTGCATACACTGGATCTTTCAGGCGCTCGTTTAGCCCAACTTTGTATGGTCGTGATCGTGGCATGGGTTAGTCCTTCCTTGCCTTGAAGTCCGCCCAAAAAATCTTAGCGTCTTTGATATCCTGTTTTTGTGTTCGTTTGCTGCCCACGCACAGAATGAGGGTCTTTCTCCCGTCATCGGCTACGTAAATGCGATAACCCGGGCCGCAGTCCACTTTGAGTTCGATCAGTCCGTCCCCCACATCTTCATATTTTTTCCCGAGCGAACCCCGCCGTAATAAACCGATCCGTGCGTCTATGGCTGCGCGCCCAATAGCGTCCTTAAGCTGAGTCATCCAGTCGTCAAATGGTGCAGCACCAAGCGCCGTTTCGTAGACCTGTACGCTTCGAGGACGCGCCTGCACAAGATTCTTTCCTTCTTGCCCAGTGCGTAGCTTTTAAGCTACCACAGACTAGCACGGGCTGGAATTGCCTTCAAGTTACCTAGTGACGGAGTGCGATATGTTATACCTGATAAGTGCAAGGCTCTGGCGGAAGCGGAGGGAGTCGAACCCTCAAATCCGGTCAGGACAGTGGATTATAAGTCCACGGGGCTTGCCAATGCCTGACGCTTCCCTAGAGTCTTGTTAATGTGTAGCTTAAAAGCTACATTGGATAAGATTACCACATCCTTTCGGACATTAATGAGTTGGTAAACAGTATGTCCTTTCCGGCAGGAGTTCGGCCTTCTGCTTCCGTAACCTGTTACCGCATGCGGGGTCGTGCGATAGTTCAGTCAGCTTATGACCCACTTCCCCCAACCGCACCCATCGAGGCGCGCGGCACGGGTCCAGCTAGGGGCTTCGGTCCTGGCTGCGATTCGCTTAGAAGACGCCGGCGTACGAAAGCGAAACTCCAAACCATTTCAGCCACGGGCGGACTGTTGCAGCTGCCGTCACCGTTGGGCAACGGGGCGTTCGTCGAGCTCGCATTTCAAACGCAATCGGGCCCGGTGCATGGCATGGCAGAGGTTCTCAGCCCGCTGCGCAAGACGACGGCTGGAGTGCTTCAGCCGTTCCGCTTCATCGCGCTGGAGGACGATGACCATCGCCGTTTGCGGACATCGCTCGACCAGGTGGTGGACCGAAGTCTGCTGGGGCTGAAGTCGTCGGCGTTTACCATTCCGCGGACGATTTAGGTTTTCGCACTGCTTCGTCACCTCGCGTGCGCTCTCGCTATACTGTCGAGATGACGCGGGAGATCACGACACAGTCACCCGAGGAGACGATTGCCTTCGGGCGCACGCTGGCCGAATTGCTGACGCCACCGAAGCTGGTGTTGCTGCGCGGCGATCTCGGCGCGGGCAAAACCACGCTGGTCAAGGGAATCGCCGCGGCGTTCGAGGCGGCGGAAGAAGAAGACGTCACCAGCCCCACCTTCACGTTAATCCACGAGTATCGCGGGCCGCGAGCCAATCTCTATCACATTGATCTTTACCGCATCGACACCCAGCGCGAATTGGAGACGCTGGGGCTGGATGATCTGCGCGCGGAGCCGGGCAGCATTTTGCTGATCGAGTGGGGAGAAAAATTTCCGCAGTTGCAGCGGAAGCGGGATATGGAGATTTCGCTGGAACGTCAAAGTGAGAATGGACGTAAGATCAGAATTGTGAGTTAGACCATCCATGAACAAACCATGAAGAGCCTCAATAGCTTATTCCTCGCAATGTTCCTGGCAATCTGCCTAACGTCGTCTCTGGCTGCTCAACAGGCAGAGTGGTGCAAGAACCTGCCTCGTCCTGCCTACAGCAAGTTGGAGCGTGTTCCAAACGCAGATCCGTGGTTCGAGGTGTATAAGATTCGCCCCGGCGTATTTGCCATTTATGAGCCCCATCAACTGGAAGAGGTCATCTCGTATCTGATCATTGGCGATGACAAAGCGCTGCTGTTCGACACCGGCATGGGTATCAGCAATATCCAAGCCGTAGTTGCAGGACTGACCAAACTTCCGGTGAGCGTGGTGAACTCGCATACTCACAACGACCACGTTGGGGACAACTGGCGATTTCGCGATGTGTACGGCATGGATACGGACTTTACGCGGACCAACGCCCGCGGCTCGAAAGAAGACGCGCAAGCGGAACTTGCCCCAAACGAAATTTGCGGAGCCTTGCCCGTAGGGTTCGATGCGAAGGCGTACGCCGCCGGAAAACCATTCCACATTACGCGCTGGCTGCACGATGGCGACAAGATTGACTTGGGTGGGCGCACGCTGAAGGTAATCGGTACGCCCGGCCATACGCCGACGCAATCGCCCTGCTGGACGACGCAAACGGCCTTTTGTTCACCGGAGACAGTTTCTATCTCGGCCCGATCTACTTATACCGTCCAGAAACCGATTTGGAGGCCTATGTCGCGTCGATGCAGAAACTGGCTTTGCTGTCGCCTCATCTTCAACTTCTCCTGCCCTCACACAATGTGCCCGTGGCCGATCCCGGCTATCTTCCAAAGGTAGTTACTGCAATGCAGCAGGTTCGCCGCGGGGAAGTGAAGGCGGTTGCCAAAGACGGGAAGCATGAATATGTGTTCGAAGATTTTTCTTTCCTGATGCGCTGAGGAAACCGTTTCCCCAGCAACTTAGTGTGCGGAAGGCGACGGGAATTGGGGCACCGCTGCAGGAGCAGAAGCAAGAAAGATCGTTCTTGCACAGGCAATAGATGCGCTCCAGTCGCGCACCATCGAGAAGAGAATGGCGGTAGCGAAGAGGGTGAAAATGAAAGTGTTGTTACGCATCATCTATTACGCCTCATTCGATTCTCTCACGATGAGGGGCATATACGATCTGGATGCGGATGTCCGGATGAAACAAAACATCGTGGGGTTTTATCAAGACGAGCAAACCCATTGGGTGGCAAAGCTGGCCTGCGGCCATACGCAACATGTGCGCCACGATCCGCCGTGGCAGCGCCGGCCCTGGGTAGTGATGGAAGAGGGGCGCGCGTCGAAGATCGGAAGCATTCTGGAATGCAAAAAATGCGATGAAGAAAATCGTTAACGAAGATTCACTCGTCGTGCATCTGTGAGAAGAAAAAACTAAAACCCCATGATGTTATATCCGCAATCCACGTAGATCACTTCGCCGGTTATGCCGCTGCTGGCGTCGGAGGCGAGGAAGACTCCGGTTGAGCCGACTTCTTTCACATCGACGTTTCGGCCGAGCGGGGCGCGGTCGGCGTGGGCTTTCAGCATGTCGCTGAGGCCGGAGATGCCGCGAGCGGCGAGGGTTTTAATAGGGCCGGCGGAAATGGCGTTGACGCGAATCTTCTTTTTCCCAAGATCGCTGGCCAGGTAACGGACCGTGCATTCGAGGGCGGCTTTGGCTACGGCCATCACGTTGTAGTGCGGCACAACTTTTTCCGCTCCGTAATAAGTCATGGTGATGATGGAGCCTCCATCTTCCATGAGCGGGGCAGCGGCGCGCGAAACCGCGATCAGGGAATACACGCTTACATCGTGCGCGATGCGGAAGCCTTCGCGCGTGGTGTTGACGAAGTCTCCTTTGAGTTCGTCGGCAGGGGCGTAGGCGACGGAATGCACAAGCGCGTGCAGTTTGCCGTGCCGCTCTTTGAGCGTGGCAAAGAGGCGGTCGATTTCTTCGTCTTTGCTGACGTCGCACATGTAGCCTTCGGCGCCGGGGAGGGAGAGAATCAGGTCTTTGGCTTCCTGCTCGAGGCGCTCGTTCTGGTAGGTGATGGCGAGCTTCATGCCGGCGGCGTGCAGTCCCTGGGCGATAGACCAGGCGATTGAGCGTTTGTTGGCGACTCCGAAAACGACGGCGATGCGGCCTTGCAGGTCAGCGGACATGAGTGCTCCTTGGAAGGGGAAAGGATAACAGCGTCGCGCTTGGCTTTGCTATACGGGCAAAGGCAAATCTTTAACACAGGGGGCACTGGGGTTCACAGGGTAGACCATTCATTTCAGCGTACTGACTTCCTTTACTTCCACCGCAGTTCCCACTGGCCAACTTGCGGCCACGAACGATAATGCGTAGACGCAGGCCAGGATTGCGAATGCGGCTACCAGACTTATGTTGTGTGCCACCGCGCCTACGGTTAAGGCCAGAACCAATTGAAGAGACGTTCCGGCGAAATTGAAGGCGTTCTGCACGCGTCCCATGAGATGGGGCGGCACCATTTCCATCAGGCTGGTGTTCATAGCGACGCCGCCCACGCCGCGGGCTGACCCCATGACGGCGTAAATCAGTATGGCGACCGGCAGCCAGTGCGAGACGGGAGCGCAGACCACGGACGCAGCGATGATGGCCATAGAAAATGCCACGGCACGGCGTCCGCCGAGGCTGGCGATGATGGCCGGAGTGTAGAGCGCGCTGAGGAACGCGCCCGTGCCCCAGCCGGCATTGAGCCATCCGTAGCCAACGGCGCCGGCGTGGAAGATGCGCTCGCTCAGCGGCGGGGTGACCACAACTCCGGTGATCATGGCTCCGAGAAACAGGGCCCAACTGGCGCCCAGCAGGATGACGGGACGACGGTCGCGCAGGAAGCGCAGGCCCTCGCGCATCTCGCGCCAGAAGCGCTGCAGCTGAGTTTCGGCAGCGAGGATGTCGGCGCGCAACTCTTCGGGACGCAAGACGACGTGGCGTCCCTTACGCACTGCGAAATAGCACAGGAACGAGATGATGTAGGTGGAGACGTCGATGACGAGCACGCCTCCGAGGCCGATGTGGTTGTACATGAAGCCGACGATCGCGCCGGCCATGAGCCATCCGCCCTGCACTCCGGCGAGAAGAAAAGTGTTCGAGTGCACGAATTCGCCTTCGGGCGTGAGTTCCTGGATGAGGGCCGTGATGGTGGGCCAGAACATCCAGAACCCGGCGGCGACGAGGGTGTTCATCAAATACAGTTGCCAGACCTGTACACGATGCTGGAAGGCGAGGACGGCCACGATCACAATGATCACGGCGCGCAGGGCATCGAGCCACATGACCAGGACGCGGCGATCTTCGCGGTCGATCAACACGCCGGTGAAGGGAAGCATGAGCATGGCGGGGATCGTCTGCAGGACGGCGAAGGTGCCGAGCGCCATTTCCGAGTGCGTGGCCTGCAGGATGTACCAGGCGACGGCGGCCGTATTCATCCCACTGCCCAACATGGAGATCACGTTGGCGGCAAAGACGAAGCGCAGCGGACGGCGGCCGAGAATAGAGCGCATCTCTACTTTAGCTGAAGGGAGACTCCGAGATAGTTTACGCAACAGTTGCCTAAGCGACGGCAGCTTAATTTACCCGCTTCCTCGCAAATTCTTTTCCACGCCTTCTCCACGTGCCTCGCCTGCGTATTCGTTTGCCCCACGCAGAGGCGCAGCGTCAGTTTTCCGTTCAGCTTGGTGTGGGTGAGGAAAGATCGCCGCTGCGGTTGAGGCGGTCCAGGATCTTCTGATTGCTGCGTCTCCGCCTTTGTGGCGGAAGCAAACCAGATTCAGCGGCACCGGCGCGGCGAGTTCAAAATTCTTGTCGTTGCGAACCCAGCCGGCGAATTGCTGCGCCAGCTCGACGTGGCGGCGAATGTGGTGCTGCAGGCCTTCCACGCCGTAGTGGCGGATCACGAACCATAACTTGAGCGAACGAAAGCGGCGGCCGAGCTGGATGTGCCAGTCGCGGTAGTCGATCACCGCGCCCGATTCCGTAGCCTGGTTGCGCAGGTATTCGGGCAGAATGCTCAGGGTCTGGATGAGCGCCTTGCGGTCGGCGACCCAGAAGCAATTGCAATCGAAGTTGGTGAACATCCACTTATGCGGATTGAAATTGTAGCTGTCGGCAAATTCGAGTCCGTTTTGCAGATGGCGAAATTCGGGGCAGAGCGCGGCCGTCCCCGACATGGCCGCGTCCACGTGCAGCCAGAGATTGTGCTCGCGGCAGATTTCGCCGATGTCGGCAATCGGATCCATCGCATTTGAGGAAGTTGTGCCCACGGTCGCGCAGACGAAGCAGGGAACCAGTCCAGCGAGTTTGTCGGCTTCGATCTGGCGAGCCAGAGCTTCGGGACGCATCGCGAAATTCTCGTCCACCTCGATCAGGCGAAGATTCTCAACGCCGAGGCCGGCGATCATCGCCGCCTTTTCGAGAGAAGAATGCGTCTGCGTCGAGGCGTAGGCGACGATGCTTGCCGTCGCATCCTTTTTTGTTGCTGGTGTAGTTGGTGGCGCGCTCGCGGGCCGCCAGCAGCGCGCACAGCGCGGCGCTCGAGGCCGTGTCCTGAATCACTCCGCCGCCGGTGCTCGAGGATAGAAATTTCTCCGGCAGGCCCAGCATGGAGACCAGCCAGTCGAGCACGTGGGTTTCGAGTTCGGTGCAAGCCGGACTGGTCGACCACAGCATCCCCTGCACTCCGAGGCCGGAAGAAAGCAGATCGCCGAGAATCCCTGGGCCGGAAGCATTGCAGGGAAAATAGGCGAAGAAATTCGGCGACTGCCAGTGCGTGACTCCGGGAAGAATCAGTTTCTCGACATCTTTCAGTAGCGCTTCGAAAGGCTCGCCGTGCGCGGGAGGATTCGCCGGCAGCGACGCGCGAATCTCGTCCCGGCTTCACCTGCGAGAGCACGGGGAACGATTCGATACGGGAGTGGTAGTCGGCGATCCAGTCGACCACGGCGTGGCCGTGGCGGCGGAATTCGTCGGGCGTCATGTGGAAAGATTTTTCGTCAGCCACTTGCTCGACCTCGGAAAGGTACAAATAGCAATCGTATCAGAGCGGGAGTGTTACTTCGTGAAGCTTAGTGACGCAATCCGATGGTTACACGATTCGGATTTAAGTCAGGTGGCCGAAATAGACTCGCGTCTTGTATTCGAACGCACTCGACCATCGACGGCGATGCGCGTCGAATATCCGCCGCAGTTCGCGCAGCATGGGCGCATGTTTCGGATTCTCCGGCCCCGGCGCATACGACGACGACAGCAGCCGGCCTTCGAGCCCGGCGTAGTCGAATTCCTGCCGCATGGGGAATGCTCGCTCCTGAAACGGCGCGGGATCGAAAAATTCGTTGACCGCATCCGTGGTGCGCTCATGGCGAACTTCCTGTAATCGGTGCCGTAGGTCAGCAGCAAGTTTTCGTAGTCGCGGAGAAACGGCGTGGAGTCGGTCAGGCGTTCGTTCCACAGCAGTACCAGCCAGCCGCCGGGCTTGAGGATGCGCACGAATTCCCGCCGCGCCCGCTCGCGATCGAACCAGTGCGCCGCTTGCGCCGCGGTGACAAAATCCACGCTTTGATCCGCGAGCGTTGTCGCCTCCGCTGTTCCTGCAACGCTGGTGAATTTCGGAAACTCTGCCAGCAGCCGCTCGCCCGCCTCCGCGCATTTCAGCATTGGGTTCAACGCCGAAAACCGGGTTGCCGTTTTCCAGCAGCAGGCGCGTCCAAATGCCGGTGCCGCGGGCGATGTCGGCGATGACGTGGCTCGGCGTCAGGCCGCATTCGGTCTTCAGCGCCTGAAGACCTCGGGCGGATAGCCCGGCCGGTAGCGGACATAGTTTTCCACGCGATCGGAAAAGCGGCTGGTGGCATTGGAGGCAGGCATAGGTTTAACAGTGCAAGTTTATTCATCTTGCCAAAGCCATTTTAACGGCAGGATACGATGTGCCGCGGGATCGCCTCAGCCTTTCAGTGCGAAGAACGCTGAGAATCTATAGACACCATAAGGGCACAACGTCCTCCCCCGCATCAAGTGCGTTACCATTCCAAGATACAGCCAGGGAAACGTATTCGCGGCATGCGAGTCGTCATCAAAGTCGGCACCAGCCTGATCGCTCCCGGCGGCCAGATTGACGCCAACCTGCTGCGCGGGATGGTCGATCAGTTCGATCTTGGCAAGAACGAATATCTGATCGTGACCTCGGGCGCGATCGCGGCGGGCATGTCCGGACTGGGCTTGCGAAGCGGCCGACGGCGTTCCGGCATGCAGGCCTGCGCCGCTGTCGGTCAGAGCAAGCTGATGCACACCTACGAGCGCCTGTTTTTTGGCAAGAAAGTGGTCGCGCAGTTTCTGCTTTCGAGCGACGACTTCACCTCGCCCGTCCGCTATCGCAACCTGCAGAACGCGCTGGCGGAGCTGCTTTCGCTGGGAGTGGTGCCCGTCGTGAACGAGAACGACAGCGTTTCGGTGCGCGAACTGGACGGCGCTTTCGGCGACAACGACGAGCTGAGCGCGCTGCTGGCGACTGCGGTAAAAGCCGACTGGCTGCTCTTGCTGACCGATGTCGATGGTTTTCTCGTTCCCAACGGACGCAAGAAACCGCAGCTGGTGCGCGTAGTGCGCAAGCTTACTCCGCCGCTGGAAGCGCAGTGCAACGGCAAGAGCAGCTGGGCCGCGGCGGAATGATCTCCAAGCTGCGCGCCGCGAAACTTGCCAGCGAAGCGGGGGTGCATGTGGCCATTGTGAATGGGCGGCATCCCGCAGGGAATCACGCTGGGCATGGAGCGTAAGATCGGAACGTACTTTCCGCCGAGCGAGAGGAGAAACTGATGGCCGACCACGTCTCGCCAGCGCAGCTTCCACGCAGGAAAAGCTTCTGCGCGCCCGTGACAGCGGCAGCCAAACTCGCGCTGCTTTCGACCGAGCAGAAGAATCGCGATGCTGCTGGCGATGGCGGATGCGATTGAGGCCAACGCAAAGAAGATTCTCGCTGCGAACCGCGAAGATATGGAAGACCTCCGGCCTCGAGGGCGCCATGCGCGACCGCCTGCTGCTGACTCCGGCGCGGATCAAGGAGATGGCGCACGGAGTGCGCGAAGTCGCCGCTCTGCGCCGATCCGATTGGCGAAACGCTGGCGGAGTGGACGCGACCCAACGGCCTGCGCATCCGCAAAGTGCGCGTGCCGCTGGGAGTGGTCGGAATTATTTATGAATCGCGGCCCAACGTTACGGTCGATACGGCGGTGCTTGCGCTGAAAACCGGCAACGCCATTGTGCTGCGCGGCGGCAAAGAAGCGGCGCGCAGCAATCAGCGGCTCGTGGAAATTCTCGCTGCGGTGCCCGGAGTGCCGGAGGGCGCAATCGAGTTGCTCGATGCCAGCACGCGGCGATCGGTGCAGGAACTCATCAAGGCTCGCGGACTGGTCGATGTGATCATTCCGCGCGGCGGCGCGGGCTTGATCACTTTTGTCACGGAGAATTCGGTGGTGCCGGTGATCGAAACCGGAGCAGGGAACTGCCACATCTTTGTCGATGAATCCGCCGATTTCGACATGGCCGACGGCATTGTGATCAACGCCAAGACGCAGCGGCCTTCGGTTTGCAACGCCGCGGAGAAGTTGCTGGTGCACGAACGATCGCGGCTGAATATGTTCCGCGCATCGTGAAGAAGCTGATCGATGCCGGAGTGGAAGTTCGCGGCGACGAGAAAATCTCGCAGTCTGGCTGGCGGCGATTGTCGTTCGCTGCCGCGCCGGAGCAAGATTGGGACGAAGAATATCTGCGCCTCTGCATGGCGGTGCGCGTCGTCGCCGATGTGGACGAAGCCATCGCGCACATCAACCGCTATTCCACCAAGCATTCCGATTCCATCGTGACGCGCGACGAAGCGAACGCCCGGAAGTTTCTGCGGGGCGTGGATTCGGCGGCTGTGTACTGGAATGCTTCCACCCGCTTCACCGACGGCGCGGAGTTCGGCTTCGGCGCCGAGATGGGCATCAGCACCCAGAAACTGCACTGCCGCGGCCCGTTCGCGCTGGCGGAGCTGACTTCTTCGAAATACGAGATTGTGGGGACGGGGCAGGTTCGGTAGAAGTCTTGCTCTCTGTCCTCGCTCACGTCCCTTAGCCCTACTGCCGCGTCGCCCGGAGTGGGTCTTCAACAGGGCTTGAATTTATTTTGCGGCTTCATCTGCGTGGAGTCGCGCCCTTTTGTGCTACCTTACTAACCTCCACCGCAAGAGCCAAATGAGATTCGTTCTGCACCATTCTTGCGTCGGCTGTTCTTTTCTTTCTACTATCCCCAACCGTTAGCGGCGATGTGTCCGAACCTTCAGGTGCAGCGCCCTTCAACGCGCCGCAATCCATCTTCGGTTTTCGCGATTCCGCTGCCGAGAATCGCCACCGAAACCCATTTTCTTGCCGTGCCCGATCCCAAACTTGCGGAAGAACATCTGCGCACACTGACGCAGGCTCCGCACATGGCGGGCACGCCGGAAGACAAAGCCACGGCCGACTATGTGGCGCAGAAATTTCGTGCCGCCGGACTCGATACCGAGATCGTCGAATACAAAGTGTGGATGAACTATCCCTTGGAGATCAGCGTGGATATCACCGCGCCCGGCCGGAGTGGAAATGCACGGGCCCACGCGCGAGCATGTGGATGGCGATCCTTACGACAACGATCCGCGCGTGGTGATGCCGTTTAACGGCATGTCGCCCTCCGGCGATGTCGAGGCCGAGGTGGTTTATGCCAACTACGGAACGCCGGAAGATTTCGAAAGGCTGGAGAAGTTGAAGATCGATGTGCGCGGCAAGATTGTGCTGGTGCGCTACGGGCAGAATTTTCGCGGGGTGAAAGAATTCATTGCGCAGGAACATGGCGCGGCGGGAGTGATTATTTATTCTGATCCGTTCGACGATGGCTGGCGGCGCGGAGATAAATATCCCGATGGGCCGTGGCGGCCGGATACCGGCGTGCAGCGCGGGTCGGTGGGATACATGTTCGAGTTTCCCGGCGATCCAACCACACCTGGATTTGCCTCGCTGCCGTCGTTGCCCGAGAGCAAGCGCGTTTCTCCGGCACAATCCGCGCAGATGCCCAAGATTCCTGTCACGCCGCTTTCTTATCATGATGCCGCGCCTATTCTTCAGCATCTGGGTGGACCCGATTCGCCGCGCGAGTGGCAAGGCGCTCTGCCTTTTACCTACCACGTGGGTCCGGGGCCGGTGCGGGTGAAGATGCATCTCAAGCAGGATTATCAGTTCCGCACTTTATGGGATGTGATCGGCCGCGTGCGCGGCAGTGAGTTTCCCGGTGAGTGGGTTATTGCGGGCAACCATCGCGATGCGTGGGTGTATGGTGCGGTCGATCCAAACAGTGGCACGGCGGCGATGCTGGAAGCGGTACACGGAGTCGGCGACTTGCTGAAGTCGGGATGGAAGCCGAAGCGCACCATGGTGTTTGCCAGCTGGGACGGCGAAGAAGAAGGTCTGATCGGTTCCACGGAATGGGCCGAGCAACATGCGACGGAGCTAGCCAATGCGGCTGCGTACTTCAATGTGGATGTGGCCGTTTCCGGACCGAAGTTTGGGGCTTCATCGGTACCAAGCCTTAAGCAGTTTTTGCGGGATATAACAAAAGCCGTGCCCAGCCCGAAAGGCGGGACGGTCTACGAGGCGTGGGAGAAGGGCGAT
The DNA here is from genome assembly GCA_963789625.1 of uncultured Acidobacteriaceae bacterium. Classification (GTDB taxonomy): domain Bacteria; phylum Acidobacteriota; class Terriglobia; order Terriglobales; family Acidobacteriaceae; genus Sulfotelmatobacter. Next base: position 597,677 of record CAWBLK010000014.1, on the reverse strand, counting down.
CAAACCGAGCACTCCTTTGACGCAGTCGCCGGGTGAAGCGATTGGAGACCTTCGCCGCAAGCCCGTTGCATCTTCCAGCGGGGACGTGCCGGTCGGCGACCTGGGCAGCGGATCTGATTACAGCGTGTTTCAACAGCATTTGGGCGTGCCCTCGACCGACATCAGTTCGAGCGGGCCCTACGGTGTTTACCACTCAGTATTCGATAATTTCGCCTGGTTCAAGAAGTTCGGTGATCCAGATTTCGTTTACGAGCAGGAGATGGCAAGAATCTTCGGGCTTGAGGCCGTACGTATGGCTGAGGCCGACGTGCTGCCGTTCGATTATGAAGAATATGGCAAGGAGGTTTCAGCTTATCTGGATTCGGCAGGGAAGCGGGCGGGGCGCAAGTTCGGTGATCATGCGCTCGATCTAAGTGCAGTGAACGCCGCGGCTAAACATTTCCAAGAGGCGGGGACAAAGATTTTGGCGAAGCAGAAGAATCCGCCACGGGATCCGATGCGCTTGAACCAGGCGCTGCGCGGGGCTGAGCGCGCTCTTCTTGTGCCAGAGGGATTGCCTCACCGCCCCTGGTTTCGCCATGCCATCTATGCTCCGGGAGAATATACGGGATATGCCGCGGTCGTGATCCCGGGTGTAAACGAGGCGATTGATAAGGGCGACGCGGAACGGGCGCGACAGCAATTGGCGGTGCTAGCTGCGGCGCTGGAGCGCGCGGCTAAGGCGCTGGAAAGTTATCGCTAGAAGACATGACTCCCACGACGCACGCTCTCGGACAATTCCTGCGTACCCTTCCGCACTCGGCTGCGGCCACTTTTCTCGCGCTCTTTCCCATCGTCGATCCCTTCGGCGGAATTCCTATCTTCTTTAGCATGACCTCTTCGTGGACCGCGGAAGAGCGCAGGAATACCGCCGTGAAAACCGGCCTCTGGGTTTTTGCCATTCTGGTTACGTTTTTGTTTTTCGGCCGCTTCGTACTGTATTTCTTCGGCATCTCGCTGCCGGTGCTAAAGATTGCCGGTGGATTGATCGTCGCTAACACTGCCTGGGGCATGGTCACGTCTCATGCGCGTATCACGCCGGAAGAGAGTCATGAGGCACAGGATAAAGAAGACATCTCCCTGACTCCGCTCGCCATGCCGCTCATGTCCGGGCCTGGAGCAATCGGGGTGGTCATGGCGCTGGCGGCACACGTGGATAGTTCGGCATCATACTTGGGTATGGTCATTGGGATCGCCGCGATAGCGCTTTCTGTGCTGCTGTTTTTCTGGCTTGGAGGGCCTCTGGTGCGGCGGCTAGGGCCAAGCGCGGTTGGAGCCATCAACAAGATTTTCGGCTTTCTGATTCTAGCCATCGCCGTCCAACTGGTGTGGGACGGCGTGGCGGACTTCCATAATTAGCAGCGTGACGCAGCGGTCTGCAGAAACCCCTGCTCGGTTTTCTGGTCCACGACAGCGTCAATCGTTTCTCTCAACTGAACGACTGGATCTCCAGTGGTCCTATTCAAGTAGTTCCTTCCAAATTCCCTAACAACGTGTTTCCTTGCAAGGCATTGTTTCTAAAGCGGATGGATCGTGGATGTCGAAAGCGGAAAATAAATCAAAGAAAATGCTTGCGTTTAGTTTAGTGTTGTAGTTAACTACAACACTAGTAAACATATAACACAGAATTTAAGGAGAACAATGACATGAAATCGCGTATCGCACTTTCCGCTCTGTTCGTTCTGATCGCCGTCACTGCTTTCGCAGCCGACACCACAGTGGGTCAGACTGACGCGCAAAAATCCTTCGACAAACTAAAAGCTCTCGCCGGTTCGTGGGAGGGTCAAGTAACAACCGTCCCGCCGATGGATGGGATGGGAAACGGGGCTCTCCTGCAGGTTTCGCTGCGAGTCACCTCCCGGGGAAACGCTCTTGTACATGAGATGCAGGCAGCTGGAACGCCGGAAGATCCGACTCGGTACGACCATCCGGTCACGATGTTTTACCTGGATAACGATCGGCTGATCCTGACGCATTACTGCGACGCTGGCAATAGGCCGCGTATGGCCGCCAAAACGTCGGCGGATGGAAAAACCGTGGAATTTGATTTTCTCGATGTTGCTGGTAGCACGGAGAACGGTCACATGCAGCACGCCGTATTCACCATCGTCGACGACAACCATCACACCGAGGACTGGACTTACTTGATGCCGGGAGACAAGCCAATGCACGCGCACATGGACCTGCATCGTGCGAAGTAACCGAAGAGCGAGAGTAATCTGGGACCCTTATGGATCGTGAGTGGAACGACAGTCAGCCGATTTACCGCCAGCTTCGCGACCGCGTGGTTGCGATGATACTCGACGGCGTGCTCAAAGAAGGCGACCCGCTGCCTTCCGTGCGCAATGTCGCGGCCGAATATCGGGTCAATCCGCTCACGGTTCTGAAGGGCTATCAACAACTGGTCGACGAGCAGTTGGTCGAGAGTAGGCGAGGTCGGGGAATGTTCATCAATGCGGGTGCGCGCAACCTGTTGCTGCAAGGCGAGCGTCAGAAGTTTCTTGCGGAGCAATGGCCCGTGGTTCACGCAACCATTCAGCGGCTCGGCTTGAAAGTGCATGAATTGCTGAATGAAGAGTTGCTGAATGGTGCCGGCAAGCCGTCGTTGGATGCTCCGGCGAAATCCGAAGAAGAGGAGCCGAAGTCATGACAGTGATCGAAGCACGCGGTCTGCGCAAGACCTTCGGCACAACCATTGCGCTGGACAACGTCAATTTGCGAGTGGAAGAGGGCCGTATTCTTGGGCTTATCGGTCCTAACGGTGCAGGCAAGAGCACCGCGCTCAATGCGATTCTTGGTCTCACTCCGTACCAGGGTGAACTGAGGGTGCTCGGGCGCGACCCTTGGACCGAGCGCGATCAGCTCATGCGCGATGTGTGCTTCATCGCTGATGTAGCCGTACTGCCGCGCTGGATGCGGGTTTCTCAGGCGCTCGAATACGTGGCCGGTGTGCATCCGCGATTCGATCGTGTGAAGGCAGAGGGCTTCCTAACGAAGACCGACATCCGCCGCACCAGCAAAATCAGGGAATTGTCGAAAGGCATGGTCACGCAGCTGCATTTGGCGCTGGTTATGGCGATTGACGCGAGACTGCTGGTGCTCGATGAGCCGACGCTTGGCCTCGACATCCTCTACCGCAAGCAGTTCTACGATTCGCTGCTGAACGATTACTTCGACCGTAGCCGCACCATCATCGTCACCACACATCAGGTGGAAGACGTGCAGCACGTCCTCACCGATCTTATGTTCATCAACCGCGGGCGCATCGTGCTCGATTGCGGCATGGAAGAGTTCGAATCGCGCTATCTGGAAGTGATGGTGCATCCCGAGCAGCTTGCGGCGGCGCGGGCGCTCAAGCCGGTTCACGAACGCCAGGTGATCGGCCGCAGCATTCTGCTCTTCGATCTGAAACTTAACCACGTCGATCGTCAGCAACTCGCCGCGCTGGGCGACGTGCGCACGCCCAGCATTGCCGACCTGTTCGTTGCCATCATCGGTAACAAGGGGGGGCAGACACAAGGAGTGGCTCAATGAATACTCAATCGAATGCCGTGCCGGAGTCCCCACTCAATCCGCAGGCGGCTGCGTCCGCCGCGATGCTGGAGACTCGGCCGCTGTACTGGTCGGTGCGTCGCGAGTTGTGGGAGAACCGTTCTATCTACATTGCGCCTTTGGCAACCGCTGCCGTCTACCTCTTTGGCTACTTGATCAGCTTGTTTTGGGTGCCGTACAGCATGCGGGCCATGGGGACGTCTCACTCGGCGCCTCAACTCATCCTGCTGGCCATGCCTTATGCCCACGCGGGGATGCTCACCACCGCGATCGCATTCATCGTTGGGATCTTCTACTCGCTCGATGCGCTCTACGGCGAACGCCGCGACCGCAGCATCCTGTTTTGGAAGTCATTGCCCGTTTCCGATCTTACAACTGTGCTCTCCAAGGCCATCATCCCGCTGGTAGTTCTGCCGCTGTTCGTCTTCGCCATCACCGTTGCACTGCAATTCATCATGCGCCTGGTGAGCATGGCCGATGTGCTGATCAGCGGCGGTAGTGCCGCAGCTATCTGGAGACAATTGCCGCTGTTCGAGATGCAAGTGGTACTACTCTATGGCCTGATCGTCCTGCGCGCTCTGGCACGCACCCATTTATGCCTGGCTGATTCTCGTCTCGGGTTACGCGCGCCGCGCGCCCTTTTTATGGGCTGTATTACCCCCGATCGCGATCGGTGTTTTCGAAAAAATTGCCTTCAACACTGTACATTTTGGATTGCTCATGCAAGATCGGCTTTTTGGATTCTCTGCGGCTGCTTTCGATCTCACTGATAAGAACGGCGTCCCGATCGATGCACATTTCATTCCGCTGGCCCAACTCGCTCCCGGCAGATTCCTGAGTAGCCCGGGTTTGTGGATCGGGTTGATCGTCGCTGCGGTGCTGCTCACGGCTGCGGTACGGCTACGCCGCTCTCAAGGACCAATCTGATTCAGTCGCCTGATTCAAGCATCCAGCTTAGGAGAAAAGAATGAGCGCAGCAGTAACGATGAAACGGATTGCAGAAACGTCGCCGCGCATTAGAACCGAAATTACCGCTTCCTTTTATTTGCTTACGATACTGCTAGGAGGACTCGTTCTCTTCGTTCACGGCAGATTGGCTTTGGAAGTGGACCTCATCGCAACCGTGTGCTATGCGGCCGTGACCGCTCTCTTCTATGACTTGTCCAGACCGGCAACCGGAGCAGGCCATCGCAGGCAGGGAACAACTAATTAAAGGAGGAGGCATGAGATCGCTACTATTACCTCTTCACATTATCGCCGGCACTTTGGGAATGCTTTCTGGATTTGTCGCAGTATTCCTCTTCAAAGGTTCGCGCCGGCATGGTATCGCCGGGAATGTATTTGTCATAGCAATGCTGGCCCTCTCTGCAAGCGGGGTCTACCTGGCGATTATGAAGTCCCAGCCGGGTAACATTCTGGGTGGCACTCTGACCTTCTATCTGGTCGCAACGGCGTGGCTGACCGCCAGGCGCAGGGATGGTGAACCCGGCGTTTTCGATTGGGGCGCGCTGCTAGTTGTTTTGGCAGTCGCAGTTGTCGAGGTAACCTGCGGGTTGGAAGCGGCCGCCAGTCAAACGGGGTTGAAGTACGGATATCCCCCGGGGATTTACTTTTTCATGGGATCCGTAGCTTTGCTTGCTACTGTGGGAGATATTCGCATGCTTTTGCGCCACGGTATTTCTGGCACGCAACGGATTGCCCGGCATCTTTGGCGTATGTGCTTTGTGCTGTTCGTCGCAGCAGGCTCGATATTCCTGGCAAGGCAACAGATATTCCCCGCTTTCATGCGCAAGACGGGCACACTTTTCTTCCTGAGTTTCCTGCCGCTGATATTGATGGTTTTCTGGCTGATCCGAGTTCGCTTTATAACCGCATACAAAGAGCGGGTGATTGGGCGGCACACCACCACGATTCAATCCTTTGTTGAGAAGCGAATCCCGTCGGCGACATAGCGGCCCTACAATATTCGCACCCCTCATTCGTCTACAACTGTAGGTGAAGGACGTGGCAAGCCTGGAGCTAATGGCACTGCAACAGGACGGGCGGATCTCCGAAGTAGTGAAGCGGGAGCAGTCCCGGCTGCGCAACTTCATTCGCCGGCGCGTGCCCGATCCCCGCGATGCTGAAGACATTCTGCAGGATGTGTTCTTCGAACTGGTGGAAGCAAACCGCCTGCTGATGCCGATCGATCACGTCACCGGCTGGCTGTTTCGCGTGGCGCGCAATCGCATCACTGACCTTTTCCGCAAGAAGAAGCCGGAAAGCTTTAGCGATGCTGCTTTGACGGACGAAGACGACGAACTGTTGCAGTTCGAAGACTTGCTGCCCTCGCCCGATGCCGGTCCTGAGGCGCTTTATCTCCGCAGCGTGCTGCTGGATGAATTGGAGTCCGCGCTCGACGAATTGCCGCAGGAGCAGCGCGAGGCCTTTATCGCGCACGAACTCGAAGGGCGCAGCTTCAAGGAGATGGCTGCCGCGACTGGCGTGAGCGTGAACACGTTGCTCTCGCGCAAACGGTATGCAGTGCTGCACCTGCGGGAGCGGTTGCAAAACGTCTACGACGAATTTACGAAAGCATGAGGAACTGAATATGAGATGGAAAATGATTTTTATTGCTCCGCTGGCGATTCTGGCGATGGTGTTATTCGCCTTCCTCGGCGGCGAACTGGTGCTGCACCTGTGGAACTGGCTGCTGCCATCGCTCTTTGGCTGGCGACTGCTTACCTTCTGGCAAGCGCTCGGACTGCTGGCGCTATGCCGGATTCTCTTCGGCGGATTCGGGTTTCACGGTGGCGGCCGTTCGCGTGGCCGATGGCGCATGAAGGAGCGCATGGCAGGCTGCGGCGGCCGCATGACGCCGGAAGAGCGGGAACGATTCCGGGAGCGTATGCGCGAAACGTTTGGCGTGGATTCGACAGCTGTCGAGAACTAGGTTGAAGGCGAGCAGGAGAATTCTTGCGGAAAAGAGGTATGGAGGTAATTCATCGAGCAGAATTGGGCTTGTGCAGCACTATTTCTCTTTGACCTTCTCCGCCAATTCGCGAAACTCTTTGGACAGCTTGTGGCTTGCCTTGATTTGCACCTGCGCGAGCTGCCGAGAGTTCTCAGTCGTCAGGATCGGCACGAGGGACTCAAGTTCCGTCGCTACTTCGCGGGCGTGATCGGCCTCTTTCAACATTAAATGCTCGAATTTCCGGACTGCCTCGTGGTGATCCATAGACCTCGCTTTGGGTAGATTTCGAGTGCGTGTTTTACTTCAGCGAAACCAGCCGCTCTACCAGCTCCGAATAATCTTTCTTCTCGATCCCATGCACCTGCTTGTTGTATTCGTCCACCTTCGACGAATAATTCATCGAGCAGAATTTTGGGCCGCACATGGAGCAGAAGGCTGCTTCTTTGTAGTAGTCGTCGGGCAAGGTTTCGTCGTGCATGGAGCGAGCGGTTTCGGGGTCGAGTGACAACGCGAACTGTTTTTCCCAATCGAATTTGTAGCGGGCGTAGCTGAGGGCGTCATCTCGATCGCGGGCGCCGGGGCGTCCGCGGGCGATGTCAGCGGCGTGCGCGGAAATCTTGTAGGCGATGATGCCGTCTTTCACATCCTTCTCATTTGGTAATCCCAAGTGCTCCTTAGGCGTGACGTAGCAGAGCATGGCCGCGCCGTACCATCCGATCATGGCCGCGCCGATTGCCGACGTGATGTGGTCGTAGCCGGGAGCGATGTCGGTCACCAGTGGACCGAGCGTGTAAAAAGGAGCTTCATAGCAGAGCTCGACTTCTTTTTCGACCTGCTCCTTGATCTTGTCCATGGAGACGTGGCCTGGGCCTTCGATCATCACTTGTACGTCGTGCTCCCAGGCTTTTTTCGTTAACTCGCCGAGCGTTTTGAGTTCGGCGAACTGGGCTTCGTCGCTGGCGTCGGCTACGCAGCCGGGGCGCAGGCCATCGCCGAGAGAAAAGCTGACGTCGTACTTCTTAAAAATCTTGCAGATGTCGTCAAAGCACTCGTACAGAAAATTTTGTTTGTGGTTGTAAGCCATCCACTGCGCGAGAATTGCACCGCCCCGGCTCACAATTCCGGTGATGCGTTGCGAGATCAGCGGCAAATACTGCACTAGCACGCCGGCATGAATCGTCATGTAATCCACACCCTGCGCGGCCTGTTCTTCGATCACTTCCAGCATCACCGCAGCGTTCAGGTCTTCGACTCGCTTCACGCGCGCAATCGCTTCGTAGATCGGCACAGTGCCGATGGGAACTGGAGAGTTTCGCAGGATGGCTTCACGAATGTTGTGAATATCGCCGCCGGTGGAAAGGTCCATCACCGTGTCCGCACCGTAGTGCACAGCCGTGTGCAGCTTCTTCAATTCTTCTTTCACTTCGGAAGTGACGGCCGAGTTGCCGATGTTGGCATTGATCTTGCACAGCGAGGCCACGCCGATCGCCATCGGCTCCAGTTCCGGATGGTTAATGTTGGCGGGAATAATCATTCGTCCGCAGGCGACTTCATCGCGCACCAACTCCGGGGTCAACTTTTCTTTATGGGCGATGTAGCCCATCTCTTCCGTGATCACTCCGCGGCGGGCATAATGCATCTGCGAAAAATTACCGTCGGTGTTCTCTTGCTTGCGACGGGCAAGCCACTCAGCGCGGGGCTTGGGAACGTCGTGACCATTACTACCGTTTCCGTTCGAACCGTTGATGGGAGTCATGACCGGGTCAGCCTCGTTGGATCTCATCAACGGATTATACCCGTCTCTGCGCGCGCCGGTGTATCTGCTGTGTGAGCTATTGCGTTTGCATTTGCAGTGCGCATTCCACGGAAGTGCAGCCGCCCGGGCCCTGGGTACGAATATTGGCTACCGCATTCTTAACATGGATTGTGGTCATGGCGGCAGGGTAGGCCCACCAGAGCCGGTGGATGATGCGGTCTCCGGGCAGCCAGGAGTGGCGCTTCTTCAGTTCGTAAGCTACCAGGAATTCGCTGCTGTACAGCGCCAGGTCCTTGGCGATGATTCCGCGGTTCGAGGGCACGCTCGTCACCCAAGGAGCGCCCGCGTCAAACTCGCGGTCCAGCACCAGTTTGCGGGTCGTAAAGCGTAAGCTTTCGGCCGCTCCCAGCGATCCCATGATTGCGAAGAATTTTTTGTCGAATACTCTCTCTGGTTTTGACCGTTGCGGTTGAGCAGCAATCGTCATCGGCACGGGCGCCGAAGGCGGTTCGCCGCTAGTGATTTTTAGGGAATCCATGGTGTGATCGGCAGGACTCTGAGCGGCGATCTGGCCTGCCAACAACAGGGAGAGGACAAGAATACGAACTGCGGTCAACGGTGTCTCCTTAGTCTCGAGTGGATGGGTTATCCGAGGTGAAAGCCCCCGAGAGCAGGAGCAACCTCTTGCCCAATTAGTAGGGAGGGTTTTTCAACAAGATGCGCGCGTTTGCCGGTCTATTGCGACGCTGCTTACGATTGCGAGTGCATAACTTTCGTCGAGGGTATGTCTAATGTTTCCCAGTCGCTGCGATTATAAGAGAACGCGATTTATTAGAAAGAAGAATTATTAGAATGCAAGGCTGCAGCACAAATGCGGCATCGCAGACGAGATTTTTTCTAATCCTGAGCCGTGAGTGCAGCGACGGAAGGCCTCTGCTTGCCCATATCGACCGCCGGGCTTAGAATTTCATCCGTTCTTCGAAAAGGAGAAGTCAGATATGCGAGTGCTTCGTCTCTTTTTGGTCTTGTTACTTTTCATGGCTGCCGTCAGCTTTGCCCAATCCACCCCCGCCAGGCCCGCGCCTGGCTTCAGCCTCGATACCATCGACAAGACCGTCGACCCCTGCGTAGATTTCTATCAGTACGCCTGCGGCAACTGGATCAAGAACTCCCAGATCCCTCCCGACCAATCGTCATGGGTGAGTTTCGTGGAACTCCGCGAACGCAATCTTGATATCGAGCACGAAATTCTGGAGAAGGCCGCAGCCGGCGGTGCAAGCCGCAATCCGATCGACCAGAAAATCGGCGACCTCTACGGCTCGTGCATGGATGAGAAGGCAGTCAATGCAAAAGGCATCGCCCCGATCAAGCCGGAGCTCGATCGCATTGCGGATGCGCCGGATAAAAGCGCATTGATCGATGAGATCGCGCACCTGCACGTGATCGGCGTCCCAGCGCTTTTCAATTTTTACTCCAATTCCGATCTGCACAACGCCGACCAGGTGATCGCCTACATCGACCAAGGAGGTCTGACGCTACCGGATCGCGACTACTACATCAAAGACGATGCCGATAAAGTTGAGAAGCGGCAAATGCTGGTCGATTACGCCACGCAGTTGTTTACCCTGGCCGGTCAAAATCCGCAGCAGGCGGCGCATTCGGCGCAAAGCGTGCTGGTAATCGAAACGCTGCTGGCAGCCGACTCGATGGATCGAACCAAGCGACGTGACCCCAAGAACCGCGACCACAAGATGAGCCGCGATCAGGCCGAGGCCCTTGGACCCAACTTCTACCTAAATCGTTATTTCACGCAGGCGGGCGCTCCCTATTTTACGCAACTCAACGTCGTCAATCCTGATTTCTTTAGACAGGTGAATGCCGTGCTCGGAGCCGAGCCGCTGGACGCCTTGAAAGCCTATGTCAGCTGGCATGTGCTGAACAATGCTGCGCCGTGGCTTTCGCAGCCGTTTGTCGACGCCCACTTTAAGCTGCAGCAGAAGCTCACGGGTCAGGAAGAAATTCAGGCGCGGTGGAAGCGCTGCGTCAGCTTAACTGATGGCGAACTGGGCGAGGCGCTCGGGCAGAGATATGTAGACGTAACCTTCGGCCCGGATGGCAAGCAGCGCATGCTCAAGATGGTGGATGCCCTCGAGAAATCTCTCGCGGATGACGTTCACAATCTTGCCTGGATGAGCGACGAAACTAAGAAGCAGGCCAAGGTAAAGCTGGATGCCATTCGCAACAAGATCGGCTATCCCGATGTGTACCGCGACTACAGTTCTGTCGTGATCAAGCGCGACGACCTAATGGGCAATGTGGAACGCGCAGATGAATTCGAAACGAAACGCATCATCGCCAAGATCGACAAGCCACTCGACCGCAAGGAGTGGGGCATGACTCCGCCGACGGTGAACGCTTATTACAGTGGATCGTTCAACGAAATTGTGTTTCCGGCAGGCATCCTGCAGCCGCCGTTCTTCGATAAGTCGATGGATGATGCTGTGAACTTCGGCGGCATCGGCCTGGTGATCGGCCATGAACTTACGCACGGCTTCGATGACCAGGGCCGAAAGTTCGATCCGCAAGGCAATCTGCACGACTGGTGGACGGCGCAGGACGGCAAGGAGTTCGAGAAGCGCGTCAGTTGCGTGGCCGACGAGTATTCAAACTTTGTGGCAGTCGATGACGTCAAACTGAATGGCCGCCTCACGCTAGGTGAGAACACCGCCGACAACGGCGGCGCTCGCATCGCTCTGGCGGCGCTCGAGCGCTTGATCGCGGAGGATAAAACCGGGAAAGAAGGTCAGAGCATCGACGGCTTTACGCCTGAGCAGCGCTTCTTCCTCGGATTCGCACGCGTGTGGTGCGAGAAGCGGCGACCTGAGTTGGCGCGCACGACCGTGCTTACCGATCCCCACTCACCGGGCAAATACCGTGTGGATGGCGTGGTGCAGAACATGCCGGAATTCCAGAAGGCCTGGGGATGCAAACCCGGCCAGCCTATGGTCGCGGAGAACGCCTGCCACGTTTGGTAGAACATATGCTTAAAGAAAAAGGCCCGGCTAAACGCCGGGCCTTTTTTATTCGCATTGATGGGCGGGTCGTCGAAGATGAAAAACTTGCTTCTATTAGTTACCTGCTTCAGTGCTTTGCAGGAGTCTTGAAACCCTTGCGGCGCTGTTCGCTGTAGCGGTGCAGCGAATCGAGAATGATGGGATAGGCTTCGCCTGCAGGACGTATCTCGTCGACCTCCACCGCTTTGCCTTCGAGTTGCTTGTAGTCCTGAAAAAATCGCCGCAGCATGAGCATGCGATGCGGCGGCATTTCCGCAGCTTCGTGGTAGGAGTTGAATTCGGGATCTTCGGTGGCAATGGCAATGATTTTATGATCCGGCTTGCCACTGTCGATCATGGTCATCAGGCCGATGGTGCGTGCGTGAATGATGGTGAGCGGCACTACCGGTTCCTGGCAGAGCACAAGTACGTCGAGCGGATCGTCGTCCTCCGCCAAAGTCTGCGGGATGAAGCCGTAGTTTGCGGGATAGTAAACCGCGGAGTATAGAATGCGATCGAGCTTGATCAGTCCACTGGCTTTGTCGAGTTCGTACTTCACGCTCGATCCAAAAGGGATCTCGACCACGCAATCGAATTCCTGCGGGAGCTTATCGCCGGGTGTTACGTCGTGCCAGGGATGGATCATAGAGTTTTGGAACTACTTTCATTCTAGCGGAGGAAAAGCAGTTAGAGTTTTCAGTTCTCGCTCTTCGTTTCGGGGCCCTCGGTTGTGATTAGTATGGGCCAGCCCCGTCTCCGCCCGTTCAGCGCTAATATTGTTCCGATAGAACTCGACGCAAAACTATGTTTACTACCTCTTTTAAGAAAGTCGCCGCAAGAGTTGTGCCGTTTGCGTGCCTGCTGCTGATCTGCGGACTTGCCACAGTGCAAAGTGACGCGCAACTCCAGAACAGAGCTCGACAACAGCCGTTGCTGTCTGACGCGGACGCAGGCGTGGCGCAAGCGAAAGTGCAGGACCAGCTGCTGTCGCTTTCGAACCGGATGATGGAAGCCCAGTGGTCGGTTCGCGAAGGCAAGCTGACAGGGCTGAAATTCGTCATCCAAGGGACGGGAGCGGAAGTGGAGTTGCCGCGCGATCCATTTCTTCTGATTTTCAAGGATGGAAGCGCGGTGCGCGCCTCCGAGATGACGTTGACAGACGGCCCGCGAGTGGAGGCGCTGCGCGCGGACCCGGACGCGTCGCGCGCCGCGGAACATTTCGCCGGCCACGCCATTCGTTGTGAAGCTGCAAGACTCAGCGGGAAAATTTTCGGTAACGTGGCGCGCAATTCTGCGCGACGGTTCCAATTATGTTCGGCAGGAGATTGCGATCTCCGCGCTAAAAGACGATTTGCCGATTGCCGAGGTGCGCTTATTCGACGGCAATTTGCCCGGCGCCAAAGTGATCGGAAGTGTTAAAGGATCTCACCGGTGACCGCAGGAGATTTGTTCCTCGGTTTTGAATATCCGCTCTCCGAGTGCCATGTGAAAGAAGCCGTGACCTGCGGCATGAAGAGGGAACTGCCGCTCAGGAAAGGCCAGACAGTTGCCTATTCGCTGGTGATTGGAGTTTCGCCGCCGGGACAAATGCGGCGAGCGTTCCTTAATTATGTGGAACGCGAGCGGGCGCATCCTTACCGGACATTTCTGCACTACAACACGTGGTATGACATTGGGTTCGGAAAGCCCTACGATGCCGCGGCCGTGATTGATGTGATTGATGCGTTCGGAAGCGAGCTGGTGCGCAAGCGCGGGGTGAAGCTGGATTCCTTTCTCCTGGATGACGGGTGGGATAATCCGCAGTCGACCTGGCAGATGAATGCGGGATTCCCGGGTGGGCTTGCTGCCGTGAACCGCGCTGCACGCGCTATAGGCGGGGCGATCGGGGTATGGCTCTCGCCGTGGGGTGGCTACGAGGAGGCCAAAGAGCAGCGGATCGCGTTTGGCCGCAAGAACGGTTTCGAAATGAACGAAGGAGGGTTCGCGCTCTCGGGCCCGAAATACTATGCGAGGTTCCGGGAGGTGTCGCTCGATTTCATCGGCGATGGGGTGAATCAGTTCAAAATCGACGGCACGGGCAATGTTGACAGCGTGTTTCCCGGGAGCAATTTCGATAGCGACTTTGCGGCGGCGATCAGTTTGATCAGCGACTGGCGGGTGAAGAAGCCGGATCTCTACGTCAATCTCACCACTGGAACTTATCCTTCGCCGTTCTGGCTGCGCTATGCGGATTCGATCTGGCGAGGCGGAGACGATCACAGCTTTGCTGGAGTCGGAAGCTGGCGGGAGAAATGGATCACGTACCGCGACGTGCAGACGTATAAGAGCATCGTGCAGGCCGGTCCGTTGTTTCCTCTGAATTCCCTGATGCTGCATGGGATGATCTTTGCTAAGCAAGCCGAGCATCTCGACAGCGATCCGGAAAATGATTTCAGCAATGAAGTGCACGACTACTTCGGCACAGGAACGCAACTGCAGGAGATGTACATTTCACATGCACTGCTATCGCAGAAGAATTGGGATGTGCTGGCGGAGGCTGCGAACTGGTCGCGGCGGAATGCAGAAGTGCTTCGGGATACACACTGGGTCGGCGGCGACCCGGGCAAGCTTGAAGTTTATGGTTGGGCAGCCTGGTCGAAAGAAAAAGCTATTCTTACGCTGCGTAACCCAAGCGACCAGCGCCAAAGCATAACGCTCGACGTGGGCCGAGCCTTCGAACTGCCTCCGGGAGCGCCGCATCGATTCCTGGCGAGCAGCCCGTGGAAAGAACGCGGAAATGCCCCGCCGGTGCGGTTGGCTGCTGGCGAGCAACACGTCTTTACGCTGGACGCGTTCGAAGTGTTAACGCTCGAGGCCTCGCCGACGCATTGATCTACTTCGAGCTCGAGTGCAAATAGAGCTCGATAGCAACTCATTTGTGGTGGGCTGCTACCGCCGCATCTTCTGCTGCATAATCGAACTGGGCCAAGGGCGCCTCGTTTGGCGGATTTTCCCGTTCCCAGTTGATCGTTCGCCGGATCGCGTCTTCGAGCGCCACGGGCTCCTGGTATCCCAACTCCTGGCGTATACGCGCTGAAGTTGCGGTCCAATGCTGGGCGGCATTGCCGGGCCCTTGCAAATTCTGCGGCGTCCGTTCGACGGGCAGGATGACGAAGTCGCCCTCCCACTTCATTGCGGAGGCGATCTTCCGCGCCCATTCCAGTTCGCTAAACGATGGTTGCTCGCATACGTTGTAGATACGTCGCGAGGCGCGTTGATCTGTAGCGGCCAGCGCAATCGCGGCGGCAACGTTCTCAACGTATCCTCGCGGCGAGTGCCAGGCGGCTAGTGTTTCGGGAAAAATGATGTGGCGCTGTTGGTCGGTGATGCGCTTCACCACGGGATAAAAACGATGCAAGGGATCGCCGGGCCCGTAGATCATGGGCAGGCGGAGCACGGTGCCGGGAAGGTCACGGTCGTTCATCACAACGCGCTCGGCCGGAATCTTGTCGTAATCATCCGTGACCCAAGAGAAGATCTTGCGCAGGAGTTGCATGCTCTCCGGTGGGTAGGGATGCAGAGTGCGCCGCAGCTCTGATTCTTCGGTAAGGGGCAACTCTTGCAGAGGCCCACTCTCCGTGCCGTGCAAAATGCCCACGGCGCGGTATACGTCGATGCTGCTCAGCATTAGGGCGCGCTGCGTCGCGCCACGAAAACTGTTCATCAGCTCTTCTGCTTGCGGAGCCGAACTGATAGTTAGGTCGATCACTACATCCGGAGCGACGCGTTTCAGTTCGGCAGCGCTGGCGACCAGTCGGTTGCGGTCGCCGCGAAGCTCCTTCACGCCAGCGGGCGTGGGCGTGGTGCCGCGGTGAAACACAGCAACTGAGTGGCATTGCTGCATGAGCCGGGCGACGACAATTCGCCCAATAAATCCGTTCCCGCCGATTAGAAGAATACGCATAGCCTTAGACTAAAGCATAAGAAGAGGCCTTTGGTACTAGAGGATTGAGGCGTGCCTTTCGGGAACTAGTTCGGAACTATGAAAGTCCTTCTGCGAAATCTTGATTCCCAGCTTGCGGAAGATTAGAGTCATACACGCACGATGCCTGCGGGGTGTTCCATGTCCAGTCAAGCGAAGACTTATCTCAAATTCGGGTCGGCGGTGGTTGTGATCATGTTGCTGCTCGGCTACCTCGCTTATACCGGCGTGCAGGACAGCAAGAGCTACTACGTCACCATCAGTGAGTTGCATAAGATGGGGAATGGGGCTTACTCCAAGCGGCTGCGCGTGGCGGGGAACGTGCAGCCGGGGTCGATCAAGCGCACGGGAACGCATGTTGCAGTTTGTATTGATGGAGCAGGATCAGTTGCTCTCGGTGGATTACACGGGTACCGAAGCGCCTCCCGATACTTTCAAAGATGATTCGCAGGCGCTGGCCGATGGCAGCTTTGGTCACGATGGCGTCTTCCACGCCAAGGCGCTGCAAGCCAAGTGCGCCTCGAAGTATGCGCCCAAGCAGCCGGGCAACTCGATGCAAGCGGTCCCAGCAAGAGCATGACCCGGGTGCAGACGCCCTCCGCCATTATTCGAACTGAATTTCGAAATAAAGATAAAGATCGAAATGCAATCAAGTGTTTCGATTGTGTAGAGGGCGAAGATCTGCTCCCCAGCGGAATCCTTTTCATTTCGTTTCTCACACTCCGGCACTCATGGCCCGAGTCGAGCCACTGGCGAGCCCGATAGTTCCATTGACCTGCATTTCTGTGTGGCGATAAGGTGTCCGCGAGTCCTTACCTGGACTCGACCCCAGGGCGCATCATCAGAACAAAAATCTAAACTTTGAGGAGATTTCTATGCTGCTCTTCGTGTGTCGTCGTGTCGCTGTTCCGAGGAAGAGAATAGCAATGCACGCCGCTCGTAGTTTTACATTTGCTGGTCTTGGCTTGCTCGCGCTTGCAGCACTTAGCGGACAGGCTTCTGCAGGTAACGTCGCCGTGGGCCTTTGTGCGGCGGCCGGAACCCACTACCTTACCATCCAGAGCTGCAGTAACCGCGGCAGAAACACTCACGGCTCCAAACGTAGTGCGAGTTTGCCCGGGCACCTATCACGAGCAGGTCACAATCGATGCTCCGCTTACTCTCGAGGGCATTCAAGCTGCCACGCCGGCTCCACTGCAGGATGCCGTCGTGATTTTGCCTCCCTCAGGCGGCGCGGTCCAGAACACTTCCGACGTGTGTATTTACCCAAATACAGGTTACTGCAGCAATGGCTTTCCCATCGCTGCACAGATACTGGTAGAGAATACAACCGGGGTTACGATCAGCAATCTCACAGTCGACGGCACTGGCAACGGGCTCTCTAGCGGCTGTAGTGTCAATCTGGATGGCATCCTGTTCCAGAATGCCTCGGGCACGGTGGGTCACGTGGCCGTGCGCAACCAGCTACTTAACGACGTTCTAACCGGTTGCCAGACTGGCGACGGCATCTACGTGGAAAGTTCGAGTGGCTCTTCCAGCGTGTCGGTCACGGCTAGTTCAGTTCACAACTACAACAAGAACGGAATCACAGGGCGTTATGCAGGCACAACGCTAACGGCAACTGGGAATTATGTTCAGGGACAGGGCATTCAGCCTGGGCTTGCTGCTGCGAACGGCATCGAACTTGCTTTTGGAGCCGCGGGCACGATCAACACTAACACCGTGATTGACAATGTCTATCAGGATCCAACATCGGCTACTGCGGCCGATATCTTGCTCTTCGATACGGAAGAAGACGTGAGGATCGAGGTAAACTCCAACACTCTCGGTAACAGCCAGGTTCCCATCGGGCTGTACACCGATACTGCGGGCACTTACGGTGACGGCGTTTTCGTTGAAACCAACAGAATCTTTGGCACGGGAGCCTACGATGCCATCGATGTCTGCACCAATGGGAATATCGTGAAGAGCAACACCATATTCAATAGCGCCGAATCGGGCGTGCATTTGGACGCATCCTGCGGCGGTGGCACTGGTGAAACTGCAACCAACAACATCATCGTGGAAAGTGCATGTGCTGGTATTCTCGTGGATAGTGGAGCCGGCGGCACCACCACTCCCAACACCGATTGGACAGTACCTTTCCCAGTCGCGACCTCAACCTCCGCGTGCACCATCCCTGAATTTGGGGGAGCGGCGAGTGTTCGCGCTAAGGGCACACACAAACACCCAACCCCGTAAGGCGGAGTGGGATAAAACGTCAATGTCGGAAACAATGCCGGGAATCGGATTCAAGATTCCCGGCATTGTTATTTTAAGTTCGAAGATGAAACGCTCTCTACCTTTGCAAAAAAAAGGGAAAATCCATAGATTCTTTGCTGTGCTTGGCAGCGAACAAATTCTTGTGGTGTGCTCCTCTCTGTGACGAACCCTCCAATAGCGCTCATCGGCGTACCTATCGTTGTGGTAAACGGACTGATTAAGCAGTTCGGCCACTTTGCCGCGCTACGCGGAGTGGATGCTCAGTTTGGCGCGGGCAAGTTCTACGCGATTCTCGGCGACAACGGGGCAGGGAAGACCACGCTGTTGCGCGCGCTGGCGGGACTGGCTCATCCCACGCGGGGGACGATTTCCATCCTGGAGAAAACTCCGCGCGAGGTCTGCCGCGAGATCGGTTACATGGCCCATCCCTCGCTGCTTTACGACGAGATGAGCGGGATGGAGAACCTGCGCTACTTTGCGCGCCTTTACGATATTGCCGGCGATGCGCGCTGCGAGCAGGTGATTCGAGCGGTAGGGCTTGATCCGGAGTTGTCGCGGCCAGTCGGACAGTATTCGCAGGGCATGCGGCAGAGGATGTCTTTGGCGCGGGCGATCCTGCACGATCCAAAAATTCTTTTGCTGGATGAGCCGTTCTCGAACGTGGACGTGCACTCGGCGCGGGAGATGGTCGGGCTGCTGAAGGGCATGTGCGACGCGGGGAAAACTATTTTTGTAGTCACGCATCAGGCGGCGCTGCTGGAAGGTGTGGCCGACGAATTTGTGTGGATGCAGGCGGGGAAGATCGCCGAGCGGACCGCTCACTTCAGCGAAGGCGTTACGCGGGCGGGCGAGCCATGAGATCTTTCTGGTCGATCACGCTGGCCACGCTGACCAAAGACATCCGCCTGGAGTGGCGCTCTAAGGATGCACTGAACGCGATGCTGTTTTTCTCGCTGCTGGTAGTCGTCATCTTCGTTTTTTCCTTCGATCCGCTGGCGGAAGAATCACGGCACATTGCAGGTGGTCTGATTTGGGTGGCGTTTTTATTCGCGACCATCGTTGCGCTGAATCAAACGTGGGCCCGCGAATTGCGCAACCAGGTCCTTGACGCTTATCGGGTTTCGCCGGCCGCTGCCAATTCACTTTTTCTGGCTAAGGTTCTGGGCAACTTTATTCTGGTTAGCGTGCTGGAATCGCTGATGGCGCCGCTGTTTATGATTTTCTACAATTTGCGCGTGCTGGGGCCGGCATGGCAACTGATTCCGGTGGCGCTGCTGGGAACCTGGGCGCTGGTGGTGAATGGAACATTCTTTGCAGCGATGTCGTTGCGCACGCGCAGCCGCGAACTTATGCTGCCTCTGCTCCTGTTCCCGGTTTCCATTCCGGCGGTGCTGGGCATGGTCGCGGCCACTACTAATATTTTGACGGGAGAGAACTCAGCACACTTCTACATCGTATTGCTTCTCACCTACGATGTGGTGTTTACTACTGCTTGTCTGGCCTTGTTTGAAACGGTGTTGCAAGCGGAATAAGTTTCAAGAAGCAATGAAAAAGGCCTTCCCGATTCTCGCGGTGCTGACGGCGCTTTTCCTGGCATACGCTTTTTATGAAGCGATGTTCGTTGCGCCCACGGATGCGCTACAGGGCGACGTTTATCGAATCATTTATTACCACGTGCCTTCGGCGTGGACGGCCTTCCTGCTGTTCTTCATCAACTTCATCGCTTCGATCCAATACCTGGCGAATGCAAAGCCCTCGACGAAGAGTGCCGCAAAATGGATTGTGATTGTAGTGGGGGTTGTAGGATTCATCGCGCCATTTATTCCACAAGTGGCGCAGCAACTGCCCACGGGAATGTATCCCAGTTCGGTAGCGACTACTTTCTTGATCATTGTCGGTTTTTATTTTTTGATTGGGAAATATTTCACCGAGCAGAATCTTGACGTGCTCGCAGTGACGACTGCCGAAGTGGGCGTGGTTTTCTGCACCATCGTTCTGGTTACCGGACCCATCTGGGCGCGGCCGGTGTGGGGCATCTGGTGGGCGCCAGGAGATATCCGGCTCACCTCGACGCTGGTGCTGTGGCTGATTTATGTAAGCTACCTGGTGCTGCGGCGTTTTTCCGACAGCGCACAGACGCAGAAGTTGGCTGCGGTGCTGGCGGTGTTTGGCGCGCTCGATGTTCCTCTGGTTTATTTTTCCATCTGGTTCTTCCGCACGCAGCATCCGCAGCCGGTAATTGGTGGCGGCGGCTCGATGGATCCGCGGATGTTGCATGTGCTGTTGATCAGCTGGATGGCGTTTTTGTGTTTCGCATTCCTGGTGTGCTGGTCACGCTTCCAGTTGGAAAAACTGCGGCGTGAAGTGGAGGAAGCGGAAGCTCTTGAATCCTTGCTGGAACCCGCAGGGCTGGCCGCGCCAGCGTCAAAATCCAAAGCTCCGCTGGGCAGGGGGCCTCAATGAACTCCATTAAATTTCTTTATGCTGCTTATATCGCTACGTGGACGATTCACGGTCTCTACATCGGCAGCCTGTTACGTCGCTACACGCGTTTGCGGCAGCAGATGAAGGATTTGGGCAAAGGCGGAAAGTAAGCAGATGTGGCGGGAGCTACTCTACTAGTTCTCCATCCCCCGCTGCAGTGCGCTGAGAAGATCCGCGCTGCCGCCGGAGCGGAGGAATTCGTAGTCTTCGATCATCGCGGCAGTTCCCACGCGCAATGAGGGCAAAGGAGAATCCACACGGATCACGCGCGCCGTGAAGCGCACGCGGACTGCGTCGGTCAGGGTGATGTGCGGAGGAAAGGTAAGAATGACTTCGCACCGCGTTCCCGCGGGCACGGGACGATCAAGATAAAAGAAAACTCCCCGCGCACTCACATTCTGGGTTTCGGTTTGGACTTCGTCGGCCTGATCGAGACGCACAACCGCGGGCAGGCGCATATCGAAGCGCCGCATGGTCCGTCGTTCATCCGCTTGCATACGTGGCGTATTTTCCGAAAGCATCTTTTCCCAAGAACAAATCGGCCCAAGAAAAACCGGCTTCAAGAACAAACCGACTCTAATGCGAAACGGAATCAGCAGCCTGGCTGGGAGGCCCCCAGATCTGCCCGCGCCCTCGGGCAGCCCAAAATGTAACTCAACTCTATAGAATTACCAGCAGTTTGCAAGAGCAAAAAGACTTATGGAACTGTTTCTATAACATTCGATTGCTCTCGGAAGACTGCCGTGGGGAAGGAGCGACTGCTTAGATTCCAGGTTTGGTTCAGCAATCCCGGTGCCATCCGATCGCGGTTGAGCCCTCGGATTATCTGCGAAAATCACCAGCTTTGGCCCGATGCCGCTCTTGCTCGCAAGGGCGCATGCAAGGCATTGCAGAAATGGGATCGGTATCCGTCATCTGCAATTCGCTTCATTCCACTTTCGTGCCATGCTGCGGCATCTTTCCACGTCCTGAAACGCATCTGACAAGTCTTGGAGCGTGCGGAGAAGCGGAGCCGCGCTTGACTTGGCTATCCGCCAGATGTTTAAGTAGTTGTTTGTTTTCCGCCAAGTTCCTAAGTAACAAGTCAGCAGCGGGCGGTTCGCCGGCGCCGAGTGAGAACTCGTGCGTCGTTTCTACTCTCTCCAAAATGATGGGTTGCGTCGGAGGAAAAAGCGTGATGGGAAATGGCCGTGTGTTGTCGGCAGGAAGTTCGGGAAAGTCAGCAGGCGGGCTAGTATGGATTCGGGCATTTGGAGCTGCGTTTGTTCTGCTGGTGGCAGGGTCGGTGCTGCTCGGAATGGGCTCCCAGCGGAACGCGCAGAAGTTGCTGGCTCAGTCTCCCGCTTCCTCGATTCCCGCTGCCTTCGGCAGCGTTTCTTCCGGGTCGTCATCGTTTGACAGATCATTGTTTGTAAGCTCGTCTCCTAAATCCAAGCCGAATGCGCAGGCGCTTCTCAGCCAGCTCCCCATGATCTTCGAGCCGAACCAGGGCCAGGCGGATTCCACGGTGAAATTCCTCGCACACGGCGCAGGATATAGCCTATTTTTCGATTCTACCGGTGCGATGCTTGCCATGCAGACTGCGCACCCGGCTTCAAGTAAAGGTGAGACCGGTCGAAGCGTGGAGTCTCTGCGCATGACGCTGTCCGGGGCGAACCCGGCGACAGCTATTTCCGCAGGAGAACCGCTTCCCGGCAAGAGCAATTATTTCATCGGCAATGATCCACAGAAGTGGCGCACCGGCATTCCGCAATTTGCTGGAGTGCGCTATGCAAACGTCTATCCCGGAATCGATCTGGTTTTCTATGGAAATCAGGGCCGTCTGGAATACGACTTCAAAGTTGCCCCTGGGGCTGACCCGTCGCAGGCCGAGTTACAGTTTGATGGTGCAAGCAAGATAGAACTCAGCGGCGGCGATCTGATTCTTACCGGCGACGACAACAACGTTCGCCTGCAGGCTCCGCGGGTTTACCAGCGCATCGGCGACCGTGAGCAACACGTGGAAGGACGCTTTGTGCTCCGCGCTGACAATCGTGTGGGGTTTGAGATCGGTGCCTATGATCGAACTAGGGAACTGGTGATCGATCCCATCCTGGTCTACTCGACTTACTTCGGCGGTGGCACGGAAAGCTCGCCTTCGATTGCGGTGAATGGCGATGGCAATATCTACCTCGCAGGGTCTACATCTTCGGCGCTCCCTGCGTCGCCTGTCACGGCATACCAATCCACGCTAAAAGGCACGCAGAATATTTTCATCCTCGATCTCAATACGAGCACCGGAATTCTTTACCTTACTTACCTCGGCGGCAGCGGGACGGACACCAACGTCGGTCTGGCTGTGGATGCTGGCGGCAACGCTTACGTCGCTGGTACTACCACCTCAACGGACTTCCCTACGGTAGGCGGATACCAGAGCGCCCCCCAAGCCGGGAGCACGGGTACCTCACACGTATTTGTCAGCAAGCTGAGCGGACTGGATAACCTTGCAACGCCTCCCACGCTGGCTTATTCGACGTACCTTTCCGGCAATGGCACCGACATTGCCAGCGGCATGACCATCGACAGCAACGCTGACGTCTTTGTCACCGGCTCCACGACTTCCACCAATCCCCAGCCGCTGAGTCCGTCGGTCGTCTTTCCGGCCAGCTACCTGCCCACGCCGTATCAACAATTTCCGTCGCCGGGCTCGAGCATCCAGTTCTTTGTGACTAAGGTGAATACCGCCAGCATCAGCACGCTGAGCATTCCCTATTCCACCTACTTCGGTGGAGGCAGTCCCAGCAATGCGATTGCCCAGGGCGGAGGCATTGCGGTCGACACAGCCGGGAACATTTACTTCAGCGGCACCACGAATTTCTTTAACAGCCAGGAAACTCTGAGCGGCGGCAATTCCGGCGATTTCCCCATCTTGAATGCCTACCAGCCGTGTCTCGATACGCCTCCGCCGACCACCATCACCTATCCGGTGACATGCACTCAGCCGACGACCACGCCATTCCCGACCGATGCCTTTGTCGCCAAGCTGAATCCGGCTGCGGCACAAACCAGCAGCGCTCAGCTGATTTTCTCCACGTATCTTGGAGGAACGGGCAACGATACGGGCCCAGCGGTCACGATTGATAATGGCGCGGCTAACATCTATCTCACGGGGTCGACTAGTTCGAGCGACTTTGTTCTGCCCATCTCGGTCTCTCCCTTCCAGATGTGCCTCGATACTCCAGTCAATCCGGCAGCGGGAACCGCATGTCCGGCCATCGCAGCCCCAGCGCCTACAGATGCTTATGTGGCGCGGCTGACCAACATCACGGGAGCCACCGGAAGTTCAACCACCGTGGGCCTAGCTTATTTTTCCTACCTGGGTGGAAGCGGGAACGATAGCGGGCTGGCGATCGCGGTGGATCCGGCGCAGGGTGCGCTGATTACTGGAGCGACAAGTTCCATAGACTTTCCCGTTAGCGCCGCGATCGGACCGATCCAGAGCCACCTCGCCTGTGCGACGGCGGGTTGTTCGAACGCCTACTTTGCCCACATTTTTACGTCAACCCAGTCGGGCCAGAATACGATCGGCTCATACGTTACTTACTTTGGTGGAAACGGTACAGACCGCGGCACCAGCATCACGCTCGATCCCAGCCTCAATACCTATTTTGCCGGCGATACGACCTCCACTAATCTCGAGACCGAAAATGCTGTGCAGCCGGCGCTCAATGGACCTCAGAATGCTTTCGCGGTCAAGCTGCGAACGACAAGCAATTTGTGCATTCTTAATTGCCCGGCCCCGGTGGTTTCTCCACCCGGTGGTGTGGTGGGTGCGGGTACTGCGGTGACAGTGACTTTCACGGTGACCAACCAGGGACCGGATCTGGCTACGAACATAACCGTACTGGGACAGCTCTTCTTTACTTCGGCGGGCGGTTCTTCGGCTACGTTCACCAGCGCGACCGCGGGCTCAGGTACTTGCAGCACGCCCACGAGCGGCACTGTGTCTTGCGTCATCCCCACCCTGCAATCTGGTTCCCTTGCGACAGTTGTCATGGTTGTGACGCCGAATGGAGTAGGCACCGGTTCGGTGCAGGCCACGGTAGGCAACAGCAACGACACCAACGCTCAGAACACGGCCAGTGCATCGTTCACAGCAACCACATTTTCGTCGAGCATCGCTCCTGCTTCCGCTACGGTGATAGCCGGCGGTACGGCGTTTTACACCGTGAATGTGAACGCCAGCCCGGGCTTTGGATCCAATGTTTCTCTCACTTGCAGTTCGCTTCCCGTCGGAGCGACCTGCGGATTCAACCCATCCACGCTTAGTTTCAATGGCAGCAATAATCAGTCGAGCGCGCTAAGCGTGACCACGACCGCGCGTCCGCCAACCACCATCACTTCCAGAAAGTGGCGTGGTCCGATTTATGCACTGTGGCTAATGGCGCCGGGAATGGCTCTACTTGGCTTGGGCGGCAGCAAGCGCAGGCGCAACCGGCTGCTGGCATTCCTCGCGTTATCAGTTCTTTTTGGGCTCGTGGTGTTGCAGCCAGCATGCAGCCATCAGAAAGAGCAGCCGGTCGTGAGTGGAACCCCTGCGGGCACCTATCCTCTCACAGTTACTGCGACTTCGGGATCGAGTACCCAGAGTATTGGGTTCACGCTGACGGTGCAGTAGGCATTAGGCACGCGTTCTGCGCACCGATGAGCTAAATTAGGGCTGAGTCTATGCTCCGGCGGAGAGCTTGTGATGACTCTTGGCTTCGGCGATTCCATATTGCCGAATCTTGTAGAGCAGGGCTTTGTAGCTGATCTGCAGAAGAGCGGCGGCTTGCTTGCGATTCCAGTTGGTCTGTTCAAGCGCCTGCCGGATGGCTTCCCCTTCAGCTTCGTCTTTCGCGCTACGAGCCAGTGATTTTAATCCGCCGCCGGCTTCTCCGGTCTTGGTTCCTGAATCGCCGTGTGCCGCGCCGCCGTTGCCATCGTGCCGGGGCTGCAGTTCGGCCGCCGCCAGGTTCTCATCTCCAAGGATCAGGTAGCGCTTCAAAAAGTTATTCAGCTCGCGCAAATTACCCGGCCAGGAATGAGCTTGGCAGGCTTCCAACAGCGGTTGTGAAAGTGGAAGCTGAGGGCGCGCATATTGTTCGGCCATGCGCGTCATGAAATGTTTCAGCAGAATGGGAATTTCTTCTTTGCGTTCGCGCAGCGGCGGCAGTTGTAACGTGAACGCATTCAGGCGGTAATACAAATCTTCGCGCAGCCGCTTGGTTGCCAGCGCCTGTGGGATGTCGATATTAGTGGCGGCAAGGATACGCACGTCCACCTTGATTACGCTCCGGCTTCCGAGGCGCGAGAATTGTTGGTCCTGCAGCACGTGCAGCAGCTTGGCTTGTAGCGCAGGCGGCATCTCGCCGATTTCATCGAGCAGGATCGTACCTTTGTTGCATAGTTCGAACTTGCCCGGCTTGGCGTGCGTTGCTCCGGTGAATGCTCCGGGCTCGTAGCCGAACAATTCACTTTCCAGCAGATCAGCGGGCACGGCCGCGCAATTCACCTTCAGGAACGTTCGGTGAGCGCGCGGAGAGAGCTTGTGAATCAGCCGCGCCAGCACTTCCTTGCCGGTTCCGCTCTCACCCAGCAGCAGCACTGGTATATCGACATTCGCGACGAGAGCCGCCTGCGATCGGATCTTCCGCATAGCCGGGCTGGCGGCAATGAAGAAGACATCGTCGGCGACTTCTTCGACTTCTCCTCCAACCGGACCTTTTCCCTGATCGAGGCACTGGTCGATCACCGCATCCAGCTCCGCTTTCTGAAAAGGTTTGGTTAGATAATCCTGCGCTCCCAGGCGCATTGCCTGCACGACTTTCTTGGTGTCGTTAACGCAGGAAAGCATTACGACTTTCACTCCAGGTCGCTTCTGCCGGAGTTGTTCCAGGGTTTCGAGGCCATCGATTCCCGGCATGAGCACATCGAGCAGCACCAGATCCGGCTCCAGACCTTTTTCTACGAGCTTCAGCGCCTCTTCGCCCGTCGAGGCGGTCTCCACCTTGTAATCGTCAACTTCGAGCAGCGTCCGGATGTAGCGGAGCATGGCCGGTTCGTCATCCACCAGCAGAATTTTCGCGGTTTCCTTCATCGATTCTTTCCTTTGCCCGCGGAGTTCGGCACAGGTTTGAAGGGAATCAGGAAGGAGAACTTGCAACCCGCACCGGGATCGCTCTCCACCCAGATTTTTCCTCCCATGCCGAGCACCAGACGGCGCACAATCGACAGACCCAATCCCATGCCTTCCTGATTTTCAGTGCCGGGCAGGCGGAAGAAATCGTCGAACACTTCCTGATGAAACTCCGCCGGGATTCCCGGACCTGTATCGGAGACGCTGACTTTCACTGAATTCGGCTGTGTCGTTTCCTGCCTGCGTCTTTCGCCGGCTTCCGCCGGCTGAGCCGCCGCGCGCCGCTCCCACATGTAAGGCTCCGCATGCAGCCATACCGTACCGCCTTGCGGAATAAACTTGAAAGAATTTTCGAGCAAGTTCGAGATCACGCGCTCCAGCTTCGGAGAATCGAAAGGAAATCTGGGCAGCTTGTCATTCGCCAGAAAGTAAAGCGCCAGTCCTTTTTCCTGAAAACGCGTCGACCACAGCCGGCAGACTTCCGAGAGGCACTGGTTGAGGTTGCCATCGGTGAACTGCATCTTCAGGCCACCGGTTTCCAATGCGCTGAAGGTGAGGAAATCCTGGATGAACTGTTGCAGCCGTTTACCGCTCGCCTGCATGTCGCCCAGCACTTCGCGCTGGCGTGCATTCAATGATCCCAGCTTCTCGCTCTGCAGCAATTCCACGTAACCGTTCAGAATCGCCAAAGGTGTCTTGAGGTCATGTGCGGCGGACCCGAGAGCATTCGTAGTACGCTGGAATCGCTCCTGTAAATCGGCGTACTCCTGCTGCAAATCGACCGGACTCGCGTCTCCCGTTCCGGGAATCGGAGCAGCGGACGATCCTGCTCTGTCTCCGTTAAGCTTCCCCGCGAGGCCGGAAGCAGACATATTCTTTTGCACGGTGGCCATAAGGAGTACGGCGGTCAAAGGGAGGAAGCACTCGACTGGTTAAGGAAGAATGCTGTGAACAAAATCGTATGTCATGGCACTTTTCATGTCAACGGAAAATGCACGCTGATTACCCAAGTGTAGCAAAACCTTGCACTTCCGAGTCGTTTTAAGCCTCCCGGATAACTGGACGGAAGGCAAAACTTCCTCACTCCGAAAATCATGAAAAGCCAGGCACTTTGCCCGGTTTCTTGCCTTCGATTCCCGCCGCTTACCCGTTTCTCTTGGATTTTCCTGCCTGTAACTCGGGCGGTGCCGCCCCTAACTCCTGCTTTGGCCCCTAAGATGCTTGAACTGTCACGTTGTAACGACGACGGAAGGGGTGTGCGTGAGCCCGAGTACGCCAGCTACAGAGCGCCGAAGGTGGTCCCGTTTACCATTGGCGATTCCCGTCTTCGTCAGAGGCCAGGTTGGACAGGAGAGGGAGTTTCTGGAGTTTGCCACGGCCCTGAACATCTCTGCCGGTGGCATGCTTTTGGCGGTTCGTCGCTCTCTGCCTTCCTCCACGCAGGTTTCGCTGGAGATTCCAAGCGCTCCATTGGCTGCCTTTGCGACGCTGCCCAAGGTCGCGCGCAGCCTGCGGGCCAAGGCTTTGCGCACGCAACACGCCGAAGGTTACAACCTGGTGGGTCTGAAGTTTTCCCGGCCACTGGTGAATTCCCATCCCCAACTCAAAGCGACGCGACGGAAGCTGGCTTCTGTGGTGTGAAAATCTTTTCTCTTCTCCAACCCCACCTCTCCTGTGCCTTGTTACTCCACTGATTACCCGCTTCGAACCGCCTTAATCTTTAGTAAGTTGCTTTTCATCAACCAGATAGACTAGCCTCCAATAGTATGTGCATTCTCCGCAACGTTTGGCTTTGCGCATGCTCCACTGCTAGTGGAATATGCCACCGAGCCAACAAACCCTTATGAGTACATCAAACCCAGTCAGTTCCCTCATTCAGCCTCTTGGCGAGATGCCGCCTGAGGCAGTGATTTTTGGGGGAACTGAGGTCATGCGGGGTCTCCGCGAACGCCTAGCTAAAATTGCCGGCGCGAACGTGCCCGTGCTCATCCAGGGTGAAAGCGGTACCGGCAAGGACATCATCGCGCGCATGATCCACAGCGCTTCGCCATGGAAAACCGGGCCATGGGTGAAGGTGAATTGCCCCGCGATTCCGGGAACGCTGCTCGAGAGCGAATTGTTCGGCTACGAAAAAGGAGCCTTCACCGGCGCCTTTGGCATGAAGCCCGGACGCGTGGAGATGGCGCATCGCGGTACTTTGTTTCTCGATGAAATTTCCGAACTCGACATGAGCCTGCAGTCGAAGTTGTTGCAGCTTCTGCAGGATGGCCAGTTCTGCCGCATCGGCGCTCAGGAAGATAAGAAAGTCGAAGTTCGCGTCGTCTGCGCCACCAATCGAAATCTGGAAGAGGAAATTGCCAGCGGCACCTTCCGCGCCGATCTGTTCTACCGCATCAACGTCGTGAATCTGCGGATGCCGTCATTGCGCGAACGCGCCACAGATATTCCGGATCTGGTTGCCTACTTTCTCGAGTATTACAACCGCAAATTTAATTCACGCGCCAAACCTCTTTCCACCGAATTGATGAACACGTTCCGGAAATATCGCTGGCCGGGTAACGTCCGCGAGCTGGAAAATCTGATGAAGCGGTATGTCATCCTTGGCACGGAAGAATCTATCTCCGGCGACCTGCGGCCTCACGAACCGGATTTCTTCAGCGCCGACATTTCCGTCGAGGGACCAATCTCTCTGAAAAAAATCACGCGGCAGGCGGTGCATGAACTGGAGCGCAAGATCATCCTTAAGGTCTTGCAGCATCATCACTGGAATCGCAAGAGCGCAGCCCGCGCCCTGAACATCAGCTACCGCGCGCTGCTGTATAAAATCCGCGACGCGGGCCTACCCTCGAACCGCGTGGCGCGCCGCACTCCTGAAGAAGTAAATCACACCGTCGCCGCTGACTAAGTGCCAGCCTTTCCCAGTCTCCGGTCGAGCCAAGCTCGGCCGTTTCTTCGTCTGGACCGGCAAGACTGGGACGCTGTCAAAATCCTTTCGCTCATTTGCCAACCGCCTGAGAACAGGCTACCATTGCGGGATTTCAGTCACTGGCCGGAATCGCCACGTATTCAACCGCGGGGTTTCAGGTCCATGCCTTAACTCTCATTACCCGAAGTCTTGCATCAGGAACTTAAATCGGAATGGGCTGGCGTGTCGCAAGCGCGCAGGCTTTACGGTTTGTATCTCACACAATTCCCCGGAGGAAGTAATGAACAGAAGGAACAGGGCGGCAAAGACGGTTCGCAGTCTGGAATGGTTATCCGTTGTAATACTGGTTGCGATAAGTGGTGCGGTATTGCCGTCGAATGCGATGGACGGGAAAATGATTGCGCACAATACGCCGAGATACGTTTCCACGGCGAAGAATCTCGGCGCCGAAGATCCATCCAAGGTGATCGAAGTCAGCATCTGGCTGAAACTTCACAACCAGAGCGAATTCGATGCTTTAACGCGGTCGCTTTACGATTCAGCTTCTCCCAACTATCGACACTGGCTCACATCAAAAGGTATCGCCGCTCGTTTTGCTCCGACAGCGGACGAAGCTAATACCGTGCGGCAGTTTTTTACCGAGCATAACCTTACCGTGGTGAAATCTGGCCCGGACAATTTTTATGTTAGAGCACGCGGCACGGTTGGCGATGTGGAGAAAGCGTTCCACGTGCAACTCAACAATTATCAGGTGCGCGGTAAGACTATCCGCGCCAATGACGGCGATCCTTATGTTGAGGGAGCCGCGGGTGCGCTTGTGCGAGCGGTCTCCGGTCTGGATACAACCGGCTACGAGCACCCGTATGAACTACGGACGACGACCATCGGCGGTACTACTGCGGCCGCAGTAGCAAAGCCGGCGACGGCGACCAATGCCGAATTCTTTTCCTCGCAATGTTTCACGGGCACGGAGAAAGAGACATATTCCAACAACAATAACGGATCATTGCCCATCGGCACTTACACGGGCAATAAGATTAATCTCGCAAGCCAGACCACTCTGGGCTGCGCCTACACGCCGCCGGTGGTTCAGGCCGCATACAATCTCACCGGCCTTTACAACGAGCACGATCAATATGAAGGCACCGATCAAACCATCGCCATCATCGACTGGTGCGGTACGCCTACGATTTTGGCCGACGTCAATGCCTTCTCAAAACAATTCGGATTGCCCAAGTTGATTCCGTATAGCCAAAACCAGCAGCCCTTCCTCGAGGTTACTTACACCGCGCCCAATACTTGCGAAGGCTGGGACAACGTAGAAATCAATCTCGATGTGGAGTGGTCGCATGCGGTCGCGCCCAATGCCAACATCAATCTGGTGGTTCCTCCGTCGAGTAGCTTTGATGATGTAGATGAAGCTGAATTTTTAGTTGTGCACGATAACCTCGGGACCGTACTTTCAGGCAGCTTCGGAGCACCGGAGTCGAGCGTGGCGACTACCGAACTGGAGACGGAGAATCTCATCGCGGAAATCGGCGCTGCCGAGGGCATCTCAACCAACTACGCCACCGGCGATTACGGCGACTATACAACTCAAGGATTCCCGCAGACGGTTAACGCCCCGGCGGATTCTCCCTGGGCTACGGCCGTTGGCGGCGTGAGTCTGGCGCTGAACGCCAAGAATGAGATTGCCTGGCAAGCAGGGTGGGGAACTAATTGGAGCGCGCCCGTATTGCATGGAGCCGTCAGCGATCCGCCGGGCTTCATCGGTTTTGAGTTCGGCGGAGGCGGAGGCACCAGCAACTGCGTTTATAAGGATTCCGACTTTAACTGCACCAGCGGCTGGCCCAAGCCTTCGTATCAAAGCCAACTGTCTGGTAGCTACCGCCAACTCCCGGATATCTCTTGGCTGGCGGATCCGACCACTGGAGTTGCGATCCTGATCAGCATTCCCTCGCTAGATCCTCCCCAAGTTTGGGAGGTGATCGGCGGCACGAGTGTTTCAACTCCGATGTTCTCTGCTCTGTGGGCCATTGCTAATCAGGAAGCACAGTTCAATAACAAACCGCCGCTGGGGCAGGCTGCGCCTTATCTCTACTCGCTGCCCGCATCTGCGATCTACGATATCGTTCCGGTCACGTCGAAGAACAACGTGACCGCATCGATCAAGGACACCAACGGCACCACCGAGTACGATCCAGCTGAGACGTTGGGCGCAGCGGCGCCCGCGAACTATAACTTTCTCAGCGCGGAATGGGTTTATCCCTACTTCGTGGACACGCTGGTCGTGTATTCATTCGGCACTGATTGCCAGGTGGCAATCGGCTTCGGGACGACACAGTGCAGCGATCCGGCTGCCTTGACCACACAAGTGGGCTGGGACAACGTAACCGGCGTGGGAGTGCCAAAAGCAAAAGGCTTCGCCGATTACTTCCGCAGCAAATAGAAGCTGGTGAATGCGCAAAACTTACCCTGCCGCCTTTTGGTGGCAGGGTTTTTTCTGGTGTCGAATTGTATGGGTGTACGTCTAACGGTGTTGGCTAGGTCCGCGAATTTCTTCTTTGAGCCGGGAGGATGATTATGTTCATCACCAGACGGTCTTTTTTGGCCATGGCGGCTGCCATGGGTGCAACAGCAGCATGGGGTAAAGCGCTTGGGACGAAGTCCAACATTGCCTGGCACGAACGCCGCGATGTTTTTCCGGAGGGAGTGGCTTCGGGAGATCCCGATAGCAACAGTGTTCTGTTGTGGACGCGCCATGCGCCAACCGCGACAAAGCCGGCTGTCCAATTAAATGTGGAGGTTGCCGAGGATGAGCTGTTCACGCGTGTGGTTGCGACTGCCACGGTACCGGCTTCCGCCGCATCCGACTGGACCTGCCGTGTGTTAGTTGGTGGGCTGAAACCCAGCCGCGTGTACTGGTACCGCTTCACCGATCCCGAAGGTTTCGGTAGTCGCATTGGCCGGACAATCACGGCGCCGGAAGTGGACGATGCGAGACCCGTTCATTTTGTTTTTGTGAGTTGCCAAAATGCGAACCAGGGAGCGCAGAACGCCTACCGAAGAATGATTTTTGAAGATGAACACGCTGCCGAAGTGGATCGGATCGGCTTCGTACTTCACCTTGGCGACTTCATCTATGAAATCGTCTGGTATCCGGAGGATCGTCCGCAGGGAATGTATGACCGTCGTCTGCGCGATGTCGTCCGTTACCCGCAAGGCGAGAAGATCCGCGACTTTCATATCCCCACGACCGTGGAAGATTATCGCGCCGTCTATCGCGGATATCTGAGCGATCCCGATCTTCAGGATGCGCGGGCACGCTGGCCCTTCATCAACATGTGGGACAACCATGAGTTCAGTTGGCTGGGCTGGCAATCCCTGCAAAGATTTGGCGGAAAAAATCTTCCGGCGCAGACTCGCAAAGTAGCGGCCAACCAGGCGTTCTTCGAGTATCAACCGGCGCGGATCACGAAACCCAGCGGGCCTTCGCTGGATTGCTTCGATCCTCCGCAGGTGGTCGATACTCCGGTTACTCGTTTCGACGAGCACGGCCTCGGTCAGGAACCGAACAATCTTGCGGCGATCGGTAGCCTCAAAGGTTACCGATCCTTGCGATGGGGGCGGAATGTTGAGTTGATCGTTACCGACCAACGTACCTATCGCTCCGAGACGCCGACCGATCAGCCTGAGTCAAAACCTCTTTCGAGCGATGACTTTCCCGAGTTCATTCCTGAAGATGCTATGGAAATCATGGATGCGGGCAAGACCTACAATGGCGGCCGGCCGCCAGCGTCAATCCATTTCGGCAGCGTCGAGATGGAAAATTTCTGGAGGGACCGTCCTGCGCAGACAATTCTTGGCGCTGAGCAAAAGACATGGTTTCTGGAACGCCTGCGCGCCTCGAAAGCAACGTGGAAGATTTGGGGCAATACCACCGCCACGCTGGACATGCGTGCCGATCTGCAAAACCTGCCTCAAGGAACAGCAAAGCCGTGGCCAAGCGCCGGTTATGCTATTTCTCCGATGGGGGATCACGGTAGTGCGTATGTGGAGCGCGGCGAGATTTACGACTTCGTTCAGACCAACGGGATCACTGGTTTTGCCACGATCGCCGGAGACCGCCACAGCTTTTGGGCGGGCCTGGCTGCGAAGTCCCTGCCACCGAAGCCTTTTGTGCCCGTCGGGATTGCTTTTGTGACGGGTTCGATCTCAGCCCCGGGAGTGATCGAAGCATTGGAACACGTCTTACCGAAAGAACATCCTTTGCAATCGCTCTACGTTGGCCAAGGGCCGGGCGATCACGCTCCGCAGCCAATAATGAACCTGCTCATTCGACATGGAGTGCGATCCTGCTTCGAGTACTTGCAGACCGGGGACATCGCGAAGGCGCGAGCCTTGTCCAATCCCGATTTGTCGCCGCACCTCTCATTTATCGATATGGGAGGCCACGGCTACTCAGTGGTTCACGCCAGCAGCGGATTCATCGAAACAGAATTCGTCTGCATTCCTCGCCCTCTCGAACGCAGCGACCGACCGGATGGAGGCGCTCTCAGCTATCGCGTTAAATCTCGAACCGGTCTTTGGAAGAGTGGGGAAGCGCCAAAACTTCAGATGGAAATTGTTGAAGGCGATCCGAAATTCTCGGTGTGATCTTTCGATTTCGTGCGCGCCTTCAGGCTAAGATTAACTCCATATACACATCGGCTCGCGCGTATGGAGAAGGGACAATGCGACTCGGATCGATGTGCTTGAATCCCAGGGACTCATACAGACGGATCGCGGGCGTCAGCACATGGTTGGTCTCCAAATAGAGTCTTTTCGCGCCAGCATTTCGCCCTTCTTCGATGACTGCATGAAGCAGCCTGCGGCCAATGCCGGCTCTCTGGTACGAAGGCTCAACCGCCATCTTTGCTACCTCAAACTCCCTCTCCTCGGCGGGAATCAGTGCGCAACATCCGACACATCTTTCACCGGCAGTCGCGAAGAATATTCTGCCGCCCAGATCCAGAATATTGCTCTGCGGATCGTTAATAATGGGCGCTTCCTTGGGCTCTATGCGGAAGAAGCGGGTGATCCATTCTTCATTGAGCCTTCGAAATGCTGCGGCATCCCCGGGCTGAAACTGACGGATATTAATTTCGGCGATGGGCGGAGTCTGTTCTTTAGCAAAGGTCATCTGCATATCCACTACTTAGATTAAAACGATAGAATCTGAGGTGCAGATATGTCCAATATCTGAATGATCTTCACTGAGACGAAATTGATATGAAGCAAGAAATCGAGATCAGGCACTTGCGCTACTTTCTTGCGGTCGCCGAAACCTTGCATTTCAGCAAGGCAGCAGTGCAACTGGGGATGGCGCAACCGCCGCTTAGCCAGCAGATCAGGAGCCTCGAACGGATGCTGGGCCATCCCCTGTTCGATCGCACAACTCGAGGAGTCCGGCTGACCAGAGTTGGCCAGTATTTTCGGGAGTGCGCACGGAATACTGTCACAAAGATACAGGATGACGTGGAAATGGCGCGGCGGTTGGGGAACGGCCAGGAAGGAGTTCTGACAGTGGGATTCAGCGGTTCGGTGATGCTCACCACATTGCCCAAAGCGATCGAACGCTATCGCCGCCTGCACCCTAAGGTCGAATTGCGATTGCGAGAACTGGTCACCACTGAGCAAATCCCGACACTGTTGGATGGCACACTGGATCTGGGCTTTCTTCGCGACGGCGAGCCTCAGGATGGGCTATTGATTGAATCGATCCTGCAAGAGCGATTCATCGCCGTGCTCCCGGCTCGTCACAAACTTGCAGGCAGCGCCAGCATTCATCCCCGAGATTTGCGAAACGAGCCGTTTGTACTTTTTGCGCGACGGATGGGGCCGCTCGCGTTTGATCGAACTCTCGCCTGCTGTGAAGCAGAAGGGTTCCGGCCAAACATTGTGCAGGAGGCTCCACAGTGGCCAACCGTAGTGCGCCTGGTCGCTGCCGGATCGGGCATATCCCTGGTCCCGGCGTGTGTCGCCAGTTTCGCGATGCCGGGAGTGATTTACAAGAAAGTGCGCTCTCGCCACTGGACATCGATTGACATCGGGTTGAAGCCTAACCTCGATAACCCGGCGGTCGAAGCTTTTCTGAGCATCGTGCGCCGACAATTCTCGAAGGGAAGTCCTGGTTCTGCGCAGCGCTGGCAATAATACGGAAAAGCGCGGGTTGAACTATCCCCGCAACTCCGCCAATGCTTTACGCGCGTCACTGTTGTTGGGATTAATCTTCAGCGTGCGCTCCAGTTGTTGGCGCGCCTGCGCCGGCTGATTGATTTTTTCGTAAGCGAGGCCGAGATGGTAGTGCACCGTCGGATCATCGGACGCGCCGCGCTTCTCGCTCAGCCGCAGCGATTCCTGGAATAGATCAATTGCGGACTGGTACACGCCTTTCTGAAAATAAGCCCAGCCCAAAGTATCGGCTGCATTCGACGAATCAGGCATACCGCGCCGCGCGGTTTGCGCCATGGCGAAGGCCACGTCCACGTTGCCGCCTTCCTGCAGCATCACGTAGGCAAGATTGTTTGAAGCTAGCGGATTGTCCGGCTGAATCTCCAGCGCCTTCTGGTACATGCCCTTGGCTTGGTCCCAGTTGCTTTGCGATTCATACATCTCGCCGGCGAGAATGTAGAACGCGATGTCGCGCGGGTGATCCTTGATCGATTGCTGATATGTGGCTAAAGCCTGGCTCACCGAGCCTTCGGCAGCCTGTACTTCACCGAGCTTTAAGAGCGCGTCGGAATTAGTTTTGTCGAGGTCGATCGCCTTTTGAAAGGCGTCATGGGCGCCGCTGAAATCTTTTTTCTGAAAGAGCGCCGTGCCGAGCAGGTCATAGAAGCCGCTGGCGTTCGGAGACTTCGCAATCTGGGCGCGCGCGGCGGCAATGGCCTGGTCGGGCTGCTTCTGCACCAGGTAGGTGTTCATGATGCCCTGTAGAGCATCGGTAGATGTTGGGTCCTTATCAAGAGCCTGCTGATAAAACTTAATGCCCTCAGTGTATTGCTTTTGCACTTGATGGAGATTGCCCATCTGAACGTAGGGAGTGGGATTGCCCGGAGCAATTTCCATGGCTTTGTGCAAATCCTGTTCAGCGCCAGAATAATTCTGGCGATTCATCTCCGCCAGCGCCCGCATTAGGTAGCCATCGGGGGCATAGGGCGCATTGGCGATGATCTGCTGCGCGGTTTGGGTGAGCGCGTCGAGATCGCCACGGCGCAACGCCAGCGAAGCCAGAGCTCGTTGCGCCTCAGTAAGATCGGGACGCAGGCGCACTGCATCGTGCCACTCTGATTCTGCGCGCTCATCGTTGTGCTGCATGTCGAAGGCAAGGCCGAGTTGGTAGTGTGCCACGGCGTTGCTGGAATCGTTCTTAACCGCTTGTTGCAAGGCATCGACCGCGCCATTGGCGTCGTTTTGGCGAAGTAGTATCTGCCCGCGATAGACCAGCGCATCCACCTCATTTGGATTTGATTTGAGGACCTCATTGTTCAGCTTGGTAGCTTCTACCAGGCGGTTTTTTAGAATCAAAAGCTGAATATAGTTTTTCTTAACTTTAAGATTTCTGGGGTGGTCGCTGTAGAGCGAGGCGTATTCTGCCGTCGCTTTGTCGAGGTCGCCGGAGGCGAAATAGAAATCGCCGAGCATGCTGTAGCCATCGGGATTATCCGGCAGATCGATCTTGGTTTGCTTCAGAAAGTTTTCGGCATCAGTTTTCTTGCCTTCCACCATGTACAAACGCACCAGCGCTTCGCGCGGGGATGGATCTTTGGGATCGACGCTGATGGCGTGCTGGAATTGCTGTTCGGCTTCCGGCATGCGGTTGCGCGACTGGTAGAAGCCTGCCAGCGCCATCTGCGCATTCATGGCCCTGGGAGCAAGCTCGGCGGCTTTTTTAAAATCGACCTCCGCCAGCTCAGGCAGGTTCGAGCGTAGTTGAAGCAGCGCGAGATCCAAATAGGACTCAGAGCGGCTGGGGTCCGCGGCTATGCCTTTTTGCATCTCCTGCATAGCCGAACCCAGATTGTTCTGCGCGGCATAGTAATCGGCCCATGCCTGGAAGACCTCGGGATTCTGCGGCTGTGCCTGGCGGAGGAGGTCGAGGTGAACCCGCGCTTGCTTCAGGTAATCGTCATTCGCAGACCCATCCAGATTGCGGAACGCAACCAAGAGATTGACGAGATCGATGTGGGCACGATAGTTATCGGGATCGAGTTGGACGGTCCGGGAGAGTTCCTGAAAAGCGCGAGTCCTGTCGCCCTGCTTGAGATAAGTTTCCCCCAACTGGTAATGAGCCTGGGCGAAGCGGGAATCGAGTTGGATTGCGTTGGAGTACTGAATCGCCGCCTCGGCATATTTACCCTTTTCGAAATAGCGGTCGCCGCTCTCCAGATATTTTTGCTTGCGAATGTTGGGATCGCGCGAGCAGGCGGTAAACAGGGCAGAGACAAGGAACCCGATGAGAAACAGACGGAAGATAACGGAACGGCTCATGTCTTCTCCAAAGCAGGCGCAAAGGCGCGGACGATTACGCACTTGTGATCACTACACCAAGGTACTGCAAATGGGGGTACAAGATAAAGTTACGGGCGTTATGGCCGAGTGGAAAGCCGCTATGCAGCGGCTTTCCTGCTGCTGTGCTTCCAATATAAATATCCAGGCACGCCGACCAATACAATTGCGGTGCCCCAGAAGGCCTCGGAGGGACGGGTGACGATCGTGTTCAAAGTCCAGGCCGCGCCGACCAGCACGTAGATTGCAGGCAACCACGGATATCCCGTGCAGCGATAGGGGCGGGGAAGGTTTGGACGTTTCCAGCGAAGAATAAAAAGTCCGATCACGGTGAGCGTGTAAGAGAGCACCATGCCAAACATTACATAGGTATAGAGTTCGTCATAACGTCCGCTGAGAGTGAGCAATGCGGCCCATACGCTTTGCCCAATGAGGCTGAAGGCCGGTGTCCGCCACTTGGGATGGATGACTGCCATGCGCTTGAAGAAGACTCCATCCTGCGCCATGGCCAGATAGACGCGCGCGCCGGAGAGCGTGCAGGTGGCGGCCGCGCCGAAACACGAGACCGCGATGGTGAGCGAAAGCCATACCGCGGCGCGAGACGAAAACAGTGCGGTTGCGGCGGCGTGAGCGATGGTTTCGTGCTGCGCAATCTGGTTGAGAGGCAGCGCGTAGAGGTAGGTCATGTTCATGGCCATATAGATGGCGCCAACCACGAGCACGCCGAGAACCATGGCCAGCGGAACATTGCGGCGCGGCTCTTTCACTTCGCCTGCGACCCAGGTGATGTAGACCCATCCGTCGTACGCCCAAAAAACTGCGATGAGGGCGATGCCCATGGCGGAGATTAACTGCGTGGGATGAACTCCCATGCCGAGCCCGACGCCGTGCGCGCGGAAGTGCGACCAATCCCCTTTACCGATGGCGAATCCGAGGACGACAAAGGCGGCCATGGCCGCAAACTTGGTCCAGGTGGAAAGATTTTGCAAAAGCGCGCCCCAACGCAATCCGGCTACATTCACGTAGGTCATTAGAGCGATTAAAAGTAATGCGAATATCTGCGCGCGGTTGATGGTGATGCCGGCAAGCGTGAGGACTACGTGCTCTTGCGAGACAATCGGGAAGATTTGCCCCGTGTAAGCGGCAGAAGCGACGGTGAGCGCCGCGATGCTGCCACCGTTGGCGACCGCGAAAAGCATCCAACCGTAAAGAAAGGCGACCAGATCGCCGTAGGCCTCGCGGAGATAAACGTACTGGCCGCCGGACTCGGGAAACATCGAACCTAGCTCGGCGAAGGCGACGCAGCCGAATAGCGAAATCACGCCGCCGATCACCCAGACAAGTAAGAACAGCATGGGCTGCGGCAGCGGGCCCGCGATGTCTTTCGCGGTGAGAAAAATCGAAGAGCCGATAATGCCGCTTACCAAGAGCAGCACGGAATCGAGCAGGCTGAGTCCGCGAACCAAAGTCGGTTGTGCTGGCGTGGAATCGGAGTTCGAAGCGGGAGGTTCGGCTGTCGATGCGGCGAGGGAATCCATTATCCGATTCCCAGTTCGTCTGGAGATTCCAGCGGCGTGCCGCAGCGGCGGCAGATGACGGCAGAGCAGTCGCCGCAGGTTAGCGGATCATTTACTTCTTTCGCGCAGGTTGGGCAGTATAGAGATATCGGGCCGGGCTCAGGTTGAGAAGGATTCTGAGGGCGTGTCGCCATGTGGAGGAAAACTGTAGCATAGAGGCGACGTTGGCGGTAGCGATGAGGTGGGAGCTCAGTTTTTAGATTGCCGACCACGTGGCTAGTAGCGAGCCGATGATTTTACTGTGAATTTAGTGGCGATATTTCGCCAACTACTGGTTCCCTCATTCAGTGGCGTTTTATATGAATTCCCGCTCTGGTGATCGTCGCCACGTCTATTGGGCCACCAATGGGACTATGTGGGTCGTCCTTCACTATTTCGGAGGATTTCTCACCGTCAACGACGTAGTTCAGTGCGGCAGACGTTGCATCCGCCAATGAAACCTGACCAATAGACTTCCCAAGAATTGCTTGCATTTGGGCTGTATGAATGTATTTTGCTGCGAAATCCCGGTCTCCGACAACCATTATCCCAAGTCGGTCTGCTTCAGACAATCGCTGGAATGGCGTGTTTCGCCACAGCGCAGGTGTTCCGTTTGAATCGACGTGGACGGCAAAACCGCCAAGTAACACTGTCTTGTGTTTCTCGTCATAACTTACGATGTCAACTTGGAATCCAACTCCGATGTAGGCGTCCAGAGGGTGTAACTTCCTGTGTGCTTCGTCAAATGCCTTCACCGCCTGAAAACTATCATTCGCGATTTTATTTACTTCGGCTTCAGACAGTATGTCATTTGGGGTCGCATCCAGGCGCATCGAAACCAGGCGATCTATATCTAGCTTTCGTGGCATCGATTTCATGTATTCACAGGGATGGTCCGGAGGTTTGTCAAACGGGGTGACGGCTGATTTCCCGGCTGATAGCACCACGGTATTCCTTCTTTGTTTTGGATAGTGTATTTTCCTTATACCGTCGCACGTGGAATCCGCAAAACCGACACGTGTATCCGCCGCCACGACGAACCCGCCGTTCGCAGGCACTACGACCATGAGTGTCCCGAGGGCAGTTTGGTAACCGAAGACGACTGCGACTAAGGCCAAGACCAGGAATCGCTTCACTCGCTGAGTATAGCGGGATCACAGCACGTTGGTACGCTAGAAAGACATCATCTCTCCTAGCTGGTCAACTGCTGCAGCCAGGCCACAACGCTTATTCTAAGAAGCGATTGGTCCGGATACTCACGCATACCCCGCGCACAGTCGGCGACGCGGTAAAATCCTCCCATGCCAGAAAAATCCCTCACCCCCGACGAAAAACTGCAGCAGGAATTCAACCGCTGGGCCGCTGCGGGCGAAGGCCCGAAGATGGAGAACCACCATCTCGATATTACGGCGAAGACGATTCGCCGGATGGAGCTGCGCCCGGGTGAGCGCTTGCTCGATCTCGGTTGCGGCTCGGGGTGGGCGACGCGGCTGCTGGCGCGGTTGGTGGGCGAAGGGCCGGATGGCTTCGGGCAGGTGGTCGGCCTCGATGTTTCCGATGAGATGATTCGCGAGGCGCGCGCCGCCTCGAAAGATTTTGACAATGTGCTCTACGTCTGGGGATCGGCGCAGCAGATTCCGTGGGAAGAAAATTTCTTCGACAAGGTGTTGTCGGTGGAATCGTTTTATTACTATGCCGATCAGGATCGCGCGCTGATGGAACTTTTCCGGGTGATGGCTCCGCGGGGAAAATTATTCATCCTGATCAATCTATACAAAGACAACCAATATTCGTTGCAGTGGGTGGACAAGTTGAAAGTGCCGGTGCATGTGCGCTCTGCAGCGGAGTATGTTGAGCTGTTGAAGAAACACGCTTTCGAAAATGTGGAAGCGATCCGCGTTCCCGATGACACGCCCACGCCGGACGACTACAAAACGAAATCGTTTCACAGCCTGGACGATCTGAAGGCGTTCAAACGCGAAGGCGCGTTGCTGCTGACGGCTTCGAAGCCCGATCTGCGGACGCCGGCGCCGGGATACACGATTTATTAAGCGCGGCGCGGCTGAAGCCGCGCCCTTTCAAAACTAGATTTCGCTGCCGTCATCGTCGTCTTTATCGCGATGATTCAAATCCTTTGCCGGGCTCAGGGCGCGGCCGTCGGAAGCGTGGCGGATTTCGATGTGGCCATTCACGTTCTCCAGCTTTACGTGTGGGCCGCCGTTGCCCAATTCGCCGCGCAAATCGTGGCCGACGAATTGATGATTGTTCACATGCAGGCCGAAGTCGTTCCCAATTCCTCCGGAAACCGTGCTGGCCTCGATCTCTGCTTTGGAGTCGGACGGGATCGTCAATTCCACCGAGCCATTCACGGATTTCAATTCGATCGATGAGTTGGAAAGTTGGTCGAATCTGGCGTCGAGGCGGCCGTTGATGGTAGAGAGTTCGGCGCGGCCGGAGAGATTGTGCGCCTCGATTTTGCCATTGATGCATGAGGCACTCACTTCGCCGCTTACGCCGGTCACGTCGAGTGCGCCGTTGATCAGCTTGATTTCGTCAAGGCGTGCCCCGCGCGGCACCGTCAATGTGTATTCTACGCCGGCGGGATTGTTATGCGATCCCCAGTTGAAAGTGAGGTCATGATCGGGGTACTTAGTGCGAATCGAAAGATAGTCTTTGCCAGAATCAATTTCGATGCGCGCTTCGTCGAGGCGGTCTTTCCTGTCGGCATACTTCACAGCGTCAACCTTGACTTCATTTTGATCCCACGTGGAGATGTGAACGTCGCCGTTGATGTTGTCGAGTTCCACGCGGCCGCCGGGAGCGAGCGTGTAGGTCTGATGGAATTCCTCGGTATAGCCGCGGTGATCGGAGGCATGGGCAGCCTGTGCGGAGATGAGCATTGCACAGAAAGTCAGGACGAAAGCGGACCGGGTTTGCAATTCTTGTCGGCGGTTCATAGAACTCTCCGTTCTGAAGCATTAGACGTGAAGAGTTAAAATTGGTGAGGGGTAAATTCGAGAAGAACTCTCCCCCAAGATAGTTATACGATGGCTGGATCGACCAAGTTCCCTGTTATTTCTTGGGAAGATCTTTACTTTTTTTGCCCGCTTCGGTAAGCACGAAGACCCCGAGAATCATTATCTCCGGTTCAATGGGATGACGGTAGCGCTGGCCCGGATAGACCACGTAATAGATTGCAGGGTAGAGCAGGATCAGCCAGAACACCAGCCAGGCGCCTGGTCTGCGCTGGCGCAGAGCGCGCCCGAGCCCCCAGAACATGAGCACAGAGGAAGCCAGGAAGAGCGAATTTTTTACTTCTGCAAGCCACCAGATTTGTGACAGCCGTGGCGGCCCAGCCCAGAAATAAATAAATCGCTTCAAGCAGAGCACAGCAAAGCGCGGGTAATCGGCCTCAATGTAATCGAGCGCCTGCCGCTTACGCGCTTCGATGTATGCCAACTCGCCCATGGAAGTGTACTGGCGCATGGCGTAGAGATCCTGCGTGGGATGCAAATACTGCATCCAGGTGCCATCGGCGCCGTTACCGTTTCCCAAGCGGAGTTCCGCGCCCAGATTGTCGCGGATGAAAATAAATTTTCCAAAGGTTTGATAGTTGCGAATTGTCCACGGTGTGACGCAAGCGATGAAAACCACTGAAGCCAGCACCACTCCCGTAAACGAAGGCTTGTGCCGCTTCTCGCGCTGGTACCAGGCCCACAGCCCCGAAGCCGGCAGAAATGCAATCAGCACCGTGCTGTTGAGCGCAGCGATGCCCCAGAGCAATCCGAACTGGAGCCACGGCTTTAGGCCGTCGCGATCTTCCATGGTGAGCGCCAGCCAGAAAATTACAGCCATCAGCAGAGCCGAAAAACTTGTCTCCCATACCCAGCGCGTGCACCAGAACATAACGTAGGGAAGAAGCGCCCATGTCCAGGCCGAACCGACGGCCACTTTTTCCGAGAATATGCGGCGGGCTATCAGAAAGATCGGAATGCAGGTCAACGCCGAAAAAATGCTGTTGATGGTGAGCAGCACGAAAGCCGAAGCGTGAGAGTAGATGCCGAAGAAGTGAAAGACAACCGCTGTTAGATAGGGATAAAGCGGTGGCTCCCATGCGGTTGGTCCGGTGGGCGCGCCAAAGGCATCGCTGAAGCCGCGACCTGAGGCGATAGCTGCGCCGATCCGTCCCATCTCCCAACCGAAGCCAAAATTGTTTTCGGCGGGCTTGAATCTATAAGTATGGCCGATGATGATCCAGCCTACGCGCAGGAACAGGGCGATTGCGACCATCCAAAACTGTGAGGTGCGGATATGCGACCAGACGTTGAGAAGCTGGGCGGCGATGGACTTGTGGCTGTCTGCCACGGCGGGGTTCGAATCCATGGATGCTTCTA
This sequence comes from uncultured Acidobacteriaceae bacterium, assembly GCA_963789625.1. Lineage (GTDB taxonomy): Bacteria > Acidobacteriota > Terriglobia > Terriglobales > Acidobacteriaceae > Sulfotelmatobacter. Next base: position 554,034 of record CAWBLK010000014.1, on the reverse strand, counting down.
TTTGTAGCTGAGTCGTGACCGGGCGTGCAACTGAACAAGCACAACTGAACAGGCGGAGAATGATTGACACTCGCCCCGGGCATGCCTAGACTGAGTTGCTTCGTGCCATTGCGGATTGCTTGAACGTATAATCGGAAAGTTAGTCAAACCGAGGTCATTCCATGGGCTGGCTGCAAAACAAGTTCGAAAAGAATTTCATGATTAGCACGGTGGACTACGTCTTTAACTGGGCGCGCAAGTCTGCTGTGTGGCCGATGACGTTCGGCTTGGCTTGCTGCGCAATCGAGATGATCGCCTCGTCTACGGCGCGTTTCGACATTGCCCGTTTCGGCTCGGAAGTATTTCGTCCCAGCCCGCGCCAGAGCGACCTGATGATCGTCGCCGGCACCGTGACCTTGAAGATGGCGCCGGTGGTGAAGCGCATCTATGATCAGATGCCCGATCCGAAGTGGGTAATCTCGATGGGCGCGTGCTCGTCGGTGGGTGGTCCGTTCAATACTTATGCCGTATTGCAGGGCGTCGACAAAATCGTGCCCACAGATGTGTATGTCACCGGCTGCCCGCCGCGCCCCGAGAATCTTTTCTACGCGCTGCTCAAACTGCAGGACAAAATCGATACCATGACACTGGCGAAGAGGCCGACGGAAGTGCGCCTCGATCCGAACATGCTAGAGAACTTCAAGCGCCAGGTGATGATCGCGCAAACGCTACAACCGAAATAGACGTGAGAACTGCTCATGTGGGGACAGCCGCCTCGGCTGTCCAGCCGAGCAAAGCGAGGCAATTCTCCCCAAAGGATTCAGATCCGAAGGACTCAAAGACTAATGCCAAACTTCATCAAGCTCACGACTGAATCCGAACTCCCACCCGCCGACGAAGCCAAAGAATTCCCCTGTGGCGCAAAGACTATCTGCATTGCCAACGTGAACGGTGTCTACAGCGCCATGGACAACGTCTGCCTGCATCGCGGCGGCCCGCTGGGGCAGGGAATGACCGAAGGCGGCAAGGTTGTGTGTCCGTGGCACGGCTGGGCGTGGGACCCGAAGACCGGCGCGGCCGAGCAAAATCCCAGCGCGAAAGTTGCCCTGTATCCGCTGAAGATTGAGGGTAGTGATGTGCTGATTGAGATGTAGTGGCCCGGGGGAAATCCTACGAGTCCGTCCCTTCTGTTGCGGTTAGAGGACCGTACACTCGCACATTAAGAACCTAAAATGAATCATCACCTTATAGATCTCGAGCGAAGGGCCCTTGGTTTCCAAAATTCGGGTCAATTTGAGGAAGCCGCTAAGCTTTTCTCCGCTATCGTAAAAGAGCAGCCGGATTGGGAGCACGGGACCGGGTTTTACAATCTGGCTGGTTGTTATGAAGACCTAGGTAAGCTCGAATTGGCCGAGGAGTGCTACAACGCTGCTCTGAGGTACGAACCTGCGAATCCGTACTTTCTCGGAGGCCTTGCTTCTTTTCTTTGCCTACACGGTGAACCAGAGAAGGCGTTCAACGCCTATTTGGAACTGCGAAGAGTTGAGAAGATGAATAGAAACGAGAAGGAAGTTGAATCATTGACAACTCCCTTAATGGTGCTAGGGAAGAAAATGGGCCTCTCCGAATCCGAAGTCACCGAAAGAATAAACACTATGCGGCTTTGAGTGTCGGTTCCAAGCGTTACCGCTGAGTCGTCGCGGGAGCCCTATCCAAGAAACCTCAGGAATTTCCCCGGCTGATTCTCATACCCCGGAAACACCTCATTCAAGTTCTTATTCCCCAAATGCCGCGCCACGGCTTCTCCGAGCACCTGGCGAAAATCCGTAGTCAAAGCCAAATCGCGGCCTTCGTAAAGTTGCGATTGGTCGAGCCCCGGCCAGCGACCGTAAACTTTGCCGCCTTTCACCGGGCCGCCGAGAACGAACATTACATTAGCGTGGCCGTGGTCGGTGCCGCGGTTGCCGTTCTCTCGCGCGGTGCGACCAAATTCCGACATCGTCACCACCACCGTGTCTTCGCCGAGATCTCCCAGATCGACCCAGAAAGCGGCGAGCGATTGCGAGAAATCGCGCAGCACGTTGGCGATCTGGCCATCGGTCGAGCCTTCGTTCACGTGATGATCCCAGCCACCGATATCGGCAAACGCCACCTGCACGCCGAGGTTCGCTTTGATGATCTGAGCGAGCTGGCGCATGCTGTCGCCGAAACGCCCCTTGGGATAATCGGCGCCGGGCGCGGGTTTGTATTTCGATGGATCGGCAGATTTCAGCATCTTCACCGCGTCAAATGTTTCCTCGCCCGTGCCATGCAGCACGGAGTCGGAGGAGTGATCGTACATGGCCTCAAACGCGGTCGCAGCTGGCGAAGGTTTTGGATTGCGTCCGCCGACGGAGAAGTCGTTGATGTTGTTCATGGCGATGGCCGGCTCAATGCCGCTCAGAATGCGGGGAATCGATGGGCCCATGGCGATGGCCTGGAACGGAGAACGTTGTCCTTGAGCAGGTCGCGTGAGGTTGTGCAGCGAACGGTTCAGCCATCCATCTTCGGTAGACTTCACGCCCGGAGTGCCGGATTCCATGAAATCCTGCGCATCGAAGTGGGAGCGGTTGGGATCAGGCGAACCGGCGGCGTGCACAATCGCGAGTTGACGCTGCTGCCAAAGCGGCTGGAACGGCGCAAGAGAAGGATGCAGCCCGAAGAAGCCATCGAGATCAAGCACCGCCTTGCGCGAAATATTGATGCTGGGCCGCATGGCGTAATACTGCGGCTCGGCGTGGGGCACCACGATGTTCAGACCGTCGGCCGCTCCACGCTGAAAAATCACGACCAGACGTTTGTTTTTCACACCCAGTTGATCAGCGCCCCATGCGGCGCGCGCCAGAAAGCTTGGCACCGCCGCCGTTCCGACAACGGCGAGTGCACTGTTACGAAGAAAAACGCGACGTGTTATGGACATAAAAACCGCTCCTAGCTTCTGGCTCCTAGCTACGTCTACGACTTAGCTTCCGATGTTCCGGTTCAGGCTAGAAACTATCTCCTCTGAAACTCCGGCGAACCTAGCAGCAAGCCAGCGATTGTGCTCGCATCCGGCGGACGCGCGGCGTTATCGGGCTTGCGCGGTGCCGCCTTGTTGCCTGGCTTACGCTCTGCACCATTCTTTGCCGCCGCTTCAATCTGCACCTCGATCGAGTCGTGTGTCTCCTTCGATACGCCGCCTGCCACTAGGTTCGCTTCCAAGGTGGAGAGTGTCGCAGCCGAATCCGCCGGCGCAGGATCATTGCCCGCAAACTGCGCAGCATTTACCTTCACGCCTTTGATCTTTCCGTTGGTCAAGGCTAACGCAAAATTCATGCGATTGAGCAGTGACGAAGAACTCACCCAGGTTTCCGCCTTCATGGAATAGCCCGTAGGCGGTTGCGCACCGTAGAGCGGCATGCCCATGTTGTTCAGTTGCCGGGTCAATGGCAATGCATCGTCAACTTCGGCACCGGTGGCCCGCACCGCAGAGGCTACAAACTCCAGCGGCGTTTTTACCTTCGCGCGATAAGTCTCATCATTCCAAAATTCGGGCGAATGGAAAAGCGTTTCCAGAACTTCGCGGATATCGCCCTTTTTCTTTAAAAAATTTTTTGCCATGCGATCGACCAACGCGGGTGGTGGATCGTCGGAGACAAAACGCTGAGCGAGTTTCAGGGAAATGAAGTGCGCGGTCTGTGGACTTGTCGCCAGCCGGTGCAACACTTCCAATCCTTCGCCCTCACCCTTGGGCTTGATGCGTCGTCCGAGTACAAACTTGGGCCCGGGCTCGTGCATGGTGGGGTCGAACTTAAAGCTGCCGCCTTGGGCGGGGGTCTCAATGGTCCACCCCGTAAATACTTTGGCGACTTCGGTGACGTCGCGTTGCGAGTAGCCTCCGTTCACACTCAGCGTATGCAGTTCCAGTAGTTCGCGGCCGTAATTTTCATTGAGGCCGCTGGAACGCTTGCCCGGCTTCGGCCGCGCCGGATAACGGCGACCATATCCATAAGGCCCCGGATGCGCCGGAAGACCTAACGCTTTGGCTGAGTCCGGGCCTACGCTCAACCAATTGTCCAGATAAAACAACATCGCTGGACTCTTCGCCGTCGCCACGAGCAGATCCTCAAACTTGCCGAGCGCATGCGGGCGGATTACATCGCGCTCATAGCTGGTCAGCATGATCTTGTCGAGCCCTTTATCGACGAACACGTTGAAGTGGTTGCACCAGAAGTCGGTCATCACCTCTTCAAACTGGCGTTGACTATAGATCGCGCGCAGAAGCTTCGCTTGCGCCAATTCATTCGTTACCACGCCCGCCGGATAATTCATGGCGAGCACGGTTTCCTTCTGCCTCGGAGTTAGGCCTGTAAGGATATCCTGCGCTTTGCCTCCGCGCAGCGTGTTGGCAACTGCAACCTGCTCTGCCGCGGGCATGCTGAGAATCTTCTTGAAACGCTGATCAGGCGGAAGGCCTGACAGTTGCTGAACTTCGAGATCGATCTGAAGTTGTTCATCGCGACGACGGGCTTGTTCTTCATTCTCAGCCGTCGGTTTTGTCGGCGTGGCGGCCATCATTGAATCGTCGCCGCCTGCATCTGCATGGCCGGAGTTCATTGTCGGATTCGCCGCGGCAGGGTTCATTGCCCCGTTCGTGTCACGCGCTGTGCCGTTGCTCGCGGCATTTTCAGCGGGAGCCCCTACGTTATCCCCAGTTGCATTCGTCGCCGTTGCCTTAGCCGAAACCTCTTTCTCTGCATCCGCGATCGCCGCGGCCACCGTATTCTTAATCGTTTCTTCTTTACGATCCTTCTTATCCTGCTGGCGGGCGATCTGCACCTGAAACACCGCGCGCCGCGCTGGGTCGGACGGCATGGCCTTCTTGCCGTTCATCACCTGATTAATCTCCTGGCCGTCGGGAAAGTCTTCTGCAATCTCTTTCGAGCTCATGCGGAGAGTGCGCAACGGTTCCAGCCGGGAGTCGAGGGCGCTGTCGTCGATTTTTCCGGGATGCAGTTGCAGGTCAATCCACTGGTTGACGCCCATCGCCATAACCTGCTGTACATCCCCCGGGCGCGGGCCGAAGGTGAGCCGGTTGAGAGCATGCGACGCGCGCCTTTGCTCGTCTGCGCTGGAATTGACTTTGTCTAGATCTTTCTTCTTGGCCAAAAGTTGTGGGACGATGCAGGCCACGCTGAAGCAAAGCAGGAAAATGGCGGACCTTACACAGACAGACTTCGTGCGGCCCACGCGCATCAGGACTCCCGGGGAAAGCGAATACCCTTCTCATTATCAACCCGAACCGGAGGGAATAGTTGCTGGTAACCGAACTGGTGATGGTTACCAAAGAGGATGGGGTCAAAAAAGCCAGGAGTAGCAGCTAGTAGCCAGAAGCTGATTTAAGTCAGATACATTTTGCCGCGAGACACCTTGTGCTGCAGCGTCGCGGCCAACTGGTCCACATCACCGGGCGAGATATTTACCGTATGGTCGGCCAGAAGCGGAGTTCGATTGCTGCCCACGGCATCACGCCGCACCTGGATCAGGAGGGCCTGCACCACATTGGGATCATATTTTTGCGGCGCCATGCGCACCAAGGCGTTCAGCGCGTTGCCCAGAGAAAGAGGTTCACGATACGGGCGCGCGCTGATCATGGCGTCGAAGGTATCGGCAAGCGCCATAACCCGCACCGGCATTGGCATTTCATCATTGCTCAACTGGTCTGGATAGCCCGAACCGTCGGCGCGCTCATGGTGCCAGCGCACAGACTCGTGAATCTTCGGCCAGGGAAATTGCACGCTGCTCACAATCTGATGGCCGACCACGGTGTGATCTGCCATTTCGCGAAATTCCTCGGGATTGAGCGCTGATGGTTTGCTGAACAGCCGCCGATCAACCGCCACTTTGCCGATGTCGTGCAGATATCCTGCGCTGCGCAGCGCGGCAACTTCGCCGGCATCCATGCCCATGGCCTCGCCAATGCCGGCAGCGTAACGGCCCACGCGCAGCGAGTGCCCATGAATGTTCACATCCTTCACGTCAATCGCTGTCGCGAAGGCTTCGAGCGCAGTGTCATAGAAGCCGTGTAGGGAAGCCATCAGACGCAGATTCTCCGTGATCCGCTGCGCCAGCGTCTGGGTCAGAGCATGATTGTGCACGGCCAGGCCGATATAGTTGCACAGCAACTCCATCGCATCCAATTCCGCTTCCATATAAGGCGCGTCTCCCGGACGACGCCCGAGAGCAACCACGCCGGCAAGTTTGCCAACCGAACGCAACGGGGCCACGCACTTGAAAAGCTCGGGAGCAACATTGCCGTTGGAGCTGAGGAACACCGAATAAGTGGAAGCGTTCAGCACAATCGGTCCACGCGCCGCGGTGAGGGCGTGCGCGTGCTTGGGAAGGAGAGGGATGAAGGCCGGCTCAGGCAGCATGGCGAAGCCTTCCGCGGCCACCGAGGTCAGCATGGTGGGCTTCTCGTTGAAAACGAAAAGCGCACCTTCGCGCGCGCCTGCGGCTTCCATGACGGCGGAGAGCATGCGGCGGGAAGTTTCGGTGAAGTCGCGCTCCGCCGTCAGCTCCGGACCGAGATCGGAGAGCGCTTCAACCGTGCGCAACAGCCTGCGGAAATTGTTTGTCTCCACGGCCAAGACGAGTGGCGATGAACGCCGAGCAGATTGAGCGTAACACGCTGGAACCAACGCAGCAGGAGCAGGTTGTTGGTTAGTTTGGTGCGTCGAAAACGCGATCCGAAGTAGGCAATATGTGTCGAAAACACGGGCCAGAGAAAGCAATGGCTGGTGGGCCAGCGCACAGTCGAGGGAAAATATCGATGGAAAGCACCGTGGAAGAGCGGCGCTTCAGCGCCGCGTAAAGCCAATCCTCAATGCGGGCTTTAGCCCCTGGATCTTCTGCGAGCGTCGTAAATATTGATTCTAAAAATGCTCGCGCAACTCCGCGAATCTGCCCACAATCAACAGGCGCTGCCCCGGCGGAGCTGGATTGACTTCGTCATGTTCAAGAATCCAGGTGTTGCCGTGCGGCACAAACACCGCGTGCAATCCCGCAGCCAGCGCGGGATTGATGTCAGACCTCGGACTGTTGCCGATCATCCAAGTGGAAGCGCGCGGCAGTTCGTGTTTCTCGATCAAGCTCTCATAAGTCGCGAGATTTTTTTCGGCGACAATCTCAGTCGCTTCGAAATGCTTTTTCAGCTCCGATCGCTCGATCTTTCCAGTTTGCTCCGGAACTGCCCCTTTGGTCACCAGGATGAGCCGATGCTTAGCGGCCAGATACTCAAGCGTCTGCGGAACCTCGGGCAGAAGTTCTATCGCATGGTCGGCAATTTTATGCGTGAAGCTGTTGATCTGCGCGTGCAGTTCGGGTGTGACCGACTTTACACTGAGCCGCTCAAATGTGCGTACCAATGCGTGTGCGAAACTGTGCAAGCCGTAGCCGTGCGTCACAATGCATTCGCGCTCCACATCGTTTAGAACTTCGCGCACCTGCTCGGGAGAAAATTCGTGATGATTGAGGAACGAAATGAATTGCTCGATCGCGCGCTCAAAATAAATGTTGTTCTCCCAGAGCGTGTCATCGGCGTCGATGAGGAGCGTCTGTGGATTGATATCTGCTTTGGGTCGTGCCGGACAAGTTTGCAGGGCTCCTGGAAAAGGCTTTCTAACTGGCAAAACCGAAACGACGTGGTAGGCGCTAGTAGACGGCTCGTCTAAACCCAATCTACGCGCGCCTCTGGCCCAATAATCCCTGCCTTGTGCCCCATATCGAGCAATCGCACCACGCCTTCGCGTCCCTCCGGGCCGTAATCGAGCGTGCGCTCGTTCACGTACATGCCAACGAAACGGTCGGCGGTTTGCGTATCGAGATCGCGGGCGAACTGCATGGCATAGGACAATGCTTCTTCGCGGTGATCGAGCGCATACTGAATACTGTCGCGCAGCGCGCCGTTGACCGCGGAAATCAGCTCCGGACCCAGCGCGCGGCGAATTGCATTGCCTCCCAGCGGCAGCGGCAAGCCCGTCATCTTCTGCCACCAGCGTCCGAGATCGACGATACGGTGCAATCCGGCTTTGTCGTAGGTTAGCTGGCCTTCGTGGATGATGAGTCCGGCTTCGTACTTGCCTTCGAGCACCTGCGGAATGATCTGGTCGAAGGGTACAACCTCCGTCTGCACTCCCGGCGCAAAAAGCTGCAGCGCGAGATACGCGGTCGTTAGCGTGCCCGGAACCGCGATTAGCCTCTCCTTGATCTCGCTCTGCGTAAAGGGCCGCGGCGAAACAATCATGGGCCCATAGCCTTCGCCCACGCTGCCGCCGCACGACATGAGCGCGTACAAATCCTGAATATAAGGATAGGCGTGGAACGAAATTGCGGTCACGTCGTAGACGCCGTCGCGCGCCTTCTGGTTCAGAGTCTCGATGTCGCAGAGCGTGTGTGTAAAGCGCAGCCCGGGGACGCGAACCTTGCTGGTGGCGAGCCCGTAGAACATGAATGCGTCGTCGGAATCGGGGCTGTGGGCGATCGAAATCTCGCGCGCCTGTGAAGAAGAACTTCCGCCGGAATATTTTGTTTCCTGTTCCGAAACTGCTGTCATTTTTTAACTCCGAACTCCAACAACTTGATTACTGCGCCGCCTTCCAATTGCCCGCACGAATGCGCTGCCACCGCGCCGCAATTCCGGCAGCCATCATCACCTTAATTACTTCCGCAAATAGAAACCAGTAAAGGCCCAAACGGAAGGCTTGCGCCACCGAATGTGTGAGAACCGCCAGCCAGGAGAGACCTCCGATGAAAAGTAAAATATCCGCAAGAAATCCTCCCACGGCGGCGCGAGCGAAACTCTTGCGCCCATGCTCCATGACAAAACCCGCAAGCCACGCCACCAGCGGATAGGCAACTAAAAATCCGCCCGTCGGCCCGAGTAATTGTGCGATTCCTCCCGGACCCATGGGGCTGAAAACCGGCATGCCCATTGCGCCCTCGGCCAAATAAAGTGCGAGTGCTGTAAAGCCGCGCCGGCTGCCAAGCAGCAGGCCCACCAACAGAACTGCGAAGTTCTGAACCGTGAGCGGCACCGGCGTTCCAGGCAAAGGAATCGCGATGTGCGCGCACAATGCTACAAACAAGCTCGCACCAACCACGAGAGCGATCTGCCGCAAAGCTTCAGAAGCAAAACTGTGCTGCCGCGTTTCGCTGATGGCAGTATCGCTTGTTTGCATCGCCGGTTTTTCCATGGCAAAGCCTCCGAATTTCTAGCGCAAAACATCCGCATGCTAATGAGGCTTACTGATCGCGTTCCGCTTCGTGGGTAGCTCCCTCGTGCGCGGCACGGCCTGCAAATGGCGGCGCAAGCGCATGTACAAGGCGATTGCGACGCACACCACGACCAGCGTACTCACGCCCAGAATCAGGAACCACCAGATCATTCGCACAGCCGACTAGGATAACAGATGATCAGGCAGTGAAACCGGCCGTCGCCGCTGAATGGTTGGGAAAATTGGAGTTGGCGGCTCAGTAATTCTCTAACTTGCCTTTGCGGCCCGCTTCGCGCGCTGGGTTTCGATTCGCTTCAGCGTGAATTTCAGCCTCTCCCGGCCGAACTTCGAATTCATGATGACCTTCTCGATGTTTCCGAACAGATGCGGGTCACCAAGTTTTTCGCGCACCTCTTTGAGGAAGGGCTGAACCTTCCCAAATAGCAAAAACATTTCCCCGCTCACCGCGGGCTGAATAAACAGTTCTTCGTTCAGCGCTCCGTGCAGCACCAAGGCTGCCGCCATGCTCCAGTATCCACCAACCTGGCGCATCCAATTATTTTCCTGGGAACCCGAGGCCCCAATAATCTCCATAAAATCATCGGCGCTCTGTGGCCAGAATTCCACCGACCCACCAATTGCGCGCCTTGCGCATTTCCGCTTCACGGCGCAGATCGTAGAGTTGAAGAATGAGTTGAGCGTCAGCAGAAGTCGCTTTTTTGGACATGAATCACCTCGGAGAAATTGAGTAATTTGCGATTGAGTGATCGGGCGATTGTAAATCTGTGCGATGCGAAACAGCCCGCTCGCTCAATCGCTCGGCATTTACGCAGTGGTCGCTGCCGCTTCCGCGGGCGGCGCTGGCCGCTCGTAGTCGCACTCTTTATTCGGGCACGCGATCACCGGTCCAGCCTTCAGGTTTTTTTCGACCAGATATTCGCTGCCGCAACTCGTGCACTTTTCGGCAATGGGCTTGTGCGCCGAAGTGAATTTGCATTTCGGATAATTCCCGCATCCGTAGAACGTGTTGCCTTTGCGGGCGCGCTTCTCCACCAGATCGCCCTCTTTGCACACCGGACACTTCACCCCAATAAAATTCTGCTTCACGTACTTGCATTCGGGATATCCACTGCACGCCGTGAATTCGCCAAAGCGTCCATGGCGAATCATCATATTCCTGCCGCATTTCGGGCAGAGTTCATCGAGCGGAATATCCGGAACTTTCTTACCCTGGTCGAGCCGACGCGTGGTCTTGCAATCGGGATAACCCGTGCAGGCCATGAATTGCCCGAAGCGCCCGCGCTTGAGCACCATCACCCGCCCGCAGTTCTCACAATATTCTTCTGCGGCGCCGGTCTCCTGCACATCGGCCGAATCGAGATCGGGCAGGTTGATGGGATTTTCTTTGGTGAAAGTGCATGTGTCCTTATCTTCTTTATCGTAGGTGCTGCAAGCGTAGAAAGACCCGTGCTTGCCCCACTTAATCACCAGCGGCGACCCACAGCGCTCGCACTTCTCGTCCGTGGCCTTCTCCATCCGCTTGATGTTCTCCATATGCTTTTCGGCATATTTGAGATCCTTGGTGAACTTCTTGTAGAACTCGGCGAGCGTTTCCGTCCACTTCTCCTTGCCTTCTTCGATGTCGTCGAGCTTTTCTTCCAAGCCGGCGGTATAAGCCACGTCGAAGATGTCGCGGAAGTTCTCGACCAGCAGATCGGTGACTACCAATCCGATCTCGGTGGGCGTGAACTTGCCGCCCAGCTTCTGCACATACTGCCGTTCCTGAATCGTCGAGAGAATCGCCGAATACGTGGATGGACGCCCAATGCCGCGCTCCTCAAGCTCTTTCACCAGCGATGCTTCGTTGTAACGCGGCGGCGGCTCGGTGAAATGCTGCTCCGGCTTCAACTCCTTGAGTGTGAGCTTCTGCCCCGCTTCCAGCGCCGGCAGCTTATGTTTCAGCTCTTCGTCTTCTTCGTCTTTGCCTTCCTTCGATTCTTCGTAAACTCGCAGGAAGCCATCGAACTTCAGCACCGATCCGGTTACACGGAACCAATAAGCATCGCCATTTTTCGCCTTGGCGTCGATGTCGACGGTGGTCTGGTCGAAGACCGCGGGCATAATCTGCGAAGCCACAAAACGCTGCCAGATCAGCTTGTAGACTTTGAACTCATCTTCTTTTAAGTACTGCTTCACCAGGTCAGGATGCCGCATCGCCGAAGTCGGCCGGATGGCTTCGTGCGCAGCCTGCGCTTCCTTTTTCTCTTTATATGTATTCGGCGTCTCCGGCAGGTAGGCCGCGCCGTATTCCTTGCCCACGTACTCGCGCACTTCCTGAATCGCCTCGGGCGCAACCCGGGTGGAATCGGTACGCATGTAGGTGATCAGGCCAACCTGGCCTTCTTCGCCCAGTTCCACGCCTTCATACAAGCGCTGCGCGATCATCATGGTGCGCTTCACGCTGAAGCGCAGTTTGCGCGAAGAATCCTGCTGCAGCTTGCTGGTGGTAAACGGAGGCGCGGCGTTGCGGCGGCGCTCTTTCTTATCGACTGAACGAACCAGCCAGTCCGCCTGCTCCAGCGCTGCACGGATCTTTTCCGCATCCTCGCCGTTGGTGACCTCGATTTTCTCTTCGCCCTTGCCCAAAAAGCGGGCGTCGAATGCCGGAGGCTTGCTCGCCGCGAGGTGCGCGTCGATGGTCCAATATTCTTTTTTCTCGAACGCTTTGATTTCGCGTTCGCGTTCTACGATCAACCTCAGTGCGACCGTCTGCACCCGCCCTGCAGAAAGCCCGCGGCGAACCTTGTCCCACAGCAGCGGCGAAACCTGGTAGCCCACCAGCCGGTCGAGCACACGCCGTGCCTGTTGGGCGTCCACCAGGTTCTGATCGATGGCGCGCGGATGTTCGAATGCCGCCTGTACCGCGCGCTTGGTAATTTCATTGAACGTCACGCGCTGAATGCGCGGAGGAGCTTCGTCTTCACCTTTTTTTTCTTCTTTGCTTTTTTCCCGTGGCCGTTGCCATCGAGTTCACTCGCAAGGTGGGCCGCAATGGCCTCGCCTTCGCGGTCCGGATCAGGCGCCAGATAGATCGCGTCCATCGGCCCCGCCAGCTTCTTCAGCTTCGCCAGGACCTTTTCTTTCCCGGGGATGACAACGTATTCCGTTTCGAACTCGTCGTCGGTATCCACGCCCAGCGTGCTCTTGGGCAGATCTTTCACGTGGCCGAGCGAGGCCTCGACAGTAAATCCCTTTCCCAGATATTTCTGGATGGTCTTCGCCTTAGCCGGCGATTCGACAATGACTAAACTCTTTACCAATGGACCCTCAGTTCCTAAGAATTCGCTTTGAACCTAGCACGAATGGGACAGCGGCAACAAGTTACCGCGAGAAAGACAGGGCTGGCCAGCTAAAAACTCTTCACAAAATTCTTCCCCGGCATCTGCCGTACTTTACCCGCTAACTCCAGCTCAAACAGCGCCGCGAAAATTTCAGAAGAGGACATTTCGTTTTCTAATTTTTCCACCAATTCGTCAATGTGCGTGGCCTCATCAGCTTTCAGCAGGCTCAGGATTTTCTTCTCGTGCGGTGGAAGCCCTTCGTCCGGAAATAGAGATGCGGAAGTCGAGCTGCCGGATTCAGGCGAGGGTGGCGGCGTGAGCGCAAGCTTCACTTCCGCCGGCAAGTCTTCCCACACATCTTCCCACGTCGCCACCAGCTTGGCGCCCTGCTTTATCAGCGTGTTAGGTCCCCAGGAATTTTTATTGGTCACGTTGCCCGGCACGGCGAAAACGTCACGGTTCTGCTCCAGCGCACAACGTGCCGTAACCCGAGTTCCGGAATATTCCGCCGCTTCCAATACCAGGACGCCGACCGACATGCCACTCAAAATCCGGTTGCGGATGGGAAAGTTCTGCGGAAAAGCGGCGGTCCCGAGAGGAAATTCGGAGATGAGCGCTCCGCCCAGTGCCAGAATCTGCTCCGACAATCGCGAATTTTCTTTGGGATAAATCACATCCACTCCCGTGCCAAACACCGCGATGGTCTTGCCTTTTGCGGTGATCGCTCCACGATGGCTGGCGGTATCGACCCCGCGAGCCATGCCGCTGACAATCACCAATCCCTGCGCCGCCAGGTCGAATGCCAACCGCTCCGCCATCCCCGATCCGTACGGTGTGGGGTGCCGCGTGCCCACCATCGCAATCCCGGGCAGCGTCAACACCTCGGGATTACCGCGAACGTAGAGCACCAATGGTGGATCGTAGATCTCTTTCAGCCGCGAAGGATAACAATGATCTTCCTGCGTGAGCACCGTCACTCCCGCCTCGGCGGCGTGTGCGATTTCCTCCCGAGCCAGTTCTGCCGATTTCCCCGTGCCAATCGATTGCGCCGAAACCGCTTGAATTCCCGCTCCTTCAAGTTCGGTTAGCGAGGCATGAAATACCGCCTCCGCGCTGCCGAAATGTTCTACCAGCTTTCGCGCTTTCGTCGGCCCCAGGCCCTGGGTCAACGAGATGGCAAGCCACTCCAGAATATGAGTTGCGGGTGCAGCCACGGCATTCGGCACTTGATCTCCTTGTTCCTTTGAACTGGGCGGACTGTAGTCATTCCCGCCGAGCGAAGTCAAGGTAAGCCGTCACACCGGCCTTTAAAAAACGTCTGCTAAAATCAAAACAGGAATGAGACCTCTGCGCATCTCTGCGATTTCCTACCTCAACACCGCTCCCTTGATGTGGGATTTCGAACACGGTGAAGCCGGGCGCAACTTCGAGATTTCCTACACTCTGCCTTCGGCCTGTGCTCGCGCGCTTGAAGCTGGCACGGCTGACGTCGGAATCATTCCCGCAGCTGCTTATACCCAAATTCCTAGCTTGCTGATCCTGCCGGATGTGGCGATCGCCTCCCGTCGGCCTGTGCGTTCGATTTTGCTGGTGAGCCGGGTTCCCGTCGACCAGATTCGCACCGTGGCGCTCGATACTTCTTCGATGACCTCGGTCGCACTGACGAAAGTTTTATTTGAAAAGTGGCTGGGCGGCGGCAGAACATTCACACCGATGGCGCCGGATGTTGAGAAGATGCTCGCCGAACACGATGCAGGATTGCTGATTGGTGATCCAGCGCTGCAGGTCGATCGCTCGCGCTACTTCACACTCGACTTAGCCGAGGAATGGATTCGCTACACCGGCAAACCGTTCGTCTTCGCCTTCTGGGCAGTTCGTCAGGATGCGTTGCGCGAAGCGCCGCCCTCACAAGACCTGGCCCAAATATTCCAACAATCCCGCGACCACGGGCTGGAACCGGCAAGCCTCGTCGGCATCGCCCGCGAATGGGCTCCGCGACTCGGCATTAGCCAAGCCGACGTGCATATCTACCTAACCGAGAACATTTATTACAGGTTTGACGCGCCGTGCCTCGAAGGCCTGCAACTTTTCTATCGCTACGCGGCTGAGATCGGAGCGTTGCCCTCCGCGCCCGAAACGCGCTTCCTGGTCCCAGCGAATGCTGCGATTGTTTGATTGTCATTCCGAACTAGTCCTGTAAACTCTCCAAACCCGCATGCTCATCCATCCCCATCCCTTGCTGGCAGTCCCCATCTGGCGGCAACTGCGCAACCTGGGAGGGCCGGGCCTGATCCTGCTAGGGCTGGCCGACAATTCCCTAATCCCGCTCACCGGCAGCATGGATGTTCTCACCATCTGGCTCGCCGCCCGCCATCACCAGCCCTGGCCCTACTACGCATTCATGGCCACGCTGGGTGCGGTCATCGGCGGCTACATTACTTATAGCCTTGCTCGCAAAGGCGGCAAAGAAACCATGGAGCGCAAGCTCTCGAAAAAGAGAGCTGCGCAGGTAACGCGGGCCTTTGAACGCTGGGGATTCAGCGCGGTGGTAATTCCCGCTGTGTTGCCCCCACCGTTTCCATTTCTCCCGTTTCTGCTGGCGGCGGGCGCCATGCAGTATTCGCAAAAGAAATTTCTGGCAGCTTTAGTGCTCGGCCGCGGCGTTCGTTACTCCATTCTCGCGTACCTTGGGTTCCACTACGGACGCCACATCCTGCGCTTCTTTAACCAGTACTACAAACCGGCGCTGGCCGTTCTGATTGGGCTGGCAGTAATCGGAACGGTGCTGTCGCTAGTTCAATACGTTAGATATAAGAAGAAGTAAGCCGCAAACTCCTGTGCTCCCCTGTGTTGAATGAATTTAGAAACTTGGCCCAACCCACCCGCGTCCGTTAAAATCAATCAGCCCATGTCCCTCACCAAATCCCAAGCCCTGGAGATGTTTCACTCCGACGACCTGATCGGCATCGGCATGGAAGCCGACGCTCTGCGCCGCAAGTTGCATCCTGAAGGCACCGTCACTTACATCATCGACCGCAACATTAACTACACCAACTTCTGCACCGAGTACTGCACCTTCTGCGCTTTCTATCGCCCGCTCAAAGGCCCCGCCGCAAAAGAAGGTTACATACTCGAATTTGACACCATCTACGAAAAAATCCGCGAGACCGTCGAACTCGGCGGCACCGGCGTGCTGATGCAAGGCGGCCTTCATCCCGACCTCAAAATCGATTGGCACGAAAGAATGCTGCGCGGAATTAAAGACCGCTTTCCGCAAATCCATCTGCATTGCTACTCCGCGTCCGAGATCATCGCCATTGCCGAGTACAGCAGCCTCAGCGTTCGTGACACGATTCTTCGCCTGCGCGATGCCGGACTCGATTCCATCCCCGGCGGCGGCGCCGAAATTCTCGACGACGAAGTCCGCTATAAAATCGCGCGCCTCAAGTGCCTCACCAACGACTGGATCAACGTTCACCGCACCGCCCACCAGATCGGCATGCGCACCACCGCCACCATGATGTTCGGCGTCGGCGAGAATTACGAAAACCGCATCAACCACTTGCAGGAACTTTACGACTTGCAGGAAGAAACCGGCGGCTTCACCGCCTTCATCCCGTGGAGCTTTCAGCCGCAAAACACCGCCCTCGGCGGCCGTCACTGGGACGAAGCCACCGCCGTCGAATACCTGAAAGTCCTCGCTATCTCGCGCCTTTATCTTTCTAACTTCCTGAACGTGCAATCCAGTTGGGTCACGCAAGGCCTGAAAGTCTGCCAGATGGGCCTGCGCTTCGGCGGCAACGATGTCGGCTCGGTGATGCTGGAAGAAAATGTAGTGAGAGCCGCCGGCGTGACCAACTGCACGACAGAAGAAGAGCTGCGCAGAATCATTCGCGATGCAGGCTTCCGGCCTGCGCAGAGGGATACGCTCTACCGGCAGTTCTTCCTGAACTAGAATCAGGCACGGTCCATGTGGGGACAGCCGCCTCGGCTGTCCGGGGAGCGAAGCGAGGTGCAAGTGTGGAACGGACACTCCTGTCCGTTGCCCTTGACCTTGATTTCGACTCTGCCCAGCTAGCCAGTATTCTTCACAAACCGGGAAGGGCACGACGTTCAGTCGCGCCGCGAACAAGTCCAAGACACAATCCGGCTTTAAGCCGCTGAGGTTTCCGGCTGCAAGTACAATGGCTATTCCTATGGAATGGCTGTTCTCTTGGGAGGTCGGCAGCTGGGTCGTTGGCGGTGCCATTGCAGCCGCCTTTTCGTTTTTGGCTCTGGACGATTTCAAACTGGCGAAGCTGTTCTTCCTGCTGGCGGCAGGTGACGCAATAGGGGGATAGTTATGTGGGGCGCAAAAACCGAATTACCGCTCTGGGGACGAAGCCTACTTATTTTCGTAATGGTCGGAAGCATCGGAGTTCTGGCCGATCAAGCACTCCGATACGTCAACAAAAAGCAGAGGGCGAAGCAACCACAATCCCGTAGCCAGGAGATTCAGCCGAGCGTTGGCCTAATTGCCTACGTACAGCCCGGACAACCTTACCCGGATGGGACTACCGTCGGCGGCATCTCGTGGCTGAGTCATTATGTGGATGTTCGCCTTGATCTAGTTAACGGTCCGACGCAGATCAAGGACTTAGATTTATCCGTTCAGTTGGATACCGATATAGCGGTGGCCGGGCAGATCAGCCAATTCGATGGAGTCACGATTTTCCCCGATAAGGAGCCACCACCAGCTTGGCTTGAGGGATTCGATGCCAACGGCCAGCCCACCTCGGTTCCCGTCGTGCCGGCATTAGGAAAGATGCGGAGCGCACCGATCTACAGAGTGCACTGCCAAGAGATTTTAGCGAACACTGTCGTGCACTTCGTGATTGCATCCATCGCTTTCAACCGCCCGACGGCCAATGGCCAATTGCCCAAGCAGCTATTTGCTCCGAGGAGAGCGCCGCAGGAAATTAGAGTGAAGGGACGATACGCGGTGCAGCGAGGAGAAGGTGCCGAGTGGTACCCCTTGGAATTCTCTTACGACTTCCCGCAAATGCCAGCATTACCCTCTCCTCAAAAGCCTGGAGACGAGCCGAAAACAGAAGAGTTTGCGAAGCTCCAGTTTACGTTCTGGCCGGTCGATCCCAAAAACGAAAAATTCCTCGATGAAGTATCTCTACCGGTTGTGAATGGGGTGGTTACCGTAGCCTTCAGCGCCAAGAACGTAGGAAAGGTCCAAGCCGACAACGGGCAAGTTTGGATTCAGATTTGCGACGCGTGCAAATTCGGGGAAGAGCCGGAAGGAACCACGATGCCTCCCGGCGATCCAATAGTACGCAGGAAACGATTCGACACGCTCCATATAGGAGCTTACTTCGAGGCAACGACTCTAAAAATCGTCCCACCGAAGGGAGCGGCGTGGTTCATGATCGCTCTCAAGTATGCGTGTGAACGTTGTCCTTCGATCAACAACAGTCATCCGCAAAAACTGAGAGTTAACATTGTTGAGTCCTTATCACAAGAAACTTCAGCGGCAAGCAAGGCCCCTCCTGCCCAAGGGGAACTACAGCCAGCAAGAGCTCTGTACGGCTCAAACTGGTCTGTGGCTGATCAACTCTCACAACTGATAGATGCAGGAAGGAAGATCATGAGCGTCTTTCTTGAGGACGACAACTCACACTTGCTGGCCGAGAATGAAACAGGGTGGGATGCCGAAGCACAGGCGATTCTGGCTGCGAATCTTGGGCAGCGATTTGCGGACGAGTTTCGATATGCGCAATCGACTAGTACTACATATCCTCTGGGACACAGCGTTCAGGGTGGTAGCATCTTCAACCTCATGGATGCCAAGATTGCAATCTTATCCAAGTTTGTTAACCAACTGAGAGCGGCCGGCCCTCATTGAGGCTAGGGCACCAGCTGCCCCGCTTCTCGCTCGTCTTGCGAGAAGTGGGATTATGGCGCGAGGGCCTCGATTTCGCCGCCGTCTGAAAATGCAAACGGCCCCGGAAATCCCGAGGCCGTCGCGAGAACCGATAAATCGGTACCCCGTCAAGGTCACCCTTATTATCGAGACAACGCCGCCACAAATCAAGTTACTTTGAGGAGGGTCGCACCCCGTCCTGCGAACCCTCCACTCGTCCCTGAGAGTGTGACATCTAACCTTGCCATCCACAGGCTCATCAGCTCAACATGATTCAGAGCGCAGAAGCCCCGCTCGCAGATCACCTTGGTCATTGACATCCGAATGATCCTAGCAATGAGTGAAAGAGCTGTCGCCAGGCCTTTGAAGTTAATATTTTGCAAGCAAGTCCTTCACTGCCAATATTTTAGCCAAACTTGCGAAATGCAAGTTGTTGATTCCAGAGCTTTTATGGTATTTAAATCTGAAAAACGTTTTGATCTGGATCAACCCTCCACCGCGGGTTAGAATGGCCTAGGTCGAGGCGAAAGTGATCGTCCCTGCGATCACGACTCGACGAACTCCCAAGTCCCTCCTGCACTCGAACAGAATGAAAGCTCTGCCTGCAGGTTTGTTGTCTCTCGTTGTGCTGGCGACCGCTTCGCTCGCAGCCCAAAGCTCGCCGTCATCCGCTGAAACCTCGACGCCAATGCGAGCCATGCTTAGCGGACTAGTCATCAAAGATCCCGGCAGCGAGCCCGTGAAGAAAGCGTTGATCGAGCTGATCGCTGAGAGCCAGAGCGGCGGCACCAACTACACCGCACTTACCGGCGCAGACGGCGGCTTTCACATCGAGAACATCGCGCCCGGTCGCTATCACTTATTTGTAGAGCGCAGCGGCTTTCAGGAAATCGACAAGCACCGCCGCCGCGCCGGTGGCCGCGTAATCACACTGACCGCGGGCCAGGAGTTGAAAGATTTAGTCATCCATCTGCAAGCTGCGGCGGTGGTCGAAGGCCGCATTACCGATGAAGACGGCGACCCCATGCCGGAAGCGCAAGTCGCGGTCCTGCGGCAAACTTTTGTTGCGGGGCACACTCACTGGGAGCAAGCCGGTGCCGAGCGTACCAACGATCTCGGCGAATACCGCATCGCAGGCCTTGCCGCTGGAAACTATTTTGTTTCCGTAACGCCGCCGCCCGATTTCAGAAGTTTAATCGAAGCCAGCGGAAATTCGCCCGCGGGAAATTCCAGCAACGCCACTGTCGACAAACCCGCGCCCGCCGCATACCAAACCACTTATTATCCCGGCACCAGAGATCGCGCGCAGGCCGCGCCAATTCAGCTGCATGCCGGCGATGACTTTCCGGCAAACTTCTCGCTCACGCCCAGCCCCAGCCTGATCATCCGCGGATCGGTGGTGAACCTTCCGCCCGGAACAACAGCGGTGGTCATGCTGCAATCGAAAGATATGAGCCTGGTGCTGAATGGCGCGGAGATGCACAAGGACGGCAGCTTCGAGATTCGCGATGTCACTCCCGGCGCCTATACGATTTTCGCCACGGTCGATAACGCTGCGGCGCCGATGATGGCGCGCCAGGCGCTGCAAGTCGCATCGGAGAACGTGGAAGGTTTGCGCCTCGCGCCGCAGGCGGGCGGTTCGATTCGCGGCAGCGTTCGCATGGAGTTAAGCCGAGCCGCGAAACCCGATCCGAGCCAGATGTTTCTTCTGCTGCACTCCACTGCCGATGATGACGACGCGCTCAGCGCTTATTCGATGGCAGAAGGCGGCTCCTCGCAAGGCTTCTCCACGCTGGCTCATGTGAACAACGATGGGACTTTTGAGTGGAAAGATGTGCCACCAGGACATTATTCCGTTCAGATTTCCGATACCAGCGCGATGCCGGATTGGTTTCTGAAATCGGTGGCAGCAGGCGGTGCCGCAGCTGATTCGGGGTTCAATGTTGGCGGCGGCGCAACCGTGATTAGTCTGGTGGCGAGCGGAAATGGTGCCGTTGCCGAGGGCGTGGCCACTAATCAGAAAGATGAGCCCATCGCAGACGCGATTGTAGTTGCGGTGCCCGAAGCGAGATTCCGCAGCCTTCCTAATCATTATCGCAAAGCGGTTACTGATCAAAGTGGACGCTTCACCCTGCGCGGTCTGCCTCCCGGCGACTACACCATCTTTGCCTGGGAGAGCATCGATGGCTATGCTTACTACAATCCGGAATTTCTCAAGAGCTACGAAGGCCAAGGCAAAGCGCTGCACGCGAGCGAAGGTGACCGCGCGAGCGTGCAGCTAAAGTCGATTTCAGCTCCCGAAGACCAGCCGTAGCCGCGACCATTCGTGCGCCTCAGCGGACCTCTTTTTGGGAAAAGCGGTTTTTAACTACATCGAGCTCAGTCTTTGTAAAGCCAGCCGGCGACCATTGCGGCCAGAATAGCGCCGAACCACATCTCAATCATCCAGCCAAAAGGAAGGCCCTTGTCGCCGGCGAACCAGGTTGCCTGGGCAAAGTTTCCTGGGAAGCCGGCAAAGAAGCCAGCCAGAAAACCAACTCGCAGAGCGGTGCCGGGGCCAGCTCCCAAGCCCTGCCGCGACCATGCGTAGAGATGAGAGACCGCGATCGCCAAAATAAACAACAGAGCGATCCATAGACCCACGAAGAACGGATAGCGCGGCGTCTTCAGAAAAAATCCGGCATTCTGCGCCGCCAGATAGCGCGCATCGGTGATAACGAACTTTCCTACGATAAAACTCCAGATGGTCCAGACCACGCCTCCGGCTAGACCTCCGAGCCAGATCCTGCCACGGTTGAGTGACATGCAATGCCTCCTGTAACTGTTGAGTTCGAAAACAGGGCCGAAACGGTACGCGCGGAAGTGTACACCTATGGAGGCTGCGTGAGGCGATCTCTTACTAAGCCTCTATTGCCTCGGCGCAAGGGAGCGGACCGTGTTTTCCACAGGAAAATCCGCGCGGGGCGCGGAGTGCAAGAAAAATCTAAGCGAATGAATGGCGAAGGAATCTTTGCAGTAAACGCAAGCCCTTGTGGTCGTCTTTCTGGTTAACCACAAGTCCTCGTATTTTGCCGAATCAGTCCCGAAGCGGGCATGCGACCTTTAACTTTCTTATTGACAATTAAGGACTTACGGGTAAGATGTGGGAGAAAGTGGAACAGAGTGGTCAAGACAGTAAAGGCTGTGGGAACGGAAGCTGATTAAAGAGGAGCCGGTGGGAAACCGACCCAAAAGCACGACAAACAGCCCGATCCACCCGAGTTTGACCCTACTTTGCGTCGCTTTTACCTCCCCGGTTGCTGTGGAAGTCACTGTTAAGCGCATAGGCCTTACACATGTTTCGCGGCAATCACCCAACTCGCGTCGACGAAAAGGGACGGCTCAAGATTCCGGCCGAGTTCAAGCGGGTGATCGACGAGAAGTACGGACAGCAATACTACATCACAAGTCTGGATGGGAAGGTTGCTCAAGTGTATCCCTTCGAGGAATGGGAGCGGATCGAGCAGAAACTGGCGGGGCTCTCCACTTTCAATCCTACGAAGAAGAAGTTTCTGGACCGGGTGAACTATTACGGGCAGGTGGTGGAGATGGATGGGCAGGGGCGGTTGCTGATTCCGCAACTGCTGCGCGAAGCGGCGCAAATCAAAGGCGAGGTTGCGGTTACCGGCAATTTGACGCATTTGATCGTGCGCAATCTGGATTCGTACCGCAGACAGGTAGAGGAAGAAAAGTTCACGCCTGACGATGAGAAGACGCTCGACGAATTGGGCATCTAGTGGGCGAGGGTTCAACAGACACCCCTCAGGGGGTAGGGCATGGTGGTGGAAGGGAAGTGAGCCATCTTTCACCAAATCATGTTCCGGTTCTTTTAAAAGAAGCGATCGACTTTTTAAACGTGCGGCGTGGCGGGACCTATATCGACGCCACGGTGGGCCTGGGCGGGCACAGTTACGAAATCGCAAAACGCCTCGGCGCACCGGGACATTTGATTGGGCTCGATAAGGATCCGGCAGCGCTCAGCTTTGCTAACGAAAAGCTGGCGCGGGCCAAATCGGAAGGTAGTGCCGGCGTCTCGCCGGCAACTGCCGACTGGCCCAAGATCACGCTTTTGCAATGCTCGTTCGCCGAAGTTGGAGAGCGGTTCGGCAGGAATTTTGCGGACGGCATTCTGGCCGACATCGGCGTAAGCAGCCTGCAACTGGATGATGCGGCGCGCGGATTTAGTTTTCAGGCGGATGGACCGCTCGACATGCGGATGGACCCGCGGTCAGAGCGTACCGCCGAACAAGTGGTAAACCACCTCGACGAGCGCGAGCTTGCCGATGTGATTTACGAATTCGGAGAGGAAAGGAGGTCGCGGAGAATCGCCAGAGCCATTTGCCGGTCGCGGCCGATACGATCTACCGCACATCTTGCGGATGTCATATCAGCCGCGGCCCGGCCAATGAATCAGGCAGAACGTAGGATTCATCCGGCGACCAGAACTTTTCAAGCTCTTCGAATCTTCGTAAACCGCGAACTGGACGATCTGAGGGCGCTGCTGGAAGCGGCGCCCCGGATTCTGAAGCTAGGAGGACGCGTGGTGGTGATTAGTTTTCATTCGTTGGAAGATCGCATTGTAAAGGATGCCTTACGAGAGGGCAGTAATAAGGACAAGTACTTCCGGGTGCTGACCAAGAAACCGGTAACAGCATCCGAAGATGAGCAAGATCGGAATCCGCGGGCGCGCAGCGCGAAGTTAAGAGCTGCGGAGAGAATTTAGATTCCGGAAAACCTGCCGGAGTCCCCGGCACAGCTGTAATGGCGTGCCGGGCGTTCAGGTTAGAAGAAAGCGGACAGGAATCAGGAATAAAGATCCGCAAGCGGCCGCCGAGACGGCGGCGCTACGAAGACGAAGGGTTCCGTGGTAGGAATCCAAGGCTGAGGTCGGGAAAATGTATACGGGAACTTTGATTAAGGACTTGATGGCAGCGGTGGAGCGGGCGGAACAGAGCGCGCGACAGAATCGTTTAGGCGAAGAAGTGGAACTGCGGCGGATGTTCGAGTTGCAGATTCCGCGGACGCAAGCGGAACGACAACCAGTTTTTGCGGGAGCGGCATAAATGGCGGCAGCAGCGGCAATTCGAAGTGCAATTCCGATGGCGCGGCGGAACGCCTTTTTTACGGGCACACCGGAAATCTACTTTGCCAAGGCGATCGACAACTCGCGGCTGGTGAAGGTGGAAGACCCTGGGCGCAACCGTGAGATGAAGCACTTTGGCACGGCGCTTGCTTGTTTGTTTCTGCTGGTGTTTACCTATGCCTGGCAGCACTTCCGGGCGATTGAATATGGCTACCAGATCGAATCATCAAAGCGCGAACTCAGCAACCTGACCGAGATGAACCGGTCGCTGCGTTTGGAAGACGCTTCCTTGCGCGATCCGGAGCGAATCGATGTGATGGCGCGGCGTATGGGGATGGTGCCACCGGAACCGGGGCAGGTGATTCGCATGGATAGCGCGTCGTCTGATTCGAACGGGCCGGTGATGGCAAGCGCGGAGCCGGTGGTCCTGGTGGGACAGTAGCAGCGACGGAAAACCTGCCGAGCTGTGCTCGGCGGACAGCCGAGGGCGGCTGTCCCCACATGAACTTATTTGGCGGTCCGCCTTGACGGTGGTCCGCCATGTTTGTCTAAGGATGCCGCGTTTCTTGAAAAATTTTTGTCATTCCGAGGAGCGAATGCGACGAGGAATCTGCTGTTTGCCTGCGTTGGCAGAAAGCAGATTCCTCCTCCGCGCTTCGCGCATCGTCGGAATGACAGACCGTTGGAATTGTTATGGCAACTAGCCCCAGCCCCGGCAAGAACTCCAGACTCTACCTTCTTGGTGGAATGCTGCTTTTCTGGTGCTTGGCGATTTGTGCACGGCTGGTTTATTTGCAGATCTTTTGTTACGGCAGCTTCGCCAAGCAAGCCGAGCATCAGCAACAGCGCGAGATTCCGCTCTCCGCCAAGCGCGGAGTCATCTACGATCGCGCCGGCCATGAACTGGCAATGTCCGTACTCGTGGATTCTGCTTTCGCCGTCCCGACCGAAGTCAAAGACCTGCCCACAGCGGTTTCTCTTATCACCCGTATTACCGGTGAGGATCGCAACGTTGTGCTTGCCGATTGCCGCAACCACAAAACTTTTTGCTGGGTGGCGCGCAAAGCCGATGACGAGACCATCGAACGCATCAAGTCGCTGAATCTGCAGGGCATCCACTTTCAAAAAGAGCCGAAGCGTTTCTATCCCGCGCGCGATCTGGCAGCGCAAGTTGTCGGCACTGTCGGCATGGAGGACTCGGGGCAAAGTGGCATCGAGCATGAGTTCGACGACGAGCTACGCGGACGCGCAGGAAAAATGAACATCACGGTGGATGCGCGCCGGCAATGGTTTTCTGATGTGGAGAAGCTGCCGGAGCCAGGCGAAAACCTCGTCCTGACCATCGACAAGAATATTCAGTACGTGGCCGAGAAGGAACTGGATCAGGCGATTCACGATACCCAGGCCATCGCGGGCACGGTGATCGTTGAGAATCCGCACACCGGGGAAATTCTGGCGCTGGCCAACCGGCCCACATTCAATCCCAATCTGCGCAAACAGATTACGCCTGCCGCGCTCACCGACAGGGCGGTGAGCTATGCGTATGAACCGGGGTCAACTTTTAAGCTGGTCACGATTTCGGCCGCACTCGAAGAGAAGCTGACCAATCCCAATGAAGTGTTTGACTGCCAGATGGGATCGATCGTCTACAACGGAATGAGGATTCGTGACTCAAGACCGCATGGACTTTTGCCCGTATGGGGAGTGCTGGCCGAGTCGAGCGATGTAGGCTCGATCAAGATCGCGCTACGCCTCGGGGAAGACCGGTTTTATAAATACATTCGCGCTTTCGGGTTCGGACAGCAGACCGGAATCGAGTTGCCGGGTGAAACGCGCGGCATGACCAAGCCAGTCAGTCGTTGGTCCAAGGTTTCGATTGCCGCAATTTCCATGGGCCAGGAAATTGGAATTTCGGCGATCCAGTTAGCCGGTTTAATTTCTACGTTTGCCAACGACGGTGTGTGGATTGCGCCTCGCATTCTCACGGGCACGGTCGAGCCGCAAGGATCATTGCAGACTGTTTCATTTCATCCTGGCCCGTCGCACCGCGTGATTTCGAGTTACACCGCGGCCGAGATGCGCTCAATGATGCAGAAAGTGGTGCTCGAGGGGACAGGACGCAAGGCGATTTTGGAAGGCTATACATCAGCAGGAAAGACGGGCACTGGACAGAAGGTGGACCCGGCCACTGGAGCGTATTCCAAGACAAAATATATCGCCTCGTTCGCAGGTTTCGCGCCGCTGAATAATCCGCAGATTGTGGTGGTGGTGATTCTGGATTCTGCAGTGGGACTGCATCAAGGCGGACAAGTTTCGGCGCCGGTGTTTCACCGAGTGACGCAGCAGGTGCTCGAATACCTGCACACCCCGCACGATCTGCCGTTAGCGCCGAATCATCAGCTGCTGCTGGCGTCGCGAGCAAAAGACAAAGATTTGGAAGAAGGCACACCGGATCATCCTGGCGAGTCGCTGGAGACGGCGGATGTAAGCGGCGATTCCTCACAACCGGCAACGAATCGCGTGGCGCGGGCGCCCTCGCCGGCGAAGGCCGGCGGCGAGGAACCCGTAGTTCAGGCGGCGCTGCGGCAGAGCGAACCAGTAGCAGGTCCGTCGAGCCAGCCAAGCCATCCGCCGAAGACCCCTAATGCCGATTCTGTGCAACCGAAGTTGCCTTCGACCGGAACTGTAGTGCTGGATGTAGAGCAGGGCGGAATCGAAGTGCCTTCGTTTGTGGGCAAGACAGTGCGTAACGCCGTAGAAGCCGCTCAGGATGCCGGCCTGGAGCTAGAAGCTGTAGGCAGCGGCGTGGCCCGGCAACAGTCCCCACTGGCGGGAACGCACGTGTCGGCTGGGGCGCACGTGACCGTGCAGTTCGGACGCTAACTCTAGCTGCTGTTTCTCCGAATCCACTCCGCTAGCTTTGGCTCGCTGACACTTCCTTCCGCCAGACTGAGAATCACGGCAATCGCCTCAACTGGATCGGCGATCAGCTCCCGTCCGTTGATCTGGAGAAATAGTCCAATCGCCAAAAACGCCATCCGCTTATTTCCATCATTAAACGGATGATTCCGGGCAAGCCCGAATCCATAGGCCGCCGCCAGTCGAGCGAGGTCAGATTCCGGTTCGTAAGCGTGAAGGTTACGTGGACGGGCCAAGGCTGATTCGAGGAGTCCGTGATCACGAACGTCGGCTAAACCGCCATGTTCGGCCAGAGTTTCGCCGTGCAGCAAAAGCAGCGCTCTAGGGTCGACCCACCGTGGATTTCTTCGCCGCGGCACTTACTTGGCCAGCGCGCGAAAGGTGTCGCGATACTTCGCCATGAACTCTCGGCCCTTGGTCAATTGCCGTTCTACATCGGGATCGTATGGCGTAAGCAAATATCCTTCCGGCGTTTCAGTCGCGAAGAGCTGATCATCCCTCTTGACCTTCAAACGCACCAGCATTTCCTTGGGCAACAACACACCCGTTGAAGTGCCGACGGCACGCAATTTAAGCTTCATGCGTGATCACCTCGATTAGCATATACATTATAATGCTAAATGATGCCAACAAGCCACTGCTCGCGCGGATCGGCGAGGGAGTTGGCTTGGTGGACTCAGGCCACTGCGTACTCCGTATTTATCTCTCCCGTTTGACCACCCGAAAAACCGCGTGTTACGTTAAACAGTCATGCCATCCTGGCAGACCAGCCATTATTCGCTGATTGAGGTTTAGATTTGTCTTCTGTGACCGCGCTGAATGCCGTTCATCGCCAGATGGGCGCGAAGATGGTCGACTTCAACGGCTGGGACATGCCGGTGGAGTATCCTGCGGCGATCGGCTGCGGAATTATCAACGAGCACATGGCGGTGCGAACGGGCGTGGGTATCTTTGATGTCAGCCACATGGGCGATATCCGCCTTGCAGGGCCGCAGGCGCTGTCCGCGGTGCAGCATATCTCCATGAACGATGCTTCGCGGCTGGCGATTGGCCAAGCGCAGTATTCGGCGTTGCTCTATCCACAGGGGACATTTGTCGACGATGTGATCGTTCATCGCCTCGGCGAGGATGAGTACCTGCTGGTGATCAACGCCGGTACTCGCGAAAAAGACTTCAACTGGGTGCGCGACAATACACGCCAATTCGATTGCGCGGTGGAAAATCTGTCGGACGACTTCACACAGATTGCTATCCAGGGGCCGAAGGGCGTGGATGTGCTGCAAAAGCTGACGGGTGCGGACTTGAGTGCGGTCAAGTCTTACTGGGTTACGCATGGAACTGTTTGCGGACTGAAAAACATTCTGATTGCGCGTACCGGCTACACGGCCGAAGATGGGTTCGAAATTTATATTCCAGCGGACGAGGCTATCAGCGCGCGGGTTTGGAACGAGATTCTAAGCGCGGGCAAAGAATTCGGCATTGTGCCCTGCGGGCTAGGCTCGCGTAATACTCTGCGCCTTGAAGGTAAACTTCCTCTCTATGGGCATGAGATTTCCGATACGATAAACGTTTGGGAAGCCGGGCTCGATCGCTTCTTCAAGATGGAGAAGCCGGAATTTGTAGGTCGCGCTGCGCTGGAAAAAGCAAAGGCTGAAGGCTTGAAACGGGCGCTAGTCGGCCTGGAGATGATTGAGCGCGGCATCGCGCGCGATGGATACAAAGTTTTAGATGGCGAAGGCCAGGAGATCGGCTACGTCACCAGCGGGTCGCCGGCGCCATTCTTGAAGAAGAACATTGCGCTGGCATATGTGCCGCCGCGGTTTGCATTGGTGGGCACCGTAGTGAAGGTGGAGATCCGCGGCCAGGGTGTTAGCGCCCAGGTGGTGCCAACGCCGTTTTACAAGCGACCGAAGAAATGAAACGTTTCGTAGCGCCGCCGTCCCCGGCGGCTTTCTCGGGACAGCCAAAATGTGGCCGACGCTACGAATAATTAGGAGCTAGAAAAAATATGTCCTACCCAACAGATCGCAAATACACAAAAGAGCATGAGTGGGTTAAGGTGGACGGACAGCAAGCGCTTGTAGGCATCACCGACCACGCGCAGGAGTCGCTGGGCGACATCGTTTTCGTCGAACTGCCCAAGGTTGGCGCGGAGTTGGAAGCGGGCAAGTCATTTGGCACGGTCGAATCGGTGAAGGCGGTTTCGGATTTGTTTGCGCCGGTATCGGGCACCGTTACCGAGGTCAATGGCGATCTGGCGACTTCGCCAGAAAAAGTCAATAAAGATCCGCATGGCTCCTGGATGTTGAAGATGGCATTGAAAAATCCAGCCGATCTCGATGCGCTACTCTCGGCGGCGGATTACGAAAAATTCGCGGCGGAAGAAGCGGGACACTAAAAATCATTCGATTACGGAGCGGCGAGAGGCTGCAAACGACCGTCACAATCCAACGGACCCCGAGTTACATCTAATCAATTTCCTATGCGCTATTTACCCAAGTCTCCTGCCGATCGCGAAGCCATGCTGAAAGCCATCGGGTTGCGGTCGGTCGACGAATTGTTCGCGCCGATTCCGGCGGAATACCGGCTTAGCCGCGACCTTAAAGTGCCGCGCCAGATGGCGGAATCTGAAATCGTGGACTACTTCCGCCAACGTTCGCGGGAAAACGGCGAGGGCTACACCAGCTTTCTGGGAGCTGGCGCCTATGCTCACTACCGCCCCGTCATTATTGATTCGCTGATCTCGCGTGGCGAGTTTCTCACCGCCTACACGCCCTACCAGGCAGAAATTTCGCAGGGCACGCTGCAATCGATTTTTGAATTTCAAACTATGATCTGCGAACTCACCGGCATGGAAGTGGCCAACGCTTCCATGTATGACGGTTCGACTGCTGCGGCTGAAGCGGTGATGATGGCGGTGCGGCTCACCGGCCGGCGGCATGTCGTGGTGGCGCGGAGTTTGCATCCCGAGTATCGCGAAGTGCTTGCAACCTATGCCACACATCAGGGAATGCCGCTTTCGGTGGCGGGATTTGGCGCTGATGGGCGAGTGGATCTGAAAGAGATTGAAAAGTTGATTACGGCGGAGACGGCGGCGGTGCTGGTACAGTCGCCGAACTTCTTTGGGACGATCGAAGATGTGGCGGCGATCGCCGAGATCGCGCATAAGAACGGCGCGATGCTCGTAGTCTCAATTGCCGAAGCGGCGTCGCTGGGAATCGTAGAGCCGCCGCGCGAAGCCGATGTAATCGCCATGGAAGCGCAATCGTTCGGTGTGCCGCTTGGATTTGGTGGGCCTTACTGTGGTGTGATCGCCACGCGCGAGAAATACGTTCGGCAGATGCCGGGACGGCTAGTAGGCCAAACGGTCGACAAGCAGGGCAGGCGCGGATTTGTGCTCACTTTGGCAACGCGGGAGCAGCACATCCGGCGTGAGAAGGCGACCTCGAACATCTGTACCAACCAGGCATTGGTGGCGCTGATGGTCAACATTTTCATGATCGTGTATGGCAAGGTTGGGTTGAAGGAGTTGGCGAAGCAGAATTTGGCGAAGACTGCATATGCGGCAGCGCAGTTTGCCAAGCACGGTAAGGTCTTGTTCAACGGAGCACCGCGGTTCAACGAGTTTGTAGTCGAGACCAGCGAAGATCCGCATGCCATCAATAGTCGGCTGCTTGAACATAAGATCGTTGGCGGATTGCCGCTGAAGAAATTTTATCCGGAGTTAGGGAATGCGGCGCTCTGGTGCTGCACGGAGTTAACTACGCGGGCCACGATTGATGCAGCTGCGGCGTTGGTTGGTGGGAATGATGGCTCGGAGCGATCTGTAAAAGAAGAAGCCAGGGTTGAGGAGGTGGCGCGATGAAGCACGAGACTCGCAAAGCCCGCCTCCAGGTGAATCAGAACGAAGGACTGATTTTCGAGAAGTCTTCAGCAGGGAAGGCGGCCTGGAAACTGCCTCCGCTCGATGTGCCAGAAGTGAACACATCGTCGTTGCTCGCCGGCGCAGAGAGAAAAGATCTCGGCAACATGCCGGAGGTGAGCGAGATTGAAATCATTCGCCACTTCACACGGCTTTCCACGTGGAATTACGCGATCGATCTTGGTATGTATCCGCTCGGCTCATGCACCATGAAGTACAACCCGCGCGTGAACGAAGCTGTGGCGCGCGTGGAGGGTATCGCCAATGGGCATCCCTATCAGCCAGAGAAGATTTCGCAAGGCGCGTTACAGATTCTCAAGACGCTGAGCGAGGCCCTGATCGAAATCACCGGGATGGATGCGATCACGCTGCAACCAGCGGCGGGCGCGCATGGAGAGATGACCGGGTTGTTGATGGTGAGGGCGTATCACCACGCTCAAGGACGCCCGCGAAAAAAGATTCTGATTCCTGACTCGGCGCACGGCACGAATCCGGCGACTGCGGCAATGGTCGATTACGCCGTCGAAAATTTGAAATCGGATTCACGCGGCATGGTGGATATTGCGGCACTGGAAGCGCAGATGAATGAAGACGTCGCCGCGCTGATGTTGACCAATCCCAACACGTTGGGAGTATTCGAGCAGCAGATCCACAAGATCGCCGACATTCTGCACGCCAAGGGCGGATTGCTTTACATGGATGGTGCGAACATGAACGCGTTGGTGGGCAAAGTGCGCCCGGGCGATTTCGGCGTCGATGTGATGCATTTGAATTTGCACAAAACTTTTTCCACGCCGCACGGCGGCGGCGGCCCAGGGTCGGGGCCAGTGGCCATCAAGAAAATTCTTGAACCTTTCGTGCCGACGCCCGTAGTTGTCACCAAAGCCGATGGCACGCTGGGTTTCGATTACAACCGTTCGCAATCCGTGGGCCGGGTGCGCGCGTTTTACGGCAACTTCGGAATGTTCGTCCGCGCGCTGGCCTACATCCAGGCGAACGGGCCGGATGGTTTGCGGCAGACGACCGAAGACGCTGTGCTGAACGCCAATTACATTCGCAAAGGACTCGAAGGCACTTACGATCTTCCGTATTCCACGCCGACCATGCATGAGGTGGTGTTCAGCGACAAGTTGCAGGCGAAAAAAGGCGTGCGGACGATGGACATTGCCAAGCGGCTGATCGATTACGGCTTCCACCCTTATACGACTGCGTTTCCGCTGATCGTTCCCGGCGCGCTAATGATTGAGCCGACCGAGAGCGAGTCTAAAGAAGAGATGGATTTATTCATCGAAGCAATGAAGTCGATTGCAGAAGAAGTCGAAGAAGATCCGCAAACCGTGCTCGATGCGCCGCACTCCACACGAGTGTCGCGGCTTGATGAAACGGCGGCAGCGAGGAAGCCAGTTTTACGCTGGAAGCCGTAGCGCCGGCTTCTCGCCGGCTGTCTCTTTCACCAGGCTCAGAGCAAGCGCAGTAGCGCCTCGCTCACATAGCCGGCAAGACGCCGGCGCTACAAAACTCTCCGCATCATTTTGCCGAAATATCCACCGAGGCCCGTGTCGTTTCCCAGTCCATGTGCAGTGTGCAACCGCTCCCCGATTTGTCGTAAGCGATGGTGAAGTTCTCCACCGGCGAGGGTAGTTTGGAAACTTTCATATCCACGCGGGCCAGTTCATCACTCTCGTACTTGTAAGGAATACCCCACTCGCCCGTCTTCTTGTTGATGATCAGAGTCCACTTGTCGGCTGTCGGCACAGTGAAGATCGTATAACTGCCGGCGGGCACAGTTTTTCCGCCGACGACCACATCAGCGCTGTTGACGAACGTTGTGGCTTCATTTGCTCCGGTGCGCCAGACCTCTCCGAAGGAGACGAGGCCGCCGTAAATCTTGCGGCCCTTCATGCGGGGGCTGGAGTAATCGGTCTTAACGGTTTTGCCGCCACCGAGGTCACATGAGGCTGAGGCCGCCGGACTGGGCTTGCCTCCGCCCATCTGCGCGAACGCAGCGGTGGTGAACAGGATGGCGAAGATCGTGGGAAGGGCAATTCGTTTTTGCATAATCTCTCCTTTTAAATACTCACCGATCATTCAGGACAAATGACTAAGAACACGATGGTCAAAAACAATTAGAGGCGCCGAGAAGGAATGTGTCAGCAGACTAACGATTATGCTCCATCGCGCGTGACGGTTACAATCTTCCCATGCCGGTATTCGACGAAAAGCAGGAAGAATTGGAACACTACGAAACCATGATGGGCGTGCCGCGCGGGCGATTGGCGGTAGCCATGGACACCATCACTGATGCCATGGCACTCGTGGGGCAGCACGGCGTTTATTGCCAAAGCCAGCGCTGGCCGGGCAAGCCCGTGATGGACATCCAGATCATCATGAAGAGCTTGAACGACGCGAAAGAACTAATCCAGAGCGTGATGGAAGAGTTGAAAAAAAACAACTAACCGTGCGCGGTTATGGCTTCACCGTCACCATTACAACTCCGTGCGACGCAACGGTCGCCGAGAACTTTCCGGTGAATTTTCCCAGGTCTTTGTGCTGCCACAGGTCTCGCACAGACACGCTCAAGTGATCGGGATATCCAAGGTCCTCCCAGTTCGTTGAAATCTCTGCTTCCGCACTGCCGCGATTTAACAGCACCACAGCGCGGCCACCATCTTTCAATTGCTTCGCCCAAACTTCGAAATCGCCGTTCTTCCACACGCGTTCGCCTTCGTGCCCAAGCGGATCCTGATCGACCGCAATCACTTCTTTGTTGGTGAGAATGTCATGAATCTCAGGCCGCATGTTGCGCAGGTCGTTGCCGGCGATCAGCGGCGCGGCGAGAATCGCCCACAAGCTGAAGTGTGAGCGGTATTCCGTATCCGTCATGCCGCCGTTTCCAACTTCGAGCATGTCAGGATCGTTCCAATGGCCGGGCCCGGCGTAGGAAGCGAGGCCCACCTGCAGGTCGAGGATGCCGGTGACGCCATAAGAGCAGCAGCCACCCTTCGGCCATTTCTGCGGACCTCCCCAGCGGTCATTAATGTCGTCGGTAGTGCGCCACGAATTGCCGCCCACTTCTTTTCCCCAGAGCCAGGGTTTCGCCGTGCCCCACTCGCAAATGCTGAGCACGATGGAGCGTCCGGAGCTGTCGAGAGCAGCGCGCATATTGGCGTATGCGGCTTTCCCATCCTGCGTTGTGGTGTTGCACCAGTCATACTTCAGGTAGTCAACGCCCCACGCCGCATACTGGATCGCATCCTGATATTCATGGCCAAGGCCGCCGGGCCGACCTGCGCAGGTCTTCGAGCCCGCATCTGAATAAACGCCGAATTTCAGTCCTAGCGAGTGAATGTAATCGCCGACAGCTTTCATGCCGTGCGGGAAGCGTTGTGGGTCGGCAACGATGTTGCCTTGCGCGTCACGGCTCACCTGCCAACAGTCGTCGATGTTTACATATTCATATCCGGCGTCCTTCATGCCGGATTTGACCACTGCATCGGCCATGCTCCGGATCATATCTTCGCTCACGTTGCAGGCGAACTTGTTCCAGGAATTCCAGCCCATGGGCGGAGTGAGAGCTAGAGTACTCGCTACGGTGGTCTTGTCCTGGCTGAGCAACGGTGAGCAAATAAACATTCCAACCGCAGCAACGATGAAGACGAGCTTAATTTTCATGCGGATATTTGTAACAGAATGGAGAGCAAGAATGAAACATAAGGGGCTGAGGAGAATACGATGAGAGAAAGCCTCCGTACGCCCCCAACCGTTATTTGTACTTTACGCCAGCGTGTATTTGCCGCGCTCAATCACTTTTTGCGCGATCTGCTGTCGCAATTCGATGGTGTTGAATGGTTCGTACTTGGCTAGCCGGCGAAGAATCGCAAGTTGGGTGCGCAGCATGTCGCCGCCGGCGACCGCGGCGATTACTCTCTTGGCTGCGGACTCGACCTTCTCCATCGCCTGCGTGAGATAAACGCGCGTCATCGCAATCGGAAGAGCGGTGGCAGCCTCGCCTTTTGTCTCCGCAATTTTCTGCGCGCGCAGCACGGCCGATTCCATCGCGTAAGTTTCAATTGTCATGTCGGCGATGGCGCCCATGATCTCCTGCTGGTCCTGGATCGCCTGCATATATTTTTGCGTTGCCGCTCCGGCGGCGAACAAACCGAGCTTCTTGGCTTGCCCCACCAGTTTGCGTTCATCGGCTAGCGGGCCTTCAAGCTCTTCGCCCATCGAGGGCCCGGAGAGTACTTCATCCATCAACTTCTTGATGGCGGGCATAAGCGGTAGCTGGCCACTCATAGCGCGCTTCAGCAAGAATCCGGTAATGATGAGGCGGTTGATCTCGTTGGTGCCTTCGAAAATGCGATT
The DNA here is from genome assembly GCA_963789625.1 of uncultured Acidobacteriaceae bacterium. GTDB lineage: Bacteria > Acidobacteriota > Terriglobia > Terriglobales > Acidobacteriaceae > Sulfotelmatobacter. The sequence continues at coordinate 519,182 of CAWBLK010000014.1, read as the reverse complement.
GATGCGGGCATCGCGATAAGCGCGTTCGGCGGGGTACTCTTCCACGAAGCCGTATCCGCCATAAATTTGCATGGTCTCGTCGACTACGTAGTCGACCATCTCCGAAGCCCAAACTTTGATGATGGAGCATTCGACCGCGTATTCCTCGATGGCCTTGCGAGTCTCTTTTATCGCGTCGGGGCCGGACTTATCGACTTCGTTCAACGCGCTATCCATCATGCCCACGGTTCGGTAGACGAGCGATTCGCCAACGTAGAGCAATGTCGCCATGTTGGCGATTTTTTCGCGTACCAGACCAAAGTCGGCGATGACTTTGTTGAATGCCTTGCGCTGCTTGGCATATGAGATCGCGCTTTCGAGCGACACCCGGCCTCCGCCGACGCACATCGCGCCCAGCTTGAAGCGGCCGATGTTCAGAATGTTGAAGGCGATGGTGTGGCCCTTGCCGATTTCACCGAGCAAATTTTCCGCGGGTACTTTGCAGTCGTTCAGGATGATGGGGCAGGTCGAAGAGCCGCGAATGCCCAGCTTGTGTTCTTCGGCCCCGATGGAGAAGCCAGGGAAATTCCGTTCCACCAGAAATGCTGAGAACTTTTCGCCATCCACCTTGGCGAAAACGGTGAACAGATCGGCGAAGCCGGCGTTAGTGATCCACATCTTCTCGCCGTTCAGGATGTAGTGCTTGCCATCGGAGGAAAGCTGAGCGCGGGCGCGGCAGTTCATCGCATCAGAACCGGAAGATGCTTCCGACAAGGCATACGCGCCGACAATTTCTCCCGTAGCCAGGCGTGGCAAATATTTTTTCTTCTGCTCCTCGGTGCCGAAGTAAACGATAGGCAGCAAGCCAATGCCGCTGTGCGCGCCCCATGTGGTGGCGAAGCCGGCATACTGCGCGATGTGATCTGCGATCACGGCGGCGGTCACTTTATCCATTTCGAGGCCGCCATAGGCCTCGGGGATTTCGACGCCGCTTAAGCCCAGCTCGCCGGCTTTTTTCAGCAGGTCGCGCGAAATAGAAAAATCTTTGTGTTCGATCTTCTCCACATTCGGCAAGATCTCGTTGACCGTGAATTCTTCCGCGGTCTGCCCGATGAGATGATGCTGCTCGGTGAAATCTTCAGGCGTGAAGACTTCGTCGGTGCTGCGAGTTTCAAGAAGGAAGCTGCCGCCGGAGATTCTGGTCTTGGGAACTGTAGTGGTTGTAGCCATATCTTGATCCTCTAACGCAACCGCACAATACGTAGCGATGCTCGAGAACAGTACAACTTATTCTAATTCGGGCAGAGTTGGAATGATAGGCGTGAAACCGGGGTGTTATTAAGGGTTTTATACCTGATTTATTGGCTACATCAGGCAGTGGTGTCGTCCGCTCTCTTAAGGTACAGGTTGCGAAGTCCTCAACTCGATGCTGCGCGTGTGAAAGCGGGCTGCGGGCTGGCAGGTCGATGAGCCAACCGCGTGCGTGGAATCCGATTGTGGATTGTCGCGAGCCACTTTATAACTACGCATCGTGTAGCAGAGGCTATCGTCATCCAGCGACTGCAGATCCTGGTTCCTCAATAGAAACCGAGGCACGCTAAGTTGAGTCGACCGCGGAGTGTACTCGCCGACGTGAATCCGATCCAGCGGCTCTCCCGAGGCTTGGTCAGTTTGCAGGTTTGGAAAGAGGAAGGGAAGGTCGGCACTCGAAGAATTCTGCTGCGCGAAATCGGCAGATTGGATTGCGGCCGGAGTCTTCTCGGTGGAAGACTGGGCTGCAACCTGAGCAGCACACACCACTATGAGCAGCGAAACGGGTAAGAGGCGGGAGATCGGCATGGGATCCCTCCTTGCGACACATTATAGCGCTGCACCTGAATCGTGAGGCTACGAAATAATCGTAGCGTCTTATCCTTTTAATTCAGGTTCTCGAAAATCCCCGCCGCGCCCATGCCCCCGCCCACGCACATGGTTACCAAACCGTAGCGTCCATTGCGGCGCTTGAGTTCGCGGATGATGGTTGCCGTCAGCTTGGCTCCGGTGCAGCCCAATGGATGCCCAAGAGCGATCGCGCCGCCGTTGGGGTTCACTTTTTCCGGATCAAGTCCGGCTTCTTTAATTACGGCCAGCGATTGTGCGGCGAAAGCTTCATTTAATTCGATCACGTCGATATCGGAAAGCCTCAGCCCAGCCATCTTCAAAGCCTTCGGAATCGCGAAGACCGGGCCCAGTCCCATTTCTTCGGGTTTGTATCCCGCCGTCGCGAACGAAACATAGCGCGCCAGCGGCTTGATGCCCAGCGCTTTCGCGCGTTCGGCGGACATGACCACCGCCGCAGCCGCTCCATCCGACATTTGAGAAGAGTTTCCGGCGGTTACTGTGCCTTTCACGTGGAATGCGGGCTTTAACGCGAGCAGGGCTTCAAGCGAAGTGTCGGAGCGCGGACCTTCATCCACTTTGAAAACAATTTCCTGCCGCTTGGGCTTCGCGCCATTTGGAGTGGTGAAGCTTACGGGCACGGGTACAACTTCTTCCTCAAACTTGCCGGCGGCGATCGCTGCCAGCGCCTTCTGGTGGCTGCGCAGCGAGAATTCATCGGCCGCCTCGCGCGTGATGCCGAAGCGCTGGGCCACGCGTTCTGCGGTGAGGCCCATGTTCAAATATGCGTCAGGGTAGTGGTCAACAAGCCATGGGTTCGGCGAAATTTTGTGGCCGCCCATCGGAATCATTGTCATGGATTCGGTGCCGCCGGCGATAATTGCCTCCGCGCCGCCGCTCATGATGCGCTCGGCAGCCATGGCAATTGCCTGCAATCCCGACGAACAGAAGCGGTTGATGGTGAGCGCAGAAACTTCAACCGGCAGACCAGCGCGCAGTGAAGCAATGCGAGCCACGTTCATTCCTTGCTCGGCCTCGGGCATGGCGCAGCCGAGGATGACGTCTTCGATTTCTTTGGCGTCGAGCTGAGGCACCCGATTTAGCGCCCCCTTGATTGCGATGGCTGCTAGTTCATCGGGACGGGTAGCGCGGAGCGTGCCTTTATAGGCGCGTCCCACAGGCGTTCGAACGGAGGAGGCAATGACGACTTCACGCATGAGAATCTATTTTAATGTATTCGATCGTAGCGCTAGGCTTCGGGGTCGGGTCACCATGCGCGCGTTTGCCTGCGAGGTAGAGTTCCATCGCTCCGCGAATGAGTCCCTTCACCTCGTCCAGCGTTTTTCCTTCCGCGGTGAGCCCGGGCAGGTCTGGAGAGTAGGCGCTCCAACCTGCGGCCAATTGCTCGTAGATAACGAGGTACTCCATACCAACGCGCGCCAAAGCATATTGTTCAACGTTTCATGCGGAATGTCTACTAACGGAGGTTGTTGACGGTCACCAGCGTTTCACTTGGACGGAGCGTAGAAGTAATAATCGGCGGTGTAACTGCTCTTAGTTTCGGCATCGCGGTGAGATGCATCGCATCCCTCATCCGGAGGCTGCCCGCCATGTGTATGTACCCGCTGAATCATGTTCACGCTGCCGAGCAAACCATTCCCAGAGTGGCTCACGACCTTTATCAATAGCCATGAAATTGAATCTGGATCCAGGGAGTCGACGTGGGCTGCTGCTTTTCCTATGACTTCGCTGCCATCGGTCAACTTCCACGATGGTCCGGCGGAATGATGGCCGATTACTTTGTCTTTCCGGTCATGCAACTCGGCGTCGGGTGCTTTGAGCGTCCAGCCGAATTTGCCGTCCGCGCTGGCGGTGCAGGTATAAATTTGTGATCCGGTCGCGTGCGTGTAGAGAGCAACTTCTTCTCCTGCGGGAACCTGAATCGCATCGGGAACGTCGGGAGGAGCGTCCTTTGGCGTGGGTGTTTGAGCGACCCCGAAAGTAGTGAATACGAGGAAACCCAATAGAGCAATAACAGCGGGCACAAGTCTTTGCATGATTTTGAATTGTAGCGCTTGCTCCCGCAGATTTCTCGTGCAAAAAGCCTTTTCAGACTGGATGCGAAAAGATCTCCGAAGTCGAGGCCGCGACGCATCAATTCCTCAGCGTCTTCCCCGTCTTCAGTGTGTACTGAATCCGTTCCTGCGTCTTCCTCTCACCGCACAGCGATTTGAAACCCTCCCGCTCCAAATCGAGGATGTACTGCTCGCTTACCAGTGAGCCGGGAGTGATATTTCCGCCGCAGAGGACTTCGGCGATCTTAGTCGCGAGCTTTACTTCGTATTCGGTGATGTAGTCGCCCTGGCGCATCAGGTGCACACCCATCCTGAGTGTGGCCAGAAGGCTTTCGCCTGGGGCCGGAATATCGGTGCGCGGGATGGGCGGTTCGTATCCGGCGCGAACCAGTTCGAGAGCGCGGGCTTTGGCGTCGGAGAGCACGCGTTCGCGGTTCATCGTAATACGATCACTCTCAGCGAGGAAACTTAGCCCTCGTGCTTCATGCGCCGAGGTCGCGACCTTCGCCGTGGCAATGGTTTCAAATGCGCGCTTCATGGCTTCGAGCATCTCGATCGATCCGGCGAGTGTTTCGGGCGAGGTCTTTCCCCCACGCGCTGCAGCAGCGCCATCGACGGCGCGCAGCAGCATCTCTTTACACCCTCCGCCGCCGGGGAGCAATCCGACGCCGACTTCGACGAGGCCAGTGTAAAGCTCGGCGTGAGGCTGGCGCGCTGCGGCGTGCAGAGAAATTTCCGTGCCGCCGCCCAGACACAATCCGAACGCCGAAACCACCACCGGCTTCGGCGAGAATTTGATGGCTTGCGTCATGCCCTGGAATTGGCGGATCGCGAGGTCCACATCGTCCCACTCTTCTTCCTGCACGCTCATGAGCAGTAGCATCAGGTTGGCGCCGACGGAAAAATTTGTAGCATCGTTGGTGATGACGAAGGCGTCGAAGGCATCGCCGGGGCCGCCGGGCTTTAAGGTTTGCAAAATTAAGCTGATGATGTCGGTGCCCAGCGAGTTCATCTTGCTGTGAAACTCGATGCACGCCACGCCATCGCCAAGATCGACCAGCGATGCCCCGGAATTTTTCTTTACTACGCCGTTGGATTTCTTCGCAACGGTAACTGACCACACGCCAGCGGGAACCTGCACCGGTTCTAAGTTTTCAGTTTTCAGATCCCAATACTTGCGTCCGGACAGCGATTTCGGGTCGTCGGCGAACCAGGATTTCTGTCCTGAAGCGAGCAGTTTCTCGACGTTCGCGGCTATCGGGTGACTTTCTTTTTTCATCCTGGCGACCGTCGCTTCCACGCCCGCCGCGTCCCAAAGCTCGAACGGTCCGAGTTCCCAGTTGAAGCCGAGACGCAGGGCGCGGTCGATTTCGACAATCGAATCGGAAATCTCAGGTACGCGGTTCGCCGAGTAAGTCCACAAATCGGTAAGGACCGCCCACAGGAATGCGCCTGCTTTGTCGCTTTTCTGCGGGCTGCCTTCAAGGCCGAGCAACATGCGCAGGCGCGCGCTGGTGTCTTCAATGTTCTTTGCCATGTCGAGCGCCACGAATTTCGGTTTCTGCCGGGGATGGTATTCAAGAGTCTTCCAGTCGAGCGCCATGCGCTCGTCTTCCTTGCCCGGTTCGGCGGGCGAGGGCGCCCGCCCTACGTTTTTTTTATAAAAGCCGCCCTTGGTTTTGTCGCCCAGCCATTTGCGCTCAAGCATTTGCGTGAAGAAGTCGGGCAGGCGCAGATCGCTCCGTTCGTCGTGGACGTTCGTGATCATGTTGCTTACGACGTGTCCCAGAATGTCCAGCCCAACCAAATCGATCGTGCGGAACGTCGCTGACTTCGGCCAGCCCACGGCTTGCCCTGTGAGCGCGTCCACATCTTCAATGGTTAGGTCCATCTCTTGCATGAGGCGCATGACGTTCAACACCGAAAATGTGCCAATGCGGTTGCCAATAAAGTTGGGCGTGTCTTTGGCGAGGACGACGCCCTTGCCCAGGCGCACGTCGCAGAAGTGGGTCACAGCATCGATAGCTGCGGGATCGGCTTCTGGCGTGGGAATAAGTTCGAGCAAACGCATGTATCGCGGTGGATTGAAAAAGTGCGTGCCGAACCACGAACGGCGGAAATCGTCAGAAAAACCTTCGGCAATTTTCCCGACCGGTAGGCCGCTAGTGTTGGTTGTAACGATGGTGCCGGGTTTGCGAATGGCTTCAACTTTGCATAGCAGCGCGCGCTTTAGGTCGAGATTCTCAACCACCGCTTCAATGATCCAATCAACCTCTGCCAGCTTCTTGAGATCATCATCAAAATTGCCGACGGTGACCAAGCGCGCCAGCGCGGGATCCATAAAGGCTGCGGGCTTGGCTTTTTTTGCGGCATCGAGACCGGCGGCGGCGATCTGGTTACGCGCCGCAGCGCCAGCTCCGGCCGCAACATTTGCGGGAACCATATCGAGCAGGTAGCTGGGGATACCAGCGTTCGCGAAGTGAGCGGCAATGCGGGCACCCATGGTTCCGGCCCCAAGGATGGCGACTTTATTAATGCGTTTCATGATCGAGCCTCGGTAAACCGCGATTCAGTTTTCAATCGTAATTGGAAGTCGACAATAGACGGTCTGTCCGCCTAGGGAAGTTTATCCACCGCCCAGTCATTGTGACCAGTGTCCACTATCACAATGCTGGAAAATCGGCGGTGGGCGCGGGCGTTTTTCGATTCGGCGCTGACGAAAACGATGGGGAATTCATAGCGTCCACGCTTCAACAGTTTGCCGCGCTCGATTTCGTAAGCTGAAAAACCGGAGTTCGAAAAAAATTCCTCCAGAACGTCGGTCGTAACTTTCTCTCTGGCGTGGCTTGTCAGCAGCGCCATCCCGTTTTCGACATCGCCGGACTGCCACGCTTGCAGAAAGTGATCAGCGGCTGCGAGCGCCGGGAGGTAGCCGGGTTCCAGAGTTGATGCAGGCGGATTCTTCGCAGCCAAAGACGACAGCAACAGCGTAGATACGAGCAGTAATAACAGCCACAGCAGGCGGGACGCCGACGCTACAAAAGCCGACGATTTTACGAAAGCCAAAGATAGGCGAAGGCGCATGCCTTCATTATGCGGGATGCGGCCAGAGAGCAGGAACTAGGAATGTCCTTCTATCTGCAATTCGTCGTGCGTCTTCAGATACTCCAGCGCGCGCCGCACCATCTGTTTCTCCCCCTTGTAAGCAAGCAGCGTCGCAGCCTCTTCTAGTCTCACCCAACGGGCGCGGGCAACTTCAATTCGCATTTCTGGCGCGATGTCGTTGATGCGGCCAGAACGGTAGTGCATTAGATAGAAGCTGACGATTTTGAAGACCCGCTCGCCGTCGCCCCATGTGCGCGTATAGACGTACTTGCTGTCGCCCAGCTTAGCGACCGGCTCAGCGGTCACTCCAGTCTCCTCGTAGACCTCCCGGAGGGCGGTTTGCAGAGGCTTCTCGCCCGGGTCGACCAGGCCCTTGGGCAGCGCTAGCAAGGGCTTTGACTTCGGGGCGCGCCGGTTGCCGCTCGCGGCACCTCGTTCTTCCTCGATTGGCAGTTCGATGGCGGCCACCCACCACTCACCATCCCGCCTGCGGACGACGACTCCCCCGGAAGATATTTCCCGTAGCATGGACTGTAACTCACTAGAACGAAAAGAGTTAATTGTTACTTTCTGCCGTAGAGCTTCACGCTCGACCTAAGCCCAAGATACAGGCTTTTGCCGCCCAAAAGTAATGTAAGAATGGCACCGATGTGCTCTGCAGCAGAAGAAGCATTTATGGCATCTTACCAAGTAGTTGGATATGGAAGTCGAAGTGGCCTGTGAAAACGGGCAGGTGGGCTGCAGTGAAGAGTCTCGATAGGATCGTTCGATCGGTCCAGGCCTTTGGACGGGAACTCTCCCGTAAGGGCGCAGCGGCTGAGCCACGGGTTCCTGCAATTGGCGTGGCGCTCGGCGGCGGGTTTGCGCGGGGCATGGCTCACATCGGAGTTCTGAAGGTCCTCGAAGAAGAGGGCATCCCGGTTCGCATTGTTGCGGGCACCAGCGTGGGTGCACTCATCGGCGCGGCTTATTGCAGCGGTCTTTCCATCGAAGAACTGGAAAAAGTGGCGCACTCGGTTCGCTTTACCACCTTTGCGCGCTGGACGGTCTCCCGTTACGGCTTCGCCTCAAACGACCGCATGGTGGCGTTCCTCGCCCGCACGTTAAAGGTAAAAACTTTCGAAGAGTTGCGCATCCCACTCGGCGTGACGGCCACCGATTTCAATAGCGGCGAGGGCGTAGTCTTTCATTCCGGTTCGATTATCGATCCCGTGCGCGCCAGTTGCGCCTATCCCGGAATGTTTCTGCCGGTAAATATTCGCGGACGCTGGCTGGTCGATGGCATGCTCTCCCATCCTGTGCCCACGCGGCCGCTGCGAGAAATGGGCGCGGAGCGCGTGCTGGCGGTGCACCTGAAAGGCCAATGGTCGAAAGATGGCGCGCCGCGGCATCTTTTTGATGTGATCGGACAATCTTTCGCCATTGCCCAGGACCAGATGAGCCATCTCTGGCGAGGTGCCGCAGACCTGGTAGTCGAACCCGACGTAGCCGGCTTTGCCTACGACGACTTCAAGCGTGCCGGCGAACTGATCCGCTCCGGGGAAGCGGCCATGCGAAAAGCTTTGCCCGAAGTGCGGAAGTGGATGGAGATACCGGAGACGGCAGTTCCCGCGAAAGCCCGACCTGTGGTGGCGCACCCTGCGCCCATGTCGGCGGACTAAGGGCAGCACTCCAGACCACCGGGGTTGCGCGTTTCATCTTTTGGATGCGGCCTACTGAACGACCATGTATACCGCTCCCTCACTATGAGCTCCGCCCTCAGAAGTGACACCATAAAGTTGGCCGTTCTTTCCTAAAGTAACGCCGACGAAGGGTTCAAGGCCGTCATCGGCTGTAGTAGGGAAGGAATGCAGTATGGTCTCGGCCCAGTCAGAGCTTCCAGTTGCAGGCGGGCTCAATTCAAAAACGGTGCCGCAAAATTTTCCATAATACGCGTTGCATGCACCACTGTTCCCGCCGCCCGCCTCCGTCGTGCCATAAAGATTTCCGGTTCTATCGAAAACTAAATCGACTGCGTCAGGTCCCGCGCCATCGTTTCCACCGGTGAAATTATGGAGGACGTTTTCGGTCCAGGCACCACCCGCAACCGCAGGAGGCACCAACTGGAAGACGTCACAGCAGGTGGTGCCATAGAGGATCCCATCGCCGTGAAGGGTCAGACTGCCCCCAGGGTTGCCAGAATTGGTGAACGGGTACAGCACTTTGAATCCCCATGTCGATTTCCCTTCAGCGGGAGGGGTGAGCCGGTAGACCTCGCCTAAGAGATAACGTCCGCCCTTACTGGTTTCGCCGTAAAGGTTGCCCCGGGCGTCGAATATCGGAGATCCTATCGGAAACCAGCCCTGAGGGCCATTGAAATAATGGAGCACAGTTTCCGCCCACGGCGCGCCTGGCGTGGCAGGGGGCGCTAGTTTATACACTACACCGCAGCTGCTCGTAACGGAGATGCAAAACCCATTGCCGCCGCTGCCGGTATAAGGGATGCCGCCTGCAGTGGTGACGCCGTAGAGATTGCCCGAGTGGTCAAAGGTCAACCCATCAGACTTGGGATTTGCACCGTCGGCAGGCCCACCCAGAAAACTGTAGAGCACGGACTCTGTCCATTGGCTTTGACCGGCTGCCGGAGGTGTTAATTCGAAAACAGTTCCCAAGCCGGCGGCTCCGCCGTTTGTTGTGGTGCCATAAAGATTACCGGCCGCGTCAAAGATGAGCCCGGCGTAGGGATACTGACCATCGCTACCACCGGTGAAGCTGCACAGCACGGTCTGAGTCCATTGAGTGCTTGGGGGTATGGGAGGCGACAGTTCGAATACGATTCCGGAGTCAAAAGCCCCGCACAGTGGCGTGGTGCCATAGAGATCGCCCGCACTATCGGCAACTAGAGTTGCCTGGGGACTACACCCTGTAGCTATAGGGTGAGCGGTTCGTGGAAAAGAATAAATTACGGTTTCAGTTGAAGCAGCGGCGACAGCGGCGGTTGCGAATAACATGGCAACGAGAACAGCGAGCAGCCCGCCGCGGACAAGTCGAGACGTGCAGGTCATAGGGAGAACCTCCTAAAACTTTAAGGTTGGTAGTACACCGGGGAAGGTCTCGCATCAAGCCTGGGCGAGCAACCGCCGCAAATTCTATACCTGGTCTCGGTATGTTGCAACGTTTCCGCGCTTATCGCTAGCTGTGCGAACCGGGCATAGCCTAAGCGTTTGTCGCGAGCTCCAGCATTCCCGCTTTCCTGCTTCTCTTTGACTTGCGCCGCACCACATTCAGCGCTAGGATTCGCCTGCTGTTGGAAGTGGAACTCCAATTCTCATCCGCAGTGGAGGTGACCTATGAAACGCCACGCAGCGTTGCTGGTGCTGGTTGCCGTTTTCCTCTCCTTTCTGTTTATCCCGGCGGAATCCATCGCGCAGACAAGCACCATTGTGATTCCCGCGGGCACGCCCGAAGACCACGACCTGCAGGCCATTTCGAACGAGCAGGACGCAGCCAAGAAACTGGCCATGTACCAGGATTTTGTGCAGAAGTATTCTTCTAACCCTGCCGCCGTAGCCTACGGAGACTGGCAGCTTGCGCAGGCCTACCAGACTGCCGGAGATCTGAACAAGGCGCTGGAGTATGGAGATAAGGCCTTGGTCGGGTCGCCGCGAAATCTCGATATTCTCGTCTCACAGGCGAGCATTGCACAACAGGCAAAGGATAACGGCAAGTTAATGGATTACGCCGCCAGGGGCGGGGAAATTTGCCATTCTATCGGCACGCAGTCCAAGCCGGAAGGCTTGACCGACGACGCTTTCAAGCAACAACTAGCAGATGAAAAAAGTGCGGCCAAGAACTCGTGCACTTTCCTCGAGTCGGCGGCTTTCAACGTAATCGCCAGCGAGGACAATGCGAAGAACCGGATGGCAGCCATCGAAAAGTTCTCCACGGCGTTTCCGGACTCGGCGTTTCAGGATCAGGTCTCAAGCTACGCCATGTATACGCTGGGTCCTGGACAGTTGAACGATCAGGCGCGGCTGTTTGCGTATGGAGAGAAAACGCTGGCGACGAATCCCAACTCGCTGCCCGCATTGCTGCTGCTGGCGGGTTCCTACGTTGACGACCCCCGGGCCGGCAGCGTAGGCAAGGCAGTTTCCTACGCACAGAGGGCAATTACGGTCGCCAATGCCGACGCACCGGATGCCGACAAGTCGCGCAAACTTTCGGCGGGCGCGGCGCATTTAATTGTGGGGTACGCCTACATCAAGCAGGACAAGACTGCAGCGGCCATTCCGGAACTGAAGACGGCGGTGGGGCTGCTCAAGGGGCAGGATGATCAGCAGTACTCGATCGCGCTGTATCGTTTGGGTTTTGCCTACGCCAAGCTCAGCAGAGTGACCGAAGCGCGCGACGTGTTAACCGAAGCTGTAAAAATTCCCGGCCCGGTGCAGGCCATGTCGCAGGACCTGCTGACGAAAGTGAACGCGGCGCGAGCAAAAGGGAAGTGAGAGAGCTATGAGTCCCTTGTGCAAACTAACTCTAGTCGCCGCAACGTTGCAGACTTTCCGCTGCTGAAAATGATAGTCAATCCGTGGTCGTAGACCGAATCCGGTAGAATAAAGGTTTTCACCGAACCTCTTGCTTCATTCTGATCTCATCCTGTCTTCGCTGGCCGCATGGGCCGCTCCCAAGGGCGTTCTGCCCTATCTCCGCCAACATCTGTTGGATAAGACTTTTCAGGGTCTGTACCATACGGATGCTTTCGATCGCGCCTTGCTTATTCCTTATTTCATCGTGCTGATCCTACTGGCGGGTTACGGAATGCACCGCTACATTCTGGTTTATCTGTATTACAAACATAAGGAAAAGCGCACGACCGAACCGGCGGCGTACTTCGAGGAGTTGCCGCGGGTTACCGTGCAGCTCCCGATCTTTAATGAGCAGTATGTAGTCGAGCGGCTGCTAGAATCGATTTGCAAACTGAAATATCCGCGGGAAAAACTCGACATACAGGTGCTCGACGACTCCACCGACGAAACCGTCGAAGTGGCGCGGAACCTGGTTGAGCGTTATGCGGCGTTGGGAAATCCCATCAGCTACCATCACCGCACCAACCGCGAAGGGTACAAGGCGGGCGCACTGGCCGAGGGGTTGAAAACTGCAAAGGGTGAATTCGTCGCCATCTTCGATGCCGATTTCACGCCGCCGGAAGATTTTCTGCTGCGCACAGTCCATCACTTCACCGATTCCAGAATCGGCATGGTGCAGACGCGCTGGACTCACATCAACCGCAACTATTCGTTCCTCACGCAGGTGGAAGCGATTTTGCTCGACGGTCACTTCGTGCTCGAGCACTCAGGACGCGCCCGCAGCGGAGTCTTCTTCAACTTTAACGGCACCGCCGGAGTTTGGCGGCGATTGGCGATTGACGAAGCCGGTGGCTGGCAGCACGACACGCTTACCGAAGATACCGATCTTTCCTACCGCGCCCAGCTTAAGGGATGGAAGTTCATCTACCTGCAGGATGTCGAATGTCCTGCCGAATTGCCCGTGGAGATGACCGCATTCAAGACGCAACAGGCGCGCTGGGCCAAAGGGTTGATTCAAACTGGAAAGAAGATTTTGCCACGCGTGCTGCGTAGCGATGCGCCGCTGCATACCAAGATCGAAGCCTGGTATCACCTGACTGCGAACCTGAGCTATCCGCTGATGATCGTGCTCTCGGTGCTGATGTTGCCGGCGATGATCATCCGCTTTTATCAGGGATGGTTTCAGATGCTGTTCATCGATCTGCCGCTGTTTATGGCGTCGACATTTTCGATTTCCAGTTTCTATCTGGTGTCGCAGCGCGAACTTTTTCCCAAGAGTTGGCCACGGGCACTGTTGTATTTGCCGGTTCTTATGGCGCTCGGAATTGGATTAACCATTACCAACACAAAAGCCGTTATTGAGGCGCTGATCGGAAAAGAGAGTGCCTTCGCGCGCACACCCAAATACCACGTGGAATCGAAGAAAGATAAAGTGGGCGCCACCAAGTACCGCAAGCGTCTAGGTTGGGTGCCGTGGCTCGAATTAGTGATTGGCTCCTACTTCGCGCTCACGGTGTACTACGCGATTCAGAACGAGAACTACGTTACGATTCCGTTTCTTCTTCTTTTTGTGGTCGGCTATTGGTACACAGGATTGATGTCTCTACTGCAAGGCCGTTTCGGTGGCGCATCGCTCAGAAGCACCACCCACACGAAGCCGTTCCCCGTTGGCGTGTGAATTGTGTGCTGCTTTCCGAGACGCCGGCGCTACGCTTTCATTCGCTGAGTCGCTCAATTACAATCCCGTTCGCCAGAATTCTAAAACCACAAGGATGAATTGCACGATGCGAAAGCCGCAGCTCTCTGTTTTCCTCGTAGGTTTCTTTATCAGTGTTTTCCTGCTGTCCTCGATCGACTCAAGTTTGGCGCTTGAGCGCCAACCCAACTCTGATTATCACGCTCGCCGCGAAGCGCTGGCGAAGAAAACCGGGGGCGTCGTGATTCTGTTCGCGCCCATGGAAAGTGAAGGACCAAACGATCTTTACGGCTTTCGCCAGGAAGATAACTTTTATTATCTCTCCGGACTCACTGAGCCGGGCGCAGCATTGTTGATTGCGGCGGCTGCCGAGGCCAAAGGGAATACATCTGCTCGCTCCTACACGGAAATTCTCTTTCTGCCTCCGCGCAATCTGATTCAGGAGAAATGGACCGGTCCCAAGCTCGGCCCGGAGAATCCGGAAGCGCCGAAGATAACCGGCTTCGACCGCGTGGAAGATATGACCAAGTTGCCTGAGGATGTTATGCAAGCAATTTCAGGCGTGCGCCCCGTAGTTTACACCGACGTTGCGGCCAGCGGCCAGACCTCCGCCAGCACCGGACCGCTGGAGTTTTTGAAGAATGTGAATTCATTTCTCGGCTTTCAGGATGTGAAGCCGATGATTTATTCGCTCCGCACCGCCAAAGATGCTGGAGAACTTGCGTTAATCCGCAAGGCGGTCGATGCCTCCGTAGCGGCGCACTTCGCGGCGTTCCATGCCATTAAACCGAACGTGAACGAGCGCGAAATTTCGGCGCTCATGCAATATGAATGGGGCAAGCGCGGCTGCGAACGGCCCGCCTACGCGCCCATTGTAGGCTCCGGCTACTTTTCCACGGTGCTGCACTATTCCGACGATGACAACGTTATGAAGTCTGGCGATGTGGTCGTGATCGATGCTGCCGGCGAGTATTCGATGTACGCCTCCGACATTACCCGCACTTTTCCCATCAACGGCCACTTCACTGCTCGCCAGCGTGAAATTTACGACATTGTTCTGGGAGCGCAACAGGCGGCGGAGGCGGCTTTTAAGTCCGGCAAGTCAACCATGAAGCGCGATGACCCGAACTCGCTCTACAAGGTCGCCTACGATTACATCAACACGCACGGCAAAGATCTGCACGGCGATACATTGGGAAAATACTTCATCCATGGTTTGGGTCATCCTGTGGGACTCAACGTGCACGATTCCACCGATCGTGATGCTCCGCTCGGACCAGGACAAGTCTTCACTATCGAACCTGGAATTTACATTCCCGAGGAAAACCTTGGGGTACGCATCGAGGACGATTACTACGTTGACCAGGACGGCAAGCTGATCAAGTTGAGCGCGGCACTGCCCTCGAAAGCGGAGGATGTGGAGAAGTTAATGGCAGGGAAATAGGCGAGCGGTTATTGGACAATTTGGGTAATGGTTCAAACTGAACCACTGCCACAATTTGATTGAGCTATGGACAATGCCCCGCCGGATGTATGATTAAGCAGAGGAACCAATATGTCCGATCCACGCCAGCAGCAGCCGCTAAATCCGAAGCGAACACCTACTGGTCCCCCACTTCCGCAGAACCAGCCCTTTAAGAAGGGTGGATAACGAAAGCTATATACGCGACGGCACCGAGCTCAACAAATAGCGCGGCCGACATGGACCAAAACGCACCATTGAGCGCCCAGGTTTTTATCCCGTTTAGGGCGTGATTGTGCCTGATTCTTCCATTTGCCAGCTCGATGCTCAGGCTGGTGATCTTTTCGAAACGCTCAGCCTCCGATAGTCCCAGTGCGGGCAGCGAATTTGCATACGTTTCGGGCAGATCATCGAGCAAATAGACCCTAGGCCATAAACAGACAACGCAAAATATCCCTGAAATCACTACTCCTGCAACCACCGGAATCTGCGCGAGTTTTACGATCGTGGATAACCTTTCCGCTGTGAGGATCGTGGCTGATATGTTCCGAGGAACGTCAGGATGAGGAGAACGATGCTGGCTTTTACGTCAAACGTGTCGCTTAAATCCAACTCGAAGCGATCACGTTCCTGGTCTATCGACAATGAAATCGTTCGTGCTCATGCCGTTCTCGAGCCGGCGCACTGCAGGCGCTCAAACCTGATTCTTTCATCCTATCCCCGCTCCCGGCTGCTTTAGCGTACCGGGATAAACGACTAACTCTACGAAATATATTCCCTTATGTATTCATCCTGCGTGTGTGCTATTTGAAACAGGTCACCGTCGAAAATCACCTTGCCGTCGCGCAGGATCAGAAAGCTCATGGGCACATCACAATGCTGGCCGGGCGGCAGCGCAACCATGCCGTTGGTTTTCTGGTCGAACTGATGCGTGGCCATGGTGAAAGCATCCTGCAAGCGGTGCGTTACCAGAAGAGCGCTCGTCTTATATACGTCGCGCTGCTTCATGATCAATTCGATGATAGTGTTTGAGGTCACGGGATCGAGGCCGCCGGTAGGCGAGTCGTAAAGCAGCAATTCCGGTTGTGTGATGATCGCGCGCGCGATGGCTACGCGCCGCCGCATGCCTCCGGAAAGCTCAGCGGGATCGAGATCGAGCGTGTGCTCCAGTTCCACGAAGCGCAAGGCTTCGCGCACTCTGCGGTCGATATCTTCGTCATAGATTCCATGCTCCTCAGTGAGCCGGTACGCGACGTTTTCGCGCACGGTCATGGAATCGAACAGAGCGCTCTCCTGGAAGACCATCCCAATCTTGCCGCGCAGCTCGAACAGATCCCGCTCGCGCATCTGAGTGATGTCTTCCCCGAGCACAATGATGCGTCCAGAGTCCGGACGCATCAGTCCGAGAGCCAGCTTCAAAAGCAGGCTCTTGCCCGAACCGGCCACGCCGAATATTGCTTTCGTCTCACCACGATTCAGATGAAAAGAAACGCCGCGCAGAACGTGGTTGTCCTCAAAGGAGAGCGCCACATTTTCAAACACGATAGCCGGCGTGGTAGGGTCTGTCGTTGTAACAACAGCGGAATCGAGGGGCAAGGTCGGCGCGGACATTCGATTAATGGAACGAGAGCACAGCCATCAGGAATCGAGTCACGAAAAAGTCGAGGACGAGAATCAGTACGGAAGAAGCCACCATGGCCTGTGTGGTGGCGCGGCCCACGCCCTGGGTTCCGCCGCGGGCGTTCATGCCGTAAAAGCAGCCGATGGTCGCTATGACGAAACCGAACAGAACCGGTTTGATCAGCCCCATGAAGACATCCTGAAACACCAGCGCTTGCCAGGCATTGGCCCAGTATTGCCGGGCATCCAGGCGGAGGAGTACCTTGGCGACCATAAGCCCACCGGCCAAACCCACCACGTCAGAAATAATGGCAAGAAAGAACAGCATGAATACCGAAGCCACCACTCGCGGAGTGACCAACTTCTTCATCGGATCGGTGCCCAGGGCGCGCATGGCATCAATCTGCTCGGTCACCATCATCGACCCCAACTCGCTGGCCATGCCGGAAGAATTCCTACCGGCCACCATCAGGCTGGTCAACACCGGGCCCAACTCGCGCACCATGGAGGTCGAGACCAGCGTTCCCACCAGAGTAATGGACCCGAAGCGCTCCAGAGTATTGGAAGCCTGCAGCGCCAGCACGGCTCCAGTAAAAAAGCCGGTAAGCACAACAATGGGCAGCGATCCCACGCCGATTGCATCTGCCTGCCGTACCATGTCGCTGAAATAAAAAGGCCGGCGGAAAAGATTGGCGACCGCCTGGGTTGAGAATAGGAGGTAATCCTGAACCGTCTGGACTTTCTCCTTGGCGAGATCCGTGGGCGAAATGAATTCCATGCGGTTCGGAGAAGCGTAGCGATGGGATGCCGCGCTTTTTCGAACTATAGCAGAGAATACGACCAGCCTTCAGGGAAGACGAGTAACTTGCCGGAGCCTTAACGCAGATACCTGCTATCGGAGGTTTCCAGGCGAGTAAGTTTGGATGCTGCCAGTTTTCTGAGGCGTGCATTGTGTTCGTGAAGAGCGGCCTTGAGCTCTGCGATCGCAGGACCGACTTCTTCCTCCCGCGCGACAATCACCTTGGCACACAATTCACGTATGCGATCCTCCAAGCGGCGCGACGGCATCCTTCGAGGATGGCGGAATCACCTCCGAAAAAGCCATACAGCGTTTCACGTAGGCCCGTAACCAAGGGACGCGTTTCGATATTATCTAAGCAATTTACCTGACGGGTCTCCGTCGGGAGCTTTTGCCAAGTGCTCTTTTCTAAATTGGAAGAGGCGATTGATTTCGCTTACCAGTTCCAGCAGCTTTTTCGGATCCTTCTCAACGGCTGCGCGTTCGCACAACGCCATCCATTGCTGCTCATGCTGAATCTTCTCCTGTAACGCCGTCTTGAGGTCGAATATTGTCCGATTTACCTGCACTGGATCGGTCGCGGATGAAACCTTGAAATATCGCTCTTTGTTTGGGTCTCCAGGATTTGTCATGTGTCTTACGATGCTGAACACCCTGTGCAACAGGATGCAGTGAATTCTGTAATTAGAGTTGGAGTCTCGTGCAGATGAGAGTTAGGCGAGGATACGTAAGATAGGAGGAGCCCTAGTGCAAAGCCCTTTACCCTCGCATTTTCTTCTTGATCTCGATGTTCAGCCGGCGAATTTTCTGATTCAGTGTGGAGAGTGGCACCTTGAAATGCTCTGCGGCTTCGGTCTGGTTCCAGTTGCATTTTTCCAGCATGTCGGTGATGATGCGCCTTTCCACATCTTCGACAATTTCAAACAGCGACGCATCCGCGGGAGGATCGTGCAGAGTGAACGACGATCCGCGGCCCAGCAGATTGTCAGGTAGCAGGTCGATGGTGATATCCATTCCGGAAGACAGCACAACCGCGCGCTCGATTACATTCTCCAGTTCGCGAACATTGCCCGGCCATGAATAAGACATCAACGGCCGCAATGCTTCTGGCGTGATGCGCCGCGCCGGGCGGTCGTTTTCCTCGGCATATTTCTTCAAAAAGAATTGCACCAGCAGAGGAATGTCTTCTCTGCGCTGACGCAGCGGTGGCAGTTCAATCGTGATCACATTCAGCCGGTAAAACAAATCCTCGCGGAAGCGGCCTTCGCGCACCAGTGTCCGTAAATCTACGTTGGTGGCGGCGATAATGCGAACATCCACTTGAACTTCCTGCACCCCGCCCAGGTGCATGAACCTGCGGTCTTGCAGCACGCGGAGAATCTTGGCCTGCGTCTCCAGGCTCATGGTGGCAATTTCGTCGAGAAACAGCGTGCCTCGATCCGCGATCTCAAATAAGCCTTTCTTGGAGGCGATGGCGCTGGTGAACGCGCCTTTGACATGGCCGAAGAGCGTGGACTCCAGCAAGTCAGTCGGCATGGAGCCGGTGTTCACTGGGACGAAAGGCCGGTCGTGGCGTGGAGAATTCAGATGCAGCGCCTTAGCGATAATCTCCTTACCCGTCCCACTCTCGCCCTGTAATAGGACTGTCGAACGGCTGTTCGCAACCTGCGCGACGAGGTCGAATATCTTCAGCATCGGCTCACTTTTGCCGACGATGTTCTCAAAGTTGTAGCGCTGCTTAAGGGCGCGCTTCAGTTGGACGTTTTCTTCTTCGGCGCGGCGCCAGCCCACAGCGGCGCGCACATCAGCCAGAAGTTTTTCGTTGTCCCAGGGTTTCTGAACAAAGTTGGCTGCACCGGATTGCATGGCGCGCACGGCGTTCTCCACCGTGCCGTAGGCGGTGATCATGATCACGGGCAATCCGGTTTCATGGGAGCGAATCTCGGCTAGTATCTCCATGCCGTTACGCCCGGGCAGGGTAAGGTCGAGCAGGATCAGATCGAAAGGATGTTCGCCGATGCGCTGCAGACCGGCTTCTCCGCTGGCTGCTGTTTCCACGGCGAAGCCTTCCATCTCCAGCAATGTCTGCAAGGATTCGCGAATTTCGGCTTCATCGTCAATGATGAGCACCGCGCCCGCCAGGCCCGGTGTTCCATTCAATGCCATACGCGATATGACTGCACCTTCAGACATATGAAGCCTCAGACTTGCACTCCGTAACCCTGCTTCGCTTAGATGCGTTTTGTTTAAGCATGCTCTGTCTAAACATGCTCTTTTTAGACATGTTCTTTTTAAGCATGAACCGGCTTCCTGCTCAGTGGGAAATCGAGCGTGAACGTCGTTCCCGAGCCGAGATGGCTTTCTACACGAATCTTGCCCGCATGTTCCTGAATGATGCCGTAGGTGACGGATAGGCCAAGGCCAGTGCCGCGGGCCTGCCCTTCACGAGGCGCAGTCTTGGTGGTAAAGAATGGATCGTAGATGCGCTGAATGTTCTCGGGCGCAATACCAGTTCCGGTGTCAGAGACCGATACGCTGACGCTCTCGCCGTTGAGCGTAGCTACGCGGAGCGTGCCGCCGCCCGGCATGGCGTCCTTGGCATTGAGAAACAGATTCAGGAACACCTGCTGCAACCTGCCTGGATTTCCCTGAATGGCAGGCAGCTTGGGTGCGAGCTCGTTCTGCACTTCCACTTTTGCGATCTTGAACTGGTGCTCCAGCAGCGCCAGCGTGTCGGCAATCACTTTGTTCACATCCACATCGCCGACTTCGCTTCCGCTGGTGCGGGAGAAATTCAGCAGATTGTTCACGATCTCCGAGGCGCGGAAGGTCTGCCGCGTGATTTTCTCCAGCAGGCCCGACTTCTGCGGATCGCCCTGCAGTTGTTTGCCGAGCATCTGCGTATAAGAGGAGATCACAGCCAGGGGAGTGTTCACTTCGTGAGCCACGCCGGCTGCCAGCAATCCGATGGACGAAAGTTTGTCGGCCTGGGAAAGCTGAGCTTCGAGATCGACGCGCTCGGTAATGTCGTCCATGATGATGAGCCGACCGATCACCTGGAATTTGCGCGTCACCAGCGGAGCGATAGCCACGTTCACAGTGCGGACTTCGCCCGCGGGCGTCTTGAGGCGGAATTTGTACAGATTCCGAATACCCGGCTCCTGGCTCAGACGCACGAATTCTTCGACGAACTCTGCCGGGAAGATGGTTTTCAACGGCTGGGTCAAAGTCTGCCAGCGCGGCACCGCGTACATCACTTCCATCTGCGCGTTCCAGCTCTCGATGCGGTCCTCCATGTCGAGCGCCATTACACCCACGTTGATGGATTCGACGATGTTCTCGTTGAAATCTTTCAATCGTTCGTACTCGGCTGCCTTCTGCTGCAGTGAGGCGTAGAGCCGTCCGTTCTGAATAGCAACGCCGAGGTAGCCACCCAGAGTTTCCAGCAATTCCATGTCTTCACTGGAGAGAAAGTCGCCCTGCGTGGTCTTGCCCAGGCCGAGCACGGCGACGGTCTTCTGCTGCGCGTGGCAGGGAATGTAGTAATTCAGATCCAGGCGGGCGATGGTTTGTTGCGCGGCGGGCGTCTCGCGCGGTACCAGGTGTGTGTTCTCGAAGAACAGATGCCCGGCCTGCTCCGGCCGCTGCGCACTCAGGAACGAGAGATCGAGATTGCCGGACACCGGCAAGCTGGCGGACTTGGCCAAAGTAAATTCCCCCGCCTTTTCGCCAGCCAGAAAGATTGCTATGCGATCGACCGCGAGTGTGTGTGAGAGTCGGTCGATCAGCAAGGAGAGTAGGGCATTGAGATCGGTCTCCGAACTCAGTTCGCGTCCAAACTCGAGCAGCGTGCGCCGGTAGTCATAACGGGTGCGATAGAAAAACTGGTCGATGCGATCCTGAATCCACTTGCGTACCGGATCGAACAGCAGCGCGGTAACGATGACGGCAAGAATCAAGCCCACGGGGCCGCCGTTGGGCTTCCGCATCTGCACTAGTTCAGCCACACCTGCCACCAGGCCGAAATACAACCCCACCACAATCGCCGCCGCGAGCGTGTAAACCACGCCACGCTTAAAAATGAGGTCCACGTCCATCAGGCGGTAACGGAAGATGGCGTAGCCGAAGGTAAGCGGAAGCAGCGCCAGTGACAACGCTGAAACCTTCATGGTCGCGCCTGGCAGCGAGCCCATAAGGTAAGGAACGACATAGAACAGTGTGTAGGGAACAATCGCGAGAATGGTCCCGCGCGTGACCCACTTCAACTGCTGCCGCAGGATCGTGGTGCTGGCGCGCCGGTAGCTGTACCAAAGGACCAAGGCGGCAGCCAGAAAAAACAACGACCCGTAGGACATTTCCATCCGGTCGAGGTTCCAGCGCAGCCGTTCGCTGGCCTGCAGCCACTGCATAGCTCCAACGTGGGTGGCCAGCAGGATGGCTCCCGGGAGGTAAACCAGGCTCAACAGCCAAGGATGCCGGCGAACAAATTCACGTTTCTCGGGGAAGGTAAGAACGAAGTGCAAAAATAAGGCTGGCTGCAAGACCCCGGCGGCAATGTTGCCCCAATAAATGATCCAATCGAAATCGTTCAGCTTGCCGGTGTATTTGAAGGAATAAGCAACAAACGATACCAGGCAGAAAATATAAAAGTGCGTGGAACCGGGCGCGGTCCAGCGGCGCAGCAGCACGTAAAGGCCTATGCCCAGATAGATGAGCGCAATCAACCGCAGCCAGCTATTCAGGGAATGATCCGCAGGAACCAGAATTACGCTGGAATCGAGGGGAACCGACTGACGGACCAGGGAATACGTGGCTTTCGACCAGACTCCGGTACGGTAGAGCTGCCGTTCCAGGCCCGACATGCTCTGGACTTCTTGCCCGTTGACGGCAACCAGCAGGTCGCCAGCCTTAATGCCGCTCTTTGCACCCGATCCATTGGGATCGACCCGGTTAGCCGTGAGCCGCCCGCCATGTTCCACCCACCAGACGCCATCGTCGGGCACCGCGACCCGCCATTCCGAGTCAAAATTGAAGCCGGCGAACACGACAGCAGCCACCGTCAGCAGGAACAGCAGAACGGCAACAAATCGGACTTGGCTTTCCCGGTTCATGGGTTTCGACGGTGATCCCGAACCTGTTGGCGGGACAGGCGTGGGAATCGAACCCCGCCGATCTTCGATGAGCAACTTCGCTGCCATGTCGTTTATCGTTTCCGTAATGCTAAGTGACACATCACAAGCCACTTCGGAGATTATAGATGGATTTTCGAACGCCGATTACGGATTGTGGGAGGTTTCTGTGGAATTCTGTATCTGGCCGTAGAGCAATACGTTACGGGACTTTGAAAGCTATGGCATTAGGGAGGCTGCTACCGGGGCGGGAAACGGATGGATCGAGACCGGACAGGCGCAAATACCCCCGCGCCGATTTGCATCAGCGCGGGGACGCGCTCCGTTTAAACGGAAGATACTTTCACCCACCCGACAACCTAGATTCGTCTAAGAGGGCCATGGAGCTGTCTGCGCATGTCCGGGCGAAAGGCTGACCCGGATCACATTCATCAGCTCGTCATTATCCGCAGGCTTCTGAAAGAAAGCCGCAGCACCAGCTTTTAGGGCGCGTTCCTCATTGCTGTGGGGATCGCGCGCGCTGAGCACGATGACCGGAACCCCCGACAGCGTATCGCTATTCTGCAGACGTTCCAGGACGACGAATCCATCCCCTACCGGCAGGCCCAAGTCCAGAATAATCAGTGCTGGACGGTCTTTTTGGGCTGCGGCGATCGCGGTATATCCGTCCGTAGCAGTGGTGACCTCATAGTTATTTGCCTTCAGGCGCAGCCGCAAGGCTCGCACCAGGTCGGGATCGTCGTCGACTACTAGAATTTTCGGTCTGCTCATTGAATTCTCCTGTAATGGTTGTGGGTGCTTTTTTGTGAGTTGATTAATTGATGTCTTTGCTCTTTCCGGTCAATAACTGTTTCCGGTCCACGCTCGTTAAAATCATTTGTGCGATGCTGCCAGCCACCGTCTGAACCTGCTGCTCCAGCGTTCCGCTCCGGCTATCGGACGGAAGCTCAATCGGAAGCGTGGTGATAGTGACGGTGCATTTAGTTTTGAGATCGGCTACGCGCGCCAGTTGCTCGCGAATGCGGGCAGTCATGACCTCAGATTGCTGTAAATCTGTCGATGCGACGACAAAAATGGTTTCTGCAGCTCCCGAAGTTCCCATCGGTGGCAGGACCAGATCCTTATCGAGATAGACGCAGCGGCGAACAGTTTCCAGGCACTGCCGGC
The DNA here is from genome assembly GCA_963789625.1 of uncultured Acidobacteriaceae bacterium. Lineage (GTDB taxonomy): Bacteria > Acidobacteriota > Terriglobia > Terriglobales > Acidobacteriaceae > Sulfotelmatobacter. The sequence continues at coordinate 495,707 of CAWBLK010000014.1, read as the reverse complement.
AGGTCTCTTTCCAGTTCCCCCGGGGGGGATTCGACAAAGGCGTGAGTTCGATCCGCACCAGCACAAAAGATGGGCGCAGAAGTTCCTTGTGCGTAATCACCGGGGACAGTAGTTTTCCCAGAGAATAAACCGGCAGTGTGAAGGTGAAGGTGCTGCCCTGGCCCGGTTCGCTGGAAACCCAGATGCGCCCTTCATGGAGCCGGACGATCTCCCGGCAGATGAACAGTCCCAGTCCCAGGCCCGAGCGATTGTTGTCGATTGCGTCAGCGTCCTGGTAGAGGCGATCGAAGATCAGTGTCTTGGTTTCCGGGTTGATCCCGCGTCCGGTATCGCTGACCGAAACGTAAACAAAGTCGGGGTCAGCGTCCACCACATTGGCCTGCACCATGACCGACCCGTCTTGCGGGGTGAACTTGATGGCGTTGTCCAGCAGATTGATGAGCACTTCGAGAGTGCGGTCGGGATCGGCATGCACCAGCGGCAGCCTCTGGTCGAGCCCGATTTCCAGTCCGACCTTTTTCTCGTCGGCGGTGGGCCGCAACATGGCAACGGCCTGCTGCACCAGTTCGCCAAGCGCAATGCAGCGAGGCTCGATCTGCATCTTGCCGCTCTCGGCGCGCGTGGCCTCGAGCAGGTCGCGAATCATGGCGTGCAACTGATTTACACTTTTCAGGACTGTTTTCAGATGGTCGGATTGGTCGGGAGCCAACGGGCCGGCCAAGCCATCTACCAGCAGGGACACATATTGGTGAATGCAGGTCAGGGGTGTGCGCAGTTCGTGCGAGACATGCGATAGAAAGCGATTCTTGAACTCAAGTTGTTGCTTTTGCGTGATTTCCAGAGCTCGCAGCAGTGCCTGCCGCTCCACTGCATAGCGAATGGCACGCTCCAGTTGCTTACTGGAAATGTTGCCTTTGACCAGATAGTCCTGCACGCCGTGGTGCACCGCCTTCATGGCCAACGCTTCATCATCCTGGCCGGAAAGCACGACCACTGGAACATTGGGAGAGTGTTCCATAACGCGGCGAAAGGTTTCCGCGCCGTGGCTGTCAGGCAGATTCAGATCCAATAGCACCACCGAGGGGGTTTCCCTGGTCAAGGAGGCAAGGCCATCGGAGAGCCGGTTAACGCAGTTCACATCCACCGGAGATTTTCCTTCAACCAGTCGCAGGCGTACCAGATCCGCATCTCCCGGATTATCTTCAATGAGCAGTACTTGCGTGGTTTGTTGATTGATCATTATTTTTGTTCTCCTCGTGGCGGCAGCTTCACCGGGCCAAACCAGAATTCTTCAATCAATTTGACTGCCGAAAAAAATTCGGTCAGGTTGCCCGGCTTGTTGACATAGCAGTTCGCACCCAGTTCGTAGCTGCGGGTAATATCTTTGCTCAACTGCGAAGTGCTGAAGATCACGACCGGGATGCGGCGCAGTTCCGGGTTTGCCTTCATCCCGGCCAATACCGCGAGGCCGTCTTTCTTTGGCAGATTCAGGTCCAGCAGCACCAGATCGGGGCGGACCGCGCTGGCATATTTTTCCCGGCGGTTCAGAAAAGCCATTGCTTCTACACCGTCTCCCGCGCTGTCGATCTGGCCGCTATACGCGCACCTCGCCAAAGCTTCGCGGGCCAGACCCACATCGGCTGGATTGTCGTCCACGATGAGAAGTGCAGGCACAGGTTTCATGGTTTCGCCCCTTTTCTTTCCTTTTCCTTTTCATCGGGAGCAGGTTGATCGGAAGCATGTTCATCAGCATTGTGGATAGGCATAATGAATTTGAAAGTGGAACCGGAGCCGGCCTGCGACTCCACCCAGATCCTGCCGCCCGCGCGCTCGATAATCTTCTTGCAGATGGCGAGGCCGATGCCGTTGCCTGGATATTCAGTCCGCGCGTGCAGACGCTGGAAGACTACGAAAATATTGTCCGCGTGCTCGGGCGCGATGCCGATTCCGTTATCGCTCACGCTGAACAGCCAGTTCTGGCCAGTCTTTTCCGCCTGCACCGAAATTACCGGAGGATCACTTCCGCGGAACTTAAGGGCGTTCCCGATCAGATTCTGAAAAACTTGTGACATCTGGGTTCGGTCCGTCCATACGGCAGGAAGCTCCCCATAAGTGACGACCGCGCGGTTCTCCTGAATGTTGGTGGCCAGGGTTTGCAGAACATCTTTCATCACCGCACTGCACTCAATGTGTTCGCCGGCTCCGCCGTTCCGGCCTACACGTGAAAATGCCAGCAGATCCTGAATCAGGACCTGCATGCGGGTGGCTCCTTCGGTGGCATAACCGATGAATTTGTCGGCGTCCGCGTCAAGCTTGCCCTTATAGCGTTCGCCAAGCAGTTGGGTATAGGCCGCGACCATGCGTAGCGGCTCCTGCAAATCATGGGATGCCACATAGGCGAACTGCTCCAGGTCGGCGTTGGAACGCGCCAGTTCCTCCGCTTTCCTGGCCAGGTTCTCTTCCATCTGACGGCGCAAGCTGCGCTCGTTTTTCTCCCGCAGAGCGCGGCGCACCACCTCGGGCAAGCGTGCCAGACCATCTTTCAGGACATAATCCGTGGCTCCCTGCTTTATGCACTCGACCGCCGTTACATCGCCGAGCGCTCCCGAAACCAGAATCATCGGAATGTCGAGCCCCTCGCGGCGCAGCACCTTCAGCACTTCCAGGCCTTTCCAGGTCGGCAGGTTGTAATCGGCCAGCACAATTTCCGGACACTTGGCGTGAAGCGCTTTGGTGAAGCCGGCTTCATCCTGTACCACGTCGGCACTCACATCGAAGCCGTCCTTGAACAGCGCCCGCATTACCAGCGCGGCGTCGAGGGCATTGTCTTCCACGAGAAGGGCGCACAGCTTGATCTGGGGCTGTATGGAACTGACCGCTTCGAGCTTGGTTCCAGTGCTGCTCATTGCGTCTGCCTTGCCCCCTTCGTCTCGCCATTGCTTACTGGAGCCCGATTGGTGAGCATCCAGTACAGCCCCAGCAACTTCACCACTTTCCGGAAATCGCCGAAGTCAACCGGTTTCTGAATGTAGCTGTTGACACCCAGTTCATATCCGCGAATCAGGTCCTGCTCCTCCCGCGAAGAAGTCAGCAAAACCACGGGGATCGTCCGGGTCCGCGCGTCGCTTTTCATCTTCTGGAGGATTTGCATTCCATCCACTTTCGGCAGCTTCAGATCCAGCAGCACTAGCTTTGGAGGATCGTCAAAAGACCGCCCGGCATGTGGCCCGGTGCAGAACAGAAAATCCAGCGCCTCTTCTCCATCACGTGCAATGAAGATGCGGTTGGCCAGGTTCTCGCCGCGCAGAGCGTGCAGGGCGAGATCCACGTCTTCTTGACTGTCATCGACCAGAAGAATGTCAACTTGAGTTGGGTTCATAGGTGAACTCCTGCTGCAAGGGTTTTGTTGGTGACTGCCATGAGGCGGTCTTCGGTCGGTTTGACGGCTCCAAGAGTGAAGTAAAAGGACGCGCCTTTGTCCTGCTCTGCCTCCGCCCATACCCGGCCACCATGTTTGCGAATGATGCGTTGCACCGTTGCCAACCCAATGCCCGTGCCTTCAAAATCTTCGGTCCGGTGCAGCCGCTGAAAAACCCCGAAGAGCTTGTCTTGATATTTCATGTTGAAGCCCACCCCGTTATCACGGATGGCGATGACGCTCTCCCCGTTTTCCTGCCGGTGATTGATTTCGATGACGGCCTGCTCGCGGGTCCGGGTGAACTTGAGAGCATTGGCGATCAAGTTCTGAAAAACTTGCTTGAGCAGAACTGGATCGCACTCCACAGATGGAAATTCCGCAATTTTCCAGCAAACCGCCCGGCCTTCGGTCTCCGGCTGCAGCAGCGAAACCACCTCTTCAACCATCGAATTCAGACTGGCGCATTGGAGTTTGAGCGCGTGCCGCCCAATCCGCGCCAGATTCAGCAGCCCGTCCACCAGCAATCCCATGCGGTGCGTACCTTCTTCAATGCGCTTCAGATGCTGGCGCGCTTCGGGCACCATGGCCGGGCCAAAATCCTCGGTCAGGATTCTTGAGAAGCCGCCGATGTGCCGGAGAGGCGCGCGCAGATCGTGAGAAACGGAATAGGTAAAAGCTTCCAGCTCATGGTTGACGGTTTCCAGTTGCGCGGTACGCTGTGCCACCCGCACTTCGAGTTCTTCGTTGAGCTCGAGGATTTCCCGCTCATCGGCTCTTCTCTGCGTAATGTCGCGGAAGGCCACCACGCCGCCCCGTATTGCCCCATCGCTGTCTTTTAAGGGGCCGCCGCCGACCTCAATCCATGTCCCCTGGTCGAGTTCGGAATTACGCACAAACATCTGGGCGGTGCTCGACTCACCGCGGATGGCGCGGACCAGCGGAAGCTGATCGGGGGGAAAAGGTGTGACCGTATCTTCCAGAAACAGGCCATAGTGTGCGCTCCATTCCGCGCTGGGCAGGTTCGCCGCGCCCAAGCCAAGCATCTTCGCGGCGGCCGGATTCCAGATGATGAATTTCCCCGTCTCATCGACTGCCACGAGCCCCTCCTGCATGCTGTCCAGAACGGACTGCAGCATGAGTTTCTGGGTTTCCATCGCCTGCCGTGAGCGCAGTAGTTCCTCCGATTGCCGCGACAGTTCCTCCGATTGTTCGGCCAGTTGCCGTTCCGCCTGTTTGCGTGCCGTGATGTCGATGACGGTGGCTTCGATAACGTCGCCGTCATCTTCGTCCTTCACCAATACCAGGCTCATCACCACCCAGAGTGGCTTGCCGTCCTTTCGCAGAAAACAAACTTCATGGTTGTTAAGCGCCTTGTTTTTCTGAAGCAGCTCGACTAGATGCCTGCGTTCGCTCGGGTCGAGGTAGTGGATCTCGGGCGTTGGCCGGGAGAGAAATTCCGCGCGAGAGTCATATCCCAGCATCCGGACCATGGCATCATTCGATTCAATAATGTGGCCGTCCAAAGTGTTGCGCAGCACCCCGGCGGCCGTACGCTCCACGAAGCGCCGGTAGCGCTCCTCGGCAAGTAGCCGCGCCTGTCCAGTCCGTTTGCGTTCACTGATGTCACGGGCGATTGTCGAGGCGCCGATAATCGTGCCGCTGCTATCCCGGATCGGAGAGATGGTCACAGAAACGTCAATCTTTGTGCCATCCTTCCGCACGCGGATGGTTTCGAAATGTTCCACGCTCTCGCCGCGACGGATGCACCCCAGAATGTCGGCCTCCTCGTTGACCCGTTCTGGTGGGAAGAGCATCAGCATGGATTGGCCGACGGCTTCTTCTGGGAGGTAGCCGAAGATCTTCTCGGCGCCGCGATTCCAGGCATTGATCGTCCCATTCAGATCTTTGCTGATAATTGCGTCATCGGATGAGTTGACAACGGCCGCCAGGCGTTCGCGAACTTCTTCCACCCGTTTGCGCTCGGTGATATCCGCGCGGATCGCCATGTATTGCCGGGGCTTTCCATCGGACTGAAGGAAGGGAACGATGGTTGTATCCACCCAGTAAATCGATCCATCTTTCGCACGATTACAAATCTCACCGCGCCACACCTGGCCGTTCGCAATGGTCTGGTACATCCGTTGGAAAAATCCCTTGGAATGGTGGCCGGAGTTGAGGATGCGGTGGTTTTGGCCGATCAGTTCGTCCCGCGAATACTTGCTGATGGCGCAGAATTTGTCGTTGACGTAGGTGATGGTTCCCTGAACGTTGGTGGTGGCAACGATGGCGTGCTGGTCCAGCGCGAACTTTTGGTCGGCCAGTTCTTTGAGGGCCTGAACCCTCGCTCTCTCAGCCCTCTCCTGCTCGACGATCTTCTCTTCCAGCCTGCGGTTCACGACCTGCAACCCGGGTAGCGACACTGCCTTGGGGACCAAGGGTATGAGCATCGCCGTCGTGACCACGGATATGGCTGCCGTCGCTGCCTTAACGATCCCCGCCAAAATGTAACTGCCGTGCCAGACGTTCCAGATTTCTATCAGGTGGGTGGTGCCGCAAGCCAGGATGAATCCCCCGAACATCCAGAAAATGAGGTTGAAGGGAAGATCTCGATTCTTGCGAATGAAATAAATCAGGATCACCGGAATGGCATAGTAGGAGAGCGTGATTAGGCCGTCCGAGATAACATGCAGCCAAACAATCCATGGATCCCACAAGTAGCAGTAGCCGTGTGGCATGAAATCAGAGGACGGGGTAATCGAGCTTGTGGCCGTCTTAGCGGCCACCCAGAGCGAGCTTCCAGCCAGAGGGATAGCAATCCCTGCTTTGACGAGGCGAGATGCCGTGGCACGCTTCACCACCCGGATGACTCCTTAACTGCTATGGCTTTCGTGAAGAGGGATAGAACGAGGGGGAGCTGTGCTGCTTTTCGGCGGAGCCTCTTCAATTAGGCTATCGGCGGAACTGAGGCAATCTTTAGACGGGCGGCGGCTGCTTTTCTTGAAAGACCGGTTAGATACGCTCAACTGTCCGCCATCGTACTTTGTAGAAGCGACCGTTATGGCGACGGGCTGAAAACGGTTTGAAGGATGAGAATTCTTTTATTCGTGCTGAAGGATCAGAAGAAAATGTGAGCGGGATGCTAGCCCGCCTTGCGTTCATCCTCACCCGCTTCGGATTCGGCTTCGTCCCAATCAAACGAGAGCGCTCGCGCCGTAGTCTCGATGGGCTCGAGCTCCGGAATATCGTCGGCCACCGATGCGCCCAGCTCTGAAAATTTGCGCGCTGAAACCAGCACGCGGCTCTCGAGCGAGCCCACAGCTTTGTTATAAGCTTCCACCGCTCGGTCGAGCCCGGTACCGACCGACGTGATGTGTCCGGCGAGAAGACGCAGGCGGTCGTGCAATTCCTTGCCGAGAGCGCTGATCTGCTGCGCATTGCGCGCCAGCTTTTCCTGATTCCATCCGTAATTGACCGCCTTCAGCAATGCGATCAATGTGGTCGGTGACGCGGGAATCACGCGGTTGAGAACTCCGTGCTCGATCAAACTGGAATCCTGTTCCAGTGCCGCGCTGAAAAACGTTTCCCCCGGAAGAAACATCACCACGAACTCCGGCGTAGATTCAAACTGCTCCCAGTATTTCTTCCCGCTGAGAGTATTCATGTGATCGCGCACCTGCCGCGCATGATTTGCCAGGCATGCACGCCGCGCTTCTTCGTCGGTGGTCTCGAAGGCATCGAGAAAGGCCTGCAGCGGCGTCTTCGCATCCACCACCACATGCTTGCCGCCGGGCAGCTTCACCACCAGATCAGGACGCAGCCTGCCGGTCTCTGTGGTCACGGATTCCTGCTCGGTAAAGTCGCAGTAAGAGAGCATGCCCGCGATCTCGACGACACGCCGCAACTGAATCTCTCCCCAGCGCCCGCGCACGTTAGGAGTGCGGAGTGCCCGCACCAGATTTCCAGTCTCCGACTGCAATTCTTTTTGCGTGCCGATGAGCGACTGCACCTGGGCCCGCAACTCGCCGTAAGCGTCGCCCCTAGCCACTTCCATCTGCTGAATCTGCGCGTCCACTTTATTCAGAGAATCGCGCACCGGCGCGACCAGATCGGCTACGGCTTTCTGCCGGGCGTCGAGGTCGCCTTTGGCCTGGCTCTGGAAACGCTTCAGCGTCTCTTCCGCGATCACCAGAAAGGACGAGTTGTTGTTCTTCAACGCGTCCGAAGCCATGGCTTTGAAGGCGTTGCGCAACTCTTCGCTGGCGCGGGTGACTAACTCGATCTTTTCGTTGCTGGTCTTCCGTTCCGCTTCCAGAGCGGATTCTGCCCGGGCCTTGCCTGCCACCAACTCGGTGTGATCCTGCTGAAGCCGCGCCAGATCGGCCTTTTCAGCCGTTAATTCCTTTTCCATCAAGGACAAACGGGCGCTCAATCCAGCCGTGCGCGAGCGCAGCACCAGCCAAGCAATCAAACTGCCAAACAACAGGCCAATGGCCCCACTGATCCCTAGTTCCATAGACGAAGGTAATTACTCCCGCCCGATTTCAGGTTCTAGCGTAGCACCAGCAGCAAGTTTGAGCCGAGTTTCGGTCCCTCCCAGGATCAAGTTGCGTAGGCACAAGCGCATGCTAAGGGCCCCTGAATCATCGAGAAGAAGACCATCGAGCAGAAGACCGTCGATAAGAAGAGCAGTCGGTGCAAGATTCGCCATAGCGCTTTTGCTGGTGATCGGCGCCGCAGCGATGCAGCCGTCGTCTCAACTGATGGCATCCTCCGATGGCGCTGATGACGGGACTGCCGAAGGAAATGCAGAGCCGGCGCAGCGGCCCGCGCAACCCGCGACTTTAAAGCCCGCTTCGGCGACCTCTCCCGATATTCCTCTCAGCGACTACGATGCCGAGGCTGAGCATCAGCTTTTGGATTTGGCAAACCAGGCCAGAGCGCAGGCCGGCGCGCCGTTGCTCACACTGGATACGGGCCTGAGCCGCGCCGCACGCGCCCACGCGAAGACAATGTTTGCGGGGCGTCAGCTCTCGCATCAGTTCGAAGGTGAGCCCTCCCTGCCTCAACGCCTGGCAGCCGCAACTCGAACTCAACTCGATCAGGAAGGCGAGAATGTCGCGCTCGATTTCGACGCCGCGCACGCCCAACAGCATCTGATGCTTTCCCCTCCGCATCGCGCGAACCTGCTCAACCCGGCTTACAATGTGGTCGGGTTGGGCGTGGTCCGCAGCGGAGACCGGCTCTACATTGTGCAGGATTTCGGCCATGCCCTCCCCAACTATTCCGCAGCAGAAGTGAAGGATCGCGTTGCAGCCACGGTGGCGCAAGCGCGCCATCAAGCCAAACAGCCTGATCTCTCGCGCCAAGATCTGTCCACCGCAGACGATGCGGCCTGCTCCATGGCGCAAGCAGACAAGCTCGGCACCTCCCCCATTCACCAACTAGCCGAACGCTATACCGTACTGACTTACACCAGCCTGCATCCGGAGACGCTACCCGCCAATGCCGACCACGTACTCTCCAGCCACAATCTACGCAGCTTCTCGGTAGGCGCCTGCTACGCGCGCACCCAGACTTATCCCACTGGCGTGTACTGGGTTGTTTTGTCGCTGGACTGAAGCGGATTTTGACGAACATACTTAGCTTGGACTCTGTGCTAGTCTTGCTTTGCCCTCCGTCTGCGGTTTCCACGTATGGAATCCTCAGCCTTAGTCCGCCTACCCCAGCTTCATTCGCATAACCTCCGCATCGGCACGGCGGGCTGGTCTTATAAAGACTGGGAAGGAATTCTCTACCCTCTGGGCATGTCGCACCGCAAGTTGCATCCGCTGGAATACCTGGCGCGCTTCTTTGACACTACTGAGATCAACACATCTTTTTACGGACCGCTGAAGCCGGAGTGGGCCAAGCTCTGGTGCCGCAAGGTTGCGGCCGTGAATAAGAATTTCCTATTCACAGCGAAGCTCTACCGCGCGTTTACACACTCACCTATTTCAGTGATGGGGCCCACTTCGGCCGCGACCATCCGTCCTACGGACGAAGACGAAGAACGTACGCGCGAAGGGCTCGATGCCCTTGCCGGCGAAGGGTGGCTGGGCGCGCTGCTGATTCAGTTTCCCTTGTCGTTCAAGAATACTTCACTGAACCGTGAATATCTCGACCGGCTGCTGCGGCAGTTCATCGAATATCCGCGCGTAGTCGAAGTACGGCATTCCAGTTGGAACGATGCTGCAACGCTGGCCGGGTTCACGCAGAAAAATGTCGGCTTCTGCAACATAGATCAGCCGCAGATTGGGAGTTCGCTCGCGCCCACCCAACACGTTACGGGAGCGATCGGCTATGTCCGCCTCCATGGCCGCAACTATGAGCAGTGGTTCGATTCCGACAATCGCAACGACCGTTATAACTATCTCTACAATCAACACGAACTCGAAGATTGGAAGAAAAGAATCGAGAGCGTGGCGGAGCGGGCGCGAACCACTTTTGTGATTGCCAACAACTGTGTCGAAGGCAAAGCGGGAGTGAATGCCCTGGAACTGAAAGCCATGTTAAGCGGCAAGCGAGTGCTGGCTCCGCCTACTCTAATCGAGAAATATCCGGAGCTGAGAAAGATTGCCGATCCAGCGCAGGATTCCGCTGAGGACGATGACGGTTCGCGCTTGCCTCTGCGCGCTTAGAGCCTTTCTTCTGCATGTAGTTACAGGAAAAACCCGCACTCCAAGATGAAAATTCTTTCACGCTATCGCAACAACTGGTGCAGGTGTAGACTTGCCTCTTTAAGTTTTGGTGGAGAAGGCATTATGCAAGGAGATTGCGAATGAAAGAACCAAAGCAGTGTCCGAACAGAATTGCTGGAACGAACGGAAGCGCGGCGGTGCTGGCATTGTCGATTATGCTCGCGCTGGCATTGCTTGCAACTGGATCGGCACAAGCTCAGACTTTCACTAACTTCGATGCTCCGGGGGCAGGTACAGGTATGCACGAGGGAACCATCGCCACCGGCATCAACACGGCGGGGACTATCACTGGGTTCTACATTGCCACTGGCAATGTGGCGCATGGCTATGTGCGCGCTTCCAGCGGCACGCTAACTACCTTCAGCATTGCGGTTGCCGGCACCGCTTCGAATCAGGGAACCTTTCCGGTTGCTATCAACGCGGCGGGAACGATCGCGGGAATGTATTTTGACGATAACAATGTGTACCACGGCTTCGTGCGAGCGGCCGGCGGCGCGATCACCAAGTTCAACGTTGGCAGAGCGGGCACCGGCAAACATCAGGGCACTACGCCGCTCGGCATCAATAGCGCGGGGGTGGTAGTCGGAACCTACAAGGACGCCAGCGATGTATATCACGGCTTTCTGCGTTCTGCCACAGGAACAATAACTGTTTTCAGCGTCGGGAAGGCTGGCGAGGGCACGTATCAGGGAACAAGAGCTATCGGCATCAATACGGCGGGTGCGATCACAGGAAGCTACCAGGATGCAAGCAATGTGTATCACGGCTTCCTGCGTTCTGCTACCGGTCTGATGACCCTCTTCGACGCCCCTGGCGCGGGCACGGGCACGGATCAGGGAACCACCCCCGTTGCGATCAACACCGCGGGGGTGATTGCGGGAGTCTATACCGATTCGAGTACGGTGGCTCACGGTTTTGTGCGGGCTGCTGATGGCACGATAACCACCTTCGACGCTCCGAGCGCAAGCAAGGAAGCTTGGCTGGCTTCGCTGTTACCCTCGCACGGTATCCCGGATCAGGGAACCATTCCGTTCAGCATCAGTACGTCGGGAACGATCACAGGAACTTTCGTCGACGCCGCTGGAACTGTGGAGGGCTTCAAAAGGGTCGCGGGCGGCACGATAAGCTCCTTCAACGATCCGGAGTCAGGCACAGGCGCGCTCCAGGGAACTGTTGGCCTCAGCATTAACGCGGCGGGAGACGTTGCGGGGAGCTACGTCGATGCCAGCAACGTGCTTCACGGTTTCGTACGGACCCCGTAAAGCCCTACGGGGTGCCCATCCTAACGTCGCGAAAAATAAGGCCAATCCCAACCAACTCTGTTGTGCGACGTATAGGGTGGGGATTTTGACCTCCTAGAAAACCTGCACGCCTCGGGACAGGAAACCAACGTGATCGAACATCCTCATCGTTGCATCAGTCCCTCAGTGTCTTCCACCAGAACCACTTCATATTTCTCCAACATGGGCAGCAAGATATTTTCCAATTTGCTCTTCCAAAGTTCCCCTTCGTAAAACTTTGCCTTCATCGGCTCACGCGAAGTCAGGTCGGGAAAGCCGCGCATCCAGAAGAATGTGTCAGGGTCTTCGACCGAAAGAAATGGGCCCAATATTTTCATCCCGATTTCTAAGTGCGCCGGAACCGACTTCGATTGGAATATCTCAAGGAACTGCGCGCGCTTGCCCGGCTTGGTTTTGTACGTGCGCATTTCAATGATCATTGAAAGCCTTCCGTTGAAGCCTCCCACACTCGCATACGGCAGCTCAATGCGTTTCGCCAGATTCATCGCCAACCCGCGTCTGATCCGTAATCCAGTTCACCTCCCAGGTCTTGCCACCATCCTCAGAGAAGGATTGTTCAAAGTGTGGAGTATTCGTAGTGGTGTTCGTCCAGAGAAATCGAATCATGATGCTTTTCCCGTTGAGAATGTCCTGGGTGTAAAACTCGCCTTGTCCATTTTTGAACTCACCGATTTGGGGCGGGTCGAGGATGCCGGTCTTACTGTTGGCCCAGTAGAGGCGCCACTGGTGAGATTCCGGGTTGTATAAGCGCAGCGTAAGACCTTCAATGTGGCCGGCAACTGCACTATCAGTTTCGAACTGCTCGATCTGAGCGTGGCCATCCCAAACTTTTTTAGTGACGGAGGTGCCGTCAAATTCCACCCAGGTGGTCGAGCCAGTTAAGGGATGCAGCAGCTTCTTGAGATGAATCTTCCAACTCCCGATCTCGAAATCAAAATCGTGTTGCCCATCCCGTTCTGCGGTCTGTTGAATGGCTTTCGATGAGTCTGAATTTTGCGCGAGTGCCAGAACCGGCTGCAAGATGACAGCCAGGCTGCACACCATAAGATATGTCCGAATATGTTTGAGTGTGTTCATGCCATAAAAATTAGTTCGTACAGTGGTCGATAACAATAGCCACTCTGATGTATTACGATATAGCCACTTCGATGCCCCAAGATCAAATGAAGACCGAGATGAAGATAAAGCGACTTCCCGCCAGCTTCCTTCCGCCGATCGCGATTGACCCTCACGGCAAGAATCCGATGTATCGCCAGTTATATAGCTGGTTTCGCAGGGCGATTCTTGACGGTCAAATGCGGCCCGGACATCGCGTGCCATCCACCAGAGCTTTGGCCGCTGAACTGAAGATTTCGCGCATCCCGGTGCTGAACGCATACGAGCAATTGCTTGCCGAAGGCTACTTCGAAACCTTTGTTGGTGCGGGCACGTGCGTGGCGCGTTCTATCCCGGACGACGCACAGCGGCCACAGACCGAGAAAGCTCGAAAGGGTTCTCAGCAACCAGAAGGGAAGCCGGGACCGCGCCCAATGTCGCGGCGTGGGCTTGCCTTAGCGCAGGTGCCAGAGCAGACCTGGTTGGATAACTTGGGTGCGTTTCGAGTGAGCCTGCCCGCCCTCGATCACTTTCCAATCGGCATCTGGTCGAAGCTGGTGGCTCGGCATGCTCGAAAGCCGCCGAGGGGCATCATGGCCTATGGCGGTCCCATGGGATATCTGCCTTTCCGCGAAACCATCGCGGAGTATCTGGGCACAGTTCGGGGCGTGCGCTGCGATTCGTCGCAAATTTTGGTGACAACGGGGTCGCAGCAAGCGCTGCAGCTTTCCGCCCAGGTTTTGTTGGATCCTAAAGACCAGGTGTGGATGGAAGAACCGGGCTATCCCAGCGCACGCCAGGTCTTCATGATGGCCGGGGCTGAATTGATTCCGGTTCCAGTGGATGACGACGGGACGAACATTGCCGAGGTCATCTCTCACGGTCGCCGTCGAGGTCGCGATGCGCGCGCCGTGTATGTCACGCCATCGCATCAATATCCCGTGGGCACGACGATGAGCGCTTCGCGCCGGATGCTTCTCTTAAACTGGGCGGCGCGCTCCGGCGGCTGGATTATTGAAGACGATTACGACAGCGAGTACAGATTTGGAAGCCGCCCTATCGCATCACTGCAAGGCCTGGACACCGACGGGAGAGTCATTTATGTAGGCACGTTCAGCAAAGTCATGTTTCCCGCCTTGCGCCTGGGTTACATGGTTATTCCAAAAGATTTGGTATCCGCCTTTGCGGTCGCTCGTGATGCTGCGGATGTTTTTTCTTCCACTCTGTATCAAGCGGTCATGAACGAATTTATCCGTGAAGGACACTTCGCCCGCCATATACGCCGGATGCGGATGCTCTACACGAAAAGGCGAAGCGCGCTGGTGAATGCGATTCATACACAGATGGGAGACATGTTAGAGGTCGTGGGCGCTGAAGCGGGGATGCACCTGTTGGCGCTGCTGCCGCGAGGTATCGACGACGTGGCAGTTTCGCGGGAGGCGGCGCAAAGGGGCATTTGTGCCATGCCATTATCCAGTTGCTACTCAAAACCACCGGCCAGAGGAGGTCTGATTCTTGGCTACGGAGGCGCCAACGCACACCAAATTAACGATGGGATACGCAAACTCAGAATGAGCGTAGAGAGTGCGCATTAAGCCGCTGGATGTTTAGGCGCCCACCTTCGCGTGGTCGGACATGCGGCGCTTGTTGTGGTGCAGGGCAACATTCATGAACACATTGCCCAGGGAAGTTTCAAAGCAGATGACGAGCGCTTCCACGTCCTCGCTGGTCTTGTCGACTTCTTCGGAAGTGACCAGCAGTGGAGGATGCACGCGGAAGTGGAACCCTTGATCGTTCAGCGCGCACACCGCGTTGCCGACGACCTGGTTAGCAAGTTCGAAGATGGTTTCTTTGATTAGTTCGTCGGATTCAGGCAAAGCCGTACCCGCGTAATGGCTGGCCACGCGCAAGGCGGTTTGCGGCTCGAGGTCCAGAATTATGCGGCCCTCGATGTCGCCGCTAAGCGCCACCATGCCGGCTACCCCTTTGCGACGATAGCCTGCCTCCTCCATCGAGAGATAGCCCACCTTCGTGGTACCCGACAGACCTTGTGACAACACGGCGTCGGCCGAGTTGATGAAAGGCTGAATCAGATCCATCTTCATGAGGTTAGACCCCCGCGCCGGCCGCAGTCGCCACGACTCCGTCTTCTCCCAGCACGTATTTGATGACCTCGTACAGCACTTCCGGCTTTACCGGCTTCTGCACGAAATGGCGTGCGCCGCGCTGCAATGCGGCCACGATGTTTTCCTGGTAGCCGACGGAAGAAACCATGACCACGCGCGCTTCGGGATGAGCCTGCACGATTTTTTCGGCAGCCTCGATGCCCTCCATTTGTGGCATGGTGATATCCATCAGCACGATGTCAGGATGAGTGCGATCAAATTCGCTGATCGCGGTCAACCCGTCGCCGGCCTCGGCCGCCACCTGCCCGCCAAAGCTTTCGATCATGCGGGCCAGATTTTTGCGCGCGAACACGGAATCGTCCACGATCAAGTAGCGGATCGGCTGGCCGTCCTTGCTGCGTTTTACTGGTGCAAACTGCTCCATAACGTACCTCCCCTTCTAGATTCCATCACGGCGGTTGCCCGCCTGCCAGATGACGCAGGTCACAGACCCTGCGTCAGCAAAATTCATTTTTTAGCGTCCGGCGCGGACAGCTTTCTCCGCCCCCTGGCCACTGTTGCGGCCACACAGCGCCTGCAAAGTGGCCGAAAGCACATCCAGCCCCACCACCCGCGTGGCATAACCACGCTCGATGGCAGCTTTGGGCATGCCGAAAACCACGCAAGACTCTTCGTTCTGTGCGATAGTCATGGCGCCGGCTTTTTTCATTGCCCCCAAACCCAGTGCGCCATCCTCGCCCATTCCAGTCATTAACACGCCAACTCCGAGCGGACCATATTCTTCAGCCACACTGTTGAACAGGACGTCCACGCTGGGACGGTGACCGTTGATTGGGGCATCATCACCGAGCACAACAACATCGCCCATGGGAAGACGCTTCACTCTCATATGCCGGCTTCCCGGTGAAACGAGCACGCGCCCGGCCTGCAAAATGTCGCCGGACTGAGCTTCCTTCACTCGCAGGCCGCTCAACTCATTCAGGCGGCGGGCAAACATATCCGTGAAACCTTCGGGCATGTGTTGCACGATCAGGATTGCTCCGGCAAAGTCCGCAGGCAATTGCGCCAACAGGAATTCAAGGGCTTGCGGACCTCCGGTGGAGATTCCGATAGCCACCGTCTTGGTGGGGGCGGACGCGGATTTGGCGGCTGAAATCTTCTCCGCAGGTTCTGGTGTTGCCCGCAAAATTCCCGGCCGTACCATCTTGCAAACCGCTGCCGCCTTGATCTTTGCGATCAGCTCGCGCGTGGTGTCAGCCATGTGCCCGGAAGCGTCCTGCGGCTTGGTGACAAAGTCGAAAGCCCCGAGGCCCAACGCCTTCAATGTGACCGAAGCGCCCTCGGTGCTGTGGGAGCTGACCACGATGACCGGCAGCGGGTGGTGCCGCATAATCTCTTTCAAAGTATCGATGCCGTTCATCCCCGGCATCTGTAAATCGAGCGTGACTACGTTGGGGTGCAACTCCTCGATCTTCTTAAGACAGAAGTTTCCGTCCATCGCTGTGCCCACCACTTCGATCGACGGATCGGCTTCGAGCATTTGCGGGATCATCTTCCGCATTAACGCGGAATCGTCCACTACCAGAACTCGAACTTTCTTGCTCACGCCGTACCTCCTGCTGTGCCGAGAGCAAGCCGCGCGCGGTCGGCATGGTTCAGCAATATTCCACAGTTCGCCACACCCGCTTCTTCAGGACGCGATCGCGAGACGTGCTCCACGACGGCGGGCAGATTCAGAATCAGCACAACTTTCCCATCTCCCAGGATTGACGCGCCGTTCACCAGGTCAGTGGAGAAAGTGTGGTCATCCAACGCTTTAATTACGAGTTCTTCTTCACCTTCGAGGGCATCGACGATCAGTCCATATTTTCTTTCGCCGACGGTGATAACCAGAACGAACAGCTTGTCCGATTTCCCGTCTCCTTCCACCGCGCGCCGCTGGCCCAGCCGCAGCAGAGGAAGCACTTGATTGCGCAATTGCAAGACTTCGTAGTTGTCGACCTGGTGAACCTCGGATTCGGTAGTACGCGCAATCTGGTTCACCGCGTTCAATGGGATGGCATATAGTCGCTTCTCCACCCAGAACATCAGAGCTTTGATGATGGCCAGCGTGAGCGGAAGCTTCATGCGGAATGTGGTGCCCTGGCCGGGACGAGTCTCGATGTGAATCGTGGCTTTCAATCGGTGAAGCACACTCTGCACCACGTCCATGCCGACCCCGCGTCCGGAAACTTCTGTGACCTCTTCGGCTGTGCTGAAGCCCGGGCGAAAGATCAGCTCCAGCGTCTCGGCCTCGGTCAAGCGTGCGGCTTCTTCCACTGAGATCATCTTCATTTCCAAAGCTTTGGCACGAATCTTCTGTGCGTCAATGCCGCGTCCATCGTCGCTGATCTCGACTACGACCTGATTGCCCTGGTGAAGCGCATGCAGGCGGATATGTCCGCGCGGCGGCTTGCCCAGACGCACACGTTCTTCAGGTGGTTCAATGCCGTGGCTGACGGCGTTTCGGACCAGATGAGTAAGGGGTTCAGCAATGGCGTCGAGAATGCCTTTGTCCAGGTCGGTTTCCTGTCCGCTAAGTTCCAAATCCACTTCGCGGCCGCACTGCCGGGCCACATCGCGCACGATGCGCGGGAAGCGCCGCAAGAGCTGGTCGACGGGCACCATGCGGATTTTCATGACCGAGCGCTGCAGGTCGTTGAGCACCCGCGCCTGGAAAGCCATGACGTCAGAAAACTTGCCGCGCAACAAATCCTTGGGATAGCGCTTGCCGAATTCGTTGAGCGCCTGCTGCAACATCGATTTGCCGATGATCAGCTCGCCCACCAGGTTCAACACGCTGTCGATGCGGCCGGCTTCCACGCGCAAAATGTTTTCTGCCACTGCCTGGGGCGCGGATTCTGGAGCTGAGGTTTGTGTCTCGACTGGAGCCGGTTCAAGCAAAGCCGGCGCGGTCCAAGCCTCTTCTGCAGAAGGTTCAAATGGATCAGCCGGAGATTCGGGAGCCGTCGTTGCCAGTATTGCAGAACTTTTCGGCGGCGCTGCCGCAGCGATCAAAGTGATGCTGACTTCGCCCGTTATCGTGGGGATGTGGCTCTTGGCGGCGATCTGCTCTTCCGTATGCGAACTGGCGACCACAAACTCAACCTGCTTCGCTGCGTTTGGCGATTTCGCATCCGGACGCATCACCAGGACTTGGCCGATGCTGCTAATCGCATTTTGAATCAGTTGCCGCGCAGCGATCGGCATGGTGCAGTGGGGATCGATTTTCACCGCGATGTCGTAGATGGCTAGGCCTGAGGCTTGCGCCTGAACGAGTGCGCGCTTCTCCGCATCCGTCCAGTCTTTGTCCGATTGCGGCGCGGCCTCAGCAGACTTTTTCTTGCGGCGCGATTTCTTGGCTGCGGGGGTCGAGGTTAATTCGTCGATTCTTTTGCACAGAGATTCGGTCGCGGGCATTGCGCTTCCGGCGTGGTAGGCGGCAATCATTCCGCCGAATACGTCCGCGGCCGCAAAGGCAATCTCCGCGAGCGCCGCGTGGCTGGCAGCGGTATCGAGCGAAAGCGCATCCTCAAACTGATGTGCCAGTTCGCTCAACTCGCGTAGCCCGCAAGCCGCCGAGTCGCCCTTCAATGTGTGTACGGTGCGCCGGATCGAACGCACAATCTCCTCGTCGCCGGGATTTTTCTCCAGCTTGAGGGATTCTTCGTTCAGCGCCTGCAGCAGTTCCTGCGAAGTCTCAAAGAACAACTCCCGCAGCTCTGCTCCGCGCTCATCGGGAGGGTTCGTCACTCTCGCACCTCAATCCGTTGATAAGCTGTGCCGCTGTCGCGGTGCACCATGTGAAACTTCTCGGTAAGGCCGAGCAGGCTCTCCGCGTGGCCTACAAACAAATAGCCGCCGGGGTTCAGGCAGCGGTAAAATTTTTCGATCAGCCGCTTCTGCTCTGCCTCGTCGAAGTACATCATCACGTTGCGGCAGAAGATTACGTCGTTGCGCTGCGGCAGGTACTCCGTCTTCAGATTGTGAAAGTCGAAGTGGACCATCTCTTTCAGCGACTTTTTCACCGCATAGCGGTCGCCGATTTTATCGAAGTATCGCAGTCGGAAGGTGTAATCTACCGCCGCCATCTGGTGCTCGCTGTAAGCGCCTTCCTGTCCCGTGCGAAGTACGGAGTAACTGATGTCGCTGGCCAGAATTTCCACCCGCCACGGCGGAGGGATCAACGGCTTCGGCAAAGACATCTCCACCGGCAGCGGATTGCGCAGGTAGTAGTAGGCCAGCGTGTCGGCGGCCATCATGCCCAGCGTGTAGGCTTCTTGTCCGGTCGAGCAGCCTGCGCTCCACACCCGCAGCGAATATTCGCGGTGCGCCTGCTTTTGCTTCAGCATGTTCTCCAGCACGTATTTCTGGAACAGATCGAGCTGCGCCTTGTGCCGGAAAAAGCTGGTTTCGTTGACAGTCAGGTTTTCTACCAACTTGGCCAGCTCTCCTTTACCTTCCTGGCTGATCAGCAGCCGGTAGTAGGAGTAGAAGGAATCGGCGTGGCACTCCCGCAGCCGCCGCAGCAGGCGGTCCTGCAGGAAATGCGTGCGGCGCTCGTCGAAGTGCATGCCGCACTCCTGATACACCAGCGCCTGCAGAAGTTTGAGTTCCGCTTCTGTCAGAATAGGAGCCGGTGCCGCTCCGGATGTACTCATGCGTTCTCTCGTTCCTCGCGTGCGTCGCTCATATCAGAGATTCGAAATTACTTGGCGGCCGCGGCTCCCCGCGCATCCGCTTTTGTGGCTTTATTTCCCGCCTTCGCGCTTTCCTGCAACAGGCTTGCCGGAGCCAGCAACTTGGTCATGTCCAGCAATACGATCAGGCGGCCTTGTACCTTGCCCAGTCCAGTGACGCAGTTCAGCCCGCCTTCCTGAAAGGCAGCAGGCGAAGGCTCCACGTCTTTGCTGGGAATCTTTAATACTTCGGTGGCGGAATCCACGATCAGCCCTGCCAGCCTGCCGGAGTGTTCCACCACTAGGATCCGGTTTCGTTTCTTGAGCGTGGCCTGCTTTTCTCCGAAGCGCTTGCGCAAATCCATGACCGAGACGATCTTGCCGCGCAGGTTGATCACGCCCTCGAGATAATCCGGTGCGTCGGGCACGGCGGTAATCTCCGGCACGCGCACGATTTCGTGCAGCGAGGTGATGGGCACGCCATAGGTCTCGCGCCCGATCTGGAAACCCACGATATGGAATTCGTCATTCATCGCTGGTCCTTGAACCACTCCCGCTAATTGCGGGATCCTGCGCTGGCGCGCCGCACATGCTGCGGCCTGTCATCGAGATCGGCGAAGCGTGACGACGGCGACGAGGACTCACCCAGAGTGAAACGGTCCATAAATTCAAGCAGACCGCGCGACATCTTCGACATCTGCTCGGCCGAAGCCGCCAGTTCGGTCGATCCTGAAGTAGATTGCTGCACCAGTTCGCGCATCCGCTCCATAGCTTTCACCACAGCCTGCGCTCCGGAGGCTTGTTCTTCCACCGCCGAATTGATTTCGTGGGTGATTTCGTTCAGCCGCGTGGTGGCCCGCGCGATCTGCGACGAGCCGTGAGATTGTTCGTTAGTGGCCGCGCCAATCTCCTGCGCGAACTTGTAAACTTCGGTGACCACGTTCGAGATCTTGCGTAGCGCCGCGTTCAGTTCGCCGCCCAGGTCCAGTCCCTCGTTCACAATGCCGGTCGAGCGATCCATGTTTTCGACGGCTTTGCGCGCTTCCTTCTGAATGCTCTGGATCAGTTCGGAAATTTCTTTCGTCGATTGCGCCGATTTTTCCGCCAGTTTGCGTACTTCGTCTGCAACTACTGCAAAGCCCAGTCCGTGTTCGCCAGCGCGCGCCGCTTCAATGGCAGCGTTCAACGCGAGCAGGTTGGTTTGTTCGGCCAGATCGTCGATGACCTCGATGATCTTTCCAATGTCGTCGGCGCGCTGACCCAGCGCTCCAATGATTTCTCCCGAGCTGTTGATGGTTGCGTTGATGCGGTTCAGGCCGTCGGTCGCCTTCTCCATCGTGGAAATTCCGCTGTGCACTTCTTCGCGCGAGCGGTTCGAAATATCGAGCAGCACCTTGGCAGTATCGGCCACGCGCTGAATAGAAGCGACCATCTGATCGATGGATGCCGAGGTCTCGCTCACGCTGGAAGCCTGCACCTGCGTGCTCTTCACCATGTTCTGCACGTTCACGCTCATCTCGTGCATGGTGCTGGTGACTTCATCGATGGCCGAGGAAGCCTGCAGTCCAACCTTCGCGGAATCGTCAGAAGCATTCGCCACCTGTCCGCTGGCGCTAGCCACTTGCGACGAAGCATCGCGCACGCTGCGCACCAGTCGGGCCAAACCCTCCACCATGCGCGCGAAGGCGTTGCCCAGAGTGTCGTGCGGGGAGCGTGGTTTAACTTCAACTGTGAGATCTCCCCCGGCAATCGCTTCGGAAACTCCCGCCATCTCTTTGAGATAGATGACCATCTTGGCGAAGCCCCGCGCCAGTTCCCCAATCTCGTCATCGCGTTTCACATCGATGTTATGTTCCAGATCGCCAGTGTCGCCGATCTGCCGGGACACAATCATCAGGTTGGTCAGCGGTTCGGTGATCGACTTGGCAGTGGTGAAAGCAACCACCACGCCTAAGCCCAAAGCAAATAATGTGCTTACCAGAGAGGCCAGAATCGTCCACGTGCTCGCCGTCTCATCGGATTTTCGCCGCGCTTCAACCAGTTTCCGGTTTTCCCCATCGGCCAGATCGAGCGCATCCGTTGAATTCTTTACCCACGAAGAAGCGTCCTTCTGCAAATAGTAAATTTGCAATTCCGCGACCGTCGCGTTGCCCGAGTCGACATCTTTACGCTTCTCAATCAGCGGCTGAGCAAACTCCTTGCCCCACGCCTGTTCGAGTTGTTCAACCTTGTTCAGCGCGGTCCGCTCCTGCTCGGAATTGGCCAAAGATGCGCCCTGCTCCAGCTTTTCAGCCAGCGTACGCAGGCCGTCATTCATCCGGTCGACTTCACGGGTGTCACCGCTCAGCAGGTAATTGCTCAGGTAGAGGCGGTTCTGCATCATCTGAAAGCGCACTTCATTGGTGGCATCCGTTAGTTCAATCGAGGCCGTGGCCGCGGCCTTGGCGGCGTGTTCCCGCTGTACCGCCAGCAGGTTCACCAGAAACAGCACCACCACCATGCTGAGGATGATTCCGAAATTCAGGTAAAGCTTCTTGCCGATCGTCATGCCATTCCTCCCGCCGCCCCGTCCGCTTCCCGCTCTACTGATCCCGTACTACTGATGAGGTTCAAACTTGAAATCCACGATGCCCGTACTCTCCGCCGCTGCCGGCTCAAAGCGCCACTTCTTGGCTGCTTCCAGTGCCGCTGTAGCCAGCACGGGGTGCCCGCCGACGATCCTTGCGTCCTTCACCGTTCCGTTTGGAGCCACCACAACTTCAATCTTTACCGAACCTGTGATATTCATCTTCCTGGCCAGATCCGGATAATCCGGCTGCACCTTGCTTTTGGCCCGGCGTACGATTTCGCTCTGCTGCGCCGCTTGTGCTGGCAGTCTTTCAACCCCCGCTCCCGCCACAATTGCTGTCACTGCCAACAACGTTCCCATCCGTCGCAAAGACACAGTTCCTCCTTGGCAATAATGCTAGCGATGCCATTGGAGCAACGCCGGGGCCATGCGTAGCCTTTCGCAAAAACCAAAGTCACTTTCGAGATGTATCTGCAAAAACAAAGACTTAACTCGAAGCTCCACTCTTTTTCTCACTTTCGCATAGGCATTAGTGCCGTCTCATCTTCGCCGTCCGGTGTGAGCTAATCTCAAAGTGAGAGACCAAACCCTCATAATTCTCGGGATTTCACACCTAGGCACCCTGTTTATCCATTTCTCTTGACTCAAATTGAGATGGGCACGATACTTTTCCATTAGATTCAATCACTTGTGAGAATCGCGAAAATCCTGTGTCGGCGGGAGAAATTCTGAACGTAGCCGGAGGCAATTCGACGCCCTCGTTAGACGGCCAGCCCATGCCCAATTCTCCCGCGCCTAACTCCGATGATGCTTTTCAAAAGCTCCTCCTGCAATTCGCAGCTAAGGCTGCGGAACGTTCTGATTCCGCCGCGCTGATCCAACTTTTTTGCCGCGCCTCGCGCGATTTTTTTCAGGTCACCGGCGTTTATTTCTGGCGGCGCCAGTCTGGCGACGAACTTGTCGGAGAACAGGCAGATGGCAAGCTGGTCGAGGGTTTCATCGGCCTGCGCCTGCTTCCTCAACACAGCGCGGTTACAGCCAATGCCGTGCGCTCCCGGCGGACTATCTTCGTCAATCACGTGCAATCTGCGAGCTTTCCGTTAGCGCGGCAATTTAGCGCTCGCTCCCTGATGGCCGCACCGCTGGTGGTCTTTGATGAAGTAATCGGCGCAGTTACGTTTTTGCATGATTCCGACGAGGAATTTTTTAACGCCGACCTGGTCGCCAAGGCCACCATCCTGGCCGGACAACTGGGCAGCCTGCTGGAAGCGACCCGGCTGGGCGAAGTATCGAGGGAGGAGCACCGGCGGGCGGAAATCCTGGCCGAAGTCGCCACCACGCTGCACGGAACTCCCGACGTGGACGCGGTGATTGAGGCGCTTGCCGACCGGTTGCGGCTTCTGCTGCGCACGCGTCTGGTCTCGGTGCTGCTGCGCCGCGATGGGTCCTTCGAATTGCGCGCCGTGTCCGCCGAAACTCCACTACTCGCGAATTCGTTCCGGGCTGCACATGACCGGCAGACCATTCGCTTTGCCGCCGATCTCGCGCAACGTGCGGTTGCCGCCGGAGAAGTCATCACGGTCTCAATGGGTAATGACCAGCACTCGCTTGGCAGCCTGGTGCCTGCCGGAACCGTGATTGCCGCGCCCTTCCGCAGCGCGCGCACGCAGGGAGCGATTCTGGTTTATCCGCGTGAAGAAGGGGCCTTCACCGCCGAGGAGAAATCTCTGCTATCGGCGATTGCCGGCTTCGGTGCAGTCGCCGTGGCGCACGCCGAACTTTCGACAACAGCCCAGGCTCAGGCACAGGAATTACATCAGCTGCTTGAGATTTCTTCCGAACTCAGCTCAAGTGGCGACCTCGAACATTCTTTGCAGGCCTTCGTCGTTCGCGCCGCTGATTTTCTCGGCTTTGGCCGCTGCTTCATCGCGCTCCTCGAAGACGGGCAGTTTCACGTGCGCTACAGCGTTAAGAATGGGGAACGGCGGCGGGTCGATACAGTTTTTCCCGAGGGCGTGGCGACGCGTGCTCTGCGCGCCAAAGAAGTTTTCTGGTCGGACAATCTGAAACAGGTTCCCGACGTCGACCTTGAGCTTCTTGCTCAATACAAAGCAAAACAGCTACTCACTGTGCCATTGCTGGGAGCCGATGGACGGGTGCTTGGCATGTTTGGCGTCCTCGACCGCATCAACGACGCGGGCATCTCCAGGGAAGATATTCGCCGTGCCCGGGCCCTGGCCGCGCAGGTTTCGGTGGTGCTCGAGGTCGCACACAATCTGCATCAGTCCGAACTGAACCGCCACCGCTCCGATGTGCTGATTCAACTGGCGCGCGAGATTGACGGCCTGCTGCGGGTTCCGGACTTCGCGCGCAAATTTGTGGAGCGTGCCGTCGAACTATGCGGAGCCCACGCCGGTGCGTTCGCTCTTTTCCAGGATGGACGATTCCAGACGGTTGCGCTGCATCCTCGACTCGTGCAGGCCGGAGTTCCGTCTGGATTAAGCGATGATCGCCAACTGGAGGTTCACTCCGAGGGCGAAGCCTCGGCCCGCAACAATAGTAATAGTGAAGATCACGCCTTGCAGCAGAAGTTCGCGAATGCTCTGTCTGACCTGGTAGCCAATCGTGCGGATGCGATCGTCTCCGGCTCCGCCACTGATCTGCTGGGTTCGGAGTTGGCTTCAACTCTGGGTTGGAGCGATTGCGTGGTGGCGCGCCTGCCCGGTTCCAATGGAGAACTCGCTGGTTTGCTCTGCCTCTCCGGCCGTTCCCGTCCTTTCGCGGCCGAGGATCGCGACCTGCTCGAGGCGATTGCAGTTCACGCGGCCATGGCTCTCGAAAATGCGCGTCTCTTCACCCGCATCGAACTGGCCAACCGGCACTGGCTGGAAATTTTCGACGCCATCACCGACCTGATCGTAGTACACGATGAAACCGATAAAGTTCTGCGCGTCAACCGCTCTCTCGCCGCCATGATTGGAGTTGCTCCGAGTGAACTGATCGGCGTGAATATGCGCGCGCTCCTCGCCCTCACCAGTGAATCAACGCTTTATTCCTGCCCCTTCTGCCGCTCCATGGGGGAAGGCAGCGATGAGTTCGTCCATCCTGCGCTAGACCGCACCTTTCTGGTTTCCACCTCTCGCGTGCCCGGAGTTTCCGGCGAGGGGCTGCAAACCATTCACGTACTCAAAGACATCACCGATCGCCGCGAGGCCGAGCGCCGTTATCGCGAGTTGTTCGACAATATTCAGGAAGGACTATTCTTCAGCACGCCTGAGGGCCGCTTTATTGAAGTCAACGATGCACTGGTGACGATGCTCGGCTATTCCAGCCGGGAAGAACTCCTGCAGGTGGATATCCCCACTCAAATCTATTTTTCTCCCGAACAGCGCGCAAGCCACACCGAGGCCATGGAAAAAGATGGCCACATGCGTAACTTTGAGGCCACGCTCCGCCGCAAGAACGGCTCCCCGATCTATGTCCTCATCAATGCCTTCGGCATGTACGACCATGTGGGACGCCTGCTGCAGATTCGCGGCCTGATGCTCGATGTCACCGGCCTGCATACCTTTCAATCGGAGCTGCAGCGCGAGCGCGATTTCTCAGGAAAAATTCTCAGCAACACGCAGAGTCTCATCCTGGTCTCCGATACGGCCGGACTGGTCAGCTACGCCAATCGCCGCTGGTATGAAGCTGGCTTCGAGCAGCGAGAACTTCTGGGTCGTCCTCTGCTGGAGCTGGCTGCTCCCGGCTACGTTCGTCCGCTGGCGGATGCGCTGCAAGCCACGTTGAGCGGCACTCAGGTCGATAACCTGGAACTGCAGATCATGCGCGGCAACGGTCACGCCGGCCAGTTCTCGGTCAACCTCAGTCCCATGCGCGATGAGCAGGACAACATCAACAGCATCGTCGTGGTGATGACCGATATCACCGACTCCGCCGAACTGCGCGGCAAACTGGTTCATGCCGAAAAGATGGCGGCCGTTGGTCAGCTCGTCTCCGGCGTGGCGCACGAAGTAAACAATCCGTTGACCGCGATTCTCGGCTTCGCCGACCTCCTCATGGAGAATCCCGAAATTCCGGAAAGTGCGCGGAAAGATTTGCGCGTGATCTTGCAGGAAGCGCAGCGCACCAAGCAGATCGTGCAGAACCTGCTCAGCTTCGCGCGCCAGATGCCGCCGCAGCGCAATGCCGTCCAGCTCAATATCATCCTGCGCCGGACTATCCAGCTGCGCTCCTACGACTTCAACAGTCACGGCGTCGATATCGTTGAACACCTGGACGAGGAACTCCCGGAAGTGATCGGCGACGCTCACCAACTGCAACAGGTTTTTCTCAACATTCTGAATAACGCTTACGATGCGGTGCATGAGATCGGCCGCGCCGCCCGTATCGAGATCATGACCACCAAGGCCGGCGAAGCCGTGGAAGTTTCCTTCCGCGACAACGGCTACGGCATCTCTCATCCCGACCGCATTTTCGATCCCTTCTTCACCACTAAGGAGGTCGGCAAGGGAACCGGCCTCGGCCTCAGCATCTGCTACGGCATTGTGAAGGAGCACGGCGGTGAGATTCTCTGCCACAACAACACCGACGGGCAGGGCGCTACCTTCATTGTTCGCTTTCCCCAGGCATCCCACACGGCCTCTCTCGGCATGGCCGCAGGAGTGATACAGAAATGACAACCCCCGCCATTCAACCAACCCTTTCGCCGGTTCTGCTGATCGAAGACGAGCCATCCATCATGGCCCTGGTGAGCGCCACGCTCGAGCGCAATGGCTATGGCGTGGTGTGCATCGAGTCCGGCGCCGATGCGCTGCGCCTCCTCGAAAAAGGCCAATTTTTGGGCGTGGTTTCCGACATGCGCACACCCGGCGGCGTCGATGGCGCCCAGGTCCACTCCTGGATTTCCGCTAATCGTCCGGACTTGGTTGACAAAGTAGTAATCATTACCGGCGATTACGCCAACGAAGAAACCGTTTCCACCCTGCGCAAGATCGGCGCACTCTATCTGGAGAAGCCCTTCCGCGTGCAGGATCTTATTTCAGCCGTCGAAAAGACCATGGGGAAAGCCCGGTGATCCCAACTCCCGCCAAACCGCATCTAGGCAAGACAACTCTGAGCCGAGATCTCAACCGTGATCTGAATCGAGACCTCAATAGAGAAGACCTGCGCATTCGTCTGCTGGTCGTCGATGACGATCAAAGTATCCGCAAGCTCTGCATCACTGTGGGCGAAGCTTTAGGGTTTATCTGCCTCGAAGCCGAGAGCGGCGAGTCTGCCCTGGCTCTTCTCGAAGAGCAGCCGGTCCACATGATTCTCAGCGACATGGTCATGCCGCACATGTCCGGCCTCGAATTCCTTGAGAAGGTGAAAAAGCTTGTCCCTCGCGCCGAAGTCGCGCTCATGACCGGGCACGGCTCCATCGAAACCGCCGTGCAGTCCATGAAGCTGGGCGCATACGACTACATCACCAAACCGTTTTCCCCACTCGAAGAACTGCGCTTGTTCCTGCGCCGCATGGCCGAGAAAGTCCGCTTGGTCGAGGAAAACGAATTCCTGCGTCAGCGCACCGACTCCGAAACCGCGGTCCATGGCATCATCGGTTCTTCAGCGAAGATCCAGGAGGTGCTGCGAGTTGCCTCGCGCCTCAAGGACACACGCACTTCTGTTCTTATCTCCGGCGAAAGCGGCACCGGCAAAGAACTCATCGCTCGCGCCATTCATTTCCGCGGCGCATTCGCCAACCGTCCCTTCGTTGCTGTCGACTGCGGTTCGCTCGTGCCTACACTGATCGAGAGCGAACTCTTCGGCTACGAAAAAGGAGCCTTCACCGGCGCCCTGAAATCGAAAGAAGGATTGTTCCAGGCGGCCGACACCGGCTCGGTATTTCTCGACGAAATCGGCGAGCTGCCGCTCGAGTTGCAAGCCAAGCTACTACGTGTACTGCAGGAAAAAGAAGTGCGTCCCGTGGGTAGCAACCAGCGCGTCAAAGTGGACGTGCGCGTCATCGCCGCTACTAACCGTGATCTAGAAGCTGCCTACAAAAACGGAACCTTCCGCAAAGATCTTTACTTTCGCCTCAACGTCGTCACCGTGCACGTTCCAGCACTGCGCGAGCGCCGCAGCGATATCCCCATGCTTGTGAATTGGTTTTGTGAGCGCTACTCTCTCGGAACTGACCTCCACGTTTCCAGCGCCGCCATGAAAGCGTTGATGAATTACGACTGGCCCGGCAATGTCCGCGAACTGGAAAACTGCGTGGAGCGCGCCGTGGCTCTGGGCAACGGAAATCTGATCGATCTCAGCGATCTGCCTCCTTCAATTGCGGCCTTGGATTCGTCCTCGTCCCGATCTTCCTTGCCATCGATGCCCGAATTAGTTTCCGATCTCGCCGCCGGTGCCGAATCGACTTCCGGCGTGAGTTCAGGTGATGGATCGTCTGCGATGCCACTCTCCACCACCGACTTGGAAGACATCGAACGCGCCACCATCCAGCGAGTCTTCGAGCAAGTCAAAGGCGACAAAGCCCTCGCCGGACGCATGCTCGGCATCAGCCGCGCCACTCTCTACCGCAAACTAAAACGCTACAACATCAGTGGAGCGGCAGGTTCCGCTCCCTCCAGCCACGCGCTGCAGTAAACGAAAAAAAGCACCCTGAGAAACTCAGGGTGCTCAAAGTTATTTCGTCAACCGCAACTCAGCTCTTACTCAGGCTTTTGCTCCTTCTTCTTCTGTTCCTCTTCCTGCTTCTTTTGCTCAGGAGTTTGTGGTTTGGCCTGCGGTTTCGGCGGAGTCGCCGCAGGTTTCGCCGCTGCTGGCGGAGGTGTACGCTGCTCCGGGCGCTGGGTTGCCGGAGGTGCAGGTTTTGCTGCCGCTCCGGCGCTGCAGGCTTTGCAGCCGGTTCGCTCGGTTGCGGCCGGCTTGGCGGTGTCGCTGCCGGATGATTCGGCGCTGCAGCGGGCTGGGCCGGTGCGCGACTCGGTTGTGCCGGAGCAGGAGTAGCGGACTTCTGATTCGCTGCTGGAGGATTTCCCGGCCGATTCGCCGGCTGGTTCGCGGGCGCTGCAGGTTGACCCGGTCGCGCAGCATTCGCCGGCGCCGGATGCCCCACATTCGGCGTAGCCTTTTTCGCGGGCGGTGCCACTTTCACCGCGGGTCGCGCCGCAACCGCTGGACGCAGCGTCTGCACTTCGCTCCTCGCTAACGGCTGTCCGGGATGTGCAGCCAGAGCCTGTTGCTGTTTCGCAAACGGCACCGGCGGAGGTGGAGGCGTTTTCTTGGCGACAACTTGTCGACTCGCGACTGCTGCCGGAGGCGCAGCCACGTGACCCGCGGTAGCCGCCTTCGCTCCCATCACGCTTGCCTGGGTGGGAGCGACGGCAACCCGTCCGCTCAATGGTGCTGAGGCAATCTGCTGGGCGCTCACCGTAACGGCAGCTCTCGCGACCGGCTGCGCGCTCACGAATGCTTGTTGCGGAACCACCACTACTGCGCCCTGCACGGTGCGATTGGCGTAAGTGATGTTGGTGATATTCGTGGTCGTGTTGTTGACGATGGTCGTGCGATAAACGTTGGTCACCTGAGTGACATTCACCGTGGTGCTGCTGACGTTGACTCGCGTTACGTAAGCCTCACTCACATGATACGAGGGCACATAAACTTCCCGCGGACCCAATGGAAACCATCCGACATTGCCGCCGAAGCCGCCTGGACCACCACCGATAAACACTACCAATGCGGGCGCATAGACGGCCTGCACTGCCACCGGACCGGCAACCCATCCCCAGCGTCCGCCCACACTCACCCAGCGGCCGTAGTGGAACGGAGCGTAGCCCCACGGAGAATCATCTACCCAAGACCATCCCCACGGAGAAATCCAAACCCAGTGACCGGTGTGATAAGGCGCCCATCCGCCTTCAACCCGGTTGGGGAACCATATGTGTCCGTAGCTGGGATCGTCGCGCCAATCGCCGTAGTCATCGAGATCGTCAAAGCCCACGACATCGCGCGACAGATACTGCGCCGAACGCGAAAAATCGTAGCGGTGATCGCGGCCCTGAGACCACACATCGAAATCGTCGGGAGCATAAAGCTCCTCGATATCTGCATACAAACCGTCCGTGCCGCTGAGAGTCGCCCTTTGTCCGCCGCGCAATTCATAGCTCTGGCCACCGCCATCGGCCTCGCCGTCGCCCTCGCGGACGCTGATGATCGTGCTGTTCCCATCCGCGCCGACTTCCACGCGATAGTGCCCGGGCTGCGTTACCGTAAATGCCTGGTTCGGCGTATCGATCTCGAAGTCGTCGTCTTCTCCAAGTCTGCGCACCGTTACATTGATCGCGCCAGATGTGAGCTGGATCTGTACCGTATTGTCATCGAGATTCAGGAAAGAGAAGCCGGTGAAGGGCGCCATGCGGATCACGGCCGATCCCAACTGCACTTCGGCGCGCGAGGCCTCGTCAGTCCAGAGTTGGTCGCCGGTGGTCATGGGGCGGTTTGGAACCGCTCCCACCCAATCAGTTTCTCCAGCAGGTTCAAACGAAACTGAGCCTTGCAGGTAACCCAGGCGAGCAACTCGGCCCGGTGGATCGTCTTGATCCTGAGCGGCTGATCTTGTTGGTAAAGCAATAGTGGCGAGCGCGATTCCGAGCACAGCACTGCACCAGCCTAACTTCAGAGTTGTTTTCATAGAAGGTATGTCTCCCAAGCTGTATTCGCGAAGCCCGAGCTTCGCGGAATTTTCTATCAACCTTTGAGGACGAAGATGGTCGCTAGAACAGGGTCTCCAACGGGCGTGCCCACAGCAACCTTAAGAATGAGCGATACGAACAGGCGAACGCGCTCACCCAACACTCCGTGGATTGTTTTATTGGAACCCAAGGATAACAGATTAGTTGCGAGAGCCTTCCTCCCCTGTAAAGGGATTTGCTCCGGATGAGTTTTCCATTTTCCTGAGGCACTGGAAGTGCTTACCCCTTTCTTCTGCTCCAGCTTGATGGCCTCAAACTCGACGAGCGGCCCGAATTCCGTCTTCGATTCGTTTTCTGGCTTGCTTTGGCCCCTTCACGTCGATCACGCGGTACTGTTCGCCACTCAGTTCGTGATAGTTCACAAAAAAATCCTCCAGCTCGCGTAGGAATGTACGGCCTAAGTCAGAAACGTTTTTGATGTCGGCAAAGCTGTGATTTTCTTTTTCCACTGCCACCACTCGATCATTCCGTTCCTTATGCTTCTTATCGCCTTGTTCTCCTTCGATGATTCCAATCAGCCGGCACTTTAAAACGCAGCCTGGGAATGCGGGCTCGTCCATGAGTACAAGGACATCAACCGGGTCTCCATCCTCAGCAATCGTCCGAGGAATAAAACCGAAATCATAGGGAAACGCCATCCCAGCCGGCAGGACCTTCTTCAACTCGAAGACTTTCTGCTCCGCATCAAAAGCATATTTGTTGCGGCTGCCTTTCGGCGTTTCGATCACAACCTGAACGATGGCGTTGTCGTCCCGATCCATGGATGGGAGCCGGGAGGGATCGGCGAGCGCGCTCGAAGGCCTTCTTTTTTTACTCATCTAAACTCCTGGGTGTTTGTTGTCCGTTATCCTTTGCAACCGCCTCTTCCGGGCTGGCAAGAATCAAGATTGCGACAAATAAGCGAGTCCACGTGATTCGAGAATCGAGCCGAATCCGGCCACGCTGAATCGGGTCGAGCGGGTACTTCGCTGGCAATTCTTCCCTAGCTAGGGCAGAGGGGTGAGGAATAAGCTGCGATCACGCGCGGAACCGGGCAGGGACAGCATGAGAATCTTGTCTCATGCTGAGACGCCGCCATCGTCGCAGCCTCCATTAGCCCCAGCGCAATCTACTTAACCTATTGAAACATATAGCGCCTGAGTGCTAGTCCTTCCGTTCTGCACTGTGGTCTCGGTCGTGCTTCTCTCCTTCCCATAACCGCGTGTTCTGGCTCCCCAACGCTCTTCCTAACCGGGAAGAGGGGGAGCCCAACCGCATTTACGAATTGCCGCACAAGGTTTGGACGAGTAGGGGTTGAACGAATAGGAGAGGGCCGTAATCGCTTTGGGGCAAATAGGCACAGCGAAGGCGCGCGCGGCGCAGACCAGCACGGTCGCCGAATTGGCGCGCTTTTTTCCCGAAGCCACGCCGGTACGAATCCCCGTGCAATTTACCCGCGCTGGCAGTGAGCCCGCCAGCATCCCCAAAGCTCCGGAGAGCACGATCATTGAGTTCGGTACATCACGGGAAGTGCTGTTCTCCTGCACCACACCACTGGAATTCGCCGACGTTCTGCGCCTGCGCAATTCTGACGGTTCACTTGACACGGAAGCCTCTGTGGTCGCAGTGCAGTACCAGCCGGGCGTGACCATCGTGGCAGCCCGCTTTCTCAACTCAGTTCCTAACTGGATCG
Organism: uncultured Acidobacteriaceae bacterium; assembly: GCA_963789625.1. Taxonomy (GTDB): domain Bacteria; phylum Acidobacteriota; class Terriglobia; order Terriglobales; family Acidobacteriaceae; genus Sulfotelmatobacter. Next base: position 463,318 of record CAWBLK010000014.1, on the reverse strand, counting down.
TGAAACCATGACTCCATCGCAACCGACTTCACCACAGCCTTCGCCAGCCGCTCCGGATTTTGCGGCTCTATGGGCGAGGGCTCGCCGCCTTCATCCCATTTACATAGAACTGGCTCGCGAGTTCGTGATCGATGTACCGGTCTGCGCCGATCTCGAGGTACAGGCGGATACACCGGGCCAGGAATCTGTCGAGCAGGCCCAGCAGTGGCTCAACGACATGGATGACCGTATCCAGGTCCACCAGTTGCGGCAATTTCTACAGACCAGTGCGCTTGTGGATTCGGAGGGCATGGTCGTGCTGCTGCAACACTTCCTCGCGAAGACTAGCCACACCGATGCCTCGCGCGATAAGATCGATTTCCTGCTGGTGCAGTATTTCAGCCAGAACGCGCCCAGCGAACTCGACGACAACAGCGCCGATATCGCTTACGTTGCGCAAAACCTCGAGCCGGTACTCGGCTCTGTAGAGATCAAGACTCCGGTCTGGTTGAACGCGTTGGATCGCGTTCTCGATGCCGCGCGGCGCTGCCGCTCGCTCGATGAACTGCTGCACGGCGGAGTGCTCGAGCAGGGACGCAAAGCCAAAGCTCAGGCCGGCGAGCTGTTCTACCTGCCGATTGCGCTGGTGGCCTTTACCCGTTTCGGATATCTCATGCGGCGTGCCTTCTTCCGTCTCATGCTCACCGACCTCAACAACATTCTCGACGGGCTTACTGAACTGGATGAAAAAGGAATCGAAACCATCGACTGCCGGCGCGCCCAGTTTTCCGCGCAGGAGCCAATCGTGCGCCTGCGCATGATCTGCCAGTCCTGGAAAGTTATGTTCCAGGCTGAATATTCTTCCGGCCAGCCGCTGCGCATGCTGGTGGATCTGCGAGCTTCCGTTGATTCTGCGCTGGGCCGGGGTCCAGCTGCCGTGAATGGAGCGAAGGCCGCCGCTCCCGCCGCACCGAAAGCTGCGGTGCCCGCCGCGAAGACCGCAACTGCTTCATCTGCAAAAGCTGCAGCGCCTGCGGCTGCAAAACCCACGCCCGCCAAGCCTGCTGCACCGAAGGCCGTTGCCGCTGCCGCCGGCGGAAAAAGCGTGGAATCGGCAGCGCTGCCCAAGCCTGCACCGAAGGCATACGGACAGCTGGAACCCGAGTCTGTTTCGGAGAAAGCGGCCGCACCCGAATTTGAAATTTCTGCAGAAGCTCCCGAGTGGAATCCGGACGAAACCCCGCAACCGGGAAAGAAAAAATAGATTGCAGAGTTGACCGACATAGCCGAGGAAGCGTGCAAGTGGAACAACCGACCGTACTCGTTATCTCCGACGACGTGGAATTCTCCCGGAGCATCACCGCGCGCTGGCAAACCGAGCGCAGCGTCCCCACGTTTACGATGCTCAGCGGAGAGCTGTGGCCACGCAGTGTGGATGCCTTTGAGGTTGCGATTGTCGGTCCGCTGCGTCGTGAACTACTCTCGGTGGTGCTGGAGCCGTTGCATTCGACTTTACAACCATTATTTTGCGTATGCTCCGATGCCCGCACCGCGCAACTGGTGCGTGAGCGTTGGCCGAGAACCTCGGTGCTGCGCCGTGACGAGAATTGGTTGGACGCCTTGATCATGGCCGCCAGCGAAGCGGTGCGTCGCGCCTCCGCCGAAGCCCGCGCCCGCACTGCCGAACAAACCTGCTCCGCACTAGAATGCCAAGCCATGCTCGGCCGCTACATGCTGGAGATGCGTCATGGCCTGAACAATGCGCTGACTTCGCTCCTGGGCAACTCCGACCTTCTGCTGATCGAGCCCGGCAGCCTATCGGCGCAGGCCCGGGGCCAGATTGAAACCATTCGCAACATGACGTTGAGAATTCATGAGGTAATGCAGCGCTTTTCGTCGCTGGAAAAAGAAATGTACGTGGTCGCGCAACAAGCGGAACGAGACTCGGGCAAGAGCCGTGTCGCTGCCGCTGCTGCCGGAAACTGACTGAGAACTGAGAACCGAGAACTTTTAGCGCAGCGCTGTAGGAAAAGGCCCTATGCACAAGTTAGTCGCCACTAAGACCATTCTCGAGCACGAGCTCTCGGAACTGCGCCTGCTCGTCGAGCGCCAAACCGGGCTGGTTCTCGATTGTCCCAACAGCGCTCTGGCCGCGCATGTTACGGAGTTGATTGAGGCGCAGGATTTGGGATCATCGGCCACGCTGCTCGATCGGCTTCGCTCCTGTGAGCAGGATCCTTCGAGCCTGCCGTCTTTGCTCGATGGCCTCATAAACACGAATACCGGTTTCTTCCGCCATTCCGGAGCGCTCAACGCTCTAACCCGGCAGGTGCTTCCCCAACTCTGCGTGCGCAAATCGGCCGACGGCCCCAGCCCGGTTCGGATCTGGAGCGCGGGCTGCGGCACCGGTGAGGAAACTTACTCCATCGCAATGGCTGTCTGCGACGGAGTGAACCCCACCAATGTAACCGCCGCGATCTCAAGCGGTGGTTCGGGAAATGGAAGTGCCAAGGCTTCGCGCAGCGGAGGCATCGTCGACAATTTGCCGGCCCCTCCAGCGCAAATCCATCTCAATGCAGGATGTTCGATTCACATCGTGGGCAGCGACTTGCTGCCCGGCAGCGTCGAAGTCGCGGATCGCGGCGTGTATCCGCAATCTTCTCTTGACGGCCTGCCTCCAGCCACTATCCGCAATTATTTTTCGAAGATCGGCTCGCCTGCGGTAGCGGCGAACATTCAAGACGACGCGCGAGGTGAAGACCAGAGTCAGAACAAGATTGCATTTCCGGCTGGGTCGCCGAATGCCTCCAGCAACGCCGCGCATCTGCTGGTGAAGCCGCGCCTGCGCAGCCTCGTCACTTTCAACTGCATGAACCTTGCCCGGCCCGGCTACATCGGTCGCTTCGACTGCATCTTCTGCATGGACGTACTACCCCACTTCTCTCGCGCCCAGCGCATTGCGTTAGTCGAGCGCCTGCATCTTTATCTCGAACCCGGCGGATATCTTTTTCTGAGCCAAACCGAAAAGCTCTTGGCCCCCAACCTGAACTTTCGCTCCGAAACCTTCGACGGCTACACGTTTCATCGCAAACCCTTGGCGGCCAGCGCCGCGTATGGACGGTAAAGGCGAACAACTTAACTACAGAGTACGTGGAGCAGTTCTTGTTCCTCTGTGTTCCACTGCGCTCTCTGTGTTTAAGGTTCTTGCCTCACGCGAATAAAAACTCCTTAGTCCGCAACTCCTTAATCGTGTCCCGCAACTTCGCCGCCTTCTCGAATTCAAACCGCTTCGCCGCTTCGCGCATATCGCTTTCGAGCTTGACGACATACGCATCCAACTCCGGCTGTGATTTGAACTCCGGCATGCCCTCGGCTTCGCCGCCGGTCAGGTCGGTGTAGTCGGCGGCGACGATTCCCGCCAGTGTCATGTCCAGCGGACGGATGATCGATTCCGGCGTGATTCCGTTCTCCAGATTGTAGGCAGTCTGAATCTCACGACGTCGCAGAGTTTCATCCATCGCCCGTTTCATCGAATCAGTGATGCGGTCGGCATAAAGAATCGCACGCCCGTGCAGATGCCGCGCGCAGCGCCCGATCGTCTGGATCAGCGATCCCCACGAGCGCAGAAAGCCTTCTTTATCCGCATCGAGAATCGCCACCAGCGAAACTTCCGGCAAATCCAAACCCTCGCGCAATAGATTGATGCCGATCAATACATCAAACTCACCTTTGCGCAGATCGCGCAGAATCTTCACCCGCTCCAGCGTCTCGATCTCCGAATGCATGTAGCGGCACTTCACTCCCACCTCGGCGTAATACTCGGCCAGATCTTCGGACATGCGCTTGGTCAGCGTGGTCACCAGCACGCGCTCGCCTTTCTCCACGCGCGCGCGAATCTCATGCAGCAGATCGTCGATCTGACCCTTGACTGGACGTATTTCAACTTCCGGATCGATCAGCCCTGTTGGCCGGATAATCTGCTCCACCACCACGCCCGCCGACTTCGTCAACTCATACGGCCCTGGCGTCGCCGAAACATAAATCATCTGGTTGGTGCGATGTTCGAATTCCTCAAACGTCAGCGGGCGGTTATCCAGCGCCGAAGGCATGCGAAAGCCGTACTCCACTAACGTTTCCTTGCGCGAGCGGTCGCCGGCATACATGCCGCGCAACTGTGGCACAGTCTGGTGCGATTCGTCGATGAACATCAGATAATCGCGCGGAAAATAATCCAGCAAAGTCGGCGGAGGCTCGCCCGGCATCCGTCCGGTAAAATGCCGCGAATAATTTTCGATGCCGTGGCAATAGCCCATCACCTTGATCATTTCCAGATCGAACTTCACGCGCTGGTGAATGCGCTGCGCCTCCACCACTCGCCCCTGCTTCTCCAATTCCACTTCCCACCACGCCAGCTCTTTCTTGATCGATTCCACCGCCGCCGCACGCGTCTCATCCTTCATCACATAATGCGTCTTGGGATAAATCGGCAGCCGCATATACTTCTGCTTTACCGTGCCAAACAGCGGATCGACCTGCGCCAGCGACTCCACTTGATCTCCCCACAGCTCGATGCGGTAAGCCATGTCGTCGTAGGTCGGGAATACCTCAATCACATCGCCGCGCACGCGAAACGTGCCGCGCTTGAACTCGCCGTTGGTCCGCTCGTAAAGAATATCGACCAGCTTGTGCGTGATGTCCTCGCGCGTAATCTTCTGGCCTTTTTCGAGAAACAGCATCATGCCGTAGTAAGCCTCAGGCGATCCCAGGCCGTAGATGCAGCTCACCGAAGCCACAATCAATGCGTCGTGCCGCTCGAACAAAGACTTGGTCGCTGAAAGCCGCAGCTTGTCGAGTTCATCGTTGATGGTCGCTTCCTTCTCGATGAACAGATCGGCGGCCGGAACGTACGCCTCAGGTTGGTAATAGTCGTAATACGAAACAAAATACTCGACCGCGTTGTGCGGGAAGAAATTCTTGAACTCGTGATAAAGCTGCGCCGCCAGAGTCTTGTTATGCGCCATCACCAGCGCCGGACGGTTCACCGCCTCAATCACCTTGGCCATGGTGTAAGTCTTGCCCGAGCCGGTCACGCCCAGCAAAACCTGATGATGCTCGCGGTCATACACTCCGCGCAGCAACGATTCGATGGCGCGCCCCTGATCGCCTTGCGGTTTGTAATCGGAAACAAGTTTAAAGTCCATGGGAGAAAGCACTGCCCGCACAGAGAACAATTTCGTCTAGCGAGAATCTCTCCATTATATCGCGGCCCAATCACCATCGCGGCTCGCCTACAACTCCGCCAGCACCCGATGCACCAAGTAAATGCAGATTGATCCTTCGCCCACGGCGGAGGCCACACGCTTCACATTCCCACTGCGCACATCGCCCACCGCAAATACTCCCGGCAAGCTGGTCTCCAGCATCAACGGTACGCGCTGCAACGGCCAACGATGCTCTTGGATGACGGGATCCAGATCCCGGCCGGTGAGAATGAATCCTTTATTGTCCAGCGCAATGCATCCTTTCAGCCACTCGGTGCGCGGAGACGCTCCGGCCATAATGAACAGGTGTCGGATGTCGTGAGTCGAAGTCTCGCCTGTGCTTTTATCCTGCCAGGTCACGCGCTCCAGTTGCGCATCGCCCTCCAGACCCACAATTTCGGTGCGGTAGTGCATCTCGATTGCGGGATTTTCCTCGATGCGCTGAATCAGATAGCGCGACATCGTGTCCGAAAGCTGGCTTGCCCGCACCAGCATGTGGACTTTGCCGGCAGTCTGCGACAAATAAACCGCCGCCTGGCCAGCCGAATTTCCACCGCCAACCACAATCGCATCGTCCTTACCGCACAATTGCGCTTCTATGTGTGTCGCTCCGTAGTAAATTCCCTGGCCCTCAAACTTTTTCAGGTTGCCAATTTTCGGTTTGTTATATTGCGCGCCGCTGGCAATCACTACGGTACGCGCGCGAATGATCTGTCCGCCATTCACGGTTAATTCGTAGGGGCGCCGCTCGCAATTCAAATTGGTTACACTGCTGGCGATCAGCACCTTGGCGCCAAATTTTTGCGCCTGCGCGGAGGCGCGGCCGGCCAGTTCGTTTCCTGAAATTCCCATGGGAAAGCCCAGATAGTTTTCGATCTTGGAACTCGACCCAGCCTGTCCGCCGGGAGAGTCGGCCTCAATCACCAAAACATCCAGACCTTCCGACGCGCCATAAACCGCCGCGGCCAGGCCCGATGGTCCAGCGCCCACGATTACCACATCTTTTACTTCTGTTGCCGTGATGTGCGCGTTCAGGCCCAGGCACTCCGCCAGCTCCTGAATCGACGGGCTGCGCAGCACCGTGCGGTTGTTGCAAATAAGAACCGGAATTTCATCAATCGTGACGTGGAAGTGGTCGAGCAAATCCTGGTAAGTGGTATCCGTGTCGAGATCCACGTAAGTGTGCGGATGCCCATTGCGGGTGAGAAACTCGCGCAAACGCAGCGTCTGCGCCGAATGCCGCGATCCCAGCAAAATCACATTCCCCGCGCCGAGGTTGATCAGTTCCACCCGGCGCAAGATGAAAGCCCGCATGAAGATTTCACTCAGCTCCGCATCCCGCGCGACCAGCGTCCGTAGGTCGTGATTGCTCATTTGCAGGAATTCGCCGGGCGCGCTCACACGGCCGCGCGCGAGGCTGAGACGACCGGAGATCATTGTGATTTCCCCGGTGAAACTCCCGGCCTCGTGTTTCACGATAAGGCGTTCGCCCCGCCGGTCCGGCTGCACGATGTCCAAGCTCCCAGAGAGAACTACGAACAACGGGACGTCGCTATCGCCCAGCCCAAACAGAATCTCGCCCACTTCCACCTTTCGTACTTTGCTCAAAGGACGGATACGGTTGATCTGCTCGGCAGTCAGCGTGGGAAAAGCCTCACCACGGACATCAGCGGCAAGAGGCGTTAACTGAGTGGACATGGGATCTCCGGATCTAGCAGGTAAAGATTTAAAGATTAAAGATAAGGTCGAAAGTAGTAGATGATGCCGACAGAGCTTCGGTTTCAAACCGGCCATCCGGAATAAATCCCGGGAATCGATTTCGAATTCGCAGCCTACTGCTTCACGTCTCCCACGCCGACAATCTTCGTCGTGGCACGAAACTTCTTATAATCGCGGAAGCTTTGCTGTATATCGACGTCGTAGTTCTTCAATAGAGCGAGCCGCACATCCACCTTTGCCGTAACCTGCCGTGGCAACCACACTTCATCGTTCACCCGCGTTTGCTCCAGCATAAAACGCGATCCCTTGTGGAAGCGCGCTAGAAACAATCCCCAGGAAATCGTGTCCATGCATTCCACGTCCAGCTTGGAGAGTTGCAGATCACTCTTATCGATCCAGACTCGTCCGCGGAACTTCGGCAGGATTTTAGATTCTTTCATCTGCGGCACAAAGCCAGGGCGCGGTTCGCCATCAATCACCCACGCCTCGCGCCCGCCCACAAGTTCGGTTCCCACCAGCTTGAAGTTATAGGCGTCGGCAATCTCGCGCACGAACTTGCGGTCCTCTTCGCGATCTTTCTCTTCTTTTTCCTGGCGCTTTTTCCGGTCGTCTTCCGATTCGTTCTTGCGCTTGTCGACGATCTTCTGGAGTTTCTCCTCTTCCTTGGCCGCGTTCTTGGCATCGAGTGGCTTATCGTCCTTCTCAATCAGTCGCTGCACTTGCTCGCCGTAGAGTTCCATCACTTCATACGTCTTTGCGTCCGTGGACTTGACCTGCCCTTTGCCGTCGAGTCTGTGCTCCTCATCGCGCTCAACGTAGGTGTAGTCGCGCAGGAGTTTGTCGTTCTGCATATCCTTCTCGGCGACTATGCGAAGCAATTGCTGCATCTGCTCCTGCGATAAATTGCCATTCGCATCGGGTCTCAAATCGGGCAGGGAAGAAGCGTCTGGTTTCGCTGCGATCGTGCTCTCGGCCGGAACTCCCGCGGGAGCAGCTTTCTCCTGGCCACCAACGAATCCAGGAACAAGCAACAAGGCGAAAATCAGGACGCGATAGGCCACGCGCATATTTTATCTGAGGCGGTACGAGCGTCGAAGTTTTAAAAGGCTGGAGGGACGAGACAAAATTTTGACAAACTGATTACGCGCCCCTGACACCGTTAATTACTACCAGTCCTAATCTTCCTTTGCGTCGCAGGTGAAAAAGCGCAGCCCAAGCCTGCGTTGGACATCCCAATCCTCTACGAAGGAGAACCACCATGCCCCGTTCGAACACATCGACATTATTTACTCGCGCTCTGGTGCTAACATTTTCCCTCGGCGTGATGCTGGCGCTCGTCTCCAGCATAGCCGCGGCACAATATCAGCTCACCAATCTCGTTTCCAATCAAGTGGGAATGGCAAGACACACCGATCCCCTGCTTGTGAATGGCTGGGGACTTGCCTATGGACCCGGCGGTCCCTTCTGGATCAGCGATGAAGGTTCAGGCTGGTCAACCCTTTACACGGCCGCCGGAGTCAAGCAAGGTTTGGAAGTTCTGGTTCCAACCGCAGGCGGCGATGGCCCCGGCTCGCCAACAGGAATTGTTTTCAACGGATCCCAGGATTTTCCCGTCCAGGGATGGCCATCAATCTTTCTGTTCGCGACCCTGGATGGCACGATCAGTGGCTGGGCGCCGCAATCCAATTTCAATCAGTCAATCGTTGCGGTCACCACTCCGGGTGCGGTCTATACCGGCTTGGCGATCACCAGCTACGCCTCGGGCAATTTTCTGTTCGCCGCCGACACTGCCAACAACAAAGTTGACGTATATAACGGCACCTTCAATTTGGTGAACTCATTCACCGACACAACGGTTCCCGCAGGTTTCTCAGTCTTCGGGATTCAGGACTTCGGCGGCCTACTCTATGTCTCGTATGCCAGCACATCCGGCGCTTCTGGCGGCTACATCGATATCTATAGCGAAAGCGGAGTATTCCTGAAACGGCTCGCACAAGGCGCGCCTCTTAACCAGCCTTGGGGCCTTGCCGTGGCTCCGAGAAATTTTGGGCCATTGAGTAATACCCTGTTGATCTCAAACAACACGAATGGCGGAACGATCAACGGCTTCAATAGCATAACCGGCCAGTTCGTGGGCGCCGTGACCAGTGGCGGCAAGTCCATCCATATCGATCAGCTTTGGGGAATTGAGTTCGGCGGTGGGAACTCGAATAGCGGTGCAACTAATCACCTCTTCTTTACTGCCGGTCCCGACAACAACCTGGCCGGAACGTTCGGAGTAATCGCACCAGAGGAATAAGTTGTCTTGCAGTGCGGGACGATTCGCCCAACGAGTCGTCCCGCATTTTTTGCTGAGGCAATTCAATGATCATGTCTGAATGATCGTGGCCCGCTCTACCCTCAGCCTTTCGTCTTGAACGCTTTACCCACGCACTCTGCCTGGAACAGCCGCTCATCCAGCCGATGCAAACCCTTCGCCATAGCCGGAGTGATGAGCGGGTAATGTTTAATCTCGAACAGGTGATACACGATGAACCACACCGGCTGGTCGGTGGTCATCCAGTTCTGGCGGTCAAAGCGCTTCAGATTCACCGGCACTGAAAAACGCCGCAAAGTGCGCTCGCGCCGCAAATTAAAATAGCCGTTGAAGTAAGTCAGAGCCAGTTCGCGCAGCGTACGGTGGATGGGTTCGCGCCAGCGGCATCCCGCGTAGTTCGATTTCGCGACCGCGCCCCAGCATCCATTCTGGCGAAAAATAGCGATGACGTGATCGGTGTCATGCTCTGCTTCAAAATCCAACAGCAGCGGGGGATATCCATTGGCACGCAGCGCAGCCGCGGCGAAGATCGCGCCTTCGAGGCAATGCGCTGTCTTCTCAGCCAGCACGCGGCGGGGCGACCATGCCGTATCCGCGAGATGATAAGGAGCATCGTCGAGAAATTTCTGGATGCCGTAAGGATTCTTCATGCTGTGCAGCTTGCGCAGTTCCGCAGGAGTAAAACCACCCATCGAATCGTTCATCGTCGGATGAGTTTACATGAGAGCCTGCGATTTTGGATGCGCCCCGGAGGGGCGTTCGAGAATAGCCCGGCGCGTTTAGCGCCGGGTCAGAAGAGGTAAATCGAAATGCGTCCCGGAGGGACGCCTGAACCTGAATTTCTTGAATGGCCTCTAACCGAATACCTCAGCCAACTCCCCAGCCCTATCCACAAGCACATCCGGCGGATTCTCCTCCAACGTGTGCGGCGCAAAGCCGTAACTCACGCCCGCGGTCCACAGACCGGCATTGCGTCCGGTTTCAACATCGACGTGCGAGTCACCGACAATCGCAGCCTCTTCCGGCCGTACGCCCACTTCTTCCAGCAACTTGCGCGCCCCTTCCGGATCGGGCTTCTTGGTCGCAAAACTATTTCCACCATAAATCTGCACGAAGAACGGGCCCAACCCAAGCGCTTCAACAATGGCCCGCGAAGGAATCACCGGTTTGTTCGAAAGCACAGCCAGCTTGCGCCGCGTTCCGTTGGACGTGTGTTGGATAGTCGCGAGCGCCTCCTTCACACCTTCATACACCGTGGTGTGGTCGAGCTTGTGCTCGCGGTAATAAGAAAGAAAAAACTCCAGCCCTTTGCGCACCAGCTTCTCGTCGGTGAACTCTCCACCCAGTGCGCGCTGAATCAGAATGGGCGCGCCATCGCCCACGTAGCTGGCTATCACATCGTCGGGCAACGCGGGCCGCTCTATGTGCCGCAGCGCGGCGTTCACCGAGTGCACCAGATCGAGGCGCGAATCGATCAACGTGCCATCGAGGTCGAAGATCACCAGTTTGATCGAGTGCGGATCGAAGCTGCAGCGGGTCTGGATCATCCACCTTCAGCATAAATGATTGCAGCGATCCCGACGTTACCTGCGATGTCTCTTTAGAACTAAGTGCTGCCTTACAATCCTCGCCCGTATAATTCCGCCATGAGCAAGAGCTGGAAGACGCGCTTAATTCACTCCGATGTAAAAATTCCAGAAGGTTACCGCTCGCTGGCGAGCCCGGTCTACCGCGGTTCGACCACGTTATTTCCGGACGCCGCTTCCGTCGATGACACCTGGGATCAGCACGAAGCCGGTTATACCTATGGCCTCTACGGAACTCCCACCACGCTGGAGCTCGCGGCCAAAATTTGCGAATTGGAAAAAGGTTACCGGACGATCATCATGCCCGGCGGGCAGGGTGCAATTGCGCTGATCAGCCTCGCGTTGCTGAAGAGCGGCGATCACATTTTGATTCCAGAGAGCGTCTACACTCCAAATCGAAAGCTGGCCTATCACGTACTTCGCCGTTTCGGTGTGGAGGCGAGTTTTTATCCACCGGATGCTGGTACAAGCATAAAAGACCTGCTGCGCGAGAACACGCGCCTCGTGTGGTGCGAGAGCCCCGGTTCGATCACTATGGAAGTGCAGGATGTACCCGCAATCGTCGCTGTCGCGCACGCGCGCGACGTTCTCGTTGCGCTCGATAACACGTGGTCGGCAGGAGTATATTTCGACGCCTTCGCTCACGGCATTGATATCACAATGCAGGCGCTGACGAAATATGTAGGCGGCCATAGCGATCTGCTGCTGGGCTCGGTCACGGTGAAAGAAAAATCTCTCTACCAGCAACTAGGAGCCACGCATCAACTCCTCGGCTGCGCCGCCTCGCCCGACGATTGCAGCTTGGCTCTGCGCGGCATGCGGACCATGGCGGTTCGCCTGAAGCACATCGAAGCCTCGGCGTTGCAGATTGCGCGCTGGCTCGCCGCGCGCCCGGAGATCGAACGCGTGCTGCATCCCGCGCTTGAAAACTCCCCGGGACAAGAATTCTGGAAACGCGATTTCACCGGTTCAGCTGGCGTCTTTTCGATCGTCTTCAAACCAGAAATCACGAAGGTTCAGGTGCTGCAGTTTGTAGACGGGCTCGAATTGTTTGAGATCGGCTATAGCTGGGGCGGTGTAACCAGTCTCGCAGTGGCGTATGACTTCCACGGAGCCAAAGGGCGTCCGAACTATGGGCATCGCATTGTGCGGTTGAACATCGGACTCGAAGATACGGAGGACTTGATCGAAGACTTGGAACAATGTTTGAGGCGAGTGTCGAGCGAATAATATCCCTCGCCTCCAGAGGGATGATTGCCAAGTTCCAATAGTTTTACACGTGCCTCAACTTGCTGTTTTCCAATCCCCAATTCCCATTTACAATGCAACCTGCGTGTAATATTCAGCACCGCATTCATAAGCTCGAGTATCTATAGGAGGACTAGGGAACCGGATGGCGACGACAAAAACTGACCCCAAGCTGTCGTTCGCAAGCGGCAAGAAGTCCCAGACCTATCAGGGACTTACGCGCGAGCAGCTGATCGAAGCCTACCGCGTCATGTATACATCCCGACGCATTGACGACCGGGAAATCCTGCTTAAGCGCCAGCAAAAGATATTCTTTCAAATGTCGGGAGCGGGGCATGAGGCTATCGGTGCTGCCGCCGGAATGGCGCTGAAGCCAGGTTACGACTGGTTCTATCCTTATTATCGCGACCGCGCTTTGTGCCTGGCGCTGGGCGTCAAGCCGCTGGAAATGTTTCTGCAGGGCGTCGGAGCAGCCGACGATCCCAGTTCCGGCGGACGTCAGATGCCTTCCCACTGGGGCTACAAGCGGCTGAATATCGTCACGCAGTCGTCCCCGACCGGATCGCAGATTTTGCAGGCAGTGGGCTGCGCCGAAGCTGGAAGATATTTTGCCCGTCATCCCAAAGCCGCCGAGATCCCTGCAGCCGATAACCGTCCCGACTATCGCCAATACAAGCAGGCAACTTTCCATGGCGACGAAGTCTCCTACGTTTCTCTAGGCGATGGCACCACCAGCGAAGGTGAATTCTGGGAGGCGATGAATGCCTCCGCTCTCGGCAAGCTACCGGTGATTTTCTGCGTGCAGGATAACGGCTACGCCATCTCCGTGCCCGTGGAAATACAAACCGCCGGAGGCAGTATTTCACGGCTGGTTTCGGGTTTCCCAAATTTTCATTTCGAAGAAATCGACGGCACCGATCCAGTGGCGAGTTCAGCTGCCTTTCAGCGGGCTGTGAAGTATTGCCGCGAGGGTCACGGTCCGGCCTTCGTGCACGCCGATGTGATCCGCCCCTATTCGCATTCTCTTTCCGATGACGAGCGGCTCTATCGTCCCGACTCCGAGCGCGAGACGGATGCCGCCCGCGATCCCGTCTCCCGCACGCAAATGTTTTTGCTGCGCGAAGGAATTCTCGACGAGAAGGGCATCAACGAGCTGGAAAAGAAAGTTGAAGAAGAGCTTCAGGTCGCAGTCGACCTGGCGCTGGCAGCCCTGCCGCCCGCGCCTGAGAGCGTGCTGCAGTATGTATATTCCCCCGATCTCGATTCCACCTCGGAGGTATTCGAGAGTCCAGCAGTAGTTGGCCCCGATACTCCGGATGGCAAAAAGCCGGTGGCGAAGACCATGGCCGACTTGATCAACACGACGCTGCGCGATGAAATGAAGCGCGACGAGCGCATGGTGATCTTCGGCGAAGATGTGGCTGATTGCAGCCGTGAAGAGTATTTGAAAAGCAAGCAGGTCAAAGGTAAAGGCGGAGTCTTCAAGCTGACCTTCGGCTTACAAAACGAATTCGGCAACGACCGCGTTTTCAATTCTCCGCTGGCCGAGGCCGCCATCGTAGGACGCGCCACAGGCATGGCCACTCGCGGTCTTAAGCCGGTGGTCGAGATTCAATTCTTCGACTACATTTGGCCGGCGATGATGCAGATTCGCGACGAGCTCTCGGTTATCCGCTGGCGCTCGAATAACGCATTCTCGTGCCCGGTCGTAATTCGCGTAGCGATCGGCGGATATCTCACTGGCGGCGCCATCTATCACTCGCAATGCGGCGAAAGCGTATTCACGCATATTCCCGGATTGCGCGTAGTCTTTCCTTCCAATGCTCTCGATGCCGCAGGACTGCTGCGCACCGCCATTCGCTGCGATGATCCCGTGTTGTTCCTGGAGCACAAGCGACTCTACCGCGAGACCTATGGCCGCGCGCCCTATCCCGGATCGGAGTTCATGATTCCCTTCGGCAAAGCCAGAATTGTGCAGCCGGGAACAGACTTGACCGTGATCACTTATGGCGCAGTCGTGCCGCGCGCTCTGCAAGCGGCGCAGAAACTCGAACGCGAACACGGTGTGAAAGTGGAGTTGATTGATTTACGCTGCCTGAATCCGTTTGACTGGGAAACGATCGCCGCCTCAGTCGGCAAAACCAACCGCGCTCTCGTAGCCTACGAAGATACTCTGAGCTGGGGTTACGGGGCCGAGATTGCGGCCCGCCTTGCCGATCAGCTCTTCGATCAGCTGGATGCGCCAGTTCGCCGCGTTGCCGCCGCCGATACCTTTGTGGCCTACCAGCCGATTCTCGAAGATGCCATCCTGCCGCAGACCAACGATCTTTTCCGTGCCATGAAAGAACTAGCCGAGTATTAAAAGTGGTCTCGTCCAGACTGCGTGAAGACCCTATTCCGATATGTTCGAGAGTCTCTCCGGGCGGGCTCAGTTTGCTTCCTCTAGCTTGCGGACAATCTCTTCCAGTCTTTGCCGCTTATTCGCGTCAGCTTTTTGCTGGATAGCTTTGAGGGCAAGAATTTGGGCTTTGCGCAGACTATCGGCGGCACTGACTACAACGTCAGGGTTTACACCAGTACCCTCCCAGTTCTTGCCGCTAGCGGGATCGACGGCTCTTCCGGTCGGGAGAAACAATGAAAAGTGGTCATCGATGCGTTTCATGCTGCTCGGGTTTGCGGCGCCGGCAGTGACTTCCCCCACCAGAGTCGCCAATTTCAGATTCTTCATGTTGCAGCAGAGCGCCTCGGCAGCAGAGACGGTGTCCTTGCTGGTGAGAAGGTACACATTGCGGTCCAAATATTTCTTCCCCTTAATCGACGGAGAGGTGAAAGACGCCACTGTTTTCGACAGCGGTTTCCAGTAAATTCCGACGAGCTCCTGGGGATTCCCTTCGATGAAATAGCTCACCACTAAAGCCACAGCATCCGCACGTCCACCGTCGTTGTTGCGCAGATCGACGATGAGAGCGTCAGTATTCGAGACAAAATCCATCGCGGCCGCAAGCGTCTCACCCATTGCTTCCGCTCGATGAAAGAAGTCAAAGGCGATGTATCCTACATTTCCTTTGAGTATCTCGATTTTTCGGAAGCCGTAATTGTCGTCCTTCCCAGCATCGAAGCGCTCTTCGCGCGTTGGTGCTGCTGAGGCTGCAGGCTCGTGTGGCAAAACGTCGGAGGAATAATCAATCTCGAAGTGCAAGTCATGCGCCGCGGACTGCAAGTCCTTAGTCAAACGACGGG
The DNA here is from genome assembly GCA_963789625.1 of uncultured Acidobacteriaceae bacterium. GTDB lineage: Bacteria > Acidobacteriota > Terriglobia > Terriglobales > Acidobacteriaceae > Sulfotelmatobacter. The sequence goes on along the minus strand of CAWBLK010000014.1, from coordinate 447,968 downwards.
CAAATTCTTCGCCGCTCGCAGTATCATAAGCACCACTCTCTTCGCGCTTGTGAATCTCCTGGGCGATGTCCGGAGCTTTCTCCGAGAAAATGTACCCGGCAGCGATTTCTTTCAGAACCCCCTCAATAACCGCATGCCTTGTGGCTTGGTCGAATGTCGCGCTCTGCGCGTGCAGGAGAGGTGCGGTTATGATGCCGGTCAGAACCAGGAAGATCGTGGCACTTATCTTTCTGCTCTTGTATCTAAGAGTCACCCCCGCATCATACCCCATCGGATTTGCATGAAACATTCCGTCTTCACCCTGAAGATGTTGATCTTAAATGTTTATGAGACCACCTCCAGCAGCAGCCAACTCTCGACGATCGCCCCTCTAGAGTCTTTCGTCTTTCCTATTTTTTCTCAATTGACCACGCCTACCCGCCGGCCTAGAATTCAGTCGCCACTTTTTTGGAGGTACTCAATGGCACCGCTTCGTCGCCAGACCCACGCCTATGGGCTGCTTTTCGCCTGCATTTTTTTTCTGGCCAACGCATTCACAGCACTTGCCCAGATATCCGTCACCACTTATCACAACGACAATTACCGCACCGGCTGGAATTCCAGCGAAACTGTGCTGACGCCGGCCAACGTGAATAGCTCTAGCTTTGGATTGCTGTCCAAAACGGAGCTTGACGATCAAGTCGACTCGCAACCGCTCGTCGTCGCGAGCGTGAACATCACGGCAGGCACTCATCAAGGCACGCACAGTGTCGTGTATGTAGTAACCGAAAACAACACGGTCTACGCCATCGATGCCAGCGCCGGGACCATCCTACTGACTCACAATCTCGGAACGCCGGTAAAGATGCCGCTAGGCTGCAACAACAACGGCCCCAACGTGGGCATCAACTCCACGCCAGTCATCGATACCACCAGCAACACGCTGTTTGTGATCGACTACACGCAAGACACTACCGGCCCCGCCCATCGGATCCACGCCTTGGATCTGGGTAGTCTCACCGATAAGACGACGCCGCAACTCGTCGCTGCATCCCATACGCTTTCGAACGGAACTACCTTCACTTTCAATGCTACCTACCAGCGGCAACGCCCCGCACTGCTCGAGGCAAATGGGAATATCTACGTCGGATTCGGCAGCTTCTGCGATTTTTCCGCCAACCTCTCCCGAGGCTGGTTGCTGGGCTGGAACGCGGCCACGCTGGCGCCACTTTCGGCAAATCAGGTCAACGATACTCTGGCCACTTCTCCAAGCGATTTCTTCCTGTCATCGATCTGGATGTCAGGATACGGACTCGCGGCCGACGACTCCGGCAATGTGGTATTCGTCACCGGAAACTCCGATCCTGCCGGAACCACCTATAACGGTGTTACCAACATTCAGGAAAGCGTGGTTAAAGTTTCCCCGAACCTCACCGACGTGGTCGACCTGTTTACTCCTTCGGACCAGGCCAGCCTCGACCGGGTGGATGAGGATTTCGGCTCCGGCGGAGTGCTGGTTCTGCCCGATCAACCCGGAGCGACGCCTCATCTGGCCGTGGCTGCCGGCAAAGAGGGCAACATGTTTTTCATGAATGAGGACCACCTCGGCGGATATTCAACCACCGCCAACAATGTCCTCGGCACTTACGCCGTCGGCGGCTGCTGGTGCGGGCCGTCGTATTTCATCGATCCGACCGACGGTCTGGCGCGCGTGGTCAGCAGCGGCGGCAATCAGATTAAGGTGTGGAAGCTGCAAACTTCACCCACGCCGAAGTTAACCGCGGTTGCATTTGCGTCGGTCCCAGCCACTGGCGTCCAGGACCCAGGATTCTTCACCAGCGTGTCCTCCAACGGCACCGCTTCTCCCATCATCTGGGCGCTCACGCGGCCGGCGTCCTCGCGTGGCGGCATTGAGCTTTACGCCCTCAATCCAGAGGCGGGCAGCAGGATGACCGTACTCTTCAAGAGCCCCGCTGGACCGTGGCCGAACCAAACCGGCAACGCAAATCTGGTTCCAGTGGTTGCCAATGGGCATGTTTACGTCGCCAGCTATCGAGTTTTGCAGATCTTCGGTTTGACGTCGACGGCATCGAGCAAGTCAACGAAGTAACAAGAAGACTGGTAGTGGTACAGTTTGACAATTACATAACGTTGTCATCCTGAGCGGAGCCGTTTTTCAGGCGTAGCGAAGGATCTCTCGCTCAACCGGCACGTCGCGCAAGCCAAACTGCACTACAAGAAGACTTCGCGCCGCCGGACGCTACTCGTCAAACAATCCGCGGTAAATCCCTGCGCCGAGTGCACCGACAATAAGCGGGGCGACCCAAAACATCCACAACTGCTGCAGCGGCCAGCCACCGGCGAAGAGCGCGGGGCCGGTGCTGCGTGCGGGATTCACCGAAGTGTTCGTCACCGGAATGCATACCAGGTGAATCAGCGTCAGGCAAAGGCCGATGGCGATGGGAGCAAAGCCTTTGGGTGCACGGCTGTCGGTCGATCCCATGATGACGATCAAGAAAAAAGCCGTGAGAGTAACTTCGGCAAGGAAGCCCGCCAGCAGAGAGTAGCCGCCGGGAGAATGCAGCCCATAACCGTTAGAAGCGAATCCGGCGTGAACGTCGAAGCGTCTTTTCCGCTGGCGATGACAAATAGAACGCCGGCAGCCGCAATCGCGCCCGCGACTTGCGCGATCACATAAGGAATCAGATCAGAAGCAGGGAAGCGCTTGCCCACGACCAAGCCGAAGCTGATGGCAGGGTTCAAGTGGCAGCCGGAGATGTGTCCGATGGCGAAGGCCATGGGGAGCACAGTGAGCCCGAAGGCCAGCGCAACGCCGGCGAACTTGATGCCGAGTGTGGGGTAGCCAGCGGCGAGAACGGCTGCGCCGCATCCGCCGAAGACCAGCCAGAAGGTTCCAAAGAATTCCGCGAGAGCACGTTTCGTGAGGGGCATATCGATCTCCTTGGTCGAAAGAGCGGTTTCAGACTGCAAGGGTCTGTATTCGGTGAGGGGAGAAGATCAGCACGAATCGGTGTTAAGAGAACACTGATACGGTTGACAGGGGACCCACCGTGTGCCGCCTATGATAGGCTGACGCCTCCAACTCGGCTCCTGAATGAAACGTTTGGGTGTTGAAACGCACTACATGATGAGTTCGCGCAGACTGGATTTCAATCACAATCCATTCCAGTGCATTCGTGTGGTCCAAGTGTTTGCCCGTAAAAAATAAATTAAGGAGGAACTATGTTTCGCATTAGCATTCGTTCGTGTGCGTTTTTTCTGGTTGCGAGCTGTGCTTTTTTAGTCGCCGCTCAGCCGCCCGCTATGGCAGCCGTCACCTATTATGCTTGCATCACCAACACGACCGGTGCCATCCGGATCGTTGGTGTATCCACTGTGTGTAAAACCACCGAACATAAAGTCCAATGGAATCAGACCGGACCGAAGGGCGCAACCGGCGCGCAAGGGCCGAAAGGTGCAACCGGTGCGACGGGCCCACAAGGCGCGACAGGGCCGAAGGGTGCGACCGGTCCAACTGGTGCTACCGGACCACAAGGACCGCCGGGATTCGCCTCGGGCAGCTTTGAGTTGCTGGAAGCCGATCTTTTCCCGACGCTGGTGAGTTCGCCCGTTGTCTACCTGATCAGCAACGAGGCTGAGACGTCAGCTTGGTATTTTGTGTCGGCATCGGTGATGCTGTATGTCGACGCAAGCGACGGTGGGGCATTTTGCTACGACTCCCTGCACAGTACAGGCACGCCCAGCCAATACGGCGGATCCAGTGTGCCCGGTGGATATCAGCAGGTGAGTATTACCGACGCGGTCTTTCTCAATGCGGGCGACTACGTCCAGGTGTCGTGTTACAGCGAAAATGGAGACGGCTCAAGTTTCCTCTACAACGGGGCAATCACTGCTCTTCAGATTAGTAGCTTTTTCGCTGCCAACCACGTGCCAACGCCAACCGGACAGGCTCACCCGAAGCCGCTGCTGAAGTGATGGATGGCATTACTATGGGTGGCCCATCCTTTGCGCTCTTTGCAAAGGTGGGCATTCCCGGGGTACTGGCGAGAGCACCCACACAAGTTACTCCAGCTTTCTCCGCAAGGGGCTTCTCGTTGATCGTTCCCTGAGGCGGTGCTAGGCTGCGAGTAGTGGGGTCCACAACCATCAATTCGGTAAGTCCGGCAGCGTCCGCGCGGGGCGGAATGGCGTGGCTGCAATCCGCTTCGGCGGAGGTGTGGATCAAGTTTCTGCTCGCGCTGGTGGGCTTGGGGCTGGCATTCGGCGCGGCATTATTCTCGACCGCGACGGGCGAGGCCGGCCATCTGTGGGCGTCGGTAATCTTGGCGTCGATGGCACTGTTGATGGCGGTGTTTGTTGGGCTGGTTACTGTGCCGTATCTGGCTAGGCGAGTGGCGCTGGAGCGGCTGCGGCAGGCGTTTCATTATGAGGTCACGAAGGCGGGCGTGGTCTATGTGCTGGTCACGCTAGTGATCGGCATCGCGGCGCTGAACACGGGAAATAATCTACTGTACATCGTGGTGGCGGCCATGCTGGCGGCGATTCTAGTTTCGGGCGTAGTTTCGGCGATGGTGCTGCGCGGCCTGCAACTGGAAGTGGGCTTGCCCGAGCACGTTTTTGCCGGGCGTGCGGTGATGGGACGAATCGTGCTGCGCAACCAGCGGCGATTTTTACCCTCGTTCTCGATTCGGGTGGTTACAGCACGCAAGGAAAAGAAGGCCCGCAAGGAGTGGCGGTGGGAGCCGACGACGTTCGTGTTTCCACTGAACCGTCCGGCGGGAAATCAGTGGTTGCAGTTGCGGGACTGGCGCGTCCGCCGGGTGGATGTGGCTCCGTCTGCACCCGGAATTTTCGACGGGATGATTTATTTTCCCTATTTGCCGTCGGGCGCCGAGCTAGCGGCGGATCTTGAGCTGCTTTTCGAACGTCGCGGGCGGTATAGCGAATCGAGTTTTGGAGTGGCTACGCGGTTTCCGTTCGCCTTTCTGACCAAGACGCGTCATGTGGTTTTGGAGCGCGAGATTCTGGTTTATCCGCCGGTTGCGCCGCCGGACGAGCTGTTTGAAATTCTGCCACTGGTGCGCGGAGAGTGGGAAAGTTTTGTGCGCGGGCGCGGCTCCGATTTGCACTTGATCCGCGAATACATGCCGGAAGATTCGGCGCGTCACGTGGATTGGAAGGCGACGGCGAAATCGGGCTCATTGAAAGTACGTGAGTTCAGCCGCGAGGATGAGCGCAGGGTGTGCATTGTCTTCGATAATCCCACAGCTGGTTTGATCTCCGAGCCGGGCTACGAACGTGCGGTGAATTTGGCGGCATCGCTGGCCTGGCACTTTTCCGAGCAGAATGCCGAGGTTTCGTTTGTAATTCCGGGGCAGGGACGCAGCCTCGATCTGCACGAGTTCCTTGCCCGGCTGGCCGTGATCGAACCACGGAAAAATCCGCCGGTGGAATCGCAAGCGGGAATGTCGCCGGCAGATGCCATTCATCTGAACCTTGAGAGCAGCGGCGAATACAATGTCATCTTGACAGCGCGGCCGCAAGGAAGCTTACCCGCAGCGTGGTGGAACTGCTCTTACTTTGTATTTCTCGGTGAGGATCGCGTTCTGCAGCAGTCAGGAAAATAGCCTGCACTCGGGCTGGCAATGGCGGGTCACCTGGTTTCCGATCTTGTATGGTTCGTACCAAAATAGATTCCCCTGCGGAGTTTTTCCTTTCCCTACAGTCTTTTACCACTTCCCCTGTATATGGTTTCGGCATATACTCGCCCCCCGGTATAGCTTTTTTGGGCCGCTCGGGCCTGAAATCCGGAGGATCCAATGCGCATCTGTGATCTGATCAAGGACCAGGAAACGTACGAAGCGGAAATGGGCCAAACCGTGTTGGAAACGGTAAGAGCCATGGTCGAACGCAACATCGGCGCTGTGCCCGTGCTGCACAACGGAAAGTTGATGGGGATTTTTTCCGAGCGCGATCTGATGAAACGCGTGGTGGCGGAAGGATTCGATCCGCGGAGCACCTGCCTGGCAGAAGTTATGACCGAAGACCCGCTCACCGTCAACATGAACGAAGAGTTGGAAACCTGTATGGCGTTAATGCGTCGGCACGGCTTCAGGCACTTGCCGGTTTGCCAGGAGGGACACTTGGTCGGCGTGGTGTCGCTACGGGATATTCTCTTGCACGATTTGAACGAAAAAGATGATGAAGTACGCATGATGCGCGCCTATATCCATTCCGTCCCAGACGCGTAGGCCATGGATTATTGAAGGGCGGAAGTTTCATGCTTTTTGTGGGTCGTGGCTTCTCCCCTTCAAGCCGATGGCACGAAGGTAACGTTGCGTTCTAGGGATCCTCTAGGTAACGTTACTTTTGGATGACCTGAGTACATTGAACGCCTGCGACAAAAGGTTTAACTTTTTTCAATCAGACTTTGTGTGCTGGAGCCGTGTGCCGGCTTCGCTGATAACCAAGTGTCTTTAAAGTTTACGAGTCAGGGAAACGCTTGCGATGAGCGATAAAATTACGATTTTTTATAACGCTCTCTGGATCACGCATCCCGTTCTCCAAACGGCGATTGCCGTAGTTATGTACCGCAGCGGCCGGTATCGCCAATTCAAGTATTTCTTCGCCTATGTCGTCGCACAGATAATCGCCTTTGCCGTGGTCTTCCCTACATACCGGTACGCCCCATTGGCTTGCTTCTACCTTAGTTGGGTCAGTACCGCGATCAGCGTAGCTCTGGGTTTCAAGGTGATCCATGAAGCCTTTCTGGATGCTTTCCGGCCATTCCACACGCTGCGGGATCTGGGCACTGTCCTGTTCAAGTGGGCCGGACTGGTCATGCTTTTGGTGGCCGGGGTCGTGTCGGTCTCCACGAACTCTTCGGATTCAGCTCCCTGGGTAGAGGCCATCCTGACGGCTCAGCGCTGCGTGCGCATTATCCAGGTGGGCATGGTACTTTTCCTGCTATTCTTCGCGCGTTATCTGGGAGTGAGCCGGCGGCAATACAGCTTCGGCGTCGCTCTTGGCTTTGGATGTTTTGCGATGGTTGAACTCTCGCTGGTCGCGTCATGGGTAGGGGATCATCTGAACAATCTATCGATGGGCCTGGTGAACATGGCGGCCTACAATTGCACGCTGCTCATCTGGTTGGGCTATACCTTGGCCAAGAGTCCAGCGCGGGAAGCTACGTCGACACTGTTACGGCCGCAGCGGTGGGAGCAAAGCCTTACTGACATTCATCATCCTCTTCCCGCGAACTCTTTGATCCCAATGTTTGAAGGTATGGTGGATCGAGCTCTCTCGCGTACTCAGGTATCGCCGGCAACAACGCAAGAAAACCTCGCTGCTCCCAAGGCAATTGCAACTCATGCCGGAATGGCGGCGATTGGCGGCTCCGGCATTCGCCGGATTCCGGGCAGTGATGGGTCGAGAAAATAGCCGCAGGCAAGCCCATTTCGAATCGGCGCGGCTTAGTTCATTTTCTTTCTTTTGGTTTCTATTCGCGCAGAAATTCCGGATTTTGTAAATCGCCTGCCACCTGCCATTGTGCATCGCCTGAATTGACCATTTGATTCCCGTTTAGCATCATCTAACCAATTTTCCTGCTTATATTTGCACCGGATACGCGAGGTTTTGCTCGAAGAGACTTCGCGGCTACCTCCGCAAGGTTTAGATTCACTAGATTAGGGATTTTCCCGGAAGCACTTGACCGATGCCTTATAATGCTCCTCCGCGTCGGAAGATCCCAGTTTGGGAAAGCTAAGGCGTGGTAGGAGAATGACCCATGAAACGAGCAGTCAGGATTTCGATCCTGATGTGTGGACTAGTGGGCACCTATGTTGTGGCTGCCGTTCCGCAGGTTCCCGCCCCGGACGGAGGTCCAATTTTAGTGTGCCCACCTCAACAAAAACTGCAAGGCAAGTGCGTTGCACTGCCGCCGATGATGAAGTAGTTAATCGGAAAATAGCCGTGGCCGCAAGGTCACCAAAGTAACCTGTAGTAACGTGAAGTAACTTGGGCCGAACACAGGGCTCGCAATATTTGGGCTGACGGACTTCATACATAAACCGTCAGCCCCGTTTTTTGGGCGTGAGGTTTCTTAAGACTGTCTTTTGAGCGTGGATTCTATCGCGCGCCGCAATTCCTCTGCGTCCTGGATCGGCGGCTGGCAGGAGAAACCGGAACACAGCACCGCGAACGCCTTGCCGGATTTCAACTCAGGTAAGTTGGGGATGGTCGCTGCCAGCGCAGGAGGAAGATTCGCGGCGACCGCCTGGTTCGCAGTGAGCCGCAGCACGGTCTTGTTGAAGGCGAAAGCAGCGGTTGCTGCGGCTGCTGCCAACTTTGTAGCTGCATCGTCGGCTGCATTCTCCGCAATCAACACCACCTGCACTGGACTCTCCAATAAATGGACGACCGCGATGCCGTAGGTGGCGGCAAAAATTCCGAACTGCTCGGCGACACCTGCGAAAGTTTCGAGAGTCAGTTCCGCTTTATCGCGATACGCGGCATCGCCGGTGTAGTGATGTAAGCGCAGCAACGCAATTGCCGCCATGGGATTGCCTGCCGGTGTAGGCGAATCCTGCACTGGTTTACGCCGCGTAGCGAGCACGCCGAGACTCTTGCCATCGGCTGGCGGTTCAGCATCGAAGAATCCTCCGGAAACCGCATCGAAGAATTTCGCCACCATCGCGTCAGTGATGGTGTGCGCAAATTTGAAATAGCTGATGTCAGCCGTCGCTTCATAGGCGTCAAGGCAAGCCAGCGCAGTAGCGGAGTAATCTTCGAGCAAGCCGGCAACTTCGCGATGCTCCGCCTTCGGATCGGAATAGGCGACGACATGCAACAGGCCGTGCTGCGGCTTCCAGGCTTCGGCCAGGATGCGATCGAGTGAGCGCAGGGCAAAACTGTGCGCGTCGGCGAGATTGAGCGCTTTCGCCGCTTCCAGGTACGCGCTGACGCACATGCTGTTCCATCCCACATAAACTGTCTTATCGATGTAAGGGGTGGGCCGCTGGAGCCGCGTGGTGTACATTTTCTTCTTTGCGGAATCGAGCAGCGCTTGCACTCGCTCGGGGCTAAGTTTCATCCGGCTGGAGATTTCTTCGATTGATGCACGCACGTAGAGCACGTTCTTTGCCGGATTGTGGTGCATCTCGCCGACTTCGTTGATGTCATAGTGCAGCGCCGCAACCTGTACTTCTTCCTCGGTCAGTACGGCGCGCGCTTCGTCGAGCGTCCAGGTAAAGTAGTCGCCATCGTCGTCCATGGAAATATCGGCGTCCTGCGAGGCGTAGAAGCCGCCGCGCTCGCGGTCGCTCAGCCACTCATCCATCCAACGAATGATGTCGCGCGCCACGCTCGCGAAGAATTCCGAGCCCGTTGCCTGATAGGCGTGTACGTAATTCTTCAGCAGTTCGGAGTTGTCATAGCACATCTTCTCGAAGTGCGGGACGACCCAGCGCTCGTCGACGGAGTAACGATGGAAGCCTCCTGCCAATTGGTCGTAAACCCCGCCGTTCGCCATATGCTCGAGTGTGGTGACGATGACGTTGCGCAACTGCTCGTCATGGTTCCGCGCATACTGTTCAATCAGCAAATCGAGCGCAGAAGGATGCGGAAACTTCGGAGCCTGCCCAAAGCCTCCGTGCCGCGCGTCGAACATACTGAATGCGGATTTCTCAATCGCGGCGACAATGGCTGCGCGAAACGCGTCCGCTGCGGCCTGCAAGCGACTCGGCCTGCGCGATTGCGCTCTCGACCATTTTCGCCTGCTCCATTACATCGCCATTTTTTTCCTTGTAAGCATTGGCGATGCTCAACAGCACGCGCTTGAAGCTGGGGCGTCCGTAGCCATCGGTCGGAGGAAAATAGGTGCCGCCATAAAACGGTTTGCCATCGGGCGTGAGAAACGCGGTGAGCGGCCAACCGCCCTGTCCGCTGACCGCACTCACCGCAACCTGGTAGCGGCTGTCGATGTCGGGACGCTCATCGCGATCCACTTTCACGGCGATGAAATGCTCGTTCACGATGGCGGCAACTTCGGGGTCGTCGTAAGATTCGCGATCCATCACATGGCACCAGTGGCACCACACCGCGCCGATATCGAGCAGCATGGGTTTGTTCTCGCGCTGGGCGGAGGCGAATGCTTCTTCGCCCCACTCGTGCCATTGAATGGGCTGGTGCATGGCGGAGCGCAAGTAGGCGGATGAGGCGCGGGCGAGGGAGTTGAGGGTGGTGGTGGTCATAGTGTCAGTCTACCGTGGGCAAAGAGACCTTGCTTAGAGCAGCTGTTTTGCGATAGCGCAGTACAAATTAATTGCTTCTGCTAATTGCTGCTTGTCGATGAATTCGCCGTCGGTATGCGCTACGTGAATCGATCCTGGACCGAGCAGCAGCGGTTCGCCCCAGTTTGTGAGCTTGGGAATATCGGTGGTGAACTTTGCGATCATCGTGGGCAAGCCGTCGACGGTGCGCAGGCGAAGGAAGGGGAGTTCCAGCGGAAACGTAACCTTTACCTGATCGCCCGCGGTGGCGAGAATCTGGCGGCGCAGATCCTGTGATGGACCGACTAGGCGATAGAGTAAATCCGCATGGGCGTAGTCGGGAATCACATTGGGCGCGCGGCCGCCTTCGATCAATCCGATATTCAACGTGCAAGGGCCAATCTCAGGATCGGACGGCAACGGCATCGCACGCAGGCGAGCGAGAGCTTCGATCAGTTTGTCGATGGCGGATTCGCCGAGTTCAGGATAGGCCGAGTGCGCCATGCGGCCGGAAGCGGTTACTTCGACGCGCAATGTTCCCTTCGAGGCGAGCGCGATGTGGTTTTCGGTGGGCTCGCCGTTGACTAAATACTTGCAGCGATGTGATTCGATCGTTTGCAGCGTATTCGTTTGCCACTTTCGCGCCCAGGCTGTCGCGTTCTTCTCCGGCGACGAAGAGCAGGCCAACGTAAATTCGTTGCTGGCGCAATCGTTCAGCAGCGGCGATCTGCGCGGCGATGATGCCTTTGGCGTCGCAGGAGCCTCGGCCGAAGATGCGCGTGGCGTTTTCCGAAGAAGGAATGAAGGGCGGAACCGTGTCCATGTGCGTGGAGAAAACTACGGTGGGATGCTGCTGCTCCGGCGAAACCGAGTAGACGTTAAAGCGATCGCCTTCGACCGGCATTTTCTTGGTTTGGTAGCCGAGGCGGCAGAGTTCTCCGTAGAGATAGTTTCCGACCGCGGCTTCGTTGCCGGAAATAGATTCGATGTCGACGAGTTGGCGAGTGAGCGTGATGGCGTCCATTGCAGTAAGAATAAACTACGACTTAGTTGCGCAGCGCGGGATGTGGCATCAATCATGTAATCTGATGCTGTGATCGCCCAGAATTCCACGATTAAGTCGCTGTTTCTTGAAGGCCCTGCTGGCCGGCTGGAGGCGTTGCTGAACGCGGGCGCGGAGAACGCTACGCATGCGGCGGTGGTTTGCCATCCGCATCCGCTGTTTGGTGGAACGCTGCATAACAAGGTTGTGTTCCATACCATGAAGGCGCTGAATAGTTTTGGATTTCCGGTGCTGCGCTTCAACTTTCGCGGCACTGGACTCAGCCAGGGCGAGCATGATCAGGGTCGCGGGGAAATCGAGGATGTTCGAACTGCGCTTGACTGGCTGGATGCGGAGTTTCATCTTCCGCTGATATTTGCCGGATTTTCTTTTGGCGCGGCGATCGGGCTGCAGGCGGCATCTGCGGATGCGCGAGTGAAGGCGCTGATTGGCGTGGGTACGCCGGTGGCTCCAGTGGCTGCAGAGCACGGAAGCTCCGCGAGTTTATACGTTTGAGTTTTTGCGCGATTGTGTGAGGCCAAAGTTATTTGTGAGCGGCGGGCGCGATCAGTTTGGTCCGCGGGTGAAGCTGGAGGCGCTGGTGGCGTCGTTAGCAGAGCCGAAGAAGTTAGTTGTGATTGAAGGCGCGGATCATTTTTTTGAGGGACGGCTGCGGGAGTTGCGCGAGGCGATTGAGAATTGGGGGAAGGAAGCTTTCAGCTCTCAGCCGTCAGCCAATTCCGATTTGCCCTCCGGGTTTTTGCTCGGTAACAGCTGATAGCCGATCTTTATAATCGTTGCCATGTCTTCTGATGCGGATCGCGAATCGCAGTTTGGCAAGATGCGCGATACGACGCGCGAGATTTTTCGTTACGCGTTGGCAGAGGCTTCGATTGCTAAGGCGTTTGCGCGGCACGTGCATTGCGAACGCGGGGTGCTGCGGGTTTGCGAAGATCTTTATGATTTGCAGGCCTATTCGCGCGTGTTGGTGATCTCCATTGGCAAGGCTGGCCACACGATGGTTGAAGCGCTCGCGCAGCATGTTGGTACGGCTGCGCTAGAGGGGATTGTGGCTAGTTCGGTTGATCCGCCGGCGCAGGTGCGCGGCTTCCGTTATTTTCGCGGCGGACATCCGATGCCCAATGCTGAATCTATTCATGCCGCGAGTGCGATTTTGAAGGCGCTGGACGCGCAGACCGCAATGTCGCTGGTGATTTTTCTGCTTAGCGGTGGAGGGTCGTCGATCGTTGAGAAGCTTATCGATGATGAAATTTCTCTGGACGATCTGATTGCGACCTATCGCGCGCTGGTGCATTCCGGCGCGCCGATTGGCGAAATTAACAGCATCCGCAAGCATCTTTCGGCGGTGAAGGGCGGAAGGCTGGCGCAGCGGGCGTTTCCGGCGCGTCAGGTTTCGCTGCTTGTGTCGGACGTTCCCGATAGCACGCCTGACGCTGTGGCATCCGGTCCGACGATGCCGGATTCAACCAGCGCAGAAGATTGTTACCGCATCGCGGAGAAGCATGGATTGCAGGCGCAGTTTCCGCATTCCACGCGTGAGCTTTTTGAACGCCATGCTCTGGAGGAGACGCCGAAGTCAGATGATCCGGCGTTTTATGGTTCGCGGTGGTGGACGATTCTTTCCAATCAGACGGCGGTCGAGCAGGCGAGTGTAGCGGCTGAGCGGGCCGGATTCGCGGTGCATGTGGACAATTCTTGCGATGACTGGGATTACGAGCGTGCGGCTGAGTATTTATTAAGACGGCTTCGAGAGCTGCGAAAAGATTCTCCGCGCGCGTGTTTGATTTCTGGCGGGGAAGTGACGGTGAAAGTTACAAACGGCGGCGTTGGCGGACGCAACCAGCAGTTTGCGCTGGCGTGCGCGGGGAAGATTGCGGGGGAAAACATTACGGTGCTCAGTGCCGGGACCGATGGAGTGGATGGGAACAGTCCAGCGGCTGGGGCGGTGGTGGATGGTACGACTATCGGCCGCGCGCAATCCGGGGGGCTTGACGCATGCGTAGCTCTTGCAGAGTTTGATGCCTTTCCGTTCTTCAGTGCGTTGGGCGATGCGATTGGGATTGGGCCTACCGGGAACAACTTGCGCGACTTGCGGATTCTGCTGGCTTACTGAAGGGACCCGTGGAAGGTGTCGCTGGGCTTCGCCCACGCGGGACAGCCGAGGCGGCTGTCTCCACATGAGCTGGTTTTATTTTTATGCGGCTTCGCCTTTTACCTGTACTCCCGCCCATTTTTCGAGGAGAGTCAGGGTGGCGGCATAGTCGAGATCCTGATGGCCTTCTTCCGTGGCGAGATCGTAGACCTCTTCGACCGTTTCGAGTGCGGGCAACTTCACGCGCGCTTCTTTTGCAGCTTCGAGGGCGAGGCGGATGTCCTTGTGCATGAGGCGCAGAGGGAAGTTGGGAGTGAAGTCGCGTTGCAGCACGAAAGGTGCCTTGTACTCCACGACACCGGAGCGCACCATAGTGGCCTCGATCAGCGAGACCAGTTGCTTCGAGTCCACGCCAAGTTTAGTGGCGAGAGTGAGCGCTTCAGCGAAGCCTTCGAAAATGAGGGCGATCTGCAGGTTCATGGCGAGCTTGGTCGCCTGGCCTTTGCCGGTTTCGCCCATGCGGAAAACCTTTTTGCCCATAGCGGCAAACAATGGACCGAGGCGATCGATAGAGGCTTCGTCGCCGCCGATCATGAAGATGAGAGTTCCGTTCGCGGCGCCGATTTTTGAACCGGTCATGGGAGCGTCTACGTAGGCCACGCCTTTGGCGCGCACGCGCTCAGCAAACTTGACGGTGGCGTTGGGAGAAATTGTGCTGGAGTCCGCGATGATCATGCCTTCGGCCAGCGATTGCTCGACGCCTTCGGGACCGAACAATACCTTCTCGACTGCAGCAGTATCGGAAACGCAGAGCCAGATGACCTCAGCGCCCTGCGCTGCGGCGGCTGGCGTGGGAGCGACACCCGCGCCCTCGACCAGCTTGCCCGGGGTGCGGTTCCAAACGGTGACTTCGTGGCCGGCCTTGGCCAGATTCGTGGCCATAGCGTGCCCCATAATTCCCAAACCTAAGAAAGCAACGCGCATTTTCGGGACTTCTCCTCGTGGGGGAAAGACTTTACGAATTAGATATGAGTGAGAGGAGTGAGGTCAAGCAAGGGCTGGGGATGACTTAGTTTGCGGGATTATCGCGGAAGCCTTGTCGAGCTGCGCTCGACGGACAGCCACTTCGGCTTCGCTCAGGGCAGGCTAGGCGGCTGTTCCCACATGTGCAGCGTATTTGGCGTCTGCATTTATTTAGCCGTTTTATGACGTTGTTGCTTCCATTTTGGTTTCTGTGCCCGAATCGAAAGCGTAATATGGGGACGCGTGGAAATTGCAGCATATTCGTTTCGGTCTCAACTAAAATATAGCCAGCAACGAGGGATATTCATCTAATAGCAGACGAGCAGGGATGATTAAAGCAACCCTTCACAGTCCGGCACTCCGTAAACGAGCCAGACAGTTTGGACGTCTGGTGCGGCATTCCGCCGTGACGCCGCTTTGCGGAGAAACGCACAAACCCAGGTTTGCCTCGAACGGCGAAATGGGCGTGACGTTCATTGGTCACTCTGGTTTCTTCGTACAGATGGGCGGGAAGAGCGTGATGATTGACCCTAACTTCGCACGCTGGCTTTTTTTGCTGAAGCGATTGCGGCGTCCGGGGGTGCGAGTGCGCGATCTGCCGGCCATCGATGTAGTGCTGGTGACGCATGCGCACTTTGATCATCTGCACCGGCCGTCGCTGCGCGCGATCGTGCAGAATAATCTACGAACGCGTGGAGTTGCTCCGGCCATCATCCTTCCGAGCCACGTGACGGACTTGATCTCCGATCTGGGTTTCTCGGAAATTATTGAGCTCGATTGGTGGAACAGTTCGCACCACGGCAGCCTGGAGGTGACGCATGTCCCTTCACGGCATTGGGGAGCGCGCATTCTCAAGGATTCGCATCGCGGCTATGGCGGCTATGTGTTGCAGGCGGGGAAGCACTCGGTATATCACGCTGGCGATACGGCTTACTTCGCGGGTTTTCGCGAGATTGGGCGGCGCTTGTCGCCGGAGTTGGCGCTGCTTCCCATTGGCGCCTACAATCCGCCAACGTTCCGCAACGTGCACACCAATCCGGCTGATGCTACGCGAGCTTTTCTTGATTTGAAATCGCGGTGGATGGTTCCAATGCACTATGGCAGCTTCCGGCTGTCGCATGAGCCAGTCGAGGAGCCACTGCAACTGCTCGAGCAAGAGGTGCGGGCGGCGGGAATCGAAGACCGCGTAGTTGTGCTGGAAGAGGGCGTGACGCGATTTTTCTGAGGGCGCTGCGCTTTCGAGTGAAACGCAGCCATAACGCCTAGTTTTCTTTCCTTCTCTTCTCCTGCATAGGCTATTACCTCCGTAATGTCCCGGAAAAGGCTATTACACAACTATTACAGTGGTTTGACCGATCCCTTGATAGGTTAGATATGTGCGGTAGAGATCGAGACCACGAAATGGGGCCAACGTTGGATATGGAACTGGAAAGCCTGGAAAAACGGCAAGCTGCAAACGGGGAAGTTAATTGGGTGACCGCGATCTTTATGGCGCTGTTTCACGTAGGAGCCATTGCGGCGCTGTTCTTCTTCACATGGAAGGCATTGTTCGTCGCCATGTTTTTGTGGTGGGTTTCGGGCAGCCTGGGCATTGGCATGGCCTATCATCGCCTGCTCACGCATCGTGGCTATAAGACGCCGAAGTGGGTTGAGTATTTCCTGACCGTATGCGCCACGCTGGCGCTTGAGGGCGGACCGATTTTCTGGGTGGCGACGCACCGCATTCATCATCAGTATTCGGACCAGGATGGCGATCCGCATTCGCCCATCGACGGCAAATGGTGGGCGCATATGGGATGGATTCTCATGGGCAAGTCGATGCACCATGACACGACCACGCTGGCCCGTTACGTTCCCGACCTCGCCAAGGATAAATTTCACGTCTGGATTACGAAGTATCACTATGTTCCCATGATCGTGTTGGGTCTGATTCTGCTCGCGATCGGTGGGCTGCCGTTTCTGATGTGGGGGATTTTTGTACGCACGGTGGTCGGTCTGCATGCCACGTGGCTGGTGAATTCGGCGACGCACTCGTGGGGCACGCGGCGCTTTACCACGCGCGATCTTTCCACCAACAGTTGGTGGGTGGCATTGCTGACGTTCGGAGAAGGCTGGCACAACAATCATCATGCGCATCCGACGGCGGCGCAGCACGGCTTTAAGTGGTATGAGATCGATATGAACTGGTACGGAATCTGGGCGCTGAAGACACTCGGGTTGGCTTGGGACATCAAGCGCGTGAAGCTGGCGGATTTGGAAAAGGGTTTGGTGGCTGCGCCGAATGGGCAGTTGATTGCCGCGGCTTTGCCGGAGGGTGCGGCGGCGGGAGACTAATTCGATCTGCAGTTAGATGAAGATTTGCCCCCGATCATTATGGTCGGGGTTTTTGCTGTTTGCATAAAAAAACCTTAAACACAGGGGACACAGAGGAACACGGGGTAGGACCTGACGCGAGCAGGTTTACCCTGTGCTCCTCTGTGTCCCCTGTGTTTAAGGTTTTGCGTTTCACTCAGCGTAGGCGCGTATCGGGCCTCGAACGCGCTAAAATCAGCGTGACGCTATGCGGATCACGAGCCGCCGTGGAACTATCGTGTTCTTTGTCTGCCTGGGCATTGGCCTGGTTGCGCTGGCGGTTGCACTCAATGTTGGATGGATCATCCTCAACTGGCGCGAGGGCGTGCTGCTGTTTTTCGGCATCATTTTTTTTGCTTTGATTATTGCCGGGATGATCGTTAATACCAGCTTCCTGGTGCGCGAAATTCGCCGCAGTGAGCAGCACGATAGCTTCATCAACGCTGTTACTCACGAACTGAAGACGCCGGTCGCCTCCATTCGGCTGCATCTGGAAACCTTGCAGCGGCGCGAATTGCCGGAGGCGCAGAAGCAGGAGTTTTATCGCGTGATGCTCAGCGATACCGATCGTCTGACGGAGACGGTGGAGCAGGTGTTGCGCGCCGGACGCGCTGGGGATAAGAAAGCCGGACGGGAGAAGACCACGGTCGACTTCCGGCAATTGGTACATGAATCCATGGAGGCGGCGCGCAGCCGTCATCATCTGCCGCCGGATGCTTTGCGTTACGAGGAGTCTTCAAATAACGGTGCGGGGATGAGCGTGCGCGGCAGCCCCGAGGATTTGCGCACCGCCGTTTTCAACGTGCTCGATAATGCCATTAAATATTCCGGCGAGAATGTGGATGTGCGGGTGCGCCTGAGCGTGCCAGACGAAAAGCGCATCGTGCTTAGTGTGCAGGACCACGGGGTCGGCATTCCTCCCGACGACTTGAAGAGTATCTTCAAGCGCTTTTATCGCGTTACTCATCGCTCGCTGGCGCATGTGAAGGGAACCGGGCTGGGCCTTTTTATTGTGAAATCGATCGCCGAGAAGCATGGCGGAAAAGTGTTCGCTGCGAGCGAAGGCGAAGGCGAAGGCACCACGATCACGATGGAGCTGCCGAGGTCTGTGTCATGAAGGCGGGGGCATGAGCCGGGTTCTGGTGGTGGAAGATGAGGCTCACCTGGCGCAGGGTTTGCGCTTTAATCTGGAGGCCGAAGGCTACTCTGCGGAGATTGTTGGCGATGGAGAGGCGGCGACGGATCGGCTGCTTGCTAAGAAAGAAAACTTCGACGCGGTCGTGCTCGATATTATGCTGCCGGGCAAGGATGGTTTCAGCGTGGTTTCAGAACTGCGGGCGGCGCGCAATTATGTGCCGGTGCTGATGCTGACCGCGCGCAACCGTCCCGAGGATGTATTGAAGGGCTTCGCTGCCGGGGCCGATGATTATTTGCCCAAACCGTTCGATTTATCGATTCTGCTAGCGCGTTTGCAGGGGCTGCTGCGGCGCAGCCAATGGATGCGCGGCGGGCAAGCTACAGGGAAAACGGACGCGACTCAGACTGCAACTGACCCGCACAGCGTCAATGAATTTGGAACATTTTCTTTCGGCGGCAAGACTATCGACTTCGGCGCGCTGGAACTGCGCACTGCCAGCAATGTGATTCACCTGACGCTGATGGAATCGGAACTGCTGCGCTATCTGGTGCGCAACGATGGGCGCGTGGTTTCGCGCAAGCAGATTCTTGAAGAAGTGTGGGGGTTGCACGAGGACACTGACACCCGCGCCATCGACAACTTTATGGTGCGGTTGCGGCGTTATATCGAAGACGATCCTGCGTTGCCTCGGCATTTGCTGACGGTGCGCGGGGTCGGGTATCGGTTCCTGGCGAATCCGGAAAAGAAGTGAGCGTGAGTTCGTCTACGCCCGGCACAATTCTGCAATCAGTGTCTCTCTCCGCTGCAGATAAATTGTCGATGTGGTTCAGAATCATCCAATACCCAATGACCGCGACCATACCTATTTCTTTCCAGGAGGGTCTTCTGACCATGGGGGAACGATTCCGTTGATTCGCGCGTAAGCGATAGCTTGTCCGAGATGTTCGGCGATGTGCGGCACAATGTAGAGAAGAACGCCACGCTGAGTGATCGTTCCGCCGAGCCAGTCCATAGTTTTTTCGAGATTGGCATCGGGCAAGTCGGTGATGGCTTGCTTGGCGTGTGCGTAAGAGAGCTTCAAGATCGCGATGACTTTCGCTTTGTCCGTGGTGGATTGTTCCATGCCTGCCACATCGAGACCTGCGGGAGACGGCGCGCCCACCAGCCTATACATGTTGTAATTGGCGGCGCTGACATGGAGGAAAACCTCGGCGACCGATTTCACGCCGGGCGCGGGGCGCCAAATGTACTTTTCGGCAGGGAACGCTTCGGCAAGTCGAAGAAACTCGTTTTCCTGAATCATGACCAAGGCGAGAACTTCAGAGCGATAGCCAGTCACGCCCGGCGTGCCATCTCGAAAAGGATGCACTTGCTGCAGTTGGGCGGCGCCAGGGACTGCGCCGGTCGTGAGCAGGAACAAACAAGTGGCAAAGAGAGTGCGCCTCATTGGAGAGTCTCCTTAATATTGTGCTTCGCCATTCTAGCGATTCGGGGAAAGCTGTCTAGAAGTTCCTTTAGTGGCTGCGACCGATGCAAAGAAAAACGCCCCAGCGTTTTGGCTGGGGCGTCAGGGCAGAATGAATCTGTCAGCAGCCTAGAACAGATTCCACAGGAACTGGTTGTAGACGTCGTGGTGATATTGCACTTCGGGCGCCTTTACAAAAGTTCCCAGCAGGCGCGAACAGCGATCGGCAGCGGCTTGTTTCAGATCGGCGTAGCGGCCTTTCACGTCCTCGCCTAGGATTTTCGTCGTCCACTCCGACTTGCGGAAGTTCGCCAGCGCGTCGTAGACGTTGTCCGGTAAATAGCGCTCGGCTTGGCGAAGGTTTTTGATCTTCGAGGTTTCGCCGTCGAGGCCAGTCTTGAAGATCGAGTAAAGCACCAAGTAGGGGTTCGCATCCGGCGATACCGAACGAACTTCCACACGCATGCTCTTCTCGTTACCGATGGGAATGCGGATCATCGATCCGCGGTCCACGGCTGAGGCCTTGATCTGGTTCGGCGCTTCGAAGTGCGGATCCAAGCGGCGATAGGCATTCACGCTGGCATTCAGCAGCAGGCAAACGTCGTTGCCGTGGGTCAGGATGCGATCGACGAAGGCCCAGCCCATCTTGCTGAGCTTTTCTTCGCCTTTCGCATCCCAGAAAAGATTTTTGCCGTCCGCGCTGATGGAAACGTTGGTGTGCATGCCGCTGCCGTTCACGCCCACCACCGGCTTGGGCAGAAACGACGCGGTGAATCCCAGGTTGGTCGCCACCTGGCGGCAGATCAGCTTGTAGAGCTGAATCTGATCGGCGGCTGCCACTACTTCACCATAGCCATAGTTGATTTCAAATTGCGAAGGCGCAACTTCAGGATGGTCTTTCTCATTCTGGAAGCCCATCGCGCGTTGAACTTCGGCCGTAGTGTCGATGAACGTGCGCAGCGGATCGCCGGGCAGCGAATGGTAATAACCGCCGGTGTTGACATATTCGAATTTGCCGGTCTCGTGATAGCGCCGCTCGGCGTCAGAGCCCTGGAACAGGAAGCCTTCAATTTCATTGGCGGCGTTCAGCGTGTAGCCTTTCTTCTTATTCAAGTCGGAGGCAAAGCCTTTGAGCACGCCGCGAATGTCGGCCGAGTAGGGAGTGCCTCCCTTGTCGATGACTTCGCCGAAGACGAGTACCTTTCCGGAACCGAAGACATCGGCTGGCGCCCAGTAGAAAGCGGACCAGTCGATGCCGAGCCGCAGATCGCTCTCGCGCTGTGCGGTGAAGCCGCGGATGGAAGAACCGTCGAAGGTGAGGTTATCCCAGCTCTTGATCAGGAACTTCTTATCGTAGTCGAGCATATGGAGCCGGCCTTCGAGGTCGCTGAAGAGCACGGTCACCGCCTTGATGCGTTTCTCGTCGGTGAGGTACTTGAGCCGCTTCTCCTGGATCTTGCCGATGGGGACGCGGTTCCTGCGCTGCTCCTTCGCCTCCAGATTCAGGTCTTCCAGTTCGTCGTAGGTGAGTGCCAGAAAATTGCGCAGTTCGTTAGGCATGGATGTCCTTCAGTCTCCTATTCGTTCCAGCAAGATAATGTCGGTAAGCTCCACACGGACACAGGCAGTTGAAAGGGCTGGCTTCAACAGGCAAGAATAACGCGAGGGTGCAACTCACGACAATCGAAAAAACTGATGCGAGGCAGAAAAGAGATTTATCGGATGCAACTCGAGACTGCTTTTGCTACTGCACGCCAAAGCCCGTTCCCGGCATTAGGCGGATGATTATGCCCAGCGCGGTTAGCACTGCGATGTAGTAGATCGTGGTGGAGCGGCTGGGATGGGCTGGCAGATCGCCGGCGAAGAATGCCTGATAGCCCGCGCCAATGGCTACCAGGAAGAAGATGTTTTCTTTCAGCACCAGCCACAAGGCGAGACTGGCGGTGAGCAGAATGATTCGTTCCGTCTTGCTTAGTGCCAGCACGGCCTGGCCGCCGTCCAGCACCCACACAGGAATCAGATTCAGAAGATTCAAAATTGCGCCTGTGCGCGCCAGCGCGGACCAGAGTGGATTGCCGGTTTGCCACCAGATCACGGCACATGCAACCGATACAAGAAAACCTGCCAACGGCCCGGCCAGGCTGATGGCGGCGCGTGTCTCGAGCGGCACGCCCAGCGCCTGCCAGCGCACGTAGGCTCCCAGTCCCGGCAGGAAGACGGGCATTTCAGCAGGCAGGCCGCGGCGCTTGATGTCGATGAAGTGGCCCATCTCGTGAAGCAAAATCAGCACGGCGAAGCCGATGCCGAACTTCATTCCCCACAAGCGCCCAATAGATTCCGATGAAGGCGGCGAAGCTCAGCAGGAACTTTAGCTTGAACAGCGCCGTCAACAGGAATTTGGCTTTTGCAGCCAGAACCGCAAGCGGACCCAGCGGGCCCAGTTTTTTAGCCCACTTGCTGTCCTTGTCTTTGTCCGTGGGCTCTGGAAGCTGAGCTTGATTGGCCGCGACCTCAAGGCTGTGGGCATGTTGCTTGATCCAGTCATATTGCTTGGAGTTCGTGGCAAAAGAGAAAGTCCCGCAAGCCAGCGCTCCCGCGCGCTTCGCAGGTCTCCCTTGGCTTCGAGCGCTTTTGCCTCGGCGGCGAGTTGGTCCAGTTCCTCGGAGTGTACGAGCGCGTGGCAGTGGTCGCAGACGAGCGCGCCGGGGATAAGTTCGCGTGCGCAACGGCGGCAGTTTCGAATGAGTTCAGGAGTAATGGAGGACACAATTCTCGATATTACTCTTCAGTCTGCACTAATTTCCGCTGTGACGGTTGGTACAGTTTGGTTTACGCGTCGGGCCGGTTAAGCGGGAGATCCTTCGCTACGCCTGAAAAACCGGCTCCGCTCAGGATGACAATCGTCGTTTAATAGTCAAACCGCACGACTCCCCGATGGCTGAGGGGAAGATGCAAACGGTCCATCGATCGAGGGCGAGGTCTCTCGCGTAGTTTGCCATGCGATGCGAATGCCTATGAAGAGGATGAAGAGTCCGATCGCTCCATGGAAAGGATCGGCCAGTTCGAGGAACGGGGATGCGAGCCCGAGAAATGCCAAAGCTAAAAAGGCCTTACCCATGTTCATGGCTGGTTTTGCGGGCGGCGGGGTTTGCGGTCGTTCTGTCTCTTTCTCCAGTTCACGTTGTTCAGCAGCGAGTTGTTGTTGCTGCGCGGTATGTTGTGCGTTCTTCTGGCCCGCGAAGTGGATCCAGATGGGGATTGCAGCCATCGAGACAGCTGTATAGGTGAGCAAAGCAGCGGTGATCTGGTAGCGGCGTCCGCCTCGTCCGTTCGATCCTTTCATCATGGCTTTGCCGATCATCCAGCCGACAGCCAGCGAAAGATAACCGATGATGATGCCGGTCTGAATTTCGAAGGTGGCATAGACGATGAGACCCACGATGGCTGCGCCTATTCCGTACAGAAGTGCGCGCGTGTAATCGGCATGGCTGTCTTTAGGTAATTCGCTCAGCAACTTTTCTGCGCAGACTCGACATGCCATGGCTCCGTTCATGCGGTAATAACTTCCGGCGATCGGCTGCTGGCAGAATTGGCATCGACCGCTTCCCGCCGTACCGATGTATTCCGCAGTGCCAAACTGTGGCGTGGGATTGTTAAAGCTGTTACTCATGGCCCGGAACGATAGCACATCGCATCGGGCCAAGGAAGTGGTGAGGATCCGGCTCGTTTCACGGCTGGTTATAGTAGCCGGTACGTGTGCGCGCCGTGGCGCCCGGTTTATCGACCTTGACGGCAAGGGAGTGATACTCATTGGGCTTGTCGGCCCGAGGGGCTTCAAACGAGATGACATAAAAAGCCCCGGCATCTGCCGCGCACTCGGCAATCGCGGTCGTGATGTCGTTGGTCAAATTGAGGACGCGCCCGCCGGTCTGCACCGCAAGCACCGGCAGGCCAAGATTGCCCGGCAGCGAATGCGAAGGCGAAGTTACACCTTTCAAAAACTCCTCGTAGTACACAGCTCTTCTAAAATCCCCCAGACCGAGCGGGTCAACACTATAAAAAGTAACGCGGGCGCGCCTGAGTGCCTTGGAAGTCGCCACGATTGAATCGAAGAGTTGCTGCTCTTCTTTACCGGAAAGATAAGTGCGTGGTCCCGAGAGCAACGGCCAGCCGGGACTAATCCAGATCGCCAGTTTTCTGCCAGGCCGCGTCGCCTCGTAGGCGGCGAGTTGGTCAACGGTCTTGAGCGACATGGTAAAACGTTCTGCTGCGCCGTAGATGCCCTGTGATCGGTTGATGGTTCGCAGTCCGAGTTCGTATTTATCGAGCAGCCCCGCCAGAATATTTCCATCGCGCGAAGAACCGTTCTGCATCTCGGCCCCAGTATCGGTAAACATGATGAGCGACATCGGCTGCGGGAGCTTGCCGCCATTCTGCAGCAGAAACTGTTTAAGTTGATTTCGTTCGTTAGAGACAGCCTGGAAGGACGCATTGACGGCATCGACAATTAGAATGACTTCGAGCGGCGGATCTGTCGCGGCGGGGGCTGCGCTGTCGACAACCTGAAAAGAGGCGATATTCAGAGGCAGTTTATCGTCGAGAAGCGTGAAGTCCTGCTGCTGGAGGCCGCGAATGGGTGTTCCAGACTTGTCGGTCACTTGCACATCGAGAGTAATTCGCCGCTCCGGACCTGTGTGGGTCTTCTCTGGCTCGGCCGTCCGTGGTTGAAGTTGAGGCTGCGACGGTTGCTGCGACGGGGGATTTTCTTGCGCGAATGCGCAGCAGAAAGAGAGCGGCAGAAGAATGACAATTAAGAATCGGAAAAACCGATCCATTGCTGACTCACCTCGTCGTGAAATTTAATCTAAGGTTCGGCCCGGTACCGCGCGGAACATCCCGCGCGAATAATCAGAAGAAATGGCTACTGCCGATGCGTCGATGCCCCAGCAGCGATTTCGCGCAGGGCGCTGACAAATTCCTCGGCGGCGTCTTGATCGGCCAAGGCTTCCAGGCGGACCGTGGCGGAAAACTGCGGCGACTCCGGCCGGAATTGCACTCGCAAAATATCCTGGCGCCGCGCCGACATGAGCGCATTCAATTCCGCCGTCGGGTCCTGCTTCCAGTGGGTCCGCGTAGTAAGGATGATGGGGCCCGGCTCGTAGACATCCCACTCCCGGTTGTCGCGTTTGCGCGATGAGAGTCCGCGGTTATGGGCACACCAGCGATGTCGCACCACTTCCAGATGGAAGCTGGGAGAACCGCCCAGATCGGCTTCAAAGGTGAGAGTTTCGTTCTGGCGGCGCCAGCAGCTGACCAGCCACTGTACAGGCAGAGCCCGCGGCCGGAACTTCACAATCACACGGGCGTTTTCAAACCATCCTGAGGGGAAATGCAAACGTGCCTGCAAACGCGAGGTTCCCCTCCAACGCGAATCCAGGATGCGGCCTTTGCCAGCGCAGGCAGTCTGCACCCAGCGCAAGGCGGTCGCTCCTTTTTTTCGATTGTAGGTGGAAAACACTACGTACCACAGTCCCAGGACGGCGACTGAGCCGGCCGCGTCAATCAGCAGAAGGCGTCCCACTACGCTTCCTCTGATGCTCATGGTACGTCCGAGGTTGCGGCGGCGCAAGGGCCCAATGATCCCAATTCATGCCTGCCTGTGGCCCAGACGAGATTAAGCTGTGGAAAACTGGGAAATCCAGCGGTTCAGGGAGGGATCTCGAAGAAAATTCCGGAGGGCTAAAGCAAAATTGGAAGCCTGCCGATTAGACACACTGAGGAATCACATTATGACGCTGGCATCGACAGAGCAAACGGGTTCTGCGAATTCCCCCGCCGATAGAAGACGCCACGCGCGATACCGATTCTCGGTCCCCATCTCTGTTCACACCGATGATGGCCGGGTCATCCGAGCTATGACGCTTGAAATCAGCGAAAGTGGTCTCTCAGCCATGCTGGCTTCCCCATTGAAAGTGGGTGATTCGGTAAGGCTAGAGCCGGTAGCAGCGGGTGCGGTTACGGCGCAGGTGCGCCACAATGTCGGGGCAATCTATGGCTTCGAATTCCTACAGGTGGCAGAGGAACAAATCGATAAGCTCCGAGATACTTGCCATAGACTGCAGCGCTACCCACCCAACAAGAGGGGTATTTAAGCCGGCCCCGAAGAGTTAAACGTCCCTCTCTCGCACAGCGTCGCCACCTCCCCGCTACAATGGCGGCGTGCCCTTCGTCATCCGAGACTTTCAGCCCCTAGACTTCGATGCGCTGTGGCGCATAGATCAAACCTGCTTTCCTCCTGGCATTTCTTATTCACGGACGGAGCTTAGGGTCTACATGCGGAGGCGCGGTTCGTTCACGGTGGTGGCGGTCGGAGTTACTGGCGAAGCGGCCGATCCTGATTCAGGAACAGGCGGCAATTCTTCTCTTAAAAACGTTTCCAACGATGCCGCCATCGCCGGCTTTCTTGTGGCGGAAGCCGGTGGCCACAAACGCGGTCATATCATTACGATTGATGTGATCGCCGCCGCCCGCCGCTTCGGAGTGGGATCTTTGCTCTTGCGCACCGCGGAAGATCGACTGCATAGGGCCGGGTCCACATTGGTGGAACTGGAAACCGCGGTGGACAACGTCTCTGCGTTGTCGTTTTACAAACGCCACGGCTATAGCGTGACCAGAACTTTTCCTCGTTACTATTCGAATGGCGTGGACGCCCTAGTGCTGGAAAAAAATCTCGTCTAGTTTCACCGCTGCAGAATCAATTTGCACTTTCCCGCCTAATCCAGCTACCTTGCCTTGTAATGAAAGCTGCCATCAAAGTTGCCATCCAGGGGGAACTCGGTTCCTTCAGTCATGAAGCGGCGGAGCGGATGTTGCCGCGCTGCACCGTCGTGCCTTGCGCCCGTTCTGCTGAAGTGTTCGATCGCGTCGATAACGGGTCGGTTGGGGCCGCCGTCATTCCCATTGAGAATTCGCTGGCGGGCACGGTGGCCGAGCATGCCGATCTTCTGGTGGAGCGCGACGTATTCATTCAAGGCGAATTCCTGTTGCGCATCGTGCACAACGTGATCGCAGCCCCCGGCGTGAAGTTCAGCGCATTGCGGCGCGCGTTCTCGCATCCGGTGGCGCTTGACCAGTGCCGCGACTTTTTCCGCCAGCACCCGAAGATAGAAGCAGTTCCCTTCTACGACACGGCGGGAAGCGTGAAGCATGTGGTCGCCGAGCGGCTGCCCGATGCGGCCGGAATTGCCGGACGGCACGCCGCGCGCGAATACTCGGGCAAGATTCTGCAGGCCGGCATTGAGGACGACAAGCGCAACTTCACGCGCTTCTTTCTGATTCGCCAGTCGGCGGTGCGTTCGGGTGCAGCCGCCTCACCGAAAAAAGAAAGCGCTGACTCCGCACGCGGCTACCAGCGGCTCATTCCATCCGGAGCCAACAAGACTTCCATCGCGTTCAAGGTTAAGAATGTTCCCGGGGCGCTGTTCAAGTCGCTCAGCGTTTTTGCGCTGCGCGATATTAGTTTGAGCAAGATCGAGTCGCGGCCCATGCGCGGACGGCCCTGGGAGTATGTCTTCTATGTCGACTTTCTTCGCGGCGACGATGAAGCGGCCCGCAATGCTTTGCGGCATCTGGGCGAGGTTGCGGAGTTCGTAAAAGTGTTGGGAATATACCCGGCAGCCGAGCATTAGCCCCGGTACCTTAGGCATCATGTGACGGAATGGGAATTGCCGATAGAATGCAACAGCCTCGTCTCGGATGGGATGAAACCTTTCCGGCAAAGTATCATCTAAGCTTGAGTGAGTTACACTCAAGGAGAGCCAATGAGCCAACAGCCGCTTTCCGAGCCACTTCCTAAGCATCGGGAAATAAACGACGTACGGGCTTTGCCCGTGCTTCCTGTGCGGGATACCGTTCTTTTCCCGCACGCCGTCCTGCCTCTAACGGTAGGCCGGGAGAGTTCTGTGCAGCTTATCAATTCGCTCGGTGAGGATAAAACCATCATCGTGGTCGCGCAGCGCGAGGCGCGCGTCGACAACCCACAACCCAGTGACCTTTATACGGTAGGGACATCCGCGATCGTCCACAAAGTCGTAAAGATGCCCAACCAGAGCCTGTTTGTGTTTGCCGAGGGTCTGGAACGCGTGCGCTTGGGCGAATTCACCCAGCTGGCGCCATTTATGCGCGCGAAAGTGTCTTCGATTCCGGAAGCGGTTCCACCCGATAGTTCTGAAATCGAAGCGCTGCAGCGCAACGTGCTTACGCTGTTTCAGCAGATTGTAGCCGGATCGCCTACGCTTTCCGATGAGCTTTCCACCGTAGCCTTGAACATCGACGAGCCGGGCCGGTTGGTGGATTTCATCGCGTCTTCTTTGCCGTCGCTCTCAACGCCGGACAAGCAGGACACGCTGGAAACGCTCGACATTCGCATACGCCTGGAGAAGATCAACCAGCATCTCGCCAAAGAACTTGAAGTGCAGCAACTGCGCAACAAGATTCAGAGCGAAGTGCAGGACCGCGTGCAGCAAACCCAGCGCGAGTATTACCTGCGCGAGCAGATGAAGGCCATCCAGAAAGAACTGGGCGAGCAGGATGAAGGCCAGCGCGACGTCGACGATCTGAAAAAGAAAATCGACGAAGCCGGCATGCCCGACGAAGTGAAGAAAGAAGCGCTCAAGGAATTGGGACGCCTTTCGCGCATGTCTCCAATGGCCGCCGATTACTCGCTGACCCGCAATTATGTAGAGTGGCTGGCCGTGTTGCCCTGGAATAAGACTTCGGGGCAAGAGATCGAGATCCTCAAAGCCAAAGATATTTTGGATACGGATCACTACGATCTCGAGAAAGTAAAGGATCGCATTCTCGATTATCTCTCTGTGCGGCGGTTGAAGCCGAACATGAAAGGTCCGATCCTGTGCTTTGTCGGACCTCCGGGCGTGGGCAAGACTTCGTTAGGTAAATCCATCGCGCGGGCGCTGGGCCGTAAATTTGTGCGGCTGTCGCTGGGCGGCGTGCATGACGAAGCCGAAATTCGCGGCCATCGCCGCACTTACATCGGCGCATTGCCCGGACAAATTATCCAAGGCATTCGCCGGGCGGAGACCAAGGATCCAGTTTTCATGCTCGATGAAATCGACAAGGTAGGGCGCGATTTTCGGGGCGATCCCGCTTCGGCATTGCTCGAAGCGCTCGATCCCGAGCAGAACTCCACGTTTCGAGACAACTATCTCGATGTCACGTTCGATTTGTCGAAGGTGCTCTTTATTACGACTGCGAACATGCTCGACCCGATTGCCGAGCCGTTGCGCGATCGTATGGAGATCATCGAACTGCAGGGCTACAGCGAGGAAGAGAAGCTGCACATCGCTCGACGTTATCTAGTGCCGCGCCAAGTGGAAGAGAACGGAATCACGGCGGAGCAGATCGAATTTCCGGACGAAGCTTTGCGCTACGTGATTCGCCACTACACCCGCGAGGCCGGCGTACGAAGCCTAGAGCGCACGATTGGAACCATCTGCCGCAAGCAGGCGCGGCGGCTGGCCGAAGGCAAGGCGGAGAAACTTGTGGTCACGCAGGAGATCGTTCAGGAATTCCTGGGCGGCATCAAGGTACGGAGCGAGGGCGAAATTGAAGAACGCACCGAGCGTCCGGGCGTGGCGGTTGGCTTGGCGTGGACTCCTTCTGGCGGAGACGTGCTTTTTGTCGAAGCCAACGCAATGAAGGGCAAAGGCGGATTCACCATGACCGGACAGATTGGCCAGGTCATGCAGGAATCGATGCAAGCCGCGCTGACTTGGGTGCGCTCGAACGCGGCGCAATTAGGCATCGCGGAAAACTTCTTTGCCGACCACGATATTCACATGCACGTGCCGGCGGGAGCGATTCCGAAGGATGGCCCTTCGGCGGGCGTGACCATGGCGACGACGCTAGTGTCGTTGCTGACGGGGCATCGCATCCGCCCGCTGCTGGCAATGACGGGTGAGATTACGCTAAGCGGCAATGTGCTTCCGGTGGGCGGCATTAAAGAAAAAGTGCTGGCTGCAAAACGCGCCGGAGTCACCGACGTGATCCTGCCGGCAGAAAATAAGATGAACGTTGAGGAAGACCTGACTCCGGAACAATTGGAGAACCTCACGGTTCATTATGTGAAGACCATTGAAGAGGCGTTGCGCGTCTCGCTGCCGGCCGTAGCGGAGTCAACAGCTGCGAAGTTGCTGACCACAACTCCGGAGATTCACGACAAGGCGTTCGCGCAAGCCTAGGCTGAATGGTTGTTATCGGTATTCAGTTGCCAGTTCCTACGAGGAACTGGCAATTTTTTTGCCTGCCGCGCCGGCACTCCTATTTCAACGGAGTAAGCGACTTTACTTTGTCCTGAGGCGAAATCCGGCTCACGTAACCGATGGCCCCAGGAGTGGCTGCGACGTACTCGAGCAGCGCCGATTCGGAATCGAACGATCTGGGCATCGCGCCCTGTCCGGTGAACAGAGCTTTCCGCCACAATGCGCGGAAGTCATCCGGGCTTTCTCCGAGATGCCTTCTTAGAAAAACTTCGTGAGCGGGTCCGCCCTTCAAAATAACGGGGATGGCGTGAGAGCCGTCGGAGAATTTGGTTTTCTCTCCGGTGAATATGGCGCGCAGGTCGGACTCTTTGATCTCGGAAATCTGAACGCCTTGATTTGACACCACCACAATATCCTGGGCCCGCGCCCCGTAACGGCTGCCGATTACAGCCAGCAACAGGACAAGGCAGCGGGTTTTGCTCATGCATCTCATGACTGCACGCGTCCGGAAGCTAGAAACTGAATCCAATCCTGGCCGCTAACATGTTTGAGTTATCCTTCAAGCCATTTGGGTTCGTGCTTTCGTAGTAGCCCAGATCTGTTCCATGCAAGAAGTGGCTCTCTACCTTGCCGTAGAAATAAACGTTAAAGTCGTAGCGTGCAGAGATGGCCCAGTCTTTGGAATAATTTTCGGGGCGGCTCGTGCTCCCATTGTTTTCGTATATGTAGTGGCTGTAATAGCTTCCGATTTGAAACTTCTTTGCCAGTCGATAACTTCCCATGCATACCAGATTTCGTTCGTCCGAGGGCGCTGCATACGCAACCGAGTCAAAGGTCAGAGTCGTGTTTGCCGTGCGCCTGCGATATTCTCCGGCAACGTAGAATTTCCCTCGACTGAACTGGCCATACTCTGCAATAACAGGCGCAAGTGGAACGTGTATTCCGCCGTTCGACGAGATGCCGTCCAGGGCTTGAACAAGTTCGCTGGCGCCTAACGTCAGTCCGGTGAGCGGCGCCTGCCACTGCAGGTCGCGCCCATACGTCTGGCCACCAGGAGGGTTCTTGAAAGTGATGCCTGCATCGTAGAGGCTCTGGATATAGCCTTCGCGTGAGTCAAGCTGGTTATATCCAGCATAGCCGCGATAGCGGAATTTTCCGGCATCGTTGCCGAGCGGCAGAGTGCCATAGACTTCGCCACCCAGGTGCGCCAGGAAAAAATCTTTGTTGTCCACCGGGTAGCAGCCTTGCGGCAACAGAATCCACAGGAAGATTGCATCCACGTCCTGCGAATCATTGAATAAACCCAGGGGAGTCTTCACCTTGCCGGCTCGAATACCGAAATAATCGTTGACTCTGTAATCTCCCGAGGCCCAGTCGACCTGAATATTGGGTCCGCCGAGCTGTCCCAGTTGGTACATGTGCAATTGAATTCCCACGCGAAGATTGTCAGTGAGAGAATCGGTGACGCTCACGGCGCCGTCGGTCCACTGCAGGCTGCCACTACTGGACTGCATGGTCAGATAATTGTTATGCGAACTGAAGAGAAAGCCCTGCGTGGCAAAGCCGTGGATTTCGATGCCCGCTAAATCCTGCGCGGGCAGGTGGCCCGCGAAAAGGCAGACGAAAAGGAGCAGGCGCGTGCGTCGTAACATGAAAGTTTTTCCGACACCCTTCCATCGGCGGTTGGCTTGAGTGGCTTTAATCACCCCTGGGATAGATCAGACTAGTTCGCGTTAAACTGGAACCGGCTCTCATGCGCGTGCGCGTTCTCTTTTTCGGTGTGTTGAAGGATCTTGCGGGGCAAGCCAGCGAGTCGCTCGAACTGCCGGATAGCGCGTTAGTGCGCGATGTGCTGGAGCATTACGCTCAGCAGTCTCCGCAGCTGAAAGAATCGATGGTTGCGCTAGCAGTAGCAGTGAATCAGCAGTATGCCGGACCCGAGACTGCATTGAGACCCAATGACGAAGTTGCATTACTGCCGCCGGTGAGTGGAGGGTCGGAGGACGGCACGCCCCCAGAACTGCCGGCGGGACGCCGGCGCTACGCCTCGATTGTTCGCGATGCCATTGATACGGCGCGCATATTGGCCGACATCAAGCGGGGCGAGGACGGTGCCGTGGTTGTGTTCGAGGGTGTTGTTCGCAACCAGACGCGCGGCCGCAAGACGCTCTATCTCGATTATGAAGCTTACGAGGAAATGGCGCTGCAGCAGATGGAAGGTCTGGCTGAGCAGGCGCTCAAACAGTTCCAGGTTCGCGACGTTGCGTTGGTACACCGGTTGGGGCAGCTGGAAATCGGTGAGACCAGCGTGTTGCTTGTTGTAGCTTCGGCCCACCGTGCAGTTGCCTTCGAAGCCTGCCGTTGGCTCATCGATACTCTTAAGCGTACCGTGCCGATCTGGAAGAAGGAATATTTCGAGGATGGAGCCGTCTGGGCCGACGGCGACCCGTTCCCTGAGGAAATTGTGCAGCGTGGGCAGCCAGGGAATGCAACCCGCATCTAAGTGAGCGAGGAGCTGGCATAGCTATACTTCGTTCATCGAATGAGAAAACCCGCTACTGCAATTGTGCTCCTGCTGGCCTGCGCCGCCTACGCGCAGAAGCCCTCCGCCCAAACTCAACCAACACCCGCGCCTTCACCCACACTCTCAGTTGATGTCAAACTGGTCAACGTCTACGTCACCGTCACGAACTCTCACGGAGGCCCTGTCACGGGGCTCAAGAAAGAGAACTTTACCGTGAAGGAAGACGGCAAAGATCAGACGATCTCCGTATTCGACAAAGAATCCGCAGTGCCGCTTTCGATTGCGCTGGCAATCGATACCAGCCTGAGCACGCGTCACGATCTTCCATTGGAGCAGGCATCCGCCAAACGCTTTGCCCGTACCATCGTGCGGCCGGTTGATGCATTGTCGGTGTTTGGTTTCAGTGAAACCGTGCTGCAGTCCACTTCCTACACGCCCGATCTGAAGCGCATCGACGAGGGCATCGACCACATTCGCTTGGGCGCGGCCACGGCGCTATTCGATGCCGTGTATCTGGCCTCTCGCTCGCTCGACCGCCGCCAGGGACGGAAAGTAATGGTGCTGATCACCGACGGCGGGGACACCATCAGCAAAACCGATTACAAAGAAGCCGTGCGCGCCGCTGAAGAAGCCGAAGCTATCGTTTACAGCATTATCGTGGTGCCCATCGAGAATAGCGCTGGACGTGAAATCGGCGGGGAGCACGCGCTGATCCAGCTCTCGGAAGACACCGGAGGCAAGTATTATTACGCGAACTCGATGTCGCAACTCGACGACGCCTTCCGCCAGATCAGCGACGAACTGCGCACGCAGTATCTGCTGGCATACTATCCCTCACAGCGCTTGTCGAACTCGCAATTTCGCCGGATTCAAGTCAGCGTTTCCGGGCCCCCGGATTCCGCTACTTACCTGGTTCGTCATCGCGCAGGCTACTACACCATGAAGTCGGATTTCTAAAGGCTCCCGCATTCCGGCGGGGACTCGATCATTCACTCGTCGCAACATACGCCTCCTCCTCCTTCGAGCACGACGCTGAACAAACAGTGTTAACAAAAACGGCGAAATACAGTCTCGTTTTTCGGAATATAAATATGGTTTTATGGATTTTATGGCATTGCCATGTTTATGATTTGTCAGGTCTATCACGAAACACTGACTGTAAGTTATTGATATGTATACCTGAGTTCGGGAACTGAGGATCGGCGAACGGCTGGCCTACAAATTGCTTTGCTCAGAGCGCTGATTCAGTTTCATTCTGCTAACAACGCATGATAAATCAGTTTTTGCTGGTTGCGGCCTGTGGGGATTTGTTGCTCTTTTCCTCGCGCGGCGATGGCTTCATTTTGCCGCTGTTTGGGCTCCGACAAGAATTTGAAAAAACAAGATTCCAGACAACGTTTGTTTAGGTGAGAAAAACTCCGATGAGAACATTTCCGAAAGGAAGGTTTACGATGTTGAACCTCAATTCCTCCCGCCCCGGCGCGCGGTTTATGCTGCTGGCGTTGATCACCCTGTCCGCGCTGCTGATGTGTTCGGTGGCATTCGCCCAGACCTCGATCTCGACCGGCAGTATTGTAGGCAACGTGACCGATTCAACCGGTGCGGTTCTGCCGAATGCCAAGGTCACGCTCACGGGCCCCACCGGGCAGACGCTGCACGCGACCACGAATGGGAGTGGAACGTATTCTCTCGGAGCGCTCATCCCAGGTGTCTACCAGGTGCGGGTGGAGGCCAAAGGCTTCAAGACGACGCAATTGTCGTTGGACGTGAAAGTTGACAACGCCGCCAACGGAAGCGCGAAGCTCGAAATTGGCCAGGAAAGCACCGTGGTTGAGGTGCAGGGAAGCGAAGTTCAGGTCAACACCGAGCAGGCGACCGTGCAGGGAGTCCTGACCGCCAGCCAGATCGAAAACTTGCCGGTCAATGGCCGCAACTTCCTCGACTTGGCACAGCTTGAGCCCGGCGTGCAAATTCAGGACGGTCAAAATTTCGATCCCACCAAGGCGGGCTACTCGTCGATCTCGTTCGGCGGCCGTTATGGTCGCACCGCCCGCATTGAAGTGGATGGCGTTGACGTCTCCGACGAAACCGTGGGAACGACCACGACTGACATCCCGGCCAGCGGCATTCAGGAATTCCAGATCGGACAGGCGAGCTTGGATATGTCCACCGAGCTAACCTCTTCCGGTTCCGTGAACGTGACCACCAAGTCCGGAACCAATGGAGTCCATGGCGAAGCTTTCGGACAATTCCGCGACTATCGCGTCGGCGCTGCGAACCTGCCGGGAGGAACTGATCCTTACTCCCAACGCAGCCAGTACGGTGCCGATTTAGGCGGACCGATTATCAAGAACAAGGCATTCTTCTTCCTCGACGGCGAGCGCACGGTGCAGAATACGCAAGCCTCGGTGCCAATCTCCTTTCCCTTCCAAGCCTACTCCGGTAGTTTCTCCGATCCCTTCCGCGAGGATAATCTGCTCGGCCGGTTGGACTACCAGCTGACCAAGAGCGCGCGTCTCTTTTACCGCTACTCTTACTTCAAAAATTTGCTGGGCGCCACCTTCGGCTTCGGCTACTCGGTTTATGACAACAAGGACATCACCCGCAACGATGTGGTTGGCTTGGATTTCAATACTGGACCCTTTACGCACTCCATCCGCTTCTCGTTCCTGAAATTCCAGAACCAGATCGTGGATGCGACCACCGGCAATGCCTCACTGCCCTTCGACGATCTGGGCGCGGAAATTTTCATGGGAGCCACGGGCCTGACCGCCGGACCGAATTTCTTGGCCCCGCAGAGCACGCCGCAAAGCGATCACGAGTTTAAATATGATGGCAGCCGGATTTTAGGCTCGCACGTCATTCGCTACGGCGCCACCATTAATCACCTTCAAGGCGGTGGCTTCGCGTCGTTCTTCAGGAATGGACCACAGGTTATCTCCCAAGTAACCACAGCGGATATCACGGCGGCTGCGACCGGGCCGTTCCCGGGTGGGGCGGCAAATCCGGAGAACTACCCGGCTGACGGCGGTTACACCTTGGGCAACGGCTTGGGATACTCCACCTCGAAGGCTGCGCTTGGGTTCCCAGCCGGTGGCTTGGGACCTGACAACCGTGTGTTGTTCTATCTGGGCGATTCCTGGAAGATTAGGTCGAACTTCACGCTGACTTATGGGTTGCGGTATGAACGTGACACAGGCCGCACGGATAGCCAATACCCGGCGATTTCGGGACTCAGTGCCTTGATTCCCGGGTTGGGCGATCCAGTGAACCAGCCTAATAAGAACTTTGGTCCGGATTTGGGTTTTGCCTGGGATCCGATGAAGAACGGCAAGACCTCAATCCGCGGAGGAATCGGCTTGTTCTGGGAAAACGCCATCTGGAATAACGTGCTCTTTGACGGTCCATTCCGGGAGGCCACAGGCGCCTTCGCACAGTTCCCCTCACCCTGTGCTGCTGCCGGGCAACCTTCTGTTCTGCAAACCTCGACAGGCCCCATCACGCCGACTGCGGCGGTTTGTGGAACCTCGTCAGGTGGTTACCCGCTAATCGGGAACGCTGTGCCGGCAGTCATAGCGCTGGCGAAGCAGTATCAGGCGGCTTCACCCCTCGATGTGTCGGAGCCTAATCCGAGCTATGCGGGGCAGTACCTCACTGATTGCACTGGGGGCACCAACTGCTTCTTCGCACCTGGCGACAACATGTTTAATCCCGACTACAGATCGCCGCGTTCGGTGGTGATGAACATTGGCATCCAACGCGAACTTCGGCCGGGCATGATTTTGAGCGTGGACTTTATCCGCAACGTCCAGACCCACTTCCTCCTGGGCGTGGACCAGAATGACGCCGGTGACACCCGCTTCTTCAACCAAGGAGCAGCCAGCGCAGCGATTGCAACAACTATCTCCAATTGCGGTGGGGGAGTGACCACGGTTGCTGGCACTTACGGAGCTCCCTGCGCAAACGATCCGGCGAACGGAACTAACGACGGTGGAACTTACGGGACGGTTAATAACCCGGCCCGGACAGCTAATATGGCCGACTACGCTGGTGCGGGTTTGGGTTCTTCCGCTGACCAGGGAGGCAATAGCTGCCTAGCCGCACTTGGCCGGGCCTGCGCCTTCGGCGGCAAGAATCCGCTTGCGCCACCCCTCCCTTTCCTTTCTCCGGTCGGCCGTTCCGAATACGACGGCTTGCAGATGAAGTGGGTGGAGAATGTGAAGGGGCCGATCCGCGGTGTCAAAGACTTGAATTTCCAGGTCTCCTATGCTTTGTCCAAGTTCGATAACTCGGGCGGAGGCGTACCGGGCGGTTCCACGGTAACGGCGGCTGCCGGGGATCAGGACTTCATCGTCCCGGCTCTGGACAACGCCAACGTCAATCGCTACTTCGGACCTTCCACGCTGGACCGGACCCATCAGCTATCTTTTGGTGGTTATGCAGACCTGCATGGCGGCTTCCAGCTCGGAATTATGTCTCACTTCTACAGCCCGTTGGCAATCACGGCGACGGTGCCGAATACGGGGCTGGGTGCTGGAGAAATCTTCCGCACGGACTTCACAGGTAGCGGC
Source organism: uncultured Acidobacteriaceae bacterium (assembly GCA_963789625.1). GTDB lineage: Bacteria > Acidobacteriota > Terriglobia > Terriglobales > Acidobacteriaceae > Sulfotelmatobacter. The sequence continues at coordinate 411,192 of CAWBLK010000014.1, read as the reverse complement.
GTTACACAGGATCCGCTTCCTGGAACCAAAGAGGGTAGCTTTGATCGCAGCCTGAACGCCGGAAACATCAACAACGCTATTTCCAGCTACAACGCTCAAGTGGCGGCAGGGACTCCAACCCCTGCAGGCAACGTGCTGATTCAGAATGGTCTGATGACGCAGGGCGACTTGGTGGCGTTGGGCGGCACGTATGGCGGTGGGGTTCCGCTGCCGTTAGCGCCTTCCGACCAGGTCAACTACCCCTGGTTGAAAGCCTTCGACACGACTCTTGCCTGGAGCCACAGCTTCCTTGATGGCCGATTGACGATTAAACCTCAGGTAGGTTTCTATAACCTTCCGAACTTCGCTAATTTCGATCTTCCGACGAGCATGATGTCAGGGTTGCTGACCGGTGGCACCGGCAGCATCAACGGCACCAACTATGCCGGACAGCTGGTAAACCGGGTCGGCGTTGGCACCGGCGTGTATTCGCTGGGCTCGCCACGTCAAATGGAGTTCAGCCTGAAGATAGTCTTCTAGGTGTACTGAAACCAGAAACGCTAACACCAGCGCCACCAAGGGCTGGTGTTTTTTTTGTTTGCAACATGGATTAACTTGTAGTTTCAAGAATGCGCCCGCGTCGCGATCCTATGTCCGCGTTGCGTGTACAATGCCAGCATGCCTTTCCGTCCGCAGGGAAACGCCAACGCCGGTAAGCGCGGACGAACCCCGCCTCCTGAAGAGACGTTTGAAGAAGCCGGCTTTCTCAAGGCGCTGGGCGAGAAGCAGAAGCAGGTTAGCGTGAAGCTGATGGATGGCCAGACCGTGAGCGGATGGGTCGAGTACTACGACAAGCACATGATTCGCCTGACCCGCGAAGGCGCGCCTAATTTGTTCATCTTCAAGCATGAGATCATGTACATCGCCGAAGACGGCGGAAAGAAGAAGTGAAATCGGCTTCGGGCTTCTGCTATCGGGCTTCAGCCAAGCCGAGCCTTCGTTCCGGTCCTCGGAATGGCGCCATTGGTGAGCTCTTGCCGAAGCCTGCAGCCCGAAAGCCGAAGCCCTGACCATGTCCTCCAACCACGACAGCTTTCTCCCCGCCATGTCGGCCATCGCTCGCGAAGCGGGCGCGTTGCTGATGGATTACTTTTACCAGCACCTGAAAATTGAGTACAAGGGCGAGGCCGATCTGGTGACGGCGGCTGACCGTGCCTCCGAGGTGCTGATCCGCGAACGTATCCGCAAGCAGTGGCCCACACACGACGTTTTGGGCGAAGAGCAGGGCCTCAGCGACCAGGGCAGCGAGTATCGCTGGTACGTCGATCCGCTTGACGGCACGACGAACTTCGCGCACGGGTTTCCTGTGTTTTGCGTGTCGATGGGGCTCGAACACAAGGGTCGACGGATCGCGGCAGTGGTTTACGATCCCACGCGGGATGAGTTGTTTTCCGCCGAGTTAGGCAAAGGTGCGCAGCTTAATGGCGAGACCATCCATGTCTCGAAGACGGCCACGCTGAAAGAGTCTCTGCTGGCGACTGGATTTCCCAGTCAGAAGCGGCACAAGAATCCGAACATTTACTTTTACCACCAGATCACGCTCCATACCCACGGCGTGCGCCGGGCCGGATCGGCGGCGCTTGATTTATGCAATGTGGCTTCGGGGCGATTCGATGGTTTCTGGGAATTCAATCTCAATCCGTGGGATACAGCGGCAGGTGTGCTGATCGTGGAAGAGGCGGGCGGGAAAGTGACGCGCTTCGATGGCTCGCCTTTTGCAATCGACAGCCGTGAGACGGTTGCCTCGAATGGCCTGATTCACGCGGCGCTGGTGAAGGAGTTTGAGGAAATCTTTGCCGGGCGCGGGCTGGAGCCTTTGCCGGATCCGCGGGCTTATACGCGATAGTAGTGGTTAGGAAGGCTTAAACACAGGGGCAATAGAGGGCAGAAGGTCCATTCGATTCGATTGAATTCTGCCATTCCTGCGGCGTTACAATAATTAAGGACACGGGATCATCGATCCTGCCGTGTCCTAATCGAATTTTCTAACTCCTCAGGTTTAACGTGATCAACTCTCTTCTGGAACGCAAAATCGAAAAGCGGCCGGACAAGGTCCGGCTGCAAGGCCGAATTCTTTTTCTCACCGAAGATCCCGAGCTTATCAAGCGGCAGTTGGCTGGCGAAGACTTGCCGTGGGATACGAAGAATCCGGCGAATAATCCCAAGCTGCGCGACGACATTTCCACTGATGAGATCACTCCGGCCCACTACTGTTTTTATTTCGACGAAACGTTGGGTGAGATTCCATATCTCGGGCTGAAGTGCGGCAGCGTTACTCCCATTGGGCGCGGCGACGTGAAGCGCGGCGGATTTGTGTGCGCGGTGAGCGGCAAACGGCGCGGTAAAGGGTCAAGTCGCGAGCAGTCGCCGTATGCCGAGATGTGTGCCGGAATTCGAGTGGTGATCGCAGAAAACATTGAGCGCATCTACAAGCAGAACTGCCAAAACCTGGGCGTGCTGACTTCGACTGACTTTTCGCTGATCGACAAGATCCGCGGCGGGGAAGAGATTGCGCTTGCCGAGTTTACTGCCGGGGAGGACGAAATTACACGGCAGGTGATTGAATACGGCGGGCTGTTTCCTTTCAATGTGGCGAGGATGCAGAAAAAAGTGTTCCTGCCGCCGATTCAAACCCCGAAGCGAGGTATGACGCTCGCCGAAAAAATCTTTGCCCGGCACATGCTCAACGAAAAAGGCGAAGTGGGCGTTCAGGCCGTAAAGCCCGGCGATACCGGATTTGCTCGCGCCGATCTCCGCTTCAGCCACGAGTACGTCACTCCCATGGCGGCCATCTTTTTTGAACACTACGTTGGCAAAGATGCGAAGGTCAACGATGCCTCGAGTATTCTCTTTTTCCGCGACCACCTTACGTTTCTCGACGAAGTGATCTCCGAAGAGAAGAAGAAGCTTGGCCTGCTCGATCTGGCAACGCAACTCAAGCTCAAGCAACAGGATTTCGCCGCTAAGCAGGGAATCAAGCTGCATGGCGAGTTGAAGGATCGCAAAGGCTCCGAAGGCATCTGCCATTCGATTGTGCTCGAAAGTTATGCGCTGCCGGGGCAGTTGAACATTGGTTCCGATTCGCACACACCGCACGTAGGTGCGATCGGTTGCGTGGCTTTCGGCATTGGCACGACGGATGTGTTCAATTCCTGGATCACGAAAGATGTTCGCGTTAAGGTTCCGGAGTCGGTGAGGATCGTGATTCGTGGCAAGAAGCGTGCGAACGTCACCGCAAAGGATTTTATTCTGAAGATCCTCAGCCTCGATTATGTGCGCAGCGGCAAGGCGCTCGCGAAGGTGATGGAGTATGCAGGCGAGGCCATCGAAGAGCTCAGCGTTGACGAGCGCGCCACCATGACCAACATGGCGGCCGAGATTGGCGGATTTACCGGCATTGTCGCGCCGGATAAGAAGGCAGTCGATTTCCTGGTCGAGCGCCGCGGGATGGACCGCGCGAAAGCTCAAGCCATGATCGAAGGCCTGTATAGCGATCCCGATGCGCAGTACGCGCATATGATCGAACTCGATGCAGCGGAGATTACGCCGATGGTTGCGACGCCGGGCGATCCCGGTAATGGAAAATATGTGCGCGAGCTGAACACGCCGGTTCCAGTCGAGATCGCATACGGCGGCACTTGCACCGCGGGCAAGAATGAGGATATGGACATGTATGCCGCTGTGCTCGCCGATGCGCTGAAGCACGGCAAGCGCGTGGCGGATTCGGTGAAATTCTACATTCAGTTTGGATCGCAGGAGACGCGCGAGTACTGTCTACGCGAAGGGTATCTGGATGTGTTTCAGAACGCCGGCGCGATTGTGATCGAGCCAAGTTGTGGAGCGTGCATCAACGCTGGGCCGGGAGTTTCCTCGCGTTCCGATCAGGTGGTGATCAGCGCGCAGAATCGCAATTTCCCCGGACGCAGCGGCCCGGGACAGATGTACCTGGCTTCGCCGTTCACGGTCGCGGCCAGTGCGGTGGCGGGGTACATTGTGGAGTATGAGCCGAGCGAGGCGTTGGTGGAAGTGTAGGGATCGTCTTCGGGCAGGGCTGCCGTACGCTTTGCGGGCGAATCCTCTGCAAGTGGTTGAATTCAGGCGGGGTGGCTGAAATCAGCCAGCGAGATACCAGCAACTTTTTCGGGCGATCCGAGTTCAAATACATAGGCGCTTCGGATAGAGTCAAGATCTTGAAGGCCTGCAGGTCCGGTGGGTTTTGTGGGTGAGGCGGATCTGAGACAAGGGGGATCACATGCGGTACATGAAATATTTGGCTTTGGTTGCGGTTCTGATGCTGCCGCTGGCGTTTGCGCAGCCTTCTCAGGCGCAGGTCGAGGTGGGCGTGGGAGTTGGCGGACCCCCAGCATGCGCCTACGGCTACTACGGATATGCCCCTTATGCCTGCGCTCCTTACGGCTACTACGGACCTAGCTGGTTCTCTGGCGGCCTATTCATCGGCGCTGGCCCGTGGTATGGCTGGGGACGCGGCTGGGGCTATGGCGGTTGGGGACACGGCTGGGGCTATGGCCGCGGTTGGGGCGGTGGCTACGGTAGGGGCTTTTACGGCGGACGCGGGTTCGCTGGCGGACGGGGCTTCGCTGGTGGCCGAGGCTACGCGCGTGGTCCGGTCGGCGGGTTTCACGGTGGCGGAGCCGTTCGTGGCGGCGGTGGGTTCCACGGTGGCGGCGGCTTCCATGGCGGAGGCGGCGCTTCCACGGTGGCGGTGGTGGACATGGCGGCGGACACCGCTAATCTGGTCTGATTGGGTAGGGTAGAGTGGAAAGGATGAACGGCTGGCAGCTTACGCTGCCGGCCGTTTCTTCTTTGCGGAGGCCGGCCGATTCTTGCTAGAATGACCGGTTTTAATGAGATCGCCGTAGTAAAATATCTATAGCAAGCTGAGGAGACCGAGACCGCTATGACTTATGTAATCGCAGAGCCTTGCATCAACACCAAAGACACCGCTTGCGTGGATGCGTGTCCGGTGGATTGTATTCATCCCAAGAAGGATGATCCTAAGTACGCGACCGAGCAGTTGCTCTACATCGATCCCGTGGAGTGTATCGATTGTGGCGCCTGCGTTCCGGTCTGTCCCGTCTCGGCCATTTTTGCGCTCGATGACCTGCCAGAAAAGTGGAACGAGTTCACCGCGAAGAATGCGGCGTACTTCGGGCGGTAGGAAGGCTGTCAGCTTTCAGCCGTCAGCTATCGGCGAGATCTTTCTGAGCTTGCGTCGGAATTTAGGGCGCGTGTCCATCGAATGGATACGCGCTTTTAGTTTTGAGGTCGGAAATTGCGACCTCAACTTGAATCGAAGCGTTGGTTACGTTTTTTTGATAGCTGATAGCTGACTAGCTGACGCTGGCAGCTCTTCCACTAGAATCACCGCTGGTTCCCCATGGCACTGAAGGAGTCGGAAGCGATTGTGCTGCGCACGTATCCGCTGCGCGAGGCCGATTTGCTGGTTACGTTATTCACGCGCACCGAAGGCAAAGTGCGCGGGGTGGCGCAGTCGGCGAAAAAATCGAAGAGGCGCTTTGGCGGGGCGCTCGAACCGCTCACCCATGTGCGGGCATTTTATGATGTCCGTGAGCGGCAGGAGTTGGCGCGCCTGGATTCCTGCGAGGTGCTGGAGTCTCCGCTGGCGACAGAGGTGAGCTATGCCCGCGCGGTAGCGTTGGCGCACGTGGCCGAGCTGCTGGACGAGTTGCTGCCGGATCGCGAAGCGAATGACGCGATCTTCCGCCTGACGCTCTCGGTGCTGCATGTCTTGTCTGGCTCCGATATCTGGATGCCGGTGACTTACTTCGATCTCTGGCTGACGCGCCTGGTCGGCTTCCTGCCCGAGTTAACCGAGTGCATCGTCTGCGGTCGCAGCCTGAATGGCAGCCGCGCGTATTTCCACGCGCTGGCGGATGGATTGATGTGTCCCGACGATAAGCGGTTGGCGTCCTCCGAGATTTCAGAAGACTCGCGCGCGCTGGCCGCGCAGATGTTTCGTGCTCCCGTGGAGAGCTTTGCTGGAACGCCTTGGACGAAGGCACAAGGAGCTGATCTGCGGAAGTTTGTGATTCAGGCTTTGCAGCGGCACATCGAGAAAAAGCTGGTCACGGCGGGGATGCTGGAGAAGGGCGGGTTTTAGTGTTAGCAGTGTGCCGTTTTCTTGCTGCCAAGGCTGACGGCTGCGGTGCGCTTCCATTACAATGAGTGCTTCACTCACTTGCTCTCTCGGCTCTGTAGGACCGGGAGCGATCGTGGTCTGATCCTAGGAACGCTCCGTCAGAGTTGGCGTGTCCACGCGCAGTTTGAGTCTTCTCATGGCCAGAAAGGCGAAATCTCGGGTGGTCGAAGTCATCGATCTGGACAAACTCCCGAAGATGCCGTGCCAGCCCTCGTCTATTTCCCTGACGTTTCAGGAGCTCATCCTGCGCCTGCAGGCATTCTGGGCCGAGCGTGGGTGTGTGCTGCAGCAGCCTTACGACGTGGAGGTAGGCGCGGGCACGATGGCGCCGGAGACATTTTTGCGCGTGCTGGGGCCTAAGCCTTACAAGGTGGCGTATGTGCAGCCTTCGCGGCGTCCGGCGGATGGACGTTATGGAGAGAATCCCAACCGGCTGTTCAAGCACATGCAACTGCAGGTGATCCTGAAGCCTCCGCCGGAGAACGTGCAGGAATTGTATTTGGAGTCGCTGGGCGCGATTGGCATCGACTTGCGCCAGCACGATATCAAGTTCGAAGAAGACAACTGGGAAGCTCCTACGCTGAGCGCGTGGGGCGTGGGCTGGCAGGTGATGCTCGATGGCCTGGAGATTACGCAGTTCACTTATTTTCAGCAATGCGGCGGCCTGGATTTATTTCCGATTTCTGCCGAGCTGACGTATGGGCTGGAGCGCATCGCAGCGTTCCTGCAGGATGTAGATTCGATCTACGACATCGTGTGGGCGCGCGATCCGGATACGGGCCACGAAGTAAAGTATGGCGATGTCCGGCTGGCCGATGAGCAACAGTTTTCGGTCTACAACTTCGAAACAGCGGACGTAGAGAAAACCTGGAAGCACTTCGAGTTGTATGAAGCTGAGTGTAGTGCGTTACTCACGACGTATCGTGAACTTTACATGCCCACCAGCGAAGAAAAAGATGCACGAAAAATCGCAAAGGTGGAGGCAAAGCTCGATGGACTGGAAATGCACAACCCACCACAAAAATCCCGCTTCCCGCTCCTGGGCGCGTATGACCTATGCCTGAAGTGCTCGCACCTGTTCAACATTCTGGATGCGCGCGGAGCGATTTCGGTAACTGAACGTGTGGGCGTGATTGCACGGGTACGAGCGCTCGCGGTGGGCATTGCGAAGGCCTGGGTGGATCAACAGAAGAGCGAGTCTGCCACAGCAGGAAAGCTCGACGAGCCTGTTCGCGAGAAACCAGCGGTGAAGGAGAAATTGTCACCAGTGGGATCGTGAGTCTGTAACCACGAAGGGCACGAAGGTACACGAAGAACTGCATGCCAGACTTCCTGTTAGAGATCGGGTGCGAAGAGATTCCGGCGCGGATGATTGATGCTGCCTCGCAGGAGCTGCGCGATCGCGTGAGCGCATTGCTGGTCCGAGAACGGCTGCTGGCCAGCGAAGTCACGTGCTTTGATACTCCACGGCGTTTGGCGTTAATGGCGACCGGTATCCCCACAGCGCAGACCGATGTCACCGAGCAGGTCACAGGTCCCTCGGCAACGATCGCTTATAAAGATGGCCAACCGACGCCCGCAGCACATGCTTTTGCCAAGAAGGCCGGCGTCGACGTTTCTCAACTGGAGAGAATTACAACGGCGAAGGGCGAGTACCTGGCCGCGAAGGTGACCAAAAAAGGCCGAAGTGCGGCCGAGGTTCTCGTGGAAAGTCTACCCAAGGAAATTTTTGCGATCTACTGGCCGAGGAATATGTACTGGCGCAAAACGAGCGAGCGCTTTGTGCGTCCGGTGCGCTGGCTGGTCGCGATGCTTGATGGCGAGACGATTCCACTGGAGTTTGATGGCATCTGGGCAGGAAATATTTCGCGCGGGCACAGGATGCTCTCACAAGGCGGAGTGACGATTGGGAAGGGCGAGTCTGCATACATCGAAGGTTTGCGGGCGGCCAAGGTTTTGGGACGAGCTGAGCGCGAGCAGCAGATTCGCAAAGCGCTCGACGCGGCGACACGCACGATTCCCGGCGCACGCTGGCGGGAAGACAAGCCGTTGCTCGACACTGTGGTCAACCTCACCGAATTTCCATCCGTGATTCTCGGCGGCTTCGATCCACAATTTCTAGCGCTGCCGGAAGAAGTGCTGGTCACGGTGATGCGCGACCATCAAAAATATTTTGCGGTTGAAGACGCAGATCACAAGCTGCGGCCGCACTTTCTCGCCGTGCTAAATACCGACGGCGATCCGCAAGGGTTAATCCGCCACGGCAACGAACGCGTGCTTCGAGCGCGCTTCAACGACGCACGATTCTTTTGGGAAACGGATCAGAAGCGCTCGCTGCTGGAGCGGTTGGAACTGCTGCGGCATGTAACGTTTCAAAAAGATCTGGGCAGCTACTACGAGAAGAGGCGGCGCGTACAGCGTTTGTGCAGTTGGCTAAGCGAAATCATTAAGCAAAGTGGGATGCCGATTCGCGCGGGAGTAATCCACAAAGCGGCGTGCCTGGCGAAGACCGATTTAACCACCGAACTGGTGAAGGAGTTCACCGAACTCCAGGGAATCGTCGGCGGCCTGTATGCGAAGGTGCAAGAGCTGGATTCGAGCTTGCCCGAGGCAACGCGCTTCGCGATCGCAGATGCAATCTATGATCAGTACAAACCGGAGTCGACGGAAGACGATGTGCCGCGGTCGATCGAGGGTGCGGTGCTTTCGATCGGCGATAAGACGGACACAATTGCCGGGATGTTTGCGCTGGGGCTGGTTCCGAGTGGGTCGAAGGATCCATTTGCTTTGCGGCGGCAGGCGAATGCGATCATCAAAGTGATTGCGGAGAAAAAATTGCCACTTCGCCTCAGCGACATGATGCGGGACGCACGGGCTGGATATCAGGGTTCGGAAGCCGCGAAGAAATTCGTTGCGGATGAAAAGTTTGTAGAATCGCTTCGAACATTCTTTCGCGAGCGGCTAGAGTTTTATTTGAAAGATGTGCGCGGATACGCCTACGACGTGGTGAAGGCGGTGTTAGCTGCGGATGCCGACGATGTGGTGGATGCGCTGGCGCGGGCGGAGGCGGTAAAGGACGTTCTGCATATGCCGGAGTTCTTGGCGATTGGGGCGGCATGCAAGCGCATGCGCAATATCTTGAGACAGGCGGAAGAGAAGGGAATTGCGCCGGCTGAGAAATTTGAATATCTTCCCGACTCGGCCCCTGAAGAGAAAAATTTAGCGGCCTACGTCGGGGTGAATGGGCCGAAGGTCGAAGCGCTGCGCCGGAAAAAGGAATACGGCGACGCACTCACACTGCTCTCGTCCGCGCGAGAATCTGTCGACGCGTTTTTCGACAAAGTGATGGTGATGGTAGATGATGAAAAGGTGCGTGCCAACCGGCTGGCGTTGCTGCGGACTTTGTTAAAAGAGTTTTCCACGATCGCGGATTTCTCCGAGATCGTGACAGAAGGGAAAGCATAAGGCTTAAGCCCTTGTTAAAATTTAAAGGAGCTCTATCGCAGCACTGAAAAGCTTGCCCTGAACGAAAGCCAAAGGGCGCTGCGCCACTCAAAGTCATTGGGCGCGAAGCTACGAAACCCGAAATTAAAAATCGAAAGCAAAGGACTCATCATGGCGACTACGACGTTCCCGGAAACTGAAGTGGAAGTGAGCAGACAGGAAAACAAGAAATCGGCAACCAAGTACGTTTACTCTTTCGGCGGCGGCAAAGCCGATGGCAACGGCAAGATGAAGGACGACCTGGGCGGCAAGGGCGCTGGCCTAGCCGAAATGACCAACGCCGGCCTGCCGGTGCCTCCCGGATTCACTATCCAGACCGAGGCCTGCCGCGAATACATGCGCAACGGCGGCGTGTCGAAGGAAGTCGACCGCCAGATGGAAGAAGCGCTGGCCAAGCTGGAAGCACTGCAGGGACAGAAGCTCGGAACCGGCGGCAATCCTCTGCTGGTAAGCGTTCGCTCCGGCGCAAAATTTTCCATGCCGGGCATGATGGATACGATTCTCAACCTGGGCTTGAACGACAAGAGCGTGGAAGCGCTTGCCAAGCGCAGCAACAACCCGCGGTTTGCCGCGGATTCCTACCGGCGTCTGATCCAGATGTTCGGTAACGTCGTGCTGGAAATTCCGAAGCATGCATTTGATGAAGTGTTCGACGCAAAAAAGAAACAGAAGAAAACCAAGCTCGACACCGACCTCGACGCCAAAGCGCTGAAAGAAGTGATTGAGGAATACAAGAAGGTCGTCAAGAAACACGCCAAGCGCGACTTCCCGCAGGATCCGCACGAGCAGTTGGTGATGGCGAGGGACGCGGTGTTCCGTTCCTGGCAGAACGACCGCGCCAAGACTTATCGTCGTATCAACAACATCGACGACATGCTTGGTACCGCGGTCAACGTGCAAGCCATGGTGTACGGCAACCTTGGCGAGACCAGCGGCACGGGCGTGGGCTTCACGCGCAATCCCGCCACCGGCGCGAAAGAGTTCTACGGCGAATATCTGATGAATGCGCAGGGCGAAGATGTAGTTTCAGGCGTTCGTACGCCGGTGCCAATCCTCGAATTGCATAAGCTCATGCCTGATGTTTACAACCAACTCCGCGACATCACTTCGCGCCTGGAAAAGCACTACCACGACATGCAGGATTTCGAGTTCACCATTCAGGATGGCAAGCTCTACATGCTGCAGACGCGCAACGGCAAGCGTACCGGCCTTGCCGCCGTGTGGTTGGCGCTCGAGATGGTCGAAGAAGGATTGATTAGCAAAGAAGAAGCGATCTTCCGCCTTGATCCCAACCAGGTTGTCGATTTCTTCGTCTCGCGTTTGGACGAGAAGGATGTGAGGCCCGAAGACGTGTTGACGAAGAACGGTTTGGCCGCGTCTCCGGGGGCAGTGGTCGGGCAGATTGTTTTTACCGCCGATGATGCCGTTCAAAAAGCGGGACACGGTACAGAGAAAAATCCTGTGATCCTGGTTCGCGCCGAAACAACTCCCGAAGACATCCACGGGATGGAAGTCGCGATCGGTATTTTGACGTCGCAGGGCGGCATCACGAGCCATGCCGCTGTGGTCACTCGCGGCATGGGAAAAAGCTGCGTTGCGGGCGCGGGTGAGATTGCAGTCGACGAGAGAGCTCGGGAGATGCGGGCGCGCGGACAAGTGTTCAAAGAAGGGGACTGGATCACGATCGACGGAACAACTGGCCGCGTGCTGCGAGGCAAGCGCAAGTTGCTCCCGCCGGATCCGGAGAACCTGGCAAAGCTCGAGAAGTTTATGAACTGGGCGGAGCCGTTCCGCAAGATTGGAGTGCGCGCCAATGCTGATATTCCGCGCGATGCCAAGAAAGCGCGCGAGTTCGGCGCCGAAGGCATTGGCCTATGCCGCACTGAGCACATGTTTTTTGCTCCGGATCGCATCCCGCACATGCGGGCGATGATTTTGACTAACAACGAGAAGGACCGGCGCACTGCGCTAAAGAAGCTGCTTCCCATGCAGCGCGCTGATTTCCTGGGATTGTTCAAGGCCATGGAAGGGCTTCCGGTGACAATCCGCTTGCTCGATCCGCCACTGCACGAATTCCTGCCTAAGCGCGAGAAGCTCATGGTCGATATCGCCAGCTTGAGCAACGCCAATGCGAAGCAGAAGAAAGTTCTTGTCGAAGATTACGCTGAGTACGGCGCAAAGGGAGTTGGCGATTTGAAGCAACTCCTTCCCAAACTCCTGGCTCGCGTGGAAGAGTTGCATGAATTCAATCCGATGCTGGGCCATCGCGGTTGCCGCCTGGGGATCACCTATCCGGAGATTACCGAGATGCAAGCGCGCGCTATTTTCGAAGCGGCCGTCGCCGCAGAGAAGGAAGGCGTCAAGACCCATGCGGAGGTGATGATCCCGCTGATCGCGACCGTGAAAGAGATGGCGAATCAAGGGGCGATTGTGAAGCGCGTGGCGGAAGAAGTGTTCAAGGAAAAGGGAAAACATGTTCACTATCTTGTAGGCACAATGATCGAGTTGCCCCGCGCCTGCCTGGTGGCCGATGAGATTGCCAAAGAAGCGGAGTTCTTCTCATTCGGCACCAATGACCTGACCCAGACCACGTTCGGCTTCTCGCGTGATGACGTCAACAAAGTGTTGCCGACCTATCTGGCGGAGGGGATTCTGAAGCAGGATCCGTTTGCTGCGATCGACCGGGATGGCGTAGGCGAGCTAGTGCGGATCGGGATCGAGCGCGGGCGCAAGACTCGTCCCAAGCTGGAAGTAGGAATCTGCGGCGAACACGGCGGCGAGCCGTCATCCGTGGAATTCTGCCACCAGGTGGGAATGGATTACGTGTCGTGCTCTCCATTCCGCGTGTTGACGGCGCGGCTGGCGGCGGCGCAAGCCGGAGCTACTGACAAACTGAAAGTTGAGGGCGGACGGACGAAATGAGGCTGCCTTCAGCGCGAATTTAAAACGAGCAAGATAAAACATATATCCCCGCCAGAGAATCGGCGGGGATTTTTCTTGCCCCGCACAATCTCCACATGTCACGATGCAGGTTTTTCGCGTATTCCCGCCGACTTCAGATTCACTCCCATCAAAGGCTGCAATCGAGGTTTTCGAAAGTTACGGGACTCATGATCTTGCGATGGACGCGCCACGCGCGAGAGCCGTCCTTCGCTCACAAGCCGTTCATAAGCTTCCGGCCAGCTCGGGATCAACCGATCGGCTGTCCAATGCGTGTAGGCAGCTTCGTCGCACCACTCCGCTAGCTTCGGCATTACGCTAGCGTGCGAACCCGAGGCGCGAAATGCCTTCATCGACTTTTCGTCTTCCCAGACAGTTAAGGTCCAGTAAGTATGAAGATTGTCGATGAGCAATCGTCCGCCAACAAAACCCTGCGCGCGCACGGTCTGTCGCTGAACTCGGAAGGTCATCCACAGGAACGCAGGCAAATTCAGGAATGAGTGAACCCGAAGCCGTGTGACGGATGCAAGCATTACTGCTTAATTGTAGAGCGGAACATGAGGGCTCGGAAATCGATGCGACCTGCGGCTGTCTTCACTGCACTTTCTGCAGCCGGGCAACCAGTTTCTGCGCCAGGCTTTCTTCCGATTCCGACCACAGCAGCCGCGCGCTTGTGCCGCTATTCTTCTCCACGTTCACCGAGAATTCGACGAGCTTTGCCACGTTGGCGCGAATCTTGGCGCGAGTCTGGTCGTTGAGGGAAGTTTCAGGCTGAAGAAAAAACGAATCCAAACCGAAGTCCACCTCGATGTGCCCCGTCTGCTGGTAAGCTCCTTCGTCGAATTCCTCTCCCTGAACGATAAATTTTACCGTTGCCGGCTCGAGAACCCAGTTCGCAGTCGACGCATCCGGCGTCCATAAATCCCAGTGAGCTTCGAAGACGTAAGCATAATCGTCATGCACCAGTTCGGCGGCGATCAACGTCGCCTGCCCGGGATCGATTCCCGCAGGGAAGCGGCGTTCCAGCACCGTAGCCTCGTTCCATGAAACAGGATGCAGCGCAAAGTAAGTGATGCCGGGACGTTGCGCGGAGAAAGCAAATTGCTGCAATACCGCGAAGGCATGCGGGAGCATCTCCGGGCCTGAGAAATCAGCGAACCAAAGACTGAGATAAAGCGGATCGGACACAATTCCCTCGAAAGTTTGTTGGCCGCGCAACCAGGGCACGGATGTTTCTTAATTCTAAATTGTCCGGGCCATCCGTAGAAACTCGCCTGACCAGATCGAAACCGTGTGGCCGCGTTTTGACAGGGCTACATGGGCTTGTTACGATCAACATTGCTGCGGAGCTACCTGCCTCACAGCCGTCCCCGTCGTCTAGCCTGGCCTAGGACATCGCCCTTTCACGGCGGTAACACGGGTTCAAATCCCGTCGGGGACGCCAACAAAATAAAAAACTTGCTGAGAAGTCGACCTTTCTGACACAACAGGGGAACAATAATTCTCCGCTCGGCTTCTCTATGTCCCGCATCATCGCCACTACTTTCTCCTGGGCTTGCGATTGGTCGGCGTCATCACCTTGGCATAAAACGTCCATGGTGATTCGGGCCGAGCGGGGACACAGCCATTTCTGCACCACCTTCACGTCTTCACCGCTTGCAGGTGGTGAAGAGCGCAAACATGATATTGCGGATTTTCGACCTCGTACGCTGCGGAGTTTGGCGCAACCTCCAACAGTTTTGCTCTTCCACGGGTAGGCGGGCATCTCCCGTTTTCGGAGTAGGGATATTCCGATTGACAAAACCCACAACACGGAAGTAAAAGTAATCATTCGTAACATTACGAAACTTTGTTTCCGGGAAGAATGACCCGGGCGATCTTGTCGCATCTATCGGGCTGCATCACGATTAATTTCTTTGCCGTCCGTCCAGTCGAGAACTGACTAAATCATGAGCGAAACATGGTGTCTGATCCGAAAGCAGTCGACTGCTCGATGGGTAATCGAAACCGTGCGAGAGTTGCATGTAGTCTTGCAGCGCAACATGATGGGCGCGATGGTCGTCGCGTTGATTCTGAGTGCGGTGGTGTGTTCCGCCCAGCAGCTAACGAATGGTACTTTATCTGTGACCGTCAAGCGTCAGGATGGTTCCTATGAATTTGGGCCGATTGGCAGTCAACCTACTCTGCAATCAAGCGTAGGCGCGCTGGTCGATCACAAGTGGCTGCATTCTGGGAGTTATCCCTCGCATACGGTTTCGGAATCGCCATTCAACGACGTGCTTGGCTCCGGTCGCCAGCTGACGGTCACCTGCAGCGGACTGCGCGACGCTCCCGATCTTATCTACGTAATGCAGCTCTATACCGAAAATCCCTATGGCACCGTTCAAGTGCGGGTGAGGAACGGAACGGGCAAAACTATATCGGTGCAGGCAATTCGCAGTGTTGAGGCGACGGGAGACTCGATCCTTAACTTAGGTGGGCGTCCATCCGATGAGCGAGTTCTCTCCGATAGTTTTAGCGAAGATTGGCCTGACTTGGTCATCTACGATCTCGGGGAAGCTCCCGGCGGAATGCATCGCGGAGTCGGAAGCCAGCTCATCTATAACCGGCAAACTAAGCAGAGCTTGTTTATTGGCGCGCTCACCTCGGATCGCTTCCTAACTATTTTGCGGCTGAGAGCCGAAGGCAAGGGCCCCGACGTCAAGACCGCATCGTATAACGTTGATTCCACCGGAACCACCGAGATTCAGAAGGATTTGAGCGAGGCAGAGTCTCTCGAAAAAAAGGGTCTGAAAAGTGACCGGATCGAACTAAGTCTTCCCCTCAATCCGGGCGAAGAGATGAGTGCGGAACGAGTGATGTTCGCTGTGGGATCAGATTATCTGGGGCAACTTCGCGCCTATGGCTCCGCAATTCGGCTTCTTCATCACGCACGGTTTCGAGCCGGATCCCAATTGGATGGTGGAGTTGGACCGCTTATTACGCCGCCATCAACGAGGGTGAGACCCTGGCCAATGCCGATTGGCTGTCACAACATTTGAATTCACTCGGTTACAATTTTTTCCAGATCGATGAAGGTTATCAGTACGCTCGCGGAGAGTTCGTCACCGCCAACGCGACGCAATTCCCCAACGGCATGCGGTTTGTGGCCCATCATGTTTTGCAGGATGGTCTCACCGTTGGCCTGTGGACGGCGCCATTCGAGGTAAGCAGCCGCGCCTGGGTTTACGAAAATCACAAAGATTGGCTGGTCCACAACGCCAAAGGCGAGCCGATTCCGCTGGAAGATGTGTGGGGGCAGAACTTTGACACGCTTTACGCGCTGGATACGACCCATCCTGGAGCGCAGGAATATTTGCGCCAGACTTACAAGACGTTAGTGCGGGAGTGGGGAGTTCGCTTCATCAAGTTGGACTTCATGGATACGACGGCAATTGAAGGTTTCTACTACCGACCAAATACCACTGCACTCGAAGCCCAGCGCATCGGCTTGCAGGTGATCCGCGACACCGTCGGCAACGATGTGATCCTCGACAAAGACGGAAGTCCCATGCTCAACCCCGTTGGGATCGTCGACACAGGCCGCATTTCCGCTGATACGGGGCACAGCTTTCTGCGGTCAAAAACAGCAGCTCCCGGCATTGCGGCCCGGTTTTATATGAACGGTAATTTTTTTATCGATGACCCGGACGCTTTCAATATCACTGATACGTATCTGGTGGAGCATTCGAGCGAGCATTCCTCACGTTCGCTGGCGACAGCGCAAACTTCGATCGCACTTTCCGCGATCGCGGGTGGCATGTACGAAATCGGCGACGATTTACTGGTGCTTGATAGTGAAAAAGATCGCCTCGCGTTGGTGGAAAATCGAGACTTGCTCAACATGGCCAAAGCTGGCCGGGCCTCGACACCCGTGGATCTGATGACGTATGAGCCTGAGGATGGGCAGCCGAGTGTTTTCTTGCTTCGGCAAACGCCGCGGCAAAGTATCCTGACGGTTTTCAACTGGACTGACAAGCCGCGTACGCACGCATTGAACCTTAGAGACCTCGGGCTCTCAGCCAGCTCCACGATGGTAGCGACTGGGGTGATGGATTCAAACGGCACTTTTGTGCTCGAAGGCGGCACGATCCGGATTGAGAATCAGCCGCCGCAATCGGCGATGGTGATCAAGCTGGTGGACACTGCCGTTGCCAAGGCTGCCCCAACTGTTACGGCCAAAGTGCCAGCCAAATCGAAGGCCGGGGAAACGATAGCCCTGTCGGCCCAGTCCGATCCCGGCGGCGTACCGGCACTTGGCTATCACTGGGACTTCGGCGACGGAACGATCGCGGAAGGGCCCAACGTTTCTCACTGCTATACCCGAGCAGGCGATTTTACGGTTCGGCTCACAGTGAACGGGCCGGACGATGTTCCCTATGAGCAGAAGTTTTCCGTCGGAGTAACAGGTGAATTGAAGCCGACTCCGCAGCTCCGCGCGAACCGTCGTTTCGAAGGGGCGAGGGACAAAACGGCTGACAAGACGGGTGATAAAACGGGTGATCAAAAATGAATCGCAGAAAATTTGTACAGAATGCCGCAGTGGTTGCCGCAGGCACAGCCGCCCTCAACAGCACCGCTCTTTCCTACGCGCGCATATTGGGCGCAAACGAGCGCATTTCACTCGGCCACATCGGGCCTGGAGCGCGTGGGATCGAACTCGTGGCCATGGTGGGTGCGCTCAAAGATAAATTCAACGTTGAAATGACGGCCGTTTGCGATCTCTGGATCCACAACCTGGAGCGCACCGTGGAAGCTAACAAGAAGTTGTACGGAAAGGCGCCGCGTGCGTGCCACCACCCCGAGGAACTAATCGCCCTGAAAGATGTCGACGCCGTCATCATTTCGACGCCCGAGCATTCCCACTCCCCGCTGCTCAAGATGGTTGCCGATTCTGGAAGAGACGGCTACTGCGAAAAGCCCATGGGGAATGTTCTCGAAGAAGCGAAGGCCGCGCGCGATGCGGTGCAGTCCAGGAACCTGATCGTGCAGATCGGCACCGAGCACCGCAGTGAACCTTACCAGCTCGCTGTGCGCGATCTCATCCGCGGCGGCGCGCTGGGAGACGTCAGCAAATACGAAATTGCCTGGAACTATCATGGGCCGCGTTGGCGCGGACGTCCGGAAGTAAAGCAGATCCGCGAGCAGGACACGGACTGGCGCGCCTGGCTGATGAACAAGCCGTATCGCCCGTTCGATCCGCAGCTTTATTTTGAGTTCCGGTTGTACAAGGATTTTTCCAGCGGAATTTCTGACCAGTGGTTGAGCCATGGCATCGACTTGGTCCATTTCTTTATGGACGAGACCTACCCGGACTCGGTGGTCGCGAACGGCGGAATTTTTGCCTGGCACGATGGCCGCGAAAATCCCGACACGTTCCAGGCATTGCTGACGTATCCGAAAGGTTTTCTGGTGAGCTACTCCACCAGCTTTGGAAATGATGCGACCGGGTACACGCGCATCATGGGAAAGAAAGCCACCATGTACAACACGGGCGGGGAAGGCAGCCCGCGCTGGCAGTTGGTCCCGGAAGTCGGCAATCATGAAGACGACACCGAGATCGATAAGAAGCGCATCGCGAAAGATATTCTGCTGCCTGGAGACACGGGCCTTCCACCGATTGGCATCGGAGATGACAATCTTTCGCACATGACGAATTGGTTCGAGTGCCTGCGCTCGCGCAAGCAGCCAAACGCCACCGTGCAGCATGGATTTTCTCATTCCGTAGCTTGCATGATGGCGACACAGGCGTACTGGACCGGCAAGAAAATCTATTTCGATCCAAAAACAGAGCAGATTCTCGACCATCCACCCGTAGCGTAAATTTTGTCAGAGCGTCTTGGGCACACAGTGCGGAAGGAAACCAAAGTTGCTTATTAAGGTGTTTGAAGAAAAGAAAAATCTCGCCCGAGCGGCGGCCGAGCAGGCTGCTTCTTCCATTCGCAATGCGATCCGCGAGTCAGGCCGTGCCCGCATCATCGCTGCTACTGGCGCGTCCCAGTTTGAGTTTCTGGAAGTCTTAACCGCGGCGGCGGATGTCGATTGGCAGCGTGTCGAAATGTTTCATCTGGATGAGTACATCGGCTTGCCGATGTCACACCCGGCTAGCTTTCGCAGGTATCTCCACGAACGCTTGATTCAAAAAACCGGAATAACCAATTACCATCTTCTCGCCGGCGATACAGATCCGTCAGCGGTAATCCGCAGCGCAAGCGAAGCCATTGCCGCTGCGACCATCGATATCGCCTTCGTTGGTATTGGTGAGAACGGCCATCTCGCCTTCAATGATCCGCCCGCTGATTTCGAGACCGAAGAGCCCTACTTGATCGTCAATCTGGATGAAGCCTGCCGGCTCCAGCAGGTCGGAGAGGGATGGTTCGCGAATATTTCCGAAACGCCCAAGCAGGCGATTTCAATGTCAATACGCCAAATCCTGAAAGCCAAAGAGATCCTGGCTATTGTGCCTGATTCGCGCAAGGCGAAGGCAGTAAAAACTTGCCTCGAGGGAGAGATCAGCCCCATGGCGCCAGCTTCGATTTTGCGCCGTCATGAAAACACGACCGTGTACCTCGACAAGAATTCAGCGGCATTGCTAACGCAGGCGACGCTTACACTCGTCTAAAGCCAGCATGTCTAGAGCCAGAATGTCTAGCGTTAACATGTCTACACCGGCACTTTCGCTTAGCTGCAGGGAGAGTAACAACTGAATTCGCCAGAACTGAGACATTCGGCGTGACAGCCCCACGGCCTCGTCCCATTCCGGCGTTGCGCTGGTGGATCGGCGGGCTCCTGTTTGCTTCCACGGTCATTAATTACGTTGACCGCCAAACCCTCTCGTTACTAGCCCCTTATCTCAAACTGCAGTACCACTGGACCAATTCCGACTATGCTGACATCGTCATAGGATTCCGCGTGGCCTACTCGATCGGGCAGACGATCTGTGGCCGGTTGATGGACCGTGTCGGTGCAAGACGGGGCCTGACGCTGACGGTGGTTTGGTACTCGATCGCGTCGATGCTCACTTCGCTAGCGAGCGGCTTCTACAGCTTTATGGGATTTCGCTTCCTTCTAGGAGCGGGCGAATCCGGGAACTGGCCAGCCGCCACCAAAGTTGTTGGCGAATGGTTTCCCAAGCGCGAACGCGCTTTGGCCACTGCGCTGTTCGATAGTGGCAGCTCGGTGGGAGGCGCGATCGCGCCATTTATCGTGCTCGGAATTTATTTCCGCTGGGGCTGGCGCCCCGCCTTTATCATCCCGGGTTTGTTGGGTTTGCTTTGGCTGTTTGCCTGGCGGTGGCTTTATCAACCACCGGACAAACATCTTCGCGTGTCCACTGCCGAGTTGGCTTTTATCCAGGCGGATCGAGGGGACACGAGCTATCGACCGGCTGGCGGCTCTGTCCCGCGCTGGAAAGATCTTCTGAAGCTGCCACAGACGTGGGGAATTATTATCGCGAAGACTTTCAGTGATCCAGTCTGGTTCTTCGTTACCGATTGGTTTCCCATCTATCTGGTCGCAAAAGGCATCGATCTCAGGAGTAGCCTGATCGCGGTCTGGGTACCATTCATCGCCGCAGACGTAGGAAACTTTTTCGGTGGTTGGATGTCGGGTCATTTGATCAAAAGTGGATGGTCACTTGGGGCGGCGCGGAAGGCCCTGATTGTATTTGGCGGTGTGGGCGTGACGCTGCTCATTCCGACGATACTCACTACGAATCTCTACCTGATCACATTGCTGTTCGCGCTCTCGACCTTTGCCTACGCCAGCTTCAGCACGATCGCCAATGTGCTTCCATCTGATGTCTTCAACAACGAGTCTGTCGCATCCGTTAGCGGTCTGAGCGGGACGGGGGCTGGCATTGGGACAATCATTGCTTTCAAATTAGTAGGGTATTTTTCTGACGCGCGACAGGTGACCGCGACTCACACCTTCGATCCGATTGTGATCGTGGCCGGGTTGGTCCCATTTGTGGGAATGATTCTGGTGCTGCTCCTTGTCCGCAACACAAAAGCCACGGGCGAAGGCCTGGTTCGAGAACTCTAGAACGGCGAGGGATGCACAGTTATCAAGCAGGAACGGGGCTAAAATCGGACTGCGCATGTGCACTGCGCACAACGGGTGGTAGACGGGGAATGGACGCTGAAGTATCATGGCCTGCTAAGAATTCAGGTGGTTGTCGCTACACTTCGCTGCTTGCGCCGTCGCGCAAACAATTTTCACATTGACCGCATGCGCGCCTTCTCGGCGGCTTTGCGTCTGGAGGCTCAACGCATGAGAAGCAGTCTCGCGATTTCGTTCTTGGTGTTCTCCGCGATAATTTGGCTTTTTTCGCCGCAGTCTCTCGGCGCGCAAGCCGCGCCGCCATTGACTCCCAGCGACATCGTCGTTCAGTACGACGTGCCGATGAAGACGCGCGACGGCGTTGTCCTCTGTGCCGACATCTATCGCCCGAGGTCTTCAGACAAGTTTCCTGTCATCCTAATGCGCACTCCCTACGACAAAAGTGTTAACTGGGCCGTCTCGCCAGTCGTGAAGATGGTCTCGCGCGGCTATGTTGTCATCATTCAGGATGTTCGAGGCCGGTACACCTCGGAGGGTGAATGGTATCCGTTCAAGCACGAGCAGGCCGACGGCTTCGACACGGTCGAATGGGCAGCCGCGCTTCCGTATTCAGATGGCAAAGTAGGTATGATGGGCGCTTCTTATGTGGGCGCGACGCAGATGCTCGCTGCCATCGCCCAACCCCCGCATCTGGCGGCGATTGCACCCAACATGACGGCCAGCAACTACCACGATGGCTGGACATACCAGGGCGGCGCCTTCGAGCAATGGTTCGATCAGAACTGGACATCTCAGCTGGCTCAGAACACGTTGCGAACGCCTGATTCAGCGAGAATACCGATGCGCGAGTCGGCGCGCCTACGCTTCCGCTCGCCAATTATCCCGTCTTCAATTTCGGCGATTTGCCCGCGGACGCACAGCTCACTGCCGTGATCGCGCCGTATTACCTCGACTGGCTGGCGCATCCCGATTATGACGACTACTGGAAGCAGTGGTCCATCGAGGAACATTTTTCCCAGATCGCCGTGCCCATGCTGCAGGTGGGCGGCTGGTATGACATTTTCAATGCGGGCACTCTGCGCAACTACATGGGCGCCAAGGCTCACGGGTCCACCGAATGCAGCGCGCACGCAGCAGCATCTGCTGATCGAAATTGGGGGGCACTCCGGCTTCGGCCGCCGCATCGGCGACGTCGACTTTGGGCCCCATGCCATCGAAGAACGGATATACGGACGTCATCCTCGACTGGTACGATTTTCTGTTTAAAGGAATCAAGAACCAATTCGCCACCGATAAACCAGTTAAGCTTTTCATGATGGGCGCGAACGAATATCGCCAGGAAGACGATTGGCCGCCGCCGCAAGCTCACAGCTACCAAGTATTTTCTGCACTCGGATGGAAAGGCGAATTCGTTGCGCGGAGATGGCTCCTTTCAACTCCGCGCCCAAATCCGAGCCGGCGGACACCTATGTTTATAATCCCGGTAATCCCGCGCCAACGATTGGCGGACCGCTCTGTTGCGACGAGGAGCACATGGAGCCCGGGCCCGCGCGACCAGCGGGCTGTAGAAAATCGCGACGACGTGCTGGTCTATTCGACAGGCCCGCTCGCCAAACGACCTCGAGGTTACTGGGCCGAGTCACTGCCGACCTCTTCATTAAATCCTCTGCTATCGGATACCGATTTTACGGCGAAGCTGGTCGACGTCGGCCAGACGGGTTCGCGCAAGACCTCACGGAAGGCATCCTTCGCATGCGCTATCGTTCCTCCGCAGGAACATGCCGACTTGATGAATCCCGGACAGATTTATGAAATTTCTGTCGATCTCTGGGCTACGAGCAACCTTTTTCTTCGCGGCCATTCGCTGCGGCTGGAGATTTCCAGCAGCAATTTCCCGCGGTTCGACCGCAATCTGAATACTGGGGAAGACACCAAATTCGCACGTAACTTTGTTCCTGCCACAATACCATTCTCCACGACGCGCAACATCCTTCTGTGCTCGTGCTTCCGATCATGCCTGCGAAATAATTTCGCGGAAGAGCCGAACTACGTTCGACCTTTACTTGTTTGCTTCGTCAGTTGCTTGCGGAGGCAGCTGCGTGACTGGCAGAGTTTCTACGTGAGGCTGCGGGATCATCTCCATCGCCCACATCGCTGCCGGACGCATATACATCGAGGCCCGGAAATTTCCGTTCACGTCCCAGGCTTCAGGAGTGCGAAACCAATATCCTTTGCTCTCGTAGATCACGTGGTACAAACCCCAAGCCGTGCGGTAAGCCTCGTCCCGCATGCCTTCGCTGAGCAGAAGCGCGGCGAAGCCAAAGCTGGTTCCGACCCATACCTCCGGCGCTTGCTCGTTATCGCGAATAATTGAGCCATCCGCAGCCATGCCGTTGGCCGCGCCCATTTCGCCGCCGCCAAATTTCATCACGTTGAAGTCGATATATTTTTCTGGATGCTGCCAACTGCATTTCGCGAGGCACCAGATCGCCCAGACCCGTCATGTTCGCATACCACTGACCGGCCAATTGATCGGCCTGGACGCTGTCGCGATATTCGCTATCCGTGTCGTAGCGGAAATATTTTCCATTCCAAAGTTTTTCAACGTAGGTCTTTTGCGCTTTGAGAAATAGTTCGTGGTACTCTGTGGCCGCGTTGTTCTCGCCCAGCGTGCGTGCCATCTCCTCCGTGGCGCGCAGATGCCGAGAGCCACAAGCCGCCGCAGTACGCGCTTACACCTCGCACCACCCACGAATCGTAAGTCTGATCGGGGTAGCCGCTATTTTCAGGAATGCCGCCGCCGTGATCGAATTGGCGCAGATACGCCATGGCCTCGCGCACCGCCGGCCACATCTGGCGAAGGAAGTCTTTGTCTTTACTTCCTGTCAGCACGTAGTCGCGATAGACCATCAAAACAAATTTTGAATTCAAATCTTTCCAATCATTTGTATCCTGCCAACCGGGCTCATTTACGGCGATGAAAGGATCTCCTTCGGGAACGCCAAGATCGTGCGGCACCGCGCCTTTCTTTTTTCGCATGTGCAGGACTGGGTTCACCCGTCAGTTGCGACTTCCACACCCACTGCCCTTGTTCCGGCCATTCCTTCGGGACGGTGTCGGCAAACTCGCGCAGCACCTGCTTGTCGATGTCGGGCCAGAACTTCAGCAGCGGCATCGACGCATAGAACCGCACGTCCAAGGTTCCGTAATACGCATAGTCGAAACATTCCAGTAGAGCAAAGGAAGGAGGCGCTTTGCTATCGCCACCGACGGGACGGCCCCAGAACGAGCCTCCATCGGTGAGCGTGTAAAGTTCGTTGAACAGCATGCCGCGATACCACAGAGGCTTGCTTTCATCATTGATATATGGAGCCTGCCACGCGTCTATGGCGTCGCTCCAGGTGGAGGCATTGCAGCAATCCGTCGCGCGCGATGGCCCAGGCGTTGTTCCCGTCAGTTCCGTAGAAATCCGTATAGCGGCGATTCCACTTGCGGCCCTCGCCAAATTCGATGACGGGGAAGTCCCATGCAATGACCATGGGAATGACTTTTTTCTCGCCGGGCTGAAGAGTGAAGCGCACGGCGATGGCTCCCGCTAACTTTTCACTATCGCTCACCCAGGAGAGATCGCTGTTCGCAAGCCGGCCATCTTTGGCGAAGTGGCGCCCAAATAACTTTCCCATCCCCTTCGGACGGGAACGTAGTTTGGTAATTCACTTCCACGCCGGGTGACTCCAGGGCGGCGATTGCGAATTGTCCGTCGGCCTCGCGTGGCGCGGTGCTCGCGCGGTTGCGGTCGAAAACCACGCCTTTCATCGTTCCAGCGTCGACGTGCTCACTTATAAATTGATTGTGATTTCCCTGACTGGGCGCTCCTTGAAAATCCCTGGTAAAAGTTCGAAACCAGCCGACCATGTTCGTCCATGAGAGCAGGACGGAAACCGTGACCGCGTGCTGCGTAGGATTTTCCGCACGCCAGCGATAAACGGCGACGGGATAGCTCGACTCCTGGTAATTGTTGGGCAACACCGGAGAAAACTGTTCGAGCACGACGTGGGCAGGAAATTTATCCCATTTGTAGTCGAACCACGACTTTGGATACAGCGCTGCATATTCCCCCGCGCCCACGGGATAATCCCATTGCCAGCTTGCAAGCGTTCCGTCAGTCGGATGATCCGTCATCAGCACTCGCGCCGTGCCTTGCGCTTCGCCCTCAGTCTGCTGAAACATGGCGAACTGATTCGCATAAACCGGCGCGTATTTGTGAACTCCTGCTTTTATATGCCATCGGGCAAAGTCTCCCCGGTAAGTGCGCGAGAACGTTCCAGAACCAAAACCGCCCACTGGCGCGCCTTGCCAAAACCCGTCATCGATATTGCCGGGAACTCGAGTGACGCCCGGCTTCGCAAGCGGAAGGCCGAGGGGGCGTCGCCACGCGGCTTTTGGTATCACGTCTCCGGCCCAGGCTGCGGCCGCTGCCAATACGATAAACATGAGGATGCGTGAATAAGAGTGAAATTTTGTTTGCATGAATCTCCAAAACGGCGAGTTAGTGTGTTGGGCGCGGCTGAGAATTATTTTTCGAGCCAATACTTGTTAAAGCCTTCATAATCCGATGGTAAGTTCGCCAGGATCGTTCTTCTTAATTCCAAAATATCGACAGATCCCTGCTTCTGATACAAGACCTTGCCATCCGGGGCAATCAGGACGGTATAGGGCACCGCGGAGTCCCACTTCGGGTCAAAGGCAGCCTGCAGTCCGGCGGTGTCGTCTGAAGCAAACAGCAAATTGCGGCTGGTCGCGTGCATTTTCTCGAGCACACGCATTACGGTGTTCTTTTCGTCCGGCATATTAGCTGCCACTGTGACTAACTCGACATCACGCACGCCATACATTCGGAAAGTGTCTTCGAAATCCGGGAATTCGTGAATGCATGAGCCGCACCATGTGGCCCAAAAACTAACCAGCAGAGTTTTATGGGTGGGATTGGTTCGTAATGTCTTTAAATCAGCAGCTGATGCCATCTCCAGTTGGATTGGTTGTGATTCGATTTTCCGGAGCGTTTCCAGACGTGCGGACTGTTTTTCTTTCCACTTAGTCGAACAGCCAAAAACGCCAGTATGAGTAACTGCCACTTCTCGATTTGCCAGGAGCGCATCGATAGCATCGCGCGCTTCGTGAGTCTTCACCAGTTCTGTGCGGTAGCTGTTGTCCATGCGCCCTTCATAACGAAGGCGGCGACCACGGTCGAAAACAAATACATGCGGCGTCGCTTGCGGACCGTAGGCATCCGCGACCGACTGTGTCTCACCGTCGTAAAGATACGGATAAGTCAGATGTTTGTACTGGGCCCGGATTTTCATCTCTTTGAGGCTGTCACTGATGTCGGAGGAATCCAGTTCATCGATGGTGATTGCCTTGGGATCATTCGGTTGAATCGCAACCACGGCAACGCCGCGCTCCTTATAGTCCGCCGCAAGTTGCGCGACACGCTGCTCATACATTTGCGCGATAGGACAATGGTTGCAGATGAAGACCACAACGAGAACTTGACTTGAGGAATAATCGGCGAGCTTATGAGTCGCTCCGTCGACGCCCGGGAGTTCAAAGTTTGGCGCAGGTGAACCCAGCGCGAGGATCGGGTGCGCTTCCTGCGCCCACGTGGTCAGCGCAAGCGTTAGAAATATGAAGAGTTTACCCATGTTATTTCTCCTGCAAAATCTCTAGTAAGACAGACTCGTCGAGAGCGTTTGCCCATCGATCACCGTCACGCCCGGGCCAGAAATGTTTGTTACGAAGGCAGTATGGGTTGCACTATTCACCGCAATTGCGTAGGGCCCGTTACCGGCTTTTATCGTCGCTGCCACAGAGTTGCTCTTCCCATCGATCACAGAGACAGTATTATCGTGCGTGTTCGCGACAAATACTCTGTGATTGCCTGAGTCCACCGCGATCGCCTGAGGGCGCGCTCCCACTTTTATCGTAGTAACAATTGAATTGCTCGTGCCGTCGATCACGGTCACGCTATTGCTTCCGTAGTTCACGGCATAGACTCGGCCGGTCGAGGAATCCACAGCCAGCGCGCAAGGAATATCGCCCGTATCCACCAGCGTCGCGGCATTCGCTTTCCCATCTAGTACCGTAATATTCGAGCTGCCCGTATTGCTCAGATAAACTTTGTTGCTTACGGAATTCACCGCAATTCCCCAGAGATGGGTGCCGGCAGCCGTCGTTGTTATGCTGTTGTTCGCACCATCGATTATGGTCACGTTGTTACCCTCATAGCCTTCCAGGTAGAGTCGGTTTGCCGTGGGATTCACGGCAATCGCATCTGCCTGCACACCAACCTTCAGAACGCTCGCCACATTGGTCACTCCGTCAATGACTGTCATGGTGTTGCTGAAGGTTCTTGAGATATACACCTTGTTGGTAGTTGGATTCGCTGCAATCACATAAGGAAGATCGCCGACATTCACGGTTGCGATGACCTGATCGGTTGCGCCGTCGATCACGCTTACATTGCCGCTGCCCGAGTTCGCCACATAGACACGGTTTGTGCTCGGATTCACTGCGATCGCCTCGGGCTCCACGCCCACTTTTATCTCGGCAGGGGAGCGGCCGGCGGTGCCCAGGACGGTCACAGTGCCGGCCGCGGTATTCACCGCATACGCTTTGTGCGTCGTAGGATTTAACGCGATGCCGCGAGGACTGATTTCCGTTCCACTCGCTGGCGGAAAGGCTGCGTCCGCTCCTCCCATGCCGAGCCAGTTTGCAGCATTTTCGATGAGCTTATTCTGAATGGAACTCGTGAAGATCTTGTCTCCGTGCCCCATATTCATATAAATCATTTTGTATTTCGTATTGGTCCACACGACGGGCACGTCGCCACCGGTAAGCACGTCCTTCAATCCCAGCGGATAATTTGAAGGATCGAATGTAACCAGGACTCGCACATCTTTATTGAGGCGGGGACTCGGCTTCCACATGTACCACTCATTGGCCGGCGATTCGAAGGCGTCGGGGATTCCTTTAGTGATTGGATGAGTCCGGTCATCGATCACGAGCTTCGCTGGTAACGGTGGCCAGCTGTTGATATGGAATACTGCACCCCCTAAAAAATCGACGAACCAGGGCCAGTTTGTATCCTTATCGTTATATCCGGAGAAATGAAAACCCAGCCATGCGCCGCCATTTTCCATGTAGCGCTGAAAGCTGCGCCTTTGTTCTTCTTTTGTAGGCGAGTTGTTAAGCCAAACCACGACTTGGTACATTTTTAAATACGCATCATTCATGCGCTCCCAGTCGGTCGTCGAGTCGAACGTAAAGTTGTCGCTGGCTGCGCGCCCGGCGAAGAATTTCAGCGCGTCCTCCGCGAACTGTACGTGATCGGGTTCGACGTTCTTAGAATAAAAGGCGAGCACTTTGAACCGTGGTTGTTGAGCGCCGCTAGGGATGGCGCTGCACAGAAATGCCAAAAACAAGAGTAGAAGAACCGAATAATTCTTCATTTGTGTGCTGCCCAAAAGATGGAGTTTCTGAAAATTGTTGTGAAAGTAGGATTCTGGAATAACTCCGGATGGTGGCCCATGAAAATGTAAACATTTCGAGCGCGAAAGTGCTCGTTGGTCCAGATCACAGGATGATCTCCCATCTTCGTGCGAGTGTCGGGCGAATACGTGGCTTCGTCGACTCGTGCTAAGACATGAACGTTCGGGCGCGGGGATTTGTCATATGTGTACCACTCCTCTTGATCCACGACAAAGGACGCTGGCACATTCTTCATCACGGGATGCGAAGGATCTTCCACAATGACGGTTGCATTGGCGAACTTCGGAATGTAGCCGGTAAATCTGATTCCGCCCATGAACTCGGAGAACCAAGGCCATATTCCGTATCCGTCAAATTCTCCAAGCAGGGTAGCGTGATGGAATCCAATCCATCCGCCTCGGCCTTCTTCGATGTATTTTGTGAATGCGGTTACTGCTGTCGGCGTCCAGCCGTAGGGAGGGTAGTTCAGTTGGATGAATACCTGGTACTGAGTGAGGAATGCGTCGTTAATCTTGTCAGTATTCTCGATGTAGTCGACGGAAAAATTATTCTCAACCGCCAGCTTTTGCAGCCATACCTTAGCGGCATCGACAAATGGCCGGTGGATTCCACCGGCCTCTGCCAGAGCGATGATTTTAAATTTAGGCTTGGAGATCTGAGCCATGCTCGTGCCGATCAAAAGGAGCACGAGGACCGTGGCACCCCAAAAGCAACGGCGAAAGCGGAAACTTGAAACCAATCTCGCAAGTAGCATCAGTCCTCCGTCTCCGGTTTGCGCAGTCTGTGCAGCGTGTTGGGCGGGTTCATGCCGCCGTGGCGATTCGTGGACATTGTACGTCAAAGATAGTTATTAAGCATTACAATGTATTGCAAGCTTCGTTAACCAGCAGCAATCAGACTATTGTCTTAACATGATGGATATCTGGCTTAGAGTGTCGCAGGTGATTTCACAGTGACGAGAGAACCCGTGCGAATCGGAAGGCCTCCCTTACTCCGTCAAACCAATGCTCAAATCTTGTTGAAGCTTCTTCGCGAGGCAGGTCCGTGCTCCAAGGCCGATCTGGTTCGGGCCTCAGGACTGAGCGCTCCGACGGTGACGAATGTCGTAGCGCACCTGGCGCTTGCCGGACTGGTCGAACCCATCGGCGAGGGAGATTCGACCGGCGGCAGACCCCCAGACATATTGCGTTTCAGAGCGGAGCGAGGCTGTGTGGCGGGCGTTGAGATCGGGTCTGACTCCCTTCGCTTCCTTCTTGCCGACTTGGACGGACGGGAAATTGGAAAAGCAAGAGTTTCGCTGGAGAGAAAGTCGTCGAGCCCTCCTTTCGTTTGCAAGAGAATTGGCGAGGAAGTGCGCGACTTGCTGCGCAAGCTGGGCCAGTCGGAGGAGCAACTTTTGGAACTTGTCGTAGGTGTGCCCGCCATCGTCAATGTGCAAGAGGGCGTCGTGATGGAGTTAAGCGCTCTAAAGGATTGGAGTAATGTCCCTTTCGGGACCCTGGTCGCCAGGGAATTTAAATGCAATGTAACGATAGAAAATGACACCAACCTTGCCGCCCAGGGCGAATATTATCGGGGAGCGGCGCAAGGGGAAAAGAATTTTGTATTCATTACCATTGGCGAGGGCGTCGGTGCCGGCATTTTCGTGAATGGCAGCATTTATCGCGGGGCCCAGTGGACGGCAGGAGAGATTGGATATCTCCGCGTCCCTAACATTTCCAGAGAACACCCCAGCATTCACAATTATGGAAAGCTGGAAAAGCTGTTGGGCGCTCCCGGAATTCTGAAAAGTTGGCAAGCCAATCGCGGGCGATCCCGTGCACATCTCAAGGTGAACTGCGCGGCCGATGTCTTCGATCTGGCGGCCGCGGGAAATGCCGAGGCAAAACGCTTACTTAAGCAACGAGCCACGATTTTGGCTGACATTGTGCTGGACATGGCCCTCATTCTCAATCCCAGCGTTATCTTGCTCGGAGGAGAGGTGGGTAACCATCCGTGCCTATTACAAGAGGTGGAAGCCCTTCTGAAAGGAAGTGAATATGGCGTTGTGCGGGTCGGATTAGGCGGGCTGGGCCATTCGGCCGTGTTGTGGGGCGCGATTTATTCGGTGCTCGAATCTGCGGTTCTCAGTCTACTGCAGCCATCCGATTCGACGAATTTATAGGTGCACGATAGAACTGTCCTTGGCGCACAGTAGAATCCTTGTTTGACTGACTTCATAAAGAAAGATAACTTAGTCTTGGAAGCAATCTGTACTAGACATGCCCAAAACGCCTACAGCCATCTCTTTTCATCGACGAGCACAGCAGCGGCATTTGCTGAAGCAAAATGATGCTCGCGAAGTGCTGCAGCAACTGCGGGACCGCGATTTCGATTCGCGCGACAGATTGGAGCAGCGTTCGGGGTTATCCTCCTCCAGGTTCTCAGCTGCTGTTTCCTTTCTGGCGAAGAAAGGCTTCGTCGAAAAGACGTCTAACGGTAAATCCAACGCCGGTCGACAAAATCATGCGCTTCGCATTAACGCGGGCTATGGACATGTGATTGGCGTGGATATAGGCGGAAGCAATTTACGAATTGCATTGTCTGACATGAACGGAACAGTGCTGGGCAAATGGTCCACCTCCACCCAAAAAACATCTTCTCCCGGCATGGTCGTCGAACAAATCTGCACGGGTGTCACGCATCTGCTGCAACACGCCTCTATATCTCGCCGTTCGCTACTGGCTGTTGCTGCGGGCGCACCCGGCATTACGGACGTGGATGCGGGTGTCGTGGTTAGGACGTCCAATCTAAAAGGCTGGAGGAATGTCCCGCTTCGCAGCTTGCTGGAGTCCGCATTGTGCATTCCCGCCGCGGTGGAGAACGATGTAAGAATGGGAGCGATCGGAGAGAACTGGATTGGGGCCGCGCGAGGCATTGATAATTTTGTGTTTCTTGCTCTTGGAACGGGGATCGCCGCGGGTGTATTTGCCAATGGCAAGTTGATCCGCGGCACGGATTGGACTGCAGGAGAGGTTGGTTATATGTATGTTCCGGGGGCCCCGGAAGAGGCTGCGGAGCACGGCGCACCGGGATCGCTAGAGAGTGTAATCGGCGGCGAAGGCATTCGGAACGAGTGGCTACACTCTTCCAACGGAAACGGTATGGCGATCCACAACCTTAGCGCAACGGAAATTTTTGAGTGCGCCCGCGCCGGAGATTTAGTTGCCGAGGGCGTTCTAAATCGCTCGGCGAAAGTGCTGGCTTATGCAGTATACAACATATCTTTGGTCCTGAATTGTGAGCTTTTCATATTGGGCGGAGGCGTAGGGATGAGCATGCCTTTACGAGATTCCACGCAGCGATTCCTGGATAAATACAACGAGCCCGTACAGCCCAAACTGACTGTTAGCAGCCTGGGGCAAGACGCACAACTGGTAGGAGCGATTCGATTAGCGCTTAGCAAAGCAGACGAATCAGTCTAAGAAACGCGCAAAATTCAAACCATCCGGTTCAGCTTTTCTCGGGAAGGCTGATGCTCTCCAAGTCGCGCCCGCGCGTCTCGGGTACGACAAATCGTACAAAAACAAGTGTAATGATACTAAGCGTTCCATAGATTGCAAACGTGCCTGCGCTGCCGAGGATATTAATCAGGGATAAGAATGTCAGGGACACAGCAAAGTTTGCGATGCCGGAGAACAACGTTCCAGCCGCGACACCTCGCCCGCGGACGCGTAATGGAAAAACTTCAGCAACCAGGATCCAAGCGATCGCCCCCAAACTGAATGCAAAACACGCGATATAGACCACAAGGCAGGTAATCGCCACAGTCCCCAGCGACGCCTCCAGCATTTCCTGATGGCCAAAGGCGAAAGAAAGCGCGAAGAGCGCGATCGTCATGCCGCTCACGCCTGTGTAGAGCAGTGGTTTACGTCCAATCCGGTCAACGAGCACGATTCCTATGACTGTCGCAACAACGTTCACGATAGAGACGATCAGGGTCGCGAAGATTGCGTTGGCGTGCGACGCGCTTCCCGCGAGTTCGAAAATTTGTGGACCATAGTAAATGATCGTGTTGATTCCGGTAACCTGCTGCAGCACGGTAAGACCGCAGGCGATGAAAAGCGACCCCCGCACGGCCGGACTCCAGAGCGCGCTCCAGTTTTGTTCCATGGGCGTCTTGAGCCCTTCTTCAATATCGTCGAGAAACTGTTTCGCTCCAACGGCGTCAGTGTACCGATGCAGAACTGCCTCAGCATCTTTCGTGCGGCCATGAGCGAAGAGCCAGCGAGGACTTTCGGGAACAGTGAGAATCACTCCCAGAAAGAAGATTGTCGGCACTACGGCGATGCCAAACATCAATCTCCACGCCTGTTGCGCAGCGAGCCAGTAGCCGGCCAGATTCGCGAGCACGATGCCGACGGTCAACGCAAACTGATAAAGCCCGATGAGCATTCCGCGTGACTGGGGTGGGGCAAGTTCGGAAACATATACCGGCGCGGTTACCGAGGTGAAACCGATTCCGATTCCGATGATCGCGCGCGCCACGATCAGAACGTAAACATTGGCAGACAGAGGTGCGAGCAGTGAGCCTACGATGAAAATGCCTCCCGCCCACACCAGCGTAGCGCGACGGCCGATATGATCGGCGACCGTTCCTCCTACCAGCGCTCCAATCATGGCCCCAATCAGCACGATGCTGACGACCCATTCCTCCATTAACGTGGAGAGCGCAAATGTCCGCTTCACGAAGATGGCCGCGGCAGCGATGATGCCCATGTCGTAGCCATAGAGCACGCCTCCCAGTGCGGCGATCGACGAAATGCGCAGTATGAATCCGCGATTCACGCGAGGTGGAACGAGGACACCTAAATCGGCCACATGTTTACCTCAACAACATAATACTGTATAGTTCATAACGATTCATTACAAACATCGGCCAGGCAATGTTGGCTGCGAAATTCACCGGGTAATTATGGAAAACCAGGGGAGCCAAGAGTCGCGCTGGATCGCTGGCGTCGAGCCTCCGAAAGACATGCTGACCCGGAGCATGACATCCATTTATGAAATGGAATGTCGGGAACAGCCGGAGTGTCTCGCTCGATTGTTGCAGGCTTACGGCGAGGATCGCTCAATCAAAGAAGTGCTGGAGCAATTGCGCAATCTAGCAGTTTCTGCGGGTCCCGTGGTGTTGGTTGGAATGGGAGCATCCTATTGCTCCTCGATTGCCGCTTCCTCTTTTCTGCAATCATGTGGGCGGGCAGCATTTGCAGTGGACGCGAGTGAGTGGCTGCACTACTCCCAGCCGGTATGGGACGAACCCGCCGTTTCCATTCTGTTGACCACTTCCGGCGAGAGCGCGGAACTTGTACAGCTTTGCAAAAAAAGTATCGACAAACCCATCGTTCTGCTTTGCAACAACGAAAAAAGCACGTGCTGGTCGTTAGCGCAGATCAGATTTCCGATTTTGGCAGGCCCGGAATATGGCAATGCGACCAAGACGTATACCAACGCCACGGCCGCATGCATCGTGCTCGCTTCCCATATCGTGGGACGGGCTTGGCGTGAAGATGCCGAGCGGGCACGCGTAGCTTACGCCGCTGCTCTCGATAAGGTATTTGCTCTGCGTGGAGAACTGGAAAGATTTTGTCGCGGGGCGAAGAACATCGAGATTATCGGACGCGGTCCAGCTTACGGGGGCGCCATCATGGGTTCGTTGTGCATTCGTGAGATGACCGGCTATCGTGCTGCTGCTCATTCAGGAGGCGGCTTCCGGCACGGGCCGATTCTTGACGTCGATGAGTCGCATGTTGCCATCATTTCGGCGCTGGGACGGACGGCCGAGTTGGGAATTGAATTAGCAAATGACTGTCACACGCGCGGCGGCAGAGTAATTCTGGTCGGAACCGAAGAGCGGTCGGCCTCAGACAGATTTTTGCCGATAACGATTAGAGCGGTGCCGGAACCATGGGAAGGAATCACTTCCGTTATCGTGCCGCAAGCGCTGACGCTGGCGATGGCGGAGAAATACGGAGCGAAGCTGCCTCCTCGTTTTCACTACGGAGTGATGAAAGAGTAGTGGTGGTTGATGTGGGGCCACGCAAGCGAAGGATTGAAAAAGGAGACGGAAATGACACAGTCGAAAGCATCCATGATGATCGTTCTCGTGTTGTTTGTAGGCATGTTCGCGGCATTCCTCGCTTGCCCCGCGCGGGGGCAGGAGGTTACGGCCACCATTACCGGGAGCGTGACCGATCCTTCCGGAGCGCCCGTGGTGGGCGCATCGGTGCTCGCTCACGATGTGGAGCGCGGCACCTCCTACCCGACTCGAACCAACGACGTCGGCGTCTTCAATCTCCAGCGCCTGCCGGTTGGCAAATATGAAATCAAAGTGGAGGCGGCAGGATTTCAAACCGCCGAACAGTCCGCCATCACACTTGTGCTGGACCAGGTCGCCCGCTTCACATTTCAACTCAAGGTGAAGGGCGCGAACCAAGTCGTAGAAGTTGTGGACGAGGCGCCAGTACTGCAGACGGATACCACGCAGCTGGGCACGCTGATCGATGCCAAGACCAACGATAATCTGCCGCTGGCCTCGCGTAACTTCGTGCAATTGACCTTGCTCACTCCCGGCGCACTTACGATCGATCCGCAGACCATGAATACCGGATCGCAAACTTCGCAACAGATCGCGGGTAACGGCGGCGGGCGTCCTTATATCAACGGCAATCGCGAGGAATCGAATAACTTTATCCTCGACGGAGTGGATAACAATCAAGCGTCGGAAAACGCGGTCGGATTCACCCCCTCCCCCGACGCCATTCAGGAGTTCAACGTCATCACCCAGAACGCGTCGGCGGAATTCGGGAATTTTCAGGGAGGGGTGGTCAGCGCTTCCATAAAATCGGGTACCAACACCTTCCACGGCGACGTCTTCGAATTCATTCGCAATGACAAATTCAATGCCAACTCGTGGCAGAACGGTTTCTTGCCGAATGGGGAAGGGGGAATCGGCCTCCCGAAGGCGCAGATGCGCTGGAATCTGTTCGGCGGCACAGTCGGCGGCCCCATCATCAAGAACAAATTGTTTTTCTTCGCCGATTACGAAGGTTCCCGCTTCGATCATCCACTCGCTGCAGGCACGGAGACCGTGCTGTCAAGTGCGGAACGCGGAGGCAATTTTAGCGCCCTATTAGCCGATGGCGTGCAAATCTATGACCCCTGTGTCGCCGGCACAGGAGTCAGCGGCACACCTTGTGTCCTGTCGGGGACACCGGTGCCCTTTAAGGGCAACATCATACCTACCAATCGACTGGATAATGCTTTCAAGGTGCTCATGGCCTCGCCGCTCTATCCGCAAGGCTCCAGCAGCGCGCCGAATACCGCCATCGTTCAGAATGGAAGCCAGAACAACGACGATCAGGAAGATTTCAAAGTGGATTTCAACGCCTCGGAAAAAGATCGCATGTTTGCCCGATATTCCCGGGGCAAGGAAATCGATCCTCTTACCACAACCTACCTGCTGGGCGGAAATTCGAGTTCAGAAGCGCATATCGACAACACTGCTTTTGATGAAACGCACACCTTCACTTCGTCACTGCTCAACGATTTTCGCATCGGTGTGAACTACGTCTTGCCTTTTGGCCCGAATACGACCTTCGCCCCTTCCGTCGCGACGCTCGCAACCAGTACCGGTATAGCGGGCACCTCGGAGGGCGGCATCAGTGGTCTGCCGCAAATCACCTTTTCCAGTGCAGCTAATAATGGCGGCGGCATAGCCAACTACTCCGGTCTGGGAAACGGTGCGATCATCCAAAAGTTCGCTTCCACGGTCTGGCAAATATCCGACAATCTTCTGTGGAGTCACGGACACCACAATACAAAATTTGGATTCCAGATGAACCGGTACCGGCTGAACATTACCTATCCGGGCAATGCCGGGGTGCTGGGCGATATCGGCTTCACCAACAACTACACATCAGAAGCAGGCGACGGAGCAACTGGCGGAGATGCGGGGGCGAGTTTCGCTCTGGGCTTGCCCGACTCCGTTGCTCGCGGAGAAGCGGGCGGCGGCTTCCATCAAAGGGATTGGATGCTAGCTGGCTTCGCACAGGACGATTGGCACATCGCCAGTAGCCTGACATTGAATCTGGGACTACGGTATGAGGCGCGTACTCCCTGGATTGAAACCAACAATCGCCAAGTGAACGTCGACAAGACGACCGGCATCCTCGAATTCCCCGGAAGCAACGCCGTCCCCACAGGCATTATTGGGAAGAACGGCTTCAGCCGAGGACTTTACAACAGCAAGTATTCTGGACTCGGAGAGTTCGAGCCGCGCATCGGATTCTCCTGGGCTCCGGCAGTGTTACAAAGCAAAACCGTCGTCCGTGGAGCATTCAGCGTCTCTTCTTATCTGGAGGGCACGGGCACCAATCTACGGCTGCCCCGTAATCCGCCCTATACGCCGAGTCAGGTTGCGGGAACGAATAACTACAACTCCGGCGCCGCACCTTTTGCCACCGAGGCTGGCGCTGCCGGCGACTTCCAACCATCACAGCAATCGGTTGCCGGATCGACTATGTATGCCTGGGGTCCCACGGTGCAGCCCGCGGTCGGTGAACAATGGAATTTTTCCATCCAGCATGAACTGACAAAGACGCTCACTGCGCAGGTTGGTTATGTTGGCCAGAAGGTTACCCATCTGGTAGTGCCTCTGGATCTTGGGCAATTGCAACTGGGAACCAACAACACTCCTTTCATTGGTGGCTTCAACGGAAACGATGCCGGCGGGAACAGCCTGGGATATGGTCCCAACAGTCTCGCCGATGTTTACGACACGGCATCGGTCGGCACCATGCGTTACGACGCTTTGCAGGCCGTACTGCAAAAACATTCCAGCGGAGGATTGGAGGGCCAGATTGCCTACACCTGGGGAAAGTGCATGACGAACAACAGCGGCTACTACGGAACCTACAGTCCGAATTCCGAGACCTCGAGTTCCTTTCCTTATTGGCAAAACCTCTATGACCCTCGATCGAATTGGGCTCGTTGCTACTATGACTCCAGTCAGGTCTTGAGCGGCTATGTACTTTACGAACTGCCCGTGGGGCGAGGGAAACCTTTCGGCCACGATCTCCCCGGAGCGGTAAATGCGGTGGTGGGAAACTGGTCGGTTGGTCCAATCGTTTCCTATCATGCCGGATTCCCTCTGGCCGTCTACGACGGGACTGACAGTTCGGGCACTTTCACCGGGGAAGATGGTCCCGGGCCAGGTTCTGCTCGCCCAAACTGTAGCGGTCCTGTCCAATACACGCGCCAGATAGTAAATGTTCCGGGCGTGGGAAATCAATTCCAGTGGTTCTCGAACGCAAATAACACATTCACACAGGAGGCGCCGGGGACGTTTGGTACGTGCCCCGCGCAAGGTCCAGTGATTGGGCCTCATTACGTGGACCTTGATCTAAGCCTGCAAAAGAACTTCCTCTTCGGCGAATCCATGCGCTTGCAGTTTCGCGCCGACTTCCTGAACGCATTCAACCATCCCAACCTGGCCGCGCCGAATATGTACTACAGCACTACGGCGAACACATTCGGCGATCTCACCGGCAGTCAGGATCCCAGGAATCTTGAGTTTGCTCTCAAGTTCTATTTCTGAACTGGGTAGCGCTCAGGCTGGCAAGGCAGGCACCGTAATCGAACGCTTGAGCCCGTGACTTCCGGGAAACCGGTGGTCGCGGGCTTTTGAATGTATTCGCGTGCGCGTTCCTTGTGCCGGACATTGTCGCCATCTTGGGAAGGACGCCGATCGCTACCTTAAAATTCGAACATTCGTGCAAGTACATCCCGTCTGAGTTGGGCTGATCAGTTAGACAGAAGAGGCCTGGAGCCTTGCACGACTACGTCGGCAACGCGGGCGCCCGCACCTGCGGCCCGGTGAAGTCAAAGAGAAAATTTCGATAGCAGCGGCGAGTTAGTTCCGCGCGGGGCTTTTCCAAACGAAAGGTTCCGACCTGTTACCACTTTGGAACTTGCGAGGCTCAGCTTCATAACTTCCGGTCAAGGGCCCTCAACTTCAGTAATTTTGAAGCTGTTTTGAAACGAGTATACTCATCAATCTACGGGGATTGAAATGCGTGTTCAATTCGTGGCGGCTCATTCTTGGAGTCACCTTAATTCCAGTGCGTGTTTTTGGTTGACGTGCGCTGCAACCAACCGCGCCGGTCAAGACACTAAAGAGCAAGACCGGTAACTCGCACAAGTGACAGTCGCCGGAGTGGGGCTTATGCCGTTTAACTGACCGCACAGGCGAATCCGTCACCAGAAATTTTCAGCAGTAGTGAGGTTTTTTGGCTTGGCGCATACCAATGACCCAGACCACCGTTCAGATCGAGCCAGGCA
Organism: uncultured Acidobacteriaceae bacterium; assembly: GCA_963789625.1. Classification (GTDB taxonomy): domain Bacteria; phylum Acidobacteriota; class Terriglobia; order Terriglobales; family Acidobacteriaceae; genus Sulfotelmatobacter. Next base: position 372,500 of record CAWBLK010000014.1, on the reverse strand, counting down.
CGAAGATTGGCCCGGGTGCCGCGCGCTACCGATTTTGGTTGGCGATGTCGGGGTTTGTCATGGCGCTTGCTCTGCTGCCCTTTTCCTACAAAGTCGAACGCCGCCTGGAGACGGCTGTTCACATCAAGGGCGGAGAATCCGAAAAAGTTGATCTGGAACTGGCGCAGCGTTTCCAGTCTCCGTACGCCCACCGCCTGGTTTTGGTGATCAGCGGTCTTCCTGATCCAGATTCAGCAAAAGGCGCAGATGCACTGGGCTTCTTAACAAGTTCATTGCGTAATGTGGCGGGAGTGTCGGGTGCCATCTCGAGTCTGGATTGGCCAGACCCTGTGTTCACCGGGGACAATGGCGGGGCCTTGATCATCGTCGGGTTGGACCCCCACGATCCATCTGTCGAGGCGTTGGTTCCCACGCTGCGGGCAAAAGCAGACTGGATGGAAGGTCAGCTTCGCTCTCAATATCCCAATATCAAACTGGAGATTACGGGCGAAACGCCGCTGAACTTCGATCTTCGCAAGGTCAGTGCAGACGACGTGACCCGCGCCGAGGAACGAGCGACGCCAGTAACGCTCGTGCTGCTGTTGCTGGCATTTGGCAGTCTTGTAGCCGCGCTATTGCCGTTGGGAGTTGGAATGCTCTCAATCTCGATGGCGCTGGGTGCGGCTGCGCTACTCGCACATTATTTACATTTGTCGATTCTGGTGCAGAATCTGGCGACGATGCTCGGCCTCGGCTTGGGCATTGATTATGCATTGCTGATGGTGAGCCGGTTTCGCGAAGCATTGGGTGAAGGGTGTGATCCGGGATGCGCTGCCGATATTGCTGCCGGGCAAGCGGGGCGGACGCTGCTAATTTCCGCTACGACAGTTGCCATCGGATTCTCAGCGCTGCTGATTGTGCCCATCAGCGAGCTGCGCTCCATCGGGATTGCCGGCTTGCTAGTAACCCTCCTAAGTGTGATGTTGTGTACATTCATTCTGCCCTGGGTGCTGGGCCTGCTGGGGCATCGCATCAATGCCCTTCGATTTCGTCTTCCCATCAGACGGGTTGAAACGAGAAATGAAGCGCAGGACAGTGACAGTCTATGCGCCCCGAGTAAGCGGTGGGAGCGATGGGGCAACATCGTAACCCATCGGCCCTGGACAGCTCTGCTTATCGCCGGAATTCCGCTGCTGATTCTTGCCTTCCAGGCACGAAGAATTGCTCCTGGAATTCCTGACCACGATTCGCTTCCAGCCGCAGCCGAATCGGTGCAAGCGTTGCACACGCTGCAAAACATGGGGCGGTCGGGTATTGTGCAGTCGCTAAGAGTTGTCCTGGAGTTACCGCCGCAATCACCGCCGCTCTCGCCCGCGGGCTGGCTTGCCGTCAGTCGCCTGACGAAGCGCTTTCAGAGCGATCCGAGGGCGCAAGAAGTGTTATCTCTTCCGACCCTCACGGGGATGTCTGACAACGCGGATGCCGTAAACGATGTGCCTGAGGCAATCCGCAAGACTTTTCTTCGCAGCGATGGTCAGGCGACCTTGATTGAGTTGCTGCCCACCCCCGCTCTCACGCCCAACCAACAGATACGCTGGGTACGAGAGGTGCGTTCCTCTAATGCTGCTGCGATGACAGGCGTGCCCGGCGCCGTGCTGCGCGTCGGCGGCGTTCCTGCACTCGACGCAGATTATGATGCGGTTGTAAAAGAGCGGTTGCCCAAGCTGATCCTGGGCGTCGTGTTGGGGAGCTTGCTGGCGCTCCTGATCGGGTTACGTTCTTTATTTGCCGCTGTCAAAGCAGTTCTGCTGAACCTGCTCTCGGTCGGCGCTGCTTTCGGTGCTTTAGTTGTCGTTTTTCAGGATGGCCACGGCAGCAAACTCTTTGGACTCCACGGACCAACTGGCACTGTCTACCCGATCGTGCCAATTCTCTCGTTTGCCATCGTCTTCGGATTGAGTATGGACTACGAGGTCTTCCTAGTCGCCCGCGTCCTCGAAGAACGGCGGCGCGGTTTATCCGAAAGATCGGCGGTGATCGAGGGCCTGGCGCGGACGGCCAAGCTCATCACGAGCGCCGCGGCAATTATGATTGCCGTCTTCACCGCATTCACGCTGGGAAGCTTTCTAGTCGTCCAAATGCTGGGCTTTACGCTTGCTGGGGCGGTGCTGATCGATGCTACAGTGGTGCGGATGGTGGTCGGGCCGGCACTATTACAACTCGCCGGCGACTGGAACTGGTGGCCCTGGGGCTTACATGGGGCCACGGCAACCCCAGAAAAAGAACTCGTTCCTTGAACGCCGTCATCCTGAGCGTAGCCGCTCTTCAGGCGCAGCGAAGGATCTCATGCTTAACCGACCGTGCGCGTAAGCCAACTGGCAACTACGAAGATTCGATTCATTTCGCTTTATCCTCTTGCGCCCCTGCCGCTCCGATTTCAAAGTCTTTACGTCCGAGCTTAGCGTTTGGTGATCCCGTTTCGATTACCAGAATCGAAGAGCCGGACTTGCCCTGTGACTTTGCCTCCACTTGCGACGCAGACCAAACTCCGCTGACCTGCCGCAGCCCGTAGTAAATAAATTCCTTCTGCTGCCCCGTACCGTGAAGCGTCTTCACCACGTGCACTGGGTACAAAATGCTTTTGTCAATCCACGATGTTACCGAGTCGTAGTAAGACCGGTCCTGCGTGCCGGACTTGCTCTTGAGGACAAAGCAATCCCGTGCGCCATATTTCTCCGGCGCGAGGAGTTCCTGATTCTTCCAGAAGAACTGGCCCTCCACCATGTCTTCATAGGAAAAGTCCGTTCCCACGAGTGGGTCGTTCCAATGTTCGAATGGCAAAATCCTGGCGCTCTTCTCGCCCGGAAGTGCGGCCTTGATGATCAGTTGCCCGCTCATGCTCATGTGCAGAAGAAGGGTTGTTTTCTCTGAACCCGGCCCCGAGATCTCGCACAGCAGGTATAGGCCATCGGGAAACCAGTGAGCCTTGGCGACAAACTTGTAGTTTGTGCGCTTGCCATTGTCTTCCACCCGTGTGAGCCGCCCGGTCACGCGGTAGTCCATTTTCTCAATACGCTGGCGCGAACCAGCCAGCACCGTCTCCAGATCAGGATTCGCCGCAAACGCTCGCGATGGTTGCGTCACCGACAACAGCGCGAGTAAAGTGATGGATGCTTGAATCGTCCCAAAGGCAAACTTGCGGCTGCGAGAGAGCATTACGATGTGGCGCAGGAAGTGCATAGTTTATGTATACAGCTAAAGTTCTTTATTTCCGTTAAGTAATAGTCAAGACAAGCGCGCTGCTGGTTCCACCGCTGCTACAGCCCACATCTCCAGTGATCCCGCTGGGAGTGTTGACCGTCACGCTGGCGGTTCCAGGCGCGGAGATCACAGCGGTAGTAATCGTGGCCTGCAACTGCGTACTGCTTGTGACCAGAGTGCTCAGATTGGTTCCATTGATGACCACAACGGAGGACGAAACAAAGTTAGCGCCGTACACATGGAGAACAAAGTCTTGCTGCACTTCAGCCAGCGTAATCGTGCTGGCGGAAAGGGATCCGATGATCGGCGCCGGCCGAGCGCTTCCGCACAACGGATTGACGGCGTTGCAGCCCTGGAAGACCAGCGAGGCGAGCATGAGCACACCGAGAAACCGCCAAAAGGCGCTGATTCTTTTCATAGGGGATCGTACCATCGGCCGGAGTAAATAAGGATAGTCAACCAGTAGCACACTTCACCGCTCGCTGGATTGCATCGCATGAGACTGGGGCGCGATCTCAAGATGGGGCCTGCTGCTCTTTTGACGATGCGACCATCGCGAAGGATTAGTACGAAACGCGCATAAAAGACTTCGGCACCTCAGCGAGGACCAAAAACGGCGCGCAATTCTCGCCTACAAATCAGGTCGCGTCAATTAGGTTATCGAAGGGGAAAGACTGCGCTCTACCATTGTTTTCAGAGAGTCAGAAATAAGCAGGGAAGCGGTGCAAAAGATGAAAGCGGGTCATGAGAACGTCTTTGCTTGCGGATCTCTGAGTTTCGCGAATGCAGCCGCCGCATCATGAATGCGGGCGAAAAACTGCGCCGGGCCGATGACTTCAGTCAAGAGATGCCGGTCCAAGTCTGCCTTCAGAGAGAGAGGCGCGCGAGCGAATACCAACGCAACTCCACGTTCGATCAATTCCTTGTGAAGCTGGCGTACCATCCGGGCGGCGGTGTAATCCACATTCGTGATCGCTTCAGCGTCAACGATCAGCCATCGCACCGGTGAAAGCGCTGGTCCAAGCAAACAGCGAACCTCTTTTTCAAACAGGCTGGCATTCGCGTAGAAGAGCGCAGCTCCGAAGCTATAGATGATTAAACCTGGCTCGGTTATCGCACCTGGAACCGCCGGCGCCAACTTCCACGCATCACCTTGGCTTACGACCAAGACTCCGGTATGAGGACGATAGCTGTGGTGCACAATCCGGAGCAGCGACAGCACCACGGCCAAAAGAATGCCCTCCTCAACTCCCACCAGCACAACGACGGCCGCAGTAAACACGGCCAGAGCATATTCCCCGGGACTCTCGCGTCGAATCTCGCGCAAGCCACGCACGTCGATTAGACGGACAGCAATCAAAAATACGATGGCTCCCAGCACGCAACGTGGCAGGTATTGCATCGGCTTGGTCAGAAAAAGCAGAACGAACGCAACTGCTATGGCGGTAGCTACCTGGGCAAGCTGGCTCTGACCACCGGAGCTTTCGACCATCGCGGTTTGAGTTGGACTCCCATCGACTACAAACGTCCCACTCAACGCCGCCGCCGCATTGGCCGCAGACAGACCGACCAGGTCTATGCTTTCGTCCAGATACTGATGGTGGCGCCCTGCGTAGAAACGCGCGGTTGCCGCGCTCTGCGCGAGGATCATCACAAAGCAGGAGACGGAAACGCCGATTAACGGTACGACATCCTTCCAGTGCACGTCCGGCAACCCTAAATGAGGAAGCCCTCCGACGACCGGGCCGATGATGGCGATGCCATGGCCCGCGAAATCCCAGGTTGCGCTCGCGGCAATTGCGCCGGCGACCGCGAGCAGGGAGCTGGGGATCTTTGGGGCAAATCGGCTTAAAGCGAAGACGCTCGTCACGACTACCGCCGAGATAGCCACGGTTGGCAGGTGAATCCTGGCCAGGCTGCGGAAGACATCAACGAGCTGCCCGACCGTCCGATTGGAGTGCACGTCGAGACCGACCATCTCGCTCAGCACGGTGATGCCCACCTGAAACCCAACTCCGGTGAGGAAACCTGTCAGAACGGTTTGCGATAAAAAATCGGCCAGGAAGCCAAGCTTGAGGATTCGAGCCAACAGCAGAAATCCGGCAGTGAGCAGAGCGACCGTCGACGCCAGCGCCACATATCTCGCGCTTGCAATGGGGGCCATAGTCGCAAGCTTCCCGGCAAGAATAGATGCAGTTGCTGAATCAGCAGCGACCACCAGGTAGCGCGACGAACCGAACACGGCAAATGCCAACAGCGGAAGCAACAGCGTGTAAAATCCCGTGACTAACGGCATGCCCGCAATCTTCGTATAGCCCAGCGCCTGCGGGATGTTCATGGCCGCCAGTTGGAATCCGGCCAAGGCATCCCGGGCAGCTCCGGCCCGAGTCACCGGCCTTATACCTTGAAACAGACGAAGCCATCTGCCGCTCCGCGCGCGGGGTATGCGTTGGGCGAATTGCGGGCGAGCCGGTTCGGGCGATGGAGTGGTCTGTATGTTCATTGTCCTTCCACGATCGTTCTGACGGTTCCGAAAGGTCACTTACCGAAAAACACAAGTGATTTCAAGCCGCGGCTTCATCGGACAATATAGCAATGTAATCCGAGCACATCCGCTGCCGGAATGCGTCGTGTCCGGAAGATACAGAAGCCGAAGTTTTTTGTCGACGCTCGCTTTGTTCGGGTATAGATCGGTTTCCAGGACCATCGGGACGTGGTCCAGAAGCTATGTGTAGGATCGAACACATGAGCAAACATAAGATTTTACGGATCATTGCAACGCACCGGACGTCGAGGACACCAGTCAAGCAGTGGAGGACCGACGGGTATCAACCATGATCGAGATGGAGTCATTCCGCCGTGACGCTGACACGTTTGGCGTGTGGCCCACTTAACAGCGGTTATTCGACGATCGCCTGATACGCCAGTGCTTTGACCTGCCGGTCAAGGGTGAGCCCACCCGTCGGATGCAATTGGGCCATAAAGATCACGATCATTTGATCTTTCGGATCGATGGAGAATGCCGTGTAGTACAGCCCGCCCCACCTGTATTCACCGGCTGACCCGGTCTCGGCGAGCGGAACTTTAACGCCCTCGATCCCGAAACCCAATCCGAAGGCCCGGTCGAAACTGATGTTTCCGAGCTGATCATGGGTCATGAGCTCAACTGACTTGGGACTCAGGAACCGCATATTTCCCGCCTTGCCTCCATCAAGCATCATTTGGCAAAAGCGCATATAGTCCTGCGCCGTCGAGACCAGGCCACCGCCGCCGGAGAATAACTTTTTCGGCCCGCGATAGGGATAATCCGCGGAATACGAGAATGGCCCCTCAGTAATCGGAGTGTCGGGAAAACGGTTCAGGCCTTTGCCCTCGTAGTAGGTGTAGAGGGCAGCCAGGCGATCAACCTTATCGTTGGGTAGATAGAAATATGTGTCTTTCATTCCGAGTGGAACGAAAATGCGATCTCGCAGGAATTCATCCAAAGGCTTGCCCGAGATCACCTCAACCAAGCGCCCGAGCACATCCACGCTAAGGCCGTATTCCCAGCGATCGCCGGGATTGAAAAGCAAAGGCACTCCCGCCAAACGTTGCACACTATCTTCGATGGTGCCATCGTACTGCAACAAGCCGTTGGCCACATTCGCATTTTTGTAAAGAGGGCCGAGCACAGGATTCCATTGATAAGTAAGTCCTGACGTGTGCCGCAAAAGATCTTGAATTGTGATCTCCCGGGTTGCCGGGATGGAATAGGCCTCGCCTGTGGAGGGTTGGACGAGCACCTTGGGGTTTTTGAATTCCGGCAAGTACTTGGAGATTGGGTCTCCCAGCAGGAAATGCCCTTCTTCATAGAGCATCATGACCGCCACACTCGTGATCGGTTTGGTCATCGAGCAGATGCGAAATATCGTGTCCGGACGCATGGCTTTGCCTGCCTCGCGGTCCTCCATGCCTTGCGCCTGAAACCAGCCGATCTGTCCGTGCCGAACGACCAGCGTCACCGCACCCGCGATTCGTTTGTCATCGATGCTTCGCTGAACTGCCGCGCCGATCCTTTGCAGGCGCTCCGAAGACAAGCCAATGGTCTCCGGCTTGACGGTCCGAAGGTCCTGAGCAAAGCCGATGGCGACCAAAACCAACGCGCCAACCAATAAACGGCTGACCTTCGGCAGAGCTAGCTGCGAACGACGCATCATCGATGCTCCTCTCCTTTTCTGAATATGCGGCTACTGAATACACGACTAGTGATATCGCGAGGAAGAATTAAATCCTGGCTTGCCCTACTTCTTGCGATCGAGCGCAAATGAAGACGCTTCGGTTCCAATCATTGGTTTACAAAGGCCGTTACTTCGTCCGAGGTCGGCATGGAGGGCTGCGCTCCGTGCCGGCTTACAGAAATCGCAGCCGTTGCAGAAGCAAGAATGGCACTCTGCGTAACCGGCAAGCCGCGCATCAACGCCACGGCAAATCCCGCATTGAAGGCATCCCCGGCGCCGGTCGTGTCTACAGCATTCACGGGAAATGCAGGGATGAGTTTTTTCAGACGATTTGGCTGGGCGATCAGGCAACCACGCGACCCCAACTTCAGCAGAACGTTCTTGACGCCCGAAGCCAGAAGATGATCTGCCGTTGCGTAGGAATCATGGTTGCCGTTTTCGCTGCCCGCCTTGATCAGTTCTGAAGCTTCAGTTTCGTTCGGCGTAATCCAAGTCAGCCTGCGAAGCAGAGCCCTTGGAAGCTCGCGCGCCGGAGCCGGGTCGAGCATCAACGGAATGTCATGGTGCTCGGCAAATAGCGTCAGATAATCAACCGTCTCCAAAGGAATCTCAAGCTGTACTAAAAGAAATCCAGCGCCTTCCAAAATCGTCGCCGCTTTCTCCAGTAGTTCCGGCGTGAGATGACCATTGGCACCGGGCACAACCACAATATTGTTGTCGCCGAGGCGTCCGGTCGTGATCAATGCGACACCGGATGGCCCCTCAACCGTGTTTACGTAAGTTATGTCTACCCCGGCGTCTTTGAGGCCGCTGCGTAACTGTCTTCCAAAGGTATCGCTTCCGACGTTGCCTACCATCGAAACCGGGTAACCGAGTTTCGCTACCGCGACGGCCTGGTTTGCTCCTTTACCTCCGTAGAAAGTGTTAAAGGTGTTGCCGATGATGGTCTCGCCTACCCGGGGAATACGATCAGCTGCCACGACCAAGTCGAGATTGATGCTGCCAACGACAACAATAGGCTTCTGCATAAGGGAATTCGATTTTGAACTACGTGATTTTTATGGGCGTGACGCGATCAGTCAGAATCGCGCGCAAGCCCATGCTGCTTCCTCGGGGCGCGAGCGACTGGGGGGTGATCGCTCGCGCCGTGCGGCGCCTAGAATACGAACTTCGCGTTCAACTGCACGTGGCGGCCGGGATGAGATGCGCTTACGTAGCCGAAGTGACTTTCTGCATTGGTCTGGCGGTCGTCAATAACGCACGGGGCATAACCCAGGAACGGACAGTAGCTATTATTCATGGCGCTCCATTGCGTGTGATTGAAGGTGTTGAACGAATCCGCCCGGAACTGCAACTCGCGGCCTTCGCCAAACACGTGGAAAGATTTTTGTAATCCCATGTCCCAGTTGTTAATTCCGGGCTGAACCAGTTCATTGCGGGTCTCGTCGCCTCGAGTTACCGCGTAGTTTGTTATGCCCTGATTGAGGTAAAAGGGATTGGTGCTTGCAGCAGGCTCGGTGTAGCAGTTGGTATTGAAGGCGTGCGTAATGTTCCTGCTGCTCCGGGAAATGTTGCCGTCGCAGGTCTGGAGTGGAACATCGCCCATGCCATCGTATGAACTGGTGTAGCCGTTGAAAACGGTGGTCGGAGATCCAGATTCGAAGGTGGCGATCGCATTCACCTGCCATCCTCCCAGCCCTTCGCGCAGTATGCGGTTTCCCAATGTTTTTCCCGGCAACTCATAGGCGACGGCAGTCACGAAGCGGTTGGTATGGTTCGCGTCGGAGGGACCATAACTCCAGCGCGGATGCCACTGGCCCCCGATGATTTCTTTGGCGACGCCAGCGTTATTCGATTCGCCGCTTTCGCCGAAATATTCGTCCAGTTGCTTCGACCAGGTGTAAGCAACCTCGGTGGTCAGGCCATGCCACCCGCGGGTTTTCAGTTCGGCGTTCATGGCGTTGTAGTTGTTGCTCTGGTCAGGACGAACCGAATTCACCGATCCCCAACGTCCCGGCGCCACGGCCGTCTGTGGACGGGCGGCATCGCAAGTCAGACATTCGCCATCGCCATCAAGCTGAACATTAATGTCTGGGTAAAAGCCTTGCGGGAATTCGTTCAGGTCATACTGAATCGCCATGTGCGTTCCTTCCGAACCCACATAGCCGATCGTCCCTACCACGGCGCGGCCCAACTCGCGTTGAATATCCAGACTCCAGCGCTGAATGTAAGTTGTTTTCCAGGTTTTCTGGTCCACGGTCGACGTGGTGCTTTGATTGCCGGGAGTCCACATCAAACCTCCGTCGGTGCCCAGTGGGTACGGCCAAGTGCCGCGGGCGACTGAGATCGCAGCGGGAAACGTATCGGCGAGGGTATAGCCGGTTCCACCTGGTCCGTTCGATATATTGGAGGTGTAGTACTGAGTGCCTCCATAAGCCGGTGAGTTCCAGGTTACCTGGTCGAGAAATTTGAAGCGGCCAGTCTCATAGAAGATTCCATAGCCGCCGCGAATCACCGTTTTGTCGCCTAGCCGGTAAGCCAGCCCAATGCGCGGCGCAAAATTTCTCTTGTCCGCACTAAAGGGGTGAGCGCTGGTCCCCGGCGTCAATCCCGGCATCACAAACCGCCAACCCGGATACGACTGATCCAACACGCCCCAGTAATTGTCCACGGAATATGCGGGAATCGGAAGATCGTAGCGCAGGCCGAGAGTCGCAGTAAGCTTTCGCGTCGCGTTCCATGTGTCGCCGACGTATGTGGCGTATTCGGGAGTGCCGTAATAAAGGCTGGCATCTCCGCTGTTCGCCGGAGTGCGCTGGTTGATATTGCTTACAAAACCGGTTTCGAACTCAGCCAGATAATTGAACCCGGAACCGTCAGAACTATTAGGCCCGAAGCCGGTATAGCCTCCATCAGCTGTTACCGAACGAATGATGTCATTGTCGCGCTCGTAACGGCGCGCCAGGTAAAAGCCGGCCTTGATGAAGTGCTTGCCAATCATCTTCTGAACATTGTCGGTTAACTGGAAGATGGGGACATACTGGTACCAATACTCACCGGCGTTGTCGGTTCCGAGGCTCAGATCGTTGGCAAATTGACCTGCGCTCCCAATGTTCACCGCGAAATTGGCGTCATTGCTGACGCCGAACAGGCCTTTGTCGAAAGATGTGTACCCGGCCATGTTCGAGGACGAGTTCGTGAATAGACTGGGAAGCCAGGATGAGTCGAATGCGGAAATCTGTGATTGCAGGTTGCTGAAGTTGTAAGCTCTCATCCAACTGATGTTGAATTCGTTGCTCAAGCTGGCGCTGAAAGTATGCACGTAGTGGAACTGATAGGTATTAACGCGGTGGAAAGGACCGTCGCCCTCATCGAGGCCGGGATCCAAAACCACGCCAACGCCCGAAGTATTGGAAGCGAGAAGGTTGTTGGGGTTGTTGATTTTGTATCCCATGTCGTGCAGGTAACGGAAGTAGACGAAATCGTGGCTGCCGAAGTTGTAGTCGCCGCGGACCGAGTAATTGTTGTCGTTGATGCCAGCGTCGTAGGATCCGGCGTAGTTGTCGTAGTCCCCGGGCTCGTTCGAAGTGTAACCATTCGGCTTCGGGAAGTGACCCAGATAATTGAGAGCCATTTGGCTCGAAGGCGTAGCCAGCAGCGTTGCCGAAATTTTGTTGCCCGGGAACGGCTGCCGCGCTCCGGTCGTCGGGTTGTAAGTGGTCGGATCGTAAATCACATACTGGCAAACATTGGGCTCGGTCGAAGGATTTCCGTTGCACTGTGTCGAAGGATTGAACCCCGCAGGCGCACCCGCCAGCCACGGACTGAAGTCGCCGGCAAGGTCGGCTGCAGTTGGCACGTAAGCTGAAAAATCAGTCATGCCGGTATTGCGCAAACGCTCGAACGAGGCGAAGAAAAATGCTTTATTCCGACCGTCGAATACTTTGGGAATGAAAACCGGCCCGCCCACGGTGAAACCATATTGATTCTGGTGATATGCGCTGCGGGGAATGTCCTGAAAGTTGCTGTACGGATCGTTGGCGTTCAAGCCGGAATTCTGGAATGCATCGTATACGCTGCCGTGCAGGCTGTTCGTTCCGGATTTCGTGGTAATGCTGATCTGGCCCACATCGCGGCCATACTCGGCCGAATAATTCGAAACTTCGGCTTTTACCTCCTGAATGGTGTCTTCGTTGATATTCATCAGCGGACCTTCCACCCAGTTATCATTGTTGTCGATTCCGTCGACGTAGTATCCGACACCATAATCGGTGCCGCCGACATTCAGCTCTTTTGCGCCGCCCGCCGCACTGGCCGAGGCGAGGCCCCACTGCATACGCGTGGTGTCGCCGGTGCCGCTGTTGAAACCGGGCAAGATTTCGGCGAAGTTCAGGTAGTTACGGCCTTCCATGGGCAGGTCTGCGACAAATTTATTCTCGATTACTTGTGAGACATTGGCGTCGTCGGTGTTCATGAGTGGGGCGGCGGCACTCACTTGCACCGTTTCTGTGGCCCGGCCCACATTTAATCGAACGTTAACGCGTTGAGTGACGCCATTTTCGAGAGCGATCCCCGTCGAAACCGCGTGCGTGAAGCCCTGCCTGACTACTTCGATCTTGTAATGGCCGGCTATGAGGTTGGGAAATTGGTAGTCGCCGCTGGCAGTGGTAGTTTTCGTCCATCGGACGCCAGTGTCCACATTGGTGAGAGTGACAGTAGCGCCATCGACCACGGCGCTTTGCGGGTCAGAAACGGTACCCACGATAGAGCTGGTGATAACGACCTGGGCCCGCAGGAAGGCGGCGGCGAGGAAGCAAAAGGCAAATAGAAACACCCAACGGCTACGACGCATAGTATTCCCCCTCACACCAAATAGCGCCCCATGGCAAGACTGCGGCCAAGGGAATTTAATTTGAAACGTTTCAAGAAGCAAACGTCAACAACCTACTCCCACTCGTTTGCACTTGTCAAGAACTCAAATTCAATACGCTAAGCTTTTTTCTTCTGCTCATCAGGCCAGAGCGCTCGTGGTTTTTGCTCGTTCCTCCATCCTGAACCACGGCAGGCGGCGGTCCAACGGAATTGCGCTTTTTCAGTTCCGTCGGTAGATTGATTTTTTTCGGTGGAAACTGCATGCCGTCGACCCTCTGCAAAAGCAGACGAGCAGCGGTGGCGCCCAACTGATATCCCGGTTGGTAAACCGATGTCAGGGAAGGATCGGTGAACTTGGTAAACTCAAGACTATCAAAACCAGCAATCGACAAGTCTTCCGGACATCGCAGGTCGAGCTCACGAGCCGCCTGTAGACACACCAAAAGCCATGAGATCGTTGCTGGCAAAAATAGCGGTTGGGCGCGGCAGCATGCGGAGAAGCCGAAGCGCAGCCTGGTAACCACTCGCCGTATCGAACCGCGCTTCCTGAACAAATTCTGGCTCAATCTCTATGCGGGCTTCCTTTAACGCGCGCGTAAAACCTTTCAAGCGTTGCGCCGCATTCGTCAACTTGAGCGGTCCCGGCGATCACGGCCAAACGTTGATGCCCCATCTGAATCAAATGGCGCGTTGCCAGATAAGCACCTTCTTCATTGGCCACGAGCACGGCATCGCCCTTCCAGCCATCCGGAACGCGGTCAATACAGACCACCGGGACCGAGGCCGAGGCGTAGGCTCGGAGCTGACCAGCTATGTCCGCGACCGACTGCCGGAATGATCAACAGTCCAGCAATGTGATACGAACGCAATTCGCGAACGTACGATTCTTCCTTGGAAGGATCGTTATCCGCGTTGCAGAGAATCACGCGGAAGGAGCGCTTGTAGGCCACGTCCTCGACGCCCCGAACCACGCCCGGGAAAAATGGGTTTGTGATGTCCGGAATCACCATGCCAAGCATGTTGGTGCGGTTTTTCCGGAGCCCCTGCGCGAAGGCGCTCGGCTGATAGCCCATGCTGCGAATGGCCTCGATCACACGCTCTCGCAGCTTCGGCCGAACGGTCGCAGTTTCATTGATGACATGCGACACCGTGCCGATCGAGACGCCGGCACGCTCAGCGATTTGCCGCATTGTCACAGGTGCTGTCATGACTTACCCGCGTTGAAGCGCGAACGAGTTGTGTTGGAAACCGGTCATTTGTGCGCTACAGACGCTAGCCGACTACCAATCACTGCGAGTCTACTACGCAACGGAATCCGACTCCTCCGGAGCGGTCCATGCTGGGGGACATCAGCAACAGTTTGCCGTGCTCATTCAGCTTGTAAGTCTGCGGGAAATACCAGATCGAGCCCTGCGGCTGATAGTAACTTCCGCCGCGGAGAATGCCGCCCCGTGTGTGCTCGTCAACAAACTCCTCCGTCCATTGCCAAACATTTCCTACCATGTCCATCACGCCGAATGGACTGGCTCCCTTCGGATGTCCATCGACTGGATCCGGGCCCCGCATGGTGCGCGACTTGTCCGGCACCGGCACAGCGCCGTCATCCCACTCGTTGCCCCAAGGATACAGGCGGCCGTCTGTGCCTTGCGCTGCGTACTGCCACTCCCACTCGTGCGGCAGGCGCTTTCCAGCCCAACTGGCGTAGGCACGCGCGTCTTCCTGGGAAACCCACGTCACCGGTTTATTTTCCCATCCCGTGCGGAAAGCTTCCATCCTTCCAGTCGCGGAGAAAATTCAGATCGTCTTTGGGATGATAGTGGGTGGCGTCCACGAACTTCTTGAATTGAGCGTTTGTGACCGGATACTTGTCGATATAGAAAGACTTGATTTGCATAGGGTGCTCGTGAAAGCGACGCGGAGAATCCTCCCACGGATACTGCACATCGACGCCGATATCGTTGAAGTCCCTCAATTTCGATTCCGGAGACCCGGAAAAGAAAATCGCGCCTGCGGGATCTTTACCATTCCTTCCGGCGCGCTAGTTGCGACTTTGGTCGGTTGGATGGGAACGATCTGCTGGGGCAGATCTTTCCATTCGTGCGAGTAATTGGCCAGCGGCTTGCCGTCAGCTCTTTCATTCTCGACATCAAGGCCTGCATCTTCTGATTCGGGCGCTGTGCTGGTGGCAAGAATGGCGCCATATCCCTTTGCTTCGATCGAAAAGGCAAGCACCATTTTCCCATCCGGCCTCGCTTGAGGTTTGAGTTCCACTCCGTGATAAAGATCGAAGTAGCGAAATCCTTCCTTAGATGAAACCTCCATCTGGTCGCCATCAACGTCGTATTCGTTTCGGTTCACGATTGTCCAAACGGTTTCGCCTCCGAGCGGCCAGCGGCTGGCATATACCCCGTACCGCAGCATGGGCGACATCGGCTCCCAGTCTTTGCTGACCAAAAAGGGCGCTACCGCGCGCTCGATCGTGGCAACGCGACGGGTGGCTTCGGCATCGCGCGGCGTGATTCCATTCCAGATGCCCCAGATGTTCTCCCAACTCTCCCAGCCCACTCCGTTAAAAAATGCGAACTGCAGATCGTCAGTTTTGTCGCGATTCCAACGGTGCGAGATGTTCACCATGTGCCGCGTTTCAAGCCACTTATATTTGTCGACGAGAGGAGTAAAAGGAAATTGGTATTGGCCCCACGTCATGACGTCCCACGCCAAGGCTTCATCCGACGGCCCACCTTCGGGCTCGAAGGCGAGAGGATGGCCAACTTTATCCGCGGCTAATGAGAATGCAAGGGGAACGCCGTCCTGTGTGTCTCCATTGATGCCGTCGGCGTCCACTTCCTTCATCAGGCTGGCGATCGCATCCGGCCAAGGCATGCCTGGATTGCGTGTTCCCTGGTCCCACATCATCATGGGAAATAGCACCCGCACACCGCGGCGATGGAAGTCGGCAATCATTTGCTTCACGCCGGCAACACCCCCGGGCATGCTGCGAATCATGTCGTGTTGATTGCGATCATCGATTCCCATGTTCGGGTAAGTTGGCCAGATCAAGACCGCATCAATTCCGCCGTAGCGCTTTTCGAGATCGTCAAGATAACGATCCACGGTGTACTTGCTGGCAACGGGATCATAAAAATACCTGTCCTGAACCATCATCTGGGGCTGCATGAAACTCGACTGGGTCCATTGCAACGCGGGGAGATCGTACCGGGCGCCGTCGTAGCCGATACGTATGCGACGTTCCATTCGCCAGTGTGTGATATCGGCGATCCATGCCTCATGTTCGTTCTGCGTGCAGGGCTTCGACCCGCCTTCCCACAATCCCTTCATCATTAGACATTCCGGTACCGGAATTTGTTGCACCTTCGGGGCGAAGTGCGTGGTTTGAGCAGAAGCAATCGTTCCAAACAGCAGAACAAGAACGGCGGTTCGCAGAAGTCCGGACTTCATGGAGTAGCTCCTCTGGCCAGGTATCCAATTCGGGTCGTAATATAAAACGTTTCAAACTGATTGTCCACTTGGTGCAGCATTCGGTGGTGGCTCAGTGAGCCACTACCCAGCATTCAGTAGCGGTGATGCCGTTTGAAATCCCACAGGAGTAGCTCCGCATCCAGTCCGACTCGCCAGATTCTTTGTTGAATCCGCCTGGATTTGAACCCTGCGGCTTTATTTGATGGGCCGCGAACCGGTGATGAGAATGTCCACGAGTCTTCTGGCGCTTTGCTGCCAATCAGGACCGGACGCCACGTGGGAGACGCCGATCAGTGCACGAAGTAGATCGAATGGCTCCAGATCTTTACGTATGTCTCTGCTCTTTATGGCACGCTTCACCAGGGAATCAATCGCTCCCTGGACCTGACTGCGTGAACCTTCAAACAGCTTCGAAGACCCTCCGACGACCGAATTTAGAGCCGGGCCGATGATCTGCTTGGTCGCGATGTAGTCGACGAATAGCAACATCCATGCGCGCAAGGCCTCGATGGGAGGAAGGCTTTCGGAGAACTTCTTCTCAGCCGCAGCCAGTTTTTCTACTTCGGTCCGATAGACCGCTTCGATCAGCGCGTCTCGCGTAGGAAAGTGGCGATATAGAGTTCCCGCTCCAACGCCTGCCTCTTTGGCGATGTCGTCGAGGCTGGCGTTCGCGCCGTACCGAGTAAATGCCTCCTTCGCCACCTCCAGAATGCGCTCGCGGTTTTGCTGCGCGTCGGTGCGCGGTTTACGCGGGGCCTTTTTCTGATTTTTGGTCGGCATAAAAAATTGCAACCGGAGATAGTCTCCGGTTATCTTATCTACAGATGTGGAGACACTCTCCGTTTTAGTCGGAAACGCGGCAGCCTGTCAATAGCGGTTTTCAGGCTCCTTGGCTTAGATCTCGGGCCTCAAGAGGTGAGGAATATGAATTCGCTCGCTCGTTACAAACCGTCAAACAATTTCAACTCTCCTTGTGCCGACCTTATGACGATGGGGGAGCGGGAGTTGTCGGCATTCTTCAACGTCATTACCCAGTTGTTCGGCTCAGAACAGGCGCAGCTCGCAGCAGAAGACTGGTTGCACGAGTTGGTTGAGACCGATGGACTGCCCACTTCAGCTCGTGAATGGCGATTAATTACTGCGAAGGTTTCGACTCGGCTCTCAATCTCAAGCTGAGTAAGAGATTCGTCCCTATCGTCATCTCTATCAGCTGGGCCACAAATTGCTTAGGAGGAAATGAATATGCGTGTTTTCGTTACTGGTGCTACAGGTTTTATCGGCACGGCAGTCGTCCGAGAACTGATCGACGCTGGTCATCAGGTACTCGGCCTTTCGCGCTCGGATGCGGGCGCCGAGTCGCTGGTCGCAGCGGGAGCCGACGTTCATCGCGGTTCGCTCGAAGATCTCGAAAGCCTTCGCAGCGGCGCAGCGGCTGCCGAGGGAGTAATCCACACCGCTTTTATCCATGATTTCGCAAACTATGGGCCAGCCGCCGAGGCGGATCGGCTTGCCATTGAGACCCTTGGCGGCGCGCTCGCAGGCTCTGATTGCCCGTTGATCATCACTTCCGGCAGCTTGCTCGTTCAACGCCAAGGCCCGCTGGCAACAGAAGAGGATGCACACAATCCCAACTTCCCGCGCAATTCGGAGGAGGTCGCGCTTGCGCTGGCGGCACGCGGACTTCGCGCATCTGTGCTGCGGCTTCCCCCTTCGGTCCACGGCAACGGTGATCATGGCTTTGTACCGCGCTTGATTGGCATCGCACGCGAGAAGGGCGTTTCCGCGTATATAGGCGACGGGCTCAACCGCTGGCCTGCGGTGCATCGGTTGGATGCTGCTCATTTGTACCGGCTCGCGCTCGAGAAAGGTACTGCTGGGGCGAGCTATCACGGTGTGGCCGACGAGGGCGTACCGACTCGTGAGATCGCTGCGGCAATCGGCCGGGGACTGAACGTACCGGTCGTCAGCAAGTCCAACGAGGAAGCAGCCGATCATTTTGGCTGGATCGCTCGCTTCTTTGGAATGGACGGACCGGCATCCAGCGCGCTTACGCAGCAGCGGCTGGGATGGCGGCCAGTTCAGCCTGGGCTCATCGCCGATCTGAACGCGGAGCACTATTTTGAACAGCCCGCGGAAGCAGCAGTCGTGCGCGGGTAACCGTGAGTGAACCAAATATGGATTGTGGTTCAGGCTTGCCAAACTAGCCCGGCGCAGCGGCCATAACCACACATCGATGAAAAAAAGGAGATGACTATGCAGAGCAAACGCGTCGCGCTGATCACAGGGGCCAATCAAGGAGTCGGATTTCAGGCTGCAAAGGAACTTGTTGCGAAGGGTCTCACGGTGCTGGTGGGGTCGCGCAATCTTGAGCGTGGCGAGGCGGCAGCCAAGGACATTGGGCCGGGAGCCATCGCGGTCCAGCTTGACGTGACGGATCGGGTTTCGATCGCCGCGGCGGCGGAGCGCATCCGCAAGGATTTCGGCCACCTCGACCTGCTCGTCAATAACGCAGCTATTTCGAATACGAGGAAGGGCAACTTGTCCCTCCAGGAGTATGCAAAGATAACCCTGGCGAGCAACGCGTCACTCGATGAAATACGCGCGGTGTGGGAGACCAACGTGTTCGGCGTCCTCGCGGTTTACCAGGCGATGCTGCCACTCCTCCGCGAGTCGTCGGATGCACGCATCGTAAACGTGTCAAGCGGCGTTGGCTCGTTGACTGACAACGCAGACCGTGCCCACCCCTACCACGCGCGCTTTAGTCCGGTGTACTCTGCGTCCAAGGCGGCTCTTAACGCCATAACGCTAGCCATGATGATCGAATTGGAGTCCACCGGGATCAAAGTCAACTTAGTATCTCCGGGCTTCACTAAGACAAACCTCAATGGATATGAGGGCACCGCTTCTGTTGAAGAAGGTTCCCGCGAGGTGGTGCGCGTTGCGCTGCTCGGCCCGGACGGCCCGACAGGTACGTTCACGCGCTGGGAAAACGTAACGATTCCGTGGTGATTCGTCTGGCGCTAACTGGGCTGCTTTCGTTCAAGCATTCCCCAGTACTACTTGAAGAACACTGCAGTAGGAGAAATGAAAATGAAAATCATTGAACAAAAAAATCTTGCAGGCAGCTTCACGCTGCCCGCCACGTCGATGACGGTGAACCGCATGGGTTACGGTGCGATGCAACTCGCGGGGAGAGATGGCAACAAGTTGGTATGGGGACCTCCCCGCGATATGAATGCAGCAATCGCCGTTCTGCGAGAGGCCGTCGCGACTGGCGTAAACCACATCGATACATCCGATTATTACGGCCCACATATCACGAACCAGCTCATACGAAAGGCGCTGCATCCTTATCGCGATAATCTAGTGATCGTGACCAAAATCGGCGCACGACGTCCCGACGACGGATCCTGGGTTCCGGCCCTCTCCGCCGAAGATGTCACCGCGGCTGTGCACGACAATCTTCGCAACCTTGGTCTGGATGCGCTCGATGTGGTCAACCTGCGCAGTATGTTTAGCAGCCATGGACCTGCCGAGGGATCGATCGAGGCGCCGCTCACAGTTCTAGCCGAACTCCAGCAAAAAGGTTTGGTGCGCCATATCGGGCTGAGCAACGTCACGCCCACGCAGATTGCGGAAGCCCGAAAAATTGCTCCGATCGTCTGCGTGCAGAATCAATACAACCTCGCGCATCGAACCGATGATGCACTCATTGCCGATCTTGCTCGTGACGGCGTCGCCTATGTGCCATTCTTTCCACTCGGCGGCTTCACGCCTCTGCAGTCGACTACATTGTCCGACGTCGCCGCTCGTCTCGGCGCCACGCCCATGCAAGTTGCGCTTGCATGGCTTCTCCATCGGTCGCCGAATATTCTGGTGATTCCGGGAACATCGTCGATTGGGCATCTTCGCGAGAATCTGCAGGCTTCGACGCTGCAAATTCCGCCTGAGGAGATTGCCGATCTCGATGCAATCGGTCGAAATGGCTGAAATGGAGGATACTACTGTCGCTAAGAATCGTGATTCAAAGTATCACCGATACCATCGTCCAATTGTATAGCCGTTGCGCATCTGGTTTGATGCGCAGTGGGTACTCGCTAGTGTCTTAATTTGCCGCCGCTTTGTTCCCTTGTTATTCCCAGCGGGTAAAAGCGAACCCGCATAGAATCATCTGGAAAATTAGATAAGCATTTGGAAAGGGGCTGATCGGATGAGAAGGATCGCTTATTTGTTGATTGCAGTCGTAGCTTTGTCCGGCGTGGCCGTCTATATGGCCCACGCATCTGGCCACTCCGATGAAGCGGCTGCTCCGATCTTCGGAATCACAATTCCGCTCGGATACCGCGACTGGAAGCTGATCTCAGTTGCCCACGAGGCAGGCAACCTCAATGATATTCGCGCCATTCTGGGCAACGACGCAGCGGTCGCCGCCTACCGGGAAGGCAAGCTTCCATTTCCGGACGGCACAATCATTGCCCGCCTAGCTTGGAGTTACATTCCGTCCGAAGAAAACAACAAGGTCTTTGGACGCGATCAGTCTTTCGTCGCCGGGCTTCCGGTTAACATTCAGTTCATGGTGAAGGACTCGAAAAAATACGCCGCGACGGGCGGCTGGGGGTTTGCTCAATTCAAAGACGGCAAACCTGACCACGAGGCGGCGCTCAAAACCTGTTTTCCTTGTCACGAGCCGGGCAAAGATCGGGACTTTGTTTTCACTCACTACGCACCCTGATACACTCGGGCTTCATCGCAGACTCAGCGATTCAGTGGCGCATCTCGATCCGGAGCCTCGCACGCATGCTCGCATTCAGACCCACGTTCGTCTTACTCGTTTTCCTGTCGGCTGCATTCAACCTGTCCGCCCAGGACCGTTCCTATGGACGCTCCGTTGTCGCCACGCAGTACGGTATGGTTGCCACCAGTCAGGTTTCAGCCTCGCAAGCTGGAGCGCGCATTCTTGAACGAGGCGGCTCCGCTGTCGATGCCGCAATCGCAGCCAACGCTGTACTCAATGTCACCGAACCCAATACCAACGGCATGGGCGGCGATCTCTTTGCCATTTATTGGGAGGCGAAGACCAGCAAAATCTACGGCCTGAATGCGAGCGGCTGGGCACCGAAGGCTCTAACGATTGAACATCTCCAGCAAAAGAGCATCACGGAGATGCCTCAATCCGATATCGATTCTGTCACTGTTCCGGGCGCAGTCGACGGATGGACCAAGCTGCATGATCGCTGGGGAAAACTTCCTTGGCACGATCTGTTTCAACCTGCGATTTTTTATGCCGAGCATGGGTTCCCAGTGGGGGAAATTATTCACGACTGGTGGGATGAAAGTCGCGATGGCTTGCTGACGAATGCAGAAAGTCGCCGAGTATTTCTGCCCGGCGGCAAGGCTCCCGAGACCGGCGGGATGTTTCGCAATCCGGATGTTGCCCGTGCGCTCACGCTAGTTGCCGATCAGGGTGAGGCCGTGTTCTACAAAGGAGAAATCGCCAAAGCCATTCTAAAAACCTCCGGCGAACTCGGAGGAACCATGACTGCCGACGATCTCGCGTCATACTCCGCGGAATGGGTCGAGCCGATTTCGACGAAATATCGGGATTGGACCGTGTACGAGCTGCCGCCGAACGGAGACGGCATCGCAGCGCTCGAAATGCTCAATATTATGGAGCACTTCAAGCCCGATCCATCAGGTCCGCACAGTCCGGGTGAATTGCACAACCGCATTGAAGCCATGAAGCTTGCCTATGCGGATGTGAAAGCCTACGTTGGCGATCCGCGCTTCAGCAAGATTCCGGTGGATCAGCTTTTGTCAAAAGATTACGCCATAAAGCGCGCTTCGCTAATCGATCCAGCAAAAGCGAACTGCACGGTCGCTCCCGGCGCGCTGGGCAAAAGCGATACGACCTACTTCACTGTGGTCGATCGCGAAGGAAATATTCTCTCCATCATCCAAAGCAACTACAACAACTTTGGGTCGGACGTAACCGTCCTAGGCATGGGATTCGCCTTGCAGAATCGCGGAGGGCTTTTCTCGCTCGATCCAGCGTCTCCGAATGCCTTGGCCGGCCACAAGCGTCCGTTTCATACGATCATTCCTGGCTTCATGCAGCGAGGAGACGAGCACATCGGCTTCGGCATCATGGGCGGACTGAATCAGCCGCTAGCTCATGCGCAATTTGTGTCGAATGTCGTCGACTACCACATGAATGTGCAGGCTGCAATGGAAGAACCGCGTTTTACCGATCGCCAGCAGCTTGGGTGCAGAATCGTGATCGAGTCGCGCGTGACGCCGGCCACGGTCGACGCATTGACGAAGCTGGGCCACGTGCTGCAAGTGCACAGCGGCTATACGGCGGCAATGGGGCGCGGTCAGGCAATCCTTCACGACAGCAAGACCGGCATTAATTCCGGCGCATCCGACCCACGCGCCGACGGCGCTGCCATCCCCGAGCAGCCGTACTTCTTTGATACACCGGCCAAGCATTAGGCCGAATTACTTCGAGTAGGCACTAGCGAGCGAGACCCATTTCGCGAACCGCATCTCCAGCACCACTGAGATCGGCGAGCCGCATCTCGGAATATTTTCGAGACAGAATTATTCCTGGCGCGCCAGCCCGGAAAGCCGCCGTAACTGCTTCCTTCACGCTTTCTGGCGTGCATTTGCTGTTGGTGGGCTCAGTCGGAATATCGATGTCAATGCCCGGCCAGATCAGAGTGTTGGTGCCGGCAACACCCTCCAGGGCGCGTTTCGTCTCGCGGTAGACGTAATCAGATGAAAGCCCAGTGTGGGGAATTTGATCGTAGGCGCGCTCCTTGAATCCCATCATCGCGTAGTTCATATCGAGTAGGCCTTGTTTGGTGAGATCTCCATAAAGTGTCGTGCCGATATTGTCCACATAGAGCGCCATCCGCTCGCCGCCGCAGTTGTTGTACATGACGACTTTTATGAAATCGGAATAATTCGAGATCTCATGAAGGTCCTGCTCGGCGCGGTAAATCGGGTTGAATGAATTGTTGTGCCAGATGTGCCAGCCCACAGGCACCGTCGGCTTGGCAGTCTTCACGGTTTTGTAGATCGCGGCGTAGGTTTCGCGCAGGCTGTCAGTCCAGAGCATTTCCCATGCAGCGAGTTCGGGATACCGCAACAGCAGGCGCCAGAATTGAACGTAATAACCGTCCACAGGGCGCTTCCCGCTGCGCGCGGTGCGCACGAATTTTTCCAGCTCCAGAAACCCCTGCCGGGCGCGATCCACATTGATGCCTTGCTGCTTTGCTTTGCTCCTGCAAAATTCGCAGAAGCAAGTTACGTTGCCGGGATCGATCGGCGGTGTGTCATGCGTGGCACCCAGGCTGTCGCAGAGCGCGCCCTGCCTCTCAGATCCCCACATAATTCCGTCGATGTCGTAGGAACGCGCGTAGTCTTCGACCAGACCGGTTAGAAAATTCCTGTAGTCCGGATTGTTGACGCAAAGCGTTTCGGCATTCCGCCCATATAGGTCACGCTCCTGCACTTTCTCGATGTTCGGCAGGTCGGTGCGAAATACGTCCTCAAGCCAACAGATCACCTTCATACCGCGCTTCTTCGCCGCAGGCAGAACCTCGGCCAGGATGTCGAGGTTGCCGTGGTCGGGTGCGCGTGTCTCTTTGAGAACGGTGTTTTTGTAGTACTTACGATGCGGCGTGGCAAAGTTGCCGCCGTGGAAGTTGAGATCATACTCCTGCTTGCCGTGATCGGGCAGCGGCTGGCCGGGAATTTGCCTTCCGGCAATGCCTCGACCGTACGTGAATACCGCAAGAAAAAGCGTATTCACGCAGCCACGTTCCTGCAGTAAATCGAGAACTTTCTCGGTGCCTTCATCAACGAACGAAACTGCTCCAACCTGGATGCCAACCATCTTGGAGGGGACAGCGGCATGTCCTGTTGTTGGCATGGCCAGGGCAGCACCGGCTCCAGCAGTGATCTTCAAGAACTCGCGGCGGTTCACATCTGATTTCATCATCCGCCGCTTTCTATTTCGTTTGGTAGCAGCCGATGTCGATCTTTCCAGATTTGACTCGGGGTGAGCCATCCAGATCCCGCTCTCCCACCAGCGCTTCATCAGTCGTGCCGGCAGCAATCGCAGGAGAATCTGATTGCAGATGAAAATCGTGCGCCGCAGCATCTACAAAATGCGGATCGAGAAAACGGGACTGAGCGTCACTCCCAGTCGACTGAACATAATTATCGAATCCTGTCACGGTGTCGGAAGCTTCTCCCCACGTGCTTGCCTTCGCTCTGGATGCACAGTAATAAAGATTGTGATCGATCGCGACAGGCGGGTAATTTTTATCGATCTGTGATTTATTCACCGCGATAAGGCAGCGAGACCCCGCATAGACGATGTTGTTCGCGAAAATATTGTCAGCCATATTCCACTGCATCTGAAACTCGCCCGACCCTGTTCCTGACGTATCGTTGTCGTAGAGCGTGTTGTTGACTACGGTGCAATGCTCGGTATGCCCTCGCTCAGGCGCATATCCGCCGATCGAAACGCCCGCGGTGTGCCCGTGATAGATAAGGTTATTTCGCGCCGTGATGTAACTGGTAGCGCGGTCTTTATGCTCGCTGGCCAGTTCGATTCCAAAATCCACATCATGCATGACGTTCTGCTCGATCAGAATTCTAGTGCCGCCGTCCACGTAAATGCCGTCGGAATTTTCATCGTTTCCGTATGCCGGATTGCCTTTTGAAGTAATGTTGTAAACCAGATTGCCGCTGACCACTCCGTCGCGTGCTTGGTCAACAGCGGGATCAGGCGCGGTACGCTCGAAACCGATGACGTCGATTCCGATGTTGTTGTTGTCATGCACAACATTGTGGGTAATGCGGAAATTCGTAACGTTTCCGTTCACTACCAGCGACTCGCTCGACCCCGTCTGGAGATGATGCACTTCATTCCCGTCGATGGTTAGGTCAGTGATTGGAGACTTCGCGTCGGTACCGTATACCGCAATGCCAAACCCGTTGCCGCCGCTTCCCGGTTTATCCCGGCCTTGAAAAGTCTGCTCAATGTGATGGACGTTGTTCTTCAGCAGTTCGATATGCGACCCGGCTCCCATTACGTCTATGCCCAGTGGAGCGAGTCGATGTTCGGCGGTGTGAAAGTTGCGGATTTCAAGGCCCTCGATCCTTATGTAGCTCTGATTGTGAATCGTGAGTATGGCTTGTCGTCCGGAAGGAGTGAAATGCGTTGCGTCTAGAACAGCGGTCTCGCCGGGATAGCTTCGAATCGTGATGAATCCATCCGACGCGTTGCCGGATGTCTTGAGGCTTACGAGTTCTTCGTAGACGCCGCCCCGCACATTGACGGTGCTTCCTGCGCGCGCGACGTCTGCGGCATGTTGAACGGTGCGCCAAGGCGCCGCTTCCGTGCCAGGATTCGAATCATTCCCGGTGGTTGATACATAGAAAGATGAGTTGATCTGGCCAAAGGCGCCGCAGGCGCATACGAGTAGCAAGAGAAGAGTTGCGAGTTTCAGGTTCACCTTATCGTTCCTCATTGTGGCCGTACTTCCAAAAGCGAAAATCATTTTTTCGTCGAGAACGCAGGATAGTTCTTCGTCCCGGGATCAAGACTCTCTTTGATGTTAATGAAATGAAACGTAAACATTCGTAATGCTAAAGAAAGATTGGAAAGCCAATCAATCTTGGAGCTTCAGAATAAGGCACAACCCACTAACCGCGAGGATTTTATTGCGCTGTATTTCCATCTGTCGAAAACACACTGAGCATTGGTGGGCATGACTTATCAAAATCACCCAATTATTTAGCGTTCCGCGCTGGACAAACGAAACGAAACGATATAAATAGTAAGCGTCCGATAGTTATTGGAAAATGTAATTTTGCCGAACGGATCGACTCAGGAGAAGACTGCGAATGCAGCGTAGAGACTTTCTAAAGAGCACCGTCGCTGTTGCCGTAGCTGCAGAACTTGGAATCGGTAAAGCGCAGGCCAGCGTCCCCGCTCACAATTGGGGAAGGTACGACTTCGGTTCCGGGCCTCAGGTAAACGATCGGCTCAATCAGGGGCCGTTCCCTCAATATCCACCGGATGCCGTTATACCCACGGACGATGTGGTGATGACTACCACCAGCACCGAAGATGTCGTGCCGAACTACGGCAAGGGGCTGGTCACCTACATCACAGCCGACAGCGGCACCGAAGAAATCAAGTCAGACAATATTTCGCAAGCGATCGAGGAGTTGGCTCGTTTTCCGTTGGGCCAGCAACTATACATCCGTCCGACGTGGAGGGAAGTGCAGCCCCGGCCTGGACGCCTGCAATTGCCCGATTATGTGAAGCTGGTTTTTGAGCAAGCAAAGAAAAATAACAAGCGGGTGGGATTGCGAATTCAGATGTGCGCACCGGATTATAAGCACGAGGCGGCGCTGCCAGATTTCGTTTTGGAAAAAGTTCCGAAAGTTGACCTATTGCAGCCCAGCGATCAGGAGAGCA
The DNA here is from genome assembly GCA_963789625.1 of uncultured Acidobacteriaceae bacterium. Lineage (GTDB taxonomy): Bacteria > Acidobacteriota > Terriglobia > Terriglobales > Acidobacteriaceae > Sulfotelmatobacter. The sequence goes on along the minus strand of CAWBLK010000014.1, from coordinate 346,190 downwards.
TTGCTGCCGGGAAGAGGTTTCTAGAGAATCCGCACTCGCGTTACCAGCCCCGGTACGACGATCCTTTTTTCCAGCAGTCATTCAAAGAGTTGGTCGGCCAGCTGGCAGCGGAATTTGATGGCAACCCGCTCGTCGAATACATTGACACCTTTATGTACGGCTTCTGGGGGGAAGGGCACACCTGGCCATTTCCCAATAATCCATTTCCAGATTACCTGACAGCAGAGCGCACCTGGATGAATATGCTCGAAGTGCAGCTGGAAAATTTTAAGAAAACTCCGCTGCTGACCAACACCCAACCGGATTTCAGCCGGGTGGGTAATTCGGAAATGTTGGACCGCACGGTCCGAAGTAATAATTGGATTCGCAGTGACACTATCTTTATCGAGAATGAACAGATTGAAGCGCTCAGCAACCGACCGCCGTGGATCGCCGCATTGCTCGAGCAGGGAATTCCCGGGAAACCTCCTAATCCAAACGCCGTGGTGGAAGGGATATCCCCGGCGGAGAACATGATCGATCACGTCATCGACATCGGGGCGAATTACTGGTCGCTCTGGAATTTTCACCAGATTAACGCCAAAAATCTGATGAGCTATTACCAGGCTTATCCGGCGGCGTTCGATCGTATTAATCGCCGCATCGGCTATCGGGTGAGGCCGTCTTTCATCTGGAGCTATACGGACAGTCGTTATCTTGGTTTGATTATCGGCTTCGCGAATGATGGCATTGCGGGAGTGCCGGGCGTATTGAGGGTGAATGTGGAAAGCCAGGATGGGAAGCTGCTCAAGAGCGGGTGTCTGGATGCCGGCTACCCGCTACCGGGCAAGATTCGGCAAGCCCAGTTCGTGCTGCCGCAAGGAATGGATTGGAAAGGATCGAAACTTAGAGCCGAGATCGAGGTTAAAGGAATGCGCTATCCCGTGCGGTGGGCTTGTCACCAGAAGCTGAATGATGACGGGTCGCTCACGCTGCATCCTAATCTCCGTCAGGAGGTCTAGATCTCGTTCTGGGCTGCGGTTGTTCTCACTAAAACGATGCGCGAGTTCAGAGCGAAACCCCACGCTTCCAGGGGATAAAATCGTCCTGGCCGAGCGACTCTGCCTTGGTTCGAACTTCGCCGCTCGCGACGCGAATCACCAGCTCAAGAATTGTCTCTCCCATTTGCTCGATCGTTTTTTCGCCGGAGATGATGCCGCTGGTATCGATATCGATTATGTCTCCCATGCGAGCTGCGAGATCAGAGTTGGTGGAGACCTTGATCACCGGCGCGACCGGGTTTCCGGTTGGCGTACCCAACCCGGTTGTAAACAAGACAACATTCGCACCGGCCCCGACTTGCGCCGTGACGCACTCCACGTCGTTGCCGGGAGAGCATTGGAGGTGTAATCCCAGTCCGGAGGAATATTCCGGATAGTCGAGCACAGTCGTGACCGGAGACGTCCCACCTTTTCTAGCCGCGCCGGCTGACTTCATCGCGTCGGTCACTAATCCATCGCGGATATTCCCAGGAGAAGGATTCATATCGAAGCCGGAGCGAGCTGCTTTTGCTCTAGCTGAGTAATCGTTCATCAATTGAATGAAGCGGTCAGCGACCACTTGATTGATGCTGCGATCGATGAGTCCCTGTTCGACGCTGCAGAGTTCGGGAAATTCCGAGAGGATGCTGCTTCCACCCAATGCCGTCAGCATATCTGAGACGTAACCTATGGCAGGATTTGCTGATATGCCAGAGAATCCGTCGGATCCTCCACACTTCAAACCGACGCATAAGTGTGAAAGTAGCGCGGGTGTGCGAACAGTTTTATTGGCCTCCACTAACCCTAAAAACGTCTTTTCGATTGCTTGGGAAAGCATTTTGAATTCGGAGCCGCTTTGTTGCTGCTCGAATATTAAGAGTAGCTTGTCGAATGCAGGATCGCGCCTGTCAATTTGTTCTCGAAGAATGCTTATCTGTGAATTCTGACAACCCAGGCTGAGGACAGTGGCTCCAGCTACATTGGGATGGTGAATGTAGCCGGCCAGCAAGCCGCAAAGATTATTGGAATCCTCGCGAGTTCCTCCACAGCCGCCTTCATGCATCAGGAACTTGACTCCATCGACATTCTCAAAAACTTTGGGCTGCGGTGGAAGTTGCAGATCTTGTTCGGTCGCGCGGGTCGCGATTTCGGCTATCGCGCCTTCGCGGTAAAGACGGACCATCTCCGCGACCTGCTGCCGGTAGATCTTGGGCGGAGCAAAGCCCAGTTCCTCCTCAAAGGCCTGCTTCAAGACATCCACATTTCGGTTTTCGCAGAAGACCAGCGGCACTACTAACCAGTAGTTTCGAGTGCCAACTTGTCCATCATGGCGCTCGTATCCGAGGAACGTTCGCTGCCGCCAGCGGTCCACGTTCGGCGGGGTCCACTTATATTCCCGTGACTTCGCGTGGTATGGGGCGGCCTCGTGAACGGTGTTGCGCGTAGTCAAAACTTCGCCCATGCGAATGGGCTGTCGCGTTTTTCCGATCAAAGTTCCGTACATAATCAAATCGCTGCCGGGAGCGAGATCCTCGGTGGCGAACTTGTGTTTGGCGGGGACATCCGAGGCCAGGACATAAGTATGACCAGAGAAGTCGATCCGTTCGCCCTGTTGCAGATTCTTGAGCGCGATGAGGACGTTATCGCTCGGATCGAGTTTCAATACTGTGTTTCCCATCTAGATCTCGGCCTCACTCAAGATATTTCGCGCTGCAGTCAAGCTTACGCGTAGGACCGGTTAAGCGGAAGATCCCTTCGGCTTCGCTCAGAGCAGGCCCTTCGCTAGACCTGAAAAACGGCTTCGCTCAGAATGAAAGTTGCTGTGTAATAGAATTCCAAGCAGAGGCATTGTTCGCCACGCCAATAACAGGAGTTTGATGGGATATCCAGGGCTCGATCTCAATTCTAAAACTGCAGTCGTCATCGGTGGAACCTCGGGCATCGGCCTGACGCTCGCCAAGGGGCTGGCAACGGCCGGCGCCAACGTGGTTCCTTCGGGCCGCCGCCGTGAATTGGTCGAATCGGCCGCGGAAGAAATCAAGGCGGCAGGCCGGGGTTCGCTCGCGATCCCATGTGATGTGGCCAATCGTTCGAGTCTGCAAGCGCTTTTGGAAGCAGTCTGCGCGCAATTCGGCAAAGTTGACATCCTGGTGAACTGCGCCGGCATCACGCAGCGTACGCCCATTCTCGACATGAGCGAGAACGACTGGAATGCCATCATGGAGACGAATCTGAATGGCACGTTGCGCGCCTGCCAGGTGTTTGGGCGTCACATGATCGAGCGCCAGTATGGAAGGATCATCAACATCGGATCGCTCTCGTCTACCCTCGGCATGTTCGAAGTTGCCGCGTATGCCGCTAGTAAAGCGGGCATTGCTTCTTTGACCAAGTCCCTTGCCGTCGAATGGGCGCGCTACGGAGTATGCGTGAATACGTTGGTGCCGGGCGTCTTCCGCACCAAGCTGAATGCGGCCCTGTTGGATGGAACGCCGCGCGGGCAGGAGTTCCTGATGCGCACGCCTGCGGCTCGATTCGGCAAGCTCGAGGAGTTGGTCGGTGCGACGGTATTTCTCGCTTCCGACGCTGCGAGTTTCGTGACCGGTCATTTGCTCGCGGTGGATGGCGGCATTCTCGCCAGCGGAGTGAATCGTTAATCCGACAGTCACAATTTTTGCATGAATCTTCCTTTCATCTCGAGGCCTGGATTGGAATCTGGGTCCGAATCCTCGGCTGGATCGAAGCCGGGCGCTGCAGCGCAAATTGCCCACCATATAGGACGCTTTCGCTGGGTGATCTGCACCGTTCTGCTGCTTGGCATTATGAAGAACTACATGGACCGCCAGGTCATCGGCGTGCTGAAGACAACTCTGCAACATGATCTCGGCTGGAGCGAGATTGACTACGGAAATCTGGTATTTGCCTTCCAGGCCGCATACGCAATTGGAATGGTCGTGGTCGGCCGATTTATCGATCGAGTCGGAACACGGCTCGGTTACGCGCTGGCCATGGCCTTCTGGAGCCTAGCCTCGATGGCTCACGGCGTGGCGAGTTCGTTCACGGGCTTTATAGTGGCTCGCTTTGCTCTGGGTTTAGGTGAGTCGGCCGTGTTTCCAGCCAGCTTGAAAGCCGTCGCGGAGTGGTTTCCCAAGAAAGAGCGCGCACTAGCTACCGGCATCTTTAATGCCGGGAGCAATCTTGGCGCCATCGCCACGCCGCTGATGATTCCTTGGATTGCGGTGCATTGGGGTTGGCGATCGGCTTTCTTTCTTCTGGGCGGCGTTGGATTCGGATGGCTGGTGCTGTGGCTTTGGGTTTATCGCCGGCCGCAGGAGCATTCGTCCTGCTCACCCTCCGAATTGGAATATATTTGCAGTGATCCCATCGCGCCCTCGCTTCGAGTAAGTTGGTTCAAACTGCTGGCTCATCGCGAGACTTGGGCCTTCGTTCTGGCAAAGTTCATTACGGATCCGGTCTGGTGGTTTTATTTGTTCTGGATTCCCGACTTTCTTCAGCGCCAACACGGTGTGGCTCTCTTGAACATTGGGATGCCGATTCTGGTGATTTATCTGATTTCAGATGTGGGCAGCGTGGCCGGCGGATGGCTTTCTTCCTTCCTCATACAGCACGGAAGAACCGTAAACGCCAGCCGTAAAATCACCATGCTGATCTGTGCTGTCTCCGTCGTGCCGATTGTTTTCGCGCCCAGGATTGCATCGATGTGGGGAGCGATTTTGATAATTGGAATTGCGGCAGCGGCACACCAAGGTTTTTCCTGCAATCTGTACACTTTGTCTTCCGACATGTTTCCCGGGACGATGGTTGCTTCCGTGGTTGGGATCGGCGGCACGGCAGGCGCTATCGGGGGAATGCTCATTGCGAAAATCGTCTCTCATCTTTTGCAACGAACTCACAGTTATGCGATGCCATTCTTTCTCGCCGGTTCGGCTTATCTGATCGCGTTGGCGGTCATTCACGGTCTAGTCCCGAGACTGAAACAGGTGGAGTTCAGCACGGCGGAAGCATAGTTGTCTCAGCGCAAATCCACGAAAGGGAGACTCGGTGACTTTCATCAACGATGACTTTCTGCTGTATTCAAAGACGGCTCGCCGGCTCTATGAAAACTACGCCGCCTCGCAGCCCATTCTGGACTATCATTCGCACTTGCCGACGGGCGACGTCGCGCAGGATCGCCGCTTCCGCGACCTGTTCGAGATCGCGCTGGAAGGGGATCACTATAAATGGCGAGCGATGCGGGCGAATGGCATTCCCGAACGTTACTGCACAGGTGACGCTTCGCCGAAGGAGAAATTTCTGGCTTGGGTCCGCACCGTCCCCTTCACACTTCGGAATCCTCTTTACCAATGGACGCATTTGGAGTTGAAGCGCTACTTCGAGATCGATGAACTGCTGGACGAGCGATCTGCCGAGGCAATTTGGGAGCGGGCAAATTCGATTCTCTCGAACGGCGATCTCACGGCTCGAGGCATTCTCAGGAAATTCAAGGTTCGGGTGCTTTGCACCAGCGACGACCCTTGCGACAGTCTTCAGAATCATACGACAGTGAACAAAGCCAACTGCGAATTCCGCATGTATCCGACATTTCGCCCGGATCGATCCCTCCAGGTCTCAGAGCCGGGTGCTTTTAATCCGTGGGTTGAGCGGCTGCAGACAGCCAGTAATACCGCTATTTCTAACCTCGCTTCTTTTTTGTATGCTCTCGAGCTTCGCCATGAATATTTCCACGAGAGCGGTTGCCGACTTTCCGATCACGGGCTGCCTTATTGCTATGCGAATCCTTGCAATGAAGCGCGGGCGGATGCGATCTTTGCCAAGGTGCGGTCGGGAGTACCTGCCAGTCTTGAAGAGCAAGAAGATTTTGCTTCTTTCATGATGCTCTTCTTCGGGAATCTGGATGCGGCAAAGAATTGGACGAAACAACTGCATCTGGGTGCATTGCGCAATGTGAATACGCGCCGCCGTACCGAACTCGGTCCTGACACCGGATTCGATTCGATCGGCGACTGGCCGCAGGCGGCGAAACTTAACGGTTATCTCAATCTGCTGGACAGTGAGAAGGCACTGCCGAGAACAATTATTTACAACAATAATCCAGCCGATAATTACGCGTTTGCAACAGCGATTGGGAATTTTCAGGATTCGTCGATTGCTGGAAAGATCCAATTTGGCAGTGGCTGGTGGTTTCTCGATCAGAAGGAGGGGATCGAATGGCAACTGAATGCGCTTTCTGCAACCGGCTTGCTTGCTCGCTTCATAGGCATGGTGACGGACTCGCGCTCGTTCATGTCGTTTCCACGGCACGAATATTTTCGTCGTGTACTCTGCAATCTTCTGGGAGGCGAGATGGAACGAGGCGAGCTGCCGAGCGACGAAAAACTAATCGGCACAACAATCCAAAACATCTGCTTCAACAATGCCCGCGATTATTTAGGACTCGAACTCGAGCCGAACGGCGGACAACAATGGCACCAGCGTAATTTCCACAGGTGAGCTTGATGTCCGAAACAACAATTCTTCTTCCCTAATTCTTCTTTCCTTTTGCAGGAGGTCCCAGCGCGACCGCAGCCTCGGTGGTGAGCAGAAGGAATGTGAATGTCTCCTGCAGGTACAAGCGGACAGTGGCATCGGTGTGGCTGAGATAGCCGATGGAGACATCCTGACCAATATGTAGATCGAAATCGCCGCCACGAGTGGTCAGCACGAAAGCACCGGCAATAGCGGGCGCCCAAATGATTTGATCTTTGACCAAGCGCTTGACGTGCTCCAGAACCGGGTATCCGTTGTCACTGGTCTCAGCGAGTGCGGTGTAGGCATCGGCGCCTAGCAACACGGAGTAGGGGCCGTTGACGCCGACGAGACGCAATTGGCTCAAGCTTTGGGCAATGGCGTCCGGGTACTGGCGCACGTCGGCGGGGAGCTTCATGATCGGGTTGCTGGTGCCCTGGCGGATGCCTTCAATATTAGCGGCGGCATAACCCTCGAATATGGCGCCGTCCTCGGCAAAAGCGATCTGCCGCGCGGCGTCCTTCGCTGGTTGCCAGTCCGAGTCGTTCGCGCCGCGCTCGACGTCATCGATTGCGTGTCGATCCAGTTCGAACGGAACCCGCAGTTCGACCAGCGCCTTGACCTTGCGTTGCCTCGCGACAATGCCTTTTGCCGGGGCGGAGATCGTTTGCAGGTGGCCGGTACCGACTGCGGAAAGACCAGTGCCTGCCGGCCCGGTCATGTCGACGACGCGGCGGCCGGCAAGGTAGCGCTTGAGTGTGCGCGTGGTTTCCTCTTCGATCTGAGCCCATGCTGATTCAGAAATCGGGGCGAGCTCGCGGTGGAGATTATTCATTTTGTATGTCTCCTTTGAGAGAACCGATGCCGAGCGAACCATCGCGCACCGATGAAATCGATGAAGGTGAATTGGCGGTCGCTGCCGGGACTTCGGGAGATTCCGCAACCGCGGGCTGATCTTCGTTAGTTGGATCGTCGCCAGTTGGGTCTTCGATAGTTTGATCGTCGGCGACATTATCCAGAAACGTAGCCGACGGTACGAAGAACAGGTTTCCGGTAACAGCCCGGCTGAAGTCGAGTATGCGATCGTAGTTGCCGGGTGGCCGTCCGATGAACATGTTCTCGAGCATCTGCTCGATGGTGCGGGGCGAACGGCTGTAGCCGATAAAATAGGTTCCAAATTCGCCATACCCCGGCCGTCCGAAGGGCATGTTGTCGCGCAGGATTTTGATTTCTTTTCCGTTCTCGACGATGGTAGTGAGCGCGCTGTGCGCGGACGTGGGCTTGATGGACTCGTCCAGCTCAATGTCGGCAAGCTTCGTGCGGCCGATAATGCGCTCCTGTGCTTCGGTGGAGATCGCATTCCATGCGCCAAGGTCGTGCAGATATTTCTGAATGATCACGTAGCTGCCGCCGGCAAATTCTGCATCCTCATCACCGATGACGACAGCTTCGGCGGCTGCCGTGCCCCTGGGATTCTCTGTTCCGTCGACGAAGCCGAGGAGGTCACGATCGTCGAAGTAGCGGAAGCCCTGCACTTCATCTACCGCGGAAATGGCATTTCCGAGATGCGCCGTAATCTGGGTAACCAGCTCGAAGGATAGGTCCATGCGCTTGGCACGGATGTGAAACAGAAGGTCGCCCGGCGTGGAGACGGCGTGGCGTGATCCCGAGCGAATCTCGCGGAAGGGATGCAATTCCGCCGGCCGCGGCGGCCCGAAGAGGTGATCCCAGGCCTCGGATCCAAACCCCACGACGCAGGAAAGCCCGGCTTCCAGGTCACGAAATTCCACCGCGCGCACCAGCGCGGCGAGGTCTCCACAGAACGAGCGCAGAATAGCGCGGTTCTCAGAGCCCGGATTGAGCTTCGCGACCAGGAAGATCGCGGCGCGTGTGAGCGGCGCAGCTACAGCTTGCGCGAGGGCGGGAGATTTTTTGGCGGCTTCGGGCGCGCTCATCGGATTAAGATCGGGACCGGTCTTCATCGGCTATCGTCGCTGTGGCGTGCGCGGATTTCGCTGTCTGAAATGCTACCCTTCGCGTCTCGCGTAAAATTCGTCCTGCTAGCTTACCCATCGGCTGCCAAACGTGCAACAGCTTCCCGCGCGACGCCAGAGAGCACTAGAAACCGGCCTCATATATGTCGAATATTGGTTTTAATCGTGTCCACTACCTCGTCGATTCGACCGGAGAGAACTAGCTTTCCCATAGTCAGTCCGAAACCCACGACCATTTCGGGCTCAATGTGGGAGGGCAATGAAAGTGCATTCGGGTCCGTCACTACGTCGATGAGCGCGGGACCGGAATGCTGAAGAGCTTTCTTCAGGCCGGAGGCCACATCGGCAGGGTTCTCGATTCGTATACCCATAATGCCGATCGCTTCGGCAAGCTTGGCAAAGTTTGGATTCTTCAAGTCCGTCTGATAGTCGGGTAGCCCGGCGACTTCCATCTCGAGCTTCACCATTCCAAGAACGCTGTTGTTGAATACGACGATCTTGATGGGGAGATCATACTGTGTCACCGTTAACAGGTCTCCCATGAGCATGGCGAGGCCGCCATCTCCGGCCATTGCAATCACTTGCCTTCCGGGATAGGCAAATTGGGCGCCGATGGCCTGAGGCAGCGCGTTTGCCATCGACCCGTGGGTGAAGGAGCCGATCAGCCGCCGGTCCTTCGTAGCTCGAATGTACCGCGAAGACCAGACGTTACACATGCCGGTATCGGCGGTAAAGATCGCATCGTCGGCCGCAATTTCGCTCAATGTGGCGGCGACGGCTTCAGGGTGCATGGGCGTTTGTTTTCCGACGTGATCTACGTAGACGTTCAATCGGTGAACCGCCTCTTCATGTTTGCCGAGCATCGCATCCAGAAACGAACGATCCGATTTAGCTGCGATCATTGGCAAAAGCCCACGGATGGTTTCACCCACATCGCCCCACAATCCGAGATCGAGTTTGCTGCGCCGGCCCAGGTTATCGACCCTGATGTCAACTTGAACAATCTTGGGTTTTGTCGGCAGGAATTTTTCATAGGGAAAATCGGTGCCCAGGAGCAAGAGCAGATCGCATTCGTGCATCGCCTGGTAGCACGCGCCAAAGCCTAATAATCCGCTCATTCCCACGTCGAATGGATTGTCGTACTCGACGAAAGGTTTGCCCCGGTATGAATGGCCGACGGGAGATTTCAATTTATCGGCAAGAGCGAGCAGTTCTTCATGAGCGTCGGCGCACCCAATTCCGCAGAAGAGAGCCACTTTCTTTGAAGAATTAATCAACTCCGCAAATTGCACCAAATCTTTTTCACAGGGACGGATAGAAGGCCTGTGTCCAACCACGGAGCGAGAGGAGCCGTCGGGCGATAATTCCATACCCGCTACGTCACCCGGCAACACGATTACGCCAACTCCCCCTTTTCCGACCGCGCTCTGCATGGCGATATGAAGTACACGCTCAAACTGCTTCGGATTCGAAATCAGCTCACAATAGTGGCTGCATTCTTTGAAAAGAATTTCCGGATGAGTCTCCTGAAAATATCCGGTGCCTATTTCACTGGTGGGAATGTGCGAAGCGATCGCAATGACCGGAGCATTGCTGCGATGAGCATCGAAAAGTCCGTTAATCAAGTGAAGGTTGCCCGGGCCGCAACTGCCCGCGCAGGCCGCAAGCTTGCCGGTTAATTGGGCCTCGGCGCTGGCTGCGAATGCCGCAGTTTCTTCATGGCGCACATGAATCCATTTCACCTTGCCGTTTAGGCGCAAAGCATCCGTCACCGGATTCAAGCTATCGCCCACCACGCCGTAAATTCGTTCGACGCCGGCCTCAACCAGTCTGCTGATTAGCTGATCCGCCACTCGATGCGCCATTGCTTCTATCCTCCTCGAAGATCGTGTTCAATTCGCGATTCGACAACCGCAAAAGCCCAAACTTAGTTGCTCCTTTAAGGGCCCAGGTTTGGAGCAGTTGCGAAACGAGCTTCTTCGTCTGGATACTCATTGCAGGCATGACTCTTCCTTATAAGATAGGTGGGATGCAAACCATGCGGCATCGGTGACAAGTAAAGTGAGGGGGCTCCGGGACGCCGTTAGCCGGCGCGCCGGGACGTGGGATCGCGACGCGAAGAACCGACAAAATCCTGAACGAATGCAGCGATCTCATCCGCAGCCGTATCTAACGCAAAGTGACCGCCGTCAACAATGTGGACTTCAGCGTTCGGTACATCCTGCCGGTATCGCTCCGGCTCGCCCGAGTCGAACGAAAGCTCGTACTTGCCCCAGATCACCAGCAGGCGCGGCTGGTTCGCGCGCATCCATGCTTGCCATTTCGGGTAGGAGTCCACATTGGTTCGATAGTCATAGAAAAGGTCGCTTTGGATGTCGCCCTGTCCGGGCTGATTGAGAAAATAAAATTCATCGATCCAGAGATCAGGATTGTAGCGTTCTACATTCGGGTCGTTCCCGACGTGGCGGGTACGCGTTGACGCCAGTGAGAGCAGATTTGTGCGAAGCGCACTTTCATTCGGAGTGCGATCGGCCCAAAAAGTTCTCCGCGTCTTCCAGTTCGCACCCAAGCCCTCGTTATGCGCCACAGCATCCTGGACGATGAGAGCGTCGACCCGGTCCGGATGGGCCAAGACCATTCGAAAACCCACGGGGCCACCGTAATCCTGCATGTAAAGCGTGTAGCGCGACAGGCCGATCGCCTCCGTGAAATGATTCATGATTTCCGCGATGTGATCGAAGGTATAGGCGAATTGCTTCGAGTCTGGCCAGTCGCTGTGTCCGAAGCCGGGATAATCGGGTGCAACAAGATGGTAGCGATCGGAAAGCCGGGCGAAGAGCGGCTCGAACATCCTCGACGAAGAGGGAAGTCCGTGGAGTAGAAGAATCGTTGGCGCATCTTTCGGACCCGCTTCTCTGTAGAAGATGGAAAGGCCATCGACCTGCGTCGTGCGATAAAGTGTCGAATGCGGCATAGTGAGACCTCACATCGTTAGAACAACGCGAAACTCCGCTTTCCCGCTGAGCATGCGCGCGTAAGCTTCGGCCGCTTTTTCGAACGGATAGGTTTCAATCATAGGACGCACGCCGGATAGTTCAGCGAAGCGCAAGGTGTCTTCGGAATCAGTCGGGGTACCCGAGGCCCAGCCCTGGATGCTTTTACTTCCGCTGATGAGCTGTACTGGGGTGACCTCGATGGGATCGAATGTTGCGCCGATCACCACGAGCTTGCCATTTGGCCCCAAGCCGTCGATCAGTTCGGACATGGCTTTCGAGCTGGGGGCCGTCGCCAAAATGACCTGCGCCCCGCCTAGTTTTTGTAATTCTTCAGCAGCTTTGGTCGATTGGCTGTCGATGTATACGCTCGCTCCGAGTTTCTTTGCGAGTGCCGCATTTTCAGGGCCGCGCCCGATGGCCGCGACCTTATAACCGAACTTGTTCGCGAATTGAATTCCGAGGTGACCCAGGCCGCCGATCCCTTGCACCGCAACCAGGTCGCCGGGTAGCGCACCGCTGTGGCGCAGTGCGTTGTAGGTTGTAATTCCCGCGCAAAGCAGCGGCGCTGCGTCAACATCACTTAGATTTTCTGGAATCGCTACCAGAGCCTCGACGGGTGCCACCATGTATTGCTGGTATCCGCCGTCATAGCTGATGCCACAGATTTTCAAGTTCCGGCAATTGCGAAAATCTCCGCGTCGGCACTCCCGGCAGGTATTGTCCTGGCCGCCATGCCATCCGACACCAACACGCTGTCCCTTCTTCCACGCGGAAACGCCGTCACCCACTTCATCGATGAGGCCCGCGACTTCATGTCCAGGAACGCGGGGATATTGAATTCCTGGCCAGTAGCCTTCCTTCGTGAGGACATCACTGTGGCAAACACCACAGGCCTGCACCTTGATGCGCACGTGTCCTGCATCCGGCGCAGGAATCTCGCGCTCGACGATCTGGAAATCCGCTCCCGGCTTGGGGACTTGTGCTGACTTCATCTTTGTCGCGGTCATTGGTACTACTTTGCTCGTTGCCATAAGTCCTCCTATGATTCGCCGCCATGTTCCCCCGACTAAGAAAGGCTACTCTATGCAGGACAGTGAAGTCGAGGCGAAGGGAGAGAGCTGCAGGGTTGAAACCAAAAGCTGAGAGCTAATTGCTAGCTCTACTCCCACTCAATCGTCCCCGGAGGCTTGGAAGTAATGTCATACACCACGCGGTTTACGCCCTTCACTTCATTTACGATGCGCGTGGAAATATTTTTCAGCACTTCATGCGGTAGCGGAACCCAGTCCGCGGTCATGCCATCCTCAGAGTTCACCGCCCGGATCGCGCAGGTATACGCATAAGTACGCATGTCGCCCATCACGCCGACCGACATTACCGGCAACAGCACAGCGAACGACTGCCAGATTTTCGTATACAGCCCGGCGTTCTTGATCTCCGTCACCACAATGTCGTCGCACTCGCGCAGGACCGCGAGGCGTTCTGGCGTGACCTCGCCCAAGACTCGCACTGCGAGGCCGGGACCAGGAAATGGCTGGCGCTGCAGAATTTCTTCCGGCATTCCCAGATCGCGCCCGATCTTTCGGACCTCGTCCTTGAACAGATCTTTCAGTGGCTCGATCAACTTGAGCTTCATTTTTTCCGGCAGTCCGCCTACATTGTGATGTGACTTGATCACCTGCGATGGCCCGCGCACTGAACGCGACTCGATCACGTCCGGATAAAGCGTTCCTTGCACCAGATAATCGACGCTTCCTTCTTCTTTTTCGATGCGATGAGCTTCGTCCTCAAACACCGCGATGAATTCGTTGCCGATAATCTTTCTTTTAGTCTCGGGATCGGTCACACCCTTAAGTCTGTTCAGGAAACGATCGGTGGCATCGACCGCATCCAGGCGCAGGCCAAGCTTGTCGCGCAATGTCTGCTGCACTTTCTCGAACTCGTTCTTGCGCAGCACTCCGTTATTCACGAAGATGCAAGTCAGGCGCGATTTTTCGCTGGCATCGCGCAGAGCGCGATCCACCAGCACCGCCGCAACAGAAGAATCAACCCCCCCTGAAAGCGCACAGATGGCGCGGCCGCTTCCGACCTGCTGTTTCACCTGCTCGATAGTCGAATCAATAAAATGTTGCGGCGTCCATGTGGGTTTTGCGCCACAAATCTCGAACACAAAGTTGCGCAAAATTTTCGTGCCATTGCGCGTGTGATGAACTTCAGGATGAAACTGCACCGCGTACCACTTCTTCGCGACGTTCTGGATTCCCGCAACGGCGTGAGAAGTTTTCGCAGTCAACTCAAAACCGGAGGGCAGCTCCAGAGCTTCGTCTCCATGCGACATCCAAACTTGCTGCCGCTTCGCTAATCCCTGAAACAGCAGCGACTCGGCGACAATGTCGACCTCCGCATGCCCGTACTCGCGCTTGTCCGCAGGACGTACTTTGCCGCCCAGCGTATGCACCATGAACTGCAGCCCATAGCAGATACCGAGCACCGGCACGCCCAACCCAAAGACGCGCGCATCGGCGGGCGGCGCATCCTTGTCATAGACAGACCATGGCGCTCCCGAGAGCACAATGCCCACGGGCGCATTGCTTTTGACTTCATCAAGCGACGCGGTGCATGGCAGCACCACGGAAAAAACATTTTGTTCGCGGATGCGGCGCGCGATGAGCTGGGTATACTGCGCGCCGAAGTCGAGGATGACGATGGTTTGGCCGGGCTTGGATTGGGTTTCCACGGATGAGTTTCTCAAATCGGATGGCTGGTGTAAAGGACTACGTCTCGAGGGCCAGATTTTGCAGGTCGCTCAGAATAGGCTCATCGCGGTCGATGCTGGTTTCGACCGGTACGCTTGGCGCCATTTGCTGGCCCGATGCCGGAGGAACTGGTGTCATCGCGGATGAAGCTGCAGCCTCGGGCATTTCGGCGATGCAGATATATCCGCCGAGTCGGGCTATGTATAGCCAATCCACGACGGAAAAATACGCGAGCATCACGAACAGAACTGCGGCAATTACCAACCGGGACGGAGCGAACTGGGCGAGACTCAGCGGCAACGATACAGCAGTGGAAGCAATGCTGAACGCGACGAAATGCGCGAGGCCGGTCCATGTGCTCACCGCTAAAATTGGACCGGCGCGTTCTCGTGAGAAAGCGACGGCTGTGGAAAGCGAGGCCAATGCGTCTTCGCCGTTGCGAATGGAAAATATTGCGGCAAGCGATAACAACCAGCTCAGTGTCGACCACGCGATGCAAATCAAACCGGCGAGCGGTAAGAATAGAGCGAAAGCCAAGCCAGGTCGCGGAGTTGCAGCGGGCGATGCGAAGCTGACAAGAATCGCCGCGCCCATGAGTGCGAGCAGCGCAGCCAGTACCAGGGCAACTCGCAGGAAATTGAGAGCAAGGAGCACGCGGAATGGCCGCGACTTGATTGGATCGTGCGTCGCGGAGATGCTGCCGTTGACGTCTCTACGTTCTGCAAAGTAGGCGAGCAGCGCACGGACTGTGGCAATTCGGCCGAGGGAAGCGGATACGATCCATAGAAACGCGAGCGCTAGCGCTCCGAGCAAAGCGGTCAACGCGGCACGATTCAGGGTGCCGTGAAAGATGTGTGCCAGCGCGCGTCCGATGAGTGCGGGATGTCGCGTCGAAAGCAAAGCCGCGTCAGTCTTGGTGACGGGCAGTGTGTTGAGAAATTCGAAAAGTGAAAAAAGAAACAGAGCCCAGGCGGTTGCGCCGAGTGTCCAGCGCCAGGAGATTTCAGCAAACGTGAGCGAAGGGCGGCGAAATGCAGCGCGGAATCCTTCGAGCGTGGGCGAAACGTGAGGCATGATGCTATCGGACCGCTGCTACTAAACCGCTGCTACTTGGCGTTCCTATCTAACAACTAGGTTTACCAGCTTGCCGGTGACGTAGATTTTTTTCACGATCTGCTTACCCGCGATGGTGACCCGTACTTTTTCGTCTGCGAGCGCGTGCTCGATTACGGAATCTTCGCTTGCGTCGGCAGGTACGACGATTTTGCCGCGCAGTTTGCCGTTGATCTGCACTGGAATTTCGAGTTCGTCTTCCTTTGTGAGCGCGGCATCGTACTGGGGCCACGGAGCTTTGAGCAGGCTTCCTGTTTCGCCGAGCATCTCCCAGAGTTCGCAGGCGAGGTAGGGCGCGAAAGGTGCAAGCAGCAAAACCAAGTCGCGCTGAATTTCAGCCAGGAGCGAAGCATTGGCGGGCGAGGCCGTCCGCGCCGAGCCCTCTTCATAGATATAGAGAGCGTTCACTAACTCCATGATCGCTGAGATGCAGGTGTTGAAGTGCCAGCGTCCCTGAAAATCGTCGCTGACGCGCTTGATGGTCTGGTGAAGTTTGCGCTGGAGGGCGCGCGCTCCCGGCGGTAAGTCCGCAGGCACAGGCTTGCGCCATTCCGGATGATCCGGATGCGCGTTGCGCACGACAAAGCGATAGACGCGACTTAAGAATTTTCGAATCCCTTCGATCCCAGCATCCTGCCAATCCAAATCACGATCCGGCGCTGTACCGAAAAGGCTGTAGAGACGCGCAGCGTCGGCGCCATAGCGCGCGACCATCTCGTCCGGGCTGACGATGTTGCCGAGGCTCTTCGACATCTTCGCGCCGTCTTTGATAATCATGCCCTGGGTGAAGAGGCGCTCGATCGGTTCGTCGTTGGTGATGAGGCCCAGGTCGCGCATGAACTTGCTCCAAAAGCGCGAATAAATAAGGTGCAAGATGGCGTGTTCTACGCCGCCAATGTATTGGTCGATCGGGAACCAATACTGCGCGGTTTTCGAATCGAATGGCGCGTGATTATTGTGCGCGTCGGCGTAACGGTAAAAATACCAGGAGGAATCGACGAACGTATCCATGGTGTCGGTTTCGCGGCGCGCCGGGCCTCCGCACTTTGGACAAGTCGCGTTAACGAACTCGGGCAAGCCACTGAGCGGTGATCCGACCGCTGACGCAATCTCCACATTCTCCGGCAAGATGACGGGCAAATCTTTTTCCGGCACGGGAACGATGCCGTCTTTTTCGCAATAAAGCATGGGGATGGGCGTGCCCCAGTAGCGTTGGCGCGAAATTCCCCAGTCTTTCAGGCGATACGTAACAGTAGCTTTGCCGAAACCGTTCTGTTCCGCGAATGCAGACATCTTCTTGATGGCATCGCCGCATTCAATTCCGCTAAACGCACCAGAATTGATCAGCATGCCATTGTGCGTTGTAAACGGGAGTGGAGGCTCCGTCATGGTTTCTTCCGGGTCGTTCGAGATGGGAAGAATCACGAGGCGGATTTCGAGTTTATATTTTTTTGCGAACTCATAATCGCGTTCATCGTGCGCCGGGACGCTCATGATCGCGCCCGTGCCGTAATCCATAAGAATGTAGTTCGCCACCCAGACGGGAACTTTTTCGCCGTTGAAGGGATTGATGGCATAGCGGCCAGTGGGGACGCCGTGCTTTTCGATCTCTCCGATATCGCCGAGTTCTCTGGCTTTGCGCTGCTCCGCAATCAGTTGATCGACTTTGGCACGGAGATCGGGATTGGCGGCCGCGAGGTCGTCGACGATGGGATGTTGTGGGGCGAGTTGCACCGAAGTCGCGCCGAAGATGGTGTCGACGCGTGTAGTGAAAACGGTGATCGTCGATCCCGCAGGACCAAAGCCGGTGTGGTTTTCCGTGTAATCAAGTTTGAAATCGACGAGCGTGCCTTCGCTGCGGCCGATCCAGTTGCGCTGCATGGTCCGAACTTTTTCCGGCCAGCCGTCGAGCTTATCGAGATCGCGTAACAATTCGTCGGCGTACTTGGTGATGCGCAAGAACCACTGCTCAAGCTCGCGCTGCTCAACCAGCGTATCTTCGTGACGCCAGCAGCGTCCGTTGACAACCTGCTCGTTGGCAAGCACGGTGCAGCATTTCGGGCACCAGTTGACCCGGCTCTTTTTGCGATAAGCCAGTCCCTTCTCGTAGAACTTGAGAAAGAACCACTGGTTCCAGCGGTAATAATCGGGCAAACAGGTGGTGACCTCGCGGGACCAGTCGTAGGCAAAGCCGATGCGCTTCATCTGCGCCTTCATTTTCGCGATGTTGCTCAGCGTCCATTGGCGCGGCGGCGTGTTGTTCTGAATGGCCGCGTTTTCCGCGGGCAAGCCGAAGGAATCCCAGCCCATGGGATGAAGCACGTTGTAGCCGTTCATCCACATGTAGCGCGCGAGCGCGTCGCCAATGGAGTAATTGCGCACATGTCCCATGTGCAGCACGCCAGAGGGATAAGGCAACATTTCGAGAACGTAATATTTCTTTTTGGCGGTGTGCGGCTCGGCGGCATAGAGCTGCGCATCGTTTTGCCAGCGCTCGAACCATTTGGTTTCTACGCGTTGGGGATCGTAGCGATCGTCGCTTGATCGATCAGGGTTAGATCGATCGTCGCCGGATCGATCGGGGCGACTATTGGTTGCAGTGGCGGTTTCTGGCTTGTCTTGCTGCGGCATAATTGAATCAGACGTACATTCGAGTAAACCTTAGATTCTACAATGAATATATGAAAGCGTTTTTCTCGTTTCTCAAACCCATGCATGGCCACCCTTCGCAAAGGTTTCGCAGGTTGGCACTGGTTTTTCGATCGATAGTCCTCCTGGTGCTTGCCTGCGCGGCGCTTGCGCAGACTCCGGCTGCCGATCCATCGACGGGACCTGGACTCAAGCCGGTTCTCGATTACATTTCCACAGCCTGGGGGACGCTTACGCGCTCCATGACAGATTGCCAAAGCCTGGTAGATCCCAAAATAAAGGAGGCTCCAGTTTTGTATTTGCCGGCGGACATGGCCGAGCCTGCAGCGGTACGGAAACTTTCCAGCGAGTGCAATGTGCGGATCGAGCACCTGCCGATTGCAATCCATCGTCTCGGCGAAATCGATGCCAGCAAGATCCAGCCACCGGGCTTGCTGTATTTGGAGAATAAGTACGTTGTTCCAGGTGGCCGTTTCAACGAAATGTATGGCTGGGACAGTTACTTCATCATTCGCGGACTGTTACGCGCAGGACGCGTCGAACTAGCGCGTGGCATGGTCGACAATTTCTTTTTCGAGATCGAACATTACGGAGCGATGCTCAATGCTAACCGTACATACTACCTGACCCGTTCGCAGCCGCCGTTCTTGAGTTCGATGTTTGTAGAGGTATATGGCGAACTGCAGAAATCAGGGCAGGCAGATCCTGCATGGCTTGCGAAGGGCTATGCCGATCTCGAAAAAGATTATGAAATGTGGAATCGTGATCGGCACCGCGCAGGCGATACGGGCCTGGCGCGATACTACGATTTCGGCGACGGTCCGCCTGCGGAAGCAATAAAGGATGAGACTGGGTTTTATAGAAAGGTAGCCACATATTTTTTCTTTCATCCTGCGCAAGCGGATAGTTACATCGTGGAGAATCTGCCGGGAGTGACGCAGCCGGTTGCGGGCGCTTCCTACTTGCAACAAGTTTGCGACGCTTCTTCTGCGACGGGGGGAGCGGCGTGCGAACCTCCGCGCGAGTTCAGGCTGAGCGCCGACTACTACAAGGGCGATCGGTCCATGCGGGAATCAGGATTCGATGTTAGTTTTCGTTTTGGACCCTTCGGCGCGGCAACTCACCATTACGCGCCGGTGTGCCTGAATAGCTTGCTCTACAAAACGGAGAAAGATCTGGAACAAATCAGCAACTGGCTGGGGCACACCGCAGATGCCGAAAAATGGCACAAGCGTGCCGAAGAACGTAAAAGACTGATCACGCGTTATCTTTGGGATGAGAAATCGGGATTGTTTTTCGATTTCAACTTTGAAACCGGGCAGCGATCATCTTATCGCTACGCGACCACTTTCTATCCGTTATGGGCCGGGTTGGCGACGCCGGCGCAGGCAAGAGCGGCGACAAA
The DNA here is from genome assembly GCA_963789625.1 of uncultured Acidobacteriaceae bacterium. Classification (GTDB taxonomy): domain Bacteria; phylum Acidobacteriota; class Terriglobia; order Terriglobales; family Acidobacteriaceae; genus Sulfotelmatobacter. Next base: position 326,735 of record CAWBLK010000014.1, on the reverse strand, counting down.
GAATCTTGCAGCGTTCGAGAAGCCAGGCGGGTTGGCCATGAGCACTGAGGACTCCGGCGCGCAATGGGACCTGCCGTATGGCTGGGGAAACATTGAGATGCTGGTTGTTGAAGGTTTGCGCCGCTACGGTTTCAACGCGGATGCTGACCGAATTTCCTATGAGTTCTTGTCGATGGTCGCAGAGAATTTTCGCCGCGATGGAAATATCCGGGAAAAATACAATGTTGTAACGCGATCTTCCGAGGCTCATGCGGAGCTGGGATATCAGATGAATGTGGTGGGATTCGGATGGACGAATGCAGCGTTTCTGGAACTGTTGCACGGTTTGCCTAGGGATATGGCGGAACGCCTGGAAATAGAGCAGGAGCGACCATTGCCAATAGTCGCAAATCCTCCACGTTGATGCTGCGGGGAAACATTCGACCCGATTGCGCAAGTTTGACTCGCCGGGAAGAAAAGTTCAATCTCTACATGGCGTCGACGTTCGATGGAGGTTCCGAATATGAAGAGAAATATTTCCTGGATGATAGCTCTATTGATCGGCGTGTGTTCTTCGGTTTTGACTGTAGCTCAAACTCCTCATGCTTTGGATAGCGAGGGTCATGTGTGGTGGCAGCATGCAGTATTCTACGAAATTTATCCACGCAGTTTTGCCGATAGCAATAATGATGGCGTAGGCGACTTGAAGGGAATTGCATCGAAGCTGGATTACTTGAAGGACCTGGGAATCGACGCGATCTGGATTACACCGTGCTTTCCTTCGCCGCAAGTCGATTTTGGCTACGACGTTTCCGATTACGAGAACATCGATCCCATGTATGGAACGCTGGCGGATTTCGCTCTGTTGGCCAGCGAGGCAAAAAAGCGCGACATCCACATCATCCTCGATTTTGTAGTCAATCACACCTCCGATCAGCATAAGTGGTTCCTGGATTCGAAGTCGTCGCGCACCTCCGCACATCGCGACTGGTATATCTGGCGAGATGGAAAAGCGCCGGGGAGCCTCCCAACAACTGGGTTTCGACCTTTGGAGGATCGGCGTGGACGTTCGACCCGGCCACGGGTCAGTACTACTATCATTATTTTTATCCTGAACAGCCTGACCTGAATTGGCGTAACCCGGCAGTAAAAGACGCAATGTTTGACGTAACCCGCTGGTGGTACAAGCGCGGTGTGGCGGGGTTTCGATTGGATGCGGTCGATACGCTGTTTGAAGATCCGAAGCTCCGCGACAATCCGATTCAGAGTTCTGGCAAGAATGCATTTGGAGATCCGATCGAAGAAAACAAATACAACACCAAGCTGCCGGAAGTCCACGATGTGTTGCGCGGATTGCGGAAAGTGGCCGATGAATACAACGCGGTGCTGATCGGCGAGACCTGGACGGCGGACGTAAACGAACTCAACCAATATTACGGCGCGAGCAACAACGAACTGCAGTTGCCCATGGATTTTCTCTTTACCATGGTGAACAAACTCTCGCCCGCGGAGTTCCGTAAGCAGATTGCCGAGGTAAACGCGGCTTCCGGCTGGCCGACGTTTGTGATCAGCAACCATGACATCGTGCGCTCCTACGACCGCTACGGCGATGGCGTGCACAACGACCAGATCGCGAAGCTGATGGGAGCGCTCTATCTTACGTTGCGCGGAACTCCGATTATGTATTACGGCGAAGAGATTGGAATGAAGACGACGCCGCCGGCGCGCAAAGAGGATGTGAAAGATCCGATCGGACGCAAGGGATGGCCGGAAGAAAAAGGACGCGACGGAGAACGCACCCCCATGCAGTGGGATGGCAGCGAGAATGCGGGCTTTACCAAAGGCACGCCGTGGCTTCCAGTTCCTCCAACCTATAAGACGCACAACGTGGCAGATGAATCGAAAGATCCGGAATCGGTGCTGGAGTTTTACAAAAGTGTGTTGAAGCTGCGCCACACCAACCGCGCGCTACTCGAGGGAGACTACACGGCTTTGAATGAGAGCGATGCAAACGTGCTTTCTTACTCGCGCATCTACAAAGATCAGGGCATGGTGGTCGCTTTGAATATGTCGAACACGCCGCAGAAGATCAAGCTAAGCTTGCAGGGAAAAGGCTTTGCTTCCGCGAAGAGCTTGCTCACGACAGGTGAATCGGCGGTCAGAGGGAATGTGGTTTCGTTGGAGCCCTACGGAGTTTTTATTGGCGAGCTGATGAGATAGAGCGTACATGCGTTCAGCGATTTTGCGTGCGGGGCGTCGGCTAAACGACCGAACCGCTACGAATCGTAGCCGGGGCCGCGAGGCGAACCGCACTCTTTCCACAGCTTTTCCCAATTCCAGATTCCGGCCATCACCTGGCTCGGCAATTTGTATCCGAGTTGATGCGCGAGCATACACACCTGCCCGCGATGGTGGGCTTCGTGAGCAATCATGTAGCACAGCATTTCCGGGCCGACTGGCCAAGGGCGAGCCCAGCCGTCTCGGAGAAATGTTTTCACGTCGCCTTTATCCCCGAGCGCTTCGGCGAGCATCGATACACAGCGAGCGGCGCTCTCAGCCAATGCCGTGCTGGCCTGTCGCGGCGTGCAGTGCGCACGGTTGAGCTGTCGCGGAACCTTCAAATGCGGAGCTGTAAGCCGGAGCCACTTGCAGCGCATATTATGCATGTGCGTGAAGATCGCGGCGATGGTACGGGTATTGCCAGTCGATTTAGCTGCCAGCGGTTTGACCGTGCTTAGTTTGGCCACCCAGACGGCAGGATCAAGGCGTTCGATCAGCATCTGGTTCATGCGCTCATTGGCGGCAAATATCTGCACTGCGGCTTGGCCGAGTTGCGTGTGAACCTTGGGTCGACGAAGCATGGGTTGACGAGGCATGGATGGATGCATAGTCACAGCTCCCTATTCTTTGACCTATAATACTTCGCGGTTGCCTCTAGCTTCGGAGAACTAGGGAACTTCTCGTCGCTGGTATACATGTTACGAACTAACTGGATCGTCTCATTCTCGTGTTTTCTGTCCTCTCTGCGAATCGCGTTGCTGGTTAGCTTGGTTGCGATTGTCACGGCGCAATCCGCCACGCAATCAGTGACGCGGCCAACACCGTCAACGCGTGACCCGCACAGTGCGGGCTATGTCACAGCGAAGGAATTGCCCGATGGCGCAATCCCTCCCGCGGATGCAGACGGCAATTTCATCATCGGGCCCACTCACAACGCCGATCCGGGCATGTCCGCCAACAATGACGTCCCGCGCGGAACGGTAATCGAGTTCACGATGAACTCATCAGACAGCAAGATTTATCCGGGCATCGCGCGCGATCCGAACACTTTTGGAGCCGTCGATCCGGTAGATCCCGCAAAGCTCGTCGTGACCACCAGCCATCCTGCGTCGTATACGCGGAAGGTGGCAGTCTATGTTCCCAAGCAATATGTTCCGGGCAGCGTCGCGCCCTTGCTCGTCGGAACGGATGGGCCGGATTCCAGGCTCTTTTCTGCTCTGGATAATTTGATCGCGCAACGCAAAGTCCCGGTGATGATTGTCGTTTCCATCGCCAATGGAGGTGGCGACGCTCAGGGCAGCCAACGCGGGCTTGAGTACGACACGATGTCGGGCGTCTTCGCTGAGTTTGTCGAGAGGGAAGTTTTGCCCCAGGTCGAAAGCCGGACTCACGTAAGACTGACCAAAGACCCGGATGGCCGCGTGGCCATGGGCTACAGCTCAGGAGGCGCATGTGCTCTAATCATGGCTTGGTATCACCCTGAGCTTTATCATCGCGTGCTGACTTACTCCGGAACATTTATCAACCAGCAGTGGCCCAGCAATCCGCAAACACCGCATGGCGCCTGGGAATTTCACGAGCATCTCATCCCCAACAGCCCGGTGAAGCCGATACGAATTTGGATGGAAGTCGGCGACCGCGATCTTTTCAATCCCAACGTAATGCGCGACAACATGCACGATTGGGTTGTTGCCAACGAGAATATGGCGAAGGTACTCGCGGCCAAGGGATATCACTATCAGTTTGTTTTTGCTCGCAACGCTGTCCATGTGGATCGGCCGGTGGTGCAGCAAACGCTTCCAGAAGCTCTGGAATATATCTGGCAGGGTTACTCAGCTTCGGCTGGAAAGAATTGACTAGATAGCCTCGTGTCTGCTGCTCTCTGACTCCATGAGCAGAGCGCCCGGCAAGCGAAGGGACTGAATGTCCCGCTTGGGTGGTTGGCCAAAGAAGCGGCTGTATTCGCGATTGAATTGGCTGGCGCTTTCATAGCCAACCTCAAAAGCGGCACTGGCAGCGTCGAGGCCATTCAAGAGCATAAGCCCGCGCGCGGCCTGCAACCGAAGTTGCTTTTGATATTGCAGAGGACTCATGGCGGTCAGCGCGCGAAAATGATGATGCAACGTGGAGACGCCCATGCTGGTAATTTCTGCGAGATCTTCCACTCGCAGCGGTTTGGCGTAGTTCGTTTTGATCCACGCGATTGCCTTGGCCGTGCGATGGCTTTGATCTCCGAGGGTCGCAATCGCGCGCAGACGCGCCCCCTCTGGTCCACGAAGGATTCTATAAATGATCTCGCGCTGAATCAGGCCGCTTAGAAAAGGAATGTGCTGCGGGCTATCGAGCAGATCTACAAGCCGGCAACATGCACTCAGAAATTCTGCAGTGGCTTCACCGATTGCCATGGCAGGGCTGTCTGAGGCCGCCTCAGGCCACTGAATCTCTTCCCGGCTGAGAAGTTCTCGAACCATCGGCATTTCGAGTTTCATCGACATCGCGAGACTGGGCGCTTCTGCACTGGCCTCGATGATCTGGCTGACGATCGGCAAATCGACCGCCGTCAGCAGGTATCGCGATCCGCCATAGATGAAAGTAGTCTGTCCGAGTTCTACGCGTTTGCGCCCCTGCGCGATCACAGTCACGCCCGGCTGGTAAGTCATCGAACAGCGAGCGGTCGGGGCGGTTCGCTGATGAAGTGTGAGGCCGGGAATATCCGTTGCCCGATTCTCTTCGGAGCCCATGAACGATGCAATCTTGCGAGCCAGCTCGGCACGTAATACGCGCGCTTGATTTGATAGCAGGGCAGCGTTTTTACTGGGTTTTTTCATTGCTATGGATTTCTTGTGCTTTGCTTAGCATAGTCTTGTGCCCTTGCATGTGCCACCGATTATTTCTTTAACAAGAGGAATAGGCAACAAATCGGAAGGATCGGGCTACCGCCTTAGAGCATTTGATTTTATTCTCTGAATAAAGGAACGGTCAGAAGGAGAAATCATGCAAAAACGTAAACTTGGAAAAAGCAATCTTGAAGTTTCAACGCTAGGGCTTGGCTGCATGGGAATGAGTTTTTCTTACGGCCCACCAAAGGACAAGAAGGAGATGACCGATCTCCTCCACGCCGCCGTGGATCGCGGCGTTACATTCTTCGACACCGCCGAAGTGTACGGCCCGTGGTTGAATGAAGAGCTTGTGGGCGAAGCCCTCGCTCCGTTTCGCGGCAAAGTGGTCATTGCCACCAAGTTCGGATTCGACGTCAGCCCTGACAAGGATCCTCGGGGAATGAAGGGTGTACCGCCGGGAGTCAATAGCCGACCGGAGCACATCAAGGAAGCGGTGGAAGGCTCGCTTAAGCGGCTCAAAGTCGAGAGCATTGACCTACTCTATCAGCATCGGGTTGACCCGGATGTGCCGATCGAAGATGTCGCCGGCGCCGTGAAGGAACTAATTCGCGCAGGCAAGGTGAAGCACTTCGGCATGTCGGAAGCAGGCGCAAAGACAATTCGTCGAGCCCACGCAGTGCAGCCGCTCACTGCGCTGCAAAGCGAATATTCGCTTTGGTGGAGAAAGCCGGAAGCGGAAATAGTCCCTACACTGGAAGAACTTGGAATTGGATTCGTGCCGTATAGCCCGCTGGGCAAAGGCTTTCTGACAGGTGCGATCAAAGAAGATGCGAAGTTTGACAGTACAGACTTCCGCAGCACGTTGCCACGCTTTGCCCCGGAGGCTCTCAAGGCGAATCAGGCGCTGATTGATTTGCTTGGCAGCATTGCGAAGCGAAAGAAGGCGACGCCCGCGCAGATTGCGCTTGCATGGCTGCTCGCGCAAAAGCCGTGGATTGTTCCGATTCCCGGCACGACGAAATTAAACCGCCTCGAAGAAAATATTGGAGCGGTTGCAATCCAGCTCACATCCGAAGATCTCGGCGAGATTGAAAGCACATCTTCGATAATTACGGTTGAAGGCGCTCGATATCCGGAGCGGCTGGAGAAAATGACAGGTCTGTGAAAGGGAGAAGCATGTACAACACGAAAGCTTATGCAGTTGCAAGTGCGACCTCGCCGATGGCCTCAACCACGATCGCGCGGCGCGATCCAACCGAGCACGATGTGCAGATTGAAATTCTGTTCTGCGGAATCTGCCACTCTGATCTTCACTCGGTGCGGAATGAGTGGAGCGAATTCTTGCCGACTGTATATCCGATTGTTCCGGGCCACGAAATTGTTGGCCGTGTTACCAAAGTCGGTTCAGCAGTCAACAAATTCAAGCTCGGCGATCTCGCCGCGGTCGGCTGCATGGTCGATTCAGACGGCACCTGTCCTGAGTGCAGAGCTGGCATGGAACAGTTCTGCCCGAACTTCACGCTTACCTTTAATTTTCCCGATAAGCACCTGGGGGGCGTCACCTACGGCGGTTACTCCGACAGTATCGTCGTAGATCAAAAATTCGTTCTTCGGGTTCCGTCGAATCTGAACCTTGCTGGGACGGCGCCTCTGCTCTGCGCTGGAATCACAACGTACTCGCCCATGCGCCGCTGGAAGGTCGATAAGAGCAAGAAAGTCGGAGTGGTCGGTCTCGGCGGATTGGGCCACATGGGCGTAAAGTTTGCTCATGCACTGGGAGCCCATGTTGTTGTTTTCACCACTACCCCAAACAAAAAGGAAGACGCACTTCGCCTCGGCGCTGATGAAGTTGTCGTCTCTCGTAATGCCGATGAGATGCAAAAGCACGCCGAAAGCATCGATTTCATCCTCGACGCCGTTTCCGCCGATCACGACGTCAATGCCTATCTCAACCTGCTGCGCCGCGACGGCAACCTTACGATTGTCGGCGCGCCGGCGAAGGCTCTCGGCGTTTACGCCTTTAGCCTGATCATGCGCCGGCGCAGTTTTTCAGGTTCGAACATCGGCGGCGTTGCCGAAACCCAGGAGATGCTCGATTTCTGCGGCAAACACAGCATCACGGCTGACGTTGAGGTGATTCCCGTCCAGAAGATCAACGAAGCCTATGAAAGGCTGCTCAAGTCCGACGTGAAATACCGCTTCTCCATCGATATGGCTTCTCTCAAATCCGAGTAAGTGAGGGAGGAATTATGGGTAAGCTACCGAAGCCGTTCGCCGCAAAGCTGCAAAAGAGCTCAAGCAAGGGCGGCTGGACTTATTTAATCTGGCCTCAGTCGGTGGACTTTTTTGGAACACGCGGTCTTGTGAAGGTAAAGGGAAAAATCGATGGGCACTCATTTCAGAGCTCATTTATGGCAAGAGGCGATGGCAGCCACATGTTGCCTGTGAAAGCTGCTACTCGCCAGGCAATCGGTAAAGATGTTGGCGACACCGTTCATGTACTCCTGGAGAAGCGAATAAGCGCTGCTCCTCGCAAAACTAAGTAATGCAAGGTAGTCGATATGGAAGGCCGCGTTATGGAACGCCCTAATCCTCATCGAGATATTCTTGAGGCACGTCGTCTTCGGGAAACTCACGGGTTCGGACTTCTCGTTCATCGGCATTGTCAGCCTGCTCCACACCTTTTACAGCTTCAGCTTCGAAGGTATTTCCCTCATCTAGCAGTTCACCGACGCTTTCCGAATCCGCACTCTCAACCTCAGACAAGCCCTGCGAATCTGAGTCTCCAGAAAGGCCCTGCGCGTTTCGTCGCGTTGAGATTGACGAATCGAATATCCGCTCTTTCGCGCTGGCCTTCGTGGAAGCATTCCTGGCCGCGTTTTTGATTCTTGCGGCAGGTTTGGCCACACGTTTCACAGCCTTCGTCTTTTGAGTGGCCTTCTTTTTCGAAGCGACCTTCTTTGCCGCTGACTTTTTCGGAGTTGCTGACTTTTTCGTAGTTTTTCTTCCGGTTCGGGCTTTCTTCGCGGGAGTCTTTTTCTTAGCTTTCTTTTTGGCGGCCATGGAGAAAGTTTACCACTACACTTCACATAAGGTTCGACTTCAAGTTCATTTCACGCTTGGGGGGCTCTCTGTTTTATCTGCATCACTCTTTGCTGCGAGCTTCCGGCTTTTCAGAAAACTCCAAATGGTTTCGTTAGCGTTAAGGTCCTGGCTGGTTTTTCCGATCTGGTTTTCGACTTCATATTGCTCGCCTCCGGGCCAGGTATTGCCTGCGCCTTTGACGCTGTAGGAGACGACTGCCGCGTCTTGCTGGCAGCCATTGAAAGTATCGACCTTGATCTCGACGCCTTTTTCGTGAGCGGGCAGCTTGGTCTGAGCAGGCTTTTCAGAGCAGCGGTCGATGCGCGCCCACGCCTTGGCGCTGTCCTCGACTGAGATGACTGGGAGTTGCAGATTATGCTCGGTGCCGCCGCCATGAGGCACGACCGGGTCGGAGGTGCCATTGATCATGATTATCGGTACCGGACGCGATGGCAGGCAAATCATCGCCTTGGGCATGGCCGCAGCCACGGGAGCAACGGCGGCAACGCGGTCGGCCATGGCGCAGCCGACTCGCATGGCCATGAAGCCGCCTTCGGAAAGTCCCGTGGCGTAAATTCGGCTCGCATCTACGGAAGCCTTCAGGGCGATCTGGTCGAGCATCTGATTGAGAAACTCTACGTCATCGGCGGGCGCAGGTTTATTTTGTTCCTCACTGGGGCTCTGTCCTCCGGATTGACCACCGCCGGGATAACCGCCGCCTCCCGGATAACCACCTCCGCCGCCAGGGTAGCCACCGCCGCCGCCCGGATAGCCCCCGCCACCGTGGCGTCGTCCTCCCGGATAACGCGACATTGACTGCTGCTGCGGTGCGCGTACTCCAATGTTCCAGCGTCCATGCAGCGCGCTGGGATAAACCGTGATGATGCCGTCTTTGTCGGCTAGCTCGTTGAAGCGGGTCAGGCGCTCCATGTCCTCGGTATCCTGATTCATGCCGTGCAGAAGTATCACCACAGGATATTTCTTCGTCTGATCGTAGCCTCGGGGCAGGCGCAGCAGGTAGGTCCGGTCTGTGTCTTCGATGGTGAGTTTTTCTTTGGTTTCCTGGGCGCGGCCACGAGTTGCGCAGAGAGCGACAAGGCACACTGTAACGACCGACAACACGCGCATTCTCGAACTAGTTTCTAATCTCATGGTGTCCTCAAACAGGCGACTGGGCGGTCCTCTTCTCGTACTTGGAAGCTTCCAACTGTGGCGGGGTTGGATGACTGGGCGTTCCCGCAGCCGACTATACAAAACTTTACTCAGTGGGTTGCTTGCTTTTCAAACTCACGGTCGATCCCAACGAGCGCGAGGAGTGGTCGCCGACAAATTCGTAGGGCCCGGAGTGGGTGAGCTTACTGGCGGCGTCGAGCCAGATCTCACCGCCGATTTTCCGCCAGCGCTGGCAGAAAGAATAATCCTCGCTGAGATAGGCTCCGGTTTTAGGGTCGATGATGCAATCGAAAAGCGCAAACAGATTTGAGCTGCGCACCGCTTCGCGCCGCGTGCCTGACATAGGGAAGCTCTGCACATGGCTGAAATGAGTTTCAGGATAAGCAGCGATCATGCGCTCGATGGCGCTGCGGAGGATGAGCTGAAAGCCTCCGCCAACGTAGATTGCCGTGGCAAAGTCGCCTTCCTGCTTACGCTCTGGCTCGGAACAAAAGGTCCCGACATAAGAGAGCGCGGCCTGTCGTAAAGTTTCGGTGCGCTCGACGCAACGTTGCGGGATGAGATCCCAATCGATCAATTTGAGCGGATACAGTGCTCCGGCAAAATCTTTGCCAAACTTCAGCAATCGCTCGACCTGCTGCGGCTCGAAGCTGATATCGGCATCGACGAAGAGGAGATGAGTGGGTGCAGGATCGTCCAGAAAAGCGGCGACCAGGCTGCTGCGGGCGCGCGAAATTAGAGCATCATAGCCAATCACCGAGAGAGAGACGTCAAAGCCGGCGCTTCTCGCATAACTCATCAGACGTATCACCGACAACATGTAGTTCTGCGAAACCATACCGCCGAAGCAGGGGGTACAAACGAGAATCGAGGGTTGAGACATGTCTCTCCAGCAGAAGTGCGGGCTATGTGGCAATAGAGCGTGCTCGATCAGGATACGCGCACGAGGAAAGAGGCACGCCGGCTATCGACAGATCGAGAGTCGCAGCCTTCCCAAAAGGGGCACGGCTGTCGAGACCAGAAAAAATGCGTTATTGATGTTGCTGGGGTAGGTGTCTTCGCCATGGAAATGCCCGCGCTGGTTGCGTTGATCCAGCTTTGCCTCAACAGCATTCCAGCGCGGGCACATCCCGGTTCGTTCCTTGAACAGCGCAGATAACGTTTATTCGACGTTGACGGTGACGGGAGTAGACGCGATCCCGTTGCAGACCACCTGCAAGTCACTTAGCCCGGTTTCCATCTTCGCCGGCACGTCGAAGTGGGTTTTCGCTTCGGTGGTGTATGCGATTGCCATGGTGCTGTGGTCGTGAGTTCGAGCGTAATAAACAGCGCCGGTCACCCGGTTCGTGATGCGCACCAGGGGATAATTAGTGGCGGCCTGAGCATCATCGCCGTAAGCGGCGCCCTGGGAGAATCCATTGAAATTGAAACCCGAAATTACATAAGTTTGCCCGCGTGTTACCGCGCCCGGGGCAGCGGTGATCTGCGGTAGCCATGCAGGGTTGGGTTGGCCGCCATGCTGATACACCCAGATACTGCCGAAATTAGTCCAAAGAACCTCTCCCGTGGGCAGCAGCAACATGTTTCCGTAGTAGGAGGAAACGTTCGGCGCATCGGTGTTGCCGGCGGTAACGTTGGTGAGAGTGCTTCCATCCCAAACAAAAAACTTGGAACCCGGGAGGAAGATTCCCGGACTGGCTTCCAGCAATACATCACCGTTGGGCAGCAACGAGGCTGGGCCGTCGGCTATATCCAGGTCGCCAGGGAAATCGGGACCGGCGGTCCAGCTCTTGGTTTGCGTGTCGTAGATGGAAGTGTGGCCGGGCTTGTTGGGGGCGCCATTGGCTCCAGTGGCAAAGACTGTGCCGTCGGGGCGCAGGACTGCCGGACCAACCTCATACGAAGCATGCTGCGCGTTGGGGTAAGAATCCCAGAGCTGCACAATTGTGCCGCTGGCAGGGCCGCTCGTCCAAGTGCGCGTTGTGGGATCAAAAATCTCGTAGTTCACGCCAGCGGGTTGGTAGTCGAAGACGTAGGCGTCCACAGTAAGAACGGTGCCATCAGGCAACAGAGTCCAACCTTCCTCGTCGTTGACGTCGAATTTGCCTTTGCCAATGATTGTCCAGGTCAGGGTCTTGGGATTCAGTAATGCCTGCTCTTTCGTGCAACAGTTGGCTTGCATATAGGTTCCGCTGGGAAGGATGACGCTCTGCGCGTCACCGATGGTGGTCCAGCCCGTCGGAGGAGCCACGGATGTCCAGGTATTGGTCGTCGGATCGTAAATCGCGCCCAGATTTGTCCACACGCCCTGGCAATTGCCGGGAGTAGCGGCATTGTATTCTCCACCCATCATCATGACGCGGCCGTCGGGCAGGACAGCCGAACCGAAATAAAGCGGCGAGTATCCCGCGGGCAGCGAGGCGATGCGGCTCCAAAAGCCGTTGATATAGCTGCCGTATTGATCGGGAGTCAGCCGCCACCATCCCGCGCCGCAAGCTTCGTGCGCGATGACGGTGCCGTCAGTGAGCAGCAGAGGATTGCCTAACCCGAGATTGGGGCTCAGCTGATGATTCAGCGGCACCCAGGCTTGTGAACTGGCGATGTGGCTGGTGGCGAATATTAGAACGAGAGAGACAGCAAACATGGCGAGACGTTTCATAGTGTTCTCCTGAGCAGTGGTCAATGGTTGTGATAGCAAGCAGAACCGTGGGACATGTATTGCTTTTTGTGCCGGCGTCGAAACTGCGATTACTTCAGCCTTTGCAGCACAAGCTTGTTTTTTACGATGAATTTTTTTGCAGACTTGGACCGCCCGGAATTATACCCTGATTTTCCACCTGGCAATGTCAAAACCCGCTCAGGTCGTGGCTTATGGACGAAAGTCTCTAGAGGCGGCGAGCTACGGCTTATCGCGGTGCACAGTATCCATGGAAAATGCCGGAAGGCAGACGGCGATGTACTCAGCCCCGCCTTCATGGGGAGTGGAGTAACGTATCCACTCGCCGGCATGGGCGATGACAGCTTGTCCGGCGGCGACATCGAGGGAGCCGGCTTTGTGTTCTACGTGGAGCGTGCCCTTGAGGACGATGGTGAACTCGTCAAATGTAGGAGTCTGGCCGGGTTCGAGCCATCCGGCGGGGCTGCGCATGTGTGCCACGCTTGCGGATGAAGTTTGGGAGTTGACGCGTCCAATGTACTCGTCAATGAGCTTGGGTTTATTGCCGGCGGACTGTATGCGGGTGGGTTGCGGAATCAGCGTGGGCATGGAGTTCGGCTCTCGGCTTGGGCTTTGGTCGACCGCCTATTAAATCATAAGTTATCTAAATCCTGCCTTGTCTAAATCACAGGTAGTCGGCATCAGATCAGAGCTCGTTGAAAAAATCACGCCGCCGGGATTTACCCGGCGGCGTAGGTGAATCAGAAAAACTACAGCTTAGTGTGCTGCCGCTGCCTCTCCCGTTCCGGTCAGCGCCAGAGATTGCGGGCTGCCGGGACTGTTGTCATACAGTTTGTACGTTGCGATTTCCTTTCCAACCTTGCTCGGGTCGAAAGTAACGGTGAACGTACAGGTAGCTGCGGCCGCGAGCGATCCGCTGCAGGGCGGATTGCCCGAACTTTCGCCGAAGTCCGCGCTGTTGGCACCCGAGATCTCCGCACCCGTGAAGGTGACGGTGGTCGTGCCGACGTTGGTGACGCTGACGGTGGTGGAAACGGTGGTGCCGTCGGGCGTCGTGGCGAAGGTGACGGAAGCCGGGACGAACTTGATGTCGCTTCCGGTTCCTTGCAGCGCCACACTTTGCGGGCTGGTCACATCGGTATCGCCCACACTGATCGTGCCCGTGGCGAAACCAGCTACCTTTGGCTTAAACGACGCGTCGATGATGCAGGTGCCCAGGTTCGCGATTACCAGACCAGGCGTGCAGGTGGTGGCCGTTGTACTGACGAACGGTCCAGTCACCGTAACTGCCGGAGTGTTCAAGGTAAGGGACACTCCCGTGTTGTTGGTAAGGGTAATCTTGGTTGCAGGGCTCGATACACCAATGGCGGTATTGGCAAACGTAATCGAGGTCGGGCTCAGCGTGACATTGCTGATGCCAGTCCCGGTAACGCCCGCCAGCTGCGGCGAACTGGGATCACTGTCGTTGATGACGACCGTACCTTTCTTAGCGCCAGTAGATGTCGGAGTAAACGTAAGGCTGATGGTGCAACTCGCCCCACCGTTCAGTTTAGCCCCCGAAGCTGGGCAGGTGTTGGTCTTGATGGCGAAATCGGTGGTTTCAGTCAGGGTGATCGCGCCCATCGTAATTGCGGTCGTACCGGCGTTTGTGACCGTAACCGTCTTAGCTGCGCTTGTTGTCTTCACCAGTTGGTTGGCGAAACTTACCGGCGCACCTGCGACAGTGATCGCCGATGCAGATCCTGCTAACGAAATCGTTGAAACAGCGTGGAAAAAACCGTTGGTGTTGATGGTGATTGTGCCGGTGGCGTTGCCTGAAGCTGTAGGCACAAAGTAAACGTACATGGTGCAAGTGTTGCCGTTCGGCAAACTTGCCGGGCAGTCGTCGGTCTCGCTGAAAGCGCCGCTCACTGAGATGCTGGAGATGGTAAGCGGTCCAACAGCGCTCAGCATGATCGTCTGTGGTGCGCTCGTAGAGCCCACGCTGGTCAGGCCGAAATTGGCGCTGCCCGTAGACGTGTTCAGCGCGGCAAAGGCGGTGACGCCTCGGACGCGGAAGTTGTATTGGTCGGCAACCAGGAAGTTGCCGGAAGCGTCAACGGAAATTCCCGTTGGGTAATAAAACTCCGCGCTGGTGGCCACTTCTCCATCGCCGTTATACCCGGCAGTTCCGGTCCCGGCGAAGGTGGTCATCAAGCCGGATGTGCTTACCCAACGCAGCCGGTGATTGTAGGTGTCGGCAATAAACAGATTGCCGTTAGCATCCACGCGGATGCCGTAGGGATAGTACAGGGCCTCCTCGGTGGCTGGGCCATCTCCGGTGAAAGTGCAGTTGCCACTTCCGGCAACCGTGTTGATGACAGCGGTTGCAGCGGAAACTTCGCGGATGCGGCAATTATTGGTATCCGCGATATAGACATTCTGCGCGCCGTCCACGGTTACGCCGTAAGGATAGTAAAGCTGCGCGGACGTCGCTGGGCCGCCGTCTCCGGAATAACCGCTACGTGATCCAATGCCGGCGATGGTGGTGATGGTACCAGCGGTTACTTTGCGGATTACATGATTGTAAGTGTCGGCGATGTAGACGTTGTTCTTGCTGTCTACGAAGACGCCCGACGGGTAACAAAGTTCGGCGCTCGTGGCTGGACCACCATCACCGCTAAACGCGCAGCGCTCGGTTCCGGCGAACGTGCTGATGTCGCCTGTGGCGGCCGCGACCTCGCGGATCACGTGGTTGTTCGTGTCAGCAATGTAGATGTTGCCGGCGCTGTCGCGAGCTACGCCGTCGTTTTCGTTAAGTTCGGCTGCGGTAGCCAGACCTCCGTTTCCGGTGTAGCCTGCGGTCCCGGTTCCTGCGAAGAAGTTCACCAGGTCGGAAGACTTGACGAATTTCCGCACCATGTAATCGTCGGTGTCATTCACGAATATATTTCCGGAGGGATCACCATACACTCCGATGGGATAGTAAAGAACCGCGCCGCTGGGCGGTTCTCCGCTCAGAAGTGTAGGCAGATTGTAGCTACCATTGCCGGCCACGGTGCTGATGTCTCCGCCGACGGTGAACTTACGAATACGATAGTTGCTCTGGTCAGCAATATAGATATTGGAGCCGTTAATGGCGACGCCGCTGGGACCGTTCAAACAGGCGCTGGTGGCGGATGAACCATCACCGCAGAACCCTCCTGTCCCGCTGCCCGCCACCGTAGTAATGTTGCCACCGATGGTGAATTGACGGACACGCTGGTTGTTGTAATCGCCTATGGTGATGGTGGTGCCGCTTACCGCTACCTGATAGATACTAGTTAATTCGGCGCTGGTAGCCGCGCCGCCGTCGCCCAGGAATCCGTAGGTATGGTTGCCGGCGATCGTGTTAATTTTCCCGGAGGACTTGGTCACTTCACGGACTACGTAGTTGTCGGTGTCCGCGATATACAGGTTGCCGGTAGTATCGGTGGTGACCCCGTAGGGCTCGTAAACCTCGGCCGCGGTTGCAGCGCCGGTATCGCCTGAGTAGCCGCAGCTGCCATTGCCGGCATAGGTGCTGATAATGTCGGTGGAAAGAATCAGCTTGCGAATACGGCAGTTGCTGGTGTCGGCGATAAAGAGATTTCCGAAGGCGTCGGCAGCGACGCCGCTGGGATTGTAAACTTGTGCGGCTGTGCCCTTGGCGCCATCGCCACTGTAGCCGCAGGAATTGCCAATGCCGGCGATGGTGTTAATGGTGTTGGTCGAGTCGATCTTGCGGACCACGCAATTACCCTGGTCGGCGACGTACACATTGCCCGAACCATCGACCGCGATGCCGAAGGGATGATACAAGTTGGCGTTCGCGGCGCCGCCCGTGACTCCATCTCCGCTAAAGCCTTGCGCGCCGGAGCCGGCGAGCACCGTCAGTGTTCCGCTTGAGTTCACTTTGAAGACGCGGTTCTGGTAATAGCCGGAAATGTAGTAATTGCCCGAGCTATCGGCAGCAACCGAAACCGGATTGTAAAGGTTCGAGTCGAGAGCAGGAATGTCGTTTGGCCCACCTCCGACCGCCGTGGAAATTACATCTTGCTGCGCCAGCGCGGACAAACTCAGCGCCAGGGTGGCCAGTAGAAAAACCAATCTTGTCGTTAAGCGACGCATATGATCCTCCAGGAAATCAGTGCTTTCGTATTCGTGTTTTTATTGGAGCGAGCTTGTTGGAGTGAATTCTCCGCGCCGTGCTAGAGCGTAGGCCGCGGACTCATCTGAACGCCCTTCTGCCAGGTCTGCCCGTTGGCATCCTGATAGATGATGACTACGTTGGGCTGGGCCGGCGGCCGCAACCAGTCCCGATAATCACTCTTGGGGACTGTGAATTGCTGGCTGAGTTCAACCTCGCGGTTTTTGTACCAGGTTTTGACCGCTGGGAATGTGCCCAACAAACCTACGCCGGAAATACCTTCACGCAACGTCACGATAGGCGCCTTAATATCGGCACCGCTGTAGTTGAACATCCGCACATGCAGCGTGAGTTGCACACTGCCGCCCTGCTCCTGCACTTCGGTGAAGCTATAAGATCCGGCAAAATCGCGCCCGTCCTTGGCAGTGAGCGCAACCGCGCTCAGAAGAAGAATCGCCAGCGACGTGCCGATGACAGACACCCGCGAAAGACCAGAAAACCTCATATTTTCCTCCTTGGAAATTGTGGATCCCCTGTAAGAAAGACAAAGCCCACGACGACGCCTACCGCTCAAAACTTCCTTCAGCGGCGCAGACAAACCTAAGCTCGACCCTGCACGCACTTGCCGGCACGCGAAGTCCTGCCGCAAAAATCGCATGTCACAGAGTTTCGGAGGTCACACTCGTGGGGGGAAACGAGAAGCCCGATGGAGAGCACAACAAAAGACGCCACCTAAGCGGCGATAATTCTCTGCTGGAAGATTCACCTTGTCAAGATGAACGTTTTTGCATGCAGAACCGCGTTATTAGACGCGCTGCGCTTGGCATGAGAAAGATGATGTAAGCTGCCGGATGGCTTACTCGAATCTAACTTTTCAGTCCACGTTTCCGAACTGTTTCAGATCGTCCGGACCATCCTTCACCGCGACCGCGCCTTTTCCCTGAACCATTTCGCGGATGCTCTCCACGATATCCGGATTTGACAGCGTCGTAATATCGCCCGTGCTCAGGTTATTGGAGATCGCAGCCAGGATACGCCGCATCAACTTGCCCGAACGTGTCTTCGGCATATCTGGAACAATGTGAACTCTTTTCGGCCGGGCAATCTTGCCGATGATCGTTTCAATGGTCTTCGTCACCTTCTCAGCAATTTCAGGGCTGGGCTTGATCTCCGGCGCGAGCGATACGTAAACCTCCGGCACTCGACCTTTAATCTCATCGACAACGGGGACTACAGCGGCTTCGGCAATTTCTGGCAGAGTCAAACACGCGGATTCGATTTCCTTTGTGCCCAAGCGGTGTCCAGCGACATTGATAACGTCATCCACGCGCCCGAGGATACGGAGATAACCATCTGCAGCCAGCACCGCACCGTCGGCGGCAAAGTACGGCCAGTCATGCCAATCCTTGCTCTTGGGATTCTTGCAATATTTTTTGTAGTACTGCTCGACGAAGCGGTCTCGATCGCCCCAAATGGTTTGCATGATCCCCGGCCAGGGATTGCGGATGCAGATGTTGCCCGCTTTTCCTGATCCCGCCGTGACCTCGGCGTTATTTTCGTCAAAGATTGTGGGGAAAATTCCCGGCGCGCCCGGGCCTGCGCTCCCCGGCTTCATAGGATCAATCGCCGGCTTGGTAGTGCAGAGAAATCCTCCGTTTTCGGTTTGCCACCATGTGTCTACGATTACAGCCTCGCCTTTTCCAACCGTATCGTGATACCAGCGCCAAACTTCAGGCTCGATCGGTTCTCCTACGGTGGTCATGTGCTTGAAGTGATAGTTGTATTTCTTGGGTTCATCGGGACCGGATTTGCGCAACATGCGAATCGCGGTGGGCGAAGTGTGAAAAATATTAACGTTGAGGCGCTCAGCGATTCGCCACACTCTTCCCGCGTCGGGGAAGGTGGGCATACCTTCATAGAGCACGCTGGTGGCGGCCAACGAAAGTGGACCATAAACAATATAGGAATGCCCAGTGATCCAGCCGATATCCGCCATGCACCAGTAAACGTCCGTTGGATGAATGTCCTGAATGAATTTGGAAGTGCCGGTTACGTACGCGAGATAGCCGCCGGTCCGGTGCTGGCAGCCTTTGGGCTTGCCGGTGCTGCCGCTGGTGTACATGAGGAATAGCGGAGCTTCCGCATCCATGGAAACCGGCGCGACGATTCGTCCGGAAAATTTCAGTAATTCTTCATCGAGAAAATAATCTCGCCCAGGTACCATGGGAGTGGCCGAGCCATACTGTCCGCGATGCCGCTTCCAAACCAGCACCTTGTCCACGGACTGGCCTTCCTGCTTCGCCACGTCGAGCGCAATCTCGGCATTGACTTTGTGGTCCATTAATTTGCCGTTGCGATAGTAACTGTCCGCGGTAATCAAAATTCGGCTGCCGGAATCGGCAATCCGTCGGCCGCAAGCCTCTCCACTGAAGCCGCCAAACACAACCGAGTGGATCACCCCCAGCCGCGCGCAAGCCAGCATAGTGACCGGCAATTCCGGGATCATCGGCATGTGAATGGTGACGCGGTCGCCCGCTTTCAAACCGGCAAAGTCGCGTAGCAGCGCCGCCAACTCATTCACGCGCACATACAATTCCTGATAAGTAACTGATACTGTCGGCTCCTGCTCGGGCTCGGGTACAAAAATCAGGGCAGCTTTATTTTTGTATTTATCGAGGTGTCGGTCGACGCAGTTGTAAGAAGCATTCAGCTTGCCTCCGACAAACCATTTCCAAAACGGCGGATCGTTGGTGTCGAGCGTGGTATCCCAATACTTGTCCCAACTCAACATATCGGCATATTCGCGGAAGCACTCTGGGAAATTCTTCTCGCTGAAGCGCTCCATTACCGCGGGATCGGTTAGATTCGCTTGACCAATGAATTTTGATGAAGGATAAAAATATTCTTCTTCGCGCCAGTGCACTGCAATCTGAGCATCAGTCGTTTCTACTGCAACTGCCGCTTTGCCTTTTTCCCGAACGTCAGCCATGGACATTTCCTCCAAACAGAACTCGCAATTCTACTGCTTTCAGGTGTGAGGAGTCATGGCCTAAAGGCAAGGTGTGCAGAACAGGCGGGTCAGATTGCTGAGATGCTTTATGTGAGAGACGGTTGCCCTTCGACAAGCTCGGGGCAGGCGCTCCGGCCGTCCTACGAGCGAAGCGAGACCGATCCTAAGCTCTGGCAGCGCTCTGAAGCTTGCCTGACTCGGGCTTCGCAGCCCGCTTCTTGAGTTCCTCGATCGAGGGCACGGATTCGGGAGCGATCAATTTGCTTTCAGCCGGTTGAGATCCGGTGCGGATGGCTTCGGTCAACATTTCCAAAGCAAGATCGGTATTTGGACGAATGTAGATTGTCGCCGCGAGCACGCCGCTGCGCACCCAGGCTTGGCCGGTTTTTGGCAAGCCGTCGCAACCGGTAAACGGTATCTTGAGCCACCGTTCGCGCTCGCTCTCGGCTATTTCCGCAAATGCTTTTCTCGCGCCTGCGGCCATGCTGTCATCCTGTGCGCCCACCAGGTCGATATGCGTTTCCTGCGAAGTTCGCAATCGCAGCCAGGAACTCATAGCGCGATACGCGCTCTGCTCGGTCCAATTGGCTCGCAGCGTCTTCACCTGAATATTTGCCGGCTTGGTGCGGTTCATTCCCGCGCTTCGTTCCTTCGCTGCCGAGCTATTCGCGGGACCCTCGATATACAAAATCGATCCGCCCTGCGGCAGCAGCGCCGCAAATTGCAATCCCTGGATTTTGCCAACCTCTTCATGGTCGGAGCTGATGGAAAAAACCGGCACGTTAGACGACCGGCGAAGCTCCGAGAGATAGTCTGCCTCGTGATTCAGAATGACCCATCCAATATCCGCAGACGCGGCGGCGCGAGCAACTTGTGGGAACCCGGTTCCCCCCGCTGGTTCGAACACAATCGCATCCGGTCGCGAAGCAGCTGAACCCTGGATGAAGTGCAACAACTGCTGGCTCTGCGTGACCGCATCATTATTAGCGTGGACAATCTGGACATCCACGCCCAAGCGGCGGCCGGCGTTCTCCGCCGCAGTCGCTTGCTCCTGCTGATAGTCGTTGTCGTTGTTGGTAAGTGAAACCAGAAAACTCAGCTTCTTCATCGCGGCTCCCATTCGAATCATAGTTCAAAATCGGGCGCGGCCCATGGTTACCGGCGTAACTGATTTTAGGTGGCGCAGCGGTTCACGGCTGCGATCAGTGGATTATTTATCAGAGCCGGCTTTAGCCGTAGAAGAGCTCCATCGGATTCTTGCTCGTAGCCAATTTCTATTCCCAAACCATCCCCGTCCGACCCATCTCAACCTGCGACGATGCCGTAAACCCATTTCGTGTCTATGGTTTGGAACCAGCAAGGGTGATAACCAACCGAATACCTCTGCCCAAAGGCGCAATTGCTTTATGCGTTGGGTTCTGCGGTAATCGAAATACTAAAGATGAAGCGCGAGCTCCTCCATACGTCTATGCAAACTGTCTCGTTACGAAAAACAGAATCGCAAGAAAATCCGCAAGCTGAGCAGGTTTTCGTGCGGTCACAATCGGTCGTCTCACGGCGCGTAGCCGGAGAAACCTTAATAGTTCCCGTGCGTGGCAAAGTCGGCGACTTGGCTTCGATCTATAGCTTCAACGAAACCGGAAGTTTGATCTGGCAGTCGCTGGAAACTCCGAAGGGACTTTCCGAATTGATCACCACAGTCGAGAACGAGTACGCCGTCGAGCAAGAGCAAGCCGAACGGGATGTGGTGCAATTTCTGAACGACATGCTCTCGGTGGGATTAGTCGAAGCCCGTCCCGGAGTTGCGATGGCCGCGATCGATGCAGCGGCGCAAACGGAAATGCAAGCGGCGGGATAGCGCTGGAACGCAGGTAGCAAGCAGCAACCGAGCGAATCAGGGGATACATGGAACAACTCAGTTACGGGGCATTCAGCGCGGACCTGCACCAACGCCAGTCCGGCCAGCGTGCGCCCATGCAGGTTTCGATTGAAGTCACGCGGCGCTGTCCGCTCGAATGCCAGCACTGCTACAACAATCTTCCCATGGGCGACCAGGACGCCCGCAACCGCGAAATGACCACGGAAGAACACTTCCGTATGCTCGATGAACTGGTCGAGATGGGCTGCTTCTGGCTCCTCTACACCGGCGGCGAAATTTTCGCTCGCAAAGATTTTCTCGAGATATACACCTACGCGAAGAAAAAAGGTTTCCTGATCACCCTCTTCACCAACGGAACGCTGATTAATGAAAAGATTGCGGATTATCTGGTGGAGTGGCCACCGTTTGCCATTGAGATCACTCTCTACGGCCGCACCCGCGAAACCTACGAAGCGCTGACGCAGATACCGGGCTCGTACGACCGCTGCCTGCGCGGAATCAAGCTGCTTCAGGAGCGCGGCTTGCCGCTGAAGTTGAAGACGGTCGCCACCAGTATTAACAAGCACGAAATTATGGCCATGCGGCAGTTTGCAGAGGAAGAGCTAGGCGTAGAATTCAAGTTCGACGGTCAAATCAATCCGCGGATTGATTGCTCGCAAAGCCCCTTGGCAGTGCGGCTTACCCCGGAAGAAGTTGTCGCGCTTGACGTGCAGTCTCCGACGGGCCGGAGCGAATACCTTAGGCTAGCGAAGCGAGATCTGGCGAAGTCCCCAACCTTTCGCAAAATGACGGCATGTATTTTTGCGGCGGCGGAATGAATTCTTTTGCTATCAATGCCTACGGAGAGATGAGTATCTGCGTCATCTCGCAGCAGGACACGTTCGATGTGCGTAAGGACGGCCTTAAGCAGAATTGGGAGCACTCACTTCACAGTGTGAGGACAAGTAGGCGCACGCGCCTGACCAAATGCACTGAGTGCCGAATTCAATCGCTCTGCGGAATGTGTCCGGCGAACGGAGAAATGGAAAATGGCGATAAAGAAAGCCCTGTCGAGTTTCTTTGCCACGTCGCACACCTTAGGGCAGCGGTGGTCGAAGTGGAAGTCCCAGCGCATGGCGAATGCGAATTCTGCTCCGGCGGGGATCAACATGATGTGGTGGTGGATTCCGCTCGACGCATCCGCACTAAAGAAGTTGATGTGGAAAGCTGGGTAGGGCCACATCATATTTTGCCGATCCTCAACAATTCGGCCACGACGATTGGCGGTTGCGGCAATTGCGGAAGCCATTGATCGGCTTAGAGAAGCAGGGGGAGTGGATGGACCACAAAACGGACCAAGCTGAAGGCAGGAAGCTATATGATCCGCCGCGGCTCACTATCATCAGCCTGCGACCGGAGGAAGCGGTCTTGGGCCATTGCAAAACCTTGAACTCGGGCGGTTCGCAAGGCAGTTCGTGTGACTTCATTGGTATTCAACCTTGCGGGTCTTCTATTGGCTCATGAAAAATAGCGTCGGTGAAACGCGGGATTGCAGCAGAAGCAAAGCGCAGTTAGCTGGGGTGGGGTGTTGAGAGTATCCGAACAGGCCGGGCATTCTTATCAAGGTCACTTGTGCATCGGAGGACTTTCGCTGCGACTGGTTGGCGAGAGAGGGACCGATGTGCTGTTCGACGGCGAGCACCTGCCATTTGCGGTCGAGGAAGACCGTGGGGACATCGAGATTCAAGTTCGCTGGGTGGAAGATATAGCGCGACTGCCAGGAGCGGTGCTCTTTGATTCGGGAACTACTTGGCGTCTACTCGAAAATGGGCCAGGGTTTCGGTTCGAATTTGGAAATCCTGTCTCATGTGGGCCGACAAGTAAAAGGCTGTTGATAGATCGATACTTTCGCCAAGCAATCCTGGAGATGAGCCAAGAGTTCTTCGCCCCCTACCCGCAGGCTGCAGATCCGCTAGGTTATCCCCTCGACGAGCTCCTGATCATGCACCGCCTAACGCAGGAGCGAGCCATCGAACTGCACGGTGTCGGCATCGTCGGTCCAAACGGCGCGAGCAACTTGTTCGTCGGTCACTCCGGGGCGGGGAAGAGCACAACGGCGCGCTTGTGGACTTCGCTCCACAAAGTAGACATCCTCAGCGACGACCGCATCATTGTTCGCGAGCGCCCGGCTCGTGAACTCCAGCCCGGCGACGATCCCAGGCAGATTTTCATGTACGGCACTCCGTGGCATGGCGAGGGATGCTTCGCACTCCCCCAGCGCGCGCCGCTGCAACGCATCTTCGTACTCGAACACGGCCACGGCAACGTGCTCACGCGCCTCACCCGCAGCCAGATGGTCGCAGAACTATTCGCGCGCAGCTTTGTGCCCTTTCACAGCCACGAGTACGTGGATTCCGCGCTGAGCTTTCTGGAGCGGGTTGCCGATTCCGTCCCGTGCTATCGCTACTCTTTCGAGCCCGACGAGCGCGCCGTGGAAAAAGTTCTCCACTTGCAAGACTAGCTTTGATTCGCAATCGTTAATTCGCAATTCTTCGATCCACAACCCATGATTCGCCGCCAATGACGAACCACGAATCCGATTCAGACAGCTTCGAGGTCCTCAGCCGCGAGCTTCTGAATGCCGGATTCAGCGTGCGTTTCCAAGCCCGCGGCGCAAGCATGTCCCCCTGCATTCGCGACGGCCAGATTGTGCATGTTACTCCCGTAATCGTGAGCAAATTACGGAAGGGCGATATTGTACTTACGAAAGGTCATAGCGGCTTCCGGGTTCATCGCCTTGTGGTCACTGATCATTCTAAGAACTTATTTATTACGCGAGGCGATTGCGGGCTGCAAAACGATCCTCCCGTGAGCGGCGATCAGATTCTCGGCATCGTGCTCACTAAAGAGGTCAAGTTAGGAAAAAAATTTGTGCGTACTAATTTAAAAGGAATCAGCGGCAAACTTCTGCAAGCCGCAGCCCGTGGACAATCCGTAGCCGGCAAGCTCTTCCGCAGAGTGGCGCGACCTTCATCGAGCGCAGTCGGCAAATCGAATTCTTTGCTGGGCATGCTCGGTCTGATGCTCGTTCTCTTCGCTGCAACTTCTTCCCGAGCGCAGGTCCTGGTCGATACCAACCCCAGCACGAATGCCACTGCCGATCTGGTGGGCGCAGGCACGAAGACCCTTACCATTACCCACACCACGTCAGCCACAGCGAATCGAGCTCTGCTCGTCGGTGTTTCCATGAACATCGCAAACAGCCCTTCGACTGCCGTGACCGGAGTAACTTACAACGGCACAGCTCTGACCCTCGTCGGTGCGCACAACGACGCCGGAAACACGCGGCGCATGGAAATGTGGTATCTGCTCAATCCCGCATCCGGTACCAATTTGCCGATTATTGTTTCGGTCAATGTTCCCACCGCTGCCACCGTCGGCGTAACCGCCGGAGCAACTGTATTCACCGACGTCGATCAGACCGTGCCGCTTGGCTCATTCGTCGACGCGGATGGAGCGGCTGCGACCAACTCTCAGCTCGATGTCCCGAGCGTAATCAACGGGATGGTATTCGACACACTTGCCGTGGGAATGGGGGCGATCACAGTAAACGGTCCCCAGGTTACGCAGTGGAATGTGGCCTCCGGTGGCGGCACATCGAATGCAACTCAGGATGTAGTCGGCACCGCGAGCAGCAGAACGGGCGCACCCAGCGTGCCCATCTCTGAAAGTTTCAACGGAGCCCTCGCTCTTACTTCCGCTGCACCAAGCAGAACCGTCACACTCAATCTTACAAACGTCGCGCCGACTACTGTGGCACTCACTCTTACCAAAGCCGCGAATGCCGGTGGTGGCAATACCGTGTACACGGGAACAATTACAGGCGGTGGCGGTAATGCATACCTCGGTGACACCGTTGTAGTGACAGGTTTCACTACAGCCACCGACAACGGTACATTCACCTGCACCGCCTCCTCTACCACCACGATAACCCTCAATAACAACGCCGGAGTTGCACAAACACACGCAGGAACTGCCACGGTGACGACCAGCACGGTTTACACGGGAACGATTACCGGCGGCGCTGGTAATGCGTTCAATGGCGATGCCGTCACCATAGCGGGATTCGTGAATGCCGGCAATAACGGAACGTTCACCATCTCTGCGTCCTCGGCTACCACGCTCACGGTCAACAACAAAGCCTCGATTGCTGAAACCGATCCTGGAACCGCTACCGTGACGACCGGCGCCACGACCCACACCGTCTACACGGGAACCATCACTGGCGGTACCGGCAATGGCTTCGCCGGCGACAGCTTTGTCATTGCCGGATTCGCCAACGCGGGTAACAACGGAACTTTCACGTGCACCGCCTCCACAGCGACGACGCTCACGTGTCCTAACACTGCCGGAGTTGCGCAAACCGGCACGGCCACGGCGACCACCAATGCAACATTCAACTGGTCGCTGGGTGCAGTGTCCATCAATCCCACCGCAGCCAATCTCGGAGTTACCACCAGCGTCGGCAGCGCGGTTTTTCTGGGGTCGAATACCACCTACACAATCACGATCGCCAACAGCGGAACGTCCGCTGCAAATGCGGTTAGTCTTTCCGACACTCTGGCTTCAGGGATGACGCTGGTCTCGGTGACGCCAAGCGCCGGCAGTTGCGTTACCACCGCCAATCCAGTCACGTGCGCTATTGGAACGTTAGCGAGCGGAGCGAATGCAACGGTCACAGTGGTTGAAACCGCGAGTGCCGCTGGCTCCTATGCCAATACGGCAGTTGTGTCTGATTCCGGGGTACCGCCCGATCAAGATACCGCCAACAACACATTCACCGCGGTTGCCACGGTGCAGTCACCCGCATGCGCCACGGTTACGCAGGCAGCGCCCAATAATAGCGTCTCCGGCACCGTGAACACTTATTATCCGGGAACCGCGAGCGTAGCCGCGGGAGCAACTTCGATTCCCGTGGGCCCCGCAACTGGTTCAGGATCCGGGATCGCGGCCGGCAATCTTCTGCTGATCATCCAGATGCAGGATGCCAGCATCAATGACTCGAACAATGTCGCGTATGGCAACGGTTACACGGGCCAGGGTTTCACCGCGCTGAACAGCGCCGGCGACTACGAGTTTGTCACCGCGCAAACGGCAGTAACCACGAGCGGCGGTTCGGTCACGATATCGGGCGCAGGCGTCAGCGGAGGAACGGTCTTTGCCTATCACGCCTCTGCCGCCACCGGCAGCGCGGGACAGAGCACCTACCAGGTAATCGTGGTCCCTCAGTACACTACCGCAACTTTCAATGCGACCACGCCGCCGACTGCTCTCGCCTGGAATGGTTCCACCGGCGGAGTGCTCGTCCTCGATACTTCGAGCACTCTCACACTGAACGGCGCGACCGTGGCAGTGGATGGCCTCGGCTTCCGCGGTGGTGCTGGAATGCAGCTAAGCGGCATTCCAAATCCAGCTCCGCCTATCCTTCCAGCCACCACCGATTACGAACAGCCGGCTCCTGCTACCTACAATCCAGCGGCAGATGGTCAGCCCGGCTGGGATGCGCCGAAAGGTGAGGGCATCGCAGGAACTCCAGCCTGGGTCGAATCCGGCGGGACTTTTCTAGCGACGGGCACTGGATATCCCAGCGGCGCCGCCGGCGCATTAACTCTTACGTCCGTAGCGAATGCTGCAGGCGGTGATACCGTTTACACCGGAACGATTACCGGCGGCGCAGCCAATGCCTGGGCCGGCTACACCTTCGTAGTGGGAGGTTTTGCCAACGCTGCCAACAATGGAAGATTCGTATCGACCGCGTCCACTGCCACTACGCTAACCCTCACCAATGCCGCCGGGGTTGCGCAAACCGGCACTGCGACCGCGAATCTGGATGGCAGCATGGGACGAGGCGCGCCAGGCAATGCTGGTGGTGGTGCCACCGACGGCGATCCTGCAACTGCTTCGGCGGGTGGCAATGACATGAACGCCGGTGGTGGCGGCGGTGGTAACGGCGGCGCCGGTGGCTTTGGCGGCGATTCATGGAACAACAATCTGAGTGTGGGCGGCGAAGGTGGCGCGTTATTTCCCGCGACGATTAATCGCGTCGCCATGGGCGGCGGCGGTGGCGCCGGCACTCGCAACAACTCCAACGGAGACAATCAAGCCAGCGGCGGAGCGACCGGTGGCGGCATCATCATCATTCGCACTTACGCGCTCAGCGGCACCGCGACTCTTACGGCGAACGGAGTCAATGCGTATAACCTCACGGCCAACGACGCCGGCGGCGGTGGCGGAGCCGGCGGCAGCATCGTCGTTCTCTCCGCCAATGGCGGCGAGAGCGGCCTCACGCTGCAAGCCAATGGCGGAAATGGCGGCGACGCCTGGGCCTCAAACCCATACACTCTCGGGAACAGACACGGCCCCGGCGGCGGTGGGGGTGGTGGCGTTGTGCTGGTTTCTGGTACCCCGGCCAGCATTAGCGTCACTGGCGGCGCGAGCGGTACAACCGAGAATCCGGGTGTGACCTACGGCTCCACGAACGGCGCTGCAGGCACCAGCGTGACAAACGAATCGATCACGCAAACTTCCGGCACGCAGTCCGGCGCAGAGTGCACTCCTGACATGACTCTGGCCAAGAACAACTCGGGGATCTTCACGCGCGGCTCAACGGCCAGCTACACCATCCCAGTCACAAATGTCAGCCCGGACGGACCTTCCAGCGGCACCGTAACCGTCAACGATACGTTGCCCGTGGGTCTTACTCCGATTAACACCACTGGTACCGGAGCCGGATGGTCGTGCTCGATTGCAGGGCAGACCGTAAGTTGCACCAATTCCACCGCTCTCACTGGGACCAGCACCTATCCATCGATCGTCATTAATGTCAATGTGCTGCAGACCGCGCCCTCTACCGTGACCAACACAGCGACAGTTAGCGGCGGAGGCGAGATCAATCTCACGAACGACACCGCCACAAACACTGCCAACGTCGTTTCCAGCGCCGACCTCAGTGTAACCAATGCTGCATCACCCAATCCCGTGGCAGCCGGCGCTAACCTTACTTTCGCTCAGCTTGTCACCAACAATGGTCCCAGCGCCGCCGACAACGCCACGCTCGTGGAAGCGGTTCCGGCAAATACAACCTTTGTTTCCTTGTCGGCTCCGGCGGGCTGGACTTGTACCTATCCCTCCGTCGGCGGCACCGGCAATGTGGTTTGCACCAACCTGAACATGGTTGGAGGCACCGCGGCCACTTTCTCGATGGTCGTAAATGTGAATTCTGGGACCGCGAACGGCACGGTCATCACTGGGACCACTACGGTGAGCTCGTCGGCGATCGATCCCAACTCGGCCAACAATGTCGCCTCTGCGTCGAGCGTGGTTGGAACCACTTCTGGAGCGGAGATGACGGTCACGAATTCGGCCTCGCCCAATCCTGTGATCGCAGGCAACAATATTACCTACACGCAGACCGCTACCAACGTAGGCAGCGGCACAGCCACTGCGCCAACGCTTACAGATACAACTCCGCCCAACACGACATTCGTGTCGATCTCCACTCCGCCCGGCACAACGTGCACACCGTTGGCTGTGGGTGCAACTGGTACGACAACCTGTACTGGCGCATCCGCTCCCGCGGGAACGAGCGGCACGGTCGTGTTCATCGTGAAAGTCACGGCAGGAACGGCGAGCGGAACGGTCATCAATGACACGGTTACGGTGAATGCAACCAATCAGGCGTTCGGCGCCAATTCCGCCGTGGCCACCGACGTAGTAGCTACAGCAACGCAATCCGATCTCGCGCTGAGTACGGTCGCCACACCGCTCAACGTGATTGCCGGCAATGACATCACTTACACGCAGACCGTTACCAACAACGGTCCCGCAGCCGCGACCAACGCCCAATTCGTAGAGGCGACTCCCGCCAACACCACCTTTGCTTCCGTCTCGGCTCCGGTGGGTTGGACCTGCACAACGCCCGCAGTGGGCGCAACCGGCAACGTGACCTGCACTGATCCCAGCATGGCCTCGGGAACGTCGGCTGACATCATCGTGGTCGTCAATCTTGCGTCAACAGTGACTGCTGCATCGATCACCGCCACTTCCACGGTCTCTTCAACCACCACTGATCCCAACACTGCCAACAACAGCACGACCGTGGTCACACCGGTCGCCGAGGCCTGTGACCTTGCCGTGACCAACAGTGGCACACCAAGTCCGGTTACGGTGAATGGCAATATCACTTACACACAAGTCGTCACCAACACCGGCCCCAGCAATTGCTCCACCGCCAGCTTCACGGAGGCGATTCCAGCCAATACCACATTCGTTTCGCTCACGCCTGTGCCCGCGGGTTGGACTTGTACAACTACTGGCTCCATCAGTTGTTCCGATCCCAGCTTCGCTCCCGGAACCACGAGCACGTTCCCTGTAATCGTGAAAGTCACCGGTGGCACACTCATTACCGACACGGTGACGGTCGCGACGACCACTCACGACACCAACACGGCCAACAATACCGCTACAGTCACCACCGGCGTCGCAACCGCCACGGAAGCTGATCTCAGTATCACCAACACGGCTAGCCCGAATCCGGTGACTGCCGGCAGCAACATCACTTATACGCAAGTCGTAACCAACAACGGACCCGCAACCGCCACCACACTCGTACTCACGGACACGCTTCCAACTGGTACCACCCTTTCATCCTTGTCCGGAGCCGGTTGGACGTGCGTCACCACCACAACTCCCTACACCTGCAAAATTGCGAGCCTGGCAATCAACACCTCCTCGACCGTTACTTTTGTGGTCACGGTGAGCCCGACCGCAACCGCAGGTTCCACTATCTCTGATACTGCCTCGATCGCCAGCAGCGTCACCGACCCCAACACCAATAACAACAGCGCAACAGCCGTCGTGGGTGTAGCCGATTCCGCCAATCTTTCAATTAGCAACAGCGCCAGTCCGGTTCCAGTGCAGGCGGGCAACAATATTACTTACACGCAAGTTGTAACCAACTCCGGGCCGAGCGCCGCGGCCACCGCAACCATTACCGAGGTTACACCGCCGAACACCACTTTCTTTTCCATCGGCACCCTTCCGACGGGATGGTCATGCACGACTCCGAGTGTCGGCAATACCGGGACTATCACCTGCACCAACCCGAGCTTCGCTGTTGGCTCAGCCAGTTTCTCAATTGCAGTGGCCGTCAATGCGGGAACTCCGGCTGGAACGGCGATCAACGACACCGCAACTATAACTTCTTCCACGACGGATCCCAACTTAGCCAACAACAGCGCGACCGCCTCGGATGTGGTCGCAACCAATACGGAAGCCGATCTTGTTACGACGAATTCCGCCTTGCCGACGAGCGTAGCGGCGGGCAGCAATGTTACTTACACGCAGAGTGTGACCAACAACGGCCCTGCAGCGGCTACGTCGGTGACCTTTACGCAAACCACGCCACCCAACACAAACTTCCAATCCATCACGCCACCAGCCGGGTGGGTATGCACTAAGCCCGCGGTGGGCGCGGCAGGCACGATCACCTGCACCGACGTCAGCAGTCTGGCCCTCAACGCTTCCGCGTCGTTCACTTTGGTCCTTCAGGTGAATTCGGCGACGGCTTCCGGAACCAACATCGCAGAGACCGTCACAGCCAACGCATCCAACATCGTTCCCAACTCGACCAGCAATAGTGCTACGGCCACGGTCGTCGTGGCCAATGCCAACAGCGCGGACATGGCGATTGTGAAGACAGCCACGCCAAGTCCCACGGTAGCGTCCGGCGATACGCTCACTTACACGCTTGCGGTGACGAATAATGGTCCAGCGAGCGCAACGAATGTGATAGTCACCGATGCGCTGCCATCCGATGTAACTTTGCTTTCACGTAACTACTACAGGTCGGTACATGCTCCGAGGCCGAAGGCACGGTTACCTGCCTGCTGGGGACGATGGCGGCCAACCCCAACCCCACTCCACCGCGACTTCACGATCCTCACGCTCGCCGGAGCGCCGGGCGTCGTGTCCAATACCGCTACGGTGATTGCGGATCAGACTGATCCGGTTCTCACCAATAACTCCTCCACCTGGCCTGAAACCATCACAGCCGCGACGAAAATCGGCTTGCAGTTTTTCGCCGCCCAGCGTGGCCAAGACAAGACAGGGTCAAACCGCGTTGTGCTCTATTGGAAGACGGGAGGGGAAGCACACAACCTTGGATTCAATGTTTACCGCGAACAGAACGGCGAACGCGTCCAGTTGAACCCTTCACTGATCGCTGGGTCGGCGTTGTTGATGCGCGGAACCTTATCCAAGCACACGGCGAAAACATACACCTGGATCGATTCATCTCCCGCCGGTAGTGGCGCGTATTGGCTGGAAGATGTGGATACCAATGGAACTCGTACTCTGCATGGGCCAGTGCAGGCCGAAGCTGCTGCGAGTACACCTTCTGCTAACGACGCGGCTCCAGCGGCGGCACTAATGTTGAATCAACTGAGCCAAACTCCGAATCAGGCACAGCCTGCTGCGACCATCGGAGAGACAAGCCACCCGCGTGAGAATATTTCGCAGCCTGCACGCCCCACGCTCGCGCAATACCAAAAGCAATTTGAGCTGGCGGCAAATCCCGCAGTGAAGATCTTGGTGAAACATGAAGGTTGGTATCAGGTGACGCAACCGGAACTAGTTGCGGCGGGATTGGATCCAAACGTGGATCCGGCATTGCTCCATCTCTATGCCGAGGCGATCGAACAGCCCATGCAAATCACCGGCGCATCCGCCGGCACCGGAGGCTTTGGACCGCAGGCGGCAATTTATTTCTACGGCACCGGAATCGACACGCTGTATTCCGGTACCCGAATCTACTGGCTCGCTGTCGGCGAAAATCAGGGCGCACGTATTCAGCAACTTCCGCCGTCCACCGGATCGAACCAGCCTCCGGCCAGCTTCCCATTCACCGTCGAACTCACGCCGCATACAACTTACTTCTCGGCGCTGACTACCTCGAACGGCAATAATTTCTTCGGCCCGATAATTTCCTCCACGCCCATCGACGAGATCATGCACGCGTCCCACATCGACCAAACCGCGGCCGAACCGGCGCAATTGGAACTGAGTTCTGCAAGGCATCATTCTTGCCATTCCGCATGATGTAACCGTTGCGTGAATGGCACGACCCTGGGCGATGTCACATTTACGGGAGAAGCTAAGGGAACGTTCAGCATGACGTTGCCGCCTGGCCTGCTACAAGAAGGAGACAATACTGTAACGTTCACTTCCCAGGACGGTGAATACGATCTCAGCCTGGTGCAGTCGATCCGCATCACGTATCCCCACACCTACGCTGCAGACTCCGACAGCTTGATTTTCTCGGGGCGACCCGGAGATGAACTGAAAATTTCGGGCTTCGCTCAGGCTCCCGTGGTAGTGCTGGATATTACGAACCCGGGCCAGCCCATGGCGCTGACTCCTCAAATCGTATCCGAAACTGCTGCCAATCCAGGCCAGTATGCAATCGTAGTGCAGGTTCCATGGTCGACCACTGCGCCTTCGGCTCCGGCTCGCCACACGCTGCTGGCCTTGGCGCAAGACCGAGTTGCATCGGCGATGGGAATTCGCCAGAACCATCCCTCGCATTGGCATAGCGCTCAACGCGGCAGTGAGATCGTAATGGTATCGCCCGCAGGCTTCGCCGGCGCTCTTGCTCCGCTGATTCAGGCGCACGAGAAGCAAGGCAAATCAGCCGTCGTTGTTCCGGTGGACCAGCTGTATGACGAATTTACATTCGGCCAGCACAGCCCATACGCCATCCGAGAGTTTTTGCGCACTGCGGTTAAGATCTGGCACACTGCACCGCGCTACCTGTTGCTCAACGGCCGGGCGTCGCTAGACCCGCGCGACTACCTCGGCTTCGGCCATCTGGATTTTGTTCCAACGAAGATCGTGCCAACAAGCATGTTGGTGACCGCATCTGACGACTGGTTCTCCGACTTCAACGATAGCGGCCTGCCTACCATCGCCATCGGACGCCTTCCCGTGAGCACTCCAGCCGAAGCGGAGCTCGTGGCCAACAAAATCGCAACGTATGAAGGTCAATCCACAAACGGTCCCTGGACCTCGCAGGCACTTATGGTGGCGGACGTGAACGACACCATAGACTTTACGCAGGACAGCACATTCGTGCAGAAGCAGCTGCCTTCTACCATGCAGGTCACGGATGTTTTCGCCGGCACCATGACCACACCGCAGGCCCAGCAGGAGATCCTCTCCGCCATTAACTCTGGGCAGTTGTTGGTGAATTACGCGGGGCACGGCTCCGAAGAACAATGGTCGGGCGACAATCTTTTCAACAACACCGTCGCGAATTCACTGACCAACGGCTCTTCCTTGCCGGTCTTCCTCATCATGGATTGCCTGAATGGTTTCTTCCAGGATGTTTACGACGAGCCGCTGGCAGTCACGCTCATGCTCGCGCCGAATGGAGGCGCGGTCGCGGTCTTAGCTTCGAGCGGCCTCAACCAGGCAGGGCCGCAAACGAATCTCGACAAGCTGGTTGTGCAGAGCGTCATGACTCCGCCGCAACCCGCCTTGGGAGACGCCATTGTGAAAGCAAAATCGGGCATCACCGATCTCGCTGTTCGCAAGACTTACAATCTGCTGGGCGACCCCGCAATGCAGATAAAAGCTCCAGCCGCCCATTAAGAAAGATGCTCGAGCAGGTTTGATGCCTGAGTAGACAAAATGTGCGGACAGCCGCCCCCGGGCTGTCCGCCTGGCATAGCCCGGCCTTAAGCCATTATGCCGGAACAGCAGCCCTTCGCAGCGGCTCCGCAATGGCCTTCATCACTTTCTCGAATCCACCGAAGTCCAGAGACTGCGCCCCGTCTGAAAGCGCCCGCTCTGGACAGGGATGAACTTCAATAATCAATCCATCCGCTCCCACGGCCACGGCTGCGCGCGAGACTGCCGCAATAAGACTTTGTTTGCCCGTTCCGTGCGAAGGATCGGCGATCACCGGCAGATGCGAGAGATCGCGCGCCAATGCTACTGCCGCGAGATCGAAAGTATTGCGCATTTCCGTTTCAAACGTTTTGATGCCGCGCTCGCAAAGCACAACCTGCGAGTTTCCTCCTGAAAGCAAATACTCTGCCGCCAGCAGCCACTCCTTCACTGTCGCAGAAGGCCCCCGCTTCAATAGAATTGGCTTGGTCACGGTTGCCAGCCGGCGCAACAGGGCGAAATTCTGCATGTTTCGCGCGCCAACTTGCAGCATGTCGACATGTTCACAAATAATGTCCACATCTTCTGTGCTCATTACCTCCGTGACCACCGGTAGACCGGACTCTTCACGAGCCTCGCGCAAAATCTTTAGCGCTTCCAGGCCCAGTCCCTGAAAGTCGTAAGGAGAAGTGCGCGGCTTGTAGGCCCCGCCGCGCAGCATGGTAGCCCCGGCCTGCTTGACCGCGTGAGCCGTGCTGAGCAATTGTTCGCGTGATTCCACCGAGCAGGGTCCGGCAATAATCACAACTCCCGGCCCGCCGATCGCAATTCCGCCCACGTTTACCACGGATCGCTCCGGCTTGACCTGCCGGCTAACCAGTTTAAAAGGCTGCGCGATGGGAACGACATTCTCCACCCCTGGCGCTACCAGCAGCGCCTCGATTTCGTGACGCCGCCCGTTTCCCACCGCAGCCACAATCGTGCGCTCCACTCCTCGCGTAACGTGGGGCTGGTACCCCGCTTCGCGAATGCGCTCGATCACGTGCGCAATCTCCTGCTCAGTTGCTTTCTCAGACATATTGACGATCATCGGTTCTCTCCGTGGTGAAACTTGTTTTTTAAAAAACTAAGGCCGCGATCCTGGATCGCGGCCTTTGGCTGAAACCTGCTTGAATCTAGTCGATCATGGCTGACTCGATTTCCCCGCAAGTTCCGCCGCAGCCGCTATGCTGGTAAACCAGTAGTAGCGAAACTGCCCGGTAAACGAGGTAAATCGCGTCATAAGAATGATTTCTGTTTGTACGATTCCGAACCGTCGAAGCAATACAACTCAGCCCTGCTATTGTATCGAACTGGCTACGTTGGAGAACGCATTGTTAGCGTTGGACCCGATCAGCCGAATCGTGCCCACCACCAGAACCAGGATCACAGCCAGCATCACAGCATATTCGGCGATATCCTGCCCCGCATCTTCCGACCACATTCTACGAATGAATTCTGACATGTTACCCTCCAAAACCCGACCGTCGCTCTCTGCATGCAGAAAGAACTACATTTGAGCACACATCATGCCCCAGCGTGCGACGCTTGTCAAATGCCAGATTTAACGATTTCCACAAGCCCGCCTACCGTTGCAGGCGCCGCTGAAAGCGGTGTAGGTGAAGTCTTCTGAACAAGCTTTTGAGCCGAGTCCTGCGCATACTGCAGAGTGCCGTTGGGAAATATTCCCAGATAGATAGTTGCAATCAGGCAAACCGTTACCGCTAGCCGGAGTGCGAAAGGAACCGGCATCACCGGGACCTCCTTCCGCGATTCGCGCATGTACATCATCACGATGATGCGCAGGTAGTAATACGCTCCCACTCCGCTGTTGAGCACTCCAATGATAGTGAGCCAGATCAAATTGGCTTTGACGGCTGCGCTGAACACGTAAAATTTGGCAAAAAAGCCGCCGGTTATCGGAATACCGATCAGCGAGAGCAGAAAAATGGTTAGCGTAGCCGCTAGCAGCGGAGAACTGCGGCCCAGCCCTGCATAGTCTTCCAGCGTCACGTAGCGTTCGCCGGCGTTCGCGAAATGGCTTACTACTGCAAACGCGCCGAGATTCATAGCCGCGTAGGCCGCGGTGTAGAACATGGCTGCGGAAATTCCCAAGTCTGGCGCGGCGGCGAACGCGACCAGCAAATAGCCCGCATGTGCAATTGAGGAATAAGCCAACAGCCGCTTCACATTGTTTTGCACCAGCGCACTGATATTACCCAAGGTCATGGAAAGCGCGGCCGCGATCCAAACGACCCAAAAGATGGCATGCACGTTGATCACAAAGACGACACGCAACAAAACCGCAAACGCCGCAGCTTTGGGCGCGGTCGACATCAATCCCACGATCGGTGCCGGCGCCCCTTCGTATACATCGGGTGTCCAACTGTGGAATGGAGCGGCGCCCACCTTGAAGCCCAGGCCCACGAACATAAACGCCACGGCCACAAATGCGAGCAACGGAATCGGCCCGGACTGCAACGTCTGGCTGATCCGGTCAATATTCGTCGAGCCCGTAGCGCCGAACATCAACGCTACCCCATACAGAAAAAACGCTGTGGCGAACGAACCCAACAAGAAATATTTCAGCGAAGCTTCCGCGCTGGAGGCCTCGTTCCGCCGGAATCCGGCCAGCACATAAGAAGAGATGGAGGAAATCTCGAGTGCGATGAAGATCAAAACCAGTTCGACCGCCGACGACATGAGTGCCATGCCGACCGCACCGAAAAGAATCAGAGCATAGTACTCACCAGCCCTGATCCGCTGCACCGCCATGTACTCATACGAAATAAGAATGACGACGGCAGCGATGGCGATCACCAGAATATGAAAAAAGATGCTGAACCCATCCACCTGCACCATGTTCCAGAAAGCCAGCCCGGGAGACTGTGCCATGAACCACGTTGCCCCAAGTCCCGCCAGCGTGCCTAACAACGCGATCAATCCTAAGATCTTCTGCCCCGTCGCTTCATCGAGTAGAGGCTCAAGCAGCATTACGATGATGCCGAAAATGGAGAGCACGATCTCTGGCAGGATACGAACATAGTCGGCTCCTTGTGGCAGCGCCTGCAACAAGGCCGGAAAGCAAATCGCGATCCGACTTGCGATCAAGGTCGCGATCATTGTCCCACCACCCGGCTCACGATTTGCGCAAAGGGAGTGAGCGCTGCATGAACCGCTGGATCAATAGCACCCAACCACAGTATCGGTGCCAAGCCCATCACCAGTGCTGCGACGGCGCAGGGCCAGACCGCCCATTTTTCGAAGCCGGAAAGATCGCTCAGTGAATTGTTCACCGCATGCGTGACCTTGCCGTAAAAAACCCGCTGATACATCCAAAGCAAGTAAACCGCGCTCCAGATCACGCCGGTCGCAGCGAGTATTCCGTAAACCGCTTTGTCCTGGAACGCGCCGCTCATTACCAGAAATTCGC
This sequence comes from uncultured Acidobacteriaceae bacterium, assembly GCA_963789625.1. GTDB lineage: Bacteria > Acidobacteriota > Terriglobia > Terriglobales > Acidobacteriaceae > Sulfotelmatobacter. The sequence goes on along the minus strand of CAWBLK010000014.1, from coordinate 289,489 downwards.
CGATGAATCCGTTCAGCAACGGCAGACCGGCTGAAGCCAGTACAATCACCAGATACGACGCGGCATACACCGGCATGGGCGCGGCCAACCCGCCGAATTCGCTGATCTCATACGTATGCCGCCGTTCATGCAGGATGCCTGACAGCATGAACAGTCCGCCCGTTGAGATTCCGTGCGCCAGCATCACGAACATTGCGCCGTCTAATCCCGCCTGCGTGAAGCTAAAGATTCCCAACACCACGAATCCCAAGTGACTGACCGACGAGTACGCGATCAACTTCTTCATATTGGGCTGCACCATGGCCACCAGCGCGCCGTAAATAATTCCAATCAGCGCTAGCGTCATCACCCACGGTGCGTTATGCCGCGATTGCTCGGGGAACAAACCCAAATTAAAGCGGAGCATTCCGTAAGTGCCCATCTTAAGCAGCACACCCGCCAGCAGCACCGACCCTGCCGTGGGCGCTTCCACGTGCGCATCCGGAAGCCATGTATGAAATGGAAACAGTGGAACCTTCACCGCAAACGCCAGAAAGAATCCTAGAAACAGCCACTGCGCGGCCGCCGGAAAACCAGGCACAGCCCGGTTCGCAATCTGCTCGCGAATCGTTACAAAATCAAAGCTGCCGGTATGCGCGTACAGCCACAGGATCGCCGCCAGCATAAACATCGACGCGATCATGGTGTACATGAAAAACTTCACCGCCGCATACACCTTGCGCTCGTGTCCGAAAATCCCAATCAGCAGCGCCATCGGGATCAGCGTCGCTTCCCAGAAGAAGTAAAAGAGAAACAGGTCGAGGGAAGTGAATACACCGATCAGCGCCGTCTCCAGAATCAAGAGCAGGATGAAGAATTCTTTCACCCTTTCGTGAATCGACTTCCAGGAAATCAGCACACACAGCGGTGTAAGAAAAGTTGTGAGCACGATCAGCCACATCGAAATGCCGTCCACTCCCATGTGGTAATGGATATTAGGAGTGGAAACCCAGGGTTTATCGATCTCGTACTGGAATCCGGCCCGCGCCCGATGAAAATAAACCGGCAGATGGAGCGACAACACGAACGTCAGAAGGGAGATGACCAGCGCAAAAATCCGGATATCGCGGTCGCGCCGAGGGAGCAGCATCAGCAGCAATCCGCCGACCAGCGGCACGAACGTTACCAGCGAGAGAATGACGGAGCTGAGATTGTCGGTGCTCATCGCGCTCCCGTCCACATCCAGATCATGAACGCAATCACCACCGCCGAGCCCGCGGCAATCCATCCCGCATACGAGCGAATGTTCCCAGACTGCATGTGGCGGGCCTCGTCGGAAACATGGCGCGCTCCGTCACCGGCATCATTTACCGCTGCATCGATAATTTTTTGGTCCACGTCATGCCAGAGGATGCGAGTCGAGCCATCGATCAGTGGTTTAACGAACACTGCTGCGTAGATTTCGTCCACATAATACTTATGCACGACTGTCTGATAGAACCCGCCCAGCGAATCGGCGATCTTCTGGGGCAACTCCGGCCGGCTGTAATAGAGCAGATATGCCAGCCACCAACCCATCAGAGCGACCGCGACTGATACACCCATGAGCAGCATCTCAGTGCCGTGGCTAACCGCTTCGACTGCCTCGGGTGCGCCGAACACCGGCGCCAGAAAATGTTCGAATCGATTGCCGATCCCTACCAGCCCACCGATGAGCGAAAGCGCCGCGAGGATCATCAACGGCACCAGCATCACCATCGGGCTCTCATGCGGTAAACCATGTTCGTGAGCATCGTGTCCATGTGCATCGTGGGTGTGAGAGCCATGCGTGTCTGCCTGCGCTCCGCGGTAGTCGCCGAAGAACGTCATGTACAACAATCGGAACATGTAAAACGACGTGATGAACGCGGTAATCAATCCAAGCAGCCAATACACCCAACTGACCTGGTAAGCCTTCCACAGAATTTCGTCTTTGCTCCAAAAGCCGGCCAGCGGCGGGATCCCGGCGATTGCCAGCGTTGCAATCCCCATGGTGAGAAACGTCCAAGGGATAAACGATTTTAGCCCGCCCATCTTTCGCATATCCTGCTCGCCGCCGACAGCATGAATGACTGATCCGGCCGCCAGGAACAACAATCCCTTGAAGAAGGCATGCGTCATCAGGTGGAAAATCCCCGCGGAAAAAGCCCCCACGCCGCAGGCCACAAACATGTAACCGAGCTGCGAAACGGTCGAGTAGGCGAGCACCTTCTTAATATCGGTTTGAGCGATCCCGACGGTCGCCGCGAAAAACGCAGTCAGCGTGCCGATGATCGCCACCACAGTGAGCGCCGTCGGTGCACGCTCAAAGATCAAGTGCGAACGCGAAACCATGTACACACCCGCGGTCACCATGGTCGCAGCATGAATCAATGCCGAAACCGGTGTCGGACCTTCCATCGCGTCGGGAAGCCAGATATATAAAGGTATCTGCGCCGATTTTCCGGCAGCGCCTATCATCAGCAGAATTCCGATTGCCGTGAGCAGTCCGGTTCCAGCTGTTTCCGGACTAAGAGGAGCAATGCTTTGAAATACCTGCTCGAAATTCAGCGAGCCAAAATGCTTGATCAGCAAAAACAGCGCGATCAGAAAACCAAAGTCACCAATGCGGTTTACGATGAACGCTTTCTTGCCCGCAGATGCCGCCGAATCTTTCGTGAACCAGAACCCGATCAGCAGATATGACGCCAGCCCCACGCCCTCCCAGCCAATAAACATCACCAGATAATTATTGGCCAGCACCAGCGTCAACATGAAAAACATGAACAGGTTCAGATAGCTAAAGAAGCGGTAGAAGCTCGGGTCATCCCACATGTAGCCCACGGAATAAATGTGAATCAGAAACCCGACCCCGGTGACCACCAGCAACATCACCAGCGATAGCTGATCGAGATAAAAAGCAAAATCGACGCTAAAATTTCCAGAACGAATCCAGTGCGCCAAATATTCCTGATGCGGAAGCGGCAGGGAAGAGAAGCGGAACGCGACCCATAAGGCCATCGCGAATGCCGCGCCGCTAAAGAACAGTGCGATCGTAGTCACGGCCTGGCGCGAAGACTTCTTCCCCAGGAACCCATTGATCGCAGCTCCCGCCAGCGGCAGAATCGGGAGCAGCCAGAGATTGAGATATGGATTCATAACTTGAGCAGGTTCACCTGATCCACATTCAGAGTCTCGCGCGTGCGATAAACCGCGATGATGATCGCCAGTCCAACCGCCGCTTCCGCCGCTGCCACCACCATCACGAAGAAGACGAACACTTGTCCCGCCAGAGCATGCCAGTGCGCCGCGAACGCCACGAACGAGAGATTGACGCCATTTAACATCAGTTCAATCGACATGAAAATGGTGATGATGTTGCGCTTGATGAGAAATCCCACCACGCCGCAGGCAAACAGGAACCCGCTCAGCAACAAGTAATAAGAGAGAGGCACATACGATTGCACCATTACTTTGCCTCCCTCTCTGCGCGTTCCGGCTTGCTGGCCAACACCACCGCGCCCATGATGGCGATCAGGATCAACACCGATGTCACTTCAAACGGCAGCAGGAAATCGTGGAAAAGAAGCTGCGCAAGATCTTTCGGGGCCCCTGGCAATGCGCCGATCGCGACAGATTCAGTTCCGGAGTAGCGCAGCACCGCCCACGCTGTCAGCACACCGCCAGTCAACATTCCCGGCACGCCCAATAGAGTCGCGACACGGCTGCCCTTCGTTAGTTCTTCTTCGCCGGCGTTCAGCAACATGATGACAAAAACAAACAGCACCATAATCGCGCCGGCATAAACAATCACCTGCACCGCAGCCACAAACTCCGCACCCAGCAGCAGGTATTCACCTGCGAGCGCCGCCATCACTGCGATCAGCGACAGCGCGCTGTTAATGGGATGCCGTTGCGCCAGCAGGTTTACCGCCCCGCCCACGCAAACCGTTCCGAACACGAGAAATAAAAAGAGATGCATGAATCAGTTCTCAGTTGTCAGTTCCCAGTTCTCAGCAAAAGCCTTGTTGAAGGCCGCATCTCAGCAGGCACTCGAAGACCTTTACTGAGAACTGAGAACCGAGAACTGAGAACTAGTTTCTTACCACGCGACAGCAATCGCCGTTGCCACCAGATTTGCAATCGCCACCGGCAGTAGAAACTTCCAGCCGAAAGCCATCAGTTGGTCGTAGCGGAAGCGCGGCAACGTCCCGCGCACCCAGATATAAAGAAAGAGAAAACAGAAAATCTTCGCGGCAAACCAAAACACCGGCAACAACGCCTGCATCAGCGGAGGCCCGAACAGCGGCCCATGCCATCCTCCGAAAAACAGCAGGGTGGCAACGCAACCCACCGTGATCATGTTGGTGTATTCCGCCATGAAGAACATGGCAAATTTCATCGAACTGTATTCGGTGTGATAACCCGCCACCAGTTCGGTTTCGGCCTCCGGCAAGTCAAATGGAATGCGATTGGTCTCCGCATATGCCGCTATCAAGTAAATAAAAAAGCCGAAAAACTGCCCGTGAAAAATATTCCACCGCGGAATGAATCCCCAGAAGTGCCCGCTCTGTCCGTCGACAATTTCGCGCAGGCTGAAGCTACTGGACTGAATCAGTACACCCACCAGCGACAATCCCAGCGCAATCTCATAGCTGATCATCTGCGCGCTGGCGCGCAAGCCGCCAAGCAGCGAGTACTTGTTATTCGATGACCACCCCGACAGCGCCACACCATACACGCCCATCGAAGTCACACCCAGAATCAGCAGCAGCCCAATATTTACATCCGTAATTTGCAGCGGAATGCTGTACCCAAAAATCGGGATCGAATTGCCAAACGGAATCACCGAAATGGAAGTCAGCGCAAAGATCAGCGCGATCATAGGTGCCGCGATAAACAGCGGCTTATAAACGTGAGGCGGCGTTAGATCTTCCTTGAACAAAAATTTCAGCCCGTCGGCTGCGGGTTGCAGCAGCCCAAACGGCCCCACCCGCGTGGGTCCCCACCGGTTCTGCATGTGGCCCACAACTTTGCGCTCCAGCCACACCGTGTAGGCGACCGCGGTGAGCAGCACAAAGATGACGACCGCCGACTTGATCACCGACACGAGTATGAAAAGCCAAACCGGCAAAGCGTGTGTTTCCTCTCCAAAATTTAATTAGTCTGCCGCAACCTCAGCCGGCTTGACCTCGTGACTCTCCGCCACCGATTTCAATGCCCGCGAATAACGTCCCAAGGTTCCAGAAGTAAAAAGATCATTGTTTGCCGGAGCAATGTTCGCCGGAACAATCGATTCCGCCCGGTGCGCAACTCCCGGCCCAGCCTTCTCGAGCGATGTATGCTCACTATTGCCCGCCAGCAGATTCATGCGGGAAACATCGTAGCCGGGCACCAGTCGCTGAATTTCGTCGAGAATCGCTGTCGGATCGAATGGGCTCAACTTCGGCTCCAGTCCGTGCGCCTCCAGCCACACCGCATGACGATCAGCCTCGCCCGACTGCGCTCCGCGCGATTGCCCCATGTCAGCGTATGTTCCGCTGCCGAATGGAACCAGTTTGCGCACTTCAAAGCCCATGGCGTCCGCGATGCGCACAATCATTTCGAAGTCAGACTTCGTGCCCGTGACCTCGCCGGCTTTTTTAACCAGCTGCAAGTCGCCGCAAGTATTGGTGAACGTGCCGGATTTTTCATAAGCGTTCGCAGCGGGCAGGACAACGTCGGCAATCACCGCCGTCTCCGTCAGAAACATGTCCTGCACCACGACGAAGCTCTTCGAAAACGCGAAAGGATCGATATTCAACCGCCCAATCGGATTCGAGCCGACCACATAAAGAGCCTTCAACGCGCCCGACTTTCCGGCTTCGACCATACCAGGCAAATCGAGACCCGCGGCCTGCGGGATGCTTCCCCATTCTTTGTGGAACTCGCTGTTTCCCGCAGTCGGGTGGTATCCGGGGAACAGATCGGGATACAAACCCATGTCCGCCGCACCGCGTGAATTCGCGTAATCCGCCAGGCAGACAAACTTGGCTCCGGAGATTTCTGAACCGAACACCACAAGTTGTGCCAGGTCATCTTCGAGAATCCCGGAACCGAAAACAATAACCAGATTCTGCTCGCCACGCAGCTTTTCGCGCAGCGCGATCCATGCTTCCTTGTTTGTCGGACCACTAATCAGCGCTTCTGCAGCCGAATCATTTCCAGCAAGAAATGCAGCAACTCGTCCTTCGGTGCCGTCTGGGATCTGCGTGAAGCTCGCAGCCTGCCGCCGCAACTTAATCGACTTGGAATTGATTAGGTGAAGCTTCGCCCGATGCAACCGCACATTGTTGCGAATCTGCCAGGCCAGCAGCGGATGCTGCTCTGTCGGATCGTTCCCAATCAGTAGGATGGACGGAGCCGTGAAAACATCGGCCATACTCGCCGTTGCATCCGTCTTGCCACGAAGTGCAGCCGCCAGGGCAGGGAAGTCCGCGGTGCGGTGATGGTCCACATTATTTGTTTTCAGAACGACGCGGGCAAACTTCGAGAGCAGATAATCCTCTTCGTTTGTCGTGCGCGTCGAACCAATCACACCAATCGCCGCTCCACCGTCGCGGTCGCGAACTTCCGCAAAATTTTTCCCGATCAGGGCGAACGCATCTTCCCACGTCGCCGGAGTCAGCTTGCCATTAACGCGAATCAGTGGTCGCGTCATCCGCTCTTCGTGATTCGCAAAGTCAAACGCGTAGCGGCCTTTGATGCAGAGAAAATCTCCATTCGTCCCGCTCTTGTCGCGATTATCGCCGCGGACAATTTCCATGCCGGTATCGGCACGGCGCACGCCCAGTGTGGTCTTGCAACCGTCGCCGCAGTGGGTGCAGATCGTACCCACATGCTTCATCTCCCACGGCCGCGTCTTGTACCGGTACGCGCCGGAGGTGAGCGCACCGACTGGGCAGATGTCGATGCACATGCCACACTCTTCGCACTCGAGATGATCTTCTTTATTGGGAGCGATGATCGAACTCACGCCGCGGTTCTGAACGCCGAGAGCCCAAACGTCCATACCCTCGCCGCACACGCGCACGCAGCGGTAGCAGAGAATGCAGCGCGGCCGGTCGAAGAACACTACCGGCGACCACTGCTGCTCCTCCTTATGATTCTTTGCCTCCATGAATTTCGATTCGGCGGCACCGTAGCTGAACGTCATGTCTTGCAGTTCGCATTCGCCACCCGCGTCGCACACCGGACAATCTAAAGGATGGTTCCCCAGCAGCATCTCCAGCATCGACTTGCGCGCCTGCTTGATCTCGTCGCTATCGGAAGTGACGACCATGCCTTCGCTGATGACCGTGGTGCACGCGGTCTGCAGCTTGGGCATCTTCTCGACCTTCACCAGGCACATGCGGCAAGCGCCCTGCAGAGACAGGTTGGGGTAATAACAAAACGAAGGGACTTCGATGCCCACGGTCTTGCAGGCCTCAATGAGGAGCGTCCCGGCGGGAGCCGTCACCTTCTTGCCGTCAACTGTAAGTGTTACGTCAGCCATAAGTAGCGCCGGCGTCCCGCCGGCAGCAATCGAAATCCCGCGGGCATCCGCCCGCACTTTAAGCCGGCGAGACGCCGGCGCTACGCCATTACTTCTTCCGCCACGCCCGCTTTTTCATACGGGCACGGCCTGCCTTCCAGATGATCTTCAAATTCTTTGCGAAATTTCTTTACGAAAGCGATCGTCGGCATCGCCGCCGCATCACCCAGCGGGCAGAACGTCCGCCCCAGCATGTTCTCCGCCAGGTACTGCATGTTGTCGATGTCTTTCTTCACGCCGCTGCCGGAGTGAACTCGCAGCAGGGTTTTCTTAAGCCAGTCAGTGCCCTCGCGGCAGGGAATGCACCATCCACAACTCTCATGCTGATAAAACTTCATCGTCCGCAGAGCGAACTTCACAATGCACTGCGCGTCGTCGACCACCACCACGCCACCCGAACCGAGCATGGAACCTGCTTTCGCGAGTGAATCGAAATCCATGTTGACATCGACCTCATCGGCGGTAAGGCAGGGACACGACGCTCCGCCGGGCACAATCGCTTTCAGCTTGCGCCCATTCGGAATGCCGCCGCCCACTTCATAAATCATCTTCTTCAGGTTGTAGCCCATGGGCAGTTCATAAACGCCGGGCTTCTCGATATTGCCGCTCAGGCAGAACAACCGCGTACCGCCATTTTTCGGCGTGCCAATCTTGGCAAACCACTCCGCACCACCAAGCATAATGTGTGGCACGCTGGCCAATGTTTCCGCATTGTTAATAACGGTAGGCCCGCCCCACAGGCCGACCACTGCAGGAAACGGAGGACGAATGCGTGGAATGCCGCGCTTGCCTTCGAGCGATTCCATCAGAGCCGACTCCTCGCCCACTTCGTACGCGCCCGCGCCGCCGTGCCAGTAAACGTCAAAATCGCGCCCGCTGCCGAAGATGTTCTTTCCGAGAAAGCCCTTGGCGTAGGCGTCGCGAATTGCCTTCTGCATGATGACCAGCAGATAGCGGTATTCGCCGCGAACATAAATGTAGCCACTCTGCGCGCCCACCGCGAGCCCCGCAATCATCACTCCTTCAATGATCGAGTGCGGATCCTGCTCGAAAATCAGGCGGTCTTTGCAGGTGCCCGGCTCGCTCTCGTCGCCGTTGCAGAGCACATACTTTGGCTTCGCAGATTGCTTGGGCACAAACGACCACTTCATCCCGGTTGAGAAACCAGCCCCGCCGCGCCCGCGCAGTCCGGAATTCTTCACCTCATTAACAATGGCATCCGTCTCCATCGCGAGCGCCTTCTGTACGGCCTTGTAGCCGTCCAGTTCGAGATAGCGGTCGATATTTGTCGCACCCTGGCCGAAGCGCCGGGAGACGACCTTTACCTCGTCGGGATGTGAGACCAAATCAGCCATGAACAATATTCCGAACTAGCTCCAAGCAACACGAGGGAAGCTCCAACCGTCCTGCTCAGCGCCCGCGCTTTCCGCAAACGGAAACATTCGACCGCGCACCAGAAGAAACCCGCAGCAAGAAAGACCGCACACGAAATCGCTACCCCCCGCCACGATCCGAATAGCAACGCTGAATATGCTACGGCAACAGCAAAGAATATCAATCCCATTGCACGCGACAGATTCCCGAACTTAGGCCGAAGAATACACGCGATCCCGAACAAACCAATGAGCGATACAGAAAGCACATTTGCAATCAGGGAAAGGTGACCACTCGGAAGATACGTCATCGAGCGCCCTTCCTTGCGTACTCGTCCAGAACCTTGTCTATCTTCTCAGTCGTCAGGTTCTCGTGAAAGTCGTAGTTCACCTGCGCCGCCGGTGCCCAACTGCAGGCCCCGATACACTCCACTTCTTCCAGGGTAAACAAACCGTCGGGCGTAGTTCCCTTATTCCCCACGCCCAATTTCTTAGCGCAATGATCCAGAATCTCTTCCCCGCCTCGCACCAGGCAACTGATATTCGTACAAACCTGCACGTTGAATTTGCCCCGCGGCTTCGTCGTCAGCATCGAGTAATAACTGATCACGTTGTTGACTTCCAGTTCCGTCAGATCAAGCCGCGCCGCAAGTTCCGCAATCACTTCATCGGACAAGAACCCGGTTTCATCCTGCGCATAAAGGAGCGTAGGCACCAGCACCGACCGCTTGGTCGGATAATGCGTCACCATCTCCGCAAACCGCGTTTCGAATTCTTCGGAGAATTTCACCGGTCGATTTCTCCCAAAACAATATCAATTGATCCGATCGCCGCCACCACATCGGCAATCAGCCCACCCTCGCACATCTTCGGCAAAGTTTGTAGATTCGCCAGGCAAGCCGCCCGTATGTGCACCCGATACGGCTTCGCTGTTCCGTCGCTGACAATGTAATAGCCCATCTCGCCGCGCGGCGATTCCACTGCCTGATACACCTCACCTGCCGGCACTGCAAAGCCTTCGGTAATAATCTTGAAGTGATAGATGAGGGCTTCCATCTGCGTCTTCATCTTTTCGCGATCAGGCAACACAATTCCCGGCGCGTCAGCCTTAATCGCGCCCTCCGGCATCCCGTCCAGAGCCTGCTTCACGATCCCAATCGACTCCCGCAGCTCGCGCACGCGGCACATGTACCGCGCGAAAACATCGCCTTCCTGCGCCACCGGAACTTTGAACTTAAAGTTCTCATATCCCGAGTAGGGCATATCGCGCCGCAAATCGATGTCCACTCCGCTCCCGCGTAGCGTAGGACCGCTCGCGCCCAAAGCAATCGCATCTTCCGCGCTGAGTTTGGCCACGCCCTTCGTGCGCATCATAAAAATCGGATTTCCCGTGAGCAGGTTTTCGTACTCATCCACCTTCTCCGGGAAGCGTCCGGCAAATTCGCGCACGCGATCAAAGAAGCCCAGCGGTGGTTCCAGCGCAATCCCGCCCACGCGAAAGTACGAAGTCATCATGCGCTGTCCGCTGATCATCTCGAACATCTTTAGCACTTCTTCGCGCTCGCGGAAGCAATACAAAAACACCGTCAGCGCGCCAATATCCATGGCGTGCGTGCCCAGCCACACCAGGTGCGAGTTAATCCGCGTCAACTCGTTCATCAGCACCCGCATCCACTGCGCCTTCGGAGGAATCTCCAGCCCCAGCAGTTTTTCCACCGCCAGCACATAGCAGAGGTTGTTGGTCAAGGGGCACAGATAATCTATGCGGTCGGTGAGCGGCACTACTTGCTGGTAAAACTTGGCCTCGCAGGTCTTCTCGATTCCCGTATGCAGAAAGCCGATATCCGGCATGATCCGCACAATGGTCTCGCCATCAATCTCCAGCAGAACCCGCAGCACTCCATGCGTTGACGGATGCTGCGGCCCCATGTTCAGGATCATGGTTCGATCCTGGCCGGGTTCAAGAACAGGAGTTGGCGCAAGGTGAGCCATAGCGAACTAGCGGTAGCCCTCCACCGGATAATCTTTTCGCAGCGGATAGCCTTCCCAATCCTCCGGCATCAGAAGACGCCTCAAATAAGGATGGCCGGTAAACCGGATCCCGAACAGATCAAACACTTCACGCTCAAAGTAGTTCGCTCCGGGCCACAAGGGAGTCAGCGAGTCCACCACCGGGCTTGCACTATCCAGCCGCACTTTGAGTCTGACCCGTTCTTTTTTAGGAATCGAAAGCAGGTGGTAGATCACTTCAAAGCGTGGCTCCGCCGGATACCAGTCCACACAAGTAATGTCGGAAAGAAAGTTGAAGTCGCACTCCGGGTCGTCGCGCAGAATCGCGCAAGCCTCGCGGATATTCGCGCGATCCACGTAAATCGTCATCTCATCGCGGTCGAACTTCACTCCCGTTACCGACGACGAATTCCAGCCCAACAGCCGCGCTACCGCAGGATGGCTCTTCAATTGTTCCAGATCGGTGATCGCGGGGGCCAAAGGCATTTACATCTCCCCCCGCCGGTCCCGCGCCGGGCCCCATTCCAGAACACCCTTCTTCCATATATAAAAGAAACCCACCAAAACGATCCCGATGTACACGAACATTTCCCACAGCCCAAAATGCTTGAGATCGCGCAGAATCACCGCCCACGGGTAGAGGAAAACCGCCTCTACGTCAAACAAAATGAACAGCATACCCACCATGTAGAATTGCACTGAGAAGCGGCCGCGGCTATCGCCCACCGGCATCATTCCGCATTCGTAAGCCAACATTTTGGCCCGGGTCGGCTTCCGCTGCCCGATCAGCCAGGAAAGCGTGACAATAGCGGTCGCAATCGCCCCAGCCAGCAGCATGTGGATGAGGAACGGCAGGTAGCCAGCGAAATAATTGTCGGGCATAGGATGGGATATATATAATTCGCGCCAGTGATTATTAAACATTCTAGATTAGGTGCTGGTGCGCGCGAGTGTCAAGGGAAGCGAGAACAATTTAGCAATTGTGCAATCGGGTAATTTTGTAATTGAAAATCAGATGCAATTTTTCAATTGCACAATCACCCGATTGCATAATCACTCAATTACAAAGTCCTTATGATCTTCGGATTCAATACCGACGTCAAACACGGCGACACCATCTACCACGTGCAGAGTGAAGCGCGCGAGAGCGAACAACTGCTTCAGACGCAGGTCTTCGTGCGCGGTCGCTGCGTCGGCAAGAAGGCGATTTCCTACGCGAACTCAGCCTCTCAAGCCGGTTTCGGCGATCCTCAAAAAGAGCAGCAACTGCGCGACCAGCATCGTCTGGTACTCGAAGCTATTCGCGAAGGCAAATTGGAAAGTGTTCTCGATCGCGCCGAAACCGAGGCGTTGGCCGCTATCAAACAGTTGGATGTGGAATGGATCAATGCCACCTCGATTCATGCCAACCGCAACCTGACTATGCAACTCCGCGTCACCGAATCCGGCGCAGCAGTGCCCGGCGCGCGCCTCGTCTTTCGTTTCGCCCGTCCCGACGCGATGCCTTTTTATACCCAGGCCGTCACCGATGCCGCGGGCGCCGCAGGCATCTCCATTGAAGTCGACGAATCCGCTCTGCCCGACTCCTCAGTCTTAGTCCAGGCTACTCACGAAGGCCGCACCGCCACACGCAAATTCGCCTTGCGCAAAACCGAGTAGCGCCGCCGTCCCGGCGGCCTTTCTGCGAAGTCCACCGAACCGTGCGGGGACAGCCGCCTCGGCTGTCCGCCGAGCGAGGCGACGCGTCAGGCTCCGTGAGAGAATAAGATTTGTAAAGAGAGAACCGCTTTTACCTCGGAATCGTATTCGGACTCGCACCTAAATGAACCTTCAAATCAATGGAGAAGCCCGCACCCTCCCAGATCCCGTGCCCGATGCCCGATTCACGCTTGCGGCATTAATCGAATCTCTCTCCATGAAATCCGACCGCGTCGCCGTCGAACTCAACCGCGAAATAGCCCCCCGTGATCAATGGCCGCAAATCATCCTCAAAGAAGGCGACCGCTTGGAAATCGTCCACTTTGTCGGCGGCGGCTGCGCTTGCGCCTGCCGATTTCTTCCGTGATCCTCTGTGTCCCCTGTGGTAAAGGTTCTTAACCTTTAGGCTTCAAGATACCCCGCACTCTTCTAGTTAACCCTCCGTCAACGAATCCTCGTTGACACCCATCCACCCACGTCTAAAATGTTTCAAACATTTAACTTGTAAATTGTTTCAAACATAAACGGAGAAGAATGCAAGCTCGCTTCCCATCGCATGACGTGATTGCCCTGACCGGCATCACCGCGCGCCAACTCCAGTGGTGGGATGAGCGCGGCGTGGTCAAGCCCGAACGCCAGGGCCATCGGCGTCTGTACTCCATGCAGAACCTTACCGAGATAGCTGTCATCTGCGAACTGCGTCGTAAAGGGTTTTCTCTGCAGGGAGTCCGCAAGGTCATGCGCTTCCTCGAACGCGAGGTCGGCAAAGGTCTGGCTGAAATCGTTGGACGCAACTCCGATGTTCACCTGCTCACCGACGGCACTCATCTGTATCTCGAAACTTCGGCTCGCCAGATCGTTGACATCCTGAAGAATTCGAGTCAGCCCATTTTAGGAATCTGCTTGAGCGACGCGGTCCGTCAGGTGCGCGCCGAGGTTATCGCTAGGAAGGCGAGTACCTCCGTAACATCACTGGCGGAGGGCAAGCGTGCTAGAAAGGTTTCTTAGGCAGAAGGGTTGCAGTCACGAAGTGGTTCACAAGGGGGAACATATGGTCGCCGAACTGGACATCCTGAACGAGTGGATCCCGGAACAGATGCAGCCCGGAACCGTCTTTGTGCTTGAAAACGCCGGCGAAGTCGGCGAAAAGGAAGATCCTTACTGGGCGGTGCTGGCGTGCCCGTCCTGCGGCATGCTGGGGCTGATTACGCGCCGGCAAATCAACGGCCTTATCCCCGTCATCTGTGGCTCCGAGCAATGTTCCGCGCAGTTCTTTATTCGCGAAGCCGAAGTTGTCGTGCGCAAACCGTTCTAGAGAACACGGTGGAAGAGCGGCGCTCCAGCGCCGCGTAAGTTCTCACAATCAATTCGGGCTTTAGCCCTTGATGGAACATTCCTCAGCTTCTTCCCGTCTGCACTCCACTCAACTCCACCGGAACCTGATCGACAATCTCAATCCCAAACCCCTCCAGCGCTGCCACTTTTTTAGGCCGGTTGGTCAGCAACCGGATTCGCCGCAGATTCAGATCCGAAAGTATCTGCGCCCCAATTCCAATCTCGCGCTGCGTCTGCCGCTCGTTGTCGAGCAGCGACGGCAGCTTCCGTCCCTTGTGAAATGTAAGCGCGCCTCGCTCGCCAACTTTTTCCACCGAAAATCCTTGCGAAGTCTGGTGCAGGTAAATCAGCGCTCCGCGTCCTTCCTGCGCAATCCGCCGCAGTGATCCTTCCAGCGTCGCATGGCACTCGCACCCCGTCGACCCAAACACGTCACCCATCAGGCAATGTGCATGCATGCGCACCAGCACCGGCGAATCGTCATGCTCATGAACGCCCTCCACGTTGCCGCGAATCAGCGCCACGTGCGACTCTCCACCATCCACTTCGCTTTCATAAGCGATCAGGCGGAATTCGCCAAAGCGCGTTTGCACCAGTGCCTCGCCCACTCGATGCACATACCGCTCATGTGCCATGCGATACCGGATCAACTCCGCGACGGTCAGCATCTTCAGCCCATGCTGTTCGCAAAATCCGATCAGATCCGGAACCCGCGCCATGGTTCCGTCATCCTTCATGATCTCGCAAATAATTCCCGCTGGAATCATTCCCGCCAGCCGCGCCAAATCCACTGCCGCTTCGGTCTGCCCGGCGCGAACCAGTACTCCACCCTTGCGTGCGCGCAGCGGAAACACATGCCCCGGCCGCGCTAGGTCCGTCGCTTTTGTTGCCGGATCAATCGCCACTTGAATCGTGCGCGACCGGTCATACGCCGATATGCCCGTCGTCACGCCCACCCGTGCGTCGATTGCCTCGCAAAACGCCGTCCCATATTGCGAAGTGTTTTCCGCGCTCATCGGCCCGAGCCGCAGATAATCCAACCGCTCCTCCGTCATCGCCAGGCACACCAGCCCGCGGCCGAACTTGGCCATGAAGTTGATTGCCTCAGGCGTGACCTTCTCTGCGGCCAGCGTGAGATCGCCTTCGTTCTCGCGGTCCTCGTCATCGACGACAACGATCATGCGCCCCGCGCGGATTTCCTCAATCGCGGTGGAAACATCGGCAAATGATGAATGGAGGCCCATAATAAAGGAGATTGTAGCAAAGCTGGTCGGCGAGTTGATTAACCAGTTCGGTAGCTCGTTAACACCGTCGGCTCGCATCTCTCCCGAACCATCCTTAGTTTCTATCCTAATCTCTATATCTGAGCGACCTCAATTGAGTGACTTGACGCGCCTTCCGGACTCAATCCACAGTGGGCAGTGTCAGGCACAGAAGGAGGCTCCAATGTCTCGACGCTCCAGCCTCAACTCTCTTGTAGAAGACGTGCTTTCCGAACTCGAGTCCGAACTGGAGAGCGAATCTTTCGCAGCCGATGATCCCCGCACTTTGTCCTGCGCCGGATGGGAGCGCGACCGCGAAAGCTTCAGTATTCGCGCCGCCCAGAGCTTCTGCAAAGACGCATTCGACGTGTCGGTTTCAACACCTGACACCGTCAAGTGCTCCGGACAAGCCTGCGTGGTGCACTATTCCGCTCCCGGCGGTTGGCCATCGTTCGACATTACCGTGGATTTGTCCCAGGTTCCAGGACTGGTTTCGGTCTCAGGCACTGCTCTTCCTCTTCTCGTGCGACCCAAGAGCTGTTCTTTCACCTATTCCTGCGATGGTACAGGCACCATCAACTTCAAACGTAGCGGCGACTGCAAATTGAATATAGATGCCGGACGCTAGCTCCTAAACGGCTCAGCCACCATTGATTTTTGAATGCTGGCATCATTCGTCTCGGTTTGAGGCTGGCACGAAACTTGTGTCGCCCGCTGAAGCGAATCGGTTTCTTCTACTTCTGCCTTCCCGGCACTCACGTGCCGGGCTATCGTATGGCGTCGCTCCGCGACTGGAGCGTGGTCATCACCACCCCTTGATTTTTGTGTAATAAACGTTGCTTATACAGCAACAAATTAGTATATAAAGGCATCATGTTGCTTCACAATCGCATTGCAGTGCTCCGGGCCGAAAGAAAACTATCTCGGGCGACGCTGGCATCGTCCGTGGGGGTGAATCCGCAGACGATCGGGTTTCTGGAGCGGGGGGACTACACGCCGTCGCTGGAGTTGGCCTTCAAGATCGCCGAACACTTTGGATTGCCGGTGGAGGCTGTCTTCTCGCCTCGGCCGTTTCGAACATTGAGCGAGCAGGTATACGAGCTGCATAAGAAAGAGGCCTGAGATGGCGGTAAACGTAAACAAAGAGCGGAGCTGGTTCTGGAAGAAAATCGGGTTCTGGTTTGTGCCGGTGAAGGCGGGGACACTGGGACCGGAGGAGTGGGCGAAAGTCCGCAAGCTGTCGCGGACCGCAAACCGGCGGACGCGGCGGCTGTTTACGTTGTTGTGGGTGCCAGCGTTGGCGCTTGAGATTGCAGTGAGCCTGTGGGTGGTGCGTATCGATGCCTGGGCTGGGCTGATGAGCGCTGCTTGGCTGACGGTGTTGATGGGGCTGGCGGTTCGGGCGCTCCGAATCGGGTTCGCACAGGTGTCACTGGAGGACCGGGCGGTGATGAAGTATGGTGCGGAGTTCGATGTGCTAAAGGAGAAGCAGCGCGGAGAGATCTTTCAGCGGGCGGTGCGGGATGGAATCTTGGGCCGGGTGACGGTGGATGAGCACGAGGCCGAGCAGCGCCTGCGGGCGCAGGGGGCCGCGTACCGGTTGCTGGGGCCGGCGTTGGTGGTGTTTGTCGCGGGGTACTGGGCGGTGTGTCTGTTGGGTCCGTTTGCGGCGATGCGGACTGCACTGGCGGTGACTGCGGTGGTAGTGACCTGGCTGGCGGCGCTGGTGCTGGCAGCGCCGACGATGATTCGGATGTGGACACAGCCTGACGAGCCGGAGGAGACAGTGGCGGTTGGGGAGTGAAACGCTCGCCACACACGGCACTCGTTGCGTTTTGGGGCTGTTACGAAATAGGTGTCGGCCGCTGAAAGCGGACTCGGGTTCTTCTACTATTTCTGCTTTCCCCGGCACTTACGTGCCGGGCTGTCATATGCCGTCGCTACGCGACTGGCGCGTGGTTGTTCAGGAGCCATCAAAATCTCCGCCCAAGCGAAGCTTTGAGCAGGCACCCCTTGAGTGATTTCAGCCTAGTATCCTCCAAATTATTCATAAATGTGATTAATTGTACTTGACAAATTAATTTAATAAATTTATATATTAATAAAATTAATTAAAACATGCAGGAAACTAAGAAATCTTTGACGGACTGGCAAGAGCTGACACAAATTACCCGAGGTCAGCGGATTGTGGTGGAGCGCGTCCGGATTGCGGAGAAGGACATTGCCATTGAAGGCAGCTTTGATCTTCCTCAATTGGCTCGTTTGGAGTTGGAAGATCAGGTTTTTATCACGGCCTTTGTTCGCTCGCACGGTTCGATTAAGGAAATGGAGAGGATTTTTGGAGTCAGCTATCCGACCATCAAGTCGCGGCTCACGAGGATTGCCGGCAGCCTTGAGTTCGTGGAGACGAACCCGAATCCCTCGAAGAGCGAGATTTTGGAGCGGCTGCGGCGGGGAGAGACTACGGCAGAGGATGCGATTCGGGAGATGGAGGCGATGAAATGATTCCGTTGGTAGCGGTTGTCAGTTTGCGCGGCCGGGAGAGCCGAACGCTGCGGATATGGGTTCCGCTGCTGCTGTTGTGGTTGCTGCTCGTGCCCCTCGTGGTGTTATCGCCGCTGATTTTCATCGGCTGCCTGGCCTGCCGGATGAACCCCTTCCGAGCGTTCTCCATCGCTTGGCAGATTCTGCGCGCCTTGAATGATACGGAAGTTGAAGTCGAGCACCGCAGCGCCGGAGTCTCGATTTGCGTTTTCTAGGAGTCGAATATGAATGAACATCGCCGTCAAATCTTGCAGATGCTGTCCGAGGGAAAAATCAGCGCAGATGAAGCGGAGCGCCTGATCTCAGCTCTCGAGGCAGGGGTAGCCGGTAAGCCCTCAGAGAATGCTTACAGGTCAGACGTGAAGGCCCGGCCGAAATATTTGCGGGTGCAGGTGGACTCGGAAGATCACGACGGGCATGAAGGCCCGACCAAGGTGAACGTCCGGGTGCCCATGCAATTGCTTCGTGCGGGAGTGAAGTTGGCTGGTTTGATTCCAGCGCAAGCTCTGCATCGGGCGAATGATGCCATCCACCAGCAAGGCATACCGTTTGACTTGACCCAAATCAAGCCCGAAAACCTGGAGGAGTTGGTTGATCAACTCAGTGACTTGAGTGTGGACGTCGATCAAAAGGATCGGGAAACAAAAGTGAAAGTTAAGGTGTTCTGTGAGTGAGAAAGTATTGGATCTGCTCTTTCGGATTCAAAAATCCGCGAGCTCGGGAACGCTGAAAAATGGGATGCGGGTGGGAGCGGCGTCACCAAGGCCGTGCAGGCCGCCGAGATAGACCGTGTGCTGGCCATACTCTTTGTTGATTGCATCCATTACGCTGCTGATGGTTTCGCGCTTTTCATCATCGAAAAATCCTAAGGTGTGAAACTCATCTGGAATCAAATCGAAAAGCCATACGCCTACATGCACCGGAGTATGTGCGGGGCAATCTTTCCAGAGCTTGCGGAAGTGGTCTTGCAGAGTCATGGTGTCGCGGCAGGCGTGAATATTTGTGTGCGCATTCCAGCCTGAAGGTTCGGGCCGTTCTTTATCTCCCGTCCCCAATGCGTAAATGCAACTGTGACGCCGATGCCGCGTGCCCACAAATTTAACCGGCGCAATTTTATCGCCGCATTGCTGAGCAGCTTTAGCGCCACGTTGTAGGCGTTTTCTTTTGTCCGGTATTTCGGCGCCAGCACATGCTGCTTGCCGATGCTCTTGCGCGGGGAATCGGCTTTCGCCTTCCAATCTTCGCCTTGCAGCCAATACCACATGGTTTCCCCCTGCACGCTGCCCCAGATGTCCCGCATTTGCTGTGAAGATAGTTTGCAAAGCTGCTCTACGGTCGTGATGCCTCGGCTATTCAGCCGATGCTCCATGGCGTGGCTGATCCCCACCACGTCCCGCAACTTCATGCAGTGCAGGGCATGCGGCAGATCTTTTTTGAGTAAGATCGTCAACCCATCCGGCTTGCAGAGGTCGGCCGCGGTCTTGGCGAGATAACAATTCGGCGCCAGGCCGATCGAGCAACGCAAAGCCACGCCAAGGTTGCGTAAGGACTGCTTGATTCTGTAGCCCAGCGTGGTGGCGTTGGGCAGAAAGCATTCGCGGCCGATCAACTGGCAGGCCATCTCGTCTATGGAGAAGGGTTTGTAAATCGGCAGATGCTCTTTTATGGCTACTTTGATTTTTTCCTGATACTCCACATACAGCTTCGGCCGCGCTACTACAAGGCTTATATGTGGACATAAAACTTTGGCATCCTTCACCGAAGTACCGGTTTTCACGCCATAAGCTTTGGCCTCATAGCTTGCCGCCAGGCAGCAGGTGGAATTGGTGTCCACCGCGACGACTCCTACGGGTCGGCCGCGCAGCTCAGGTTGGTCTTGTTGTTCAACCGAGGCGAAGTAGGAGTTGAGATCGAGGAATAACCAGCCTACGGTGGGGTATTGGCCTTCGGAGAATGCTGGCAGAGTTGCGAGCATGGCAAAAGCAGGCTATCACGATAGCGAACAAAAAACGAAAACAAAGCGATTGATTAAATCTAGGCATGTTATGCATACATATGCAATAATAAGCATGCATAGCGGAAAGTAAATTATGGAGAACGCGGTGCTGAACTCCGTTTCAGATCTGGTTCGGCAGCATGCGCGCGAAGCTTATCTGCGGCCTGCTCTTCGTCGAGGTGAAAGAACTTTCACCGTTAATGTGGGGACGGTACATAAGGCTCTTGCTTTGAATAACCGTGTACCCTTGGTTTGTCTTGCTCTCAGATCCAAAAAATTTCTGAATGAGAACTCACTCCATCTGATCTCGAAAACCGGTCCGCCATCAGGCCAAAGCACGACTGTGACTTTCACTTACGAGATTTTGGATCGGGACGAAAAAGATTCGGCTGCCACAGATCTACTGCTCACACTTCACGGAATCGCAAAAAATTTATTTACCTCGCTGGGCGGAGGGGAAGCCTTTATACGCGAAGAGCGCAGGAAATTCTCAAGCTCTCACAAGTGAAGCGCGTCCGACGAAAGCGAATGAACCGTTTATGAGTAGGATCTACTGGGACACGATGCTGTTTGTCTATTGGCTGGAGGACCATCCCCGCTATGCCAAGCGTGTGCGCCAACTCCTTGGGAAAATGAAGGAACGACAGGATCAGCTTTGCACCAGCTCCTTTGCCGTGGGAGAGATTTTGGTTGGTCCTTACAAGGTAGGCGCAACCGACACCGCTAGAAGGATTCGGGATGTTCTCCGGCCTCCGCTTGTGGAAGTTATCCCGTACACCCTGGAGACGGCAGACCTTTATGCCAGCATTCGCGCAAGACAAGCAGTTTCGCCTGCCGACGCGATCCATCTCGCCTGCGCAGCGCAAGCGCATATTGACCTTTTCCTGACCAATGACGCTGGGCTCGTCGGCAAGGTAATCCCTGGTATCCAATTCATAGCCGGGCTGGACTCAAACTTTATTTGATGCGGGCGCCTTTGCGTGCATTGCTTCCAGTCTTACTTTCACCTCAGCCCATTCCGTATCCAAAATGCTGAAGTAGACCGAGTCGCGCACTCGGCCGGTCCAAGTAATCAGATGCCTGCGCAGTGTTCCTTCTTCTTTCGCGCCGATGCGCAGAATCGCGTTGCGCGACCTTTGGTTGAGCGCGTCGGTTTTGAGTTCGACGCGAATACATTGCCAGATTTCGAAGGCGTGGTGCAGCATGAGATATTTGGCTTCGGTGTTGACGGCGGTGCGCTGCCATGCCGGCGCGATCCAAGTGGAACCGATTTCCACGCGGCGATTGACGCGATCGATGTTCATGAAGCGTGTGCTGCCGATCACTCGTCCCGAGCTCCGTTCGACGGTTGCGAATACGACTGACTCGCCCCGCTCCTGCTCGGCAAAGGCCTTCTCCACGAGACGCTGAAAATCTTCGCGCGTTTTCATGCGGTAAGGGATCCACTGGAAAATATCGTCCAGGGCGTCTTTTGCAACTTCCCAAAAGCTCTCAGTGTGTTCGGGACGAATTGGTTCGAGGCGGACGGTTGAACCTTCCAACGTGAACGGCGTAACGATATTTAGCGGCGAAGTGAGCGTGCTCATTCTTCATTCCTTTCCTTAACCCATTATCTTGCATCCTGCCGCGGATTGCGGCATCTCAAGTACGGCGCCATCTGTAGAATGAAAGACGTTGACCTGCGATGATCTCATCCGTCCAATACGAGGTAAACAGGCACGGGCTAAACAGGCAGTGTCAGGAGTGTTGCCGGTGAAATCGCATTGTTTGCCCTTTACTCAGATCCCGCATACCACACGCCTTTTCGCCGACCTTCTCGCATATTCTCCCAGCGTTCGTCCCTTCTATCCGCATTCTCCTTATTTCACCGAATGGATGAAAGCGGAGGCCTCCGCTCTGCAGTACGATCCGTCGCGCCGGGAGCGAGTCAGCGCGATTCTTGAGCGCCAGAACAAATCCTGGGACGCTTCGCCACAAACTTTCGCAAATATCAATCGACTGCGCAGCGGCGCGACTGCCGTTGTAACTGGACAACAAGTTGGCCTCTTTGGCGGTCCCATGTTTGTGATCTACAAGGCTCTGACTGCCGTTAAATTAGCCGAACAGGCCACTGCCGAAGGCATTGACGCGGTGCCCGTGTTCTGGCTCGCCACCTACGATCACGATCTTGCCGAAGTCAATCACGCTGCGATGCCTGGAGCCGACGGCCTTCTGCGCACGCTCACTACTTCCAGCCACGGAATTGCGGGCGCGCCGGTGAGCGACGTAAAGCTTGGCGAAGAAATCCTGGCGGTTGTGGAAGAAGCTGCAGCTCTGCTGGGAGATTCTGAGGCGACACAATTTTTGCGTGAATCCTATCGGCCCGGCGAAACACTAGGCGGCGCATTTGCCCGCTTCTGCGCGCGACTATTTAGGGAATCGGGTGTGATTCTTCTGGATGCTTCGGATGCGGAATTGCATTGTGTGGCTGCACCGATCTATCGGACGGCAGTAGAGCGCGCATCTGAGATCGATGATGCGCTGCTGGTTCGCGGGCAAGCTCTCGAGGCTGCTGGTTACCACCAGCAGGTAAAGGTTACGGCCTCATCAGTTCTCGTGTTCACGCTGCAGAACGGAGCCCGCACCCCAATTCAGCGACGCGCGAATGGGGATACTACGGAGTTCGTCGTTGCCAATGGGACGCTGGCAGAGAAGTTGTCGCCCGCCGAGTTGCTGGAGCGCATCGATAAAACTCCGGAGAATTTCAGTCCCAACGTGCTGCTGCGGCCGGTGGTGCAGGACTACCTGCTACCCACTCTGGCTTACGCGGGTGGAGCGGCCGAGGCCGCATATTTTGCGCAGGCCGGCGCCGTCTACGAAAAGATCACAGGGCGCGTAACGCCCATCATCCCGCGTTTTTCGGCAACTTTGGTCGAGCCCAAGGTTCAGCGTTGGCTGCGTCAATATGATCTCACCGTGGTGGACGTGTTTCAGGAGCCGGATGCGCTTCGCCGCACGCTGGCGTCGCGCACGCTGCCGGCAGATTTGCAGGCGGCTTTCGAACGCTCAAAGAAGTCAGTGGAGGAATCTTTTTCCAGCTTGCAGGAAGCTCTCAGCAAGCTGGATCCGACGCTCGTTGAGGCAAGCCAGACGGGTGCATCAAAGATGAACTACCAACTTGACCGCCTTCGCGAGCGTGCCATGGCAGCCGAATTGCGCCGCAGCGAAGTGGTCAGCCGCCATGCGGACGCGCTGAGCCAGGCCCTCTATCCGGAAAACGCTTTGCAGGAGCGAGGCGTGGCCGGAGCATACTTTGTGGCTCGCCATGGAAACGAACTGCTGAAAGATATTTACGACGCCATCCGCATTGATTGCCTTGACCATCAGATTCTCGAGTTGTAGAAGCTCTTCTTGGTTATAATTCGGCGTGAGATGACTGTTTCAACCACCGGTCTTTTCTCGGGTCTGACACGCATTACCGGCGCTGCGCTCTCGATTCATAACCTGGTGCGCACGCAGTCCGCGGTGGTTGCTGCCCTGCTGCTTTTCGATCGCCTCTCCAACCGGCGAAACGATATTTACAATATTCTGTGGGCCGTGGTTTTCGGCTTCGCTACGCTGAATATTCTGAGCCTTGCAGCGCGGCGCTTCGAGGCCAACCGTCGCGGCCTCAGCTTCGGAGAGTTAATGGCGTTGCTCATTGTTCTGCTTTCGATCTTCCTTCTGGGCTGGGAGTTGCTGAACGTTTTCCACATCTTTCCGATCCGGCTCCATCGCTAAGCATTCGCCGGTGTTTTGCGGTATGATTCGCCAAATGCCGAAGAATTCCTCGAACTTCGAAATCACTTGCCCCTGCTGCAGCGCCCTGCTGAAAGTGGACACGGAGACCCAGTCTGTAATCGCCCACACCGCCGCGGTGAAGCCCAGAATGTTCGCCGATATGGAGGACGCGGCCCGCGCCATGAAGGAACAGGATACGCGCCGCGAGTCCATCTTCCGGCAGTCGGTTGAGGCGCAGAAGCATGCTTCCGAGCTGTTGGATAAGAAATTTCAGGAGGC
The DNA here is from genome assembly GCA_963789625.1 of uncultured Acidobacteriaceae bacterium. GTDB lineage: Bacteria > Acidobacteriota > Terriglobia > Terriglobales > Acidobacteriaceae > Sulfotelmatobacter. The sequence goes on along the minus strand of CAWBLK010000014.1, from coordinate 265,663 downwards.
GGTGAAGAAAGCCAAGGAATCTCCTGACACGGGTAAGCCCATCCGTGATTTCGATCTGGATTGAATCTGCGGTGAAACCGAAAGCGATGCCGATTCGTCCGCTTCTCCTGGGCCACCGCGGAGCGCGGGCTGAGAAGGCAATTCCCGAAAACACGCTGGCATCTTTCGATCTCGCGCTCACTCAGGGATGTGATGGATTTGAATTCGACGTGCGGCTATCGGCGGATGGGCAAGCAGTGATTGGCCATGACGCCAGCATCCGCGGCCTTGAGATCGCCCAATGTCCGGCGGAAAAGTTAGCTCTCCCACTTCTTCAGGAAGTGCTCACTCGCTATCAGGGCAGCGCTTTCCTCGATATCGAGCTGAAAGTTTCTGGTCTCGAAGGTATCACTGTGGATTTGCTTCGGGACCACGCACCCGCCCGCGGCTATGTAGTTTCTTCGTTTCTTCCTAAGGTGCTGGAGACTCTGCATAAAATCGATGTCACAATCCCCCTTGGCCTGATTTGTGAGACGCGTGATCAGTTCACCCTCTGGCCCACGTTGCCTGTCGCATATGTGATTCCACACTACAGGCTGGTTCAGCAAAGCGTGGTTGCCAAAATCAAAACGGCGAGCAAGAAGATATTCGTATGGACAGTGAATGTTCCCAGTGACATCAAACGCTTTTCCGCATGGGAGGTGGATGGCCTCATCTCCGATCATCCCGGGCGGCTATTGCGCACTCTCGGCCGCAAATCGAATCCGAACGAAAAATAAATTACCGAGAATTCTGTTTCCAGAAATCCGATTCGCCACATCCTCCGTACATCTCCCAGAGCGGCTCCTTTCCGCCTGTGGAGGAATCATGAAGCTGTCAGCAATCCGGCTTGTACTGCTTGCATCCGTGGCCCTAATCGCGGCATCTGCGTCCGCGCAGGCCGTTGAACCCAGTCAGTCTCTTAAACTCAATCAGACCTTCGGTTATGGCGCGCAACAACTGCTTACATTCACATACTTTCAGAACTTTGACTGCATCGAGCAGCCCTTCGACGATCTCAACTACAGTGGCATGAGTGCGGCCACCGATCCCAGCCAATTGCAGACTCCGATTTGCCAGGTAGGAATCAATCCATCGATTAACCCACCCGGAAAAGCTGGAGATGCACGCGATAACACAGCGCCGCTCTTCGTGCTGGTTCCGTTGTTTTCTGCCAACAACGACCAGAATCCCAATGATGCAATCTCCTGCAACAATGTAGTTGCAGGAACGCTCTGCGGACCAGCATTAGGAAAGGCACTGATCAGTTTATTCGGCGCCGTGCCGGAGGCGTATAAGGCTACTCCTCTGGTCTACACGCAGTGTCCGGAACCAGGTTCGGCTCCCGGAACTTGCACTATGCACGCCTCCCGGCTCGACTTGGCTCCGGTGCTGGCCAAGTTAGGTTTGATTCCGAACCCGCCGACGGCCAATGTTTTCCTACCGACGCCTAATCACAGCCATGTGTTGAAGAGCGCTGATATCAATCTGCCGGCAATCTGGTGGCAGGTAATACCGATTCTAGTCACCAGCCAAAGTGAATGGCCCACAAAGGACGGAAGCAGCGGCATCACGTCCGTCAAGACAATGCAGGCTGCCATAGAAGCCGGGTCTGCGATTATGGCCCCGTCGAACTTCTTCCTCTTCTTTAGTTCGACCACAACCAACGGCCACTCCATGTCCCAAATGAATATGTCCCCAACCAATTAAACGGTTTGCGTTTCTGCGTCGAGTGGGGGATTCGGCGATAGAAGACGCTAACAGCGGCAGGCTCGATCGCAAGATCGAGCCTGCTTTACTTTCTTCGCTGAAGTTGGATCTAATTTGTGAATAAACGCAACATCAGTCGGCAGCAGCTTCGAATGCGGCAGAGTTCCGCGCTGCAGGACGCAGAAAGGCGGAGCGTTCCATTTCAAAAGCTTCCAGGTTCGCGCCCATGGTGTGTTCATTCCAGCCGAGGACGGCGCCAATGCGCAACGCAGCTTCGCGGCTGCACGATTCCGACCAGCAAGCGCCTAGTGCTACCGGCACTCTGCGCAGCAGAACGTCACCCAACGTTAGCGCGAACTCCCGTCGGTAAGCTTCCACCACTTCTGCGATCACGTGCGAAGTATGCGGACAGATCGGCGCTCGCAGTTCCGCGCCTACTAGCGCCATACGCGCGATGTCCGCGGCGCGTTTGCCATGCCACTCCAGCATGCCCCGGGCGGATTCCTCGCTCACCGCTCCAATGCGCGCGACCTCCAGAACCGCTTCGTCCAGCAAAGGATCGAGTGCGGGACCATCTCTCATCGCCATTGCGCGCGGCTCTGTAACGGTCAACCCAATCTTCCGCGCACAGTCACGAGCCAGCGACGCAGCCGTCGTCAACTTTCCACCGATTACGGAGAGCATGTGAGATGCACCGTCATCTGCGTGGTCGTGCAAAATATGCCGCCGCGTGACCGCCGACGGACGATTGTCCGGGGAGTAGGGCAGTGGCCGGATCCCGGCAAAAGCGTGCTTCACATTCTGTGCGGAGATTTTTGCCTTGGGAAATAACTGAGCCAGCGACTGCACGAGGTAGTTGATTTCCTCCGCCGACGGAACGGTTTTTCCCGGATCACCACTGTCGGCAACTTCCGTGGTTCCCACGAGAATCTGATCGTTCCAGGGCAACACAAAGATGGGGCGCCCATCCACCGCCTCGGTGTAGAGAGCTGTGCTCGGCGAACCCGGAAACCTGGGCAGAACAATATGCGATCCGCGCACGCCGCCTAGCATTGGCTTCTGCGTGCGAACCGAAGATCGCTGGCACATGCGATCCGCCCACGGTCCACTGCAGTTGATCACCCAGGTGGCATCCACGCGCAGGTCGCGGCCGGTAATTTGATCACGCAGCAGCACTCCGCGGACCCGGCCATGCGTCACGTCAACCGCCAGCGCTTCAGTGTGATTGCGAACAATCACCCCTGCCTCGACCGCTTCCATTAACCACTCTGCCACCAGGCGTTCAGGAAATTCGCATTGCGCATCTTCATAGTTAAAGAATGACCAGCGATGACCGGCGTCGAGCGCCCGTTCCAGCCGCTTCAGTTCCATTTCCGTGGCGTTCGGGCTCGGTGCTTTGCCCGCCATGCGCTGGTAGAGCCACAATCCGGTACGCACTTTGAGCGCACTGCGCTGGCTCTTCTCGTTCAACAGCAGAAGGAAGTGCATGGGATGCACGAGGTGAGATCGTTCACGCAGCAACTTTTCCCGCTCGCGCAAGGACTCCCGCACCAGATCCAGTTCGCAGTGCTCCAGGTAGCGCAATCCGCCGTGGATGATGCGTGTAGAACGGCTGGTTACTCCGGAGGCGAAATCATTCTGTTCCACCAGCAGCGTATGTTTTCCGGCGCGAGCGCACTGGCGCGCTACCGCCACGCCGTTAATGCCCCCGCCGATCACCACCACCTGAAAGTGCTGGTCTTCCAGGGAAGCTCGCGGATTTGCTGCTAATACCATTTTGTATCAATCAGATACGGGGATACAGAAGAGTGATTAATAGAGCCACGAGCCCGCCCTAAAACACTTTCACTTCTAAAGTGTGCCCCGCAGCGGTCCGGTGGAGAAGGTAACCTTGGTACCGCAGAATGGCTGGTCCAAAAGCCGCATCGTGTCGTCCCAACGTTCCGAAACGGGAGTTTATCTGGATAGTTACCGGCCCGTGTACGGGACAGTCGGGCCGGTTTTTCAAACTTGACTTCTTCATTGTTTAGATGACTTTCACGCCACCTTCTGCACCGGCTTCCCGTTCCCCGCGGCCGCCTTTGAGAACAGAGCAATCATTTCCCGATTGAAGGCGGGAATATCATCTGGATTTCGGCTGGTGACTACGCCATTACTCACGACTACTTCTTCATCCACCCAGCTTCCACCTGCGTTGCGTATGTCGGTTTTCAGCGAAGGCCATGAGGTAACGGTGCGGCCGCGCACCGCTCCGGCTTCCACCAGCATCCACGGACCGTGGCAAATTGCGGCGACTGGTTTTGCCTGCTCAAAGAAATGTTTCACGAAGCGAACCGCATCGGGATTCATCCGTAACTGGTCAGGATTCATAACTCCGCCCGGCAAAAGCAGAGCGTCGTATTGAGCCGGATCCGCGGATTTCAAAGTAACGTCGACCGAAATCTCCTTGCCCCAATCTTTGTGATCCCAGCCTTTGATCTTTTTTTCGGTGGGCGAGACCACTTGAGTTTTTGCGCCGGCATCTTCCAGCGCTTGTTTCGGTTTCATCAATTCCGACTGCTCAAAGCCATCGGTTGCCAGGATTGCAATGGTTTTTCCGTGAAGACTATTTGGCATGATGTTTTCCTCCTTAAAATTCCGCTTACATCTATTTCTATCTAAATTCGATGCCGGGTTCGGCATCGCGGTTTGTCGCTAATTCATACCTTTACAAACTGATTCGCAGCGCTTCGCATTGCTCCGCTGCGCCGGCTCATTTAAAGTGGATGCCAATGTCCACAACCGGCGAACGTTTCGAACGCGCAGTCGCGATTATGGAGCGACTGCGGGCCCCGGGGGGCTGTCCCTGGGATCGCGAGCAAACCTTCGATTCCATCAAGCCCTATACGCTGGAAGAAACCTATGAAGTGCTCGAAGCCATCGACAATCGCGATTGGGACGAGCTTCCCGGCGAACTTGGCGATCTGCTGCTGCAGGTGCTCTTTTATTCGGAGATGGCAAAGGAGCAGGGAACATTTTCGATCGATGATGTTCTCGACCGGCTCTCGCGCAAACTTGTTGACCGGCATCCTCACGTGTTTGGCGATGCGAAGGCTGACACTTCCGCAGATGTTAAGCGCAACTGGGAAGCGCTGAAGGTGGAAGAGCGAAAGAAGCGGCTGGGGGCGGAAGAGCGTAACGGGGCAGGGAAGACTCCGCCATCGATTCTGGCCAGCATTTCTTTGTCGATGCCGTCATTGCTGGAGGCTCACAAACTCAGCTCACGCGCGGCGCAGGTTGGTTTTGACTGGCCTGACATGGAAGGCCTGTTCGCGAAACTTGGCGAAGAGACTGCCGAGCTTCGCCAAAATCTGAAGGAATTTCCGGCGCCCGGTCCGCGACCCGAAAGCCGCGGCGTTGCCGGCTCTGGCCGCCAGGCGGTTCCCGAAGATTTGCGGATTCGATTGGAAGAAGAGGTCGGCGATCTTTTCTTTGTGCTGGTCAACATCGCCCGCTACCTGTCGCTCGATCCCGAATCCGCGCTGCGTAAGACGAATCGCAAATTCCGGCGCCGCTTTCAATGGATGGAGCAGCGCCTGCATGAGAACGGCAAAACTCCTGAACATGCTTCGACGGATGAACTCGAATCGCTCTGGCAACAGGCCAAGCAGCAGGAGAAGCCGTGAGCCCGGACGCGATTGTGATTCGCCGCTGCGAAGGGCTTGATGAACTGCGGGCCTGCGTGGCGTTGCAAAAAGATGTTTGGAATTTCACCGACGCCGAACTCGTTCCGCTGCGCATGTTCGTGGTAGCCGAAAAAGTTGGCGGGCAGGTTATGGGCGCATTCGAGGGCAGCGAGATGGTTGGCTTCGCTCTCTCGGTGCCCGGCACTCGCTCCGGGCACATCTATCTTCATTCGCACATGCTGGCCGTTCGCAAGGATTATCGTAATGGCGGCCTGGGCCGCCGTCTCAAGCTCCTGCAGCGCGAAGACGCGCTCGCCCGCGGCATCGAACTCATCGAGTGGACCTTCGATCCACTCGAAATCAAGAACTCCTATCTGAATATCGAAAAGCTGGGAGCGGTTGCCCGGCGCTACAACATCAATCAATATGGAATCACATCGTCGCCGCTGCAGGGTGGCCTTCCCAGCGATCGACTTATTGCGGAGTGGTGGCTGAATTCCAAGCGCGTGAAAACTTTGTTGGCGACGGGAAGAAATCCGGCATTCCATCAACAGACTGCCATTGAAGTGCCCGTGCAGATTTACGATTGGAAGGCCGCGGCGGAAACCCGAAGGCAGGCGCAGCAGGTACAGGAGCGCAATCGCGATCAATTTCTGCAGGCTTTTGATAGCGGGCTCACCGTGCTGGGTTACGAACGCGACGTCACAGACAATGGCAAATTCCTGCTCGCTCGCTGGGATGAGTCTTGGTCGTATGCATCACAAGAATGATTTCACCAGAGGCACAGAGACAAAGAAAAGTACAAAACAAAAACGATTTCTTTTGGTTTCTCTGTGCCTCTGTGTCTCCGTGGTGAATTGATTTTTACTATGAAGATTGAAGCCATTACTCTTCGCGAGATTCACATGCCGCTCGTCCATTTTTTCGAGACGAGCTTTGGGCGCACCTATGGACGCCGCATTCTGCTGCTTACTGCGCATTGCGAAGGCGTCGACGGCTGGGGAGAATGCGTAGCCGGCGAAGATCCGTTCTACAGCAGCGAATGGATCGAAGGCGCATGGCCTACCATCACTCACTATCTCGTCCCTGCCGTGCTCGGCCGCAACCTGGAATCGGCACGCGACTGCGCAACTCTTTTCTCCCGTGTACGCGGACACCGCATGGCCAAGGCCGCTCTTGAAAATGCGCTGTGGGATGCCGAGGCGAAACAGAAGAACCAACCGCTATGGAAGTTGCTGGGCGGCACGCGAACAGAAATCGCTTGCGGCGTCTCCATCGGCATTCAGGATTCGGTTGAACAGCTGCTCGATAAAATTCAGATCGAACTGGCCGCTGGCTACCGCCGCATCAAGGTGAAAGTCAAACCGGGCTGGGATGTGAACGTGCTTGAGAAAATTCGTTCTCGGTGGGCCGACATCACGCTCAGCTGCGACGCCAACTCGGCCTACACGCTCGACCAAGTGGAGCACCTACGCAGCCTCGATCAATTCAACCTGCTGATGATCGAGCAGCCGCTGTGGGACGATGACATTTTCTATCACGCCCGCCTGCAGAAAGAATTGCGCACCGCCATTTGCCTCGACGAATCCATCGTCAGCGCGCGAGCTGCGGCAGTTGCAGTTGAGACTGGCGCATGCCGCATTATCAACATTAAAGTAGGCCGTGTCGGCGGATTCACGGAAGCGAAGAAAATCCATGATATTTGCCATGCGCAGAAGATTCCGGTCTGGTGCGGCGGCATGCTCGAATCCGGGATTGGCCGCGCCCACAACATCGCGCTTTCTACACTCGAAAATTTCAGCTTGCCCGGGGACGTTTCCGCCTCCAAGCGCTACTGGAAGGAAGACATTATCGATCCTGAGGTGCAGGTTTCACCCCAAGGAATGATTGCCATCAGCGACGAGCCCGGGACCGGTTATCGCATCAGAGAAGACCTCATCGAGAAGTTGACCGTGAGGAAGGAAACGCTGCACGCCTGACGCTATCTTCTATTTTCTGAAGCCTATCTTCGCTGCCGCGGTGCAAGCGACTGCAGCCAAAGGTTGGCGTGCATTTTGTATCCAACCATCTTGGCGCACAATCCAATTCATCAACGATAACTCATCCAATCAGGAGAAACTTCGAAATGCCTGCTGCCCCAGCAAAAACAGCCGTCTCCAATGATTGCCTCAACCAAATTTTCCGTGAGGCACGCACTCATAATGCATGGCTTCCTCAAACGGTTTCCCCCGAGTTGCTGCGTCAGGCCTATGCACTTGCCGCCCTTGGCCCCACGAGCGCCAACACTACACCCGCACGCTATGTCTTTCTTACTACTCTCGAAGCTAAGGAGCGCCTCCGTTCCGCTCTTGCGCCCTTGAATGTCGATAAAACCATGGCTGCTCCGGTTACCGTCATCATTGCATGGGATACGGAGTTCCACGAGAAACTTCCGAAGCTCTTTCCGCAGAAAGACATGCGCGCGATGTTCCTGAGCAACCCCGGCCTCAGGGAAGCTACGGCCTTCCGCAATGGTTCGCTCCAAGGCGCTTACTTCATTCTGGCTGCCCGTGCTCTTGGCCTCGATTGCGGCCCGATGTCCGGATTCGACGCCGCCAAAGTCGACGCCGAGTTCTTCCCCGATGGTAAGTGGAAATCGAATTTTCTCTGCAATTTAGGCTACGGAGACGCGACTAAACTTTACCCGCGCAATCCGCGCCTTTCCTTCGAAGAGGCCTGCTTGATTTTGTGATGGCTTATTACAACAGCAGCAGCCTATTCTTATTTTCGGGTATTGTTCCGTATGGATTCGGCGCAAACAATCACTCGCGACCGCCTTACAAAAGTGCTTATCCTCGTATGGAAGGTAGTAGGGTTTTCATTACTCGGTATCGTAGTACTGGCGTTTCTGCTCATGTGGTCATGTGCGGCACCCTCCGACGAAAGTCTCACTAGACAATTTCAGCACCATCGCCCTGAACTCGAAGTGCTAGTAAGAATGTCGCAAGAAGACGCGGATGTGATAAGGGTTGCGGATGGTTTCACGCGAGTGAACGGGGACTGGGATTGGCCACGGCCACAGTCCAAATGGGGCATCACGCCTGAGAGGTGGAACCAATATCGACTCCTCTTCCGTAAGGTCGGAGCCAATGCCGGACTGGAAAAGGACGAAGCGGGAAACGTCTACTTCATCGTTCACACCGAGGGTTTCGCCACGCACGGCGCAAATAAAGGCTTTGGGTATTGCAGCCGCGCTGGGAACCCCGATAGCGCGTTCCTACCATGCACTGAACAGCGTGGAGAAGGTCGGCAGGGTCAACGTGGCTATGAAGGTAGAGCATATCGCAGGCTCAACGGCAACTGGTACATCTTTGAGAGTTGAGACTAGGCGGACTCAACTTATTGGTCCACTGTAGAAGTTCCGCTTCCTGGCCGCCACCGATTCCTAGTGCGACTTCAGCTCCGCCGCCGCCGCTGCCTTATGATTCTCCGCCAGCTTCGCCTCTTCCGCCTCTAGCATCTCCACTCCCTGCGCGAACGTAGTGCCGTCGGGCACCCGACGGAAGTCACCGAACATTTCTTCGGACTTGATGGCGATGCTCTTGAACAGAAGAATCTTTCCAGTAAAGGCCAGCGACATGCGCGAGACTTCCCACGAGTTATCTCCTACATCGCGCTGCTCCACAAGAAAATGCCCGCCCTTATCGAGATGCCCCAGAATTCCCCAGCCGAAGCCCACTTCTTTAAAAAGCGTTCCATCGATGCGAGCGATTCTCCGCTCCGTGGAGTCAATCAAGAGAAATCCCTGCATGCCGGCGAGCACCTGCTCCACGCGAGAGGGCGGTACGTACGCCGGGTTGGGCCGGAACTTAAGCCGCACCATCTGAGCTCCATTCTTGCCTAGGTCCGTCGTTCCTTTTTCCTCACCGTCGTAGTCGTAGAGAAAAGCGTCGGGCAAAGCCTTCACGATGCGCAGCATACGGTCGGCAGTTTCCATCTCCTGTGAATGTTTGCGCTTAAGCTGTTCGGGGCTTCCCGCGAGATCCGTCAAGCGGCTCTTCTCACCCTGCATTTGCTCCGGCGTGAGAGGTTTGTCGTTATAGGCAATGGTCATGCCCACCATCGCTTCCCGCGTCTCGATATAGAGCCTGGTCTGTGAGCCCTGCGCAGTTTGCTTGCGCGAGCGGAACATATGTTTGATCGAACTGTCATTGGCGGCGGCCACTTCGTGGGCAACCGTGGAGCGCACCAGTTCGACCGGAGAAGCCGCAATCTGAGCTGCGCCCGACTGCGCACGGGAATCGGCGCCCATGCCGACGAGTCCAGCGATGAGCGGAATCACCACAACGATTCGTCGTGACCAGCTTTCAATGTTCCCCACGCCCCTCAGTGTAGCAATCAGCTTCAAGATATTCTCTACAGGAAAATGAGTAAGCGAGTCAGCTTGCCGCGCACTCCGTGCCTTGCGTATAGTCGTTGCAGCGAGCAACGTTCCGGTTTTGCCTCGTATAATGTTCACTCCGGGGAAAATTGGCAGATCGCGTTGCATTCAGGAGAGCGACCCATGAGCACACCAGCCGCGGCGTTGGCACAGATCGGTAAATCAGTCTTCGTTAAAGGCGAACTTTCGGGCAGCGAAGATCTTTACGTGGATGGCCAGGTGGAAGGCACCATTGCCCTCAAGGGCAATAGCCTCACGGTCGGGCCCAACGGCCAGGTTAAAGCCAGCGTCGACGCTAAAGGCGTCGTGGTGCAGGGAAAACTCGAAGGCAATATTCAGGCCAGCGACCGGGTGGACTTGCGCAAGTCCGCCATCGTCACCGGAGATATCTCGGCCCAGCGCATCTCCATCGAAGAAGGCGCATTTTTAAAGGGCAAGGTCGATATTCACCGGACCGATACGAAATAAATCAGGCCTGAGCGTCGGCAGTCAGGATTTCAGGATGTCGTCAGCGTCGCAGACTTTCATGAAACTTTTTCGAGGTTCATCCGGAGCGGAGACCATCCCGGTACAGGGCGCGCAGAAGCTCACCCGCCGCTCCAGCGGGTTAGGCGAGTTATCGCGCAGCTGGGAGTCTGCGCAGGATCTTTGTGTTCTCGACCTCGGCTCGACCTCCCCGACCAACATTCGCCACTTTACCGAGCATGGTCACAGGATATACAGCGAAGATTTGCTGACCGCCTCCACAGATCCTGAACTTCTCACCAAAGACGAGCATGGGGTGGTTGCTCTCGATAGCCGAAAATTTCTCGCCGATAACCTGGTTTATCCCGCCGCCCACTTCGATTTCATCTTGTGCTGGAATCTGCCGGATTATCTCGATGAAAGCCTGGTAAAGCCGGTCGTCGGGAGGTTGTGGTCGGTGTTGAAGCCGGGCGGCATGCTTCTGGCTTTCTTTCATACCCGTGACGCTGGTCCGGACTCACCTTGTCATCGCTTTCATATTGTCGGTCCTGACACGCTCGAAATGCAGAAAATCGTGCTGCGCCGCGAAGCGCGGCGCGGACCTACGGGAGCGGTCCATACGGCGATTTCGGATGGCTTTCAGTTGCAGCGTGTGTTCAACAACCGCCACATCGAAACTCTGTTCCGCGACTTCGCTTCGATCAAGTTCTTTCTGGCCCGGGATAATGTCCGCGAAGTGCTGGTGGTTCGCTAGGCGGATCGAGGGAGAAGAAGATTCGTATCAGGGCATGCCTCCAGGCATGCCGTAAGGCTCGCAGAAAGAGATGCGCCTTCGGGCGCTGTGCGAATCAGCTGGATTTTTCCACACAATTACTCCCATACGGTAAAGAAGATTGCGCGAGATCTCGACCTGAGCCGTCGCTTCGTGAGACAAAGCGGACGAGAGCATACTCCGAATTTCTGACGGAACATACGCGCGGCGTACCGAGGTCAGGCCATCCAGCCAGGCGACGCGGCTGCGCATGAGGGGAAATCCGGCGAATGCCAGAGCCAGATGCAAGGGATGGCGCACGAGATCATTGATCAGAAGCGCCTGCCGGCTTACTCGTAGCCCCTCGCGCACGAACTGCGCCAGTTGCTGCGGGCTTAGATGGTGCGCGAAAAGGCAGCAACTCACCAGATCGAATGCCCCATCGCGAAAGGGAAGAGCAAACGCATCGGCCACAACGGAGTGATTTCCTCCAATAAATTTTTCTCCTGGCAAATGAGATTGTGCCCGGTCGAGCAACGTTACATCCAGAATGATTCCGTTTCTCTCAAGTTTTCGCTCTACCAACTCAGGCACTTCTCCCGATCCAGCCGCAACTTCCAGCAGGGAAAAATGTTTTGTTCCGCTGGCGTGAGACATGCGCTCCACCATCTTCTGCGTGGTGGCAACCCCGCCGAACCAACGGTTGACCCGGCCGATGTCCCGCATGGAAGTTTTCACGTCGGCGAGGGAACAGCCGTCGGAATCAAGAATCTCGGGCGCGTCGATTCGCTGCATGGGGTCTTAGAGAATATATGCTTCGCAGCCAAGATCGGGAAGTGGCACGACTTCAGTCGTGCCACTAACGCTGAACCACGAAAGGCTTTAGCGCTGGGGTGTCTGCGTGGTCACGCTCAAACTTCGGCCAGTTCCTCTTCCAGCAATTGCTTGCTATACAGGTCGCTGTAGTAACCGTTCAAGGCGAGCAGTTCGTCGTGCGTGCCCAGTTCCACGATGTGTCCATCGTGAAGGACGGCAATGCGGTCGGCATTTCGTACAGTGGAAACACGGTGGGAGATAAAGATTGTTGTCCTGCCCTGCATTACATCACGCAGGTGATTCAGGATTTTGTCTTCAGTATGAGTGTCGACGCTGGAGAGCGCGTCGTCGAGAATGAGAATGCGCGGATTGCGAATCAAAGCGCGAGCCAGCGCTGTTCGCTGCTTCTGCCCTCCCGAGAGCGTGATGCCGCGCTCGCCCACCATCGTTTGATATTGTTCAGGAAAGCTTTCGATGTCGCCGGCGACATCGGCGGCGCGCGCAGCGTTGTGAATCTCCTGCTCCGTGGCGGTTTCCATGCCCAAGGCAATGTTCTCGCGGATGCGGTCGCTGAACAAGAATGTTTCCTGCGGAACGAAGCCGATGCTCTTGCGCAGCGAGGCCAAAGAAAACTCGCGAATCGGCCGGCCATCCACCAGAATCATTCCCGGCTCCGCATCGTAGACGCGCGGAATCAGATTGACCAGCGTGGTTTTTCCTGAACCCGTCGGACCTACGATCGCCATGCTGCTGCCTGCTGGAATGCGCAGGTTCAGGTCGTGCAGCACGCGCTTGCCTTCGTATTCAAAACTCAATCCACGAAATTCGATCTCGCCTTGCACTTGCCGATCCTGCGCCTCGGCGTCATCTTTGATCTCTGGTTTCTCCTGCAGAATCTCATTCAGGCGGATCAGCGACGCGGTGCCGCGCTGAAAAATATTGATGACCCAGCCCAGCGCAATGATGGGGAAGGTGAGTTGCATCATGTAAATGTTGAAGGCCGTGAAGGAGCCAATCGTCATGTGGCCTTGCAACACTTCGCGCCCGCCCATCCACAGCACCAACACCAAGGCGAGGCCGAGCATGAGTTCCAGCGTTGGCCACAGCATTCCCATCAGCCGCACCAGTTTGAGACTGCGAGATACATATTCCTGGTTCGCGGTTTCGAAGGACGCAATTTCCGCTTCTTCCTGCACGTAGGCGCGAATCACGCGCGCGCCGGAAAAATTCTCCTGGGCCCGAGCCGAAATGTCGGAGAACATTGCCTGAATTCTCTCAAAGCGCTCGTGGATGCGCCGTCCGAAGTATTGAATGACGATGCTGATCACGGGCAGCGGCAGGAACGCATACAACGTCAGCTTCGGACTATTGCGCATCATGAACCACAACGCGGCGGTGGTGAAAACCAGCGTATTCGCCGAGTACATGATCGCCGGGCCCATCAGCATGCGCACTGCGTTGAGATCATTGGTGACTCTTGCCATGATGTCGCCGGTGCGCATGCGTTGGTAGTAGGAGTAAGAAAGGGTTTCGAGGTGCGCGAAGAGATCGTTGCGCAGGTCGAACTCAATGTCGCGCGAGATGCCAATGACTACCCAGCGCGTCAGGAACAGGAAAACGCCGCGCACCGCGGCCAGGCCGAGCACCTGCAAGGCGAAAATTAAAAGCTTATGCCGGGTGACGCCACCTTCCAGGCTCTGGGCCGCGTTGCCGATCACGCGGGGCAGTCCCGCCCATGCGCCGTTGTTCACAATGATGCAGACCGTGCCCACCACGAAGCCCCAGCGATAGCGCTTGAGGTACGGGATGAGCGGACGCATACTCTTCGGAATCATGCAGGTGGTGTAGATGAAATTCTAGCAGGCGGGGTTCAAGTTTGGGCAGGAGTGGAAAGAGACAGAGATTCCTCAGGAGATTGATAGAGACGGGAGCGCGTTCGATTCCGCTCAGTCTAACGGCGGTGTTCTTGTTCGCGGGTGGATTGCTGCGCGAAGGGAAAGATGTCCCGCCCGAAGGCGACTATGCTGACTGCTGCAAGAACCATTCCCCACGCTGCAAAGAATGCCCAGCCTACGTCAAAAACAAATGCCTGAGCCATATCCATGGCATCACACCTCGGGTACTGCCTTTCAGTAAAGCGACCGCGCCCGGTTATCCGGAAAGTCCAACCAGGCGCGACCGTACCATATTCTCAATCCAGATCGTGCAGCGCCCCAACCCTACTCCTCGAGAGCGGTAGGCGGAGCTTCCTGCATGTGTTGCTGCATGCGCGCTTCGCGATTAGCCTCGAACTGTTTCATCTTGGTCTGTTGGTCCGGAGTGAGCAACTGGAACAGTTCGTTGTGAATGCGGGTTTCCTGCACCTTCAGTTGCACCATAGTCTGCGCCTGCTGTGCGACCAGAGGCTGCACCTTGGCTTCATCGTAGGTGCCTTCCTCATATTGCTTGAGTTGTGCATCCATCTGGTGGAGCTGTTCCATCAAGGGCTTCAGCGTGGGCCGCTCTTTTTCCATGACGGCTTTCATGCTTGCCTTCTGCGTTTCGGTTAGATCCAGGTACCGGGCGAAGAAACCCATCATGGGCCCGCGCATGCCGAATTCATGGCCACGCATCGGTGGAGGCGTATCCGCGGTTTGCGAGTTGGCGAGCGCGCTGCCCAGCAATACCGCCAGAGCCGCAACTAAGAAGCGAAAGCGAATCGATTTCATAAACTTGACTCCTTCAACTTTGGTTAGGTGAGAAGAACATATTTATTCCAAACTACGTTTGTTCCCAACCCACAACCATTTTGCGTACCCTCATAAAAACACGATTCCTGCGCTAAAGTAGTAAAAAGTGAGTAAAAGCGAGTAAAGTTTTGTCAATCGGTAACGGGGCTGCGATTTGACAATTCTTTACCGCCGCCAATGGCAGCTTGGTGCACAATGAAAACCACGAAGATGGAACGAATTCTGGTTATCGATGATGACGTCGAACTCTGCACTCTCGTGGGCGAATACCTGCAGGCCGAAGGGTTCGTGGTGGAATCCGCGCATGACGGCGAGAGCGGATTGCAGCGCGCCACCGGCGGCGGTTATCTGCTGGTAGTTTTGGATGTTATGCTGCCCGGCATCAACGGTTTTGAGGTGCTGCGCAGAATCCGCGCCACATCGCGCCTGCCGGTGTTGTTGCTCACCGCGCGCGGGGAAGATGTGGACCGCATCGTCGGGCTCGAGATTGGCGCCGACGACTATCTGCCCAAACCTTTCAATCCGCGGGAGCTGGTCGCGCGAATTCGAGCGGTGCTGCGCCGCACGCGCAGCGATAAGTCAACTCCATCGGCGCCGGATATCGTTCGCGTCGGAGAGATTGAACTCGATCCGGCCACTCGCAGCGTGCGCCGCGACGGCCAGCCGGTTGACCTCACCTCAGTTGAGTTCAATCTGCTGGAAGTGCTGTTGCGTGAAGCCGGCCGCGTGGTTCCGCGCGAGCGTTTGGTGAATGCTGTGCTCAGCCGCAAGTTCTCGCCCTTTGACCGCAGCATCGACATGCACGTAAGCAAGGTCCGCAAGAAACTCGGAGATACCGACGCCGACGAGCACATCAAAACCATCCGCGGCGTCGGCTATATTTTTGCCCGGCCGCGGGAAAAGAACGGGGAAAAGGTGAAAGTCACGTCATGAAGAGCCTTTTCCTCAAGATTTTTCTTTCCTTCTGGATGGCGTTCGCGCTGTTTCTTGTGCTCGCGATCCTGGTGACGCTGGCGTTTCGTCCGCGCACCTCAAGCTGGGAAGCTCTGCTCGCCACCGCGATGAACGACTCGGTGAATGCTTACGAGCAAAAGGGTGCAGCCGGTCTCGGCGAATATTTCGATAACCTGGAGCATACGCAGCACGTCCGCGTTTTTCTATTCAACGAAAACATGGAGGAGGTTTTGCACCGGGGCGCGCCAGAATGGGCGCTACGAGTTGCAAAGGGAGGGCCGCGGATACCGCACGAAGGCTTTATTTTTCCCGCTCCTCCGCCTGTGTTACGTGATTCGCGCGCTTCCTCTGATGGATTGCATCGTTATACGCTGGTGCTGTCTCCTCCACCGGGCCCGCGCCTTTTTCTCGGTCCCCGGGGATTGCCTTTTCCTGGCCTGATCATCGCGGTTATTTCCTCCGGACTGGTTTGCTACATACTCTCGTGGTTCCTTACTATGCCGGTGGTTCGCCTGCGTGCCGCCACGCGCAAATTGGCCGCTGGAGATCTTACCGCGCGGGCCGGAGCACCCAACACTGGGAGACGCGATGAGGTCGCTGGGCTGATGCGCGACTTTGACACCATGGCGGAGCGGATGGAAAACCTGGTGAAAGCGCAGTCGCGCCTGCTAAACGATATTTCCCATGAGCTGCGGTCCCCGCTGGCTCGCTTAAACGTGGCGTTAGGTCTGGCCCGGCAGCGCTCCGGCCCGGATAGCGCGACCATGCTGGAGCGCATCGAACTCGAGGCTAGCCGCCTTAACGAGCTCATCGGACGCCTACTGACTTTAGCTCGCCTGGAAGATGGTGAAAAGCGCGTGCCGCCAACGCCGGTGTTTCTGGATGAAGTGGTACTGACCGTGACCGAGGACGCCGAATTCGAAGCTCAAGCGCGGCACTGCCACGTACACAGCGAAATTCCGGCGGGAAACTGGATGGTGCTCGGAGAACCGTCCCTACTGCACAGCGCGATTGAGAACGTGGTTCGCAATGCCATCCGGTACACCCGCGAAGGCACAACGGTTGAGATTCATCTGGCTAAGGCAAAAAAACCGGACGGTGCAGAAGCGGTGGTAAGTGTCAGCGATTGTGGTTCCGGCGTTCCGCCTGATGCTCTGAAGAAGCTGTTCCAACCGTTTTACCGGCTGGACGATGATCGCGGCCGGCTGACTGGGGGTGTGGGTCTGGGGCTGGCCATCACCGAGAGAGCGGTGCGTTTTCACGGGGGCCAGGTCGCGGCGTTCAATCGTGCCGAAGGTGGACTTCTGGTAGAGATTCGTTTGCCCCTCGATCCGGACAGCAGCAACGCCGTTGGTACGCCCGAACCGCTCCCCGCGGAACAAGAAGCCTGACCGCAGTGGTCAGTGGCCAGTTCACTGCAAGGGTTCGAACCAACCGCTTCCTACTGACCACTAGCCACTCTTCACTGTTCACTGTCCACCGCTTCTCAGGCAACTCGTAGCAGTCTCCAGGGTTCCAATCACCTTGGCGGCGTTTGCTCTTCCTGCGCATTCCTGATACATAAATGGATGGCAATTCACGCCTTCATAAAGGGTACAAGCCCGGTTTTTTGAGGCCGGGGAATGCGGATGCACGTTCACAGGAGATAAAGCGAAGAATGCGGACAAGGTTTGCCTGGCTTGGGGGAATTCTAATTTTGGTTTGCATCGGGGCGCTGATGGCTTGCAGCAGCAAGTACACGCCTCACTTTGATGGTCTGGTGGTAGTTTCCACCCACATCGACGCCGTGATGCAGACCTTTAACCTCGATTTGGGCAACGGGGAGATTACGCCGATCAATAATGCGAATGGTCCCCCAACAGTAGGAATTGCAACCTCCGTTCTTATTGATCCAGCCGGTGCATTCGCTTATGTGGCATCGGAAGTGACTTGTACGCCGAACGTGCCTGCGAATACTACGCTCACCGGCGCCGTTCAGGGCGCAATTTTTGTCTATCCAATCAACTCCGACGGCACGCTGGGGGCGCACAGCAATCCCACGTACTTGCCGGGGAATTCGACATATCCCAGCGGTTTTCCCACTTGCGGTCTCGATGATTCCTCAAATCCCAACCCCGGCGGCGCGGTTGCCGCCATGGTCATGGATTCGACAGGCAAATACCTTTTTGTGGCCGAAGCTCCCGAGGCCGCAATCTATACCACCAATACCAACACGACGCCTGTGCAGACCATCGCGACCCTGAACTCGAGCGGGATCGTAGTGTATGCCATCGGCAGCGATGGCACCCTGACGGAAGTTGCGGGTTCACCGTTTGCCCTGCCGACCCAATTGGGTGGCAAGCCCCCTCAGCCATCGGGGCTTGCCGTAACTCCAACGGTGTACCCGACGCTGGATGCGCCGTGTAGCTCCCACACGCCTCCCACGCGGGAAGATCTTTACGTGACGGATTTTCAGAATTACCTGGTTTTCAATTACGAGGTTTCATCGACTGGCAGTTTAACGCTGGTTCCTACCAATGGATCGACACAAGGGATTCCGACTGGGAATTCGCCCAATGGTGTAGCAGTAGATCCTTGTAACCGGTTTGTGTATGTGGGCAACCAGCAGGGCAACAGTGTTAGCGCCTACACGATTTGCAATGCTGTTTCTTTGCCACTATGTCCGGACGGGGATTACAGCTTGTTGCCGGTTGCGGGTTCGCCCTTTAACTCCGGCAACGGCGCCGGGCCATTGACTGTGGATGCGTATGGCGGCTTTCTTTACGTGCTGGCCACAAATGCCGACTCAGTGTACGCGTATAAAATCGGCGCAACCAACGGGGCGTTGACGCCCATGACGCCAGCCTTTGTGGCTACCGGCGTATTTCCCACGTCGATTGCCATCCGCAACGATGATAGCTTTATGTTCGTGGCCAACTACACTTCGGGAACTCTTTCAGAATATGGAGTTTCGCCAGGGGATGGAGCCTTGACGGTGCAACCGACGGTCACAACAGTCTTTCCCACTCCCTGGGGCGTGGCGGTGAAATAGTCTGGATGGCGCAGCCCGGGTTGAATTATGTAGGACTGGGTTGCGCAGAAACGCTACGTAGGAATTTTCAGAATCAGATAAGCGCCCACCAGAGCGAAAATCAGGTCCGGCGACCAGGCTGCAAGGGCCGGCGGTAATTGGCTAAGGTCTCCCATCGCCTCAAAGAGCCGCGTCACCACTGTGTACACCACCGCGATGCCCACGGCGACGGCAACTCCTGTGATGGCTCCCTTCTTAGCGGCCGACATAGAAAACGGAACGGCGAGCACGGCCATGATCAGCGTTATCAGCGGGAAGGAAAGTTTCTTATTCAGTTGCACCCGCAGGCGCACCACATCAAAGCCACTTTGCTGCAAGTCGCGGATATAGCGCCGTAGTTCCTCATAGTTCATCTCCGAATACTGTTTCACTTCTTTCTTGAAGTATGAGGGTGTTTCGCCGATCTCGGGAAAAGTCGAGACATCGAAGGTTCGGAAGCCGGCGATGGCTGCACCGTTCAAAGTCCGTTGCCAGCCTTGTTCGAAGATCCAGCGGTCCATACTCTCGGACCAGTGAGCGCGGTCGGCGTGAATGCGCTGCGTGATATCGAAGCTGACCGGGTCGATTTCAAAGATGGTTAGGTTGGCAAATTGATCGCGGTCGGCGTCGAAGAACTGGTAGTAGTAAATGTCATTATGCTGGCCGAAGATCCAGCGCCGGTCTGGACGCAAGTAAGTCTGCGGGGGCTTGCCTTTAATCTCGTTGTGCAGTGCTTCCTGGCGCTTGTTGGTATGCGGCAGGTAGAACTGGTCGGCGAAAAACAGTCCCGTTGCGAGCAGTGCCGCTGCAATCAGCACGGGCGTGACGATGCGGTAGATGCTGGTTCCGGTCGCTTTGATCGCGGTAATTTCGTTGGAACGGTTCATCAGTCCAAACGTAATCAATACCGCGAGCAGCATAATCAGCGGCGCTACGCTGTAGAGCAGGTAGGGAGTAACGTTAAGTAGATATTCAACCACCACGATGAAGGGCGTCTGATTACGAAGGATGTCGCTGAGCAGCTCGAACAACGTAAACACCAGCAGCAGCACCAGGAATGCAGACAGAATCATCCCCAGGTAAATGAAGAAATCGCGCAGCACGTAGTCATCGAGTAGAGTGGGAAAGCTGGCGCTGAGGAGGCGCCGGCGAGTGGAGGCGCGCTCGAACGCATTATCTCTGCGCCGGTGCCGGCGTTCCTGCATGACACCGTTTGCCGGATGAGGCTCACGCTTCCAGGCCAGCCGGATCGCCGAAAGCGAGAGAGGCCGCCGCTCCGCCTGCCACAGCAGAAACAATGCGGCGGCGAAGAAGACGAGGTTGGCCAGCCACGCCCCGAACCCAGGGCTGACTTTGCCCTGCCGCGCCAGCGATACTCCGATCAGAGAAATGAAGTAGTAGACGAAAACCAGCGCGATGGTGAGTACGAATCCGCCGGATTTGCCGCTCTTCTTCGAGGACAGTCCCAAAGGAATTCCGACCATGGCCAACACCAGGCACGCCGTAGGCAGCGCGAAGCGCCGGTGAAACTCGATCAAATACCAGCGCGCTGAGACGGGATCGACCTGCTTCGCGTAATCACGAAGCGCCCCCGTGCTGACGATTCCCACGGGAACCTGTTCGTCGGCTTTGTTCTCCGACGGGGTAAGGTCGAGCGGAATATCGGTTTGCTGGAAAGTGGAGATCTGATAATGGCCGGCTTGCGTGGGATCGGTCTCATGCGTCGAACCGTCGACTAAATGCAGATGCAGGCGGTCCTGGCCCTCGGGGACGAGAACGCCTTCGTGCGCCAGCGTGATACTTGGATTCGCGGGATCGGTAATGTCCGCGAGAAACACGCCCTTCCACTGCGCAGCGCCCTGGCCGGTATGGACGTCCTGCACATAGAGCACGATCTTCGGAAAGCCTTCATAGAACACTCGGGGTTGTACTTCAAATGATGCTTGCGAACTCTTGAGTTGATCCTCAAGTCGTCCGAGTGAAGCCTGCGACCATGGCGCCAGATAGACCCCGTTGATTAGAGCCAGCCCCCATGCGCCGACCACGAAAATCGCAAGCACGCGCCCGAAATTCCACACGCCCATCCCGCTGGCCCGCATAGCGGTTATTTCGCTATCCGCCGCCAGCCGGCTAAGCCCGATAAGAATCCCCACCAGAACGCTCATGGGAATGGTGTAGGTCAGTGCGAGCGGAAGAGTATAGAGAAAGATTTCGATGACGCTAGGCAGCGGCGCGCTGGCCCGGACCACAAGTTCCAGAATGCGTCCCAGATCGCGCGTAAACAACACAAACGTAAAGATGGCCGCGCCGATCACGGCGTGCGAGTTTACTTCACGAAGGATGTAGCGGGTAAGAATCCGCATGGGAGCAGTTCTGAGGGCAGGATAGCATGGGTGCAGGCACGTCTCCTTATTCAGTACGCAGATTCTTTCATCTTGACAGATGGCTCTCGCGGGCGAAAACTCGGAGAATTCGGATCGGATCGATTCGTTCTCGGTGAACAAAATTTTGGGAGCAGCTCGGCGCTCCTTCGACAATGGGATGCTCACGCTTTACTCGAAGGGAGAGGACGATGAAGATAAACGGGAAAAATGTGTCAGCGCGGAAATTGTTACTCGGCTGTGCCTTCTTGATGTTGGTGATGCTCGTGGCTGAGGTTGCGGCCAACGCTCAGGTTCTGCCCTACAAAACGATCTACAGATACAACGGAGCGAGTACGAGCGGTCTGATCCTGGACTCGGAAGGCAACCTCTACGGTGTAGACGAAGGTGGCAAGACAACAGATGGGGTTTGCGGCTTCGGTTGTGGAACCGTGTTCGAGCTTTCTCCGGAAGCCGGTGGATGGAAAAGGACCAAACTTTATGAGTTCACCGGCGGCGACGATGGAAAAACTCCGTAGGAAGCCTCGCCTTAGACACGGCGGGGAACCTTTACGGCACCGCGGGCGCGGGCGGCGTTCATGGGAGTGGAGTGGTCTTCGAGTTGTCCCCTGCTGTGGGCGGCGGATGGACCGAGTCCGTGCTCTATGCTTTCACGGGCGGAGCGGATGGATCGACGCCATACAATGGTGTGACGCTGGACGCAACTGGCAACGTCTACGGCACGACGTTTGAAGGGGGCATTGAAAGCGGTGTAGTGTTTGAACTCACTCCACAAACCGGCGGTGGGTGGAATGAGACTGTGCTGCACACCTTTCGCTACGGTACCGATGGCGGGTATCCCCAGGGAACCCTGACCTTTGACACTGGGGGAAATCTCTACGGCACGACTACGAGCGGCGGGAACCGCTCTTGCGGAGAAGTAGAAGGCTGTGGGGTGGTGTTTGAATTGAAGCCCAACGGCTCGGGAGGGTGGCTTTACAGCGTAATCTTCACATTCAACGGCACGAATGGCGGAGACCCACAAGGGCAATTGGTGTTCGACGGGTCCGGCAATCTGTATGGAGCGACCGCCACGGGAGGTGAACTCAGCGCGTGCGACGGCAGCGGATGCGGAGTTGTCTTCGAGCTTTCTCCGAAGGCCGGAGGTGGATGGAGCGAATCGGTCCTGCATGTATTCCAGGTAGTCGGCGGCAGCGGGTACGATGGAGGTCGAGGTTCTGTGGTCTACGGTATGGCGCGCGACTCCGCCGGAAATCTCTACGGCACGACTTATTACGGCGGTATAGGCGGCAGCGACGGGAATGGCGTGGTATTCAAGCTTAGCCCCAGGTTCGGGCGCTTTGTGGGAAGAAACTGTACTGCACTTTTTCAAGGGAGGCACTGCCGGAGGCAGTCCGTTGACTGGCGTGACCCTTGACGGACTAGGTAATGTATTTGGCGTCACACGATTCGGAGGAAATCTGAACGAATGCCTAGTGGTCGATTTCGGATTGGGCTGCGGCGTGGCGTTTGAGATCACGCCCTAAGTGGTGCTCGGCAGGGTCCCGATCGTGTGGCCGGATCTGTCTTCGCTGGAATTCGGTTGCTAAATCGCAAGAGACATTCGAAGGGGTAGACCGTAGGCATCATGCGTTTCCGACATTACAAAATGCTATCCCCGTTTTAGGAACAACGCCCCCAGCGGAGGCAGCGTAAGCTTCAGCGACCAAGGCCGCCCATGCGCTGGTTCTTCCTCCGCATTCACTCCGCCCAGGTTGCCGTAGCCGCTGCCGCCGTATTCGGCCGCATCGCTGTTCAGCAGTTCGCGCCAGAAGCCGCCTTCGGGCACTCCCACGCGATAGCCAATTCGTGGGACCGGCGTGAAGTTGCAAACGACGAGGACGCTCTCCGCGGGCGAATCACTTTTGCGCAGCAATGAAATCGTACTCGTCAGATTGTCGTTGCAATCCACCCACTCAAAGCCGGAGGCATTATTATCGAGTTGGTGCAGCCCGGGCTCGCGGCGGTAAACCTGATTTAACTGCGCCACCCAGTTCTGCATGCCGCTGTGAACCGGATACCGAAGCACATCCCACTCCAAACTGGTGTCGTGAGCCCACTCCCGCACCTGGCCAAACTCATCGCCCATAAACAGCAGCTTTTTGCCGGGCTGAGCGTACATGTACGCGAATAGAAGCCGCAGGTTGGCGAAGCGAGCCTTCTCGTCGCCGGGCATCTTGCCGATCAGCGACCCTTTGCCGTGGACAACTTCATCGTGCGAAAGCGGCAGCACAAAATTCTCATGAAACGAATACAGCATGCGGAAGGTGAGTTTGCTGTGGTGGTACTTGCGATGAATGGGATCCTGCTTGAAGTATTCGAGCGTGTCGTGCATCCATCCCATATCCCACTTCAAACCGAAGCCCAGACCGCCAAGATAGACCGGCCGTGAAACCATGGGCCACGAAGTGGATTCTTCCGCGGTGGTCTGAATGTCTGGATGCTCTTTGTACGATTCCTGATTGAAGCGGCGCAGAAATTCGATCGCCTCAATGTTTTCACGGCCGCCATATTTGTTGGGAATCCACTCGCCTTGCTTGCGCGAATAATCAAGATAGAGCATGGACGCGACTGCATCCACCCGCAGGCCGTCGACGTGATACTTGTCGAACCAGAACATCGCGCTCGACATCAGAAAGCTGCGAACCTCGGTGCGTCCGTAGTTAAATATGTGCGTCTTCCAATCAGGATGAAATCCCTGGCGCGAATCCGCATGCTCGTAGAGATGCGTGCCGTCGAAGTAGGCCAGGCCGTGCGCGTCGGAAGGGAAGTGCGAAGGCACCCAGTCGAGAATCACGGCAATGCCATGCTGGTGCAGGTAGTCCACCAGATACATGAAATCCTGCGGCGTGCCGTAGCGCGAAGTGGGAGCGAAGTATCCCGTGGTCTGGTATCCCCAGGAACCGTAAAAGGGATGCTCCATCACCGGCAGAAATTCCACGTGAGTAAAGCCCATGCGAGTCACGTATTCTGCGAGCTTAGGCGCAGTCTCGCGATAAGTTAATGGACGATTGTGTTCCTCGGGAACCCGCATCCATGAACCGAGATGAACTTCATAAACCGCTTGCGGCGCGCGCAAAGAATTGTGGCCGGCGCGCTTCTCCATCCACTCGCGGTCGTTCCACTGGTAATCGAGATCCCACACCACGGAAGCTGTACGCGGAGGTTTCTCGTGCAAAAGCCCGAGTGGATCAGCCTTATCGACCTGGTAACCGTGGCTCCTCGACTCGATATGAAACTTATAGAGCGCCCCTTTGGTCACGCCGGGGACGAAACCTTCCCAGATGCCGGATGAGCCGCGAGGAGCGAGTTGATGAGTGCGAGGATCCCAGCCGTTAAAGCTGCCAATAATCGAAACTTTGCGCGCATTCGGCGCCCAGACACTAAAAATCGCACCCGGTTCTCCATTGCGCGAGACCAAATGCGCACCCATGGTCTCGTAAAGACGATAGTTACTGCCCTCATTGAACAGGTAGAGATCCTGGTCGGAGAGCAACGTCATGGGCCCAAGAGCGGCGGGAGTGGAAATCTCAAGCATCCGTGTTATTAGTGTACCGGAAGAGCAAGCCTGCAGCCTTTTGTGCCGCATGGCATCCCGAATCCCCATGCTATCCTGACCATTCCAGCCATGCCCGCCCTGCGTCTCATCCTCCTCTGGCACCAGCACCAGCCTTTTTACAAGGATTTGGTGACCGGACAATATCGCCTGCCCTGGGTCCGTCTGCACGCGCTTAAGGATTACTACGGCATGGTGAAGCTGCTGGACGAATTTCCCAACGTCCACCAGAACTTCAATCTGGTGCCGTCGCTGATTACGCAGATTCAGGATTATGTCGCCGGAACAGCGCAGGATCCGTTTCTGAATGTAGCGGCCAAGCCGGCCAAAGATTTGACGGTGCCGGAGCGGCAGTTTGCCCTGCAGTATCTTTTTCAGGCGAATCCGGCGAATGTGATTGCCCGCTATCCGCGTTATTGGGAGCTGCGGGACCGCTTCCGCGAGCACGCCTATTTGCCCGAGAAAGCGGAGAAGTATTTCGAACCGCAGCACTTCACCGACTTGCAGGTGCTCTCGCAGATTGCGTGGTTCGACGAATTCTTTCTGGAAGATAAAGACGTTGCGGCGCTGATCAAGAAAGAGCGCAACTACTCGCTCGAAGATCAGAGTTTCGTGATCCAGCGCGAGCGGGAACTGCTGGCCAAAGTTTTGCCGGCTCACGCCGATGCCGCGAAAAAAGGGTCGATCGAGATTTCGGCCACGCCCTTCTATCATCCGATTCTTCCCCTGGTCTGCGATACCAACGCGGGCGCGGCATCCTCGCCGGGCCTGCCTTTGCCGCAAAACCGCTTTCGTCATCCCGAGGACGCGCGCGAACAACTGGTGCGCGCTCTCGATCTTCACCAGCAGGTATTCGGAGTGCGGCCGCAGGGCGTTTGGCCATCGGAAGGCAGCGTCTCCGATGAAACGCTGGCCATCGCGCACAGCTCTGGGCATCAAGTGGATGGCCACCGACGAAGAAGTGCTCGGCCGCAGCACCGGCGTATCTTTCCATCGCGATGGCAACGGACGCCTGCCCGCGCACCTGGCGGAGCGGCTTTACAACATTCACCGCTACGAGAACGGTCAGACCGAGATGCACATGGTGTTTCGCGACCACACCATTTCGGACCTGATTGGCTTTGTCTACTCGGGCATGGATCCGGGCGATGCCGCCCGACATTTGCTGCACAACATCAAGGAGGCGGCTCAGCCGGTGCTTGCGCAGGGTCGGGATGCAGTGGTTTCGGTGATTCTCGATGGAGAGAATGCCTGGGAATATTATCCAAAGTCAGGACGCGAATTTCTGCGCCGATTCTACGATGCTCTACAGCGCGAAGGAGGTCTGGAGGCGGTTACGGTTTCCGAGGCGATTGCCCGCCAGCGCAACGTTTCGCCTTTAAAATCGCTGGTGCCGGGTTCGTGGATCAGCGCGAATTTCAATGTCTGGATCGGCGCTCCCGAGGACAACCGCGCCTGGGATTATCTGTATCATGCGCGCGAATTTTATGCACAGAATGCGGCCCGGGCCACCGAGGCGCAACGCAAGCTAGCTTTCGAAGAAATTCTGATTGCCGAAGGCAGCGACTGGAACTGGTGGTACGGGCCGGAGCACCACTCCGCTAACGACCGCGACTTTGATGAGCTTTACCGTAAGCATCTTTCGAATGTTTATCAGGCGCTGGGGGCGAACCCGCCGGATTATCTATCGCAGCCGATCACGGGCGGGGAAGTGCGGCCGGCCTTTACGCCGCAGACCGCATACATTCATCCCCGGATTACGGGCGACAAGATTCGTTATTTCGAGTGGATGGGCGCAGCGGTGTTCACTGCCGACATGCGCGCCGGAGCGATGCACGGCAAACAGTTCCTCCTCGACTCTGTGTATGCCGGAATCGACAGCGTGTTCGTCTACGGTCGATTGGACTTTGCCGGGGCAGTGCCCGATATGGAGTTCGATCTGGTGGTGAACCTGGAATCATGGGCCGACCGAGAAGCTCGCCCTCGGCGGACTTTGCGGCTCGATGCCAAGGTGCGGGACCGCAAGCTGGCAGAGTGGAAGATCGAGGGCAGAGAAGAATTATCGGCAACCTCAAGCAAGAATGAAGAAACTGCGAAAGCAGCGCTGTTGCGCAACTTCGAGTTCCGCTTGCCGCTGAATTGGCTGCTGGCGGCTCCTGCCTCAGCAGATGGTTCGGGAGCGAACTCTGCAACGACCGCGGATCACAAACTGGACGCCGCTCCAGTTCCACCCACCAGCCGGGTACGGCTGCGCTTCAGTCTTTGGCAAAATCGTCTCCCAGTCGACGCGTTGCCGATGGAGGGATGGATCGAACTGCAGTTGCTGAGTGAATCGGATTTGCGGGGCGGGATGTAATACCCTGCGGTCACTAAGGGCGAAGGATTAGAAGCCGCTTAATCTTCCTTTGAAAACCTTGGTCGAAGGTCACCAACTGCAAATCTGAGGCTGTGGCAAAGGCAGCAAGGTACGAATCTGCCCAGGTTTTCGGACTCGCGTAATTTTGCTGCGAAAAAAACCGGAAGAACCCGTCAAGATCGGGAGGCTCCTCGAGAAAAAGCACGCGGCCATCCGTTAGCCAGCGATCAAAAGCCTGCCACGCTTGGACCTGCGTCATCACTTCATCGGCTCCCATCACCGCCTGAGTGGTAAGAAGCCGCAGCAAGCTGATTTGTGTGAATCGGCAGAAGCAGGCGCGCGCTTCCATCTCAACCTGTTCGAACCATGCTCGTGCGACGTTGTGATGAATGTGTCCGCCATAGGTCAGGGCGACCCAGACATTCACATCAGGGAAAAGGAATGATCTCGAAGATCTTGGCATTGTCCAGGTCCAGAGATCCCGGCCGCTTTGAAGGAATGATAGGAAGTGAAACGCGGCGCTTGGTGCGGCTGCGGCGGTTCTTCAACTCTTGCTCGACGCTTCGCAGAATCAATTCTTTGACTGATCGTCCTTCACTCGCCGCTTTGCCTTTGAGCTCACGGTACAGCGGATCCGGAATGTCAACCGTTGTTCTCACACACCAATTCTGCCATATTTATGGCTGCTGGTCAAACCTTCCTGGATACCACTATTCCTCGGGAATTTTGCAAGAAAAAACTGGAGCCTTTAGCTCCAGTTTTTCTCACATCTGTCTTTAAAATTTTACTGTCCCGAGCTGGCCACCGCAGTAGTCATCGCCAGCGGACGATTCAGTTCCAGCGTGAGCTGTGTGCCCGCGGGCAACGTCGCTGAGCGGTGCTTGCTGAGCCAATGCACTCCGGTTGAGCCCGCGCCAACCACTCCGCCGATCAGAATTCCCGGAGGGCCGCCGATGAGGCCGCCGATCAGCATGCCGCCGGCTGTGCCGCCGCCGGTTTCCATTTGATCGCGGCGGTCGTGGCCGGACCCTTTAAACTCGCCTTCTTGATTCACATCAGTCCCCGCGCCGATATTGGTATCGACCAGCGTGGCATCGAGGAAAAGATGTTCCCCGGTCGGAAGCACCAAAGCTTCGGCCAGAATTCCGATCGTCGGTTTCCCAGAAATGCGGCGTGGCTCGTCCACTTTCGTGACGCGTCCTTCCACTCGTGCACCTGCAGGAATAATTGTCTTGCCGTCAATCACCACGGGCTGGGTCAGGCTGCCCTGAAAGGGATCACCGGGCTTGTTGCTGAAGGTCGCAAGCGTCGTTTCCAGCTTGACCATAAGAGCTGTGCCGGCGGGTATCGGCGAACTGGTCTGGGCCGCAGCCATCGTACTCATGTAGGCGCATGCCAGCAGCAAGGTGCAGGGTAGAACTGTCCACTTCTTCATTACTCCTCCTCGGTCTTTCCAACCATTAAACCCAAGATCTTTACATTCGACTCTAGACCAGACGAATGGCGGGGGACAATATGCGCCCGGGCCAGGGAACCAGCGAAGATAAGGGTTTGCGACATATCTGGCCCCAGACCCGGCGATTATCGCCGTGACTTGTCGGCGCCGACCGATGAATCGTACGCTTGCCTAATGATAACCTTAACGAGATGCTTCACGCGCCCGATGCTGGTTCCCACCCCCCTAAGCCAGTTCGGTCCTCTGCGGCGATCATTGTTGCCCTCATTGTTGGGCTGTTCCTCGGGATCCTGTGTGTCGGCTCGATGGGGTGGTTGATGTTGTCGCGAAATTCCGGGCGAAGTCTGTTGAGCCATATGTGGTCGGCGTTGACCGGCCGAACCCTCAGTATTGATGTAAGCCAGCCCACGGTAGTGGATCGCATTCAGCGGCTGCAGCGGCTGGAGACCGTGGTTTACACCATGGACAAACTAGTGACCGGCGCGAAAGAAAACTCTATCCTTCCGGACTTTCTAGCCGGAGATCGCCTTCTGATGATGGTGCACGGCGAGGTTGTCGCGGGGATCGATTTCTCGAGTCTGAAGCCGGGCGACGTCAGAGTGGAAGGCAAGCAGGTTCACCTGCATCTTCCCGCGGCCGAGGTGTTCTATACCCGGCTCGACAGCGCGAAGACGCGGGTCTATTCGCGGCAAACCGGATTGCTGGTACCCACCGACCCGAATCTGGAAACGCAAGTACGCCAGGAGGCTGAACGGGAACTGCTGGCAGCGGCTTTGGCCGATGGCATCTTGCGAACCGCGCAACAGAATGCGACCGCAACAATCAGCAGTTTGTTGCAGGGTCTGGGATTCGAGAAGATTGACTTCGACTAAGTCCGAAGGCTGGAATAAGTTTCCCCGGTGGCCTGTGTTTGAGTCGACGATGTCGGAGTTGGCGGAAACTCCACGACCTTTCCACTCGTTCCTAAAATTACAGAGCGGCACGCTTCGGCAAAATTTTCATCCGGGTTCTCTTTGAGGTATTTCGCAGCTGGGAACAAATCTGGCGTTCTAACAAGTGCAAATCCCAACCGCGCTGCCCCCGCGATGCATTTTGGCGTGAAGAATTCTCCACGCTCACTCAGCGGCTTAAGCCTGAACGCATTTCCGAATAGCACGCCCTTTGAATATGTAGCATCCTCTCGTTTTGCAAACTCCTCTTGCACGTTCCTGTTTAGCTGATCCAATTTGTCGATGTTGACGGATTTATCGGTCTTTCCTTCTGCCTCTCCTAGCAGTCGCGCACCGTGCGGATCAATAAATAAAACATCGAATTCGGAATCATTATCCCTGTAATTCTCAGCTTTGAATCCGAGCAGCCTAATTGCTTCCAAAACTGCTGACTCCAAGGCAGCCCCGGTCTCATACAGGAGACCCTTCAACCTGGTCGCAGTTTCGAGTTTGTCTTTGGCTGCCACTCCTGCTTCGCGCAGTTTCGCGATTCCTTGCTCAATTGAGGCTATCTCCTTGGCCAAAGTCGTTTCTTCCTGAAGAGCATATTCCACGCCGGTGCTCCACTGAGGCGCGGGGGTACGTTCGCTGTGAGCGCGAACTGCCCTGTCGATCTGGAATAGCGCGCTCACAAATTGCTTTCCCACGCTCTTTTTGGTCTTGGCTGTTGATGCCAGAGTTGACTTCTTTCCCGTTCGCTTTCGTAATTCTTTCTCGCGGTCCTCAGCCATGGATTCCAAGTCGACAAGCGGGAGAAGAACTATGGTCCCCTTCCAGTTCTTAAAACGTATGACTCCTCCGACAGCCTTATTCCCGGTTTGTGTTACGAGGGAGGGATTAGCCATTTCATCGAGATACACTTCGTAGTAAGAGTACTCACCGAACTCATACCAATAAGTGCTCATGGTGCCTAACTTTTCAGTGGGTTTGATGAGATTTCCAGAGCTCTTGTGGACCTTGCTAGATAACTCCGGTATAGGAATCGCGGAGTAAATGGGATAGGAGTCTACGATATTTGTAGTGTGCTGGCTTCGTCCGGTACCTGAGACTTCCTTGCGTCCTGTGTGGACAAAAAAGTCGTCAAGCCCGAGAAGGAAGAGAAAGACTGTTTTGCCACTCTGCAAAAAAATTGACAACTCGGATAGCCAATGTCGCGTGTGATCTCGTAATTCAGCAGAGTCGCTCTGTGAGATCAACGTCCGACCGGCGAATCCGTCTCCGTATTCATGGCCATATTGCGCCATGTTGGGACAAAACAAAACCGCATCCGCACCTAGAATCGAATCGTTGGATTTGAATAGGAGGTGCTCTATATCGGGATCGGGTAAATGGAAACCAACCGTCACCAAAGTTTTCTTCATTTCCCAAAAATCGTAGCACATGTTTCCAAGCGAATAGTGCTAAAGGGAGTTGGTGGGCAGTGCAGGACTCGAACCTGCGACCTCCTGCTTGTAAGGCAGGCGCTCTAACCAGCTGAGCTAACCGCCCCTGGGTAGCTTTGCAAGCTCAAATTCCCTTGGCGGGCCTGAGCGCAAACGCCGAGCCGTTGGGAACTTGCTCGAAGGGGAACCGCGCGAATCGCGCTGCAGCGAGTATATGCGACGCATGAAAAATCGGTCAAACTCGCGTGTGAGCGTCGAAGCCCTCCCTGCTAGACTGACGCGTGCGCCGTTTGATCGTCAACGCCGATGATTTTGGCTTTACCGCGGGCGTGAATCGCGCCATCGTCGAGGCTCACACTCGCGGCATCGTGACTTCCTCCACGCTGATGGCCAACGGGCGTGCGTTTGAAGATGCTGTGGGTTTGGCTAAGACTGTTCCCCGTCTTAGCGTGGGCTGCCATGTCGTCTTGATCGATGGTCAGCCGGTGCTGGATGCAAAACTACTACCTTCTCTCACAACAGCATTTTCGACTGGCGCTCGCTTCCGCGACGGACTGAAAACTTTTGCTGTGATGGCGCTCGCCGGTCGGCTGAATGCGGAGGAGATCGAAGCGGAGACCAGCGCGCAGATTCGCAAGCTGCAATCGGCTGATATCGTCGTCTCCCATTTCGATACACATAAGCACACACATTTGTTTCCGTCGGTGTTGCGTCCGTTGTTACGCGCGGCGCGCGCTTGCGGAGTGCACGCGGTGCGCAATCCGTTCGGCCCGAGTAAACCGCTGAAGTCCGGTGAATTGCTGGCGCGCCCCAATCTTTGGACGCGATACATCGAGGTGAAAATCCTGCGCTCACTTGCCGGGAAGTTCCGCGCGGCCGCGGCGCGCGAGGGCTTGGTGACTCCTGATGGCACGCTGGGGGTTGAAGTGACCGGCACGCTGGATGAAAAGCTCTTCCGCGCTATCGCCGCAGTTATTCCCGAGGGCACGTGGGAATTCGTCTGCCATCCCGGCTATAACGACGATGACCTGAAGTCTGCCAAGACTCGTCTGCGCGAATCGCGGGAGACTGAGTTGCGCGTTTTGACGATGCCCGAAGCACGCGAGGTGCTTGCGACTCAGGGCATTGCCTTGGCCTCGTATAGTGATCTGCTCGCCTCGTAACTGGGTAATAGTGACTCCGCTCAATTCGGGCTGGACAAGCCCGACTGCAATGACTATCGTAACCTTCGGCCAACCTCCGCGCAGAGTATGATGGCCTTAGATTTAACTTAAGGAAGATTCTGGCTGGGAGGCCTTTATCGATATGTCTGCCTCAGCGGCAGCCCCGCGTGCGACCCTGGAGTTACGCGTACGTGTGTGGGGCATGGGCGCGAACAACCAGCCTTTCCATCAGAACGCCACCGCTCAGAACGTCAGCGTCACGGGAGCCTGCATTACCGGCCTTGAACAGGGGTTAAAGGTAGGCGACGTCATCGGTGTGCAATTCGAGATCAGGAAGGCTCGGTGCAAAGTAATTTGGGTGATGGAAGGCAACGGGCTGAAGAAACTACAAATCGGCGTGCAATTAGTAGCTGACCAGGAATGCCCGTGGATTTCGGAGTTGCCAGTTGAAATGCGGGCTGCAATGCTGGTTCCGACGGAGGACAATCGCCGAAGATTTCAGCGCCACAAGATTTCCTTCCCGCTCGAATTCCGCGATGAACGCGTGAACACACCGATGCGGGTTAACGCCACTGACATTAGCGGAAACGGTTGTTATGTTGAGGTTGCCATGCCGTTGGCGATCGCCACCGTGCTGAAAGTAGATTTCTGGATCGATCAGGAACGCGTCACTTCGACCGCCACGGTCCGCACGCGTGATCCCGGAGTCGGCATGGGCATCGAATTCACTGGTATGCCCGACGAGTCCAAGAAGCGCTTCCAGGCCCATCTGGACAAGCTTGATCCTGGCATTTCCAAACCCGGGCCAAAGAAACCTGAGTAGCTTCGCGTTAAATCTTGTTCCCGACGCCTCTACGCAGAAAAGATCCGTCCGCCCACGTAGAATCTGCATCTTCTATTGTTTCCTGCCATCGAATCACAGAACCCTGTAGACCACGGGAAGGGCGGACTCGGCAGATGAAGATTGGGATCACTTGTTATCCCACCTACGGCGGCAGCGGAGTGGTGGCAACTGAACTCGGCCTGGAGCTCGCCCAGCGTGGCCACGAAATTCATTTCATCTCCTACGCCCAGCCCATCCGCCTGCGCGGGCAGGAACCTAACATTCACTACCATGAGGTAGAAGTATCGCGTTACCCGTTGTTCGACTATCCGCCCTACGATCTGGCATTGGCCACGCGGATGGCTGAAGTTGCACAGCTATACGATCTCGACCTGCTCCACGTGCATTACGCGATCCCGCACTCGGTGAGCGCGCTACTGGCGCGCCAGATGTTGGCGGATGGTCCACGCGGCCGACGCTTACCCTTCGTGACAACTCTGCATGGAACGGACATCACACTGGTTGGACTGGACCGCTCCTACCTTCCCATCACGCGCTATTCGATTGACCAGAGTGACGGCGTCACGGCCATTTCGAATTATCTCCGCGACCGCACGATGCGGGTCTTCGACGTAAAAAAAGAAATCGAAGTCATCTACAATTCGGTGAATTGCGATGTGTATTGCCGGCCGAAGAACACGGCGGAACTTCGCGCGGAGTATGCGCCCAACGGTGAGCGGCTGCTGGTGCACCTTTCGAATTTTCGGCCGGTAAAACGGGTGTCGGATGTGGTCGAGATTTTTGATCGCGTGCGGAAACAAATGCCATCAAAACTGCTGCTGATCGGCGACGGACCGGACCGTTCTGTGGCCGAATGGCTGGCGGTACAAAAGGGAATCCACGAAGATGTTCTCTTCCTGGGCAAGCAGGATCAGGTGCAGGAGAAGCTCGGTGTCTGCGACATTATGCTGATGCCGAGCGAGCTCGAATCTTTCGGTTTGGCTGCGCTAGAGGGGATGGCGTGTGAAGTCGTGCCCATCGCGACGCGCACCGGCGGCGTGCCGGAAGTGATTGAACATGGCGTCAGCGGTTATTTGGCCGATGTCGGCGACGTGGATACGATGGCACGCTATGCCGTCGAGCTCTTGAACGATGAAAGCCGTCTGAAGGCGACAGCCAAGGCGGCGCGCGCCGTTGCTCAAGCGCGCTTTTGTTCCAGCAGGATCGTTCCGCAATACGAAGAGTTTTACCGCCGCGTGGTCGAGCGCTCTTCGTAGAATCCTTCGGGTATGGCTCCCGCAGCCTGCAACAGCGGTAAGCGGATGCGCACCAGCGTCCCTTTTCCTTCGTGGCTGTCAATCGTCATGCGTGCCGTGTCTCCGTACAACACCTGAAGCCGCTCGGAAATGTTGGCCATGCCGATTCCGGCGCCTCGACCGCTTCCATTTCCCATCTGCTGCGTGGCAGCCATTCCGACGCCATCGTCTTCCACTTCGATTACCAACCCTGAATCAATCAGGCGGCTGCGCAGATGAATGCTTCCGCCTTCCACTTTCGATGAGAGCCCATGCTTGATGGAGTTCTCCACCAGCGGCTGCAAAAGCATGCTGGGGACCATTACGTCGAGCGAGTCCGGCGCGAGTTCCTTCACCACGCGGAGCTTGTCATTTCCGAAGCGGACGACTTCGATATCGAGATAGTTGTCGATGAACTCCACCTCTTCGCGCAGCGGCACGAAAGAATCCGCGCTGTTAAGCAAGCGCCGCAGGATCGTGGCCAGTTTGGAAATTACCTCGCGCGCCATTTCAGGAT
The DNA here is from genome assembly GCA_963789625.1 of uncultured Acidobacteriaceae bacterium. GTDB lineage: Bacteria > Acidobacteriota > Terriglobia > Terriglobales > Acidobacteriaceae > Sulfotelmatobacter. The sequence continues at coordinate 231,129 of CAWBLK010000014.1, read as the reverse complement.
CGAAGCGCACGAGCGAAGAAATCGAATTCAGAGTGTTGAAGAGGAAATGAGGATTGATCTGGTTCTGCAGCGCTTCCATGCGGGCGTGCAGCAGCAGTCGCTCCTGCTCTTCCAGTTTGATCTGGATTCGTACGCTGTTGAAGATTTTCAGCTCGATCCCGATGGCAGTAACGGAAGCGGCGTAGATCGCACCCCACACCCACCAGTTGTCGGGACTTTCTAGGCTGAAGATGGAATGCGGAAAATATCGCACCAGTTCTGTCTGCACAAAACGCAGCAGCACGATCGTAGTGAAGAACATGACCTGCCAATCGAATAAACGTGGCCGCGGCAGATTACGTTTAATCAGGCGAAAGATGCTTTGATCGATAAACGGAGAGAACGACCAGATGTCGTCTTTATCCGAGGCCATGGTACGCAGTTGGCCAGCGATAAACCCGGAAAGCACTCCAAAGGGAAGCGCCGCCCACTCGCCGTGCAGGAGAGCGGGAACGCCCATTAGCAGGCCGCCGAGAGTTCCTGCCCAGCGTCCGCCGATCACTCCCAGCAGAAGAGCTGTTTCGAAACTCAGATCTCCCGCCAGAAAACTTGGAACCGAAATACGAATCCAGACGCCGACCATGATGGGAAGCGCCATGCACAACACGAGATAAACTTTCTGCCGGAACGAGCGCTCTTCACGAAACAACAGCAATTTGAATTCTTTGGAACGCACCAAAGTGCTGGAGACGGCGGCGGCCACGCCCAGCTTCAGCGCGAGGTGAATGAGGATGGTCTGCGGTTCCATGGAATTCATGCGATGGCCCGATTAAGAATCATCCGATCTTAAGGCGCAGATCTGTTCCTGTCATCTCCTTGGGTTCGTCGACACCGAGTATTCCCAGCATCGTCGGCGAAATGTCGCGCAAAGAGCCGTTGGGTTTCAGCGTGAACTTCTTTGCATCTTCGGCGACTATGATGAACGGCACGGGGTTTGTGGTATGTGCGGTGTGTGGTCCGCCGGTTACAGGATCGATCATCATTTCGGCATTGCCGTGATCGGCAGTGATCAGCATGGCGCCGCCTCTGGCGCGAATGGCAGTTTCGATGCTAGCAAGGCAGGCATCGACGGTCTCGACCGCTTTTACCGTGGGCTCGATTTTGCCCGAGTGTCCGACCATGTCCGCATTGGCGAAGTTGACGATCACCACGTCAAAGGTTCCATCTTCCGTGGCTTTTACGACGGCATCGGCGATGCCGGCGGCGCTCATCTCCGGCTTCAGATCGTAAGTCGCGACTTTTTGCGACGGGATCACTAAGCGCTCCTCGCCGGGGAACGGCTGCTCCACTCCACCGTTGAAGAAGTAGGTAACGTGCGCGTACTTCTCAGTCTCGGCCACGCGCAAGTTGCGCATGTTGAGGCCACCCATCACGTTGGCGAGAATGTTTGCCATCGATTCCGGAGGAATCACCACGGGCAGGCTGAAGTTCTTGTCATACTGCGTCATGCAAACGTAGTGCAGATTCTTAGGAACACGGTCGCGCGACAATCGTCGCGTCGAGATCGGCTGCGCCAGGGAGATCGCTGCCGCCGTTTGCATTCAATCCGCTGTTGCGGGCCAGCGCACGCGTGATTTGGCGTACGCGGTCGGCGCGATAGTTGAAACAGATACAGGCATCGTCATCGCGAATGGTCGTTAGCGGCTGGCCGTTCTTGTCAGTGCAGACAAACGGCACCACGAATTCATCGGTGACGCCTTTGTTATAAGAATCCTTCATGCCTTGCACCGGGTCGGCGCACTTGCCGCCTTCAGCGTCGGCGAAGACCATGGAGTTGTAGGCTTTCGCAATGCGCTCCCAGCGGCGGTCGCGATCCATCGCGTAGTAACGGCCGTTCACGGTGGCAATCTTGCCAGAGTTGTATTCGCGCATCTTCTGCTGCAGTTGTTCGAGATAGCCGGCGCCGTTGGTGGGCAGCGTGTCGCGGCCGTCCATGAAGGCGTGCACGAAGACGTGGTCCACGCCATTCTGTCTCGCCATTTTCAGAAGCGCGTAGAGGTGAGCCTGCTGCGAGTGCACGCCTCCGTCGGAGACTAAGCCAAAGAGATGCAGTCTGCGTTCGCCCTCGCGTGCATGTTTCATGGTCGCAAGCAGCACGGGATCCGAGAAGAACTCGCCATTCTGGATCATCTGGTCGATGCGGGTGATGTCCATGTGAACGATGCGCCCGGCGCCGATGTTGAGATGGCCGACTTCACTGTTGCCCATCTGCCCTTCGGGGAGGCCGACGAAGGGCCCGCTGGTATGGATCAGCGTGTTGGGATACTCGCGCAGCAGGCGGTCATAGGTGGGCTTGCGTGCGAGAGCGATGGCGTTAGCTTTAGTTTCGGCGCGGTATCCCCAACCGTCGAGGATGATGAGAACGAGTGGTTTCGGACGAGGCATAAATCGGCTTCTAGCTCCTTGGCTTCTAAGCTCTTGGCTTTCATTATGACGGGATGGGAACGGCTCGAGTTGCCGCACAGCACCCGTAACCATCATCGGGTATTGAGGCCGTGGATGGCAAGGTTGGGGGCCACTGGGTAGTCGATCAGTTTGATAAGTTTGTCATTCCGAAGCACGGTTTTATCGCGCGAGGAATCTGCTTGCTCTGGGCCAACAGCAGGTTCCCTTCTGCTTCGCTCGGGGCAAGCTCTCACCGGCGAAGAACGCCGGTTAGGAATGACAAAATGTAATGCTGTTCAAACTGACGCATTACCGGCCACTTCGGCTGAAGTCGAAGCGCAAGCCGAATTCAGTTTCGCGCGGGGCGCCGGCCGCGAAGACGCCTGGTACCGCGCCCGATTCGTGCTGTATTACCAACAGGAGGGCTCGCTTGGCTAAAGCGTATGGCAGGAAACGTAAGCTTCGTACATCCTGGCTGATTGGTTTGCCGATTTCAGTCGCCGCTGTTTTGCCTTGCAAGCTCACGAAATTCGTCAAGCCGAGGTAAAACCCCCAGCGTCTCCAGGCACGCACGATCTAATTCTCTAAGATCCGGGGGCGCTGATTTCTGGGGATGCGAGTCCAGTTCGCGGGCCAGGAGGTCGGCAACATAGACGGCTACCGAACTGTCGAAACCGGAATGCGGTATGCGAGTGGGATGGTGGTGATGCGCGATAGCTTCCACCGCGAGATTTGGAAGGCCCCATAATCCCAGCAGGTACGCACCGATCTCCGCGTGCGAGGTTCCCATTAGTTCTTCTTCCGCTTCAAAAGGTTCGCATTTGCGCTCGCGAACGGATGACAATACAGAGCAAAACTTATCCGGCATTCTACTGGCTAGGATGAGCCGTCCGATATCATGCAGGAGCGCAGCCAGCACAGTAACGTCCCGGGATTTGGGATCCCCGGGCAGTGCGCCCGCGATAGCAGCCGTGCGCTGCGCGTGCACCTGCATGGACTCGTAGACCTCTTGCGGGATGCGTGAGTCAGGGGCAAAAACCCGGAACGCCTCGGAAGCTAAAGCCAAATTCTTCACGGTTTCCATTCCCAGAAAAGAGACCGCGTTTTTGGGGTGGGTGACCGTCCTCGCCAGACCGAAAAAGGCGCTGTTGACGAGTTGCAGCACCTTTGCTGACATGGCAACGTCCTGCTCAATAATCTTCGCTACCGTCTCGATGGAACCATTCGGATCTTGCACGGCCTTTGCCAGATCAGTGTAGGTTCTCGATAGGGAAGGGAGTTCGCCGATCGTTCCAACAGTTTTCTGGATTTCGGGTGTGCGCAGAATGTCCTGCAGCGCGCACACTCTTTCGATTGTGGACTGAAGCTCCGATGCGTTGCACGGCTTAGCCAGAAAGCGGTGCGCCATGGGAACTGAACGCGTCGCCAGCGTCATTTCGGAATATCCGGATAAAATGATTCGCGCCGTGCTCGGAAAGCGGTCACGAATGTGGCCCAACAAAGTGGCTCCATCCATTCCTGGCATCCGCATATCGGAAATAATGACGTCGAAATTACCGGCCTCGCAGGCTTGTAGGGCGGCCTCGCCACCGACGGCGAACTGCATATCCCATCGGTTTCGATCCCCATGCAGCATGCGGCGGATGCCATCGAGGATCTTGCTTTCATCATCCACGAACAAAATGCGTTTCATGCGGAGGCCGCCTTTGCGACAAGAGACTTGCCATCATGAGGAAGGCGAATGACAAAGGTTGTGCCCTTGCCTTCTTCGGTTTCGAAATGAATACTTCCTCCATGCTTATCAACGACCACGGAGCGCGCAATGGCCAAACCCTGTCCTGTTCCCTTGCCAATTTCCTTGGTGGTGAAGAAGGGATCGAAGATGCGGGCGCGCACTTTTTCTGGAATTCCAGATCCCGTGTCCCCTATCCGGATCTCCACCCAATCCGAAAAATTAAGCGTCTGCACCCGAATTTTTCCCTTTTTAGAGTCGCCTTTTTCGACAACATCATTAATTGCATGGGCGGCATTCACGATCAGATTCAGAATCACTTGGTTGAATTCCCCCGGCTGACAGGAGATCTGAGGCAGTGACGAATCGAACTCGGTTTCCACATCCGCCACATATTTCCACTCGTTCCGGGCGACCGTTATCGTGCTTTCGATGGCGTGGTTCAAATTGAGGGGAGTTTTCTCCTTCGTGCCCGGATGAGAGAACTCCTTCATTGCGCTCACGAGAGTGGAGACTCGGGATACGCCTTCGAGCGTCTGCTCGATGGCTTTGGGAATTTCTTCGAGCAGGTAGCCGACGTCCGCGCGCTGCACTTCAGCCGCGATTTCCTGAACGGTTTCGTCCGATAAAACTTTGTCTTTGGCGGCTTGCAAGAGCCGGTCGTAGTTGGTCAGGAGGTTCTTCAGATCCTGGAACGAATCCTTCAAGAACCGCACGTTATCTCCGATGTATTGGGTCGGCGTGTTGATCTCGTGAGCGATTCCGGCCGCGAGTTGTCCCACTGACTCCAGTTTCTGCGCCTGGCGGAGTTGAACTTCCAGGGCGCTGCGATAAGTCACGTCAGAACCGATAACGAGCAGTTCGGTCGAGTCCTTGTCGGAGACACGTACCGCCGTGATGGTCAGCCCAAGAAGGCGGGTTTCGCCATTCATCTCAAATGGAATATGGTCGCATCGCCGCGAAGCCCGTTCGGAACACCAGGATCGAATTTCTTCCGGCATATCAGGCCGTAGCCATCTGACGCCGCTGTCGGCCAGTTCCTTGCCGACGACTTCAGATCGAGATAAGCCGAATGCGCTCGCGGCCGTTAAGTTCCAACGCGTAATATGTGCGTCCTGGTCGACGCCGATAAGAATCGAGGGCACGGCGTCGATAAAAACTTCCGCCTCCCGATGCGCCGCTTGCAGGGCCTGCCTCTCGTCACGCAAGCGGGCTGTCATCTCGCGGACCATGCGACTGATGGCGAAAAACGCAATCGCACCTGCCATAGCCACAGCCGCTATGAGTATGGTCAGGGCAATCCGGCGAGCCGCGGCGTAGCGTTCCTTACTTTGACTGGATGCCAGTTCAAGCTGATTTCCCTGGAAGCTCACGAATTCATCCCAGGCAGCGTGGTATTCGAGCAGAGCCGGGGTGGCTTGCTGGGACATGACGGCTACCGCCGCTTCGCGTTTCCCTTCATAGAGAAGGAGATTGAGGGCTCGCAGGTAGCTATCGATATACCGGGTTCTCGCCTCCTCGATTGCAATCAGCAGCCTCCTTTCTTCATCCGACTGGCAAAGGCCTTCTAGCTTCGCGAGTAAGTCTGAGATTTCCGCGGTGTTCTCGACTCGGTTCTTCAGGATGGCATCGATATGCTTTCGATCGTTGAGCAGGAATATTTGCATCGTGATACGACTGTTGCGATTGGAGTAGGTCACCGCTTCGCGAGACAGGCAGATCTTGTTCCACTGCGTGCTCATTATTTCTTGCAAATCCACGTTTACGCGGTCCACTCGGCGCAGTCCCAAATCCCCGACGGCGATCAGTAAAGCAACGAGCAAACTGAATGCTATCCCCAGACGAATCGCGATCTCCCGTGAGGACATTAGGGATTGGGGTACAGAATCGCGGTTCGTGCCGTTGTTATTTGGTGAGGGAATGTGTTTCACAGTATCAGCACCTCGGAACCAGTCCTAATCTCAAGTCATCGGCAAGAACCTGTTTTACTTAAAAGGTTTTTCAAAAAACCTGCGCGCAGGGTCAACTGATACCGGAAGTAACTAATTTTCTGAGGAACATATACCGATTAGATATTTGTGGCTGCTCACTCTGTGAGCGGGCTTGCAGAAGTATGCAAATGCCGAAGGTAAGGGAAATAAGAGTGACACTATGACCGAAAAGATCCTTCTAGTCGACGATGACAACAACATCCTGAGCGGGTATCGGCGTAGTTTGAGCCGTGAATTTCAGATGGAGACTGCTCTTGGCGGCGAGGAAGCCCTGAAACTTGTCGCCGATACGGGGCCCTACGCCGTAGTGATTTCCGACATGCGAATGCCAGGCATGGACGGCGTCCAGTTCTTGAGCCGGCTCAAAGCCCAATCACCGGACACAATCCGTATCATGCTTACCGGTAACGCCGACAAGGAGACGGCCATGCATGCCATTAATGAAGGCCGCATCTTCCGTTTTCTCAATAAGCCGTGCAGCAAGGAGGAGATGGGGCAAACTTTGACGGCGGCACTCCTGCAGTATCGGCTTGTCACGGCGGAGAAGCAGCTTCTGGAACAGACGCTGAGCGGCAGCATTCAAGTACTCACCGAGGTGCTAAGTCTGGTCAATCCGACGGCCTTCAGCCGCGCCGAGCGCGCCCGGCGCTACATCCACCACATAGTGACCGCGATGAAGCTGGCCAACCCGTGGCAATATGAGGTCGCAGCAATGATGTCCCAGCTAGGTTGTGTCACCTTGCCTCCGGAAACACTCAACGCCGTGTATAAGGGGGAGAAGCTACTACCAAACGAGCAGGCGCAATATGATGCGCATCCCAAAGTAGCTTACGATCTGCTTTCGAAAATTCCCCGGCTGGAACCCATTGCGTGGATGATCGAACATCAGAACGGTCCAATCCCCGAGGCCTCCGACTCCGCGACCGCGAATTTGCGGTATGGAGCAGAAGTGCTCCGGTTGATCCTGGCGTATGAAAGGCTTATTCACAAGGGGACATCGCGAACTGAGGCGGTACACACGCTCTCCCGTCAAAATAAAGGTTTCAGCCCGGACTTTTTCGAGGCCCTTATCACCTTGGACCCGAATGCGGAAGAGGGCGAAGTACGAAAATGCCGGATACAGGATCTTGCCATTGGCATGATCATCCAGCAAGAAGTCCGCACCCCCGACGATGCCGTGGTTGTTTCGAAGGGTCAGGAAGTCACCCCGCCACTTCTACTCAAGCTCAAAAACTTCCATGCCAGGCGCGCGATCAGCGGGGAGGTAACCGTCTCCATGCCCGCAATCGCGCTGGCCTTCGGGAAAAGTGCCCCATAGCCTCATCGGGCATTTTTATTAAGCCGCTGCGGATACGCCAGTTTGTACGCAATCTCCAAACGGACCTTGTAGGGGCGTTACGTGAAGCGGAAGCGTGGCTCGCATGCTCGTGCCGTGACCATCGGATTCTATTTCCAGCTTGCCGTTCAGTTGATGCAAACGCTCGCGCATCCCTGCTAGACCAACGCCCACTTCCGCACGCAACCCGCTAAGCAACCGTAAGCGTTCTTCCGATATGCCGCGCCCATAATCTCGTACTTCCAGAATCACAGCCTCGGGCTCACGGTGAAAATGGATACTTGCCTCCGAAGCTCCGGAGTGGCGATGTACGTTGGTCAGGCTCTCCTGCAAGACACGGAACAGAGCGGTCTCCACCTCCCTCGGCAATCGACCATACGAATTCGAAATGTCCGCTGTTACCTTAATTCCGCTCCGCTTGGAGAATCCCTCGATAAACCACTCAGCCGCGCAAGCAAATCCCACCTCATCCAACAATGGCGGATGCAGCAGATAGGAAGTGGTTCGAATTTCTCCGAGAGCCTGATCGGCCAGTTGCCCAACTTCGGCAATAAGCGCCAGGGCGGCGGGATCTTTTCTGCAGGTTTCTTTCAGGAACGAAATACTTATTTTTAGCGCAGTCAGTGTTTGGCCGGTGCTGTCGTGCAGATCGCGCGCGACCTTGCGCCTTTCCTCATCCTGTATCTTCAGCAGACGCTGAGAAAGCTTCTGCAGTTCGGCTGTACGTTCCAGAACTAGCGTTTCGAGTTCAGAATGGGCATTTGACAGCTTGAAATGCTTTGAAAGGGTCCACATAAGTTACTCCTGGGGAGCGGTCGGGAGACAAACAAGATCTCTGCTCTAGTGTCTGCATTGTTCCATTATGAGATTCAGGAGTCTGAGCACAATTGCACACTGCAACGCGCCTATGTTCACCTGCGTGTATGTGAGCAGTTCTGCACAGACCGGACCCTATGGCTCTGATAGATTTCACCCTAGCCACATGGAGGAAGCATGTCCGCATTTCGCATTTTGCTGGCAGAGCAGCAGCCAATCTTCTGCTTGGGCTTGCGCGTGGTGTTGGAATCTCACAATGGGTGGGAAATTTGTGGAGAGGCTGCCGACGCACGAGATGCGGCAGAGAAGTGCCTTCAGTTGAAGCCGGATCTCATTATCCTTGACGTTTGCATGCCAAGATTGAATGGGGTGGACGGCTTTAGACAGATTCTGAAAGACAATCCGGCTCAGCAAATACTGATCCTTACCGATGCGGACTCGGAGAAAGTGGTTAGAGATTGTCTGTGCGCAGGGGTTCGAGGGTGGATTCTCAAGTCAGACGGAATTGACGACTTGACGAGAGCGGTATTGGCCGTGCAGGAGAAGCGCATCCTGGGAGTGCGCACGCCCGCCGTGCTGATACACGGGCGCTGGAAGGGAAACCCCGATCCGACCGCAGCCAAGGCACCCCAATTGACACCTCGGGAACGGGAGGTGCTGCAACTGCTGGCCGAGGGTAGGAGAGCGAAAGAGGTCGCCGGAATTCTGAACATCGCGGCGAAAACGGCGGAGACGCATCGAAGCAATCTAATGTCGAAGCTTAATATTCATTCGATGGCTAAGTTGGTGGTGTATGCGGTGAGGAACGAGATGATCCGAGTGCAATTTCCGAACGTGATTGGGCTAGTTGAGGGCGGGAATCATATAGTTGATATTGCCGTTCAAAATGCTGTGTAGCCACGCAGGTCATCTTACGATTTATCAAGTTCGCACTCAGCAAAGCGCCTTGGGCGGGTGTGCTGTGCAATTTCTTGCCTACTTCTTCGTATAATTCCCCAGCATTTTGTCATCCTTTAGAATTATTAATAATTCCGTAAGGACATTAGAGCGGGGATGAGATAGACTCCTCCTCCGACGGCCACTATCAAGCCGTTTGGCGGTTTCCACTCGCCAAGAAAAAACAATCTAAGCACGCAAATTTTTCTCCTGGAGAGTCTCATGCGCCCCTCACCTTCTCGTCTGGCTGCATCTTTGATTACTGTTCTTTGCGTCCTAGCAACTCTAGTTAGTTTTGACGGCTTTGCCTCGGCGCAAGCGGCAACAGGACAGAAACGCAAACTCTCGCAGCAATCGCTGCTGAGCCCGAATTTGCAGAGCGCAGCTTCGGTGAAGGCAGCGAAGGCGCCGCCCCTTACCGGTGACACCTGGACCGGCACCGCGGGCGACAACAATTGGGGCACGGCGGGCAACTGGAGCACCGGAGTGCCCACGAGCACTTCCGCCGTCACCATTGGCACCGCCTCGACCAATGTGAACATGAACGTCAACGGCGGCGCGTTTGGCACGCTCACCCTGAGTGGCTCCGGCGACGACTTGACTATCGTGAACGCCGTCGCCTTGGACGCCTATGGCAACATCACCAACAACGGTGCCATCAACATGAACTCGATCGGCAACGCGACCGAGTTGGTGTTGGAAGGAAACGTAGTCCTGAGCGGCACCGGCACGTTAACTCTTTCAAACAATGCTCAGAACTATATCTTTGGGGCGGCCGCAATAGACCAACTCACCAACGCGGAAACGATTCAAGGTGCGGGCCAGATCGGCCACGGGCAGATGGCGCTGGTTAATTCTGGAACGATCGACGCGAATCAGTCAGCCGGAATGACGATCGATGCTAATGATGGATTAACTAACACTGGCACGATAGAGGCAACGGCGGGCGCAACGCTGACATTGAGCAACACCGGAACTGTGATCAACACCGGCGGAACAATCTCGGCCAACGGGAGCACGATCCAGGTAAACGGTTCGGCGATCAAAGGCGGGGCCGTCACGCTTACAGGCGCCTCAACCTTGCAACTCACCAATGCGGCCATTTCAGGCGGAACGCTCACGAATAGCGCGACTGGAACGATCGAGATCGCGGCGGGCACGAACTATCTCGGCGGGACGATTAACAACTCGGCGGGTGGAACCTTCAAGATCGATAACGGCGCGGTTCTCGACTTGCGCCCAGGAACATATGCGCAGTTGGGAACACTGCAGCTCAACTCCGCGGGAAATGTTACCGAACTGGTGCTCTTAGGGAATGTCACGCTGAGTGGCGGCGGCGTAACGCTCTCCAACAACGCGCAGAACTACATCTTTGGAGCGACCGGCGCCACTACGCTCACCAATGCGGAGACGATTCAAGGCGCAGGGCAGATCGGCCATGGCGTAATGACACTGGTCAACTCCGGAACAATCAACGCCAATCAGTCGGCCGGAATGACGATCCAGGCCAACGGCGGGATCACGAATACTGGCACGTTAGAAGCGACCGCGGGAGCCACGCTGGCCCTGTCGAGTACGGGCGATATCGTCAATACTGGAGGCAAGATTCTAGCCAACGCTGGCACCGTACAAGTCACAAACTCGTCGGTTAGCGGTGGCGCGGTCACATTGACCGGAGCTTCCACGCTGCAGTTAAGCAACGCAACGATTAACGGCGGCAGCACGCTGACCAACAGCGCGGCCGGGACGATTGAGATCGTTTCGGGAACGAACGATCTGGGCGGGACGATCAACAATTCGGCGGGCGGTACCTTCAAGGTCGACAACGGCGCAATTTTGGACTTGGAAGGTGGAACTTACGCGCAGCTCGGCAACGTCCAGCTGAACTCGGTTGGCAACTTTACGGAGCTGGTTCTGGCAGGCAATGTGACGCTGAGCGGCGGCACGGTAACGATGTCGAACAACGCGCAGAACTACATCTTTGGAGTGAGCGGCGCAACTACGCTGACCAACGCGGAGACGATTCAAGGCGCAGGGCAGATCGGCCATGGACAGATGACGCTGGTGAACTCCGGAACGATTAACGCCAATCAGTCGGCGGGAATTACGATTCAGGCGAATGGCGGTGTTACCAACACCGGCACGCTGGAAGCGACCTCGGGTGCCACGCTCGCGTTATTGAGCACGGGTAATGTGATCAATACTGGAGGAACGATTGCCGCCAATACCGGCACGGTGCAGGTGTCGAGTTCGACGGTGAGTGGCGGAGCCGTCACTCTGACGGGTGCATCGACGTTGCAGCTTTCGAATGGGACGATTCAGGGCGGCACGCTGACGAACAGCGCAACCGGGACGATCGCGATGGTGTCGGGAACGAACGTTCTGGGCGGGACGATTAACAACTCGGCGGGCGGGCTCCTGGAGATCGACAACGGTGCGGTTCTGGACCTGCAGGGTGGAACATACGCGCAACTGGGAACGGTGCAGCTGAACTCAGTCGGGAATGCTACCGAGTTAGTGTTGGACGGGAATGTAACCCTGAGCGGCGGCACCGTGACTCTTTCCAATAACGCGCAGAACTATATTTTCGGCGAGATCGGCGCGGACATTCTCACCAACAGAGAAACGATTCAGGGCGCCGGGCAGATCGGCCACGGGCAGATGACGCTGGTGAACTCCGGTACCATCAATTCCAACGGCTCGGCGGGAATGACCATCCAGGCCAACGGCGGCGTGACCAACACGGGCACGCTGGAAGCGACCTCGGGGGCGACGCTGGCGCTGAGCAGCACCGGAATAGTGACCAACACCGGAGGAAAAATCCTTGCCAACACAGGCACGCTGCAAGTGACGACTTCAACCGTGAACGGAGGAGCCGTCACGCTGACGGGCGCTTCCAACTTGCAGCTGAGCAATGGAACCATCGAGGGTGGCACGATAACGAACAGCGCGACGGGAACGATTGAGATCGTCTCGGGCACAAACACACTCGGCGGAACGATTAACAACGTGGCCGGCGGAATCCTGAAGGTCGACAACGGCGCGGTTCTGGATCTGCAGGGCGGAACCTATGCTCAACTAGGTGCCGTACAACTGAATTCGATCGGGAACGCCACCGAGTTGGTGCTGCAAGATAATGTCACGTTGAGCGGCGGCACGGTAACGCTCTCCAACAACGCGCAGAACTACATCTTCGGCGTGACTTCAGACAACACGCTGACCAATGAAGAGACAATTCAAGGCGCGGGGCAGATAGGCCACGGGCAGATGACGCTGGTGAATTCCGGCACCATCAATTCCAATGGCTCGGCGGGAATGACGATTCAGGCCAATGGCGGCGTGACCAACACCGGTACGCTGGAAGCCACGGCAGGCTCAACGCTGGCACTATCCAGCACAGGGAATGTGGTTAACACCGGAGGAAAGATCCTCGCCAATACCGGCACGCTGCAGGTGACGAACTCGACCGTGCTCGGCGGAGCGATCACACTGACGGGCGCCTCGACCATCCAGCTTTCGAACGGAACGATTCACAACGGCAGCACCCTCACCAACAGTGCGGCCGGAACGATTGAGATCGCCTCAGGCACGAACACGCTGGGCGGCACGATCAATAACTCCGCCGGCGGACTTCTGAAGATCGACAATGCCGCGGTTCTTGACCTGGATGCGGGGACGTATGCGCAGCTAGGTACCGTGCAACTGAACTCGGTTGGAAACGCCACTGAATTCGTGTTGAACGGAGATGTAACCCTAAGCGGTGGGACGGTGACTCTCTCCGCCAACGCGCAGAACTACATTTTCGGCAGCTCCGCAAATGATGTTCTTACCAATGCGGAGACAATCCAGGGCGCGGGCAATATTGGAAACGCTTCCATGGGTCTGGTAAATTCGGGCACTATCCTGGCGAATGCCAGCGGAAATCTCGTCATTGACGTCAGCAACCAGCTCTTCACCAATACCGGCACCGTAGAAGCTGACGGAGCCACGCTGACCATCGAAGGCCCGGGCGTTACCTTCTTCACCAACGATAATCAGAGCACAGCCACTCTGACCGGCGGAACCTATATCGCAGACGGAAGCAACATTCAGTGGAACGCCGGCCCCAACGGCATCACCACACTGGCGGCCAAAGTGACCGAGGAAGGCGGCGGGCAGCTTATCAACACCTACAATAGTCTCAACACCAACGCTCTAGCGGGCCTGACTACGATTACAGCGACCGGGGGTCTCACCATCGGCGGTATAGCCTTTACCGATGCCGGTGCTTTCAGCAATGCCGGATCGCTCACGCTCCTCCCCGGTGAGAGCTTTACCATCGGCTCTCTGACGCAGAGCAGCGGCGGTTCGCTGACGGCTGGAACTTTTGTGCTGGATGCCAACCTAAACATCTCTGGCACGGCTCAAACCATTACTACCAACGCGGCCACGCTCACGCTGGCTGGTGGGACTATCGAGAACACTTCAAACTCCACCAATGCTCTCGCGGGACTGGCGACCAACAGCGGCAAGCTGACGATTGGCGGCACCAGCAACAATGTTTCCACCACGGCGGCCAACTTCAGCAACACCGGCACGTTGACCGTTAATGCCGGCGACAGCTTCACCGCCGCCAAGCTGACTCAGATCACCGGCACCACTCTTGGGGCTGGAACATTTGTGTTGGCGGGCAATCTGGATTTGACCACGTCCGGCATCAGCGTCACCAAAAACTCGGCCACTCTAACTTTGGAAGGCGGCACTATCAATTCCAACGGAGTGAACGCGCTCGCCGCGCTAGCCAGCAATACCAAGAGCCTCACCATCGCCGGCTCCGGCACCAGCGTTTCCACCTCTGCGGCAACCTTCGCCAACTCGGGCACGGTGGCCGTTCAAGCTGGAACCACCTTTACCGCCGGTGGTGCTAGCGGTACCTACAGTCAAACCGCAGGCACCACGACGGTCGACGGAACGCTGACGAGTACCAGCATCAAGGCCACCGGCGGCTCGATCTTCGGAGCGGGCACACTGAAGGGGAACACTTCCATCGGCAACGCCACTGGCACTGCAGCCACATTAAATGTGGGTGATAGCGGCGTCGCGGGATTGCTCGCGATTACCGGAACCTACACGCAGCTGGCTACCGGTACGATGAATGTGTCGATCGGCGGCCTTACCACCGGCACCTACAGCGCGCTCAGCGTGAGCGGCAACGCCAGCCTGGGGGGAACGCTGACGGCCGCAATCGTCAACGGGCTGGTATTAACTGCCAGCAACATCGGCCAGGCGTTTACCATCCTGACCAGCGGCGGAACGGTGTCGGGCACCTTCACCAATTCGACCGTGACCTCCGGTACCGATGTATTCTCCGTTTCTTACACCGGCAACAGCGTAGTGCTTACGCTGACGTCCGTGACCGGAACCGGGGCGAAAGGCTCGAAGGGTGAACCGGTTGCTGCGTTGCAAACTGCTGTCCTGGCTGCACCCAAACCAGTTACGGTCGGCGCCAAGTCTCCCGTGCTCACCAGCGGTCTGCGGCAGCATGTGGGTGTAACCAACAGAATCGCCAGACCGATTCTGGTAGCAGGACTGGCGCAGCCCGGCAATCACTCCGACACGAACGTCACCCGAGGCTCCGAACTCAGCAACCTGCGTAGCTGGGAGCATGTGCCTGCGACACCGGTAATTGCCAGGCCGATCGCCGTGGCGAGGATTGCTAACCTGGGAAGCGTCGAACCTCTGCACACCACGCTGCACAACAACGTGGCCCGGAACGTCGCAGTGGGCACCGACAGTGCAATTGCCATTCATCCTATCGCCACACCGTCCACGCTGGCGGGCTGGGCAGGCAACTCCAACAAAGCACGGGTACCCGTCAAGATTGCGCTCCCGTCGCTTCCTCGCATGATGCGGTAAGAAGATACAAACAATCCGCAGGGTGGGTTAGTGAATCTAATCCACCATGCTGGATTGGAAGCGCATCGCCGGATTCGTTGTTGTAATTCAGACCGTCCTTTTCTTAACCCACTTTCTCTTGTATGAGACGTGGAGCTTTTCCTCCACGGGCAGCGACGCCCGTGGTCCGCTATGGGCTAAAGTAAGTCTCGGCTTACTGTCGGTAAGCTTTGTCGCCGCTTCGCTACTCGCCTTTCGCTACACCAACCCTCTGCTGCGCGCCTTTTACAGGGCGGCCGCGGTCTGGTTAGGGCTGCTGACGTTTCTCTTCGTCGCAGCCGTTGGTTCGTGGCTAATCCTCGCAGTTGCGCAGATGGCAAGGATTGAAATTAATTTTCATCGCATCGTGGAGTTGTTATTTGGTGCGGGCGTAGTGGCTGGGCTCTACGGCGTCTTCAACGCGGGCTGGACGCGAATCACTCGCACCACCGTACGCCTCGCGAACCTGCCCGAGGCGTGGCGCGGACGAAAAGCGGCTCTGATCAGCGACGTGCATCTGGGTCACGTGCGCAACGGCAGCTTTCTGCGACGCATGGTTACGAAGATTTTGCGGGAAGAGCCAGATGCGATTTTTATTGCCGGTGATTTGTATGACGGCACAGCCATCGATGCCAAGCGCGCAGCCGAGCCATTGAACCGGCTGACTGCGCCCCACGGCGTTTATTTTGTCGCCGGGAATCATGAACAATTCGGAGATGACAGCAAGTATCTCGGCGCCATTGCAGACGCCGGTGTGCGTGTTCTCACCAACGAGAAGGTGGAAGTAGATGGGCTGCAGATTATTGGCGTGCCCTACCGTAATGCTGCCCAGCAGGGAAATTTTGCCTCGGCGCTACGCGGCGTCCGCCTGGATCGTGACCGCGCCAGCATTCTGCTGACCCATGCACCCGACCATCCGGAAATTGCCGAGGCTGCGGGGATCTCTTTACAGCTTTCGGGACATACGCATCTTGGACAGTTCATTCCGTGGAGCTGGATGGCACAGCGGATTTACCGCCAGTTCGTGTATGGCTTAAGCCGGATCGGCAAGATGCAGGTCTTCACTTCGAGTGGAGCGGGAACCTGGGGACCTCCGCTGCGCCTGGGATCGAATCCCGAGATCGTCATGCTTGAGTTCGAATAAAGAGTTCGAATAAAGTTTCAGAGCCTTGTTTTCAATTCAGCGTAAAGCCGCAACTTCTTCCGGCTTTTTCGTTTTCCGAAATCCTCCACGACTTTGCGCCGTTGCGCCAACTCTTGTCTATAATGGCCGGGCGGAGCGCGGCCTGATTCTTCTCTGATCTGACTCAACGTTGCCTTACGTTTTTTCGTATCCCTGTGCTCTGCATGATTGAAATGGCCAGCAAATGTCGGTTGACCATGAAAGTGAAACCCGGAATGGAAGTCGCTGGCCTGACCGACGTGGGCTGCCAGCGCGATAATAACGAGGACTCCTACCTCTATTGGGAGCCCGCAGGTGAAGAAGAATTCCAGCGCAAGGGCCGGCTTGCGGTGATTGCCGACGGCATGGGTGGACACGAGGGCGGCCAGGAAGCCAGCCGCATGGCGGTTGAGACGGTGCGCGAAGTTTATGACCAGGCCTTCCGCGACGATCCACAAGCGGCTCTGGTGGAGTCGTTTGCCGCCGCCCACTCGCGGATTCAGGACTATGCCGAGAAGAATCCAGCATTCCACGGCATGGGCACAACCTGCACGGCCCTGGTTCTCCGCGGCCGGCAGCTTTATTTTGCGCACGTCGGGGACAGTCGGCTTTATCTCGTGCGCGATGCCCGCATTTTGCGGCTGACTCGCGACCACTCCTACGTCGGCAGACTGGTGGAGAGCGGCATCGTCCGCGCCGAAGACGCCGAGAAACACCCGCAGCGCCACATCCTGACCGCCGCCTTGGGCGCAGGGATTGACGTGGTTGTAGACGGCGCGGAGCAGGGATTGTCGTTGCAGGATGGTGACGATCTTTTGCTCTGTACCGATGGCCTGTGGAGTGTGGTGACCGATCAAGAACTTGTAAGCGCAGTGAACGGCAACGCCCCCGCCGAATGCTGCGCCGCCCTTGTGAAGCTGGCGCGCCAGCGGGGTGGGCCCGACAACATCACCCTGCAAGTGCTCCGCGTTGGGCCCGAGCTGTAATCCTCACAGACGTTAGACCGCAATCCGATGCACATAGCCGCTTTCTCTACTTTGCTACGAATCCCGTAACTCATTAAAAGCAGAGGAGCTTAACGTGCCGCTCAAGGAATGAAGAATGGCGTGGCAATTGCAATGTCGGATACGTCAATAAAGTCTATTAGCACGATGGACTTTATGGCATAATGGCCAACTATGAAAATCTCTCAAAAGGGACTGTACGCTCTGCAGGCGATGATGATGCTCGCCCGCCATCACCACCAGGGCGCCATAAAAATCCGCGAAGTTGCTTATGAAGAAAATCTTCCGGAAAAATTTCTCGAGCTGATCCTTCTCGAGCTGAAAAACGCGCGCATGGTCGAAAGCGTACGTGGAGCCAAAGGCGGATACCAGCTGCGCCGCAATCCAGAAGACATTCGGCTGAGCGAGATCATGCGCCTGATCGATGGTCCGCTCGCACCGTTTGGCGACGCTGAGCAGTTGCGCACGCTGATTGACCGCGACGTGCCCCACCGTGCTCTCTACCAGTTATTTCTCGACGTTCGCGACGCCGCGGCAAATATTTTGGAAAACACGAGCCTGGCCGATCTGATCTCCGAACCCCGCCCACGGACTGGCAAAACCAAACACGCAGCTAAGAAGAAGGAGAAAGCTCCCGTGGTGCCTATGGCGGTGGTCGGGGGACAGAAGTAAATTGATATCCTTATTAAATGGCGCGTCCTTATGCCACCAGTCAATACTTCCAGTTTGAAGCTGCGGGATTTTAAACTAAAGTGTTCCAAGCAAACTCTTCATTCTTCCAAAGCGATGTTCGCAACAATGAATTCCAGACGCGATTTTCTCAAGCAGGTTTCCGGTGCAGCGCTTGTCGGGGCTTCAGTGCCATCTTTGTTGACTTGGGCATTCTCACAGGGACAGGCAGTCGACGTCCCGGGCGAAGACGGAATGATTCTTCGCTCTTTCCGTTTTGTCGATATCGAAACTCCGGTCGAATACTTTAACGCATGGCTCACTCCCGTCCCGCACTTCTTTGTGCGCAATCACATGCACGAGCCAAGCGAACTCGATGCAGCCGACTGGAGACTCACCGTTGGCGGTGAAGTGGAGAAGTCGCTCACGCTCAACCTCGCCGAGCTTTCGAAAATCGAGAGTCATTCCGTTGTGAACACGCTCGAGTGCGCCGGCAACGGCCGCAATCTGCAGCGTCCGCAGGTTCCCGGCATCCAGTGGGGCAAAGGAGCGGTCGGCACCGCACGGTTCTCCGGACCACGCCTGCGCGATGTTCTCAATCGTGCCGGAGTGAAGTCCACGGGCAAACACGTAATGTTTCGCGGTCTCGACGAAGTTCCCGGCAAAGTGCCTCCGTTCATTCGCAGCATTCCTCTCGAAAAAGCTCTCGACGCCGATACGCTCATCGCTACCCACATGAACGGATCTCCGCTCACCAAACATCACGGCTTTCCCGCGCGCGCTCTCGTTCCGGGCTGGATTGGCGCGGCGTCGTGCAAATGGCTCACGGAAATTAAATTGCTCGATGCGGAATTTGTCGGCAACTTTATGAGCCCTGGCTATCGCCTTCCCAATCAACCGATAAAGCCGGGTGACGCCGTAAAGCCCGAAGATACGCACCCGGTCACCGCGCTGAATGTGAAGTCCGTAATCTCTGGTCCAAGCGACGGAGGAAATATAAAACCAGGCAGAGTTGTGGTGCATGGCGCAGCCTGGGCCGGAGAGGCCGATGTCACAAAGGTTGAAATTTCAACCGATGGTGGCACAACCTGGAGTCCCGCCAAACTGGGTCACGATCAAGCCCACTATGCATGGCGACTGTGGAGCTATGACTGGAAAGCCGGCAAGAACGGCGACTACACGATCCAATCTCGCGCCACCGACAGCCAAGGACGCACCCAGCCGGCGACCGCACTCTGGAACCCCAGCGGCTATCTCAACAATGCCATCGATCAGGTGAAGGTCCATGTTTCCTGAGGTGTTGGAGGCGTGCAGTAACGTGGAAGAGCGGCGCTTCAGCGCCGCGTCAAGCGTCACAGAGGATGCGGGCTTCAGCCACCGTCGTCGCACTTTGCCTGTAGCGCTCGCTGCAACGGCGTTGCTGATCGCAGCCGCCTTGCCATTCTCCGTGCAGGCTCAGAAACCTGCGGCCAATGTAACTGCCGATCTTCCTCCGGGTCCGATGCAAGCCAAAGCCACGACGACATGTCTGGAGTGCCACGAGGCGCGCATCATCCTGCAGCAGCGTCTCAGCAAGGCAGCATGGACAAAAGAAGTAGACAAGATGACGAAGTGGGGCGCTGTGGTCGATCCAGCCGACCGCGACGCCCTCATCGATTACCTAAGCACAAACTTCAGTCCCGACAAACCGCAGTACGAGCCACAACGCACTGCAGAGAAGAGCAGTTCCGGCAAAGCAAAGTAAACGTGCAAGAGGAGAATGGCGCATGTGGCCACAAAGCGCCCCAGAGGGACGCTTGACAATAGCCCGGCGCGTTTAGCGCCGGGGTGAAAGTAATAAATCGGGATGCGTCCCGACAGGGACGCCTGAACTACTCAGCGTACTTACCCCGTTCGCGCCTTGCCCAAAAGCAAAGCGCTGCCGACCCAAGGTCCAAAATTTATTAGACATTACGGCAACGCCGCCACAACTGAACCCAAACTGTAATGAAAAAAGTATAGAAACGTGCCTACCCTATTCCTAGTGCATTGTAGGGTACGGGTAAGCACGGAATGCGAAGTTAGGGTTTACCCTGTGTGTCCCCTGTGTCCTCTCTGTCCTCTGTGTTTAAGCTCTTCTCCGGCCGCAAAAGCGGAAATAGAATCACGTCTCGGATGGTGTGCGAATCGGTCAGCAGCATACACAGCCGATCCACGCCCACGCCCACACCGCCGGTTGGCGGCATGCCATAGGAGAGCGCGCGGATGTAATCTTCATCCATCTGATGCGCCTCTTCGTCGCCGCGCTCGCGTTCCTGCAACTGCGCCTCGAATCGCCGCCGCTGATCTTCGGGATCGTTGAGCTCGCTGAAGCCGTTGGAAATCTCCATCTGTCCCGCATAGATTTCAAAGCGCTCCGTCCACTCCGGCTCATCTGGCTTTTGCTTTGACAGCGGCGATACGGCGGTAGGGAACTCGTAGATGATTGTCGGCTGTGTGAGATGTTCCTCGGCGACAGCTTCAAATAAAGCCGCAATCGATTTTCCTAAAGGCTGTTTGGGATCGTAAGCCATGTGCGCATGCGCCTGATTAAAACGCTCGACCAATTTCCTGACTCCATCATGCGATGCGAAGTCGCTCATCTCAGGCTTCGCGCCAGCCGCGTCCGGCCAGTAATGGATGATGGCTTCGCGCATAGTCAACCGTTTCCAATTCCCCCAATCAATTTCCTCATCGCCCCACTTTGATTTCGCGCTGCCGTCCACATCTTTCGCTGCCTGTGTAATCAGCTCCTGCGTCAGGTCCATCACTCCCTGATAGTCGGTGTAAGCCTGATAAAACTCCAACATTGTGAACTCAGGATTCCATCGCCAGCCCAGGCCTTCATTGCGAAAGTTGCGATTGATTTCATAGACGCGATCAAATCCGCCCACCACGAGGCGCTTCAAATAAAGCTCGGGAGCGATGCGCAGATACAAATCCATGTCGAGCGTGTTGTGATGCGTCACAAAAGGCCGCGCCACGGCTCCGCCCGCAATGGGCTGCATCATTGGAGTTTCAACCTCGACAAATCCTCGCGCCTCTAGTGTCCGCCGCATCGACTGGATCAGCTTGCTGCGCTTCAGAAAAACTTCCCGCACCTCCGGATTCACCACCAGATCGACATACCGCTGCCGGTAGCGCAGTTCGACATCGGTCAACTCGTTCCATTTCTGCGCGGCTCCCGGAGCAGATGGAGCGGCTTCGACGGCCTTCCCCACCGGCAACGGAAGAAGATCCTTGCTCAGGAAGGTGATCTCGTCTACGTGGATGGTCAGCTCGCCGGTGCGCGTGCGGAATAAATAACCGCTCACGCCAATGTGGTCGCCGAGATCGAGCAATTTGTACAACTCGAAACCTTTGTCTCCGACCGCATCTTTCTTCACGTAAATCTGCAGCCGCTTTCCATCTTGCTGCAGGTGGCAGAATCCGGCCTTGCCCATCAGTCGAATCGCCATGATGCGTCCGGCTACGCGCACGTTGATCCGCGGATTTTCCAGTTGCTCCGCAGTCTTATCCGAATCATCCGCCAGGATTTGTGGAATGGTGTGCGTGAACTCGTACTTGCTCCGGTACGCGATTTGGCCGAGTACCTCGATCTGTTTCAGCTTCTGCCGCCGCAGTTCGTAAATGTTTTCGTCGAATGCCAAGAGGATCCTTTAACAGGGAATTACGCCTTGCCGGCGCGGGAAACACGATTGAACGTTGAAACGCGATTATAAACAACCGGGAGCGGAGAATGCGTTCCGGCGCTGAATTTGAAATCGATTTTTGTGTGTACCTCGGTATTATGATACATTGGTACACATGGTCGACGATGCAAAGCTTCTGGTAGAGCGGGTGCAAACTGGCGTGCGCATGGAGAAGCGTCTGCTCAAGGTGCTGAAGGCTTTCGCTGAGTATCACGATATGACCCTCGGCGATCTGCTGGAAGGCATTGTCCTGCATGCCTTCGACGGTAAGACGCCATTCAGCCCGGCCTCTCTTGAACGCATTCAGGAGTTGAAGCGCTTCTACGAGTTCGATCTCGATTCTGGCGCGAGCCATCGATTGAAGGAGATCAAGGCGCGGCCAGCTCGCAAGCGTGCTGCAGAAAGATAAAAGATAAAGGAAGCGAAGACATGACAGAACAACGACTGAAAACCGCGCTCACAGGATTGCAGTGGGCTCTGGGGCTAGTGATTCTGACAGAAGCGGTTTTATTTGTGATGCCGAGTGCTGGCCACGATTTTGCTCGGACGCACATGCCGGACATCGTGCGGCAAGTCCTGGGATGGGGCGAGATCATTGGCTGTCTACTTCTGCTGATCCCGCGAACCGCAGTACGCGGGGCCTGGGTTCTGGTGGCAATTTTTGTGCTGGCGATTCTCGTCCACCTTTTGCACGGCATTTTCAATGTAGGAAATCTCGTAATCTACACAGCGGCGGCATGGACCATCGCAAGTGCCAAGGCGGCCTCGTAGTTTCCATGAGCAATGAAGAATTCATCCGCTGCTTTGAGAGCGACGCCCTTCCTGGAGACTCTTTCCATCATGCTGACCACGTCCGGCTGGCGTTCGCGTATCTGTGCAAGCATCCGGTCCTGCAGGCGCTGGAGAAATTTTCCAGCGCCCTGAAGCGCTTCGCCGTCGCTCGCGGCAAGACACAGCTTTATAATGAAACCATCACCTACACTTATTTTTTCTTGATTCGCGAACGGATGGCTCGCTCCGAAGGCGCGGGCTGGGAAGAGTTTGCCCGTCAGAATACTGATCTGCTCACCTGGAAAGACAGCATCCTGAACCGTTACTACCACGGAGCCACGCTGAAGTCAGAGCTTTCGCGAAGTGTTTTTTTGTTTCCCGACAAATGCGGGTAGGTTGCTGGTCAATTGGGCCTACAAGAAATGTGACGCTGTTACTACCTCTAGTCACCTTGTCGGGTCGACTGGATTGTTCTCGATAGCGTAGGATTCCTAGCGCGACTTAACCCGCGGAACCGATGTGATCGAGGTCATAATTAATGAAAAAAATTTGGCCGATCCTATTTCTCCTGACCTTAGCTCTGGGATCTTCACGCTTGTCTTCTGCGCAAGAGATCCACGACGGCGCTGCGGTTTTGCGGGCAATGCACGATCGCTATAAAACGTCCTGGTACGATACGCTCATCTTTACCCAGAAGAGCACGACCTACAATCCCGATGGCACTACCAAAGTTGAGACCTGGTACGAGGCGGCGCTTTTGCCCGGCAAGCTGCGTATTGATATCGGTCCGCCCAACAATGGCAACGGCTACGTTCTGAGCGACGGGACCGTGACGATTCTTAAAGACGGCAAAGTAACGGGGTCTCGGCCGCTTGTGAACATGCTGCTGGTGCTGGGATTTGATGTTTATCGTCAGGATCCGCAGACTACCGCCGACGTCGTGAAAGGACAAGGCTACGATTTAACTAAGTTGCGCGACGACACATGGGAGGGGCATCCCGTTTATGTGGTGGGCGCGGATAAAGGCGATTTGCAGTCGCGGCAATTCTGGGTGGAAAAAGACACGTTATTGTTTGTGCGCGAGATGGAACCGGCACGGAGTGATCCCAAGAAAGTGGACGATATCCGATTTACCGACTACCGCAAACTCGCCGGCGCCTGGGTAGCGGCACGGGTTGAGGTGCACGTCGACGACAAAACGGTTTTTAGCGAAGAGTATTCGGACATCGAGGCGAATGTGAAGCTCGACCCTGCGGTATACGACCCCAACAAATTCAACTCGACGCACTGGGAAAAGCAGTAAGCGCAGGGTTAAGAACGAGACTCACTTCGTGCAAACACAAGAGCCTTGAAGACCTGCGCCAATGGCGCTAGTATGGACTGGCTTCCGGTTCTCCGGTGGCGCAGACGAGCCCACTATGCCGCAAAATTACGTTCCCATCTTCATCTTTATGGCAGTCATCGGAGTGCTGCTTCCGGTGACGCTGCTGGCAGCCAAGCTGGTCCGCCCGGACAATCCGAGCAAAACCAAACTGATGCCCTATGAATGCGGCATCGACCCCATTGACAATGCGCGTGGCCGTTACACCGTCCGCTACTACATCGTCGCGATCCTGTTTGTGGTCTTCGATGTGGAAACTATTTTTCTGTTTCCCTGGGCAGTAAAGTTTAAGGCTCTCGGCGTTTTCGGGCTGCTGGAAATCCTCATCTTCCTCGTTATCCTAATTGTGGGTTACATCTGGGTGTGGCAGAAGGGCGCGCTGGAATGGGTGTAACTCCGCTGCCGGCCTAGGTACTTATGCCTTGACGAATGTTGTCAAGCCGCGTCGTGAGCGTTCGCGAAGTTGGCACTCGCGCAGCTTCTCAGCGAGTGCTTCCAGGTTAGGCACGCCGTAGACATAAAAATTCTCAAATTCCGCATCCGACGAGAACAAGTGCAATTCCGCGTAGCCGAGCAGCCGCATTCCGAACGGTTTGAGAAACTCGAAATGGTCGATGCGGAATAGCTCCAGACTTTCCTGTTTCTTCGAGAGCAAACCTACTTCTCGTTTGATCCTTTGTGTTGTGATTCTGTAGTGGATTCTTCTGCTCTTCACATAGAAGTGTATGCAGATGATGCCGCACGCGATCAGGCAACCGAGGATTGTGTACAGGATGCCGCCATCCCTGGACTCGGGCTGGACGGCATAGTGCTCGACGGTATATCCGACAGCGACGGCCAGCATAATCACGACCAGAAAGGGCACTAATTGGCCGATGCTGTAGATCATCGCCGGGTAACCGGAAAAGAGATCCTTTTCGGTTTCCAAATCCTTTGACGATGCAAATGCCGTCAAGTCGGTATTGCAGAAGCGGCACTTAATGGCTACGGCCTTGATGGTTTCTCCGCAGACTGGGCAAGCTTTAGAATCTTCGTCCATGACCGACCTTCCGAACCAGAATCATAACGCAAAACAGCCCAGATCGCTGCGAACCATGCAGCGGCGCAGTTGTGGCTGAATTTGGTGCAATTCAACCACTACCGGCTCGTTGACAGCGTGTGCTCAAGCTGATAAAAATTAACGTTCTCTTCGAAACCCTCCACGTAAGAGGTTTGCGTCTTCGCAGCGAATGCCGGACGAAATCAAGTCGCCCTCTTCACCGCCTCCCGATGGTGATGCGAAACCAACGGCGGATACGCCGGCCGTTCCCGGCGGAGTGAAAGCTACTGCCTCCGGCTCGGTTCAGGCAGATTCCAAGACTCCGGCGGAAAAGCCAGCCTCGTCTCCAACTACGACTCCTCCCGCACCTGCCGCCACAACTCCCGCGACGCCTGCTGCGGCAACCCCACCTGCCAAACCCGCGGCTGCGCCTGCAAAGCCGGCAGCACCCACTCCGCTTCCCTGGGATTCGCCCATGATCGCGAAGCTCAAGGGAGCATACGGTTCTGGGGTTGAGCCGCTCTCTTATGCCGGGCAGAACTATATGGTGGTAGATCGTTCGCTGATTCCGGAGATTCTTCAGGTGCTCCGCAACGAAGAACAATTCGATTACTGCGTCGACATTACGGCGGTGCATTACCCGAAGCGTGAAAAGCAATTTGATGTAGTGTGGGTGCTTTATTCTTTCGCGCGCAACGAGCGCATCCGCGTGACTACGCGGATTGTGGATGGCGAGACTTTGCCGAGTTCCGTGCCCATTTGGGCGGCGGCGAACTGGCTGGAGCGCGAAGTGTACGACATGTTTGGAATTAAATTTGATGGGCATCCTGACATGAAGCGCATTCTGCTTCCCGAGGGCTGGAAGGGGCATCCGCTGCGCAAGGATTACGGCATCCTGCAGCAGGACAACGAGTGGGTGCAGATCAACCTGGGAATTGAAAGCGGGCAGTGAAAGAGCAGTAAAAGCCGCAGTAACTGCAGTCGCGAAAAGCTGTAGCAAAAGCAAAATGACCGACTCGAACACGCTCTCGCATCTCAATCTCGAAACTCCCGAGAAGCCGTTTCTCGATGCCAATGAGCTTGTCATCAATATGGGCCCGCAGCATCCCGCGACGCACGGCGTGCTGCGGGTGATTTTGCGACTGGACGGCGAAAAAGTTCTGGGCCTGGAATGCGTGATCGGCTACCTGCACCGTGGTGTCGAAAAGATTGGCGAGCATCGCACCTATACGATGTTCAATCCCTACGTCGACCGCATGGATTACGTCGCCGCGGTCTCGAACGGGCTTGGGTATTGCGAGACGGTGGAGAAGCTGCTCAACGTGGAAGCGCCGCCGCGCGCGCAACATGTGCGCGTAATTCTCACGGAACTGAACCGCATCGCCAGCCACCAGCTCTGGCTGGGGACGCACGCGCTCGATATCGGCGCGATCACGCCGCTCTTCTATACCTTCCGGGACCGGGAAGAGATTCTCAAAATCTACGAGAAGTATTGCGGCGCACGGCTTACCACGCATGCCTTCCGCATCGGCGGACTGCAGTACGAGACCTACACCGGCTTCGAGAAAGAAGTGAAGAACTTTCTCAACTTCTTTCGTCCCAAGATCGACGAATATGAAGAACTGCTCACCACGAATCGAATCTGGGTGGAGCGCACCAAGAACGTTGGCACTATCTCCGCTCAGGATTGTATTGCGCTTGGTGTGACCGGGCCGGTGCTGCGCGCCAGCGGCGTGAAGTGGGACCTGCGCAAAGCTCAGCCTTATGCCAACTACAAAAATTTTGACTTCGATATTCCGATCGGAGAAAACGGCGACACCTACGATCGATATCTGGTGCGCATGGCTGAGATGCGGCAGTCGGTGCGCATCATCGAGCAGGCGGTCGATGCGCTTCCCGAAGGGCCCATCATCGCCAAGGTTCCCAAGGTGATGAAGCCGGCGGCGGGAGAGGTTTATCACTCCATCGAAGCGCCCAAGGGCGAGCTGGGATATTTTATCGTCAGCGACGGATCGACACAGCCTTACCGCGTGCGAGTGCGGCCACCGTCCTTTGTGAATTTGCAGGCGCTTGATCTGATGTGCCGTGGCCAGTTGGTGGCCGACGTGATCGCCGTGATCGGCACACTCGATATTGTTCTCGGCGAGGTGGATCGCTGATGGGCCAGATTGTTGCATACATCGAGTCGTACCTCGCGAGCGACAAGACTCCCGGCGCCGCGGGAAACATGTTCTGGGTGCTGGTCTACATCATGTTGGTCTTTGGCGGCCTGTCGGTCGCCGTGATTGCGATGAATTGGCTCGAGCGAAAAATTCTTGCGCACATGCAAGTGCGCCTGGGGCCGATGCGCGTGGGCCCGCACGGCTTGCTACAGCCAATCGCCGACGCCATCAAGCTGCTGCTGAAAGAAGACATCATGCCGGCCGAGGCGGATGGGCTGATCTTCTGGGTCGCTCCGTTTGTCGTGGTACTGGCGGCGTTCATTGTTTTTGTTGTGGTTCCGTTTGGTCCTACGCACGCGATTACCGACATGAACATCGGCATCCTCTTTATGCTGGGCGTATCGTCGCTGAGCGTGCTGGGGATCGTGATGGCGGGCTGGGCTTCGAACTCGCACTATCCGCTGATGGGCGCGCTGCGGTCGAGTGCGCAGATGGTTTCGTATGAAGTTGCCATGGGGTTGGCGGTGGTGTCGGCAGTTTTGATGACCAGCCTCAACGCGACTGGCACGGGAACGCTCAGCATGATTGGAATCGTGCAGGCGCAGCTGGCCCAGCAGGAATGGTTCATCTTCAAATTTTTCCCGCTGGGATTGATCGCATTTTTTATTTTTGCCGTAGCCATGGTTGCCGAAACCAACCGCGCGCCATTCGACTTGGCAGAGGCTGAATCTGAGTTGACTGCAGGCTTTCACACCGAGTACAGCGGCTTCCGCTGGTCGTTGTTCTTTCTGGCTGAATATTCGGCGATGATTGCGGTCTCTTCCATCGCGGTCACGCTATGGCTGGGCGGATGGCTGCGGCCGTTTCCAAATTTGCTGAGTGGTGCGACCTGGGACCTGATCTTCTCGCTGTTTCCCGGAGTTACTTTTCTGTTTTTCGCCGCGATCTGTTTCTACAACACAGTGCGCATGCCCAAGCATCCGCTGTTCCGCATTCAAACTATCGGCCTCGCCGGGTTCGGCGTTGTTCTGGGCCTGATTGGCCTGGTTTTATTCGTTCCGGTCGTAAGCGTGCGCATTCAGGATATTTTCTGGTTCTCGGCGAAAGTTGCTGGGTTCATGTACCTCTATATCTGGTATCGTGGCACGTTCCCGCGATATCGTTTTGATCAACTCATGCAGATGGGATGGAAAGTCCTGCTGCCGATGGGATTGGGCGTTCTCATTTTGACTGCGAGCGTTGCGTTGCTTCAACCAATGATATGGCACCCGTAGCCACACCATTTTTCTTTTACCTGCTTGCCGGGATCATGCTGATCGGCGGCATCCTGGTGATCACGCGCAAGAACCCGGTGCATTCGGCGCTGGCGCTGATCGTCACGCTGCTGGCGCAAGCGTCGATTTATCTGATGCTCTATGCGCCGTTCGTGGCTGGCGTGCAGATCATTCTTTACGCGGGCGGCATTATGGTGCTGTTCCTGTTTGTCATCATGCTGGTGAGCATTGACCGCTCGGTGAGGGAACGGCAATTCAACAGCCAATGGGTTGTGGGCTTAATTACGGCGACGGCGCTCGGAGGATTGTTTATTGCGGTGTACACGAAGGGGAAGAACATCTTCCCGGAGCACGCGCTGCCGATAGTGGAAAACGATAACACGCAGAAGATTGCAACCATGTTGTATGGACAATATATGTTCGCCTTCGAGATCGCCTCGCTGCTGCTGTTGGTTGCGATTATCGGAGCAGTAGTGATGGCGAAGAAGAAGATCTAGTACCCAGTACCGAGTACCCAGAGAATACGGACCGTTAGAAGCTGATTTATGGAATCGATGCTGCACATCACGACACTGCATTATCTGGTGCTCGGGGCCGCGCTTTTTCTGCTTGGCGTTATCGGCGTACTGACCCGGCGCAACGTAGTCATCGTCCTGATGTCGATCGAGCTGATTTTGAATGCTGTGAACCTGAACCTAGTCGCCTTCTCGCGCATGTGGGGCGGGTTGCATGGCCAGGTATTTGCCATTTTCGTAATCACCGACGCGGCCGCTGAAGCCGCGGTCGGCCTGGGAATTCTAATCGCCTTCTTCCGTAATAAGGAGACGGTGAATGTTGATGAGGTGAATTTGTTGAAGTGGTAGGGGAACAGTACCTGGTAGCCAGTACCTGGCATTTCGGTGCGTACGAGGCCAACGACTAACGACCGACGACTAACGACATGTTCTTCCTTACTCACATCTGGCTGATTCCGTTGCTGCCGGCTTTTGGCGCGGCCGTCATGTTGTTCTTCGGCCGCAGGCTGCAGAAGGCTACGGTTAGCGCCGTCTGTGTCGGCACCATCGTTTTGGCATTCGTCATGGCCTGCGGTGCGTTCCAGCAGTACTCGGCTTGGTCGTCGACGCCGGAGAACTTTCATAAGTCGTATCAGACCATCCTTTACACCTGGCTCGGCACCGATACCGGGCGCACAGGCTACGCAATGCAGGATGGGCAACAGACTCCGTTTCAGGCCGACGCCGGATTTCTGCTCGATCCACTTTCCAGCATCTGGCTGCTCTTCGTGACCGGTGTCGGCATGCTGATCCACATTTATTCCACCGGATACATGGCGCACGAAAGCGGCTATTACCGCTTCTTCGGATACCTCAACCTCTTCATGTTCTCCATGCTGACGCTGATTCTGGCCAACAACTATGTGCTGATGTTCGTTGGCTGGGAAGGCGTGGGCCTGTGCTCGTACCTGTTGATCGGATTCTATTTTCACCGCAAGTCGGCCACGGACGCGGGAAATAAAGCCTTCATCGTGAACCGCATCGGCGACGCCGGTTTTCTGCTGGGAATGTTCTTCATCGCCTGGATCTTCGGGTCATTGCGCTTCACGGATGTCACTGCAGTGGCGCGTCACAACGCTGCTGCTTTGATGGGAAATCCTTACGTGACCGCGGCTACGTTGCTGCTGTTTGTTGGCGCTTGCGGCAAGTCGGCGCAGCTCCCGCTCTATGTCTGGCTGCCCGATGCCATGGAAGGACCAACGCCGGTTTCGGCGCTCATCCACGCCGCAACCATGGTTACGGCGGGCGTGTATATGGTGGCGCGATCGAATGCGCTGTTTGTGCTGGCGCCGAAATCGATGCTGGTCGTTGCTATCGTGGGCGCTCTGACTGCGATCTTCGCCGCTTCGATTGGTCTCGTGCAAAACGACATTAAGCGCGTGCTCGCATACTCTACCGTTTCGCAGCTCGGCTACATGTTTCTCGCGCTCGGCGTGGGGGCATTCGCCGCCGGGGTCTTCCACGTTTTCACGCATGCGTTTTTCAAAGCGCTGCTCTTCCTGGGCGCGGGTTCGGTGATTCACTCGATGAGCGGCGAGCAGGATATGCGCAACATGGGCGACCTTGGCCATCGCATTCCAACGACTCATCGCACCATGTTTATCGCCACGCTGGCGATTGCGGGCATCTTTCCCTTCGCCGGATTTTTCTCGAAGGACGCGATTCTCTGGGAAACTTGGTCCCGCGAAGGTGGCGCTTACCGCTTCCTGTGGTATATCGGCTACGCCACTGCGTTGATGACCGCGTTTTATATGTTCCGCCTGATGTACCTGACTTTCCACGGCCGCCCGCGCATGAGCCACGAGGTGGAGCACCATATTCACGAATCGCCGGTGTCGATGACGGCTCCGCTGGTGGTGCTGGCGCTGTTCGCGATTGTGGCTGGGTGGATGGGCTGGCCGCATAGCCTCGGCGGTTCCGACCGCTTTACCGCGTACCTGGAGCCAGTGTTCGCTCCCGAGGCGCGCGTGCTTCAGGTCGAGGGACGAACTACCCAGTTATATGAAGGGGCGAAAGAAGAAGAACACAACTCCGGCTGGGAGTGGACGCTGATGGGATTGTCATTGGCTGCGGCCGGTTTGGGTTGGGGCATGGCCTGGAAATATTATCGCCACGCCGATAAGGATTACGCCGAGCCCATTGCCGTAGCTGCCCCGCCTGTTTACGACGTACTGCTGCACAAGTATTACGTAGACGAAGGCTACGACTACGTCTTCACCGGTCGCCGCAAGCTGGGAGATGTACGCCTCGGCGTGCTGGGGCTGGGCGAAGCGTCGGCGTGGTTCGACACTAATGTCGTGGATGGCCTGGTGAATGCCGCGGGATGGATCACGCGGGTTACGGCGACAATTTCCAGTTGGTGGGATAAGTGGATCATCGACGGCATTGGCGTGAACGGTCCTGCGATTCTGGCGCGCATGCTGTCGTATCCCGCGCGTCTGTTCGAGTGGGGACTGGTGCAGTGGTATGCGCTGGTGATGACGGCAGGATTAGTAGGGTTTGTTTTTTATTACGTGTATCACTGAAATGCAGCTTCTAGCTGCTAGCTCCTAGCTAGAAAAGGCGGCTGGAAGCTATTAGCTAGAAGCTAGAAGCTGAACTTCATGCAAAACCACATACTCTCGATCATCCTCTTCACGCCGCTCGTAGGCGCGCTTGTGCTCCTGTTCGTTCCCAAGGAGAACAAGAACGCCATCCGCTGGATTGCGAACCTGTTTTCGCTGGGCGGTTTCCTGATCTCGCTGCCGCTGGTGCCGTGGTTCTGGGCGCAGATGTCGAGCCCCGACCGCTTCAAGTTTGTCGAAGGCGCGGCCAACAACTGGATCCCCTCGATCGGCGCAGGTTACGTGATCGGCATCGATGGCATTTCTTTCCTGCTCATCATGCTCACCACGCTGCTGGGCTGGATTTCGATCCTCTCGTCGTGGACCGCAATCGAGAACCGGGTGAAGGAATACTACATCTGGTTCCTGATTCTGCAGACCGGCATGCTCGGCGTCTTCATGGCGCTCGATTTCTTCCTCTTCTTTGTTTTCTGGGAAGCGATGCTGGTCCCGATGTATCTGCTGATCGGCATCTGGGGCGGGCCGCGCAAACTTTACGCCGCGATTAAGTTTTTCCTCTACACCCTGGCCGGCTCGGTGCTGATGTTGCTGGGCATTCTGTTTTTATATTTCCATCACCACAGCGTAACGCAGGTCTTCACCTTCAGCATTCCTGAGCTTTACAAGACTGCGCCGCTAATCTACACGGACCCAGCTTACGGTCCCACCATCGCCACGCTGCTGTTCTTCGCGTTCTTCTTCGCTTTCGCCATCAAAGTGCCGATGTTTCCCGTTCCACACCTGGCTGCCCGACGCGCACGTGGAAGCTCCGACGGCAGGTTCGGTCAT
Source organism: uncultured Acidobacteriaceae bacterium (assembly GCA_963789625.1). Classification (GTDB taxonomy): domain Bacteria; phylum Acidobacteriota; class Terriglobia; order Terriglobales; family Acidobacteriaceae; genus Sulfotelmatobacter. The sequence continues at coordinate 198,863 of CAWBLK010000014.1, read as the reverse complement.
CCTGGCCGGCGTTCTGCTGAAGATGGGGACATACGGATTTATCCGCTTCTCGCTGCCGTTTTTCCCCGACGTGCTGACGCATGCCAAGATTCGCGGCTGGATGATCGCGCTCTCGCATCATCGCAATCCTCTACGGCGCGCTCGTTTCGCTCATGCAGAAGGATATGAAGAAGCTGGTGGCCTATTCTTCGGTCAGCCATCTCGGCTTTTGCACGCTGGGCATCTTCGCGCTCACGCCGCTGGACTTAAGTGGATCGGTGCTGCAGCAGATCAATCACGGCATCTCGACCGGCGCGCTGTTCTTGATCGTCGGCATTCTTTACGAGCGCCGGCACACGCGCGAGATCGCCGAGTACGGCGGCATCTCGAATGTCATGCCCGTCTACGCCACCATCACCTTGATCATGTTCCTATCGTCGATGGGATTGCCGCTGCTCAACGGTTTCGTCGGCGAGTACTACATCATGCTGGGCACGTTCATGGTGAGTTGGAGATGGGCGGCATGGGCTGTGCCGGGCGTTGTGCTCGCGGCCGCGTATCTGCTGTGGCTTTACCAGCGCGTGTTCTTCGGCACGGTCACCAATCCGAAGAACGAAAAGCTGCATGACCTGACGCCGCGCGAAGTGTTGACGTTTGTGCCGCTGCTCATCATGGCTTTCTGGATCGGCCTCTATCCCAAGCCGTTTTTCAAAATCCTCGAGCAGCCCGTGAATCAGATCATGGCAGACGTACACAATGTGCGTGTCGACGCTAATTTCAATGCGGCTCTACCAACGGAAAAGATGATTACCCCGTTGGCGCGACCGCGATAGCAAATAACTGGCCACGCCGTACAATCGACCGCCGCGCAGACGCAAAAGCCGCAATCGGTGAAGGGGAAGAACTAGTGGGCGCGCTGGCCTTCAACTGGCATGACTACTTGCTGGCCCTTGCCCATCACTCTGCTCACCCTGTTCGCGCTCGGCATCCTGCTCATCGATCTCATGATCCCGCCCGAGACCAAATGGGTCGAACGCCGTCACTGCCTTGATTGGCGTGGCTTTTGCCGCGGCGGGCGTGTTCAAAGATTCAGATTCTTGATGCAGGCCACAGCGACCGCATCCGTGGGTTCGCTCGGCCATGATGCGCACCATGCTGGTGGACCGCTTTGCATCTATCTTTTTCTTCTACCTGTTTCTCGCGGGCACGGCCATTTCCATCCTCATGTCGATGCGTTACATGAAGACCGAGCATGAAAACCATGGCGAGTACTACTCGCTGATGCTGCTTTCGGTCGTGGGCATGATGTGCATGGCCTCTGGTTTCGACATCGTGCTCATCTTCATTGGCCTGGAGTTGATGGCGATCTCGACCTACGTTCTTGTGGGATTTTTGCGCCGCGATCGGCGCTCGAATGAAGCGGCGCTGAAGTATTTGTTGCTGGGTGCGTTTTCGTCCGGCATTTTTGCTTATGGTCTGTCGCTGGTCTATGGTCTTACCGGAAGCACGAACCTGGGCGTGATTGGCGCCAACTCGCGCAGGGTTTTGCCAAAGACCCGCATAATCCTGTAGTGATCGTCGCATTGCTGACCACGATGACCGGCCTGCTGTTCAAGATTGCCGCCATTCCGTTCCATCAATGGGCGCCCGATGCTTACGAAGGCGCGCCCACCTGCATTACGGGATTCATGTCCGTAGCGGTGAAGGCGGCAGGATGGGCGATGCTGTTGCGCGTGCTCGGATGCACCTACCCGACTTATCCCAACCTTATGATTGGGCTGGCCGCGCTGCGGCCCATCTACGTTCCGCTGCTGGTTTTCGTTTCCATCGCGACCATGACCGGCGCGAACTTTGCCGCGCTCACTCAGACCAATACCAAGCGCCTGCTCGCCTACTCTTCCATCGCGCACGTCGGCTATATGCTGCTTGGCCTGATCGCCGGCACTGCCACCCTGCTCAGTCCCGACGGCGTGAAGGGCATTCTGATTTATCTGCTGGTCTATACCTTCATGAACCTGGGCGCGTTCGGCGTGATCACTTCGCTGCGACACCGCAACGTAATCGGCGATGAACTCGACGACCTGAACGGTCTTTATGCGCGCGCTCCTGTGGAAGCGGTGCTGATGCTGATCTTCCTGCTCTCGCTCGCTGGGATTCCGCCGCTGGCCGGCTTCTGGGGAAAATATTTCATTTTCCTCAGCCTCATTGAGACCGGACACTACGCGCTGGCGTCGCTCGGCGTCCTGTATTCGGTATTCGGTCTTTATTATTATTTGAAGATGGCCAACGCCATGTTCATGGGCCAGCCCGAAGAGAGAGGCCTGCTGCCGGTGAGTTGGAGCATGCGGGCCGCGCTTGCCGTGACCGCAGTCGCCACGCTCTTTATCGGAATCATGCCCGACCGCTTCATCCAGGTGGTGAACTGGTCGCTAGGGCTGGCGCAGAGTCCCGCCGTGGCGAAGTTGATGCATTAAAATCCTCTCTGGTAGCCTCATTCGAAATGTGCCCTGCCGATCCAGAGCCCAAAGGCGATAACCCCGACCGGAAAGAGAACTTCTGGGTTCAGGCCGCCCGCTATAGTCAATTGGCGGTCATTTTCCCCGCCGCTCTCGTCGTGGGATGGCTGGTCGGGACCGCACTCGACCGCTGGCTGCATACTACCTGGCTTTATCTGGCGGGCATCCTGTTGGGCATTGCCGCCGGTTTCATCGAACTGATCCGCTCCGTGCTGCGTGATACGAAGTGAATCGCACGTAAGAGGAAATTGCTTTTAGGGATGGAAGCTCCGTCGCGTACCATGTGTGCATAGCCAGTATTACTGATGCCTGACCTCGTACAAGCCGAACCAACCCCGCAACCTGCCGCGGAATATTTCTACTCCGGCGCTCTACTCCGCATCCGCCGCTTCATGATAGTGCTCGCTCCGTTGTTGGTTGCAGCGGCTTGGGTGAAGTTCGGGCCTCGTCCCGCGGTCGGTTTCGCCTTCGGGTGCGCCATCGCCTATCTCAATTTCCACTGGCTGAAGCGGGTGATTGCCGGCTTTGCCGACCGCGCCACCGGCACCGCGACGTCGCAATCAGGGCAGGGAATCGTGTTTCGTTTTCTGGTGCGCTATTTTTTGATGGCACTGGGCGCCTATGTTATATTCACTGTTTCACCCGCAAGCCTGAATGGGCTTCTTGCGGGCTTATTTTTGCCTGTAGCCGCCATCGGCTGCGAAGCGTTTTACGAACTGTACGCAGCGCTGGCTCGCGGAATATAGTCAGAGCGCTGCGAAGAACAAAGTAACCGCATCTTTATGCCTGAACAACTTTGGTTTACGCACATCCTGAATCAGCTCTTCGGAGGTTCCGTAACCTCGTTGCTGCGGGCCCTGCACTTCGAGCCGAAATATCCCGACAGCTCCCATTTCAAATTCGCTCTCGATGGAGCTTCTCGTCTTCTCGTTTCTGCTGGTTGTGTTTCTTCTCGTTCGTTCGCGTCTTTCCGTCGACCGTCCCGGGCGCGTTGCAGCACACTTTCGAAGGCATCGAGGGATTCATCCAGGGCCAAAGCGACGAGATCATCGGCCACCACAGCGAGGCCTATACTGCGTTCCTGGCTGCGCTCGGCTTCTTCATTTTGTTCTGCAATCTCATCGGAGTGATTCCCGGCTTCGAGTCGCCGACCGCCGTTCCCATCGTTCCCCTGGGCTGCGCTATTTGCGCCTTTGTGTATTACCAGACGCAGGGATTCAAACACGCTGGAATCGGCTACCTGAAGCACTTCCTCGGGCCCTCGGATCCGACGATGTCGATTTTCATCCGCCTGCCACTGGCCTGTTTGTTGTTGCCGATTGAGCTGATCAGCCATTTAGCGCGTGTTCTTTCGCTCACCATCCGTCTTTTCGCCAATATGTATGCGGGTGACATGGTCACTCTGGTTTTTATTTCGCTGGTGCCGCTTGGCGTTCCGATTTTGTTCCTCGGTCTCCACATCGGCGTGTCGCTTTTGCAGACGTACATTTTCGTCCTGCTGACCACCGTGTACCTTTCGGGCGCGGTCGCGGAAGAGCACTGAAAAACAGTGGCCAGTAAGAGCTGGCTTGAACGAGTAAACCGAATAGTTTTGGGTATTAAAGTCTGGGGATTAAAAGTTTTTTGCTGGCCACTGACAACTAAACACTGGCCACTGCTTTTCAGCCGTTCAGCGTGAGGGCGTCTGCACGGGATGACGTCAACCACCCACTGGCGGTATTTCATACGAGGAGAAACACAATGAGTAAGTTAAGCAAATTGTTCATGGCGCTGTCCGTACTATCGTTTGCCGTTCCCGCTTTCGCGCAGGGCGGAGGAGCGGAGAGCGGAGTCAACTGGGTTGCAATCGCTGCTGGTTTTTCGATGGCCTTCGCTTCCGGCATTTGCGCTCTGGCGCAGGGTAAGGCGACCGCCTCCGCTGCCGAAAGCCTGGCTCGCAATCCTGCCGCTCGTCCCGGCATCCAGCTGGCGCTGATTTTGGGCCTGGCTCTGATCGAGTCACTCGCGCTCTACACGCTGGTGATCATCTTCGTTAAAGTGAAGTAGGAAATCCAGATCGAGCTACTAAAGCAAAGAGCCTCTGCTCGCAAGCAGAGGCTCTTTTATTTTTCTAAATGTTTTGGAGAACTGCAGCGCCTAGATTTTCCGCTCCCCGGCCCACTGCTGGTCTTTATTCTTAGGAGCTTGGTTCATTGCATCCACCAGGAGACGGCGCAGTCGGTAGCGGCTTTCCAGATCAGTATTCACGATCTCGAATCCTACTTCATTCACGCGGGCGCGGCGCAGCAGCACATGGGCGCGGATTTTTGTGCGCAGCCCAGAGAAATTTCCAGATCGGCTTCGCTGCCGATGCGCAGATTGTCTTCCTTCGTGCCCATGCCTCCGCCCAGGCTCAACTCGCGGATGAGAATCTTTGACTTGCCCCATGAACTTCCAATTACAGCACTGACCGTGCGCGAAAGCACCATGCGTTCGTAGCGGCGCTGCCGCACCCATGGGCAGGCCGGAGCCGTATCCAGCGGCGCGATTGCCAGTTCCGCCGGTTCGATGCTGCTGTCAGAGAGAATTTGCGCGCTGTAGCGCGGATCAGTTTTCGAGAGCGATTGTGCTGCCGCAATCCGCAATTCGCGGTGATGAATCCAGCCGAAAGTTTTCTTCGCTTCCACAATCTCGCGCAACAGAGCCACTGACTCCAAATCCTTCAGCCGTCCCAGAGACTCGATGGCCTTCAGTTGTACAAACGGGGAACGCGAAGCCGCTTCGCCGGGCTTGCGCCATGGCCACTAGCGGCGGCGCAGCTGTAAGGTCCCCGCTCATTCCGACTTCATCGATCGCTTCCGGCAATACGACCGAATCCAGCACTTCCGCCAATTCCAGCAGACTGCGCCCGCGGTCGAGTGCGGCCCCGTACGCGATCTGGCGAACCACAATGTCGTGATAGAAACGATTCCATTCGGGCAAACGCGCCGGCAATAACTCCAGTAGTGTTCCTACATCCAGGCGGCTCAACAGGCCTACCACTGCCGAAGCCTGCCGCGGCTGTCCGGTGCGGAGAATCTCCCGCAGTTGCGTCAGCGCCGGACTACCCATCTCTCGAACCAGCTCGACCATGCGGTCGCACTCGTCGCGCCGCATGCAACGGAAGAATCGATCGGCCAGATGTTCAGCTCCCGATTGGCAAGTCCGCCGCAAGACCACCAGCAGGTCCGCCGGCACTTGATCGTTGCGCAATGCTTCTTCAATGAACTCGGGAATACGGTTTTCCACGCCCACGCGCGGCCGCAAGTCGTTCACCAGCACCGGACGTTCCTGCAGCAGCATCTCCATTCCGCCGCATACTTCGTTTACTGCCTGATAATTTTTGGCTTCGCTCGCTTCCTGGCTCAGACGCACGAAAGCCGCGCTCAGCAGGCTTTGCAGCTCCGGATCTTTCTCCACACACAACTGTCGCGTTACGCTGTGGATGGCCTTGCCCATCGCTTCGCCGCCCAGCCGCGAATAGAGATCAGCCAGTTGGCTCAACCCGATGGCGGTCTTGCGCCGCGCCTCGGCATCTTTAGTATCGAGGCAACCGGAGTAATTATTCAGAATTTCGGCCGACGTCTGCTTGTCATCGCGATCGAGAAGTACTTCAACAAATTGCCGCAGGTTGCGCGGCGGTACGCACGGAGCTTCATTCGAGAGCAGCACCGTTTTTTTCCCCGACTCCGGCACTTCCGCCCAGAACATCCGGTCGAGGATGTCGGCGTGCGACTCCACCAGGATGCCCGCCTTGTTCATCTTCTCTTCTTGCAGCTTCAGGATTCCGCGCAGCGAATCCATCTGCCGGCTCATGTGTTCCATCATCTGATGGACGGCGTTCACCTTGACTTCGCCCTTCGAATAACGCTCCAGGGCGAAGCGAATTGCCATGTGCTCGGCCGCCTTCATCAACAGCGGCGTGTCTTCTTTCTCGCTGGTTGCCTTGGCCGCCAGAGTTCCCAGCAGTTGTTGCAGGTTGAGCCGCGTGTTCGGGTCAGTTTCGGTAAGCTCTTTCTGCAGGGTTTCTGGAGCAGCATTGGGATCGGTTTGCACCTGGCCGAAGCGAGTGAGCAACCGGATCGCCTGAACAACCTCGGCTTCCTGCAGCGGCACCACTCCTTCCCACGCTGGTGCGGTTGCTGTTCCTGCACCGGCTTCGGGCGCCGGTCCTGCGACCCAGTGGCCGGGAACATTTGGAACGCTGCCGAACGGAACCGAGGTTCCACCGGCTTGGCCTCCGCCCCCGCCTCCGCCAGCGTTGGCGCCTTCCGCCGCTGCAATCAACTGCAGCAACTTCTGCGGATCGTTAAGCCATTGCTTGAATTCCGGACCAAGAGTTTGCGCCGCGATTTGCGCGGCCACGCTGATGTCGCCGGTGAGCGGATCGGCCGCCACAAACTTTACTTCGTTGATCTTGATCGTGCTCTTCTTGCCGCCGCCACCGCTGCTAAGTGCATCTTTGATCTGTTTGGCTACGTCCTGGGCCTTGGACCCTGCCAGGGTAAAGGCGCGCACCAGGCGCGTGAAATCTTCGACCGTAACGTCTTTCGAGAAATGCAGACTCGCCAGACCGGCTGTGCTTAACAGTTGTCCGAAGCTGCGCTCCGTCTGTCCTGCTTCCAACGGAACTCCGTCGAGCAGCAATTTGTTGTCGGAAACGCCCAGCAAAAATCCACCTTCGCCCGCGGCAGGTAGACCTTCCTGCAATTCCTTCCAGGCGACCTCGAACTGAGCTTCGGTGCGCTTATGTTCGGGGCCGTACATCCGGGCGTACTTAATCAGGATGTTCAGGCTGTGTACAAAGGCGCGCGCGGAGGCCGCACGGTTAGCGTGAAATGTGCTCGCTTCGTTGATAAAGCACTCCTCAACCCGTAGCTCAGGATCGGTATAGAGAGGTTAAATCCAAGGGGTAAGCCCCGCACGTTACGGAGGTAATAAAAGAATTAGCGATAGATCAATGCGTAGCGTTGTACTCCCGCTCCTCGCCCGAGCGGGGGTAGCCCCGGCCGGCTCGCGAACGCCTCCTGCCACTGGCGTTTCCCGCGAACTGCGGCGAAAATGGTGACGATCATCATTATCATTATTCTTATTGACTGGAACTCTTGTGCCTTTAGCGACCACTCGCACAACCCGCGCCAAAAAAGTAACCGGCTTGCGCTACTGGATGCTGCGGGTTTTAGAAGAATGCCAGCACGTCTCCGCCGATTTCAGCCCTGATCCTGTTCACGACCTGCGAGTCTCCCTGCGCCGCTGCCGCTCACTGGTCGATGGATTGATGGCCCTCGATCCCGATCCCGACTGGAAGGCAATGAAGAAGGCTGGCAAGCGCCTGTTTCAGCGCCTGGGCGCGTTGCGCGATGTGCAGGTGATGATGGAGTGGGTGGAGAAGCTGCATCCCACTGAAGTGAGTGTGGAGGAAGGACGTGTGGCGCGGGCACTTCCTTCGGCAAGCTCAGAGCTTGCCCTGAGCCTGTCGAAGGGACAAGCTTTGCCCGCGTTGCCTCTATCTGAACCGAATGATGAACTCGACTCAGATTCCGCCCACTCGCACAGCACCGGCGATCCCGCAGCCCAGTCTCTTCTCGAAATCCTCCGCCGCCGCGAACAAGAGCAAAAGCTCGAAGCGCACGCTGCCCTCGAAGAGTTCGATCGCAAGCAGTGGCGACAGTGGAGCAAGTCTCTTCCCGCGCGCGCCGTGCGCTTTCGCCTGGGCAGCGCCTTGTTCAAGCATCTTGCTCTGGAGCGTTGGACCGCAGCCCGTGAACTCCACAACCGCGCCCTGCGCAACCGCTCTCAGGTCACGTTCCACAGCCTGCGCATCGGCATCAAGCGCTTCCGCTACATCGTCGAGAATTTTCTTCCGGTAGAGCACAAGGCTTGGAGCAACGACCTAAAACAAATTCAGGATTTGCTCGGCGAAGTTCATGACCTTGATGTGCTCTGGGCCACCGCTGTCTCCTGCCAGATTTTTCCGGACCTGCATTCTCGCCGGCGCTGGCATGAACGGATTCTCGCCGAAAGAACCAAGCGCATCGACCAATACCGCAAGAAGATGGTCGGGCCGGATTCTCTCTGGCAGGTGTGGCGCACCGCGCTACCGCAGGGCAAACAGATTCAGGCGCTGGCCACGCGCCGCATGAAGCTCTGGGCAAACGGTCTCGATCCCGATTTCCCGCACTCCGAGCGCGTCGCCAGCCTCGCGCTGCAACTCTATGACGGCCTTCTCGCCGCGGGATGGCAGCCTGCAGTCGATGGCGTCTCGGCACGATCCAGCCTGCTGGCCGCCGCTCTTCTGCACGATGTCGGCAAGTCCGAAGGCGAGAAGGGACACCACAAAACTTCTTTCGACTTGATACGCGCCCACGGCAATCCGCTGGGCTGGAAGCCCGAAGACCTGCAGCGCGCCGCCATCGTCGCGCGCTTTCACCGTGGAGCATTGCCGACGCGAAGGCACAAATCTCTGCGCGATCTCCTTCCCGACGAGCAGAAAGCCACAATCCAACTCGCCGCCATCCTGCGCCTGGCGAATGCTCTGGACTCCGGGCACGATGCCCACATCGGCCGCATTCAGATTGAAAGTGATCCCATCACGTCGAAACGAAACGAAGCTTTAATCATCGCCGCCGAAGGCTATTCGCCCTTGAGTGCGTCCGCTCAAACCATCGCCGCCGAACGGCATTTGCTGGAAACGGTTCTGCACTGGCCGGTTGTGGTGAAGTCGATGAAGGCTCCGCGCCCAACTCAGTGATGCGATTTCACGTGTGAGCGGACACTCTTGTCCGCTGCTTTTGACCTTAGCGTTTGATCTGGTTTCCACCCGCTACTGCAGCTTCCCGTACTCCGCCTTGGCTTCTTTCAGGATCGGAATATCTGGGTCGGCATCTTTCCACAGAGCTAAGAAGTCCTGATATGCGGTTTTTGCTTTGCCCAGCGCGGCGGAGTCGGGCTGGACGGGCGGCGCGCCCGCGCCCCCATGGCCGATGCCGGCTTCGAGGACATAAGCGCGGGCCAGGCCTAAGTGCGCCAGTGCGCCGACGGGATCGTTTTGAACCGCGCCGGGGTGGTCGACGATCTTCTGGAACTCAACCGCGGCCGCGCTTCCTTGTCCCAACTTCAGATACGCTAGTCCTCGAATGTAAGCGGGCCAGAGCGTCTGTCCAAGTTCGTAGGGTGTAGCCGCTACCAGGGCTTCGACCGCCTTGGCAGCATTACCGCTTTGAAGAGCTGCGGCCCCGCGGATCTGCGGCAAATACTCCAACTGTACGATCGTATCTTCGGGGAAGCGCTTGGCCAAATCATCGGCCAGCCGCGTAGCCTGTCCGGAGTCGCCGGCCAGCGCCACGGCGACGGCGGCGCTGCCTTCAACGTCTCTGCCATTCGAGAGCGCCAGCGCCGCCTGCGCTTGTTCTTTGGCTAAGCTTGCATTACCCGCCATAGCTTCGCTACCGGCTGCGGCAGCCTGATCGGTGGCGGCCACCTCTTTTTCGTCGGCGCGGGTTGCAGAGTCCATAGCGCGCCGCACCAGCTCTCGCTTCCTGGCAAATTGCCCGGCGTAACCGGCGGTTTGGGATTGGTAGAGCAGCATGACGTCTTCAAACCCGGGCTTGCCCACAAGGGTTGCCGCCTCACGCTCCATTCCGGCCGCATCACGCTGCAGGAAGTCAACCAAGTAGAGACTGAGATGAATGTTGGGGGAATCGAGATGTTGTGCCTGCGCCTCTTGCGCGGTGGCTTTGGCTTCGTCCGAGCGGTTCAGTTGCATGTATGCGGCGACAAGATTCGCGCGCATAAGGCCGCTTCCAGGATTCAGTTTCAGACCCTCCTGGTCCGTTACAAGTTGCTTGTCAAGTTCGCCCAGGGCCCCATAGATGAAGCCCAGGTTCACGGCCGGGGTGTTGTCGCGGGGATAGGTCTGCGCCCAAAGCTCGTAAGTCTTGCGGGCTGCTTCCAGGTCTCCAAGAACTTGCTGTTCATAATGCGAAGCAATGTAGAATTTCTCGCGCTCGCTCACGCGCTCACGCAATTCATATGCCTTGCGGTGATTCTCGGCTGCACGTGAGGTTTGGTTCAGGTTGGCGTAGCTGGTTCCTAATCGCGCGTAGGCCATGGCGAAGTTGGGGTCCAGGCTGGTGGCGCGCTGGAACAACGGAATCGCCGCCGCGGAGTCGCCCTTTACTGTCATCGCCTGCAAGCCCAGGCTGTAGGCCTGCAGGGCCTCGAGCGATGGTGTGGTCACGCCCTCCGGCGGCGCATCAAACTTCTGCACTGAGGCCAGGGATTCACCCATCTTTTCGCGCAGCTTCGTGGCCGCCTCGCCCAGCGCCTTCAGCACCTGTTCTTTGCTGCTGGCAGTCGCCTGCTCCTGGCCAAGCAGGTCGCCGCTGTGGCAGTTCACCGCCTTCAGGCCCACCACGTACTGGCTGCCCAGACCGGAGATAGAACCTTCGATGGTGGCGGCGCTGGCGGTACGCTGGCAGATGTCCCGGGCTAACTCGCTGGTAAGGCGCGCATCTTTTGGCTGCGACATAAGCGCGAGCGTCTTCGCGATGTTCTGGTCGGAGAGCAAATTCAGGAATGGCGATTGCTCCAGTTGCGCGGAAAGCCCCTGGCGGAGGGTGCCATCGAAGACGGAATCGCCGGTGGTGTTGGTGAAGTCGGCGAGGATGACGGTGTCTTTTTCGGTCAGGGCCTGGGTTTGGTGCGAACGGTAGTAAAGCCCACCAGCAATCAATGCGGCAATGACTAGGGCAGCGGGAACTACGATTTTCCAGAGCTTCTTCTTCTCAGCTACCGGAACCTCAACAGACTTCACCGCGCTCGATGACACCGGCGCGGCTGCACCCGGCGTGGAACCTGATGCTGGTACCGGTTGTGGGGCGGATGCCTGAGAGCCGCTTTCCTGTGCCACGGCTACCGTCCCAGAACTCGCAACTTTGGCCCTCCCCGTCTCCGTATCCCGCTTCAGCCGTTGCAGGTCGGCTCGCATCTCCGCCGCACCCTGATAGCGCAACTCACGGTCTTTCTCCAGCGCCTTGTCGATGATGCGTTCCAGCTCCGGCGGAATCTCGCGATTGAAACGAATCGCCGGCGGCGGATCGGAATTCAGGATGGCATTGAAGATCAGCGCCGTAGTCTCACCCTCGAACGGCAACGCGCCCGTCGCCATCTCGTACAGCACCGCCCCAAAGGAAAACAGATCGCTGCGGGCGTCGAGTTCTTTGCCCTTCGCCTGTTCCGGCGACATATACGCCACCGTGCCCACCACGGAGCCCGGACTGGTCAGATGATCCGCGCCCGCCGACCCCGTCTGCGTGTTCAGGGACGCAATCTTGCTCGAAGAACTGCCTGCCGGGCTGAGCTTCGCCAATCCGAAATCGAGAATCTTGGCGTGACCGCGCTTGGTCACGAAAACATTTGCAGGCTTGATGTCGCGGTGAACGATGCCTTCGGCATGTGCCGCGTCCAGCGCGTCGGCAATCTCAATGGCCAGGCCGAGCAAAACATCCGCCTCAATCGGCTTTCCCGCAATGCGGTGCTTCAACGTCAGTCCATCCAGAAACTCCATCGCAATAAACGCATCGCCGTGCTCGTCGTCAATTTCGTAGATGGTGCAGATGTTGGGATGATTCAGTGCAGAGGCGGCCTTGGCTTCCCGCTCAAAGCGGCTGAGTGCCTGGGGGTCTTTGGCCACGTCGTCGGGCAGGAACTTGAGGGCCACGAAACGGCCGAGCTTTATGTCCTCGGCCTTGTACACCACTCCCATACCACCGCCGCCCAGCTTCTCAACAATGCGGTAGTGTGAAATAGTTTGGCCGATCATTCGTGCCGGAATCTTACGTGGGCGAAACCGGGCAAGTCAATCAAAGGCGCGAAGTTGGCGCGGTGCTCAGGGATTGCGTTGTAGCATCACCATTTTACTCATCGACCCAGACGGACGTACCTCAATGAGTGTCATCGCCTGTTTTGCGATAGCTAAGCTGGCAGGAGCGTAACGGATTCCTGCAAATTCCGAGGTGCCTAGGGTCGACGTCACAGCTAGGGTTGACAGGCGCCAAAGTCTTTGGTCACCTTCGTTGCTTTCCATACAAGCGCCTTGTCGGGTCCCTTCGCCTTTACTTTCTTACCCTGTAGCTTTATTCGATCGCCCGCCTTGATGCCTGTAGTGTCGCCCGACAGCGCGTAAGTTTGTGTGTCCTTTTCGTTCGTGAGGGTCATCCCGTTCGCGTCCGGGTTGACACATCCGGTAATTGTTCGCTTCTTGGTCTCGTGAATAACTACCACCGTTACGATTACCACAGCCGCTGCCGTCGCCACGATTGCAGCTATGATCGGTCCGGCGTTGGGGCCTACCTGTCCACATGGGAGACATGGCTGTTGTGCCTGAGTTGGCTTGGCGAGGGCCAAGCCGAACACGAGAATCAAAAGTCGTGAGCGGGATTTCGAGGTCATTCTGCGCTCCATGATGTTGACTAGCTTGATTGATGTTGGACCGCTGCTTCTTTAAGCGATCCCCAATCACTGAACCTCATACGGAAACACGCGATACGGCTTCGGAAAGCAGGAGCCTAGGGAAAAAAGATTGACTAGGAAGAGGCTCCGCACAAACGTGGCTGCAACATTGCGCCCAAGAAGGTGTGATTGTCAATGCAGCATGAATCCGACACGCCGACTGAGTTTTTTTCCAAAATTGGCACGGAAGTCGGGTATTTGCCGTAACAACGCGATTTCACTCGTTGACCCGCCGAGCAAGCTTTGACTGCTAACACCTGTTTTCGCCAACTAACCCATTGCGTTCACTCTAAAGGTTCGAAGTGGGAGGATTGAGCGCCGAGTTCCGTGAGCGCTTCATCAACCGTGCGCACGACATGCAAGAGAGGTCGTGCAGACTCTCCCGCGATCTGGAACATGCGCATCAAGCCGTATCCAGCCGTTTCCGGAACAACGATGAAGCGGGGATGGTCAGTCAAGCCCGGCGAGATTGGTTTGCGCTGTGCCAGGCTGCGCAAGAAATCGGCCGCTACAGCAAAGTCGGTGACGCCTGAAAGGTCCCAGAGGCCCGCACATGCGCCGGTCGCTCTCCAATTCTTGCCCAGGGCGTCGTGGTATTCCTCCGCGGATTCATTCGTGAGCTGACCCTCGAACCGCGCCAGCAGGATCTTATTGACCGGGTCGAACTCGAATCGGAATGCCATGGCAGTAATTTTACCCGATCTTCTCAGTGAGTTGTTGGCGTAACATTACCGTTTCACTCATCGACCTGGACTACGCCTTATTCTCTAGTAGCCGGGCAGAGGTCCGTCTTTGCGAAGCCGACTGGACGAGGCTTGGCGATCACAAATCGAACGGAACGCGAATCCATCTTGACTTTCGTTCAGTTTCCCAGAAGCCGACTTCTGGCCAGGACTAACTTCCGATTTGCCCGTCATCCGCCCAGTGGAAAAAGCTTAAGAGTTCTTTAAGGCGCTTCGGCTCACGAGGTCGTTGGATTGGCGAGGCTTACTTTTTCAGCAGCGCTGGCCAGTTGAGCAGCAAGTTGATCGAGCTGGCCTCGGCGCGGGCGGGAGTTACCGCCACAAATCGCTGGCCGTCCGCGGTCACGTCGAACAAAGGCGCTGGCACGTCTAAAAGGTTCATCTGGAACAGAGGGCGCAGAGACTTCACCTGCAAGGTTTGCCCGCTCAAATTCAATTCCGCCTTCATTAGTTGGTTGCCGGTGCTCAAGAAATAAAGGTCGCCTTTCTTGTCCCAACAAACCTGCCATCCGCCGCCGTGCGAAATCTGGTATTTTCCTTCCTCCCGGAAAGGGCACAACATAAACTTCCGGCTGGCCAGTCTCGTTGGAAAAATAGGCCAGCCAGTGGCCGTCGGGCGAAAACAGCCCGTCATGCTGGCTACCGGTAACCGGTGCCGGCTGGAACGGTTTCTTATCGCCAAACAGAGGAAGAATCCAGATTGCCATCCGTCCCTGATTAACGTTGAAGGCGTCGTACGACAAATAACGGCCGTCAGGCGACCAATCTAAAGCGGGCGAGTAGGAAATCTCCGGCCCTAGAGTTAGCAGCGTCTCTTCGGCGCCAGACCCATCCGATGGCTTGCGCACGATGCTGATTTTTCCCTCAGCATGCACACCGTACGCGATATATTTTCCGTCGGGCGACCACACGCTCCAATCCTTACTGCCTGGGCCAAATGTCATCCGCGTGCTGATCCCGCCGGCCGAGGGAAGCGACCACAAATCATTGGAGCCCTCGTTTTGCGGGTCAACCGCCACGGACAAAATCTGCTTGCCATCTGGCGATATTCTTGGGGCCATGTGAAATGCAACCTGGCCAACTGTGCTCAGCGGATTCCCATTCGAATCAAACCACTGCAAGCGCGCTTCCCGGGAGACCGCTTGAAAGGCCAGCACCGATGCGCCCGCAACCGAATACCTGTCAGCATCCGCCAAAGGAGTGGCGGTGCCGGAGACTCTACCGGAACCAAGGTCAAAGGGTTGGGCAAATACTTTCTTGTTCCTAATAAAAAACAAAAATCCGCCGGCATAAGCGGGGACATCGGCATCGTCGAGCACGAGTTTGCTTTCCGACGACTGAAGCGACATAAATTCGACGCGGTCAGGCCCCTTCTTGTCACTGATACCGACCAGGATGTGCTTTCTGTCCGGCAGTATTGCGGGATCGTGTTGGGAGTAATCATTGGCGCCCAACAGGCCGAACGCAACCGCCTTGCCGCCCGCCGCGGAAATCCGAAACAGTGGCGAACCCGGCACCGGCCGGAACAGGATGGTGCCGTCCGGCGCCCATGCCGATGCGTAGGGCGCAGAACTATCGGCCAAAGCCTGCACATTTCCACCGTTTAGCTCCACCGTCATCAATTTCCCGCCGGCGAAGAATCCGAGCGAACGGCCGTCGGGCGACCAGAAGGGCGAAGCCGCTCCATCCGTGCCCGGAATGGCGCTGGCATCGCTGGCTTTGAGCGAGCGTGTCCACAGCTTAATTGACCCATCCTGATCGATTGCCGTGAATGCCAGTCTGGTTTCATCGGGAGAAACTACGGCGGGTCCCGAGCCGAAATTAAAGGCCAGGAAGTGAGTATTCGACGGCGGAGGAATGAATGCAAGCACAGGTCCGGCGCTGGCCGGGCGAGGACGCAGGTAAGTCCACAGCGCAATAACCGCTGCCAGAATCGCGAATCCGCACATCAGCGACCACGCCAGCTTCTCTCGGTTCTTGCGCCGGGCGGCAACCGGGGCGGGTATACCGGCTTGCGATCCGCCTTCTGCAATCCACTTCAATTGCAGCTTGACATCGTGCACATTCTGGAAGCGTTCGTGCGGATCCTTCGCCATGCACGTGCTCACGATGCGATCCAGCGTAGGCGGCGACATGGGCTGCACACTTGAAATCGGTGGAGGATTTCTTTCCAGTACCGCGGCGATCACGCTGGCCGTGGTCTTGCCCTCAAATGCGCGCTTGCCTGTCGCCATCTCGTACAGAACTGCGCCAAGGGCAAAGATGTCGCTGCGCCCATCGGCCTCCTTGCCTTCCACCTGCTCCGGCGACATGTACTGGAAGGTGCCTACCAGCGTTCCTGAGCGGTCAGAGGGTGGCTTGCTGCCGGAGCCGAAACCGTCATGGTCAAGCTTGAGGCCGGGGGCAAGGCCGGTGCGACCGCTTTAGCTAGACCGAAGTCCATCAACTTGGCTCCCGCCTTGGTCAGCATCACGTTGCCCGGCTTTAGATCACGATGAACTACGCCCGTCCGGTGCGCTTGTTCCAGGCCTTCGCAAATTTCGATCCCGTACTTGAACAACTCGTCCGGTCGAAGCGGTCCCTTCCGCAGCCGATCGGCCAGTGTCTCGCCTTCCAGGTATTCCATCACCAGGTAGTCGGTTCCACTCTGGTGGCCGACATCGAAGAGCGTGCAGATGTTGGGATGGTTTAAGGAAGAAATGGCACGGGCTTCGCGGTCGAAGCGCTGTTTGGCCTCGGGGTTGTCAGACAAGTGCGCCGGAAGAATCTTGACCGCCACAGTACGATCAAGGCGCGTATCTTTCGCGCGATACACCTCACCCATGCCGCCCGCGCCGAGCGGCGATTGGATTTCATAGGGGCCGAGTTTTGTCCCAGGAGGGGGAGCCATCGTCGGGCGTAATTATAGCTTGGGCAGCACATTACGCGCGGAGACGACGATTATGGGCGAGCGGTCGGCAAACGGGAAGTTGGCCAGAAACGGGCTTCCGGGAAGTTGACACGCCCTCAAGTGCCAATCCGATTAAGTTGGGCTCCGCGGCCTCTTGACCGAACCAATCCTGGGGCAACCCCCGCAATCCACAACCCCCTTGTGACATCTGACCTTGCGGCCCAACCCGAATCAGCAGAACATAGTCAAAGCGGAGGCGGTAGATGCCACTCTCCCGACATCCCGACATCAGAGCTAAGTGCTTTGCTGCCTAGATTTTGCCCGCAAGCTATTTGAAATCTAATATTTAGCCAGCTCTGCACGTCCCAAAAATGCGTTTACCCCCATGTTTACTGGATTTCAGCAAAATGATGTGGGTGGGGGGTGCAGGTCAAAATCAGCTCTTATGTCCCAAGAATCGGCGCCGGCGGACGCGACCGAAGGCGCGCGCCGCAGATATTTTTCGGGCAGATTTCCACAGCCCGCCCCGCTAGTAGCTTTCCAGTGACTTCCGCACATCCGCTTCTCCAGATACAAATGTTCTTGCTAGCCGGAAGCCGGAGCTTGGAAGCCGAACTCATGACCCACGCTCAACTAGTCGAGAAAGCCGTCCACTGGCTCCGACGCTACCGCTGCGGAGTGGTGCTCTCCGAGCAAGCTTGCGTCAGCGGCGAGATGCCGGACGCCATCGGCTGGAAGCGCGCCTGCCACTCCGTGCTGGTCGAGTGCAAAGTTACGCGCGCTGACTTCCTCGCCGACCGTGCCAAGCCCTTCCGCCTCAAGCCTGAGCAAGGAGTCGGTTGCGAACGCTTCTACCTCGTTCCCGCTGGACTGGTGCGACGCGAAGAACTGCCCCAAGGTTGGGGATTGCTGGAACAAAATCGCGGCAGAATCGAAACGGTTCATCCTGCGGCAAAGAATCTCCGCAGCGCCACGGGCTTCCAATATGAAATGAATCTGTTGTTGGCAAGCCTACGCCGCGTTGAGGTCCGCGTGGAACCACAAAGCATCACGGACTTCCTCAAGTGGAAGAATCGCATGGCGGAATACAACCGCGGAACGTTGCCCGAAGGATTAGCTTCCGCCGAAGAAGAACTCAACGTATTTCTGGAGCCCGACTTGACGGTGTAGGGAAACGGCGAGCATGAACTTCTACAGCTCGCGCCGGCCTTCCATGGCTTTCAGCATGGTGATCTCGTCGGTGTACTCAATGTCGCTGCCGACAGGAATGCCCATCGCGATGCGCGTCACCTTCACACCCACGCGCTTTAACTGTTGCGACAAATATGCGGCCGTGGCTTCGCCTTCCACCGTCGGATTCGTGGCAAGGATCGTTTCATCCACATTTCCCGCATCCACACGCGCAATGAGGTTCGCGATGCGCAACTGCTCAGGACCGACGCCATGCAGCGGCGAGAGCGAGCCATGCAGCACGTGGTAGACGCCGTTGAAGTGCTTGGTTTTTTCAATGGCGGCAATGTTGGTCGGTTCCTCCACCACGCAGACGAGGCGCTGGTTGCGCGTCGCACTGGTGCAGTAGACGCAAGGGTCGACATCGGTGATGTTGTTACAGACGGAACAAAGCCGCAGGCTGGCTTTAACGTCGCGCACCGCCGCTGCGAGCGCCTCGGCATCTTCGTCGCTGGCGCGCAGAATGTAGAATGCCAGCCGTTGCGCGCTCTTCGCGCCCACCCCCGGCAGCTTCTTCAATTCGTCAATCAGCCGCGACATCGGTTCCGCAAATTTAGACATAGGAAATCGATTCTTCAGAGTCCGCCGATGCCCAAGCCGCCCAGCATGCCGCCCACTGTCGACTGCATCGCGCCATCGATCTGGCGTGCAGCTTCGTTCACTGCAGCCAAAATCAAATCCTGCAGCATCTCCACGTCGCCCGACTTCACCGCTTCGGGATCGATGCGCAGACTCAGCAGTTGCTTGCGGCCGTCCATCTTCGCAGTTACCGTGCCTCCGCCAGACGACGCCTCCACCACGGTCTCCTGCATTTTCTTCTGCAAGGTTTCGTACTGTGACTTCGCCTTCGACATCAGTTCTTGCAGATTGAATCCGCCCATGATGGCTTTACCGCTTCTCCTTGTAATCAATCACCGTACGAATTTCGGCCCCGAACTTTTCCCGCAAACGTTGCACGACTGCGTCCTGCTCGGCACGGCCTCGTCCGCCGACACCGGTGTTCGCGTCGCTGGGTTTAAACGAACCGCCACTCTTCTTTTCCGCGGTCGCAACAGCTGCTTCGGGAACGATCCTCAGCTTGACTGCCCGCCCCAGAATTCCGCTGGCGGATGCAATCGCGAGGCGCCGCGCTTCCGGACCTAGCGACATGTCGACTACGGTCTGCGACTCCGACACCTTGATCACGACTTCGTTACCTTCGACCGACCATTCGCCCGCTTCAAGCATTGAGACGAGGATGCGCTGGTTGCCATCGGTGAGCGCCTGCAACACGGCGCTTTGCAGCTTCTCGATGTTCGCAGCTGGGGACGCGGCCGATGTCGTGGCCTGAGGCGCGGCGACGGCTTGCATCTGCGAAACTTGCGGCGCAGTCTGCGGTTTGGGTTCGGGCTGAATCTCGACCTGAGAGTTGACTACAGGTTCGAATACGCTCTCGCCCAGATTCGGCGCAGCCGAGCCCATGATCACTTTCGCGGGATTTGCGGCCGCGACCACGCGTGGTCCGGTTGCGGGAGTTGAATCCGTGGAAGATTCCTGTCGCGGTGTGCCCTTGCGCGCGGAATCGGCAGCAAACGGTGAAACTGCATTGGGACGCGATCCTGCAATCCCATCGGTGCGTCGTGGATCAGACGCAGTGCCCGACGCAACGATTGAAGGACGTGCCGCAAGCCTGGGAGCGCTTGCTTCCGCAACATTCGACGACGCGGCCACATCGCTGAGTAGTTGCTCAATGGGCAGCAAGCGCTGCGCGTGCGCCATCTTGAGCAAGCCGAGTTCGAGATGAAATCGCTGCTCCTGCTTGTATCCCAGTTCGCCGTGTGTGCGCAACATGATCTGCAGATGCCGAGTAAGATCTTCTTCGCCGAACAGTGCGGCCACGCGCTCCACGCGCTCGCGTTCTTCACTCGATACCTGCAGCAGGGAAGAGTCTCTGCCCGCAATTTTTGCGACCGTGGCATTGCGCAAGAAGCGAACCATCTGACGCGCGAAGTGGGTGGGGCTGTGACCTTCGCTGATGAGGTGGTCCACGTGCCGCAGCACTTCTTCGCTCGCTCCGCGAGCAACCGCCTGCATTACTTCTTCGAGAATATGTGCGGGCGCGGCGCCGACGAGATTGCGTACAGAATCCGCCGTGAGCTTACCGCTCGAAGATGCAATTGCCTGATCGAGAATGGAGAGCGCATCGCGCATCGAACCGTCGCCGGCTTCGGCCAGTAGGGCAAGAGCGTCGTCATCGGCTTCGATCTTTTCGCGGCCAACCAGATCGCGCAACTGGCCGACGATGTCGTCAAACTTTACGGCGCGAAAACTGAAGTGCTGGCAACGCGAACGAATGGTCTGTGGAATGTCTTCCGGTTGCGTGGTCGCCAGCATGAAGACGATGTGATCCGGTGGCTCTTCCAGCGTCTTGAGCAACGCATTGAAGGCGGCATCGGTAATCTGGTGAGCTTCGTCGAGAATGTAAATCTTAAAGCGGTCACGCGCCGGACGATAGCGCGCGGCCTCGCGCAGTTCGCGGATTTCGTCGATGCCGCGATTGGTGGCAGCGTCGATCTCGATCACGTCGACCGCATTACCGGCGCGAATTTCCGTACACGATTCGCAGACGCCGCATGGCTCCGCCACCGGCTTGTCCGACGAACGGCAATTCAGCGCCGCCGCCAGAATGCGCGCCACGGTGGTTTTTCCAATGCCGCGATGTCCGCTGAAAATGTAGCCATGCGCCGTGCGGCCTTGCTCGAGGGCGTTCTGCAGAGTGCGGGTAACGTGCTCTTGTCCGATAACCTCGGAGAATTTCTGCGGACGGTATTTGCGCGCCAGGACGGTGTAGCTCATGCCGGAATCACGATTATACGTGATAGCAGGGACACGCGGAACGCAGGGCCGAGGCTTGCTAAAAGCATAGTGCAAGCGATAGGCTGGTGCGTCAATCCGGAGCGCAGAAGCCGTCGATTCCGGATTGAATTTGTCGTGGGAGGAATGCTCTTATGCAATTAAAGCTGTCGACACAAACGAAAGATGGAATTCTGGTGGTAGATTGCAGCGGGCGGATTGTATTTGGCGAGGAATCTTCGCTGCTGCGGGAGACCGTCAAGAAGGCGGTTTCGGAAAACAATCGGATTGTGCTGAATCTGGGCGAAGTGAATTACATTGATTCCGGCGGTCTGGGCACTCTGGTTGCATTGCGCACCACCGCGCAGAATGCCGGAGGCACCATCAAATTGGCGAACCTGACCAAGCGCGTGGGCGATCTACTGCAGGTCACCAAGCTGCTCACGGTTTTCGACGTGTACAACTCAGAGGCGGAAGCCATCGAATCCTTCCGCAAGGTGGCTTAGCCCGGCCCACGAATCGGGGTTTTCGCCGCGGCGCATGCACTGCGGTGAGAGCCACGCCGGGTCTCCTCGAATGCTGCCTCGCATCGTTTTTATTCTTTGCCTGCTGGTGAGCGCCAGCGGGTTCGTGTCACCGCCGGTTGCGCTGGCCATGGGATTGGTGTTTGGGCTTGCGTTTCCGCATCCTTATAGTAAGGAAGCCAAGAACTTCTCCAGATTTCTGCTGAAGGCCTCGGTAGTTGGCCTGGGCTTTGGAATGAACTTGCACCAAGTGGTGCAGACCGGGCGCAGCGGATTCGTCTACACCTTGCTGGGCATCAGCTTCGCATTGCTTGTGGGCATGGGGCTGGGCGCGTTGCTCAAGGTTTCGCGCGTGCCGGCATTTCTTATTTCTACAGGCACGGCAATTTGCGGCGGCAGCGCCATTGCCGCTGTTGGGCCCATCACCAACGCCACAGACGATGAGATGGCTGTGTCACTCGGAACCGTCTTTGTGTTGAATTCCGTGGCGCTGCTGATTTTTCCCGCCATCGGCACGGCTCTCAAGCTGACACAATCGCAGTTTGGATTGTGGGCCGCGCTGGCCATTCATGACACGAGTTCGGTAGTGGGCGCAGCTGCCAAATATGGGGCGGCTGCGCTGGTCATAGCGACCACGGTAAAGCTAGCGCGGGCGCTGTGGATTGTTCCGGTGTCGCTTGCGACCGCCATGGTTTGTGGCGCGAAGGCGAAAATTCAGTGGCCGTGGTTTATCGGCTTTTTCTGTCTGGCGGCGGTGTGCAATACGTATCTCCCATTTGGAGCCCATGCGTACGCGATCACGGTGAAAGTTGCGAAGATCGGATTGACCGCAACTTTGTTTCTGATCGGCAGCGGCATCTCGGTGGCGACGCTCAAGCAGGTGGGACCTCGTCCATTGTTGCAGGGAATAATATTGTGGTTGGTGGTGTCGGTGGGATCGTTGTGGCTGATTCGCTTGGGATGGATCGCACTGTGAAGAAGGGAAGCAAGAAGTCGGCGAAGCGTGAAGTAAAGAAGCTTAAAGTAAAAAGGCGCCCGAAAGCCCTGTCGCGAGATAAATATTTTTCCGATCAGTTCGTTCCCGATAAGGCGTCGAAGGTACGAATGCGCATCGAAGCCGCGATTCGGAGAATTCCGCAGGGTAAAGTTTCGACTTATGGAGCGGTTGCACGAGCGGCGGGACTGCCGGGCGCGGCGCGGCAGGTGGCGAAGGTGCTGCATCGCGGCTTCGGATTGCCCTGGCAGCGCGTGTTAGGTGCTGGCGGAGAGATCAAACTGCGCGGCGATTCGGCCATTGAGCAACGATTGCGGTTGGAGGCTGAGGGTGTGCGCTTTCGCGGGCGGAAGGTGGATATGAAGTTGTGCGAGTGGAAATTTAAACGTCGTTAGCGGAAGCGACGAGCAGAGAACCTTGCCGCGCTGCACACGGCGGACAGCCGAGGGTGGCTGTCCCCACATGAGTTGTTTGGTGATCAACGACCGCTCTTGAACTGTTTGTCAATCTCCACCTGATATCCCGTGACCATTTTGTTGGTTTCATTCGCCATGCCGACGACGGCCATTAACTCCTTAAACATAGCGTCGGTCATGCCTTTCTTCTGCGCCGATATGGTGTGCGAGGCGATGCAGTAGTGGCATTGGTTGGTCACGCTCACGGCGACGTAGATCAGTTCTTTGGTCAGCGGGTCAAGTGCGCCGGGAGCCATGATCTGCTTGATGTCCTCCCATGTGCGCTTGAGCGTGGCGGGGTCATGCGCGATGGCCTTCCAGAAATTGTTGATCCAGTCGGTCTTGCGCGTGGCCATGATGTCGTCATAAACTGCGCGCACTTCTGGGGTGGCGTCTTTGTATTCGATGAGTCCGAGGGTCGACATGAATTCTCCTAAAATCATTCACCACGGAGACACAGAGGCACGGAGAAAAACAAAATCCAAAAAATAACCCAAAAATCCAGAAGAAGGTTTTCTCTGTGACTCTGTTGTGAATAAGGTTTTGTGCCACGGCTACTTCGGTAATTCTCCACTCAATAATTTCTCTAGCGCCGCGGCGGGGCAGCGCACTCCTACGTAGAACTGGCCGAACAGGGCATAGACGGCGCTGACGTGATCGAAGCGCATTTCGTAGATCAGTTTCTTGAACACCAGCGGATCGTCGGCGAAAAGATCGACGCCCCACTCCCAATCATCGAAGCCGATCGAGCCGGTGATGATCTGCTTCACTTCGCCGGCGTAGCGGCGGCCCACGAGTCCGTGATCGCTCATCTGGCGGGCGCGCTCTTCGATAGGGAGCGTGTACCAGTTCTTATCCTCGCCGCGCCGGCGGTCCATGGGATAGAAGCAGAGGTAACGGTTCGGCGGAATCTCGGGAAACAGCCGTGGGTGCATTGCCTCGCGGTGACGGCTGAGCTTGCATTCGATTTCCGCTTTCCATTGATCGGAGTGCGGCTGAATACCCTGGTCGGCCAGCTCTTTGTAAATCTTGAGCGTCGAGTCGTAGAGCCCGAGTTCGATGATGGAGAGATACGAAGATGTGGGTTCGAGGTAATCGCTGAGGCGCAAGCCAGCCAATTTGAGTTCGGCCTGGTTGAGATCGGCAAACGAGTTGCGGAAGTGAACGAACATCAGATCGCCCTTGTGACCGATCAGGGAGAAAAGCGCGGACTGTCCTGCGGGCTTTTGCCCGGCAACATTCTGCTCCATTTCGCCCAGCACAGACGCGGCTTCCTGAGCGCTCGCCGATCTGGTTGCTTCGGGGAGCGCTCTCCACGCAGTCCAACGGAAGCGCATCATCTGATGCAGTACGCTGTAGCCTTCGGTGGTTAGCGGCACTTCGGGAAGCTGCGCCGGGGTACCTTGCGGGCGGACAGGAGGGGTTGCGGCTGTTGTCATGGGATTCTCGGGGTGTGTGCTCGTCGTCTTTCAGTACCTATTGTACGCAAGAGGCGCGGAGGCAGCGAGTCCCACGATTGTAGGATTTAACGATTTACAATCATGCAGGCATTCTGGACTTACGCATTCATGAAAATACAAATACCGATCACCATATTTTGTGCTTCGCTTTTCATAACAGCTTCGCTGACGGGGCAGAGCAAGCGAGTATGGGTGCTGCGCGCACCGGGCGAGGCCGTGGAATATGATCCTGCCACGTTTGCTGCGAAGCAGACTGTGAAAGTTCCGGCGGATGCTGTAGCTTCGCCGCAGAACTTTTCGGTGAATCATCTGGGGCAGATGCTGTTCGCCGAGAGCGCCGCTTTGCCGCTTACGGAGGGGGATTTCGCAAACGAGCGCAAGGTGTGGTTCTGGGATGGGAAGACTGCAACCACCCTCACGCGCGATGTTGCCCGCACTACTTCTACGGCAGGATCGAACCTGTCGATCGCGGAATCGGCGCCAGTGCCGTTTCTTTCTGCGGATGGAATGCATCTTTACTGGTTTTCGAATCAGGCGCGGCGCTTGCAGCGCGATGGCGTCGATCTTTCCACCAAGACGACCTGGCTCGGCTGGCGAAGTGATCTTGCTGGTGCGGGACGTGAGGATGTGGCTTCGATCGCGTTGCCTGAGTGCTCGTGCCCGACGGGAGGCTGTGAGGAAAGCTGCCCTTACGGCGAGGTGTGGGTTCCCGACGATGGAGTGGGCAAGTTTTTTCTGCTAACGCAATTTGTGGCGGGAAAAACTCAGCCGATCTATAAGGCGACTTCGGTGTATGAAGAGAGCGTGGGCAATTGGAGCGCGACGCCGTTCGATCCGCCGCTGCGGCGCGTTCTGGACGCGCCGGGCGCAGACGCAATCCTCGAGGCGATTCCTGACACGGCTTGCTGCGGCTGGGAGAACCAGAGCAACGATCAGACGCTGTTGCATCTCCACGGCAAGACGTTGATGGTGTTTGATGAGCAGGCTGCGTACAAAAATCCTGACTACGACGTGAGTTTTTACACCGAGACGGGCAAGCTCTCGCCTGACCTCGGCTCGGTGGCGATCACCATCATTGCTACATCAAAGCCGAATACGCCGATTCAATTGGCCGAGCAGGGGCAGGCCAATCCGGAGGAATCGCAACGCATTCGCAAGGCTTTGGTGGATTTGCCGGCGGTTGAGGTGAAGAGTGTTGGCGACTCTCCACGGCGAATTGCTTTTCTGCCGCATGCCTCGCTGGTGGGCTGGGTCAGCGGCAAGGAGATTCTCATTGTCGAAGGACATCTGCTGGTCGTTTATAACGTGGCGAGTGGGACGCGGCGGAAATCGACTATTCGGGTGGAAGATGCGGGGCGGGTGTTTCTGCGGTGAGAGCCTACGGGGGCTGAAGCCGGGTTCATTGAGATTGGGCTTACGCGGCGCTGAAGCGCCGCTCTTCCACGTTACTGTCCGCATTCGATTGCGCGGCTCGCTTTACGTTTCCCTGCGCGATAGATCATCCATCCCAGCAGGTTCGCTCCCAGCACGACTCCCGCGATCTTCAGCGAATAACTCCACGAACTTTGTACATCGATGATGGGGAAGATTGAGAGTGCTACGTAGAGGAACGTGATCAGGAATCCTGAGATGGCCGCCAGTTGCAGCCATAGGCGCGGGCGCAGGCCACGGTTTTTCGGCGAGAGGAATGGGATGGCGAACAGGGCCAGGTAGGCGATAGCGTAGAAGGTGAATCCCCAGGTCAACAGGAGTTCGTAGGCTTCCTGCGGGCCGACGCCGGTGAGCGCGGCGGCGCTGCCGGCTATGGTCACCGCTCCCAGAAAAAGAATCGAGTTGACCGGAGTTTTGTATTTGGTGTGCAGGCGCGCAAACCACGCGGGAAGAAGGTGATCCCATCCCGCGACCATCGGCAGGCGTGCGCTGGCGCTGAAGTAGACGCTAAAAGATGTGGGGTAATTTACGAAGAGCAGAATGATGACGACGGGAACGATAAAGTTAGAAAGTCCCGCAACACCGAAACCGCTTGCGCCCAGACGCAAAGCTTGCGGTATGGGGCTGACTACGTCCACCGCGTCGGGCGAAACGAAGGCCAGGATCGAACTGGTGGCAAAGATATAGATGAGCGCAATGAAAGGCGCGGTGATCAGCACCGAGCGCGTGAGATTGCGGGCAGGGTTGCGGCACTCTCCGGCAAAGATGGCGACGTATTCGAAGCCGCTGAGCGCGCCGAAAGTCATCTTAGCAAAAACGCTTAGGCCGAAGACGGTGAGCGGCGGCATGACCAGACGAAGCGGGTGATACTCGGCCAGCGTGCCGCGCCAACGGTTCAGCAGCGGAGTGGCAATGAGTACGGCGAGCGTAATCAGCGTGGCGATGCTGCCCGCGTTGCCCAGCCATTTGCCGACGCGAAGGCCGAGCGCGGACATCAGCATCATGGCGGCGATCAGTAATAGTGAGACGGTAAGGATCAGCCAGCGGCTGGAAGCGATCCATGCGGCGGTGGGGCCAAGCGCATAGGCTACGAAGCTGGTCGTGACCAGACCGATTACAGCTACGTACAGCATGACGAAGAGCCAGAGATTCCAAGCTACCAGAAAGCCGGCTTGATCTCCGAAAGCCAGACGCGCCCACTCGTACAATCCGCCCTCAAGCGGCATGAGGCGATTGAGGTGCGCGACCACCAAGGCGAGAGGAATGAAAAAGAGTACGAAGGCAACCAGCCAGAAGACGACGTGAGCCGATCCGGCTTTCGCGGCGGTGCCGAAGAAATCCAGGACGATGACGAGGAGGATCTGCGCCATGACCAGGTTGAACAGGCCGAGTTCTTTGCGGAGTTCGGCGCTATGAGCCTGGACTTCGGCTTCGGCGGTCTGTAACGGGATGGGGTGGTCGCTCAGATGCTCGCCTCGACAAAGCGAGGCAGCATTAGAACACAAAGGCGGTTTCGTTGTTATGTGCGGAAAGAAAGGCAGGCGAGCGATTCGCGCCCGCCTGCCGATTTATGGAGAAAGAGATTGTTCCATCTCCTCAGGGATGCGCTGAGAATTTCAGGTATCCCTCCGGGATGCATTCGATTTGCCGGACATACCCGGCTCTGAACGTGCCGGGCTATTGTCAGTCGCCCCTACGGGGCGGAAATCAGCTCATCGTTGGATAGCTTCTAGTGGTTGTCCCCGTGGCTGTGCCGCCAAGTCCAATACTCTTTCTGTTCACCCGGAGGCAGCTTGCGGAAATCGCGATTGGGATCGCGGTGGTATTCGCCCGCCCATTGATGGTAATAGACCACTTCGTTGTCGTTCCAGACGTGGTAGTCGCTGTAGTAGGGGTCATAGACCCGGTAATAGTGGGGGTGGCCACAAGCCGTTATACCCAATACAGAAGACGACAGGGCGGCGCCTAGAAAACAGATGCTTAACAACCGAGACTTGCTTTTCATCGGTGAGTATTCCTCCTCAAGTGTCAATCTCTAAAATACCGTCCATCTCCCGCTAAGGGAATTAACCCTGGCCGTCGTAATTGGTTGCGGTCGGGTGCTGCCTGGTTGCTAACAGCAGGACTCTGTTTAGCCACCTGCATTCTGCTGGGCTGTGCATATCTAAGCAATCATAGAGATTTCCTCCGCTTTTGCTCGCGATGTCCCGAGTTGTCCCATCTTGTCCTGTCTTGTCCCTTGCGTGCCACTTCCATCTAGCTTATGAATTCATGGCGGAGTAGAAGTCTGTGTTCCGTACGCCGTGGTGGACTGTAAGAACCCGGCGGATTTTCCCGATCCTGAACTTGCTCAAGGGAGATCAGGGCGTCGGGCCGAAGAGTTAGGGCGAGATCGATAGGCGTACGAGAGCGTTGCAAGATTTTTCATCTTGACAATCTTTTCTCGGTGGCTATGATGCGTGTGCCCTCTCTACGAGCCCGTTCGGGTTCGTACAGTAGTTTGTGCCTGTTTTCTTGGTTCTTGGGGAGCCAGGATAAAACAGGACCAAGTTTCATCGACATCACAACCAAGAGACTGAATCCGTTCTATGGAGTTTCTCATGCGCTCAGCGTTCTCTCGTGCCGTCACTCTGCCTATCAGTGTGGTTTGCCTCTTCGCCGCCTTTTTCAGCCTTGATGGTCTGGCCTCCGCGCAAGCGGCTGCGGGATCGAAGCACAAACTTTCGCAGCAGGCGCTACAGGCGCAGAGTGTGGTAGCCAGCAAGGCGGCGGTCCGCACAGCGGCAGCACCGCCTCCGCTGACCACAGATACGTGGACGGGAACGGCCGGGGATGGCAACTGGGGAACGGCAGGGAACTGGAGCTTGGGCACAGCCCCGACGACTTCCAACGCCGTTGTCATTGGTGGAACCAACACGGTGAATGTGAACGGCGCCGATGTCGCCGGCACACTCACCCTGAGTACGACTCACGACACGCTGGCCATCGAGAACAACACTAACCTCACGGTCGATGGCAACATCACCAACAACGGTGCGATCACGCTGAATTCATGGAACAACGCAACCGACCTGATCATTGGGGCGTCGTCAACGCTCAGCGGCACGGGAACGGTCACTCTCTCGAACAACGGCAACAACATCATTGAGGGTTCGGCAGCCACCGACGTATTAACGGTGGGAAGCGGCAGACCATTTCGGGCGCGGGCAACATCGGCAACAACTCGTTGGCGCTGAGCAATGCCGGCATTATCAATGCGACGCAGGCGGATACCTCTTTATATTGACACCAGCAACGGCACCACCAACACCGGCACTCTGGAAGCTACAGCCGGCGGGACGCTGATCCTCTACGGGCAGAATGACAATTCCGTGCCCAACACCATCAACAACGCCGGGCGGCACGATTTCGGCTGGCGCCGGTTCGAGCGTACAGCTGACCAACGGGATCATCATCAGCGGCGGTACGCTGAATAGCTTCGGGAACCGGCGTGGTGGAAACGCTCAACGGCACCGCTACGCTGGAAAATCTGACCAATGCGGGCAACTACGTACTCACCAATAACACCCAGAACACGTTGGTGGGCACCATCACCAATAACGGCAATATCAGCATGACCTCGGCAACAATGGCACCTATTTCCTGCTGAGCGGCAATGTGACGCTCAGCGGAACCGGCACGCTGACCATGTCGAACAACGGTAACAACATTATCGAAGGAACTACCGGCGCAGGCACTGAGGTGCTCACCAATAACATCAATATTTCCGGCGCTGGAAACATCGGCGGCAATCAGACGATCATCGTCAATAGCGCTTCGGGTGTTATCAACGCCAACCAGCCGACCGCGCTCACCATCGCACCCACTACCTCCAGCGCAGCTGGTGTAACCAATACGGGACTGCTGGAAGCCACCGCGAGCGGTACGCTCAATCTGAACAATGGAAACTACATCAATGCCGTAAGCAGCACTCAAGGGCACCATCCTGGCCAACGGCGGCACTGTGAATCTGAACAATAGCGCGACCATCTTCGGCGGCACGCTGCAGTCCGAGAACGGGGGCAGCATCCAGAACACCGGCGTCGCCGCTTTGAATGGTTCCACCAGTGCTGGCGCGGTCACTCTGGTCGCGGGTACTGCTCTGGCGGTGCAGAACAACACGACGCTGGGTGTTCAGGGTTCGATTGTTAACAACGGAACGCTCTCGCTTAATTCTATAAACAATGGCACTTATCTCGAGGTTCTCGGGGCTGCCGGATCCAGTGCGACGCTGAGCGGAACGGGCACCCTGACCTGTCGAACAATGGCAACAACCTTATCTACGGCGCGAACTGGAAGCAACATCTTTACCAACGAGGAAACCATTCAGGGTTCGGGCAATATCGGCGACAACCAGATGGCGTTTGTGAATAAGGGAACGGTGAACGCCAACCAGACCGACGCGCTGATCATCCAGACCAGCAACGGTACTACCAACACTGGAACTTTGGAAGCGACGACTACCGGTACGTCTGACTCTATTGCGCGAATACCATCAACAAAACCGGCGGAAAGATTGAGGCCCTCGGAACGACGGGCACGCGGCAATGGCGCCACGGTGAATCTGCAAAATGGTGTCGTCGTCACCGGCGGCACGCTAACCTCGAATGCGTTTGGAGTCTTCAATGAGGTCAATAGCGCGACATTGAGCGGGCTGACAATTGTCGCCGGCACTAATGTAAATATTCAAAACAACACCGCACTCACCCTGCAAGGAACCATCGTCAACAACGGCACGATCCAACTGAACTCCTCCAGCAACAGTACCGACCTGATCATGAACGGCAATGTGGCGCTCAACGGCGCGGGTAAGGTGAACATGTCGAACAACGGGAATAACCTTATTTATGGAGCGGCTGGCACCGATGTTCTGACGGTTGCGACCACCCAGACTATTCAGGGCTCAGGTAACGTTGGCGACAACCAGATGACGCTGGTGAATAACGGCACCATCGATGGGGACCAATCGGACTATTTGTACATTCAGGCTAGCGGCGGCACGACCAACACCGGAACGCTGGAGGCGACCAACGGCGGCTTTCTGTCGCTTTACGGCAATCACAGTAACCAACACTGGCGCAGGCAAGATTGTGGCGGGGACCGGATCGACCGTTTATCTTCAAGGCAACGTCAACGTGGTGGGCGGATCGCTGACTGGCATCCGGAACCTACGTAGAGAACGGTAAAGGCGGCTACGCCACGCTTACCGGTTTGACCAACGCTTCGACCGTCCAGATCACCAATAATACCGAGCTCAACCTGGCTGGCACTATCGTCAACAACGGCTCGATTCAGGAGAATTCCTCCAACAACGGCACCGACCTCATCATCCAGGGCAACGTCGCGCTCAACGGCACCGGCAACGTAACCCTTTCTAACAACGGGAACAACAATATTTATGGAGCGGCGGGCACCGATATTCTTACGGTTGCGAGCACTCAAACCATTCAGGGCGCGGGCAACATCGGCTCCAATCAGATGACGTTGGTGAATAACGGCACCATCGATGGGAACGTTTCGGATGCTCTATTCATTCAGGCCAGCGGCGGTACCACCAACACCAACACCCTTGAGGCGACGGCTGGCGGAACACTGACGCTTTATGGAAACACCGTGACCAACACCGGCGCGGGCAAAATTATTGCGGGTTCAGGTTCCACCGTGAACCTGGAGGCCAACGTTACAGTGGTGGGCGGATCGCTGACCGGAACTGGAACCTTCGTCGAGAACGGTGTGGGCGGCTATGCCACGCTCAGCGGATTGACCAACGCCTCAACGGTCAAGTCAACAACGATACTGAGTTGTACCTCGTTGGAACGATCGTCAACAACGGCCGATCAACGAAAATTCCAGCGAGAACGGTACCGAAATCATCCTCTCCACCGGCAACGTGACGCTCAGCGGTTCGGGCGCACTGGTGATGTCGAACAACGGCAACAACTTCATTTATGGCAACTCCGGAAGTTACGTTCTCACCAATGCCAGCACCATCGAAGGTCGGGCAACATCGGCGACAACCAGATGATCCTGGTGAACTCCGGCACCATTGATGCCAACGACACCGACCGCTCATCATCCAAACCAGCGGCACCTTCACCAACACGGGCACCATCGAGGCCACGGCCTGGCAACCTCACGGTGGAAACCTCCACTGCCAATTTCACGAACTACAACAGCACCACCACCACGCTGACCGGCGGCAACTACGTTGCGAACGGCGGCAACTTGTTCCTGCCCCTCGCCAGCGGCAGCAACGGCATTACTACTCTCGCGGCCAGCGCGACTGAAGAAGGCGGCAGCCAGATTCTTCAACTCAAACGACAGCAATGCCAATGCCCTGGCCAACCTGACGAGCATTACCTCCACGGGCGCGCTGACCATCGGCGGCGTGGCCTTCACGGATGCTGGCAGCTTCAGCAACGCAGGCTCGCTGACCATCCTTTCGGGCGAAACCTTCAAGGTAGGTTCGCTGGCACAGATCAGTGGTACTACGCTGACGGCCGGAACCTACGTGCTGGATGCGAACCTCAACCTGACGGGTGCAACCCAGAACATCACCACCAACGCGGCTACAGTTACGCTGGCCGGCGGCACTATCGAGAACGCCAACAGCACCAACGCCTTCAAGAACCTTGCCACCAACAGCGGCAAACTCACCTTGGCTAACGGCACCGCCTTCACCACCGTTGGCAGCTTCAACAACACCGGCACGCTGGCCATCAATACGGGCAGTTCAATGACGCTGGGTGGTGGTGGCACTCTGGGTCAGATCAGCGGGTCCACCATTACCGGCGGCACGTTCGTACTGGACGGCAACCTGAATATCAACAGCGGCGTGAACATCACCACCAACGCCTCCACGATCACTCTGGGGGGCGGCAACCTCGAATCCGGCTCGGCCAACGCTCTCGCTAACCTTGCTTCCAACACCAAGAGCTTGACCCTTGCGAACAATGTCAACTTCACAACGGTTGG
This sequence comes from uncultured Acidobacteriaceae bacterium, assembly GCA_963789625.1. Lineage (GTDB taxonomy): Bacteria > Acidobacteriota > Terriglobia > Terriglobales > Acidobacteriaceae > Sulfotelmatobacter. Next base: position 166,265 of record CAWBLK010000014.1, on the reverse strand, counting down.
CAGCTTCACCAGCTTTGGCGCGCTCACCGTGAACAGCGGCAGCACCTTCGCCGTAAATACGGCCGGCACTGATACGCTGACCAACTATCACAACACTGGCACTAATGCGAACCAACTGGTGGGCGGCACTTACACCGTGGGCGGAACGTTGGCCTTCAACGCTGGCCTTACCGGCGGCATCAAGGTCGACGACGCCAACATCACGATGGAAGGCACCGGCCTAATCGAGAACACCACCACTGGCGCGGCCAGCACCAATGCTCTGGTTAATCTGAACAGTATCAGCAGCACCGGCTCGTTTACTTTGGCGGACGGCGCCAACTTCACCGCCGTGGGTAACTTCACCAACGGCAACAAGCTGACTGTTGACGCCGGCAGCATCTTTGCCCTCACGGGATCGAACGTGCTCACCAATCTGGCCAGCGGAACCTTGACGGGCGGCATCTACACCGTTGGCGGCACGCTGCAACTGACCAGCGCCAACGGCGGCATTACCACCAACGCCGCCACCCTGACCGTGACCGGAACCACAGCACAGATTCTGGACGGCACTACCAACGCGCTGGCTGGCTTCGACAACAACACCGGATCGTTCACGCTTTCGGGTTTGGCGACTTTGGCCGATTCGACTAACACCTTCACCAACTCTGGAACGGTGGACATCGCCAAGGGCAGCACCATGACAATCACCGGCACGGGCCACTCTTACAGCCAAACTGCTGGTCAGACCACGGTTGATGGGAGCCTGACGAGCCTCCTCGGCGGCACCACCGTTACTGGCGGTACGATTCTGGGCGCAGGCACTGTGCGCGGCAACCTGACCGCGGGCAATGCCACCGGCACAGCCGTTACGATCAACGCTGGCGATTCCGGTAAAGCCGGCCTGCTTTCGATTACCGGCAAGTACACGCAGCTTGCCACTGGCAATTTCACTGGATTGGTCAGTGGGACCACAGCGGGCACCGGATATAGCCAGCTGAAGGTCACCGGCGTCGCTGCTCTGGCGGGCACGATCAACTTCACCGTGGCCACCGCATTCCAGTCGAGCCTGACTTCGGGCGAGACCTTTACTGTGCTGACCGGCAGCAGCGTGACCGGCACGTTCAGCAACAGCACCATCGCCATCAATTCCAGCTTCCACTTTGTCGTGAGCTATACCGCGACCGGAGTGGTGCTGACGGTGGCCACTGGTCCGGCTGCGGCTCCGGATTCGACCCCGGTGCAGTCCGCGGCGGTCGCCACGCCGAGGCTGGCGACTGGGACGAGCAAGTCTCCAGTTCTCACCAGCGGGCTGCGACGTAATATCGGAATCGGAATCGGTGAGGTTGCAACCAATCGGATCGCCAGGCCAATTCTGGCCGTAGGAATTGGGCAGTCGAATGCGCACTCTGATCTGATCCTGGCTCGGACTCCGGTAAGCAATCTGCGCAGCTGGGAGCATGTGCCTGTGGCGCCAGTCGTGCGGCCCATCGCTGTAGCGCACGTTCCGGTTGTGACGAATTCGAACTTGCTGCACAACAACGTGGCGACTCCGAAAGGGTTGACGACAGATGTTCACCCCATCGGCGCCCGGCCAATCCTGTCCGGTTGGATGAACAACAACGCCAACCAGCGGGTACCGGTCAAGACAATGGTTCCAGCACTCCCCCGCATGACCCGGTGATAGCATCGGGACGAGAAGTGACTATAACGAGAGCGAGGGGATTATTTTGAAGAAGCAGATTGTGTGGTTTGTAGCTGTAATTTGCATGGCAGGACTGACCGCTTGTGATCATGGGGAGAGGCAAAAAGGACCGGAGATTGCCACGCCCTACTCGGCCGTCCTGCTCGACAATGGTCAGCTTTACTACGGCAAGCTGGATAAAGCAGGGTCAAGTTATCCGGAGCTGACCGACGTTTACTACATCCAGAGCCAGGCCAATTCTGAAACCAAGGCCGTGACCAGTGTGCTGGTGCGACGCGGCAACGAATGGCATGGCCCGGACCGCATGTTTTTGAACGAGCGTCACATTGTGTTGATCGAGCCCGTTGGAACCACCTCCAAGGTGGCACAACTAATCGAGGCTGATAAGCAGGCCAAACACTAGTTCCTCCCCCGTTATTTAAACCAAGCACCGGATTCAAGGGTGGGGGCCCTTAGCCGGTGCTTGGTTTTTCTTAACCCGCTTTGGCCTAACGTACGATCGCCGAACGTCGATCTGCGATCTAAGGCCAGTTCCTTCTGGCTTCTGGGTTAAAATCGAGACGAAGTTCAGTCCTTCGAGATCCTGTAAAAACGATCCTAAGTGAAGACGATCCTGAGATTAAGATGATTCGATCCCGCTGGCGCATTTCTTTTCTGGGTAAGCTCAGTATCGGCAAGCTCAGCATCCTATTGTTGCTGGCGGCGATCCTGGGGCTTCTGCCTGCTTGCCGCAGCACGGTGCGAGCGCGGGAGCATGTCGAAAAAGGAAATCAATACTTCGCGCAAAAGCAATTCTCTTCGGCGCAGGATGAATACCAGCAGGCGATTCAGATCAATCCAGATTTCGCGGACGCGTATTACAGGCTCGGACTTCTGCAGATTCAGCAGGAGTATCCCACGACCGCCCGGCAGTCTTTGCAGCACGCCGTCGATCTCGACCCGAAGAATCTGGACGCTCACCTGCGGCTCGGCGATCTGCTGATTTCTTCGACTCAATACGCGGAAGCTAGACAACAGGCTGAAGCTGTTATTCAGCAGGATGGGAAAAATGCTGGCGCTCACCGCTTGCTGGGCCAGGTTGCATTGCACCAGATGCAATATATACCCGCCGAAAATGAATTGAAGCAAGCCATTAATCGCGACCCGCGCGATCCGCAGACTTACGAAGTTCTAGGCCTCGCGCAGTTGCTCGATGCCGAATTCGGCGCAGCGGAAAAAAGTTTTCAGACCGCGGTTGATGTAAAGCCGGACGATCCGGAAACCTACGTCAACCTGGCCAGCTTTTACAAAGGACAGAATGCCCCCGATCGCGCGGAAGAAGTTTTGCGGCAGGGAATTGCAAGGGACCCGAAGGCGGTTGAATTGCCCGTGGCGCTGGCTGGTTTGTATGTAGAGCGCAATCGCGTGCCTGACGCGAAGCATGTGCTGGATCAGGTGGAAGCGGATGAGAATAACTATCCTGATGGGCGCCGTGCAGTCGCCCAGTTTTATTTGGACAGTGGCGATGCTGCATCCGCGCTCGATCGTTTTCGCGCGCTAGTCGAAAAAAATAATAACGATCAGGCAGCAGCAAGGAAAGTTGCTGAATGTTACCTGCAGTTAGGCCGCTGGCAGGATGCTGACGAGTGGATCAACCAGCACGACAAGGATCGCAAAGATCCCGGCTTCCGCCTGCTGCGGGCACGAAGCTACCTTGGAGCGTTTCGTCTTCGCGAAGCCGATGCAGAATTGCAAAGCTTGGTCAAAGACTCTCCGGATTTACCCGCCGTGTATTTTTATCTCGCTCAGGTCGATTCAGCACAGGAGCAAGGCATGCAGGCACAGCAGGCGCTCACCGATGCACTCCGAGTGCAGCCGGGATATTTGCCCGCTCTTTTGGGCTTGGGAAACATCAGCTTGCAGCAAAATAATGCGAATGCCGCTCTGGCTTATGCGAGCCAGGTGATTGCAACTAGCTTTTGGGTTGCGGATGCGCACATTCTTGCAGGAAGTTCTTATCTGATGCAGGGCGACCTAAATCAGGCGCAGAGAGCCTTCGAACTGGCTGCAGGGTTGAACCCGCGCAGTCCTGCCGCCCAGGAACGATTGGGGCATGTGCTGGGCATGCGAGGTAGTTACGCGGATGCGGAGAAGGCGTATGAGAACTCGCTTGCGATTGCGCCGGATTATTCTCCCGCGCTGAGCGGACTGGCCGAAATCCTTTCCAAAGAAGGTAAAACGAAGCAGGCAAATACTCGCATGGACCGCCAAATTGCGGCCCGGCCCAAAGCTTTTATGTTGTACGTTGCCAAGGCGGAGTTCTGCATCGCGCAGAAAGACTGGGGTTGCGCCGAGCACAACTATCAGCAAACCCTGGCTCTGAATCCTTATTATGTGAATGGCTACCTCGCACTGGCGCACATTTATGCCGCCACCAATCGTCCGCAGGGAATGATCGAGGAATATGAATCGGCACGCAGCAAATTCCCAGAATATCTTCCCACTTACATTCTGCTCGCGCAGGTTTATGAATATGTCGGCAATATTGACCAAGCGCGCCAGACTTATCAAGATGCACTGAAGGTTGATCCCACTTCGTACCAATCCATGAGCAACCTCGCGCGCCTCTATGCCGATCATGGTGGATCGCTTACCGATGCTCTCGAACTCGCCGAGAAAGCCAAAGCCGCGCAGCCGGACGATCCCGCCATCAATGACACTCTTGGCTGGATTTACTACAAGCAGGGACTGTATCGATCGGCGGTTCCGGCTCTCGAATCCGCAGTAGCAAAAAGTCCGCAGGTCGCAAAATTCCAATTCCATCTCGGAATGGCTTATCTGGCCGCGGGTCAGCCTGCACAGGCTCACACCAGTTTGCAATCGGCGCTGCAGGCTGGCCTTAGCCCGGATGATGCGCGCTCGGCGCAGGAAGCGCTGCAGAAGGCCGGCTCGTAGCAACGTTGCCATCCCAGGCAAGCGGTGTTCTGAGTTAGAATCAAAACATAGCGAAGGCCGAGGAGAATACACCATGTATCCGGAGATTATGGTTATCCCCATGCGCGAAGAGTTGACCCGCTTGGGCATTGAAGAATTGCGTACGTCTGAGGCGGTTGACAGTGCCTTGAAAGCGCAGCCGGGTACAGCCATGGTGATCGTGAACTCCATCTGCGGATGCGCGGCCGGCCGCATGCGTCCTGCGGTTCGTATGGCACTGGAGAAGGCAACGCATCCCGACAGAGCCTTCACCGTATTTGCGGGGCAAGATATGGAAGCGACGGAACGCGCCCGAAGCTATTTCACGGGCAACCGCCGTCGTCGCCTTCCATCGCAATTCTTCGCGATGGCAAGCTAGTTTACATGATGCCGCGCCGCGATATCGAATCGCGGGAAGCGCCGGCCATTGCCGCCGAGCTGAAAGCAGCACTCGATAAATTCTGCGTCCGGCCGATCTCGGTCTAGGAGTTCGCTTTTGAGTGGCGCGGCGCTTTTCGGCGCTGCGATAGGGATCAAAAAACGCTAGCTTTAGCCGCTGAGGCACAGCCTTTATTTTTTCGCCGCCTGGCTCACGATAAACGATTTCACCACGATCCCATTCGGTTGCAGCCCGACGGGAATCATGGTGAGAAGCGAATACTCAGTCGGCTCCAGTTTGCGCGGCGTGCGCTTTTGAATGACCGTCACATCGCCCGCTTGCGTGTCCAGCACCAGAAGATATCTTTGATCCTGCGACAACGCCAGACTATCTGGATGGCTACCAACTGTCATAGTTGCAATCCTCTTTCCAGCATCAATGTCATAGACGGCAACGCTGTCAGATCCAAAATTGCTCACGTATAGCCGTGAGTTATCCAGCGTGACCAGCCCATGAGATGGATGCTGCCCCACCAGAGCGCTGCTGCCTACCTCGTCGTTCGCCGTCTCAATAATCGAAATGCTATCGGAATCGAAATCGCACACCATCAACTCACCGCCATCCGGTTTCAGCGCGAGACTCACCGGCGTGCGTCCTACATCGAGCAACGCGAGTACGCGGTCGATTGCTGCATCGCCACCTTTGCCGTTGGCCAGCGCAATCGAAGCCACCTGCGATGAGCCCGAACACGCTACGAACGCTTTGCTCGAATCAGGCAGGATGGCGATGTCCTCCGGTTGCTGGCATACCGGCAACGTCGCCCGGACGCGCAGCAGCTTGGCATCGATAGACTGAAACCGTATTGTCGCCGCGATTCGAGACCACCACCGTTGCGCCATCCGGCGAAATCCGCGCCAGCCCGGCGATGCTCCCACGCGCAGATTCCCAATCACTACGCGCTTTTCCAGATCGATTACCGAAACATTCGCCGAGCCCGAGTTCGCCACGTAAGCCCGCTTGCCATCTTCCGAAACATCGATGAAATATGGCCTACCGTGAACTCCGATCGTGGCTACGACGGCATTCTTCTCGGCATCGATTACGCTGACGTTGTTCGATCCGGTATTCACCGCGTAGATTTCATTTTTTCTGCTGTTGGCGGCAATTCCGGTCGGTGCCATGCCGACGGCAATCGTCTTCGCCAGCTCAAACGTCCGGAGATCGATCACGCTGACCGTGTTGCTCTTGCCATTTGTAATGTAGGCGTACTCGCGGTACGCCGGGCCGTAGTCCGGCAAAGTACTCTCGCGGAAGTACCACCAGCTGAAGCCTCCCAGCAGTGGGATCAGGACAATGATGATGAGGAGTTTTCGCAAGATGAGGATGAAGCTTGCTACTGGAAACTAAGAATACCCGAGAGTAGTCCAATCACGCTTCAACTTATCGGGGCACCGCTTCCACCACATTTTTCTGAAGGGTCTCCTGAGACGCAGCTCGTTCCTTCAATTCACTGGTCAACGATGTCGCCTTTTCGTCAGAGACTCGAATTTCTCCGTCCATCACAACCATTAGCTTGCCGGAGCCGGTTCCCTCGAATTTCGCACGTTCTAGTTTGGCATTGCCCTTGGCTGCTGGAGGAAGCGTTGTGTTGAAGTCCCCGCTTTGGCGCACCACCGAAAGAAGCGATTCCCGAATTCCGTCGCGCAACGATTCCCCCAGGGAACCGGAATGCAACAATTCGCCGACTAAACCCTGCGCGTCAATGCGCGTTATTTCCGGCACCAGCCGCAATGTGCCGTCTTCTCCTACAGCCGGCGTCAGCTTCACTTCGAGCGTGGCGTTGCCCTCCGCCATTTCGGCGCCAGGTCCCTTGCCAAAACACGCCCAGCGCTCGAAGTGCAATTGTACGTCTACCTGGCTCGCTGGTTCAGCGGGTATAAGCGTCGCGTTTCGAATCGTAATCTGCTCTCCGCAGCGGTCCGCCTTTTCGAGCTGGTCACGGAGGACTTCCGTAATCTCATGTTGCAGGTCGGAAAGGTCTGCAGTCAGCTCAAGCTTGAAGGCGTTCTGTCCACCCTCTACCACGCCTTTAGAGACCAGCCCTGATGTAATGATATCGATCGGCTGATTGGCGTACGTGATCGAGTTTTTTACGGGCGGAAGGTTGAACGCATATACCTGCCCACTGTTGGCGGCCGCAATACTCATCTCTTCGCCAAGATCGAGTTGCGCGTGCTGAAAGTTCGTGAGGGCGTGCTCGAGACCCTGCGCCGAACTTGCAATTTGTGGACCGGCTGCCTTCGCTTCAGTTGCCTGATCAAGCCCCTTGGCCTGTTGCGCCAGCTCGGAATCCATCTTGACGAGCCGTTTGGTGATTTCCTTCAGGCCAGATTTCTGCGCGTCGGAGAATCCGTCCAAAAACTTCTTGTTTTCACTCAGCGCATTTTCGATCGCCTGCGCCAGCGCCGCGCTGCGGGTTCCAATCTCAGGTGCGTTGTTTTCTTTATTGAGCTGCGCCACCAAGGCTTTGCAATTCTTCGCTGGCAGCGGTCGTGCTCTTCAGCATCGCTACATAATCGATGATCTGCTGGCTGGTTGCCTGCACCGCCAGTACTTCGTGAAAATCCTTCAAGTCGTCCTTCTCGTCGATACCGCTCGCGTGGTTTCCCTGGCTCAAGCCAGTTCCACCTGCAAGACCTCCTCCCACGCGTCCGCCGCCGCGCTGGGCGAAGACTACGCTGGAACAAGCCAGCAGCGTGGTGACCAGCATGATCGCCTTCAACTTAGAACTACTGCTCACAATATGAAACATAGCCAAGTTTCTCACTAACCAGCGCAATCCCCTAATTTGCTATTGTTGGCGCGGGAACTTTCTCCGGAGCCTTTAGCTTGGCTCAATTCCTCCCGAAACGCCACCAATTTTACAGTTCTTTGCACACGCCTTTCGCTAGTGATCCGCGGACGATTTGAGAATTTTGCGGGCCACGCTGAGGCAGGCCAGGAAAAGCCCGCGCTACTGATACCAATGGAAATCAACCTGCAAATCCAACTCGACCGCGACAGGGACGCCCTTCTTCATCGCCGGCTCGAACTTCCACTGCTTGACGGCGTCAACGGCCTTCGCATCCAAGTCACGTTTCAAACTTCTAAGCACTTTAACGCTCCGCACAGACCCATCCTCAGCCACTACGATCGACAGGACTGTGGTGCCCGCGTCGACGGTCTTTTTGTGGGTGCTCTTTTCGCCGATCTTTTCGTTGGCGGCACCCTGGACCGGCTGCGGCGACGAGATTACCCGCGGGGCCTTGATGTCCCCACCGACGTGATAAATCTTCCCTAGCTTTGCAGGCTCCGGGTGTTCCGGCGCGGCCTGGGCGGTCAATAGACTGGACACTAGAATCGCCAGCGCTCTGAACAGGATGGTGTTCTTCATCGTTGCACGTCTTCAGGATTACAACCGCCGATGTCTAGCTCCTGCTTACCCCCACCGTTTCCCTAACCCCAATCCCCGGCACAGTTCTTCCCACCACGCTTGCAATCTGCCGCACCTGCTTCATCAGCTCATCGAACTGATCGGGAAACAGCGACTGCGGACCATCCGACATCGCCTGATCGGGATTGTTGTGAACTTCCACCATCAGTCCGTCCGCGCCAACCGCCACGGCCGCGCGCGACAGCGGTGTAACTTTGTTTCGCTTGCCCGTGCCGTGGCTGGGATCGACAAAGATCGGGAGATGGCTCAGGCGCTGCACCGCCGGCACCACGCTCAGGTCGAGCGTGTTGCGGGTGTGGTCGGCGAAGGTGCGCACGCCGCGCTCACACAGCGCAACGTTGTAATTGCCTTCGCTCAAAATATATTCCGCCGCCATGAGGAATTCTTCCAGCGTCGCCGACATGCCGCGCTTCAGCAGTACCGGCTTCCTCGCGCGGCCAGCGCGCTTCAGCAAAGAAAAATTCTGCATGTTGCGGGCGCCGATCTGGATCATATCCGCGTACTCCTCCACCAGATCAAGCGATTCATTATCAATCGCTTCCGTAATAATCTTCATCCCATACTGCTGCCGGATCTCGGCCATGATCCGCAGCCCTTCTTCACCCAGCCCCTGAAAAGAATAAGGAGATGTCCGCGGCTTGTAGGCGCCGCCGCGGAAGAATTGGGCTCCGGCGCGATGCACGCGCTCGGCCACGGCAAAGGCCTGCTCGCGGTTTTCGATGGCGCACGGTCCCGCCACGATCGCCAGCCCGGGACCGCCAATCGTGGCCTCAGTGCCGGCAAAGCGGATCACCGTGTTGTCTTCCTTTACATCGCGGCTCACCAGCTTGTAGGGCTTTGAAACCTTGATAACTTCCTGCACGCCCGCCATCTCTTCGAGCGTGCCCTGCTCCACTTCGCCCTTGTTTCCAGTAATGCCAATTGCCGTGCGTTGCGCGCCCGGCATAGGATGCGCACGGTAGCCCAGCTTCTCAATTTTCTGGCAAACCAGGCGCACCTGTTCTTCGGTGGCCTGTGCCTTCATGACGACTAACATAGATACCCCTTATCTCGCTGCGTAACGAGCCTTGTGGGGACAGCGCTTCCCGGCTGTCCGCGGAGCGAGGCTCGACTTGTTGCCCACGCTCATCAAGTCTACTTCGCCCGCTCCTGCACCGCAAACGCATCAATCGAGCGATTAAGTTCGGCCGGTGCAATTTCAGAATCGCGTTTCTGCACCTTACATCCAATAACAGTGCCGCATGGATATTTCTTCTGAAAATCGATCAACCAGGTTTCTGTTCACAACAAAATCTCTAACAAGTTCTTGAAGAGCAAGGAGGCCTTTATGAGCACGCAGTCGCAAGAAATCTCAGCAAGTCTTAGTGGAACGGTATCGCTGGGCGGTGAGCTCACCGTCAATCGTTTAGGATTTGGCGCCATGCGAATCACCGGAGAGGGAATTTGGGGTCCGCCGAAGGATTGCGAGGCAGCGCTTGCGGTGCTGCGGCGCGCCGTAGAGCTGGGCATCAACTTCATTGATACTGCCGACTCCTACGGTCCCGGTGTCAGCGAAGAACTCATTGCCGAAGCCCTTTCGCCGTATCCCAAAGATTTGGTGATTGCGACCAAGGGTGGATGGAACCGTCCCGGACCAAACCAGTGGACGCACGATGCCAGTCCCGACCATCTGCGTAAGGCGATCGAAGGCAGCTTAAAGCGGCTTCGCCTGGAGCGCATCGACGTTTACCAGCTTCATGCGCCCGATCCGGTGACACCTTTTGACGCGTCGGTTGAGACATTGGCGGAGCTGCGCAGCCAAGGGAAGATTAGGCTCGTAGCACTTTCCAATGTTACGCGAGAGCATATCGAGCGTGCGCTGAAGATCGTGCCCATCGCCTCGGTGCAGAATCGTTACAGCTTTGCCGATCGCGAATGGGATAACGTGGTCGACTTCTGTGAACAACACCACATCGTATTTATCCCTTGGTTTCCGTTAGCCTGCGGGCAAGGCCGCGCACGAGACTCTGAGCAAAATCGCAAAGGCGCACCAGGCCCAGCCGTTTCAGGTTGCGCTAGCGTGGCTTTTGCAACGTTCGCCGATCATGCTGCCAATTCCCGGCACATCTTCAGTCGAGCACCTTGAAGAAAATCTGGGAGCGGCTGCACTGCGATTGACCGCCGACGAATTTCGGCAGCTCTCGGAAGTGAAGCGCTTGGATGTAAAACACCGAGGTTAACCAACCGGGAGCGTTATTCAGGGAACATTATTAAAGACCAAGCGAATCCGTCGTAGAGGCGTTGCTGGTCAGCGTCTCTACGAACGGAATCGTCGGCAACGTTATACTCGTCCTATGCCGCATTCCATTGCCCGCGAACAAGATATTTCGGGCAGGGCTTCGAAATCGCCGTCCCGCCTCACTTCCCGCCGCATCGGCATTCACACCTCCACTGCCGGAGGCGTGTTTAATGCCGCCGAACGCGCTTATCGAATCGGTTGTAACACCTTGCAGATTTTCTCTTCCAGCCCTAGGCAGTGGGCTCCTTACGAGTTGAGCGGGCTGCATTGTGAGGAGATGAGTCATCTGCGTGCGAAGTACGATCTTAAGCCGCTGGTCATTCACACCAACTATCTGGTGAACCTAGCAAGCTCCACTGAATTGTTTCTGAAGAAATCGATTGAGGCTTTCCGCGGCGAGATCGAACGCGCGCTATCTCTCTGCGCCGAATATTTAGTTCTGCACCCCGGTTCGTTTCGCGGGGCTGACCGCGAGCAAGGACTGTCGCGCACCTCCGCCGCGATTGCGGCCGCAACACAAGTGCTCGATCTCGAGCGCGGCGGCCTTACCATCCTGATCGAAAACACTGCCGGATCGGAATTCTCTCTGGGCGGTACGTTCGAGCAAGTCGCAGAGATCCTTGATCGACTGCGCGGCATCGTGCCCATCGCCGCCTGCATCGATACTTGTCACACTCATGTCGCGGGATATGACATCGTCAGCGAAGAAGGCTTGCGCGGAACCCTAACGCGTCTCGATGAAACTATCGGTCTGAATAATGTTCGCGTAATCCATTGCAACGATGCTAAGGCCGCGCGCGGATCGAAGCTGGACCGCCATCAGCAGATCGGGAAGGGAACCATCGGCATCGAGCCCTTCCGTGCCCTGTTGAACGATCCTCGCCTGGCTCATGCCGCTTTCATCGCCGAAACTCCTATCGAAAAACCCGGCGATGACCGTAGAAACATCGAGGCTCTGAAAAGTCTCATATCTTAATACTGAATCACATTTGTTCAACACATGTTTGGTTCGTTCAAACATGTTTGCGCCTCGGCTGCTCTAAATGTATTCTGGGCCGGCTCCTCATTCATACTCCATGATTCGCCTCGTCTTATGGTTGTTGAGCCAGATCTTACTATGGGCCGGGCTCGCGGTAATACTCGGCCCGTATTTCTTCTGGCGTGGTTTTCGTCTGCTGCAGCGCAAGCGCCTGGTCATGGATACGCCCCGCTCCACCATCCGCGCTGCGGCGCTCGGCTCCGTGGAAGTAAGCGGTAAAGCCGTCGGCCCCTACACTGTGGTTGCGCCCTTGAGCCAGACCGATTGTCTTTACTATCGCCTGAAAATCGAATCGAATCCGCAAGGCGATCTCAGCAACAAAATCCGGGAGATGTGTGCACCTCTTTTCCTGGACGATGGCACCGGCACGCTGATGATCTATCCGCAAGGCGCGGAGCTCCTGATGCCGCCTTCGAGCGATCGATCGGAGTACGGCAAGCTCGCCACCGTGGGCACAAGTTTTTCCGAAGGCAATCCGGAGTTCGCTCAGGAATATTGCATAAAGCCTGGCGACACGATCTTCGTTCTGGGCATGCTTCAAGAAAATCCGTGGGCGAAAAAGAATCCAGTTGCCGAATGCACTGAGTTGTCTCGCATTGGGCCGGGATTTGTCGGCTTGGGCGAGGCCGAACTGATCCGCCGCGAAGCCTATCCATACCTAAACCCCAAGCTGCCGTCGGGAGTGGTGGTTGCATCGCCCGACAATTTCGATTTCCATCCTCCGGTAATTCTGATGAAAGGCGCCGGACCATTCATCATCTCCTGCGACAGCCAACACGAAATCGTCGCCCGGCTGAATCTGAAATCGCTCCTCTACATTTGGGGCGGGCCAGTTGCAGCGCTCTGGGGATTTTGGGAGATTCTGAGTCGCGCGGGATTGCTGTAGCCGCGGTTCAAAAACTGTGAATGCGCGCGGAAGAAACTTCCGATGTAGCCTTACCGTTTTCACGATGGCGGCATCTTACTCCCATGATTTTCAAGCTTCTGAGCGCGACCCTCCTGTTAACCTTGCCTCTATCTGTCTTATCCTCAGCCCAATCAAATCCACTACCACCCCACGAATCCAGTCAAGGGGCAGCCCCCTCTGTGGCAGCGTACAACCACGAAGTGCAGGTCGCGATCAAGAATGTCATGTATCACTTCACCGACAGCATTGCCGCGCACATCGTTCAGCTTCAGGGGCATCTAATTCCCACCAAAGACGGCGCGATCATTGTCTTTGATGATACGAATTCATTCTTCATCGTCGTCTCATCGGCCGAGATTGCCATAAGCTGCGCTTCGCTGGCGCAAGTCCTGAACAAAAATGTTTTTTCCGCCGCGGACGCGCCCATCAAAGACGTAACCATCGAGAGCAAGAATAATCAGCTGATCATCAAGGGCAAGCTTCACCAGAAAGGCGATGTTCCATTCGAAACGACGGGAACGATTTCCGCCGACCCGGATGGAAAAATCCGGCTGCACGCTGAGCATGTGAAAGCGGCGCATTTGCCTGTGAAGGGTCTATTGGACCTGTTGGGGCTTGACCTTGCCCGCCTCATCAATACCAAGAAGGTTCACGGCATTACCGCTGAAAAAGACGACTTGATCCTCGATCCGGAAGAAATTCTTCCTCCGCCTCGTATTCGAGGAAAAGTGACCGCCGTTCGCGTGCAAGGGAATGAAATTGTTCAGGTCTTCGGTTCATTGCAGGCTTCGAATTTCGCCGCGAAACAGCCGGGTAATTACATGGCTTACCGCGACGGCAATCTGCGTTTTGGAAAATTCACCATGCAGGACGCAGACTTGATTCTTATTGACGCAGATCCGCAGGATGCATTCGATTTTTATCTCGATCACTACAAAGAACAGGTCGTCGCCGGTTATGACAAGATTACGCCGGAATTTGGATTCCGCGTCTACGCGCATGACTATAACAAACTGCGCAGGCGGCCTGTCCCAAGCAAACCGGTGAATAATAATCAATAAATCGCGGTGCAAAAAGTGCTGACTCACAGATGGAGTTTCGCAAAATTTCTTTCCAGAACTGCAATGAGATGCACACCGCTTCCATTCGCTGACGGGCGCCGATTCCATAAGCTATTGAAATAAAAGTTGTTAGGAAGTTTTCAAGGTGGCTGGAAAAAGGACTTGCGATTGCAATGTCCGCAAGGTTAATAAAGTCTATTAATAAAATGGACTTTATGGCATAATCGCTGGCGCTGAAAATCTTCCGGATGGAAGCTGTGTTGTGAAGGGAACGATAAGCTTCCCCTCGCGAGCGATTTTCACGCACAGCGTTTGCAGAACAGCGTGGGTTGAGGCCGTTAATCTGGACCCCGCTTCAGGAAAGCTTCCCCCGGTTTTCCACCATTCAGCAAACTCAAACAGCAGTCAGTGAAATGAAGGGAAAAGAGTTTCTGTTGTAGCCCCGGGGATGTAATGCGTTCGACGAAAACTAAAAAGGAGAGGATTGAATACCATGAAACGAACTAAACATCTGTTTCTCACAGCTCTGACACTGGCGGCGCTTTCCGCCGGTGTATGGGCAGAAGAGCCGGCGTCAGGCGCGCCGGCTGCCAACGGAACCCCTGCGGCTCCAGCGCCGCCGACCATTACGGCCGCTGATGTGCAGGCGCTGAAAGATGCGTTAGCCGCACAACAACTGCAGATTGAGCGCCTCAGTCAGCAGTTACAGAAGCAGCAGGCCTGGGAGGCGCAACAAGCCGCCGCAGACAAGGCTGAAGCGGCCAAGGCGCAAGCTGCTCCGCAACAGGTGGCCGCACTTAGTAATGGAGTCGCAGTTCAGCAGGATGCTTCGCCAAGCCTTGGTCTCACCTCGCAGCAGACCACGCCACAAGGCCCTGCGAACCCGATGGAGAGCGCCGTTGTCTCGATTCACTTCCGGGGAATCACCATTACTCCGAGCGGATTTGTCGAAGCTGCATTTGTGCGCCGCTCGAGAGCTCTTGGAGCGGACTTAACCACTCCCTTCAATTCGCTGACCATGCCGGGTGCTTCGCAGAATCAATTGTCGGAGTTCTTCGGCTCGGCCCGCCAGTCCCGGCCTACTATCTATGTCGACGGGCGCCTGAAGAATGTAGAATTCTCCAGCTACATGTCGGGTGACTTTCTCTCCTCTGGCGACACATCCACCGCCACGCAGACGAACAGCTACACTTTTCGTCTTCGCCAGGCGTGGGGCCAGGCCAAATTCGATAACGGATTTAGCTTCCTCGGCGGCCAGATGTGGAGTCTGGTGACGGAAAATAAACAAGGCATCGCCCCCAGCGACGACCTGGGCAAAACCAACGATTCTCGTCCCATGACAATCGACCCGGGATATAACGTTGGGTTCACTTTCGCCCGTCAGTATGGCATTCGCGTGACCAAAGACTTCAGCCACAAGGTTGCCGTCGCCGTGGCCGTTGAAAACGCGCAAGCCACACTCTCTACTCACGGAAACACTGACAACTTCCTGCTTGGTGAGGCAGGCGCGAGCAACACTTATAACGACGCGGTTACAGGATGCCCCATCGCTTCCTATACTCCGGCTGGCAGCACCACCCCTGTCTACTACACTACTTGCTCGCCTGCAGGTTCTTATTCTTTCAACCCCTCGCCCGATATCATCGCCAAAGCGGCGTTCGATCCGGGTTTTGGACACTATGAGATCTTCGGGCTCTTTGATCGATTCCGCGACCGCGTCTTTCCTTGCGCAGACTTCACCATCGGAACGTCCGGACCTTGCCCTAACAACGTTACAGAAAACGGCCCCAGCGCTTTGGGTGCCTATAACTCCTCGAAAAACGGGGGCGGCCTCGGCGCCAACGCTCGCTGGACTTTCGACAATAAACACATCGTGTTCGGTCTGCACGCTTTTGGAGGCAGCGGAGTGGGGCGGTACGGCGCCGCACAGCTTGCTGATCTTGCCATTCATGCCAACGGAACTCCCAACCCGATTAAGGATTACCAGGGGTTGGGCACGCTCGAGTGGCACGGTAAGAAGCTGGACGTCTATTTGTACACTGGCGCCGAATATGCTGGCCGGACCGACGACTTTGACGCCAACACAAAAACATATGTCGGCTACGGATCGCCGCACTTCAATAATACCGGGTGCTACACCGAGACTGCTCCTTCTATCGCGATTTCGAACGGCTTCAATCCGGGATCACTCTCGAAGTGTACTGCCGATACGCGGGCGGCCATCGAAGGCACAGCCGGCTTCTGGTACCGCTTCTACAACGGGCCTCGAGGCAAATTCCAGTTCGGCACGCAGTACTCCTACGTGACCCGTCAAACCTGGTCTGGTGTGGGCCCGGCGGGAAATGGAAATCCTGGAGTAACGCCAGAAGGACTGGACGGGATGGTCTTCACATCTTTTCGTTACTACTTGCCATAAAGCGAAAATGGTCTCGCGTCATGTTTGACGCGAGACCAATCAACTTGAACCTCGCAACTTTTCGAGGGGCGCCTTCCCTTCGGAAACGCCGCCGG
This sequence comes from uncultured Acidobacteriaceae bacterium, assembly GCA_963789625.1. Lineage (GTDB taxonomy): Bacteria > Acidobacteriota > Terriglobia > Terriglobales > Acidobacteriaceae > Sulfotelmatobacter. The sequence goes on along the minus strand of CAWBLK010000014.1, from coordinate 149,961 downwards.
CCCGGTTTTGGCTACTCTCCTTTTCCGGGTTCGGCGGTGTTAACTTTACGCTAACAAAGTCAGAAACATAGGACAACTGCGGAAGCGCAAGATTGCCCTGAGACCGCAGAGAGTGGGCAAGGCAGCGATTCTCAGCGGTCGTAAGCTGCAAAAGAAATGTGAATTTGCGGGAAATAAAATCGGCGTCCGGGTTGGCGAGTGTCGCCTCCCGGACGCCGGTATGTTTTTGTGATCGCCTACAGCGAAGCCGTAGTCACAGCGTTTTGTTACGGCAAGTAATAGCGGAAGGATGTGAAGACCATCCCATCCAGTCCTTCCGGTGTTACTCCAGGGTTTCCCGCTCCCGAGGGGCCCACGCCAGACCAGGTCTGACGGGTCACGTAAGAGTACTGCGTGCCGAACTGGAATCTACCTTTGGGTCCGTTATAGAAGCGGTACCAAAAGCCAGCCGTACCCTCGATCAGCGCCCGCGTGTCGGCCGTGCAACTCGAGAGACCGGCAGGGAAGAATCCACCGGCAAGAGTCGGTGCGACTTCGCTGTAGCAGCCGGAGTTGCTGAACAATGGCGCGCCATAGCCGACGTATTTGCCCGAGATGGGATCGAAATCTGCCGCGCGGCCGGCGTATTCGGCGCCGGCGTTGAGGTAAACATCGAGCTTCTTGCCATGCCATTCCAACGTTCCCAGTCCCTGCCAACTGCGGACCAGGTCGAGGGTTCCATTGGCATGAACGGAAGCATCGGGAAGACCGGACGTGCCGTAGCGGCCGATTCCACTGCCGCCGAGGACGTGTAGACCGAAGTCGATGCGCTTCTGGGCGAAGGACCATCGGGCATTGGCGCCAATGCCGCCACCATTCTTCGAGGAGTTAAACGCGCCCAGGGCATTTACGCCCGTAGACGTATCGCCACCGCAAGTTGTGCCCGTGGCAACCTCGCCGCAGGGGAAGATCCGGTCGCGGAAGCGATCATACAAACCGTAGACTTCATAGTGTCCGAAGCCGGGTTCGAAAACTACCTTGGCGATGATGTCGGGCGACGGGTTGAAAGAGTAGCTGGCAGCCAGGGTACAGGTGGTGGTTGCGGCGGTATCGGTGGAGTTGAGCGCCGTGGTGCAATTGGTGATCGCGGCATTGTAGAGGCCGCCGCCAGTTCCTGCCGAACCGATCAGGAAATTGTCACCGTTGTTGTGGCTTGTGACCGTGGCCTGCGAGTTCTCCATCGATAGACCAAACCACACTTTGTTGTCGAAGCCCTTGACCACACGCAGTCCATACTGCCGAGCCCAACTAAAGCCGACGGTATACTGTGGGTCGATGGTCATCGGGGTAGCTTCTGTGCGGTTGTCCATGCCATGCTTGGTTTCAGTAACCAGGCTCCACATCTGGCCGCCGGTGAACGTAAAACCGTTGTCGAAGGCCGCCTGGCCGAAGGCCTGGCGTTGACGCAGTGTATAGCTGTTGCTCTCATTATTGTTGGAAGTCGTACCGGAAGAGAGGAAGTCAGCCTCATAATATCCACCGATTTTCACATTCGATAACTTGCCCTCAGCCAGCATGGAGAAACGCGACTGGCGTCCTGACCCGAAAAATTCTGAAATGTTGCTGGCCGAAGCGCCCGGCATGGTCAGTGAGTTAAAGGGCGTGTTGATATCGGACCCGAGGGCACGCGAACGTCGCACGAATTCAGCCGCCACGAATCCGCCGGGCGTAATCGTGATTCCCTTGTAATGCAGCGCCATGGGGCTGTCCAGCGCTGCAGTGACGTTCTTCTGCGTCTCCTGCACCGTGACTGCGGTATTGGTCACATTGGTTCGCAGGTCGGCTACGTCACCCTTGAGTTCGACGACTGCTTGCTGCTGCTGGGCTGCCTGAGCCTGCGCTGCATCAGCTTTACCGGAGGCTTCTGTGGCCGCAGCCTGGGCCTGACCAACGGCCTGATCCTTGCGATGCAGTTCATCGCGTAGTTCCTGGATCTGCTGTTGCTGGGCTGCCAGGGCGGCTTGCTGTGAGGCGATTGCGTCCTTCAATGCCTGCACGTCCGCTGCCGTGATCGTCGCAGCCTTTTTCTTGGGTTTGGGTGCCGTGCTGGTTTGCGCTACCAGCGACGTCGCCAGAAGCACGATCGCGCACAACTTCCACGCAGATTTCATTACACTCTCCTTAATTTTTTAAGCAAGTTTGGACATTCTTGTGTCATGCGGGGGAGCAACAAGATTTATTAGCCGCCTTCACTTCTTCTCGTTGGGCCACCTTTTCCACCCTCAATTTAGGCTGACGAGCAGCAAGCACAATCGCGCACCCGACCGGATGAGATATGGATTGAGTAGACTTCTTTTCTATCGGCGTAGTGTTACAGGACGGTTACAAACGGGTGAATTTCTGATGAATGACCCGGACGAACTGAAGTGTGTCAAGAGAATTAAAGGCGACAGATTTGATCTCACTTTGATGGAACCGCGGATACGCTGGAATCAACACTCGACGGGCCCTTGATCTGTTCCTTGAACTGTTGCTCCGTCCCCACAAAAAACTCTTCATAAGTTCTACTGCCTTGTGAAGTCGATTCCTGGCCGTTGAGCTTGCCCCAGATGAGGCTCTGATCTCGACCGCTGTCGGGCAATCGACGGATGCCATTCTTGGAATCGTAAAAATAGCGATCTTTGGCCCAGCCATATTGCTCCGATGACGATGTCTTCAACAAGCCGGATGGTGGAATCTGAAAGACATACTCTCCGTGCTCGACGGGAACGAGCGGCGCGCCGCTGGATTGAAACTCGACTCGCACCCAACCGACGTAGCTTTCAGGGATGAGAAAGCGTGCCGACCGCCGGCCATAGTTGTGAGTGCCGAAGGCGGGCCAGACTCCCAGCGCAGCGAAAAGCGTGACCGTGCACAAGCCCACAGCGATTTGCAAGAATCGGCTGGTCGTATTCGGAAAAAGCCAAGTGGAAGCGGCGTCGGTTAGTGTTGGCCGGAAGCTGACGACCGCCGCGTAAGCGGTGACCAGCACTAACAGAGCCGTTGCCAGATAAGGCAATATCATCCTAAAACCAGAACGTGCAGTTTGTGCATGGAGGGCAACGCCACGGACTTTGAAATTGTCTTCTGCAGAGAAAGTTCTGACTTCTCCTTGTGCATCCTGGCCTCTATCGCGCCAAGCGTCGCCGGACCGTAAAACATCCAGATTGCCAGCGAGGCCAGGAGCGCAAGCCGGGCTGCCGCATGCGGTTTGAAAAGACTCAGATAAGCAGCAAAAATCAGGCACAACGAACCCAATAGCGATACAAATTCCAGCGGATACGAAGGCACACCCAGCATGGTCAACGCCAGCAAGCTATAAACGTGGAAGCAGGTAACCACCCCAGCGACGAAATATATAAAGAAGGGAAGCATGCTGTTCTAGATCCCGGTGGTCTGATACTGCAGCACAGCCAAGGCAAGCCGGTAGTCATACCCCGCCTGCGCATTGGTGATTTGCGCCTGCGTTTGTTGAAGCTGCGCCTGACTCAATTCCACAATCGAACCCAATCCTAATTTGTATCGCGCCTGCGCGAGGTTTAACGCTAGATTGGCTTGCTCCAGAAGTTGTTGCGTAACTGCCAATCGATCGTAAGCCGTGGTTGCGTTCAGCCAGCTTGTACGCACATCGCGTGAGATTCGGTCGCGAAGATCGCGCAAGCGTTCTTCGGTGGCTTGCGTCCGGAGCGCTGCTTCACGCTCCCTGGCCGTGAAGAGAAATCCGTTGAAAATTGGAATCTCAACGTTGACCCCCACCGCCCAGTATGTGCTCGATATGATCGGATTTCTTACCGGCGCTTCTCCCGCGGCGCCCAGGGCGCGAATATCCGGCAACAACAAGTCGCGTTCGGCGATTTGGAATTTCTTCGCAGACTCAGACTGGAATTCGAGCGACAAGATTTCCGGGCGCACGGCGAAAGCCCTGGAAATCAGATCGTCAACATTGCCCTGCGGAGGGTTAAGTGCAGTTGTGTCGGGCGCGAGCTGAAAATTTTGCAGGGTGGAAAATCCAAGCACGGCCGTGAGCGATGCCAGCGCGGCGTTCACGTTGTTTTGCGCATCCAGAAGCAGCAGTTTGGCTTGCGCGAGATTGACGTTGGCAAAGCTGAAATCGAGCTCGGACTTCAGCTTATTTTTGAAGAGAGCGCCGACCTGGTCGGCGACGGTCTGGCGATCGGCAACCGTCTGTTGCGCCACGGTGAGAACGGCTTGCGTCTGCAAGGCATTATAGAAAGCCTGATCCACGGCCAGCAGAATTTGCTCTTTGGTGGCTACTGCATTTTGGTTTTCGGCTTTAGCTGCCAGATTAGCGCTGGAGACTAAGTTGGTGGTGCGCCCGAAATCAGTAAGGAGTTGACTCGCCGTCGCGCCGGCAGCGGCACGCTGATACACGGCAGGATTGTTGAGGGCGCCGGCGGTGATTCGTGTGCCGGGATCCGCATCCACTCCGGTGAGATCGGCAGTCACCGTCGGCCACAGGTTCGAGCGGACTTGTCGCGCCACCTGCCGCGAGGCCAGCGCCGTCAGTCGCGCGACGGAAATCTGCGGATTATTCTTCAGGGCCAATGCCTGTGCATCTTTAAGAGACAGAACAGTCCCAGCTCCAGGATTGTTTTGCGGAGCCGCGATAGCAGTCGGCGCAGTCGAACCGGCTGGAGCTGCTGCCTGTTGCGGCATTGGCGCCGAAGGCAGCGTGGACGAATTCTCCGAACCCGCGCCCGCTTGGGCGGGCGCGCATACCGGCATTACCAATGCCAGACAGACCGGCAATATGCTTTTCATTCCGCTGTCTCCGGTGCCGCGTTCGCTGTGGCCTTTGCGCCGCGCTTGCCATACACGAGCAGATAAGCCGCCGGCACAATAAAGATAGTTAAGATCACGGACGAAGTGAGGCCGCCGATGATAGCGCGAGCCATCGGCGTATATTGCTCGGCTCCGGTGCCCAACTTCAGCGCCATGGGAATCATGCCGATAATAGTGGCCAGCGACGTCATCAGGATCGGCCTCAGGCGCACCCGGCATGCGGTAATGACAGCGTCAGCCGGGGACAATCCCTGCCGCTCGAGGTTGTGAGCAAAGTCTACGATCAGAATGCTGTTCGAGTCCGCGATGCCGACCAGCATCAATACCCCCATCAGCGACATTACATTTAACGTGCTGTGAGTGAGCGGCAGAATAATCAGCACGCCGATAAATCCCATCGGGATCGCAAGCATGATCAGGAAAGGATCGATGAACGATTTGAACTGAGCCGTCAGAATCAGGAAGAGCAGAACAAACGAAATCAGAAATCCCAAGGCGAAGCTCTTGAACGAGGCTTCCATACCTTGCACCATGCCACGCAGGTTTACGCGAACATTGCCGGGTATTTTTTCTTTGGCAAGAATGTCTCGAACCGCGCCGGTGACGCGTCCAAGGTCCTCCGCGGCCGGAGTGACGTAGATATCGACAGCGCGCTGAATCTGATAATGGTCCACTTCGGTCGGCGTCAAAATCTGTTTCACATCCACAACGCTTTTAAGGACGGTAGTAGGCCGGCCTTGTCCGACGCAAGCCCACGCGGTGCGAGCCATTCCGGGCTGCGGTGGGCCAGCGTTGGGACCGCAACTGATATCAACTCCGGTGGAGGGGTCGCGCAAGGGAATCTGTCCTAGGTCGGCCATGTTGTGAATGGCGGCGTCGCCGTGTTCGAAATACTGCACGGTAAGGTAATAGTCGTTGCCGCTTTTGCGATCGACCCAATAATTGGGTGCGATCATGTAGTTGGAGTTGAGCGCGGTGATAACGTTATCTACTACATCTTTTTGCGTGAGCCCCAACTCGCCGGCATGCACGCGGTCCACGTCGAGACGCAGCGCGGGGTAATTCATGTCCTGCGGAATGTAGATTTGTCCGACTCCATGCACCTCGCGGAAACGATTGGCCAGATTCTGCGCGATGCTGTAGATCTGATCAAGGTCAGGGCTGCTCACCTGCACGTCGATTGGTGCCGGCATTCCGGTATTCAGGATCGCATCCACCATCGAGCCGCTCGAAAAAAATGTTCTGATATCGGGAAATTGGCTGGCCATCGCCTTCTGCACCCGGTCCATGTATTCGAAACTGCTTAGCCGGTGCGGTTCATTCAGGGCCACCTGCACAGTCGCGGTATAGGGACCGGAGTTCGTGGTGTAGAGCGAGGAAAAATCGGGAACTACTCCGATGTTGGAAACGATTCGCTTGAAATCCTTGGGATCAATCTGTTTCCGGATCAGGTCTTCCACCTTCGCCACATATTGATCCGTCATCTCAATGCGCGTGCCGGTGGGCACTTTCAGGTTGATGGTGAATTGTCCGGCATCGGTCTTCGGAAAAAACGCCAGCCCCAGCAGCGGATAAATCGCCAGGCTCAGCACGAACAGACCGCTTAACAATGCCACCGTAAGTCCGGGACGCTGCAGTGCCCGTCGCACCCAGTACTCATAGAAATCAAGAATCTTGTTGAACTCCTGGTTGAAGCGGGCATTGAACCGGTCCATCCTGGAAGTACTCGCGGCAGGGTCATACACCTTGTTATCGTGAACCTCGCCGTGTGGTTTGGCCTTCAGGAATCGCGAACAGAACAACGGAATTACCGTCATTGCGACTACAAACGAAGCCAGCAGCGATAAACAGAAGGCCAGGGCCAAAGCCGAAAAAAGAAATTTCGCTACTCCGTAGAGAAAAATGACCGGAAAGAAATCGACAACATCCACGAGCGTTGCGGCCAGCACGGCAAGGCTCACTTCCGATCCGCCGACCTCGGCGGCGATCATGGGCGCAGCTCCCATTTCCAAATGGCGGTAAATGTTCTCGAGAGAAATGACGGAGTTATCGATCACCCGCGAAAACGCCAGTGCCATTCCACCCAAGATCATCGTATTGATCGTTCCACCCATCATGGCTAGCACGACAAACGCGGCCAGCGCTGACAAAGGAATGGAGAGCAGCACCGCCGATGTCGCGCGAAAGCTTCCCAGAAAAATGAGAATCATCAAGCTGGTGAGAATCAAACCCAGAGCGCCTTCGTGCAATACAGTATCGATCGCTTCTTTCACGTACACCGATTGATCGAAGACAATGCTGGTTTTCATCTGCTGGGGAATGTCGTAGAGATGCTTGATGAGCTCGCGGACGCCATCCACCACCGCAATCGTATTGGTATCGCCGCCTTGCTTCATGATGGGAATGTAAGCGGAGCGCTGTCCATCGATGCGCACGATGTTGGATTGGATCCCGTGAGCGTCCTCCGCTTTCCCCACATCGTTTACGGTGACCCAGGAGTGTCCTTTAACTTTGAGCGGGACCTCCCCCAACTGCTTCATGCTGTCGACGAGGCTGTTGGAGTAAACGAAATAATCGTACGGCCCCATCTTCACGTCGCCGGCGGGCAGGATCAGATTGGAATCATTCACAGCGCCGACAACATCCATCACGCTCAACTGTCGCGACGCGAGTTTGTAGGGATCGACGTAGACCATGATCTGGCGATAAATTCCGCCGAACACGCCGGGAATTTCCGCCCCAGGCACGACCGCGATCTGGTTGCGAATCTGAAATTGAGCGTAGTCGTGTAACTGAGTTTCGTTGAGTCCTTCGCCTTTTACCGTAACCAGCGCTACGGGCAAGCTGGAAGCGTCGAACTTGAGAACCACCGGCGGCAGGGTGCCGGGCGGCAGGCGTTTCAAGTCCGCGAGCGCCAGGTTGGAGAGTTCGCTGACGTCCGCGTCAGCGCTGGTGCCGGGCTGGAAATAAACGCGGATGATGCTGACACCCAACAGCGACCGCGATTCCATGTGATCCACGCCGGAAGCCAGCGTAAAGAATCGCTCCAGAGGATCGGTAATGTCAGTCTCGATATCCTCGGGCGGCATCCCCGAGTAGAAAGTAGCGACTACGACTTCGGGCAAATTAATCGGCGGAAAAAGATCGACCGGCATCCGCGTCAGACTGGTCACCCCGATGACGAGCAACGTCAGGCAGATCACGATGATGAAGTACGGATTACGAATTGAAAATCCCGGCATAAAATTTGTCCGCTTGCATTCGCCGTTCGCGATGCAGTTTCTACTGTGTACTCTCCTCGTGGTACTGCATGACGACCACTGGCTGGGGATGAACTTTCTCGCCAGCTTTCAGGCTGCTGCGATCGCTCACTACGATCTGCTCCCCTTCATTCAGGCCGGAAATGATTTCAGCATCACTTGCGGTCTGTAGTCCCAGCTGTACGGCTCGGTTCTCGATTTTCCCGTCTTGAGTCACAACGAAGACGGTCGTTTTATCGGCTTCGTGATTCAAAGCCTGCACTGGCACCGTCGGAACATCGACTTTGCGATCAAGCACAAGCTCGGCATCGGCATAGAGGCCTGGAAGCAAGACTCGCTGCGGATTCGGCACGTCCACTTCGGTGTGCATGGTCCGCGTGTCTTCGCGCACATCCACGGAAAACCGCGCGACCTTCCCGGGAAAAGTACGGTTCAGCGACGGCACGCGAACATCCACGTGATCGCCAACTCGGATATATTGCACATAAGATTCGGGAACTGGAATCACCAGCCGGAACAGATCGTCCTGCGATAGCCGGACGATTGGCATCGCCTGTGTGCTCGAACCTGTGCCCGCCTGCACCAGCGTGCCGAGATTCGCGTAGCGTTCAGTAATCACTCCGGGAAACGGGGCGGTGATTTTTGCGTAGTCGAAAAGCGTTTGATCATGGGCCAGTTTTGAACGTGCGACTGCAAGTTGACTCTGAGTAGCTTCCAGAGAGGATTTGCCGGCGTCCACTTGTGAAGCTGCCGCTAGGTCCTTGCCCTGTGCATCATCGACTTCCTGCTGCGCCACAATGCCGGGCTGTGTTTGAAACACGCCATTCAGCCGCGTGTACTGCAGGTGCAGAGCCTGATATTGCGCGTCATCGCGTTTCAGTTCATTCTCCGCGCGGCTCACCTGGTTTGTAGCGTTCTTAATTTCGGCCTGATCTCCCTGGATCTGTTCTTCTAATTCTGGAATCTCCAGGACGGCCATCACCTCATTGGCTTTCACGCGCGTGCCGTAATCGACATAAAGCTTCTTCACATAGCCTGACTCTTTTGCGTAGACATCAATCTCCTGAAAGGGCACCAACTCGGAGGAGAGCGTGATTTGCCGGCCCAGCGACTTTCTCACGACATTGGTAACGCCAACCGTTACCGTGGGTCCGTTTGCTTCGACGCGCTTATCACCGCCAGAGCAGGCACTCAAGTCGATCGTCATCAGCAGCGCAAGAGCGGCCAGCGAACAGGCGGCGGGTTTCTTGTATGCAGATATTAGCGCCAGTACTTCTCTTCGCATTTCACTTCGTACTTCTCCCGGCCGATTGTGATCTTCGTTCATCGGATTTTATTTCCAGCTTTCTCTAGCATTGCGAAGCCAGCAAGCTTCAATGAGCGCGAACGTTTATTCATTAACGAACTGATTTCATGACTTCACTGAGCTTCGATACTGAGAAGGTGCTGGACCGACAAAAGTCGATAACTTTCTGCTCGCACTGTTGTAGCTCGGCTGCGGCGTCCGGAATCTTGGATGCAATGTCTTTGGGAATCGTCAACACGCCGTGGCGGTCTCCGTGCAAAAGTTCACCGGGACGAACTTCCATTCCGCCTACGGTGACTGTAGCGCCGATATCAAAGATGTGCGCATAGGCATGCGATACGGCAACATTTCCTGCGAACACATGAATCCCCATGGTCCGCACCGCCGGCAATTCTCGGATTGCGCCGTTGGTCAGGTATCCGACGCACCCGAGAGCCTTCAGGATTGCCGCGTGCATATCGCCCACGAAAGCGCCGCGTCCTGGAGGCCTGTCCATGTCCTGCAATACCAAAATCCGTGGTGCGGGAATTTCGAGAATGCTGTTCCAGAAATCGGCGCGGTCGTGGAAGCTTCCGCCGACGATTGGTGGTTCTCCGCTCCTGAGGCGGGCCGTCGCAGCATATCCCACCATGGGAGGCGCATCTTCGAACATGCAGCGAACGCTGGCGTCGGCAAATCCCGTATTACGAAGCCGCTCGCCGAAGGTCTCAATCGCGTTCGAGATCATGCAAGTGCCGAACTGGCGAAGAGAGTCGAGATCTTCTTCGGTCAGCGAAGGCGGAACGGCCATTTGCGTTTCCTTTCGTGAACTGAGCTAACGCAACGGTCTTCAGACTTAGTTCCTGGATGAGCCGTGTTTGTCGAGCGCGAACTTCGCAATTGCAGATTCCGAGATACTAGAACCGGCTGACAAGCACGGTCAACAAAGACCGCACGGTAGCTACGCCACATTTTTGCTGCGGAAATAGCTATACGGAAAATTCAGACGAAGGAGGCGGCCGATTGTAGAGAGCCTCGGCGAAGAGCAGGTGAGGAATTGGAGGCACAGCGCGCACGATGCGCGGATAAGATCTTGGGGCAGGTAACGCGGTGGAGCAGAGTACCGGAGCAACCCAAAGCTCTGCATCTTTGGCTAATCGTTGCCGCTGCCTATGTATGGATGAGTGCTTTGCGACGACTGTGATCGATGACGATGAAGAACCAGCCGGCGAGTAATAGCGCGTCACCAAGTGGGCCGTAAGAGAACATATCGCGACCAAGACGATGAGGGCGCACCAATTTTGCCGGCCTCGCATCTCGAAATGTTCGGATGACTGCATCAATGGAATTCTTAAATCTGACTGCTTGTACCATACAAGACTCGCGTGGCACAAGCAACGGCGGCTGAGTTGACCTTGGTAATCAAGCTCATCCACCTAGCTTAGATAACTTTAGCGGCGCTGCCGGTTGTACGAATCACGGGACATTTTCCGATACGACTAAAAGAGAAAGCGATCAGAAGGCGAAACGACCGCCGATTGTCGGAGCAAAGTTGTTGTCGTAGTTATAGGGAACGCCGGGGCCATGCGGAATGGCGATGGCCAGACCGCCGCTCACGTAGGAATACGCAAATCCGGCAAAACCGTCGAAGCGCTTCGTGAAGTGATGATCCGCGTAGAGCGACACCTCGTTGAGGGTACCCGCGCAAGAACTGCGAAAGCCAACTGAGGAGTTGCAGGTTTTAGGATAACGGAAGTCGTTCTGCCGATGTTGATACCAGGAAAAAGTGATGTCGGTTTTGCGGTCGATCGCGTACTTCGCGCCGGTCCACCAGATTTGCAGCAACTTTTCAGAATCAAGATTGTTGTCTTCGACCCCGCTCATGAAATAACCGCCCTGGTCGGAGGCGCCAACGCCTAAGGGGTCCACCGGGTTGTTCTGCCAGATGTATTCGTAACCGGCAAAAAGCTTCCACGAGTCCGACGTATATTTGGTGGTAAACATAACTGCGTTGTTGTCGGTCACGATGCCGTATACGGTATTGTTCGGGTCGATCAGATTGGGGCCCAGGCCGGGCCCGCCGTTGATGGGGTTTTGATTGATGCTGTCCGTGGTCGACTGATATTGCCCCGCCGAACTGAGGCTCTGAGGCCCCAGCAAGGGGTTCAACACGCTGATCGCTTGGTTGTAATGTTGGAAGACGAGGTCGGCGGAGAGCTTGCCGTAGTTTCCGCCAAGGTCGAATCCATAGGCGTTGTTATGCGCCGATTCCGGCGTGCAGGTGGTGGCAGTCCAGCCCGCGGTGGGCGAGTAGCAGCCGCCGGAACCGTCGGCGAATTTATACATCGCGCCGAAGTGGACTGGGCCATAGGCTAGGCGATACTTCACAGCATCGTCCCAACGCGAGTCTTCGGTGTCGCCGCCGCCGGCCATCGTGCCGTTATACCCGATGTAAGAAAAGGCATAGGCGCCATTGGCCGGATCGTATTGCAGCATCGCATCGGTGCCGAGAGAGCGCTGACGACCGAAGGTAAGCTCGCCGTAATGCGTGGACGATATACCGCCATAGTATTGGTCATTGAACGGTTGACCCGCGCGCGCGCCGTCGATGGCGATTGAATAGCTACTCCTGGGAAGGCCGTTGTTGATGGTATCGGTGGCTGACGCATTGGCAAGCAGGCCGGACTGCGGATTGATGCCAGTGGTAGCGTTGAACACGACGGACCAGCCAGATGCAAACTCTTCCTTGCCCCTGATGCCGAGACCCGTCTGCGACAGGTTGTTCGGTGCGACGAGGAATCGATGTTCATAGCCGTTTCGGTTCACCAGAGATTCGCCTTCATAGTTGTAGCCGTTTTCTGGTAAGCCGTGGCTGACCCAGCCGGCACCGACGTCATACGCACCGTACAGCGTGATGCCGTGCCAGGTCAGCGTGCAATCGGTGGCCGCAAACTCGTGGCCGCTCGCGCAGGCGTCGGGAGTTCTCAGTTTCATCTTGATGTCGACCGTCATGTCCTGCCCAACCGCCAGGCTAATTCCCATGCGCGCTTCATTGCCGAACTCTGGTTTTTCCGCTCGAACCTCAAAGTGCCCCGAAGGCAGGCCGGATGCCTGAAAGTGCCCCCTGCCGTCGGTTGCGATCGTGCGCGTTGCACCTGTGTCGACGTTCCTGATCGTCACCGCCACATCGCGAAGGGCTGCGCCGGTTTGGTCCGTCACCATGCCGGAAACACTCGCTCCCGTTTGGGCTTGAGCCGAACACGTCCCCATCGCAAGCCACAAAAGCAGAAAGAAGAGTTGTGCCAGCAGCAGTGAAGCAGCCGTTGGAATATAGCTGATACGTCGCATGAGAGCCTCCTATGGCAATGATCGGAGTCAAGGAATCACGAAGTGTATATTAACGCCGGTTGCAATGTCTAAAAGAATACAGATATAGATAATTATGTAACTTCCGGATTGTGATGATCTGCTTCATCAGCTATTGACGACACGCTTATTGACCGCACCTCAGGTTGACTGTAGGATTTCGTTCCGATGCGGAGAAGCAAGCAAACCGGGAGCGGCAACGATGCCTTGCTGAAGCTTCGCGACGCCGCTTTAGAACTGGGAATCAGTTTTCCGACCATCAAGCAGTGGATTTACAAGAAGAAGATTCGCAGCACCCAGACGGCTGGCGGACATCACCGCATCCCGCAAAGTGAGCTGGATAGGTTGCTGTTCCGAACGCGAGGCAGAACGGAAAAGGAACGCAAGCAGGTGGTACGCCGCGTCAGTGGCCGCAACCAACTTGTGGGAAGAATCGAAGCCCTTCGCATCAGCGGTCTGATGGCAGAGGTAAGGATTTCGATCGGCGATCAGCAAATTACATCGATCATTACCGCGCGCTCCGCGCGAGAAATGCAGCTAAAGCCAGGGCAAACAGCCGCTGCCCTTATAAAAGCTACGGAAGTGATGATTCTGCGGGTGTGAATTCTCTACTATGTGGCCATAGCGACAAAATCGGTCGCAGAATGGTTTGTTCTAATCCTTCTCATCGAAGAAATAGATGAACTTTGCGTCTCAGCGTTACGAAACTAAATTGCCGTCGCTGTGTTTCTTGTGATGAAGCCCCGCTTATACGCAGTTTTCCACAGATCTACGGGATGTTCATTAAGGTATAAAAAGGAGCTTCGGGCCACCAACTGAATGGTTTTCCACGAAATGCGCGCAGTTTTGTCCTTGCAAGCGTGACGAACGATGTGCCACAATTTTCGCACTGGTTAGAATTTTTTAATTGTTTGAGGGGGCAAGGCGGACGTCTTGGCGGTCTAAGCGAGATGTTCTGAAAGGCAGTCTTAGGTCATAGTCACTATGGCATTTGTGCGTAATGGCCCTCTTGAAAATGTGATTCCGGTTTTCTTGCTGGCGGAAAACCGCCTCTTGCGCGAAGCTCTCATTCGCCTGCTGGCGAAGAAAGACGACATCCGTATTGTCGGGAGCGAAGCGTATTCTCCTCAGGCCGTGCAGCAAATCCTTGCTGCCGAGCCCGCAATAGTTGTGCTCGATTCCGTTTCGAAAGCGCTCTCTCAGGAACGGGTTATTCAGCGCCTGCACGCCGAGCGGCCAGATATTGGCGTGGTAATGGTGGGGATGGAAGCGGACGAAGGCGTTTTTCTGCGGATGGTGCGGGAAGGTGTGCTGGGTTATGTTCTCACGGATGCTTCCGCGCTCGAAGTTTGGCGCGCCATTCGAGATGTAGCGGCCGGCGAAGCGGTTTGTCCTCCCTCGCTGTCGGTAGCTCTGTTCCGGTCTGCGGCTCGCTCACAGCTGAGTTTGCCCGGCGAACGCCTACAGAGAATTTCGGATTTCAGTCCGAGGCAGCAACAACTGGCAGGACTCATCCGCCAGGGCCTGTCAAATAAAGAAGTAGCCGCGCGCTTGAATCTTTCCGAGCAAACCGTAAAAAACCACGTTCACCGCATGTTGCGCAAGGTGGGTGTGGCAGACCGGCTCACCATGGCGGAGTTGTATCGTCCCGAGAGCGCGAATTAGTTAGTTCTCTTCATATCGATGTCAGCCGAGCTTTGCCCCAGCCGCAAAGCAGATCCCGTCACGCCGGTCGGCAACAATCAGTTCATCTCTAAGTTTTCGTTCCCGAGCAATGGGTACTGAGTGGTACTGGCGCTGGTACGTAGTTAGTACCAGCACTTGGTACTTTATGGTGTTGATGCGTTGGACCTTGGGCCGCAACTAACGTGAGCGAAATGGGTTCCCCACAATAGATCGTTTTTGAACCTTGTGCACTATGAGTGTTGCAGCCATACTTTCGACTCGTCTTAGCAGCGGAGAACTATGTGAAACGAGTACGCGTACTGGTTGCAAATCGGCCCCGCTTGATGCGGGAACTGGTGATGGCCACCATTTCCGAACAGCCCGACATTGAAATAGTGGGCGAAGTAGCGGACGAAAGTGACCTCACTGAAATAGTGGAGCAAGTTCAGCCTGACGTGCTCATTCTAGCCATGAGTGAGCCGGAGAAGAGTCTGGGCTTGTGCGGGTTTCTGCTTGGCCGCTATCCGCAGATGAGGATCCTTGCGCTCGCGCCGGAGCAGAACCGTGGGATCTTTTATTGGGCCATCGTCGATATTCGAACCAAGCCTTTGGAGAGTTCGGAGGCTGGCATCTTAAACGCGCTTCGTGAGCGCCCGGTGCTAGTGGCAGCGGCGCAAAACTGATCGCCGCTTGCGACGCACTGTAGCTTGGTTGGAGAGTTTTGAAGATTGCAGCAATTGGGCAGGACCATTGAGAATAATAGGTTTAGCTCACACGTCGCCTGTAAGTGAGAGAGCGAAGCTATGTCTGGTATAGTAATCGCCGCTGAAACTATCAAAAATAGTATCTGCGCTTCTGCGAACCCAGATCGCGCAGAGGAAACGAACTGGTACGCCCTGTACACCTGTGCGCGCCACGAAAAGCAAGTGGCTCGACAGATTGAGCAGCGCCACATTTCATGCTTCCTGCCAGTCTATCGTTCAGTAAGGCGATGGAAGGACCGTCGTAAGGAACTGGAACTGGCGCTGTTTCCCGGTTATGTCTTCGTCCAGATCGCGCTCAAGGATCGATTGCGCGTGTTGCAGATGGCGAGCGCCGTTCGGTTTGTAAGTTTCAACGGGCATCCCGTGCCGCTGCCTGAAACTGACATGGAAGCTTTGATGAACGGACTGAGCCGGGGAGTTCGTGCGGAGCCGCATCCTTATCTTGCGGCTGGGCGTCGCGTGCGGGTACGGTCGGGTCCTCTGACTGGTGCGGAAGGCATCCTGGTTCGGCGAAAAGATAAATTTCGAGTTGTTCTTTCGCTGGATCTCATCATGCGTGCGGTTGCTGTGGAAATTGATGAGGGCGATATAGAGCCGTGCTGAAGTTCATGCCAGGCGCAGCGTTTGTGTCTCAAATGCTGCAATGCGAGATGTAGTAATTAATGAAGTCGCGCCGGGCATGATTAGTTGGCATGCAGTTGAAAATAAAATAGTTATCTAAAAATGCACCTGTAGGTGAGGGGGCGAAGCTGCATCCAGAGAAGCCAGATTGCCGCTGCAGCAAGCACTTCGTCATGCAATGATTTCAACTGCTTGAGATGAATCGAGACATTATGCATACATTCACAGATAGATTGAGTCGCCGCACAAATCTTGTAGCTACATCCCTCGGTTTAGTGCTGGCATATTCGTCTTTAGGTTGGAGCCAGCAGGCGCAGCCGCCGCGCTTGTCCTATACGCCGAGCACCGCGATTGATCAAGCGCACTCCCGCGCGGAGCAAGAAGCGGAGCAGATGGTGTCACTCTCGGCCGACAAGATCACTCAGCTCCTGCAAGAGGAACCCGGGCTTCTATTGCAGATAAAGAAGGTGCTCGTGCGCAAGGCATTCGAGCAGGGCAGGGTGCTCGATCCGAATGACCTCACGGATGATGCTCTCTATCGTTTGATCAGAGAAGATCAAAATGTCCGAGTAATCGCAACCCGCGAGATTGAAGATCGTTCCTACATCAGGGCTTTGCCAACGCGTGAAGAATTGGCCAAGAACCTGCCTTGCAAGCAGCCGATGCCGACAGAAAAGGACGCTAAGATACCCGATCAGGCGGACGCAAAAGGGGCTCAGGGGCGTTCCCAAGAGCAGTTGTATTGGGCAAAACACGAGGGCGATCTGGATTGCTATCTAACCCAGTATCTTCCGGGCGGGACGGCGCAGTCTCTTTACGAACAGCCAGCGAACGCAGCCTCCCAACGGTCGACTCCGTACTCCCAATATCCGCAACAGCAGTATCCTCAGCAGCTAAATCCGCAACAGCAGTATCCGTTGCAACAGTACCCTCCATCGCAATATCCCCCCTCACAATATTCCCCCTACCAATCAAACCCATCTTCGGCTAGTCGCCAGCTTGAATTCACACAGATGCAGCAGCAGGACTACTTCGGAACGGATAGTGACGAAAGTCAGATGGCGAGCATCCAGCCCGACGAGCTACCGAGCCTTTTGAGCGCCAGTCAGACCGGCCTATCTTCAGCAATGTCAAAGAAGGGAATGCTCGGAGCCGGGTCGGATTTGTCAGGGTCAAGTATTTCGGGGATGACCCTGCCGCCTTCTCTGGGATCTTCGGGTGCTTCGCTCCTGGGCTCCTTGGGGCGACAGACCGGCGTCAACGAGTTGGGATCGCAACAATCGCGTTTTGAAAACCAGATGCGCCCGCAGTACTACCCGTCCTATACTCCCCCGAAGTTGCCGCAACAGCCAAGACTGCGTCATCGCCCCAATCCCTATGCCGATATTCCTTCGCTCTATGACCTCTATGCACAATATTCCAGACAATCGCCCAAATTAGAGCGCTTTGGCGAGGATGTCTTTCGAAATGGTACCGGGAACCTGGACGAGCTTCCCATGGACGCGCCCGCTGGACCCGACTACGTTGTCGGCCCGGGGGATGGCTTGACCATCAGTCTCTCCGGAGGGATCTCGCAGCGGCTGCAACGTGTGGTCGATCGCGAAGGAAGGGTTGCTTTGCCCGAAGTTGGAGCGGTCGAGGTGTCGGGAAAAAACTTGGGTGATGTTCAACATCTGGTTCGAACGGTACTGGGCAGCCAGTTCCGGGACGTAGAGGCCGACGTATCTCTCTCTCGGATTCGGACGGTTCGCATCTACGTAGTCGGAGACGTGGAACGCCCCGGCGCATACGATGTGAGCTCGTTATCCACGCCGCTGAATGCGCTTTACATCGCAGGTGGGCCGACCTCCGGTGGTTCGTTGCGCCTGCTCGAACACTATCGTGGCAAACAACTTCTTCAGCAGGTTGATGTCTACGACCTTCTTCTGCACGGCATTAGTGGAGACATGCAAAGAATGGAAGCCGGAGACACGATTGAGGTGCCACCTCTGAGCGGCGTGGTGACCATTGAAGGCATGGTGCGGCGACCTGCGATTTACGAACTGAACGGCGAGAAGAGTTTGGCGGAAGTGCTGCAACTTGCGGGCGGGGTTCTGCCATCCGGCACTTTGCGCCATGTGGATGTCGAACGCGTGGAGAGCCATGAGAACCGCACCATGCTGCGGCTCGATATTCCCGAGACCAACAATGAGCAACAGGTTACCCAGGCGCTTGAGGACTTCAAGGTTCAGGACGGCGACAAGGTAAAGATCACGCCGATCCTGCCCTATGCCGACAAGACGGTTTACCTTGACGGTTATGTCTCACGGCCCGGGAAATTTGCTTATACCGAAGGCATGAAAGTCACCGACCTGATCAAATCCTATAAGGATCTGTTGCCCGAGCCCTCCACAACTCACGCCGAGATTATTCGGCTGAGTCAGCCGGATTACACTCCCGTTGTGCTCGCCTTCAATTTGGGCGACGCGCTTGCGGGTAAAGATCAGGATCTCGTCCTCAAGCCGTTTGACACAATTCGTATCTTCAGCAAGTACGACTTCGAGGACCCTCCGGTTATAACGATCACCGGGGAAGTGCGGGATCCAGGCGATCACCTGACCAACGGAACGCCGCACCTTCGAGACGCTATTTATTTGGCGGGCGGGACAACTCGCGATGCTCTTCTCGACGATGCTCAGGTCTACCGCAAGACGAGTGATGGCAAGCTTCAGGTAATCAGTGTGAATCTGGCCAAGGCGCTCGAGGGTGACGCGAAGAGCGACATCGCTTTGGAACCGAAGGATCGCGTCTTCGTTTATCGCGATCTTAATAAGCTTGATCCGCCGATGGTGTCGGTAGAAGGACAAGTCGCTCGTCCAGGAAAGTATCCCCTGGGTGAAGATATGACGGCCGCCGAGTTGGTGCGAGTCGCCGGCGGGTTCAAGCGTGGCGCCTACACGGAGCAGGCCGATCTGACGCGCTACGAAGTAGAGAGCGGCACGAAAGTTGTTGGCGAACACGTGAACGTCGCGATCGCGAGAGCCATGCTCGGTGAGCCGGATTCCGACGTGCGCCTGCGAGATGGAGATGTCCTGACAGTCGAACAGATCTCAAACTGGCAAGATCTCGCGGCCACTATCCAGATTAAAGGAGAAGTGGCGCATCCCGGCGGCTATGGCATTCAGCCCGGCGAGCGCCTCAGTTCGGTTATCGCGCGGGCGGGAGGCTTTCTGCCTACTGCATACGCCTATGGGGCAATTTTCGAGCGGGCTGAATTGAGGGAAATTGAAGAGAAGAACCGCACCGAATTGATCGAGCGTATGAAAGCCGAAGCCACAAACGTCGTGTCGGATCCGGCGATGGACCAGGATGACAGGCTGCAGGTCAAAGCTAGCGTTCTTCAATATAAGAAGACTATCGATAAGCTCGAGAACACGCCGCCGGCTGGTCGTTTGGTCATCCACATTTCGGCGGATCTCAAGCGCTGGGCTAATACGCCGGCGGATGTGCAGCTGCGGGCGGGGGACACGATTTATATTCCTAAGCGGCCGGGCATGATTTTGGTGGATGGCGCGGTGTACAACCCAAGTGGCATCAGCTATAAGCCCGGGAAGGATGCCGGTTGGTACTTGAGACAGGCGGGTGGTCCAACGGCGATGGCGAACCGAAAGGGCATCTTCGTGGTTCGTGCGGATGGTTCCGTTGCCGGCGGGGCTGGCAGTATGTTTAGCGGGGGCGTGGAAAGCGCGGAATTGCGTCCTGGCGATATGGTGGTTGTACCCGAACAGGTTTATGTATTCAGTGACAAGTTCAAAACCACTCTTGCGATTGGCCAAGTTGCAGCCTCGATCGGTTCGGCGATCGCCGTCGCGGCCTACTACGGCACTCACTGATGGCTATATCGGAATCTCGTTCGAGCGCGCTATCACTTGTGACCCGGTCTGAATTCTGATGGCCGCTGTTGGGAAATGGTGCGTCTTGGTGACTCTATTATTTAGTGTCCAGTTCGGGACCAGCCAGACCAGCAATAACGCATCGTCGCCGGCGGCTTCTGCCGGACAGCAAACACCTGTGCCGGACCAGCATTCGCCTATCAAAGACAGTCCTCCTGATCGGCCGGAGCCGGGGGCTGATCCGGAAAACCGTTTGCTCTCTCCATTCCTGAAGCACCTCGCAGAAGATCAAAAGCGGTTCTGGACGAGTCCGATGCACGTCCAAACCAAAGATATGAAGTGGATCCTGCCGGCCGCAGGTGTCACCGCTGCCTTCATCGCCAGCGATAGCTGGTGGTCGAAACAGGTACCGCTGAGTCACGTGGATACCAGCAAGAAGATTTCGGATTATAGCGTGTACTCTTTCATCGGGCTCAGCGGTGGTTCGTTTCTCTTAGGCCAGATCAAACATGATGACCATCTGTCGGAAGCAGGATTATTGGCTGGCGAGGCTGCTCTTAATGCCTCAGCCGTAGCTTACGCCTTTAAAGAAATTACGCAGCGGCAACGTCCTTATCAGGGAAATGGGCACGGTAACTTTTTCGCGGGAGGAACTTCTTTTCCTGCTGAACATGCAGCTATTGCGTGGTCTGTTGCAAGCGTCTGGGCGCACGAATATCCGGGCTGGCTCAGTCAGACTGCGGCTTACGGCTTGGCTTCCGCTGTAACCATCACTCGAGTGACGTCGAAACAACATTTCGCCTCTGATGCCATCATTGGCAGCGCGTTGGGTTGGTATTTCGCCCGGCAGGTTTATCGAGCCCATCACGATCCCGAAGTGGGTGGCACGGGGTGGGGCAACGTCTTCGAAGAAAGGACCGGGGATAAGGTACGCGACCCAAACTACATGGCTTCCCCATACGTCCCCCTGGACAGTTGGATCTATCCAGCGCTGGAACGTCTGATAGCGTTGGGTTATATCCAATCTGGCGTTGTAGGGATGCGCCCTTGGACTCGAATGGCATGCGCCCGTTTGCTCGACGATGCTGAAGAAAAATTTCCCGACAACGGACGCGAAGAGGGTGTTCCGGGACGGACTTACGCGGCCTTGACTGACGAATTCAAGCCCGAGATAGCCAGACTAAACGGCGCGGCTAACGTCGACGCCCGCGTTGATTCCGTCTACACCAGGATGATGGGAATTTCCGGCACGCCAGTTCGAGACGGGTATCACTTCGGGCAAACCATCGTTAATGATTACGGCAGACCCTATTGGGCTGGTTTCAACAACGTTACGGGATTGAGTGCGGATGCGGAAGCTGGACCGGTCGCCGTTTACTTTCGTGGAGAGTTTCAACAATCGCCCGCAATGCCGTCGGAATCGCCGTCGACGCTTGCGGCAACAGCGGCTGCCGATTTTACCCCACCGCTAGCCAACGGAACTACTGAAGCCAATCAGTTCGCGCTTCTTGACAGCATGGCTTCGGTCAACATAAACAACGTCCAGATTTCGGTCGGAAAGCAAAGCGCCTGGCTGGGTCCGGGAGAATCGGGCTCGCTACTTATGAGCAATAATGCAGCTCCGTTTCCGATGGTGAAGATAGATGATGTTGCGCCACACAAAATCCCCGGACTGTCGAGCATACTCGGCCCATTTCGTACGGAGTATTTTATTGGGCAGCTTTCCGGGCAGCAGTGGGAATATTGCACCGTACCCGCATGCCAGTCGTATCCTGGATTCCCCAACATCGCGGGCCCAAGTATCTCGCCCCAGCCTTTTATTCACGGGGATAAGATAAGTTTTCAACCTACTCCGAATTTAGAGTTTGGCATGGGCATCACCGCAATGTTCGGCGGCCCGGGTTTGCCTGTAACTTTCGGCAATTACTTCCGCACTTATTACGCCCACTCCTCGACAGCGACGAGAGATCCGGGCAAGCGAATTTCGGCCGCAGATTTCACCTATCGAGTGCCCGGCCTAAGAAATTGGCTGACCTTTTACATGGACTCTTTGGTAGTAGATGAGATTTCACCCATCGGGTCGACCCGGGCTACAGTTAATCCTGGCATTTATTTGCCGCAACTACCGAAAATACCAAAGTTGGAGTTTAGGGCCGAGGGAATCAACGAGTCCAGGACTCGCGAGTTTACACCGGGCTTCGTTTATTACGATTTGCGCCGCTATCGCTCCGGTTATATTAATGACGGAGATCTTCTGGGAAGTTGGATTGGACGAGCCGGTCGGGGCGGCCAAGGTTGGCTGACTTATTCGTTCACACCTCGCAATACTTTGCAGTTGGGTTACAGGCTTCAGACTGTTTCACCGGCCTTCATCGGAGGTGGCAGGCTGGTGGACTACTCCGGTCGAACCGAATTCACGGTATCGAAAAGCGTCTCTGTTTCAGGGCTCCTACAATACGAGGAATGGTGGTTCCCGGTCTTGTTGCCGACAGGTAAAACGGATGTCACGGCATCGTTGACCGTTACGTTTCGGCCCCGTTGGCGTTGGGGAGCTTCTCCGAAATGAGGGTTTTGGTCACAAACGTTGGAAATCTCTCTTGAGAATAATGAGATGAATGAACTTTTCCAGTTGAGAATGCTACTGTGAGGCCAGCCACGGAACAGGAAAACTCGATTCGGCAGCTTCAAGTCGAAGTTGCTGAAGCCGATCGTAGTATCGGCGGAAACTCGACGAGACACTCGGACCACGACGGTCTGGACTGGGCTTGGCTATTGTGGGCAAAACGCCGACTCCTGGCGCGGTGGACGATACGTGGTCTCGTAGTTACGACAATCATTGCGTTCGTGATACCGAAACAGTATGAATCGACGGCCCGTCTTATGCCTCCCGACAGCCAGGGAAGCTCTGGCTTGGCAATGATGGCGGCTATGGCCGGTGGCAGTGGTGCTGGCGGTGCCAGTTCCGGTGGGGGCGCGAGCAGTTTACTTGGGGGCGGCGGCTCCTCTGTGGGGGGCCTTGCCTCGCAACTGTTGGGTACACATGATCCTGGCGCGCTCTGGTCGGACATGTTGAAGAGCCGCAGCGTGCAGGATCATATTATCGATAAATTCGACTTGCGTAAGGTTTACGGGGTGAAGTACTACGATGCGGCGTGCAAAAAACTTACAAAATACACTGATGTTTCCGTCGACCGCAAGAGTGGCGTCATCACCATCGTTGTTACCGATCGAGACAAGCAGCGTGCGCAACGGATAGCGCAGGCCTACATCGACGAACTCGACCGCGTCGTCGCCTTGGTCTCGACATCGTCCGCGCGCCGTGAGCGGATATTCCTCGATCAGAGGATTCAGCAGGTGAAGCATAATCTTGACGAAGAATCCAATAAATTCGCACAGTACGCTAGCAACAATACCGTGATCGATGTTGACTCGCAAACCAAGGCGATGGTGGAGGGAGCCGCTGCACTTCAGGGCCAATTAATCGCAGCTCAATCGGAATTGGACGGTCTGGAGCAGATCTACACCGGCAACAACGTTCGCGTTCGTTCTTTGAAAGCTCGTGTAGACGAATTGAGAAGCGAACTACAGAAAATGGGCGGTGCCTACCCAGTTGCCGGAGCTACTGAATCTGCACCGGCGTCCGACTCGGACCAACTCTATCCCTCCATTCGTAAGCTGCCATTGTTGGGTGTGCGCTGGCTGGACCTATATCATGAAACCAAGATTCAGGAAACAGTTTACGCACTTCTCACTCAACAGTACGAAATCGCAAAAATCGAGGAAGCCAAGGAAATCCCGTCTGTTAAGGTTTTGGACTCTCCGAATTGGCCCGAAAGAAAATCATTCCCTCCCCGATTGATACTCATATTTATGGGTTTGTTTCTCTCATTAGGAGGTGCCGTAGTTTGGGTACTCGGGGTCGAAAGCTGGGAAAGCATGGATCCTCTGAATCCAAGGAAACAACTGGCACAGGAGGTTCTCTCGACGTTTCTGGCTCGTTGCTCACAATGGAAGGAGACCTTCTTGCACACAAAGGTCGGAACTTGGTGGACGGAGCGCCGCGAACGCAATAAGAACCGGTCCGAAGACCTTTAGCGGACGAGTGTTGGTAACAACGCTTAGAGACGCTCCGCAGAAGGAAAATATGTGCAGGCGCCGGTTCGATCGGTGGATAGCTAAAGCTTCTTTGGAGTTTGCGGCTTTTTGAGATTCGGATGATCAAAAAGCTAACTCCAATTCTCACGTTCTTTGCAGGCCAGGGCGCAGTCCAGCTGCTCAGCGTGATTTTCGGACTAACCCTTGTTCGTCTTCTTAAGGTTGAAGCGTACGCCCAATTCAGCCTGGCATTAGGTTTCCAGACCACAGTGGGAACTTTGATGGATCTTGGGTATGCAGGCACCATCGTTCCACTCGTGGGAGAACGCTTTGCAGACCCGGGCATCGTTGGGGGATATGTTGCCGCCGCGAAGCATCACCGGGACCGAATATTTTTTCTCTTTTCACCCATTGCAGCAATCTCCTTCTTTGCTCTGGGGCACAAACACCATTGGAGTTGGTACGAACAGCTTTTATTGGTCGCCTCCATCCTTGTGCAGTTGTATTTTGGCGGTCGCGCCTCCTATTATTCCGTGCCCCTCATGCTGCACGGCGAAATGCGGAAGCTCTATCGGCCACAGGTTGCAAGTGCCGTACTCAAGTGCCTCACCCCGTTTCCACTGGAGATTCTTGGGGCGCTGAACGGTTGGACGAGTGCCTGGCTCAATGCGGCTAACCAGATCTGGAACAGCTTTAAATTCCGCCGTGCCAGCCAGCCTTACATGCACGAGCCCGAGAGGAGTGATCCAGCCGTCGACCGGGAGATGCTTCGCTACGTTGTGCCGGCCATGCCGGCTATCGTTTTTTGGGCCTTTCAGAGTCAAATATCGCTCTACTTAATCACTCTCTTCGGGAAAACGACCAGCATGGCGCAGGTTGCGGCGCTCGGGAGGGTGGGACAGATGTTCGCCGTGCTGATGGCGTTCAATGTGGTTGTCATCGAACCGCGGTTTGCGCGCCTTCCCCGCGAGAAACTGCGGAAGGAATATCTGAGAACGATAGGATTGGCGGGCGTGTTCTGCGCTGTGATTACCGGTTTATTTTTCCGCTTTCCGCTCCCGATCTTGTGGCTGTTAGGTTCTCAGTACAAGAATCTGGGGCGGGAAGTGGGTTGGGCTGTTTTAGGCAACAGCATTTTTTACCTGGCTGGGGTCGTTTGGATTATCAACCGTTCCAGGAAATGGCTATTCTGGAGCGGAACCGCCCTCGAGATCGGTCTTACCATCACCAGCGAGGCCGCCTACGCAACTCTTCATGGAGTCAGCACTACACACGATGCCATTCTCATTTTCGTTGTCTCCGCAATCGCTGTTTTGATTGCTCAGGGTTTCGTGGGGATCTATGGATTTATCCGCGGTCCGCGGACGGTGGAGAGAGAAGTATTGCCCCCAAAAATTGAAGCGATGGTTATATGAGATACATCTCCGCACGACTCGACCCGATCACCACTGCTCTTTTTACAGGAGGAACTAAACCGGCTGCCAGTTGCCCTCATTCTTCCCATCGTTCGCATTGCAGGGAGAAGGAGAACGATTCCGAATGCTGAACTGGGCAGCGCGCTACTTCCCGATTCTGCGGGTGCTCAAACAACGCTTAACTAGAACAGACTCACTCTTGGAGATCGGTTCGGGACCTTTTGGCATCGGAAAGTTTTATCATGCGCCTTTTGTGGGCTGCGATATATATTTTCCGGTTCGCCCCAGAGCGCCCATGCGGCCTGTCCTCACCAGCGCTACGAATTTGCCTTTCGGCGATCGATCTTTCGACGCAGTCGTTGTGTCGGATGTTCTCGAGCATGTCCCTCCGGACGAGAGGGCCGTGCTCATTCGTGAAGCCTTGCGCGTGACGCGGAAAATCGCAATCTTCGGTTTTCCTTGCGGTCCACAGGCCTTGACCTATGACCGGAAGCTTGCAGAAACTTACGATCATCTCGGACGAGACAAACCGATCTGGCTGCAAGAGCATATGCTGCATCCGTTTCCGACCGAAGCGCTCTTCGAAGACGTACAGCCAGAGTGGATTGTAAGCAGCTTCGGAAATGAGAGTCTTGATTTTCATTACTGGGTGATGCGCAGAGAGATGCGTCGTTATTGGACCTATGGGTTTACAGTTCTTCTGGTATTAATGCCTCGATTGGTGGAGCGCGCTCTTCGGCGTGCGGATCGAGAGCCGTTTTATCGAAGGATTGTCGTAGTACAGCAACGCTGCGCTCCTGATTCTGTCGCCTCGGAACTATGAATACGCTGAGCGTCGTGATCCCAACATACAACCGCTGTCAGACGCTGGAAAGAGCGATGCGCGGCTATATGGAGCAGACCGCGTTTCAGAGAATTGCGGAAATTCTGGTTGTGGACGATGGTTCAACCGATGCGACGGGCGAAGTAGTTTCCAGGGTGTCTCAAGAGTCCTCTGTTGCTATTCGATATTTTCGCCAGGAAAACAAGGGACCCGCGGCAGCCAGGAACCTGGGCATTCGAGAAGCCAGCAGTGAGCTCATTCTCTTTACCGACGACGACATCATTCCGGGCCCAACGTTGGTGGCGGAACACCTTGAATGGCATGCACAGCATCCGGCTAGAGAGGTTGTCGTCCTTGGGAATGTGGATTGGGACCCAAACGTCGGGCCAACTCCCTTCATGGAATGGTACGGCTCCGATGGGGCTTTGTTTGCGTACGGTCATTTCCATGGCAAGACCGATCTTGACTACATGGATTTCTACACCTGCAACCTTAGCCTGAAGGTTCAATTCCTGAGAGACCATGGCACTTTCGATGAGGATTTCAAGACTGCGGCCTATGAAGACATCGAGCTGGCTTACCGCTTGAGGAAGGTCGGGATGCGCCTGATGTACAACTCGAAGGCCAAAGCCTATCACTCGCAATATATTTCTTTTGATGATGCCTGCCGGCGAGCCAGGAAAGCGGTGTCAGCGAGGGAAACTTTCAAGCAGAAGGAGGCTGGACAGTATTACTATTCATTTCAACCCGGCACTCCCGCTTCCCGTCTAAAACGTTATCTTGCGTGGCCCCTCGGGCTGCTCCTCGCGCCGCTGAAGATATTTGTTGATGGCCGCATGAAACTTCCGAAGGGGTTTTACTGGATGATGCTTCGCGTGTATCGGTAATCGGAATCTCAGATCGTCCCGCGCTTTGCGCACATGGACTGTTCTTGACATCTAAAAATGACTCATCTTCAGTATCATCTCGCCCAATTCCGTCAACTGCCCTTCGGTGTGGTCAGGCGGCTTACGCGCGGGACCTGCAAGGGGTATTCGATCGTCGAATCAATGGTGACCGGCAAGCGAGGCATGGAAATTGGAGGATCAAGTGCCATTTTTCGCCCCGGTAAACTGATTCCGGTCTACGACCGTTGCGGGCAAATCGATATTTGCAATTTTTCCGAGCGAACGATCTGGGACCGGGCCTCCGGAGATAGTAGCCTTGATTCTGTTTTTTCTGCGCGTTATGTGGCCGATGCGTGCGCAATCTCGAAGGTGCCAGACAGCGCTTACGATTTTGTGCTTGCGTCTCACGTACTGGAGCACATTGCAAATCCCCTGCGTGCCCTCCAGGAATGGAAGCGGCTCTTGATTCCTGGGGGGATGTTGTTGGTAGTTGTGCCGCGCAAATGGGGTACCTTCGACCACAAACGTCCATTCACGTCTTTCGCCCACATAGAGTCGGATTTTCGAGCGAACACGGCTGAGGATGATCTCACGCACTTAAACGAGATTTTAAGTTTGCACGACCTCCGGTTGGATCCGGCTGCAGGCACACTGCAGCAGTTCAAAGAACGGTGTCTGAATAATTATTCGGTTCGCGCCATGCATCACCACGTCTTTAGTTTCGAAGTGCTGGCAGCGATGCTGGAATATGTCGACATGACCGCATTGAACCTGGTGGCTGAGAGGCCGTACCACATGATTGCGGTCGCGCAAAAGCCGATGGTCAGCGGCGGCACCGGGCATGCCGCTGACACAGCTCCTTAAGAATCTGGCGAAGTCAAAAAGATCTATTGTGAATCAACCCAACGCCGGAAACCCGTATGAAGCAGCATTGCGAACGAGCTTATTGCTCTGTTTCCTGATGCTCGCAACTGTTTCTGCCTACATCTGGTCTCCTCTGCGGGTGATCGCTCCGCTGGCTGCGGCAGGCTTTTTGTGGGTGATCTTTCGCTTCCCGATCGAGGTTCTGGGGTGCCTCCTGGCATTCATGCCGGTGGACTACATGGCGATTGAACTGGGTAAGTTTTCTGGTCTTTCCTACATGACCTTGGTTTCAGCGTGCACCAAGGAGATTCCCCTTGTACTGCTGCTGTTTATCTTCTGGCGACGCAATGGATTCAAGTTTTTAGCGCCCGACTGGTTCATATTGGGGGTGTTCGCGCTTGCCGCCATAAAAACTGTGTTTGAGGGCACTTTGCTCAACTTACTCGCGGATTTTCAGTTCCTAATCCCGTATTTCTTAGGACGGGTAGTTCTATTGACACCGGAGCAACAGGCGCGATGGGCTAGGAGCGCCGTATGGATTGTTGGTGTTCTGGCGGTGGCGGGCATGAGCGAGATTTTCATCTTTGGTGAGGTGCCCAGAACTGTGCTCTATCTGGCGACGGACTCCGTCACCATCGACGGGCGGCTGAGCGCGTCCTTTCACGGTACAGGATTCAGCGGCATCAGAGAAGCATCCACCATGGTAGGACCGCCTGAGTTTGCCGCTCTTTGCATGATCGCGCTGATCCTGTGGTGGGTTTATTATCGCAATCCGCTTCCCGGAATCCTGGTGGCTTCCGGACTGGTCTGCTCGGTGACGCGGTCGGCATGGCTGGGAGCCGCTTTCGCCATCACCATTCTTGCGTTCCTGACCAAAGAGACCAAGCGTTTGGCGATCTATACCGGCCTCGCGCTTGCCTTGTTCGTGGCTTCGATTCCCGTACTCGGTCTTGGCGAATTCCTTTCCACAACTCAAAAAGGCAAAGACGAATCCGCGCAGTCGCATCAAGAGTCGATCCTCACGGGAGTGAACCTCATTGCGGACTATCCATTGGGCGGGGGAAATCGGAGGATCGGTCCTCGACCGGGCGGATCGAGCACCGATACTGTGATCATTGAAAACACATATCTCGCGATCGGAGCGGAGTACGGAATACCTGCGCTATTGTGCTTTCTTGCTTTCGTAATAAGCGCTTCCGTCAAGGTATGGCGAAAGCACTCCCAACTTGGCTACGCGGCTTTGGGGATTTTGGCTGGCATGGGCGTAGTTATGACGGTTCTGCTGATGCACATCGATCGACGGTTGGTTTGTTGGGCTTGGTTCCCCGTGGGACTGGCGGTTGGGTCGCCGCCGAGTCGAAACTCCGCCTAAAAGATCGAAACTACTGAGAACTGCTTCTGTAAGGTTGGCCGATAGGCTAAGTCTAGGATGCAATTGAACAAAACAGAAAATGAACAATTGCAGAACGTGCGCCCGGAACCCGGCGTGGGCCTTTCGATTGCGACGGTTACGATTGCCTACAATGCGGTGAAATCGTTGCCCCGGCAAATGGACGTCCTTCTGCGGCAAACGCGTCCGTTACAAGAAATTATTGTAGTAGACAATGGATCGACGGATGGAACCAGCGCGCTGCTCGCGGAGCGCTATCCGCAAGTGACGGTTCTAAAGATGCGCGAAAATCTTGGTGCGGCTGGTGCCTGGTCTGCCGGCCTTACGTATGCGGCTTCCGAGAAGCACCACGATTGGGTGTGGACCTTCGACGACGACAGCGTGCCGGATCTAAATTCGCTTCGCCATCTTATTGACGCGATCGAAACTTTGAAAGCCACGGGTGAACCTGTCGGGATGGTGGCTCCGCTGCCCGTGCACCCGCAGACGGGCAAGTGCTATCCGCCTTTGTTGTGGCGTGAAGGATTCGTGAAGCCATCGGCTGAGTTGCTCGACCAACCGATCTGGTTTGCGGATTTAGCCATTCTCTCCGGCTGTATGGTACGCCGGGATATCGTGGAAAAGGTTGGATTGCCCCGCGCAGACTTCTTCATGGACTTTTTCGACTTCGAATACTGTCTTCGTATCAGGTCGCACGGATATAAAATTGCAGTGATCAGCGCGGCCGAGTCAGCTCATGAAATAGGGAATGCCCGGACGGTACGATTACCCTGGTATACAGGAGTTTGGCCAGATCACGCGCCCTGGCGCGAATATTACATAAGCCGTAATTTGGCTTATGCGGCTTGGTGGCTATATCCAACCCGTGGGGTGAAGAGATTCGCTATTCGCCACCTCGTCCGCCACGCCGGCGGGGTAGTTCTCTTCGGTTCGAACAAGCTGGCTTGTTTGATAAAGATGATCCAGGGGTTCGCTGACGGTCGGCGCGCCAGTCTGGGTATTCGTTTTCGACCTCAAAAAGCAACTGTCTCGAGTGGATCTAATTCTACAAATTAATGGTTATGGAGAGTTCTCGCTTGGCACAGCCAATCTCGAGTGAACCGAGTTTCAATTTAACCGGCTCAGAGCCGATGAGGCATGAGGCAGGATCAGCCCGTCGGCAAACTCAATCGGTTCCCAAACTGAAAATTGCAATGTTCGGTTCGCGTGGTATCCCCCATACCTATGGTGGAGCAGAGGCGTTTCTGGAAGAATTGGCTCCGCGGTTGGCGGCACGCGGGCACGAAGTGGTTGTGTACTGCCGCCGCAGTTTATTTCCAGAAAAGCCGCGCTTCTACCGTGGAGTGCGTCTCATCTATTTGCCGAGCATTGAGACGAAGATCCTAGGTACGCCAACTCACACCTTAATGTGCATGGTCGATGTGCTATTTCGGCGTGCCGATGTTTTTTTGGTGATCAATATCGTCAACGGCTTCCATTGTCTTATCCCACGCTTATTGGGTAAAACTTTCGCGATAAATGTGGACGGATTGGATTGGAAACGCGGCAAATGGGGTACTTTCGCGCGCAAATATTTTTACCTGAATGCAAAGCACATAGGGAAGCTTTGTCCAAATGGCGTAATTACCGATGCAACCGAGATGCAGAGGATTTATTTTGACGAATTCGGTACACGATCGACTTGCATCGCCTATGGCGCCAACATCGAAAAATCCCAGGATCCCAGCGTCGTTCACCAGTACGGCCTCAAGCCTTACGAGTACTACCTGATCGCCAGTCGTATGGTGCCGGAGAACAATCCCGATCTCATCATCAGCGCTTTCGAGAAGATTCGCACTGATAAGATCCTCGCGATCGCCGGCGGAGTGAACTATCGCAGCGAGTTTGTTGAGCGGTTGAGACAAACCCGCGATCCCCGCATACGATTCCTTGGTCATGTGGGGAATGCCGAGCATGTCAAGGAGTTGCATTGCAATGCATATGCCTATGTCCACGGGCATAGCCTGGGAGGAACCAATCCCTCTCTCGTCAAGGCGCTGGGGTATGGGAATTGCATCGTTGGGCTGAACACTCCCTTCAATCGCGAAGTCCTTCAGGAGTACGGAATCATGTTTGAACATGATCCAGAAGATTTACGGCAGAAGCTGCAATTCATAGAGGACAACCCGGGTATTGCGGCGCAATACCGGGAACGCGCTCCCGAACGTATTCGTGAAGCGTACACATGGGACCATATCACCGACCAGTACGAGGATTTCTTTTGCGATCTCGCGTTGCGTCGGGGCCGTTGAATTACCCAGCTACCGATCCGCACCCCGTGCGGATCGAGCTGCTGCTCCGATTTGCTGTTGTGAGGACAAGAAGAGATGTTTAGACTGTTCACCATTTTGCTTGCTATTCGTCAACTATTCTCTTGCCCGCAAACGGCGGCACAAAAATTCCTGATTTTGTTTCGGATTTTGAGGGCGCGAATTCGAGTCGTGAGTGCAACCGGCTTTGTTGAGCAGATCGCGATCGTTTCTGCAATTCTTAAGCTGCGTGTACCGGGTGCCATCGTCGAATGCGGGACATACCAGGGAGCCAGCGCCATAGCAATTTCGCTCGCCTGCGCCCTGACTGGCCGGCGGCTTTATATTTTTGACTCGTTCGAGGGTCTTCCAGAACCTACAAGCTCCGACCGCGACCATGCGATTGTTCGCGATTTGCAGGTTGCAACCTATGAGAAAGGAGCCTGGTGCGGACCGTTGGAGTTGGTACGGAATAACATCCGCAAGTACGGTGCTCTGTCGTTGTGTTCTTTTATCCAGGGCTACTTCGATACCACCCTTCCGACGTTCCACGAGCCGGTTGCACTTGCTTTCTGTGATGTGGATCTTTTCGAATCTCTAAAGACATGCCTCCACTACCTATGGCCGCTGATATCGGAAGGTGGCATGTTATTTACTCATGAAGCCCACCACCATGAAATTGCTGCTTTGTTCTACGACCGGCACTGGTGGCAAGACACCGGGTTCGAACCGCCTGGATTGATTGGCGCGGGAAACGGACTGGGTCTTTCGTTGCAGGCGGATGGAAGTATGGGAAGCTGCCTTGGATACGCTATAAAAAACCCGAGAGCTTCAAAGCAATCGCTGGAACTTGGGAAACACGAGACTCGATATCTCGAATCTGATCAGCACCTGATCCGCCAGCGAGGCGCCTGAGGTAATATCACGTGTCCGTCGCTCAACCGGAAGTCTCATCGTTAATTCTTTCGCCTTGCTGGAGCAGTCCGTTTCAGGTTGCATGCAAGCGTGCCATCGATTGCGTTGTGGCTGCGTTTTCATTGTTGCTGCTTTCGCCATTACTTCTAGTTCTTGGATTGCTAGTAAAGCTCAGCTCGCCAGGTCCCATACTGTATCGCTGGCTAGTGGTAGGAAAAGGAGGCGTGCCCTTTACTGGCTACAAATTTCGTTCCATGGTGTCAAACGCTGATCAGCTTAAAGTCAAGCTGAGCCAACAGAATGAAATGAATGGCCCCGTGTTTAAACTGACCAACGATCCGAGAATTACAACCGTCGGGGCATGGATGCGACGATATAGTCTCGACGAGCTTCCACAGCTCTTCAGTGTTGTGAAGGGCGAAATGAGTCTGGTCGGTCCCCGCCCGCCTTTAGTCACAGAGTATGTTCAGTTCACGGAATACCAGAAACAGAAGCTGGCAATAAAACCGGGAATCACATGCCTATGGCAGGTTGGCGGGCGGAATCGAATCGTCGATTTCGACGACTGGATACGGCTGGACCTGGAATACATTCGCAATTGGTCGTTGGTGCTTGATGTCAAGATTCTGTTTAGAACAGTTCTTGAGATATTTACCGGTTCGGGCAAGTAAATGTAAGTACGGCTTTCCCTGCATCTCCCTTCCATCTCTTGCGTTTGGAGCGATGTCTTCAACGGATTAGTTGGTTTTGCACGTTCGTACTCGGCAGGTTCAATGAAATATTTCATCTGGCTGCTACTATTGGGGGGCTGTGTAGCAGCACAAGACTGCATAACTTATTCGGCCCCTCCGTTGACAGATCAGCCAGGGCAATTCGGCGAAAATGTTGCGATCTGCTCAGGTCCGAGTCCGGGTATGTCGCCGGCACCCTGTGCATCTCTAGCGACCGTCTACGCTGATGATGTTTGCAGGCACGCCTCCGCGAATCCACTGCGCGCGGGGTCCAAAGGTACCTTCACGGTCAATTTGCTACCTGGCAGGTACTGGTACCAGGTATATGGCGCCGGCGCGCAGACGTATGTTGGCGAGTTGGCCATGGCTTCGTCCAACAAGAGAATCTCTTCCGGGTCCTTCGAGACTGGGCAGATGCATGAATACAATTCAACAATTGTCGGACCGGGATTTGACTTAACCAAAGAATTTCAAGGGCCGAACAACTGGTTCTTTTCTACCGACGCCGTACTTGGAGCTGTCGCCGTGCCCTCGGGCGCAACTGTGACGGACGGGCATGGTGTGGGCGGGTATTGTACATCTGCAGCGGACTCCCGGTGGAACACTAAGAGCAATACGGGCGTGCGTGCAACCTGCTCAGGAGCTTTTTTTCATGCGCGCGCACTCGCCAATTATTCTGCGGTTTGGGGACAGGTCGCAGTGGCGCTGGATGATCCCGGAATTAGGGGACACACAATCATCGGGAACGAGATCGATATGGAAGTCAACGGTGCTCCCGCCTCGGTATATGGTCTCATTATTACCGGAGGGGTCGAGCCGCCTGCTGGCATTATGCCGGAGTGGAGAAGTGTGGGAATGTTTCTATCGGCTGGAAACAAAGGAACTCTGCAATATGGAACCGGAATACTCCTTGGCAGGGGCGTGGCGATGCATGAGGGGATCCTTCTTGATGGGCAAACCCTAAGGGAGCCAACCCATTCCCAATTCCTGAAATTCCGAGGCTACGACCCAACGGGAAAATTTCATGACGCCTCCATGAATGGCGACGAAAACGGTAATCTCGTGCTGGCACCGGCCCCTCATGCTTCAGTTTTCATTGCCAATGGCGTCACTCGGGGAGGAAGTGGATTCCAGCATGTACGGGTCGTGTCTTGTACGACCTCCTCTTCTGCTTTTTCAAAATGTGTGACCAAGGTGCAGTGGCCCAATGCATTTGCAGATCGTGATTACACGGCGACATGCAGCATTGAACCTGGCTCCAACAGTCCCATGGTCGCCAACATAGTCAAAGATGAGAATGCGCTTCGAGTGCAGGTTGTCAACTTCAGCGAAGGGCCAAGCAACGGTACGATCAACTGCATTGGCGTGCACGATTGATTACCGGTGTTTCGTTTAACGTTGGAGGTGTGATATCGTGACCATTCCCAAAAATGATTGGCTGATGATTTTGGTTGCTGTTGAATTGCATTGAGCACTGTAACAAGGTCGAAAACAGGGGGCTCGTCAAGTGAGCGTGCAATCCACCGCTAGATTCCTGCGCCTTCGGGCTCGTACAACACGTCTACGTCTGCCATTAGTTTGGGCGCGCCACACTGTACTCAAATCTAACGACGCCTTCGTGGCGTCCTATCCAAGGTCTGGAAACACCTGGGCGAGGTTTCTCCTTTGCGAAGTCCTCACCGGGAATAACGCCGAGTTTGACAAGGTGGCGTTTTCTCTTCCTCCCCTCCGGTTACGCAGCCGCGCTCCGTCAGTCCTTTCCGACGGCGGAAGGCTGTTCCGGACTCACGAGCAATATCACTTCGTATACAAGAAGGCCATCTATTTCGTCCGTGATCCGAGGGACGTCGCAGTTTCCAATTATGAATTCGAAAGAGTCAATGATCACTTACGGGGAAAGAATCTAGACGAATTTATAAATATGTACGTGCGGGGCAAAGTCAACTCTTTTGGAAGTTGGCAAGGCCACGTTCGCAGTTGGCTGGATTCTGCCTTAGCCGCAACCGACAATTTTCTCCTCGTACGCTATGAGGATATGCGCAGGGACACCGAGCGTGAGCTTACTAGAATGCTTGAATTTCTAGGGTTCTCGGTCGCCCCCGAGAAAATTAAAATAGTCGTCGAGAACAACAGCTTGCAACGCATGCGTCAGAAAGAGGACCGGTACCAGGGCAGGCCCCCGGAAGACCGGCTGGTGTCAGAGGCCGGACGCCAGGTCCGCACTGGTTCCGTGGGAGGGTGGCGAGATCGTCTCACTCCAGAACAGGCCTTGTTAATCGAGCATGCCAGCCAGGAACTGATGGCGAGGCTGGGATATGCCGCGGGACTGAATTCTGAAACGGCGCCGACGAAGGCCCCTTTTGGGGAGACCCAGTTACCGGATTCGGGCGTCGTTTCCGGAATCGCCGTGAACTGAACGGCCGGAGTGTGGCAAGCTTGTTGGATAGTTTTCTGCTGATGGCGCCTAAACCGTTTGTTGAGGAATCGACTACGAGGTTAAATTGAAGGCATTGGTTACCGGGGGCGCTGGTTTCATCGGCTCACACTTAGTAAACGCTCTGCAGGGGCGTAACTATGAAGTCGTCGTCCTGGATAGCCTGGAAGCCAGAATTCACGGGCACTCGCCAAAGCCTGCCATTCCTCAAGACGTAAGGCTGCTGCATGCCGATGTGCGTCAGAAGAAGGCATGGGAGGAAGCTCTGGAGGGCGTCGATGTGGTCTTTCACCAGGCCGCATATCAGGACTACATGCCCGACTACAGCACCTTTTTCCATACAAATGTGGTAAGTACTGCGTTGCTGTTCGAGGTTATTCGACAGAATCGATTACCAGTGCGGAAAGTGATTGTGGCCTCCTCGCAGGCAGTATACGGAGAGGGCCAGTACAACTGCTCTACCCATGGCTTCGTTTTGCCGAAGGCTCGGACAGCTGAGCAAATGCGACGTGGCGATTGGGAACTGCGCTGTTCGATCTGTGGTCAATTCCTACGGGCGGCGCTGTTGCGCGAGGAATTCACTAATCCGTTTAACCAGTATGCGCTTTCCAAGTACTCCCAGGAATTGGCCGCGCTTCGGCTAGGCCAGGCTGTGGGCATCCCCACGGTGTCGCTTCGCTATTCCATTACGCAGGGACCACGGCAATCACTATTGAACCAGTATTCTGGGATTCTTCGGATATTCTTGTGGCGAATCAAGACCGGACAACCCCTGTTAATCTATGAAGATGGCTATCAGACACGGGATTTTGTCCATGTCCAAGACGTCGTAAAGGCGAATCTGATGGTGCTGGATGATGATCGCGCAAACTACGAAGCTTTCAATGTCGGCAGCGGACAGGCGACGACGGTGCTGGATTATGCTCACATGCTGGCCCGCAAAAGGGGAGCCGCAGTCGATATCAGAATCCCGGGTGAGTTTCGAGAAGGAGATAACCGACATAGCGTATCGAGTATTGACAAACTCAAAGCTCTGGGCTGGTCGCCGTCTTTTGATCTAGAGCGTATTATGGGCGATTTTCTGGGGTGGATCGATGGTCTGGACGAGTTGCCTTCGGATGTTCCTGACGCTGCTAAATTGATGCGCTCGGATGGCGTATTGCAGACGTCGAGCAGGTAAACTGGTTTTTGAAATCTAAAGTAGAGAGGATGCATGTCTCATAAGAGTAATGGCCACGAGAAAATTTCCACAGTGAATGGGTCGGGGATCTCTTGTGCTCTGGATTACCTAAGCCAGTTGGGCGCCGTGCTGCGGCAGATGCCCCACGAACAGGTCGATGAGATTTGTGACGTACTGCTTCGCGCGTACGAAAAAGATCGCCGGATATTTCTGTTCGGCAATGGGGGAAGTGCTTCTTTGGCCTCCCACTTCGCCTGTGATTTGGGCAAGGGCACAACCATGGGAAGCGACGCTAAACGCTTTCGCGCTGTCGCTCTAACAGACAGCATTCCGATGATAACGGCCTGGGCCAACGATCGCCACTATGAAGACATCTTCGCCGAGCAGCTGAAAAATCTGATTGAGCCTGAGGATGTTGCATTCGCCATCAGTGCAAGCGGAAACTCCCCGAATGTACTCAAAGCCCTGCAAGTTGCCCGCCATGCGGGAGGGGTTTGTGTTGCGTTGGGAGGATACGACGGTGGAAAGATGAAGCCGCTGTGTGATTTTTGCCTCGTCGTGCCTTCTGACAATATGCAGTTGATCGAAGATCTTCATCTCAGCGTAGCTCACGCATTGTTCACTACCATCCGCCATAGGCTGGAAACCGGCAAACTTTACGCCGGTCTCCAACTGGCCGCTGTCGTCCGCTGACTCGCGTTTCGTCTTCGCGCGAGAGACCCCGGGAACTTGATCACGCTCTTCGTGAGAGGATTACATCGGTGCGACCGGACTTGAACATTCCGCCAGCGATGAAACGGATTTCAATTCGCGATATTAACAGCGGACTTCCAATGTCTCTGCAACTCAATCAACCATTGTCTGCTGAATGGTTCAGCATCACTCCTGACACATATGAACGCGCGTAAGTTACGTCGCACAGTTCTGATTGCTGATCTGGCTTGGATCGCGTTGGCGTTGGTTATCGCCTATGTCCTTCGCTACGGGATCGCCGGACATATCCAACCCCTGTGGAAGTCGTTGTCGATTTTCGGCGTGGAATTTGTTATGGCTGCGGCGCTGTGGATAACGCTGCACGAATGGATGAAGCTAGATAGCTTCCGGGGCGGTTGGTACCTGCCGGCCATCATCTCGAGGATCTTTCTCGGTTTGCTGGTCATGATGGCAATTCTGATTTCGATTGCCTATCTGGCGCGGGATTTTGTGCCGCGCTTGGTTCTGACGTATTTCGGAATGCTGCTGTTTGTGGGGTTTCTAGGTGTTCGGTGTGTGACCCACCTGATCTTCAAGTCCAAACTGGCCACGGATGCACGGCGTCGGGTAGTAATTGTGGGTACGGGAAGAACAGCGCGTGAACTGGCCGCCAAGATCGAACTGCACCCTGAAGTTCTATGGAAGGTTGTTGGGCACTTGAGTCCATTTGATGCACATGTGGAGAGTTCAGAAGGGACCGATCAGTCTGCGGGCCTGCCGGTGCAAACTTTAGGGGTTGTCGATCTCTTGAAAACGTACAATGTAGAAGAGGTGATTCTAGTCGGTAGCAGTTGTTCCCACAGCGAAATGCTCAACCTGGCCACTCAGTGTCGGAGTGAAGGGATTCAGGTGAGTTTGGTTCCCGAACTGTATGAACTCTATCTCTCCCGGCCACACCTTGTGGATCTCGACGGCCTGCCAATACTTCAGTTGCCGCAGCCGGGCCCCCGCCTGATGGGAGCTCTGAGTCGTGCCATGGATGTAGTTTTAGCTTCTCTTCTCATCATTCCCGCAACTCCGATTGTTTTGGGTGCAGCGGCGCTGCTTCGTCGGCAGAAGGCGAAAGTGTTTTGCTGGGATGTGCGCGTTGGATTTCATGGTGAGCACTTTCAGATGCTGCGGATGAATGTGGAGCGCAAATCATTGCATCTGACGCGCCTGGAGCGAACTCTTGTGGAACTCAGCATCACCGAACTTCCACAACTCGTGAACGTTCTCAAAGGTGACATGAGTATGGTTGGGCCGCGACCCGAAGGACTGGACCGTGCAGCCTATTACACAGGCTGGGAAAAGCAGCGCCTGACAGTGAAGCCCGGGATTACGGGATTGGCTCAGGTTCACGGATTGCGTGAGCAACATTCCTCGGAAGAGAAGTGCCGCTTCGATTTGCAGTATCTTTTGGACGCCTCGCCTTCCCTGAACATGTCACTGTTGTTGCAGACAATCTGGACCCTGGCCGCGCGCGTTTTCCATCCGGTCTCGAGATCTTCGATTCCTGCTACGGAGTCTGATACTACATTCCTACAGGAGATTGTCCCTAGTGCTCATCGGTCGCAGTCCGGTACGGATTAGTTTCGCCGGTGGTGGAACAGATCTACCGGCTTACTACGAGCAGTTCGGCGGATCGGTTTTGAGTGTAGCGATCAATAAGTATTTTTACACCGTCCTCGGGAAGCGCGACGATGGACGTATTCAGATCATCTCCTCGGACCTGCGTATTTTCGAGGCTTGGCGCGATATCGCAGCCATGAACATCGAAGGCAGCGCCCTTGAAATTCCCGTAGCGGTTTTAAAGGATATCGGCCGCGACCTTTCGATTGACCTGTTCCTGGCTTCTGAAATTCCTCCGGGCACCGGACTGGGATCTTCGGCGAGTGTTTGTGTCAATCTTCTCAAGACGATTACCACTTATCTGCATAAGCCGTTGTCAAAGTATGAATTGGCTGAACGTGCCTTCACAGTCGCTCGCTTAATGCTCAAGCATCATGTGGGCAAGCAGGATGAATACGCCGCGGCTTTCGGGGGACTGAACTTTATCGACTTCAGCCAGGATGGCAGCGCAACCGTGACCCCGGTCAATGCCAGTGCTGCTATTCTCGAGCAACTGCAGCAGAATCTCATGTTGTTTTTTACCGGCGTGTCCCACCACTCGTGGACCATTCTCGAAGAGCAGGAAAAGTCGACGCGCAATCACAAAGGCGCTGCCGTGGATGCCCTGCACGAAGTTCGTGCACTGGCAGGGCAGATGCTGCGTCTCATCGAGAACGGCCATCTGTCGAGTTTCGGCAAGCTTCTCAATGAGGCGTGGCAGGCGAAAAAACGGGTCTCCAAAGACATCTCGAATTCCCGCATTGATCAGCTCTATAGTCTCGCCCGCGAAAATGGGGCTCTGGGCGGAAAAATCACGGGAGCTGGCGGAGGCGGATTTCTGTTGCTGTATTGCGAGCCATCCCAGCAGGAATTTGTGCGTAGTGCTATGGCTGCCGAAGGCATCCACGAAATGGCTTTCGCTTTTGATTTCCAGGGCGCGCAGGTAATCGTCAATGATCCCTTTATTGACAGCGATGAACGCGGCGGTGCACGCTGGGTTTTTGTTCCCCGGTCGGTGGCCTAACCCGATGCTGGAAACGTCAGCTCACTCATGAAAGCTTTTCTTTTGGCCGCTGGCCACGGCACACGACTGCGGCCCCTCACGGATACCATTCCGAAATGCCTGATTCCCATCCGTGGCACTTCAATGCTGGAGATTTGGCTCGAGGTGTGTCGCAGGGCCGGCATCAGTGAATTGCTTATTAACATCCACGCCCACGCCGATGTGGTTCGTACTGCCCTCGCAAAGAAGGAACACGGGCTGAAAGTCTGTGTATCTGAAGAGCCTGTCTTGCTGGGTTCAGCTGGTACGTTAGTCGCGAACCGCGATTGGGTTGCCTCCGAGCCGGAGTTCTGGGTACTTTATGCGGACGTTTTGACCAACCTCGATTTTTCGCAGATGTTGGCTTTCCACCGGAAATCTCGGCCTGCGGCTACACTCGGTCTCTATAGAGTCGATAATCCGTCGCGCTGTGGCATCGTTAGCTTTGACGAGAACAACGTGGTGCGTGAATTTATAGAAAAGCCAGCACAACCAAAATCGAATTGGGCTTTTTCAGGAATCCTGCTGGGTACGCCTGAATTACTGGAAGCAATCCCGCGAGACATGCCCGCCGATCTCGGCTTCAACGTGCTTCCCAAACTGGTGAATCGGATGCTGGCATATCCCATCTCGGAGTATCTGGTGGACATCGGTACAATGGAAACGTATCAATCAGCGCAGACCAATTGGCCGGGATTATAGTCTAGGCATCGTTAATGTACCTTTGATAATGGCACGACACGTAGATCCCCCGAGATGAGCAAATTTGAAAGCGTGATTTTTGATATGGACGGAGTGATCATCGACAGTCACCCTGCCCATCGCAAGGCTTGGCATGAATTCCTGCAAAGTCTGGGTAAGGATGTTCCAGATGAAGAATTGGACTTTATTGTCGATGGCCGGAAGCGGTCTGAGATCTTGCGGCATTTCCTCGGCGATATGCCCGAAAGTATGCTGGCCGAATACGGCAGGATGAAAGACAAGCTTTTTCAGGGGATGGCTTTCGAAGTCAAACCGGTGCCAGGCGTAATCGAATTTGTTGGCGGCTTGATGCGATGCGGAATCAAACTAGGGGTGGCAACTTCCGCGAGTAAAAGCCGGACCTTATCCACTTTTCGGCACCTGCATTTGACCGACTGTTTCGCGACCGTCGTGACCGGGGATGATGTGCCCGATGGCAAATCCAGTCCTGCGATCTATGAACTGGTCTGTGCTCACTTGCGCACGCGAGCCCGCGATTCTCTTGTACTGGAAGACTCCGCTTCTGCGATCAGAGCCGCGAAGGAAGCCGGTTTTAGATGTGTCGGTGTCGGGTCCGGCTGTAGCGCGGAACTCCAGGCGGCCGGTGCGGATCATGTAATTAAAGATTTCGTAGGCTTCTCGCTCGATGCTCTGGAACTCGGTTCCCAACCGTAGGCAACGGGAGTGGCGAGTTCATGCTCATTTCCCTCAATCGTAATTCGGTGGAGAGAGCGATTGAGATCGCTGCCAGCTGATTATCGGTTCTTCGGTTTATAATCGTCCCGCAACTCTTACTCTCAGATATAACAAATCATGGAAATACGGATTGAATCGAGGCAGTTGGGTGATGTTTGTGTCGTAGTCCCACAGGTGTTCGAAGACGATCGCGGATTTTTTACCGAAGTTTTCAGAACGGATCAGTTTAAAGCGTTAGGCCTGCCTACTGAATTCGTACAAGACAACCATTCCGGTTCGGTGCGGGGCGTCCTGCGTGGATTGCATTTTCAATGGGGTCCTCCGATGGGAAAGCTCATGCGCGTGACCCGGGGAACCGCGTTTCTTGTAGCGGTAGACATACGCAAGGGATCGCCAACGTTGGGGAAGTGGTTCGGCGCGGAAGTTTCAGCGGAAAGCCGGAAGCAGATCTGGGCGCCCGCAGGTTTTGCCAGAGGGTTCTGCACGCTCTCAGACTTTGCCGAAATTCAATATAAATGTACGGGAATTTACAGCAATAAGTGCGAATCCGGCATCCGTTGGGATGATCCGGATATAGGCATCGCCTGGCCGATCTCCGATGTTCAGCTGTCAGAGAAAGATCGTAGAGCCCAAACTTTGAAACAGTGGCTCTCTTCGCCAGAATCCGAAAACTTTCAGTATCACGAAATCCAGTCCACAATCGCGAGGTAGTTCTCATGAAAATATTGATTGCCGGTGGCGCAGGTTATCTCGGTTCCGTCCTGGTTCCGAAGCTTCTTGATCGCGGCTATGAAGTAGACGTAGTCGATCTATTTTGGTTCGGCAACCACCTTCCGCCGCAAGCCGGAATCATCAAGAAGGACATTTTTGAAATTACGGTGCAAGACCTCGAACCGTACCAGCAAGTTGTATTCCTGGCCGGATTATCGAACGATCCTATGGCTGAATATTCGCCGAGCCAGAACTTTATTTTCAATGCTGCGGCTCCGGCTTACCTGGCTTATGTCGCCAAGAAAGCAAATGTGAAGCGCTACGTGTATGCCTGCTCCTGCTCGGTTTATGGTTACACCGACAATGAATTGTTCGACGAA
Source organism: uncultured Acidobacteriaceae bacterium (assembly GCA_963789625.1). Lineage (GTDB taxonomy): Bacteria > Acidobacteriota > Terriglobia > Terriglobales > Acidobacteriaceae > Sulfotelmatobacter. Next base: position 107,372 of record CAWBLK010000014.1, on the reverse strand, counting down.
ACGCGTCCGGTCTCATCGTCGTATCCTTACGGAATTTCCAAATTGCAGGGAGAGCAGGCGGTGATGAACTTGTTAGGTGACGAGTTCTCGGTGATCTCGCTGCGCAAAGGCACCGTTTCCGGCTACAGTCCACGAATGCGCCTGGATCTGATTATTAACACCATGTTCAAGAACGGCGTGCGCGACCGGGAAATCACTGTGAACAACGCCTCGATTTGGAGGCCGATTATCAGCATCGAAGACGCGACCAATGCATACATTCGTGCGATTGAGGCGAGCGAGAGGATCTCAGGCATCTTTAATATTGCTTCAGGAAACTATACGGTTGGTGAAGTGGGAGATCTGGTGAAAATGACGATCGAGGAGCAACTCGGGTTTCGTGTGCGTCTCACCATAAAGCACAAAACCGATTTCCGCAACTACAAGGTCAGCACACAGAAGGCGGAAAACGTACTCAGTTTCCATCCCAATCACGATGTCAAGTCGATTGTAAGGAATCTGGTCGAGCACATGGATAAGTTCCAGGATTGGGACAGCCCGAAGTATTACAACATCGAGACTCTAAAGCTGCTTGCCGCGAATGGCTTACAAACAGTGGCGGAGGTTGCCTGATGAAAGTACTCCTCATCGGTGCCAATGGGCAACTCGGAAGCGACCTGTTGCGAGTCTTTCGCGCTGCAGGCGATGAGGTGGTACTGGCCACTCACGCAGACGTAGATGTTTGCTCCGAGGAACGCGTATCTGAAATCGTGACTCAGACCATGCCCGATGTTGCGCTAAACACGGCTGCCTTTCATAAGGTGGAGGAATGTGAGAAGAATCCGGTGCTGGCGTTTCAAGTGAATGGCGGCGGTGCCATGAATCTGGCCCGGGCCTGCAAACGTTCGGGCGCTGTGCTGGTGCACTTCAGCACAGACTATGTTTTCGACGGGCAAAAGAACGCTCCTTATGAAGAGACGGATATGCCCTCGCCGCTGAATGCGTACGGGGTTTCCAAAGTCGCTGGAGAACATTTAATTGCCTGCAACACGGATCGCTATTTTATCGTCAGAACCTGCGGCCTTTACGGCGTTGCCGGCAGCAGCGGGAAGGGCGGAAACTTCGTCGAGAATATGCTGAAGAAGGCGATGGCCGGAGAGCCGATCCGCGTGGTCGATGACCAGGTCCTTACTCCTACTTACACCATTGATCTCGCCGAAGTTACGCGAAGGTTAGTTCTAACTGAGAACTTCGGCTTATATCACCTAAGCTCGGAAGGCCGATGCTCGTGGTATGAATTCACTCGCAATATTCTTGAGTGCACCGGAGTTGACGCAAACTTAACAGCGGTCAAGACGAGCGACTTCCCGAGTTCTGTGAAGCGCCCTCCCTATTCGGTACTTGCGAAGACCAAACTTCGTGATTTAGGTTTGTCGATTCCACCCTGGCAAGATGCTCTGTCCAGATATCTTGACGATCGATCAAAGAAGGGTGAACTCTCGTTTGCCGCTCCGGTTCAGGCAAGCAGTTAAGCCTGGCGCCGTTCAATTCATCGGTCTCAGAGACGCTTCAATTCAGTAATTCAGTTACCCGAAGCAAAATCATAGTAAGACGTCACCGCAAATGGCACGCGGAGTGCGGGAATTCGCAAGCGGCACGCGCCGGGGCCCAGAACGTATTTCGTAGCGGGGAGTCGTTATGCGTCTGAGATTGTATCTAGCGGTTGGGCTCTGTCTGTTTGCAGGAATTCAAGCTGCGGCTCAAACCTCGATATTTGACGTACCTCCACTGTATGCCGCCGGAGCTGGTCCCACTGCAGTCGCCGTTGGGGACTTCAACGGAGACGGCAAACTGGATTTAGCCGTCTCCGACAACTGCCCGCCCAGCGGTTGTAGCAGCAATTCTTCCAGCACCGTTAGCATTCTTTTGGGCAATGGCGATGGTACTTTTCAGGCCCCCGTATCTTATGCCGTGGGGGACATTCCGGCTGGCGTGGCTGTAGGCGATTCAATGGTGACGGCAAGCTGGACTTGGCCGTCTTAACTCGCGATTTCGTAGCCATAATGCTGGGCAATGGCGACGGTACGTTTCAGGCGGCAGTGGATTACGGGACAGCGGGACGAAGTTCGTCGATTGCCGTTGGCGACTTCAACGGAGATGGCAAGCCGGATTTAGTGGTAACGAATGGCCTTAACAGCACAGTCAGTGTTTTTCTGAATAGCGGCACCGGTACCTTTCCAACGCGACAGGACTTTGCCACAGGTTTTGGTCCAACCTCCGTTGCCGTGGGTGACTTCAACGGAGATGGAAAGCTGGATCTCGCCACCACGGGCTGTGGAAGCTCTACCACCTGCGATGATCTGACAGTCCCAGGATATGTCTCCATTCTTTTGGGCAATGGTGACGGCACCTTCCAAGCCCCTGTGAATTACCCTGTGGGAATTGACCCGGTGGCGCTGGCAGTGGGCGACCTCAACGGGGACGGACTCCTGGATTTGGCTGTGTGAACGCCAACTCTTACCTCGAAACAGCTCCGGGCAGCGTGAGCGTGCTGTTCGGAAACGGAGACGGCACCTTCCAAACCCAACAGGTTTATCCCGCTGGGCTCAAGCCTTCGTCGGTGGTGATCGGCGACTTTAACGGAGATGGCAAGTTTGATTTTGCCGTGACCAACGGAGCTGACGGGACAGTCGGCGTCTATCTTAATCAGGGTGGTGGTGCCTTCTCCCAACCGGCCGTATTGTATGGCGCGGGCGGCCTAGCAGGGTCCGCCGTCGCCGCCGACTTCAATGGCGACCACAACTTGGACTTGGCAGTTCTCTGTGATGTTGTCAACACGGCGGGAGTATGTGTGCTCCTGGGGGAAGGGAACGGTGGTTTTTCCCAGACATATTTGTCCTACCCTACCGGATCCGACCCGTATGGAGTTGCTATAGCCGACCTTAATGGCGACAAGAAGAATGACATCGCAGTGGTCAATTTTAACGATAACAATGTCAGCGTATTCATCGGCAACGGGGATGGTACCGTACAACCCGCAGTGAACTACAACACGGGGAACGGTCCCACCTCAATAGCCATCGCAGACGTCAACGGCGATGGCAACCCCGATTTGGTTGTGACAAACGAGACGGATAATACCGTGAGCGTGCTTTTGAATAATGGCAATGGCACATTCCAGACTCACGTAGATTACCCCACCGCGAATGGTCCGTTGGCTGTAGTCATTGGAGACCTGAACGGCGACGGCAAGCCGGATTTGGCCGTGGCTTGCGGCAACAATGTGAGCGTGCTTTTTGGAAACGGCGACGGCACATTTCAAACCCCCATCAATTACGGTGGGAGTGCTGTGGCAATCACGCTTGGGGATTTCAACGGCGACGGCGTTCTGGATTTCGCGGTAGTGGGCGGCTATGCGAGCCTAACCCTCTTCCTGAACAGTGGCAGCGGCAGCTTCGGCTCCACAACAATTCCGCTTCCTACCCTGCGGCGTCCGACTGACTCGCGGCAGGCCCGCCGCAGTGGCGTTAGTTCCCAAGCCAAAGCGCATCCTCAAGGTCCAATCTCTGACACTATTATCACCAGCTATACGGCGATCACGGCTGCGGATTTCAACAGCGACGGCAAGCTTGATTTGGCGGTAACCGGCGTCGCTCCACAAGACACCGCTAGCTTAACCGTCCTCCTTGGGAATGGTGATGGTACTTTTCAAACGCCATTGGTCGCGCCCATGTTCCCGACCAGCCCTTCAATAGTGGTAGCCGATTTCAATGGTGATGGTATTCCGGATGTGGCCCTGGGAGACGGATCGGCCGTCACATTGTCGTTAGGAGTTGGCAATGGTACGTTCTAACCCGCCGTTGCAATTTCCTAGCGTTTCTCAATACGGAGCGGCGGGAGACCTAAACGGCGATGGTAAGCCAGATTTGGTGATGGCAAGTGGTGCGTACCACAATCTCCTGACCATCTTACTCAACACAACGCCGAAAGACTTTAGCGTTTTCGCGCCCGCTACCACGACACCGGGTTCGGTGGCGGCCGGCCAATCGGCGACTGCCACGGTGACTGTTGGATCAATGGGCGGATTTGCAGGGACGATAATGTTCACATGCTCCGTCTCTTCTACATCGGCCTTGGCGCCAACCTGCTCTTTAAGTCCGGCTCAAATGCAGGTGACGGCTGGCGGACGGCCCACATCGACTTTAACTGTCAGCACCACTGCCGCAACAGCCGCTCTCGTTCCGCCAAACATTCGAGATGGAGGATCTCCGCTATACACGATGGTGTTTCCCCTCGTTGGCTTGGCAGCGTGGGGAATCGGTCTTGCCGTTGACGGGAGAAAAAAGAGAACTTTGGGTCTGGTGTTCAGCTGTGTGCTTTTCGGCGGCTTAGTCTTGCAAACAGCCTGCTCAAGCGGAAGTGGTGGCGGCAACTCGAAAAGTTCGGGGACTCCTGCGGGAAGTTACACGGTCACGGTCACCGGGACTTCGGGTTCAACCCAGCATACGACTTCGGTCAAGCTAACAGTGCAGTAGCAGCGGCGACAGCCGGTCGGCCGAGCATCTTCATTAACTCCGCTGACGGCGGAATCACTCGCTTCCTGCTTTACGCTCTAACCAAAGCCTAGCGTCATCACCGCATCCACAAGTGGCGTGACGTTCCCTCCGACGTAAATTCCCTCCGCCGCGTCCTTTCCTTGAAGCTCTACATGCAGCAAGCTGCGACGGCCCATTTGTGTGCCTTGTTCGCTCACGAAGCGCGTCCCGGCGGCATTCGAGATCAGGCTGTGCCGCATCATGAAAACGGCCAGGGGACCGATGCAGCTTCCAGATGCTGGGTCTTCTGGAATTCCATACTCTGGCGCAAACATTCGCGAATAGGCTCCCTCCGGAGTTGGCGCAAACACGTAGACGCAGAACGACTCACTCTCCGTTCCCTTTAGAGTTTTCAGGCCGGCCAAGTCGAGCCAGGCACGGTCGACTGCCGATTTATCTTTCGCGGCAATGACTACCGTGGGATTGCCGGCACTCAGCATTTGCGGTTTTACTGGAAGAAGATCATGCGAATCCAGCCCCAGCACCCGCGCACATAAGGAGGAGTCATAACATTTCCCTTCGCGAACCGGCGGCATACGCAGCCAAATGAGCGGGCGGTGGCCTCCTTCAATTCGAAGCGGGACGGGTCCAATCTCCTCCTCCAGAATGAGCTCGCTGCTGTTTCGCAAGACAGTTTCTTCCTGCAACAGCACAAATGCGGTACCCACCGTGGGATGGCCGGCAAACTGCATCTCTTTCGCGGGCGTAAAAATGCGCACGCGTGCCGCGCAATCTTTGCGAGTTGCCGGAAGCACAAAGACGGTCTCCGCCAGGTTGAGTTCTCTGGCAATCTTCTGCATCGTGGTTGCGTCGAAGTCCGATGCGTTGGGGAATACCGCCAGCGGATTTCCCGCTAAAGGCTCGGTCGTGAAGACGTCAACGACGATGTAGCGGCAGGACTTTGTTGGGGCCATTAATCGGTAACCTCCGCAATCAGATCTATTTCCACGCACGATCCAAACGGCACTTGCACGACGCCGAAGGCGCTGCGAGCGTGCATTCCTGCATCCCCAAAGACATCTACGAAAAGTTCGGAAGCTCCATTGGCCACCAGGTGTTGTTCGGTGAACGCGGGAGTGCTGTTCACAAGCACCATTAACTTCACAATGCGCATGATCCGGTTCAGGTCGCCCACGGCCGCATGCAGTGTGCCCATCAGCTCGATGGCGACGGCACGCGCAGCCTTCTGGCCTTGCTCAATAGAAAGATTGGCACCTAACTGGCCAACCCATGGTTTGCCGTCGATCTTGGCAATATGACCGGACAGGAATAGCAAATTGCCGCTGCGCAGGAAGGGTAGAAAAGCTGCCACCGGGGGCGCGGGCTCAGGAAGCGCGATGTGCAGCGCGTCGAGTTTTTGATATACGGACATTATTTACTTTTTTAGTTATGTAACTTAGCTAAGTGACGAATTGATAATGTAATAAATTGACCCTCTTGTAAAGGCCGGGGAAGTTCCTCGCCTACAGTTTTGCCAATGCCACCTTTTTCAGTTGATCGATTCTGACCTCATCCCGCTTGTAGAAGATCCATTTCTTGATTCGTTTGGGACGAATTAGGCCGGCCTGGCATAAGATCTTGAGATGTTCGCTCGCAGTCGGCTGCGTAACGCCCAGCTTGCGCGCAATCAACACTCCGCACACGCCGTCCTCCACCAGATCTCCGTCAATCTGCGGCGGGAAGTGCTTGGTTGGGTTCTTGAGCCAGTCCAATACTTGCAGCCTGCGATCGTTTGCAAGGGCCCGGAGTGCGAGACTGGTATTCATATTGGCAGTAGTGAAGTTGCTGGTTAGAGTAACATCCCGGACGGGCGCTAACAGATTGTTGAGTCGCGAAATGCTCGCTCAGTAGTCGCTAGTCGTCAGAACGCAGCAGCCCGGTTGGCGGCCGTCGAGGTCTGATGGATGGCGCGGCAGATGGCGGGCCCATCGTCATCGAAGCAGCAATCGATTGCGCCCGCATCCATGGCTTCGGTCCACATCACGTCGTCTGGCGTGCGGTGAGTGCAAATGATTTCCATGCCCAGTTGATGCCGCAGGCGGGCGATCTCTTGAAAGGTTACCAACTTCAGGTCTAGAACTCCGATGGGGATGAAAAATTGAGATGCCAACGCTTGAAGTTCGGTCAGCGATTGCACAATAAAAATCGCTTCAGATACGGACGTGAATCCGGAAACCAGATTCTCCGCGCGCGCCGGATCCGTCTGCAGAACTACGATCGCGTTGTGCATGTGGCAACCTCCTTAACTCCGGCCTGACACCAACTGCACAGCGCCGTTACCAAGCCGATCGCAAGTCGCTCGATGTGCCCCCGGCTGCTGGAACGTAGCACTTCAGCGTGTAATCCATGACCATGCGGTCGGCATTGAAGCGCCAGCCGAGCGTGCGGATGGTTCGCTTCATGCGCTTGATCCAGCCGCGTGGCAGACCGTCCCGGTCGCGCAGGTAGAACAGCGGAATCACTTCCTCGCGCAGCGCGCGATGCAAATCTTCTCCGTCGCGCTTGTCATGAACATTCATATCGGAGTGGGTCCTGCCCGTCCCGATGGAGAATCCATTCATGCCGTCGTAGGCCTCGGCCCACCAGCCGTCGGGAACAGAGAGGTTCAATCCCCCATTCAAAACGACTTTTTGACCGCTCGTGCCTGATGCCTCGAGAGGACGGCGCGGATTGTTCAGCCAGACATCGACGCCCTGCACGAAATAACGCCCGACGTTAATGTCATAGTCTTCGACAAAAACAAATTTATCGGCGAAGCGGGAATTGCGCATCAATTCCGCAATCTGCTGCAGCACTTTCTTGCCGCCCTCATCATGAGGATGCGCTTTGCCGGCAAAGACGAACTGCACCGGACGTTTGGGATCGTTCACCATCGAGGCCAGGTTCTCGATGTCAGTCAGAATCAGGTTAGCCCGCTTGTAGGTGGCGAAGCGGCGCGCAAACCCGATGGTCAACGCGTCTGGACTGAGCACACTGCCCAGCCTCTGTAAAACTTCGCGCGATTCAGAACGTCGCCGGGCTTGCTCCACGGCGCGGCGGCGCACGAACTCGAGGAGCTGCGATTTCAGGCTCAGATGAGTTTCCCAGAGTTCGCCGTCGTCCACGTTCTCAATGTTTTCCCAGGTGCGTGCGTCGCTGCTGCGCTGGTGCCAATTCGTACCGAGATGGCGATCGTAGAGCCGGAACATCTGCGGAGCCAGCCAGGAAGGAACATGAACTCCGTTGGTGATGTGTCCAATAGGAACTTCATCTTCCGGCTTACCGGGACAAAGTCCAGTCCACATTGCGCGCGAAACTTCGCCGTGCAAGGCCGACACCGCATTGGCGCGGCGTGAGAGCCGTAGGCCCAGGACGGTCATGCAGAACGTTTCCTGCTGGTTGCTCGGCTTCTCGCGTCCCAATCCCATCAGGCTTTCCGGAGAAAGGCCCAGCTCTTCCCGCAGCGGCCCAAGATGTTCTTCAATCAGCTCCGCGCTGAAGCGATCATGACCGGCGGGCACGGGAGTGTGAGTGGTGAAGATTACTTCGCGGGAGACGCGAGGCACGGCAACATCGAAGCCGATCCCTTCATCCTGCATGCGAGTGCGGAGCGCTTCCAGCACGGCAAACCCGCTGTGCCCTTCATTCAAGTGAAGCACGCCTGGCGTGATGCCCATGGCCGTGAGGGCGCGGAAACCTCCAACCCCAAGCACCAACTCCTGCCGGATGCGCGTGCGCGCGTCTCCGCCATAGAGGCGGGAAGTGAGCGTCCGGTCATCGGGAGTATTGTCTTCCACATCGGAATCGAGGAGAAACAAATCGCAGCGTCCAACCTTCACGCGCCAGACTTTGGCATGAATGGAACCTTCGCGGGTTTTAATCTGCACCGTGACCGGCTGGCCGTTCTTGCCGATCGCGATCTCCAGAGGCAATTGGCTGACATCGGTCTCCAGATATTCTTCCTGTTGCCAACCACTACTATCAAGACGCTGGCGAAAATATCCCTGTCCATAAAACAATCCAATGCCAACCAGCGGAATAGCGAGATCGGATGCGCTCTTGATGTGGTCACCGGCGAGAACGCCAAGGCCACCGGAATAGACCGGAAGCGATTCATGAATTCCGAATTCCGCGGAGAAATAGGCCACAGGACACGGCCGTAAAACTCCGGCATGCCTCGTTCCCCACGTACGGTCCGCCTGTAAATACTCTTGCAACCGGCGGTAGGCATAGTTGATGCGGCTGTGCAGCACCAGTTCCGCGCAGCGATTCTCCAGCTTCGCCAGCGGAAACTCCGACAGCAACGAAACCGGATTCTGGTTCAGCTGTCTCCAGCGTACCGGATCGAGATCGCGGAACAAGCTGACAGCATCGTGGTCCCAGCTCCACCACAGGTTGCGAGCTAATGCCCAAAGGCGTTCCTGCGCCGGCGCGATGAAGCGATCCAGCGTCCGTGCCTCGCAAACCACCGGCGCAACCTGCGCCGCCGCTTGGGTCAGCATCTGAATTTCATCTTCGCGAAAGACGCGGGCCTCTATGGTTTGAACCACCAGAACGCCCTGCAAAACTCCGCGGTCGATAAGCGGAACTCCCAGGAAAGATTGGTAGGCGTCTTCGCCGGCTTCCCGAAAATATTTGAAGCGCGGATGATTGTGTGCCTGCTCCACGGCCACGGGCCGCACCTGCTCCGCCACAAGTCCGGCCAATCCTTCGTGAATGGCCATGCGCAGATTGCCGATGCAATCCCGTTGCAGACCCACGGTCGCAGCCAACACCAGATTGGCTCGATCCGGCTCCAGCAGATACGCCGAACACACCTCAGTTTGAAATCGCTTGGCTATTAAGGCGACGACGTTCATGAGCGTGTCCGCGGGTTGACCCTCCTCCGCGGCGAGGTTGGCGATCTCCTCCAGCGTGAGGACGCGCGTTACTTCGCTTGCAAAACCGGTTCCTTCCAACTCTTGAACTCCGTCGTGATTTTCTTGCAATTCCAGGCTCTCTGGTTCCATCCCTAATTTTATTCTCACCCTTCCGTTTTGTGGTTAGTACTGTTGGTCACGTCCATCGGAGCGCCTACTTAGGCATCTTCTGCTCTCCGACTGACGGCACACTTCCAATTGTATGACTAACTTTAGGTGTGCGCGTAAACCTAGTCCAATCGAAATTACTGATTGTGCTCATAAGCGAGACTGTCATGCGTTTCTGAAAGGCAGTGAGGATAACAATCTTTCGCCGGTGAACGGAGTATCATGCGAATGACCAACGGAGTGAACGAAAACAATGCCTGAATCGATTGACTGGCCGCCGCCAATACGCCCGGCGCGGCCTCGCCATCGTGCTCGCCTTCTTATTATTCTTGCCATCGTTGCGGTGATCTTCTTCGGCGGCCGCGCCGCGTTGTCTTACTACGTCGATCTGCTGTGGTTCCGTTCGCTCGGTTTCGCGGATGTTTTTTTTAAAACTCTGAGTTTGCAGTCGGAAGTCTTCGCAGTTTTTGCGGCCGCCACGTTCGTCATTCTCTACGGATCTTTCCTAGCCCTGAAGCGGGCACATCTCTCCGACTTGCCAAGCGGCCACACAATTTATATCGGAGGACAGCCGCTAAAGTTGCCGGTTGAGCCGGTACTACGCATCGCAGGTCTCGTTATCTCGCTTGTTATTGCCGCTGTGGCTGGCGCCAGCATGATGGCGGAGTGGCCCACGCTCGCACTTTATTTGTACGCGCCCTCTGCCGGTGGTTTTGTCGACCCGATATTTGGCAAGCCACTCAACTTCTTTCTATTCACGCTGCCCGCGTGGCAGTTCATCTCGGGCTGGCTGCTTATGCTGGCGGTGGTTACTTGTCTGCTGGCAGCTTTTTTTATCCTTATTACAGGCGGAAGCCGCATGCTCGCAGGGCGCTTGAGCCGCAACGTCACGTTGCCATGGCGCGGTCTTTCCGTCACCTTTGCGTTCCTGCTGTTGATCCTGGCCATCCGTGCGTATATCGGCCGCTTCGAGCTGTTGCTCGAGGATCACACCATCTTCGGCGGCATTACCTACACCGACGCGCACATCACGCTCACCGGCATGCTCGTCGTCTGCGCGGCGCTCGTTCTCGGCGCGGTGATTGCATTCATCAACGCCGTGAGGCTGCAACGTGGACGGTGGCTGATCGCGTCGATTGCTCCGGCGGCGGTCTGTTTTGTTGCCGTTCAAATCGTCGGCTGGTACGTAAGCAACTTTATTGTTAAGCCGAATGAGCTGGTTCGAGAGAAGCCTTATATCGTCTTCAACACTGAGCTCACGCGACAGGCCTACGGATTGAACCGTGTAGCGCAACGTGAGTTTCCCGCTGAAACCACCGTGGAGGCAGCCGATGCGGCGAACAATCAGGCTACGCTGCAGAACATCCGGCTATGGGATTGGCGCGCGCTCCAGGACACGCTGCGCCAGATTCAGGAAATCCGCACCTACTATGACTTTCCCGATATCGACATCGACCGCTACAACATCGACGGCACCACCCGCGAAGTAATGCTCGCCGCGCGTGAGCTGAACGTCGATAAGCTTCCCGAGAGCAGTCAAAACTGGATTAACGAAAAGCTGATCTACACGCACGGCTACGGCATCACCATGAATCCAGTCAACGGATTCACATCGGAAGGCCTTCCCACGCTGATTCTGAGCAACATGCCGGTACAAAGCACGGTGCATGCCCTGAATGTGACACGGCCGGAAATTTACTTCGGCGAGATGACCAATACCGACGTTTATGTGAAGACGCGGCAGAAAGAATTCAACTACCCGCAGGGCGAGAGCAATAACCTCACTTCCTACGAAGGCAACGGCGGCATCACAATCGGCGGCTTTCTGCGCCGCATGATCATTGCGCTCGATCAGGACGACCTCGCGAAGCTGCCCTTCAGCGATGACGTAAACAGCGGTAGCCGGTTGCTCATGCGGCGTAACATCCGCGAGCGTGTGTCTACGTTGGCGCCCTTTCTTACTTACGATCCGGATGCTTACATCGTCCTTGGCGACGATGGCCGGCTCTCGTGGATCATGGATGCGTTCACGGTTTCCGACAGCTATCCGTACTCGACTCACTACCAGCTCGGTAACAATCCCATCAACTACATGCGCAACAGCGTCAAGGCGGTTATCGACGCTTACGATGGCACGACCACGTTTTATGTTTTTGATTCCGAAGATCCCATTGTCGCGGCCTATCGTCGCATTTTCCCCAGCTTGTTCAAGGATGCATCGGAGATGCCGCCGGGACTTCGCAAGCATGTGCGCTATCCCGAGCTGTTGCTCAAACTGCAAGCCGAGGTCTACAGCCTGTATCACATGACTGATCCGGAGGCGTTCTACAATCGTGAAGATTTGTGGACGGTGGCCACCGAAGTCGGCATGAGCGAGGGCGGCCAGCAAACCACGCAGGAGATCCAGCCGAATTACGTACTGATGAAACTGCCAGGCGAAACCGGCGAGGAGTTCGTTGGGATTCTTCCATTCACACCCGCCAACCGGAATAATCTGATCGGCTGGATCGCCGGACGCAGCGACGGTTCGCAATACGGCACGTCTGTGGTCTACAACTTTCCCAAGACAAAGCTGGTCGACGGGCCGCTGCAGATCGAGGCGCGTATCGATCAGAACGCGCAGCTCTCTGGACAATTGACATTGTGGAATCAGCAGGGCTCGCACGTACGGCGCGGCGCACTGCTGGTAATTCCAACCGGCCGCGCTCTTTTGTACGCCGAGCCGATCTACCTGCAGGCAGAGCGAAGCCCGATGCCGGAGTTGCGCCTGGTTGTGCTCGCCTTGCAAGATCGGTTGGCCTACGGACCAACTTTTGAGTCAGCGATGGCTTCGCTTTTTGGCGGAGCAGTTTCGTCTTTGACCGCTTCATCATTGCCCTCCAGCGCAGCCCCTGCGGAGGCGGCGCGAAGCGCGCCGGGTGCTTCGTCACCTCAGCCTGCTCAGGACCTCAATGCGCTCATCGCCGAAGCCGCCAAAGATCTCGCCGACTATCAACGCTTGACGGCAGAAGGCAAACTCGGCGAAGCGGGACAGAAGCTGGAAGAATTGAAGCGCGCTCTCGATAAACTGAATGCGCGTCGGTGAACCGCGTCAAAAAATAATCTCGCTACTTCAAGAATGCATACATAGAAATGAAGACAGCATGAAGCTCATACGCTATGGACCACCTCACCGGGAACAGCAAGGGATACTCGATTCCGATGGACACATCCGCGATTTATCAGGGACAGTCCCCGGCATTACGAGTGAGTTTCTATTGCCCGCAGCTCTCGCGTCTCTGAAAAGCATTGACCTTACGAAACTGCCGATCGTGCCAGGAACGCCCAGGCTTGGGCCGTGCGCGGATCAAGCCGGCAAATTTGTTTGCATCGGATTGAATTACTCCGACCACGCGGCGGAAGCAGGCATGAAAATTCCGAGCGAGCCCATCATCTTTATGAAGGCCACCTCCGCCATCTGCGGGCCGAACGACGATATCGTGCTTCCGAGAGGCAGCACCAAAGTGGATTGGGAAGTTGAGTTAGGCGTGGTCATTGGAGCGCCCGCAAAATATGTCAGCGAGGCTGACGCAATGTTATGCGTGGCTGGTTACTGCGCCGTCAACGATCTCTCGGAACGTGCCTTTCAACTCGAAGGCACCGGACAGTGGGTAAAGGGCAAAAGCGCGGATACTTTCGGCCCGATCGGGCCGTGGCTAGTGACAGCCGACGAAATCCCTGATCCGCAAAATCTGAATATGTGGCTCGAAGTGGACGGCCATCGTTACCAGAACGGATCGACGCGCACCATGATCTTTGGCGTTCGCCAACTGGTGAGCTACGTGAGCCGCTTCATGAGCCTGCAACCCGGAGACATTATTTCCACTGGTACTCCGCCGGGAGTGGGCATGGGACGAAAGCCTCCGGTTTATCTGAAAGCAGGGAACCGAGTGAAGCTCGGCATTCAGGGGCTGGGCGGACAAAATCAGTTCGTCGTCGCCGAGGATAACCCCCAATACACCAAGTAGAAGTCAAGGACGAAAAATTAGCATGTCGGGTGTGCCTTTTTGGGCACGACGGCCCCATCCTAAGCTGGAATAATCTCCCTAAGTACGAGAGAATATTAGTGGTATGTCCGCTAGAACGACACTGCCTTGTATAGGTCTACTGTCTCGGCGGCGTGTATTGAGATCGTCCTTAATTCGTTTTTCTTAGAGAACTCCTATGGCAACTATCACGATGGAAGTTGATGCAGCATCGAGTAATCATGGCCGTGCCGGGGTCGAGCGTTGGGTCAAGGAAATGGCCCAGATGTGCCAACCTGATCGGGTTTACTGGTGCGATGGTTCGTGCCGAGGAACATCGAGTCGATGCTGCGATTCCTGATCCTCAGCGGGATCGCGATTCCGTTGGATGCGGCGAAGCGCCCGAACAGTGTGCTGGTGCGATCAGACCCTGCGGATGTGGCCCGCGTTGAGGATAAAACTTTTATTTGCTCGCGAACCAAAGAAGAGGCCGGCCCGACCAACAATTGGGAAGATCCGGCGAAGATGAAGCAAAAGCTAACCGGGCTGTTCGCGGGCTCGATGACGGGCCGCACCATGTATGTGGTCCCTTACAGCCTGGGTCCGATCGGATCGTCGGCCGCAAAGATAGGAGTGGAGATTACAGACTCGACATATGTCGTCGTCAGCCTGCACATTATGACCCGCATTGGTAGCCAGGTGCTTGATGTTCTTGGAGGAAGTGGCGAATTTGTGCGCGGACTGCATTCGGTAGGCGCTCCTCTTGGTCCCAATCAGGCGGACTCGACCTGGCGCTGCAACGCCGAAAATAAATACATCTGCCATTTTCCCGAGACCCGCGAGATCTGGTCGTATGGTTCCGGTTACGGCGGCAATGCTCTCTTGGCCAAGAAGTGCCACGCGCTGCGCATTGCCTCGGTGCAGGCGCGTGATGAAGGCTGGATGGCCGAGCACATGCTGATCCTGAAACTGACCAGCCCCTCGGGTCAGGCGAAGTATATAACCGGTGCATTTCCTTCCGCGTGCGGAAAGACCAACTTGTCGATGCTGATCCCGACGCTTCCCGGCTGGAAGGTGGAAACCATTGGGGATGACATAGCGTGGATGAAAATCGGCGCGGATGGCCGGCTCTACGCCATCAATCCGGAATACGGCTTCTTCGGCGTGGCCCCGGGCACGAGCATGAAGTCGAACGCCAACGCCATGCTCAGCATTACGAAGAACGCAATTTTCACCAATTGCGCCATGACGCTCGATGGCGACATTTGGTGGGAGGGGATGACCGATGAGAAGCCTGCGCACGCTCTCGATTGGCTGCGGCGACGCTGGACCCCGGAGTCGGGACGGAAGGCCGCGCATCCTAACGCGCGGTTTACGGTTCCTGCGAGCCAGTGCCCGGTAATCGCTCCGGAGTGGGAAGACCCGCGCGGCGTGCCCATTGATGCGATCCTATTTGGCGGACGGCGCGCGGGCATTGTTCCGTTGGTCACGGAAGCATTCGATTGGCAGCATGGGACGTTCCTGGGGGCAACGGTCAGCAGTGAGACGACCGCTGCCATTACTGGAAAGGTTGGGCAGTTACGCCACGATCCCATGGCGATGCTCCCATTCTGCGGTTACCACATGGGCGATTATTTTGCGCACTGGCTCAAGATGGGGTCGCTCTCGACCGCGAATAAGCTGCCCAAGATTTTTTACGTCAACTGGTTTCGCCAGGATAAGACCGGAAAGTTTCTATGGCCGGGCTATGGCGAGAACAGCCGTGTGTTGAAATGGATCTTTGAACGCTGCGACGGCAAGGTGCATGCCAACGACACTCCGATCGGACGAATTCCCGAGGCTGCGGATTTGGATACCAGCGGATTGAATATGCCGACTGCGGACGTGTCTGAGTTGCTTAGCGTCGATATAGACGGCTGGCTGGGCGAGCTACCATCGATCCGGGAGCACTTTGCGCTCTTCGGCAGCCATCTCCCCGAAGGATTAAAGCTCGAAGTGAAGGCGCTAGAAGCCCGTCTCCAGGCGGCAAAGCGATAGCTTAGCCGCCATCGAATAAAGTGCTATGCCACCCCTCGCGCTTTTATAGGTGGCGCCATATTCGTGCTTAGGGACATCTGCCGAAGGTGCAAGCTCCGAATTTCTCACCACGCGTGCCGCGATCGGCTTCAGCCACAACAATGCCATGAATGCGGCGACCAGATCGCACACGATCATCGCCCAGAAAACTTTTGTCCACGAGCCGGTCTTGGAGAACAGCCACGCAGCGCCGGGCCCCGCAAAGGCAGCCGCCACTCCCTTCGCCGTATAGACGATTCCGTAGTTGGTGGTCGCCCACTTCTTGCCATAGAGGTCGCCGGTGATTGCCGGGAACAACGAGAAAATATTGCCCCACGCGAAGAAGCACAGGCCTGACAAGTACAACGAACCAGACCGGCCGGTTAATAAGCTGTAGCAGGGCAAATACTGCGATGCCTCCAAAACGAAAGCAATGAAAATGGAGTTCTCCCGTCCGATATGGTCGGACACCCATCCCCAGAACGGCCGCGTGAATCCGTTTAGAAGCCGGTCCACCGTGATGGCCACCACCAGCGCGGTCATTCCGAAAGCCACCACGACTTTATCCACGTGGTATGAGGATGCCATCGGGTTCAGTTGCGCAGTAACCACCAGACCCCCGAACGCTAACATGGTCATCATTGCGTAAATGATGTAGAAAGACGGCTGATGCAGCATCTCCAAAGGTGTCAGGTCGATGGCGGAGGTGTTTACCTTGGCTTTGATCTTCGCTTCCTTCGCCTTCCAGTTTGGCGGCGTCCATCCCACCGGCGGCTTGGCTAGAAAGAGGGCGCACGCCAGCACCACCACGCCCTGGATGATTCCCCAGACAATGAACGTGTGCTGATAGCCCGAGGTCTTCAGCATGTCGGCAATAGGTGAGATCGTGGTCGCAGTACCCACGCCAAACGCCCCTGCAGTGAGGCCGACGCATAGGCCGCGATGGTCGGGGAACCACTTCAACGCGTTCCCGATTGCGCCTCCGTACACGATGCCAGCGCCCACGCCGCCCACCCCGTACCAAAAGTACAGAGCGTTGATGGTTTCGACCTTGCCGGATCCGACCCAACCCAGTCCCACCATGATCGATCCCAGGCCCAGCATGAACCGGGGCCCGATGATGTCCACCAGGAATCCTTCGAACGGCACAAGCCAGGTTTCCAGCGCGACGAATATAAAAAACGTTACCTGAACGGCTTGGAGCGAGACGTGAAGGTGAGCCTGAATCGGCTTGGTGAAGAGAGTCCAGGCATATTGCAGGTTCGCGATCGCCATCATTGCCACGATGCCAGCCGTGAGCTGGATCCAACGATTAGGAATACGCGAGGGATGAATCAAGGAGGCCGGAGAATCAGCCATAAGGTGTTACCTCCACGGCGCGGTAGACGTTAACAGCGCACTGCCGGAACCACGTTGTTCAGAACAATGTTCACTACAAAGCTCAGCACAAGTTCAGCAAAATGCTCAGCAGAATAGTCAGCTCGCAGACCGGCCTGTCCGTCGGAAATCTCTTGGTTTCCAGCCAGCTTTGGTATACTGGTCCGCTGACCGAACCACTTGCGGCACGGACTGTAACACGCTCCCAACGCGCCTGTCAATAATTTCGCGATATTGAAGCCGAAAAAGACGCGTAAAACGGAAGCGCAGAAAGCCGTGGAATCTTGTCGGAACTGGCAAACCAGAGACGGTCCAGCTCGAGACGATCTATGGATGAGAGCCTGCAGAGCGCAGATCGACACATATCTGACCCACCTGGAGGGTCTGAAGCGCCGTGGGCGCGAGTTGCGCGACGCCCTGGCGGCCGATCCCTCCGACCCGTCGGCAATCACCGCCACTCGCCGCTGGCAGGAAGACTGCGGCGTAACCATTAATCAGCTCTCCGGCGGCAGCAAGGCCCATTGGCTGGCCCGGTCTTTCAGCGGAGCCTTCCTGATGCGCTCGGCAGACGGCCAAGCCGTTGAAGGCGCGGCGCCGGCGCAGATCGTCGAGCGCTTGCTGGGTGTTCTCGATCAGGCCACCGCCACGCTCTCGCAGATGGATGGTAGTTCCGCGGCTTCTGCATCCTCGGAAGCGCCCGCACCCCGCCGCTTCGAATTTGTACACAACGCCGAACTCCGGCCCGTTTTGGAGCGCGCCTACGCCGACAGCCGCCAGGCTCTCGAGCAAGCCGACTATAACTCGGCTCTACTTACTTCTTCCGGAATCCTAGAGGCCATCGTCACCGACGCGCTGGAGCACAAGGGATTGAGTGCGCTGATTGCATCGGGCGCGCCCGCCGAGAAGATTTCCGATTGGTCGTTCGAGACGCGCCTCACGGTTGCAGAGAGGGCAGGGTTGATTCGCAGCGGATGCGCCCGGCTGCCAGCCATCGCTCGCGCTTATCGAGATCGCACTGACAGCGAGGGCGGCCTGAAAGAGAAAGTCACCGAGCGCGATGCGAAAACAACAGGCCAGGTGCTTCACGTCATCATGAGGGATCTGGATCCCGGCCGCTAGCCGTGAAAAAAGTAAAAGCTGTCATAAATTAAGATCGGGAAGGACACAACTTCAGTCGTGCCGCCTAAGAGCCAATAAAGATGAGGACTTCTGCCCCTAAGGGCTCAACGGAAGCTAATCGTCCAGGTTTTCCCGAAACACCGGCTGCGACGGATCAACGCTGCCGTCGATCACGCCCACCAGCAGATTCCCAAACGCATTCGTAGCCTCGGGCAGCGAAGCGTAGCCGCGCTCCCGCTGCAGCGCTCCACCGTCTGCATAGATCAGCGTGAAATAGCGCCCCGTTGAATATTGCAGTTCGAGCAGCTTATTCGGCATGTCCGGATCGCCCTGCTGACCCAGCACATCCATGAGCGCGACCGTCCACTGCTTACCCTTGGGGTCAGTGACGACCTCACGCTCAAGGAATTGCCAATCGTCCATGCTCCACAAAGGCATATTGATTAAAGGAGACTATTCAAGCCGTTTATTCGAGCAGCTGGCTCAGCGCTCTTCCAACCTGAGCACCGGTAAACGGTTTTGGAACCAGCAATACTTTTCGCGCCTTCCGCGAACGCAGGCTCGTTTCCGCCAGCTCCGGCGTGTCGCTGATGATGACGACAGGGAACTCGGCGTGATTCGGGTGCTGACGCACCGAGTCGAAGAGCGACTCACTCATGTCGTAGGCGGAACAATCGAGCACAACCGCTTCGGCGCGTTGCTCCACAATCAACTCGTTGACCGCGCTGGTATACCCCTCGGCGAAGACCTCATAGCCGAGGTCGCGCAGAGAGAACGTGAGCAGCTCGGCAATCTCCGGCGTGTCGTCGATCAGCAGAATGCGGTGCAAGCGTTCGCTACTTCTTGGCCGGGCCCGTGCCCGGCAACCGCTTCTTCTTGCCTTCCGAGGGTTCGATGTCCATGACCCAGATTCGCCCGCCGGCGGTGTAATAGGCGCGCCGATCGTTTTCGATCATCGCGCCCCAGGCCTCCAGCGTGCGCATGGCAAACGTGACGCCCTCGAAATTGTTGCGGGCATGGTCCAACACCTGATTCGTGTGCCAGTTATCGGTGAGGATCGCGTCGCCGCCGTGCACGCGCAGGACCGTGTAGTAGCGATCGAACGCTGCTTCTGGCCGCACGTCGCGCGTGGAGCCGCGCTTCTTGCCTTCCGTGACGATGTAACTTTCCTGTCCTTCCGGCTCAGCCTCGGGCCCGGGCTCAACTGGATGAAAAGGAGCGCTTGTTTTCGTGTTCATACGGTCTCCGCCACGGCGGTAGCTTCTACGGCCGACGCCATGTTGACAAGATTTTTCGCATCCGCGGCCTGGATCAAAGCCTCAGGCAGCGTAACGTCCATCATCCGCCACTGCTCGTTGGCAAATTTCTGCAAGGTAGCGATGTGTTCGGCGTGCAAGTGGCCAAAGCGTCCTTGCAGCTTCAGATACTCCGACACCGGCCGCATGCTCGCCGGACGGAAGCTGTAATCGAAAGCGCGCTTCTCGGGATTCCACTCCCACATCGGATAGAGCCCGCATTCCACGACCAGCCGGCCCAAGATCGATCGAGCGCGGCGTCTCGTACACGAAGCCCTTCTGGCAGGGGGTGTAGACCATCAGATACGCAGCGCCTTTGTGATTGAGTCCCTTGCGGACTTTGTTCATCAAGTCGATGGGATAGCCCACGCTCGCGGTCGCCACGTAGCAGTGTGGATGGCCCGCCGCCATCATGCGGGCAAGGTCCTTGGGAAACAGCTTCTTGCCTTCCGGAACTTCCGGGCCGGGAGGCGAGAAGGTCGTCATGCCGCCGTAGGGCGTGCGCGACGATGCCTGGATGCCGGTGTTCGCGTACTGCTCGTTGTCGTAGCAGATAATCAGGCAGTCGTGATTGCGATAGAGCGCGCCGGAAATCGACGCGAGTCCGATGTCGGACGCGCTGCCGTCGCCCGCCTCGCAGATAATATTCGGAAACTGGCCCTTCCACTTGCCCTTGCGGATCATGGCTTCATACGCGGCGGCCACGCCGGCGGTAAAGCTGCCCGCGCTGCCAATCTGCGTATGCGCCCACGGCACGTTGTAAGGCGTGCACAGATAAGAACTGTTCGCGACATACATGCAGCCGGTCGGCCCGACCAGAATCGTGTTGTCGCCCGCAGCCTTGCTCGTCATTCGATATTGGATCGACGGCCCGCAGCCGGCGCACGTACGGTGGCCAGGAACGAACGGCTCGGACGACGGCAGTTCCGGGTTATAGAAACGCGCGCCCTGATTCGGGCTGCCGAGAATCGGCAATACCTGCCGCTGAACTTCGATGGTCGCCATATCAGTTCTCCAATCGCGTGGCCAGAAAGCCCCGCATTACTTCTGCAAATAAGTGCGAACTTTTTACTCTTCGAATCCAACCCAGTGGGTGCGCTTTTCAATCTTTCCGCGTCTCTGCGCATCCAGCATTTTCTCCGTCATCCAGTAAAACTCTTTCAGCACGATCGCCTCACCGCCCATGCCCGCCATGAATGAGAGCACCAGCGGACGCTTCTGACTTTCGTACAGCGCCGCCACAGCTTCGGCATACAGCGAACCGCCACTGCTCACGCCGCCGAGCCCCATGTTGGTTTCGATCACGCCGACTACCTTGAACTTGCTGAGGACTTCTTGCACACGATCAGTCGGATAGGGGCGGATCGTGCGCAGCCGTGCCATGCCCACTTTCAATCCACGCTCGCGCATGTGCTGAATTGCGAAGCGCGCCGTCACCGCGTGCGCGCCCTGCAGGAAGAACACAACCTCGGCGTCATCGGTCATGTACTCTTCAATCCACGGATCGTATTGCCGTCCAAAGATCTTCGCGAACTCTTCATGCACCTCCTCAATCACCGCCATCGATTCTTCCATCGCGCGCGCCCGCTCCAACTGCAGCGGCGGTCCCTGCTCCGGCATGATCTGCGGCCCGTGCGATACCGGATGTCGCGGATCGAGCGGATAAGGATGCTTGTAAGGCGGCAGGAATTCCTTCACCTGTCCGGTGTCGGGCAATTCCACGTCGCCCGTAATGTGCGAGACGAAGAAACCATCCTGGCAGACCATCTGCGGCAAGAAGAACCCGGGGATCCTCGCCGATGCGATAGGCGATCAGATGATTATCGAATGCCTCCTGCGCATCGCAAGACCATCCCATGATCCAGCCCATGTCACGCGTTGAGAGCGCATCGGTATGCTCGGAGCCGAAATCGCCCGGCGGATCGAGTGTGCGGTCGGCGATCATCATCTGCACCGGCATGCGGCTGCCCGAGATCGGCGAATAAAGCTCGTACGCGAACTGCACGCCCACGCCCGAACTCCCGGTGAAAACGCGCGCGCCCGCCGACGCAGCGCCGTGCGCGATGCTCAACTGCGAGTGCTCGCTATCGGCCACGATGTATTCGGCGTCGAGTTCACCATTCGCCACCATCTGCGCCAGCGCCATCATGGTCGCCGTATAAGGCCGGATCGGGTAAGCCGCGATCACATCGACATCGGCATATTTAGCCGCCTGCGCCGAGGCGACGCAGCCATTGATTCGCACCGTTCTCTTTTTTGCTGCGGTAAGCGTTGCCATGATCTAGCTCCAATTCTAAATGTTCTTTGCCGCCCGGTCGCCTAGGTTCCTCAGTTCTTCCGCCTGCCGTCCGTGCAGTCCGGGCGAGATAGCGAACGCCGTATCCATGCGCACCACGCCGGTATCGAAGTCGAGCTCCGGCACGCCTTCGAGGCAGCCTGTCGGGCATTCCTCGATGCACACGCGGCAACCTTTGCAGTAGTCGACCAGAATCTTGTACAGGCCGTTCGACCGCTCCGGACGCGCAATGCACGGCTCCGGGACAAACCAGGTAACAGTTGTCGCAGGCGTTGCAAGTGCCGCAACTGAAACAGCGTCCGGCCTCCTCGACCGCCTGCTCTTCCGAAAACGCCTGAATCACTTCGTCCTGCGTCTTCTTGCGCGTTGACGGCGGCAGCAGATCCTGCTGCACGCGCGGGAAGTGCGGGAAGTACGTCATGTTCATGCGATTCAAATCGAAGATGACGTCGACCGCAATTGTTCGCGGCTGCAACTTCTCGCCGCGCATCACTTTGTCCAGATTGAACGCAACCCGCTTGCCGTCGCCAACGGCATTGACGACCATCAGACGGCTGACCTGAGCCGAGTTGCACGATGTCGCCAGCGGCAAAAAAGTTCGTGTCGCCGAGGCGGCCGAACTTATCGATCTTGATGGTGCCGCGTTCGTTCTTGAACTCATCCGGCAACCACTTGAGCGCCGCCCGCTGTCCCACCGCGATAATTACGTTGTCGACATGGAAACGCTCAGCCTCAGCCTCGCGATCCACCGTGATCGGCGAAGCGTTGATCGCTCCGGAGAAGCGCGCCGGATGCAGTTGCAAAGCTTCCACCTTGCCGTTGCCGAGCACCGCGGTCACCGCGCGCCCGTGCACCAGCTCCACGCCTTCCTCTTGCATGTCGTGCAGATCTTCCGGCACGGCCGGCATCTCCTGTGGATGCGCTTCCACGGTAATCATGGTCACTTCCACCGCGCCCTGCCGCAGCGCTTCGCGAGCGCAATCGATGGCGGTATTTCCGCCGCCGATCACGGCCACGCGCGCGCCCAGCTTCACCTTCGAGGTGCCCATGCCGATATCGCGCAGGAAGGGAAGTCCGTAGAGCACGCCCGTCCTTATCCTCGCCTTCGGCGCGAACGCTGTTGGGTTCGGTGAGGCCGACAGCCAGCACGCAGGCGTCGTAATCTTTTTTCAAATCGTCCCAGGTGACGTCTTTGCCGACTTCCACGTTGGTCTTGATCGTGATCCCAAGTTGTTCAAGCCGCTCGATCTCGCGATCCAGAACGTTCTGCGGAAGCACCCAATCCGGAATTCCGCCGCGATTGAGTCCGCCGGCTTTCGGCGATTTCTCAAGAATCGTCACTTTGTAACCGAGGCGCGCCAGCTGATAAGCAGCGCTGTGACCAGCTGGGCCCGATCCGACGACGGCGACTTTCTTGCCGTTCGGCTTTCCGGGTTTAACCACGTCATGCGTCAGCGCCTGCCCAAGATCGCCGAGAAAGCGCTCGACCGCGCGAATCGAAATGGCCTCATCGTACTTTCCGCGATTGCAAGCCTGCTCGCAGGGGTGATAGCACACGCGGCCGGTCACCGACGGAAACGGCATGTCTTCCTTGATGAGCGCATAGGCGTCCAGATACTTGCCGCGCTTCACCAGGTCGAGATAGCCCTGAATTTTTTCGTTGGTGCCGCAAGCGTTGTTGCAGGGTGGCAACTTGTCGCGGTAAACAGGCCGGATCGAGCGCCAGTTGCCGGTAGGGAACAGGTCCTGCCCTTTTTCCTGCGATGGCGCCGGGGTGATGCCGGCGAATGGAATCTTGAGACGATCGGGAATATGTGTGCCTTTTGTCGACATAAAATCCTTCCTACGCGGCCACTGGATTCAGCGGCATAATGTGCAGCTCTTGCAGTGCGATTTCGAATGCTTTCTTGTTCGCAATCATGGGCTCGATCGTTTCCATCTTGACGATGCCCGTAGTCTTGACCACCGCAGCAATCAGCGGAGCGGCGATATCGGGGGCAATCTTTTTGTTTCGCTCGGCCGCGCCTTCGGTCGAAAGCCGATCGAGACCGAGTTCGCCCAGCCGGTAATAAAGCCATTTGTGATCCGCAATCTTCGCGGCATCTACGCAGACGAGCTGCTTCAGCCGCTCGGGGCCGGGCACAAAGCGGATCATGTAATCCGGCGTGTAATGCGTATTGATCACCAGTGTTCCGCCGGGAGGCATTCCGCGCATGTAATCCCAGCCCTTGACCATGGTGCCTTCGACCAGCACGATGATGTTCGGCTGCTCGTTTTCATAGGTGAGTTCGTTCTCGATAATGTCGTCGCTCACGCGGCAATATTTGCGCGTGGGGCAGTTGGTGCGATCGGGATTATCGACGTAATTCTCCATCGCCTGCGCGTACTTGCCTTCGATGCGGGCAGACGCCGAAATGGAATTGACGATGTCGCGGCCTTCTTTGTCCATGATGATGCCGCGCGTCCAAACTGTAAGTTCCGTATAACTCATGATCAAACCTCGTCGTTACATAATTACGCTACACGAATTACGTTGCTTCGTAACTAATCCGATCCGTCAGGGCACAACCACCCGGCGCCATTGCTCGACGCATTGGTGAGCTTCGGTTGCCTCGAACCACCGCGCTCGGATTCGAGAACGCTCAGGAAATCGTTTCGCAAGACCACGAAAGGCGCGCGTCGGCGGCCATCCTGAAATTCCACAATCGCCAGCAGCGTTGCCTTCTTGCACAAGCTTTCGATGTCGGCGCCGGTAAAACCTTCCATCCGGTCGGCGAACTCTTCGAAATCGACATCGCGCGCCAACGGAACGCGCCCGCAGCAAAGCCGCATGATAGCTGCACGTTCCGCCGCATCGGGCTTGCAGAACGAGAGTATGTAGTCAAAACGCCCGCTGCGCAACAGTGCCGGATCGACCCGCTCCGGACGATTTGTGGCCGCCAGAAGAATCACGCCTTTAACGTCGCGCAAGTTGTCGATTTCGCGCAGAAGCTGGCTGAGAATTCTCTGATAAACATCGGTACCAAACTGATCGGCGCCAAACTTCGGAGCGACCGCATCAATCGTATCGAAGAACAAAATGCAAGGCGCCGCCCGCCGCGCCTTCTTGAAAACTTCGCGCAGCGCTCGCTCGGATTCTCCCAACCACTTCGAATACAGTTGCGGGCCGTCAATGGCGATCAGCGGAATCTGCTTCTCACCTGAGAGCGCTCGCGCCATCGCGGTCTTCCCAGTGCCCGAAGGTCCAACCAGCAGAATGCCCCGCGGCGGCGCCAGTCCAACCTGCTCATAAATTTCGTCGTGCACGTGCGAATGCTCGACGACGCCATCGAGCAGCCGCTTCACTTCGTCGAGGCCGCCGAGAGATGCAAACGTCGACTGGCTTTTCTCAATAAAGAATTCACGAGTCGCGCTGGGCTCGACTTCCTTCAAGTCCGGCAAGAAAATCTTCGCGCGTCACCTGCAACATTCCAAGTTCCGCGGATTCCACACCGTCGGTCTGCAGCGGAAATGCCGAGAGAAAGCCGCGCAATGCAATCATGCCGACTTCTTGTCCCAGACGCTTCGAGATCGGCGCCCACAAAACCGTGCGAATGCTCAGCAATCTCTTGCAAGTCGACGTCCGCCGCCAACGGCATGGCGCGCGTGTGAATCTTGAGAATCTGCAGCCGCGCCTGCGTGTTCGGAACGCCGATTTCGATTTCGCGATCGAAGCGGCCGGGACGCCGCAGCGCCGGATCGAGCACTTCAGGAATATTCGTTGCGCCGATCACGATGACTTGTCCGCGCGCGACGAATCCATCCATCAAGCTGAGAAGCTGCGCCACCACGCGCTTCTCCACCTCGCCGGCAACTTCGGTGCGTTTCGGCGCGACAGCATCGATCTCATCGATGAACAGAATCGCCGGCGCGTGCCGCGCCGCTTCTTCAAACACCTCGCGGAGCTTGGCTTCGCTCTCACCGTAAAACTTGCGCATGATCTCGGGACCGTTCAGATGAATGAAGTGCACGCGGCTCTCGGCCGCCACGGCGCGCGCCAGCAGAGTTTTGCCCGTGCCCGGCGGACCATACAGCAACACTCCCTTGGGCGCGAGAATTCCCAAGCGCTCGAAGATGCGCGAATATTTCAGCGGCAACTCAACCATCTCGCGTACGCGCGCAACTTCCCGCTCCAGGCCGCCGATATCTTCGTAAGAAACCGCGGGAGCGCGCGCCGCGGTCTGCTCGCCTTCCACCACGCGAATGTCGGTACGCTTCCCGATCACGACGGGTCCCGAGGGAATCGTGCGCACCACCTGAAAGTTCACGGCCTTGGCAAACGTCGGCACGCGCACCACGCTGCCCGCGACGACCGGGACGCCCACCAGATCTTCAAGCATGCGGTCCGGTGCGATGGTCGCTGGCGCAGCCCCTACCCACAGCGGCGACAGGCGAACCGCCACCGCCTGTTCACTTTCGCTG
This sequence comes from uncultured Acidobacteriaceae bacterium, assembly GCA_963789625.1. Classification (GTDB taxonomy): domain Bacteria; phylum Acidobacteriota; class Terriglobia; order Terriglobales; family Acidobacteriaceae; genus Sulfotelmatobacter. The sequence goes on along the minus strand of CAWBLK010000014.1, from coordinate 81,185 downwards.
CGCGCCACGATCACCTGCTCCTGCAATCCCGCACTGCAATTGCTGCGGCAGGTGCCATCGATCTGAATCATGCCTTCGTGCCCGTCATCAGAAAGTTCAGCGCGCGCCACTCCAACCGTGCCGCCGGTGATCTTCAGCACATCACCGGCCTGCGCACCGATGCGCAGCAGATCGCAGGGCGCGATCCGCGCAATGGCGTGGCCGATGTCCTCGACGCGCGCCTCGGCAACACGCAGTTTCAGCATTGCCGCGGGAGACGATGGCTTGATTTCCTTCTCCACGTGATTTGGATCGCGAGACGCGATGGCTGCACCCGCCATGTCGTTTACCAGACCAGTCAATCCAATAACTCCTCAGACTCGCAGGCGCAATCGATCAAAACTCGTCGAGCACGATTTCTTCGACGTCTTCAATATGCCGCCGCATCGCCGCCTTTGCGGATTCGGCATCCTGACGCTTAATCGCGGCTAAAATTCGCTGGTGGCCGATCAGAGATTTTCGCGGCCGCCCTTCCACCTGCAGCGATCGTTCCCGCGTATCGCGCAACAGGTCCATCACAATGTCCAGCACCTTCAACACAACGCTATTGCCGGAAGCCAGCGCCACGGCGTAGTGAAATTCAGCATCTTCGCCGATGGTCGTTTCTCCGCGGGAAAGCTTGGCTTCCTGCCGTTGCAGAATTTCTTCCATCTCTGAGATTTCGTCGGCTGAGGCGTGAGTGGCGGCGCGCGCGGCCAGCGGCGGCTCCAGCATCTTGCGAAAATCCAGGAGTTCGCTCACCATCTCCCGCCGGCGCTTCAGCGCGTGGGCAAAAGGATTGACCACCGAATCAGCTGAAGCTTCGCGCACGATCGTGCCGGCCCCTTGCCGAGGTTCAACTACGCCCCTCAGCTCCAAGCCGCGAATCGCGTCTCGAATCGAGCTGCGGCTCACCTGCAGCATCTCGGCCAGTTCGCGTTCGGAAGGGAGTTTGTCGCCAGGCTTTAGTTTCTTGAGGATCAAGCGCTCGATCTGCCTCGCAACTTCTTCGTAGACTTTGTTCTTGCGAACTGCCTCGAAGTCGGATTTGACCGGCGTTGCCAAGCTGCGCTCCAAGTGGTCTGATAAGTGGACCAGCGAACCAGTGGAGTATACCCCCGTTGTCAAGCCCCGAGCAAATATTTTTATGGGGCCGACGAAGAAAATTTCGGGTGCTTACTTTCTGGTGTTCTGCACTGTCTTCCGCACACTGGTATTCCGCACTATTGTGCTCGCTGTCGCGCCGCACATTCTGCTAGCAGCTTTGTACAACTGTACACTGTTCGGGTGCAAGTCATGGGCAGGCCCACGCGTTCGCCCAATTCCACCATCGCGCCCATCAATGCTTCCAATTCCATCTGCCGCCCCGCTTCGAGATCCTGCAGCATCGAAGTCTTATGCTCGCCCACTTTTTCCGCGCCCGCGATGCGCTGATCGATGGAAATTGGCAACTCCATTCCCAACTTGCCCGCAACTTCTTCAACTTCCCGCATGATATTTCGAATCACTTGGGCCGTCCCCGAATTGCGAGCAATCTGCACCAGGGTGGCGCGCGTCAGCGCGCTCACCGGATTGAACGAAGCGTTCCCAAGAACCTTTACAAAAATCTCGTGCCGGATGCGCGTGGTTATCGGGCATCGGAAACCGGAAGCGATCAGCGCCTCCGCAATCGCACGGATGCGATCGGAGCGTGTACCATCAGGTTCGCCGAGAGTGATTCGATTGCCTTCTGTATGTTGAATCACCCCGGGTTCAGAAATCTCCGTTGCGAAATAAATGATGGAACCGAGCACGCGCCGCGCCTCAATAGCTGCGGAAATCACAGCACCGGGATCGATCCGCTCCAGCCGCAGACCATCCCACTCACCACCGAAATCTTGAAAGTACCACCACGGAATTCCATTCTGCGTGCTGACAACTGTGGTCTCGGGACCCAGCACTGGTTTTAACTGAGGTGCAAGCTGCGGCAGGGCATGCGCCTTCACCCCCAGAAAGACAACATCCATCGGACCCACTTCTTCGAGGGAAGCCACGATCTGAGGCCGCGCCACGAAATCTCCTTCGCTGCTCTTCACCTGCACGCCGCGCTCCTGCATGGCGCGAAGATGCGGCCCGCGCGCGAACAACGTGACATCAAATCCGGCATGCGCCATGCGCGCGCCGATGTAAGCGCCAATTGCGCCCGCTCCGGCAATCAGAAATCTCATTCGTGCTCACCCGCGAGCGCTGCGGCGACGGCTCGACGTCGAATCTTTCCAGTCGCGGTGGTGGGAATACTCTGGACCAGATAAATCTTTTTCGGACATTTGTACTCTGCCAGAAACTCGCGAGAGTGTTTGATGAGTTCGGATTCGTTGGCTCCATTTGGTTCATGCAAAACCACTGCTGCCGCTACTTCTTCGCCCAGAGTGGGATGCACGCAGCCAAACGTTACCGCCGCCGCCACTGCAGGATGCCTCAGCAAAACCTCATCGACTTCGTGAGGCGCGATATTCTCTCCTCCGCGAATGATGATGTCTTTGATGCGGCCGGTCAAATGCAAATAACAGTCCGAATCCAGAAAGCCCTGGTCGCCGGTGCGAAACCATCCATTCACAAAAGCGCGGGCATTCGCTTCCGGATTATTTTCATATCCTCGAAATACATTCGCTCCCTGAATCGCGATCTCGCCGCGCTGTTCGGTGCCGAGATGATTGCCGTCCTTGTCCATGATGCTGATGCGCAAGCCGGCGCCGACTCCTACAGAACCCGGCTTGCTATGCCGTGGCGGCAGTGGATTTGACGTCATCTGGTGCGCCGCTTCTGTCATGCCGTAGGCTTCCACAAAGGGCACACCGAATACATCCTCGATCTTGCGAATCAGTTCCTCTGACAAAGGCGCGCTGCAGGAACGGATGAAACGCAGCGAGGCAGCTTCCGCCGGTTTTTGATGAGCCCGCGCCAGCAGCAATTGGTGCATCGTTGGCACGCCCGAATACCAGCTCACGCGATTTTCCCGCACGGTACGCCAGAAAGAAAGCGCGTTGAATTTTGTGGGAACAACCACTGTGCCGCCGGAAAGCAGAGTTGCCATGGTCGAGCCGATCAGACCATGAATGTGGAACAGCGGCATGATGCAAAGCGAAACATCCTCCCCGGTCAGCGCGTATGTATTGGCGATGTTTGCCGAGGAGACTGCCAGGTTGAAATGCCGCAAGGGCACGCGCTTCGGTCGGCCCGTGCTTCCGCTGGTGTGCAGGACCAGCGCGATGTCGTCCGCAGTGGGAGCAGTTGCGGTAGCGCCGATGGGCGCGCCGGCGAGGTGAACTTCACCCTGCTCAGTCATTTCTACCGAGAGCGCTGGGATCTTGCGATCCTTCGCCGCGGTGCGCACGAACTCCGCGCCCACCGGCGGGCAAAGCAAAATCTTTGCGTTAGTATCCCCTAGGAAAAAATGGAACTCTTCGTAGGGATACGCAGGATTCAAAGGTGCTGCAGTGCCTGCGATGGAGGCAGCGAGAAAACTGACAATCGCCGGCAATCCGTTCGGCAGCGCAATCGCAACCGCATCGCCACGGCGTATGCCGGCGGAGGCCAAAGCGTTCGCCATGGCCACAACCTGCTGCCGCAGCGATTTGTACGTGACACGGATTCCAAGCTCGGGAACGATAATCGCCGTGTGACTGTCGGCAAAATGCAAAACGTCAAGAAGCGTGTCTACCGACTTCAGCGTCATTCGTCCTCGCCCCCGTGAGTCTAGACCGAATAACCCCCGGCACTCAGAGCCTTCTTGAACTCCTGCAGAAAGAACTGCACGTTCTCTTCAGTAGCCAGAGGCCCCATCACGCCAATGCGGAAGACTTTGCCAGCAAGCGGTCCAAAACCGCCGGCGATTTCAATTCCCGGTTCATCCAAAAGGTGTTTGCGCACTTTAGCCTCGTCCACACCTTCGGGCACACAGACCGTGTTCAAGGTCGCGATGCGATGGTTCTCGGGAACGTGCATGCGCAGACCCATCGCTTCGATGCCTTTCACAAAGGCTTTATTGCAACGGCGATGCCGCTCCCATCGGTTCTCAATTCCTTCCTCGTTGATCACCATGAGCGCTTCACGCAACGCGTAGAACATGGAGATCGGTGCAGTGTGGTGGTAGCGGTGCGAAACGGTGGAGTAATCGTGAATCAGCTTAAGATCGAGATACCAGCTGCGTGTCGGAGTAGTACGGGCGCGCAGAAAATCCATCGCCCTCTGCGACATTGCCATCGGAGACAAGCCGGGGGGGCAGCTCAATCCCTTTTGCGTGCAACTGTAGGCCACATCGATTCCAGTCTGGTCGAACTGCACCGGCACTCCGCCCAGCGAGGTAACGCAGTCCGCGATTACAAGCGCGCCGGCATCATGAGCGGCTGCGCATATCGCGCGCCCCGATTGGAGCGCGCCCGTCGACGTCTCGGCGTGAACATAAGCCACCACCATCGGCTTCTCGCGCTGAATGAACTCGGAAGCCTCATCATCGGTGAAAGTTTCGCCCCAGGATTTCTCGAAGCGCACAACGTTCGCGCCCTGCCGCTTCGCCATCTCGGTGAGGCGGTCAGAGAAATATCCATTGGCGAAAACGGCGAGCTTGCTTCCCGGGTCTACAAAGTTAGTCACCGCAGCTTCCATGCCCGCACTGCCGGTACCGGAAATAACCAGCGTGGCTCCGTGGCTCGTTCCGTAAGCGGTCTTCAGCAACTGCTGCACGTCTCCCATCACCTGGATGAAGTAGGCGTCAAGGTGTCCAACAATCGGCTTCGACAGAGCTTCATAGACACGCGGGTGAACCATACTGGGTCCGGGACCGAACAGGTAACGGCGCGGCGGTTGTAGGGCAGGGAATTGAAGTGCAGTCGGCTGTTCGATGGTGCTCATAAATCCTCGTTTCTCCTCGATATCTCTATATCTCTATCAACCGGACACTTAAATATTACGGCATGGAGCGGACAAGATACCACGACTACCAAAGCTAGTAAATCGTGGCGAAGAAGTAAGCGCTCATCGCAAATCCCACGCAGATCACGGCGATTCGCACCTTTCCCGGGTCCGCCTTCTGCGCATAGTGCGCTCCAAACCAGCCTCCGGCCAGAGAACCGATGATCATCACGGCGCATTGCGGCCACAATACCGCTCCGGCAACGATGAAAGTGGCTACAGCGGCGGCATTGATAGCAACCGCTAGCATGGTCCGGATCGCACCCATGGCATGAATGTCCCGCATCCCCAGGATCGCGAGCATCGCCAACGTCATGAATCCAATTCCAGCGCCGAAGTATCCTCCATAGACTGCAACCAGGAACTCCACGACCGAACTGATCAGGATCGCCCGCCATGATGTGTGCCGGAGATCATCCGTGACCACACTCTTGCCAGTGATTGCACGGATAGAGTTGCCAAAGGCAAAAAGCAATGTGCCACCGAGCAGCAGCCAGGGGACGAGGCGAAGAAAAGCGTGCTGCGGAGTCCTGAGCAAGAGCACTGCCCCAGCCCAACCTCCGGCAACGCTCGTCACCAGCAAAGGGACCAATACGCGCAGCGGCGCGTTCAGCCGTTTCCAATAAGAGAGCGTGCTGGCCGCCAGCCCCGGCCACAGAGCAACCGTATTCGTCGCGTTGGCTAACACGGCGGGAATCCGAATGAACAACAGTGCCGGAAAAGAGATGAAACTTCCTCCACCGGCCAACGCGTTGAGCGCGCCCGCGATCCCGGCTGCGAAGAGTAAGAAGATGGCCTGCCGAAAATGTAAACCCATACTCACCAGAAAAGCCGGAAGAACCTAGTTCCAGAAGAGTTGCGCGCGCGAGACGAGAGCAGCCAACCCAGCCACAATTTATCAGCAATCCGCCGGAAAAGTCTTTGCGATTCGTACCGCGCTAGACCCGCTCAACGTTAACTCTTGACTACAGTTCGTTATGCGTTGGAGTTAGTGCGGGAGTTAATCTCTGACGGCAACATTAGAGAAATTTCTTGACAGTGCACATTTTTACATGCTAAATCCACTGGTCCGCTTTTCATACCGGACAAGACCCATTCGCAATTCTGGAGACTTTTCGGTTCGTCGCCCGAACGACAAAGAGCGCGGCCTTTTTGCCGCGTGCCTTGAGATTAAGCCCGTGTTGTAAATCATTCCGGGAGAGGAAACACATGCGCTCGCTCACAGCGGTTCTCGTGCTTCTGGTCAGTGTTGTCGCGCCATGTTCGCTGGTTCACGCCCAAGGCGTGGCACCCGCGGGCAATACAAACGGCTCGGCCGCTGTAAGTGCCACCAAGGAGGAAGTTAACCAGTTGCGCAACGAGGTGGCAGCGCAGCGCCAGACCATCGAGGAGCTGAAGGCCCTGGTCGAGAAGCTGGCGGGGGAGAAGGTCAAAACATCTGACAATGGCTCGGCACAGATTCGCCCTGTCGCAGAAGCCACTTCCTCGAGTTCCAGTTCGCAGCCGATCGACGCTCCCAGCAGTTCAGTTCATTTGATGAACGCAGTCCTCACGGAAGCCGAGCCCGCATCGATGCCCGCTGTCGATCAGACTCCAGCTTCTCCTAAAAAAGACGCTCCGCTCACAGCGGGATGGAATGGAGAGCACTTTTTCATCAGAAGTCCCGATGGGCAGTTCAGCATTAGCCCCTACGGCTACGTGGATAACGACTATCGTGCCTACAAGGGCGACGGCGCGCCTTCCGACACATTTGTTTTGCGTCGCGCTCGCTTTGGTTTCCAGGGCAACTATGGTTCTCACTTCGATTTCGCACTCCTCACCGATGCTGCCGCAACTTCAGGTTCGGTGGTGCGCGACGTTTACCTGAACGTAAGAGTCCGGCCCGAGTTCCAGTTCCAGGCTGGCCAGTTCAAGACTCCATTCGCTCAGGAAGCTGGAATGGGTTCCACCAACCTGGACTTCGTAGAACGCGGGTTTCAGTCAATGTTGTATCCGTCTGCTGCCTCGGCGTACCGCAGCCCCGGAGTTGCCATTCATGGAGACATTGACGGCGGCGTCATGCAGTACTGGGTGGGCGCTTTCAATGGCAAGGGGTACGCGCTCGTTAACACCACCAATCAACCCGAAGTCATCGGGCGGCTACGTTTCTACCTCTGGCGCAAGTCCAAGAGCGAATGGCTGAAGGGGTTCGCTTTTGGCGGAGCTATCGACCGCGCCCGTTCGCGTGGTCTTTCTGGAGATCAGAGCTTCAGCGGCAACCTGCCCGATCAAGCCTATAACTTCTTCCCGCAATTCGCCATCAACGGGCCGATCCAGCGCTATAACGGGGAGTTTACATATCTCAAGTCGCGGTTCGCTCTGCGTGGCGAGTTCGATCAGCTGAATATGTCGCGTGACAATGTCGGCTCCGAGCAGGCAGGGGGGCTGGGTTTCCTGAGCCTTCCCTCAATCATCGCCAAAGCTTGGGACCTCAGCACGACCTATCTGATTACGGGCGAAAAACAGCCGGAAAACGGCACGCCGCGGGTGAAGCATCCGCTCTTTGGCCCTGATACTCCGGGCGGCAAAGGGCGCGGGTTGGGAGCGTGGGGAGTTGGGTTCCGGTACATGGGTATCGAGGCCAATGAACCAGGCGCCAACCTCTTGAACTATTACACGCCCGGTTTTGTGCCCACTTTCAATTACCACACCGACGAGTTGACGGCTGGAGTTACGTGGTATCCCAATTATTGGGTCAAGTACTCGGTTAATTTGGGTATTGATCAGTTGAAGGACCCCAGCACCATCGGTGCGGTGCCGCAGAATTATTACGTGGTTTTGCAGCAGTTACAGTTCCGGTTCTAGAGTTTGTTCGCTCGCAGGTTTGGGTGCGGATGGAGCGGTTAACGGGTTAACAGATGCGGGGCTGGCCGCAAGCTGGTCCTGAAGGGAAATCGCAGGAGGAAGTTCGAATGAGACCGAGAATTCTTCTTACCATTCTTCTCACCGCGCTGTTTGTGATGTTGAGCGGTTGCGGCACAACGCCGAATTGCCCCACTTGCGGTACCACCGTGAACGGCAGCTACGCCATCATTAATGTCATTGCCGTGCCCGAGCACAATCCTACCGGCGAGCCCGGTGGTCCATTCAACTCTTTCGACATCAGCACGATCGCCCCAAATCCTGCCGTCTCGGGTAAATACCTGGACTATATTTCCGACCGCATCGGCATTGCCATGCAGGTTATCGACACCTCTCAGGATCTCGCGGTTTTTTCGATTCAAGGACAGAATGGCATCTCCGACGCAGGTAATGGTGCCAGTCCATGCCCCACAATCCCGCAACCCGGTTACACCGGAGCTCCACCAACGCCCAGCGTAGAGGTGATCCCGCCGACCGTCGACGTATTCGGCAATTTCGTCAGGTATGCCTGCAGGACTGATGTGTCTTGGGAAGGCGGTCCAACCTTCCATCTGAACACAGGTTTTGGTCCCAGCGGCAACTTGGGAGGATTCCCCGGCGCCCAGTGTTGCGCCTCGCGCGCCAATGGCGTTAATCCGATGTCTGGACCAGACGGCAATACCACCACCGCCGATGGCAAGGTCTTGTTTGTGGGGAACGGCAGCTCCAACGTGATAGTTTTCGACATCAGCTCGATGAACCTGAACACGAGCCCGGTCACCCCACCGAATATCCTCGCTACTATCCCCACGGGTGTGTCGGCCGACTACGACGGGCCGCAGGGAATTTCAGGCTGCATCGCCTCGTGGAACGGCGAGGCCGGCTCGGCAGCGGATTGCGGCGATGATCGCGCTGACGAAATGGCATACGATGACACGCATCACGTTCTCGCAGTCATCAATGGCGATCCGGGATTACCCTTCATCACCTTCATCGATATGCAGTACATCACGGGCGCAACCCCACCAAGAACCTCTGCCCTGGACCCGACTGGCCAAGGGGATCTGCATTGCCTGCCGATTGATCAGAATCTCGCTTACGGTCCCTACCCCGTAGGGTACAGCGCCGCTACCGGCACATTTCCTTATCCTTCCGTGCCGGGAGGGCCCTTTGGATATCCACTTCAAGGAACCGGAACCGGGATCATAGGAACTGGAAATGGACCCAACGGCCAGCCCATCCCATCTCCTGCGCTTGACCCAGGCGTCGGCGGATCATTTAATCCCCCTCGGTGCATTATTGGCCAGATTTATTATGACGGCGCGGGAGGCGGGGCATCAGGAGGACTCGGCCTCACTTCCAACGTCCCGGTGGACACCGTGGGAAACACCTTCGCGTGCCCCGATCCTTCCAATCCGCACGTTTTCAGCGGCGTTTCCGGATCGGCTGCGGCAGATGGCCCGGCTGGGCTACCCGGCATCGGCACAACTCCCATGGGTGTTTCTTACACCATTCCATGTCATCACGGGCCCATCATCAGCTACAACACTGGGGCGTTTTGTGGCTCAACCCCGCCCTTTGCAGACAGCAGTTGCGCGGGCGCAATAGCGCCAGCCGGATTAGGCGGAATGACCTATGATGCGAACGGCAACCACTGGTTGCTGACCAACGAAAATTCCGTCGCCACCACACAAATCGGCAGCCTGGATGTGATTGACCTTCAACTCGGGACCGGCAACGGACCGGTGGTGGTGAACAGTTTTCCCATGTACGACTGTATGCCTACCGGCATCTCACAAGGGCCGGGAGATAATTTCCTCGTCGGCTGCGCCGACCATGACGGGGAAACATTTCCGGCGAATGAATACATCATCACGAATACAAACAGCGGCAACATAGCTTGCGTACCGCCCAATACTGGGATAGCGAACGCACCAGCAAATGCCAACTGTCTCGAAATCACGCAGGTCGGAGGCGTGGACGAGACTTGGTACAACCCGGGCGACAACAAGTACTATCTGGCGGCGCGCGATATGCTGCCCAACCCGGTCATGGGAGTTATCGACGCCAAAACGAACCAGTGGTTGTACAACATGCCGACTGGATCCAATGCGCACAGCATCTCGGTAGACCCGAGCACGAACCATGCTTTCGTGCCGCTTCAGGCGGGCACGGTCTGTTCGACCCTGGCCGGTGCCGGGTGCGTCGGAGTTGCGGCTGAGCAGTGAGGAGCGCTACCTCGGTGGTATAGTTGCGCTAGGCGCGGAACGTGACGGAGTTTCGCGCCAGGAATTGTGAAGGGGAATTATGGAGACGTTTTCCAGAACTTCGCTGCGAGTTCATGCCTTGGCGCTGTCGCTTGTATTGCTTCCTGCCTTGCTGGCTGGCGCGACCGAGCAACCCACGGCAAAGCCCACCGACGTCCCCGCAACCGTAATCGCCCACCTGCCTTTGCCTCAGGCCACGGGAAGCCAAATGCTGCTGCAGAGAGAAAAGGGCAAACAGTATCTCTACGTGCAACAATCCGCGAAGCAGGGTTTTATGATCGTGGATGTGAGTAAGCCGGAGGAACCGACACTGCTGAAGCGGACCGCGGAAGCAAATCAGGCGACTACCGGAAACCTGGAGATTGTGAGCCCTGACGTTGCTATCGCGGAGGCTCCGGAAAAGACGCCCACCACTTTAACCAGCAGCAACCATCCTACTGAGACCGTTCGCGTTCTGGACCTCAGCGATCCGGCCAATCCCAAAACTCTGGAGACCTTTAACAAAGTTACCAGTCTTCTTCCTGACGGGGGCCACGGGTTAATCTACCTCACCAACAACGATGGCCTATGGATTCTGCGCTACAACCGCCCCTCGCGATTTGAGCCCGCCAGGAAAAAGCCTCCTTGCAGCTCCGAGTCAGAAATTCAGGCGATGCCCCCCGACTGCGAGTAATCGCCGTCGACGCAAGATAGACCGAAGTTATCGCGAAATATCGCGCACCGAACAATCCTTGTCCAAAGTCCGGATTGACGTAATAGTCAGCGTCACTGGAGCAGCCGACCCCATTTTTGCCATCGCGTCGGAACTGGTGCTCATCGATGGCGATTCCTTCCCCGATACTTCCACTCGTTGTCCTAGGTAGTGGCGGAGCTTGGTTTTGCCGGTGGACTGCAGTTCGTAGGTTACAGCCGGATCTTGTTTCATCAGAATGTAGTCGCCGTTGGAACGGCTCACGCACCCTTGCAAAGTGACCTGTCCTTTAGAATCCTTCGCCTCTGCTTGTCCGGGAACCGCAGAATTATTGTCTTGTGCCAGGAGGAAGCTACTCGAAAGCAGTAGTAGAACAAACCAAAAGCTTTTCATGAGATTCTCCTAACAGGTGGGATGGCGGCGTTATGGCAGCGGTTGCTAAGAATATCGAAGCGCCGCTATTTGACGTGGGTTTCCTGATAGTGCACTTCCCTCCATTCTCCGGCGCGCTTCACCCAGAGTTCCGTGATGTATACCCGCGAGAACCGTATTACCGACTTAGGCGGGAACTGCATGGTGCTCTCATAAATCACGAAGGCCGCGTCCGGGCCCAGCGGAATCAGCTTGTACCCCCCCAGCGTGTAGTTAAAGATATTCGTGTCGACAAGTTCGTTTAACGCTTGAATCTTGGTCCGCTCGCCTCTGCTATCGACCTCGACGCCCTCATAATCATCCGCCAACATCTCCCCGTACGCTTTCTTATCTTTATTCTTCAGCGCCTCCCACTCCGCTTTGATCTTCGACTCGAACATATCCTTCAGATGGGAATCCGCGGAGACGCTGCCCAACGATGGGTCGACGCTAGGTTTGGAGGGCATCGCAGGATTTTGTGCCCAGCCCAGTGACGTCAACATCGCCAGCCAGGCGACCAGGAAACCACTTCTCATAAGTCCTCCGAATTAAAATGCAGTGAATTCTAGCAGGTGAGCGCCAGATTTTGGACGGTAGTAATTTGATTGTCATCCTGAACAAGCGTTCTTTGTGCAGTGAAGGATCTGGGCGGGCCGCGCGAAGCGTCGCGCTGCTTCTAATAAGTAACGTCGCGACGCAATAACGCGCGTTTGGCTCGCTCCCTTATCAAACTGCAGCACTTCCGGCGAACCGGCGGTGATAAGATGTCGCAAAATTCCGGAGGTCGCTGATGTCGCAACCCCGCTCTCACGGACTCCCGAGCCCCAGCATCTGCGCCGCAATTGTGATCGCCATGTTGGCGATGATCGTGATTCCCGCCGCCATTACGCTACATGCTGTTCACTCGCCCGCCACGCTTGTCCCAACCAGCCAGAACCCCTCACCGTATGGCTACACTTGGAGCCTTCTGCTGTTCATCGTCCCCATCGTGGTTATCGCAGGCTGGTTCCTGCCCAGCGAGGAATTGAAAATCCCGCAACGCGCCTTCGGCTGGACCCTCGTCATTCTCGTCCCACTGGGCTGCCTGCTCGACTTCGTTTTCGCGCGGTGGTTTTTCTGTTATCCCAACGTTGGCGCGGTTCTCGGTATCAACGCTCCCGCGTTCGGCAGACCCGTTCCCGTTGAAGAATATGTTTTTTATCTCACCGGCTTCCTTACGGTTCTTCTCCTCTACGTGTGGCTCGGCGAGTTCTGGCTGGCCGCCTACAATGTGCTTGATTATCCGGGAGAAGCCAGAAAAATTCGCCGGCTGCTTAAATTTCATTCCACATCACTGATCATCGCCGTGATCTTGATTGGTGCCGCGTGGTTCTACAAAAAGCATCTCGCCATTCCGGAAGATCAGGCAGGCTTTCCCGGCTACTTCACAGTTCTCGTCATTGGAGCGTTTCTTCCAGCCATGACTTTTTTCCCGGTAGCGCGGCGCTTCATCAACTGGCGTGCCCTCAGCCTCACACTTTTCTTCATGCTGCTGGTCAGCCTCCTCTGGGAAGCTACTCTAGCCGTCCCCTACAACTGGTGGAACTTCCAGCATCGTCAGATGATCGGTCTTTTCATTGGTGCCTGGTCGAGCCTGCCCATCGAGGAAATCTGTGTTTGGATTGCTGTTAGTTATGCCACAGCGATCGTTTTTGAAGTCGTGAAGGTCTGGCTGGCGTCGGAGCGCCCGGCACGCGAAGTGCTGCTGGGCCACAGACCCGGGTCGTAGCTGTAGTCCTCAATTCCTAACGCGCCAAATTCTATTGCCCAGGAATCACCGCAGTTACTGCCAGCTCTCGCCCGCCAGAAACTAGAATCTGACCAAGCAGGTCCCGGCCCAGCAATTCCTGGCGGAGAGTATGCAGTCAGCATCTTTTACCGAGCGGCAACAGCGCGCGCACTATCGGCACGAACTCCGCACCTTGACCTACGTTACGCTCGATGAGGCCAACGGCGGCATCATCCGCAACCTCAACCGCGAAGGTGTAGCTGTGCAGGCGGTTGGCGCGTTGTGCCAGCGACAGCGCGTCCGCCTGCGCTTTGAGTTGAGGTTCCCACGCGTGCGCGTGGAAACCTACGGGCAGGTCACCTGGGCCAGTTCCTCAGGACAGTGCGGCATCCGCTTTGTAGATCTTCCCGCGCGTACCAGCCTTCAGATCGACCAGTGGATTTTTTCCAACCTTCTGGATGCCATCGCCCGCGACGCTACTCATCCTCGCTCGATCTTCGGAGCTTCCGTTGTTTCGATTGATCGCGAAGAAAATGTCCGAAATACCCACGAAGAAAATCTTCGTGAAAAGAATGACAAAGAAGAATACGACGGGCTGACTCTTTCGGCGCAGCCCCGTCCGGCGATTCGCTTGGAGACTAACTTCGCCAAGCGAAACGAGCCTCAGTCTCCGCACTATAGCGAAGTTGAGTTGGAAGATGTCGTCATGCATCCCTTTTATCGCGCAGGGGAGCATGATTCAAGTGAGCACGAACTATATGATCCGAGCACGCAGCCGAACTGGCTATCGCGCCCACTCTCTGGACGCACGCTAGCCTGGATAGTGGATACACTGGTTGTGATTGCGGCCTTGCTTTTGTTCGCGCTAGTTTTTCTATCGATCGCGCACGAACTCCCGCAATGGCCTCTCGCGTTGGGAGCAGCCATGGTTGCGATGGTCTTTGTTACCGCAGCCTACCGCACCTTATTCTTTATGTTTGGAGGAACAACTCTGGGCGCCCGCTTGGCGAAGACAGCATATGTCCTAGAAGACGATGATGAAGCCGAAGTAGCAGGCCGTTTCCGTTAGCCGTGCAAGATGGCACGAACAAGAAGTAAGAAGCAAGAACTGAGAACTGTCTCTTCCCCTAGTTCGCAAAATACTGCTGCGCCAGCCACACCCGCAGAGAATGCTGCATCTCTGACGCGATCTTCACAAAGCGAATGCCTACGTTTCCCCGTGCATCGGCCCATGCAACTTCCACGTCGGCCTTCACGCCGCAGTTGGTTCCGGGCAACTCGAACGACGCACGTGACAAGTCGGCGGCATCGAATCCATTCTCGAGGCGCACCTGCAGCCCGCCCTGGCTCAAATTGATGAGTTGCGCGCCCACGCGCTTTTGCCGGCGCCCACTCAATGTGACCGGCACTTCCAGTCCAGCACGGTGATAGCGCAATCGCCCGTCCAGAATCATGTTGCGCGCAGCGGAGAGCGTGCGCACCGCCTGCTCCACTGAGATCGGCTTGTCAAAAGCGAACATCGCGCCAGTCCCTTCCATATCCGGCCGGCCTTGTGGACGGCCCATAATCACCAGCGGCACTACGTTCGCGCGTGGCGCTTCGCGCTGTAGCTCACGAAAGAACTGCCCTGTTCCATTCAGGTCGCAGTCGACGATGAGAGCGTCAATCTTGGACTTCGTGATCCGTTCCAACGCGCGTTGCGGTTCGCTCTCCACCGCAACGTCCATGTGCAAGCTGCCCAGAATGCATTCCAGAACGCTGACTTCCTGCCAATCCCGCGAGACCACCATAGATGAGAGTGTCATGTCTTCACTCTACCCACCCGCGTAACCTGGCGTTAGATCACCAACGTAACTGGACGCAGAAGCCCGCACTACGAGGGCGAATTGCGGTACCACTCCACAGTGCGTCGCAGCCCGTCCTCAAAATTGACCTTGGGTCTATAGCCGAGATGTTCTTCCGCCGCGGAAATGTCAGCCAGAGAATGCTTGATATCCCCGCCGCGTTCCTCCGCGTAGGCCGGTGAACCAGAATACGAGGTGAGCCCCTGCAGAATTTTGAATGTCTCATTCAGAGTGATCCGCCGCCCGGTCGCCACATTGAATACTCTGCCGGCTACTTGCGCGGCAGGAGCTTTGCAGGCCAGCAGATTGGCCTCGACTGCATTGTCGATGTAAGTGAAATCCCGGCTCTGCTCGCCGTCGCCAAAAATTGTGGGCTGCTCACCGCTCAGCATCTTCGTGACGAACTTCGCCAGCACACCCGAGTAGGGCGACGACGGATCCTGCCGCGGGCCAAAAATATTGAAGTAGCGCAACGCCACGGTCTCCAGCCCGTAGCAGCGGTAAAACGAAATCATGTACCGCTCGCTGGCCAGCTTAGCCACGGCGTAAGGAGAAATCGGATCGGGCGTCATCTGCTCATGTTTAGGCAGGGTCGGAGTATCGCCGTAAGCCGATGACGATGCCGCGTATACAACGCGCTTCACCTTCGCATCGCGCGCTGCCACCAGCACGTTCACCGTGCCATCCACATTCGCCTGGTTGCTTCCGATCGGGTCGAGTACAGACTTCGGCACTGACGGAATCGCGGCTTGATGCAAAACGAAATCCGCTCCCGCGCATGCCGCTTTCATGGCATCGAGATCGAGAATGTCAGCTTCGCAAAAATCGATCTGGCCCATAATTTCCGTCAGGTTGTGCTGCTTCCCGGTAGAAAAGTTATCTACTCCGCGAACCTGCTCGCCGCGCCGCAACAACTCTCGCGCCAACGACGATCCAATAAAGCCGCCAATGCCCGTAATCAAATAAAGCGCCATAGTCTTTCATCATAGCAATCCAGAGGACGAGTTAGGTGTGAAGCCGTTCGATCGCCCAATCAAGGGGTGACTGAGAACTGAAGTAGGCTACTGATTCTTCCGCAGAATCCGAAAGAACTCTTGCTGGGACAGCATCTGCCGACCCTCGAAGAAATCCATAATCGCTTTAACGACAGCGAGTGGATGGTTGACCGTGGCCAGAGATTCCGCTCGCGAAGCGGTGTCGCGTGGTGGCGGGCCACCGCTCAGGATCACAGAAGGCTGCGAGAGTGATCTCAGCAGTTCCCGCAATCGCTCGCGGTCTTCCTCCGACATGGTGGTAAAGAAAATTCCCATGCCAAGGTTCGGATAAGCCACCCGCACCTCGCCTCTGGTTTCAACCCGGAAGCCGTTGACGTCGATCTTCAGTACGATTGCTGTGCCGATCCGGTAAGTGGACGCCGTCTCCACGTAGCATCCATGCAAGCTGATGTCGGTGAATGTAGCCCAGGTAGAGATTCCGTTTTCGAGGTTGTTCAAGTGGGCGCTACCTTGGCAATGGTATCGAGGGCTCCTGCGCCTCTCCGATCCCTGATTTTTAGCCGAAGGTTTGGAGTTAAGCGCACGCGCAGGCGCCGCACCCGTGGTCTGCGGCGAGTCTGCTCGCTTTAGCGCGTTTAGATAAGACGCGCCGTCGCCGATGTCATCGCGCGCCATAAATAGTAAGCTAGCTTCCTCGCCTCGAGCCTCCGCAGGAATGTTTTTCCCCTAACCCTGGAGCTTCTGCCTTGAGTCTACGGAGCTTTCGAACGAAAAGCCGAGTGGAAGTGGTAGTTGCAGAAAGCGAAGGGTATCAATGGGTCCCGTAGCGGGAGACGTTCAGGATTGGGACGCAGCCCCATCAAACTTGGCCGCAGACTCTCGGATCTTATTCCACACCTCGTCTTTCCCAGCTCCGGTTTTCGCCGAGAAGGGAATTACCACCGCGGTCGGATAGGATTTTTCCATGCTTTTCAGCGCGTTCAGCAGCCGATTATTTGAGAGGCGGTCACACTTGGTCGCGATCACAATAAAGTCACGGCCTGATGCATTCAGAAAATCCAGCAGCTGGCGATCGCTGTCTTGCGCCGGAACGTTCACATCCACCAACGCTAGGCACAGCGCCAGCGTAGGCCGATCGTTGAGGTAGGGTTCGATGAACTTGGGCCACTCCGCCGAAATCTCGCGCGAGAGTTTGGCGTAGCCGTAGCCCGGCAGGTCGGCGAAGATGACCTCCGGCCGCGGCCTTCCCGGCCAGCGCACTTCAAAGAAGTTAATGCTGCGGGTGCGCCCCGGCGTAGAGCTGGTGCGGGCGATCTTGTCGCCGATCAGCGTATTGATCACGCTGGATTTCCCCACGTTCGACCGGCCGAGAAAAGCGACCTCCGGCAAGCTGGGAGCAGGGAAGTGGTCGGCTCCAGTGGCCGACGCCATGAATCGCGCCATAACCCTCATGCGCTAGTGTGCAATGCGAAGGGAAATCTTGCAAGCCAAGCAGAACAGTTGAGAGTGGTGCTGTTCGGCACTATTACGCGACGATTGTCATCCTGAGCGGAGCCGTTTTTCAAGCGTAGCGAAGGATCTCCAGCTTAACCGGCCTTACACGTAAGCCAAAACGCACCACTACCGGAAATAAAAAAACGCCCACGCGAGCAGGCGTTTAAAAACTAGGTCTGGGTACTGATTTTACTGATGCGCCGCCGGACTATCCTCCGCGCCAGAAGTCAGAGGCGCAATCGGCTGCGCCGCTTCATCCTCGTGGAGCGTCGGCAGCGGAGATTCCAGCGCAATCTGCAAAACCTGATCCATGGTATCGACAAAGTGCAGCTTCATGGCGTTTCGCAGATTCTCAGGAACCTCGGCCAAATCTTTTTGGTTGTCCTGCGGCAGGATGATCTCGAAAAGCCCGGCACGATGCGCAGCCAGCAATTTTTCCTTGAGTCCGCCGATCGGCAACACCTTGCCGCGCAGCGTGATTTCGCCGGTCATGGCCAAGTCGCGCCGTACCGGAATCTTGCTCAAAGCGCTTGCGATGGCAGTCGCAATCGTAATGCCCGCCGATGGACCATCTTTCGGGATGGCGCCTTCCGGCACATGCACGTGCAGATCGAGATGCCGGTAGAAATCACGCGTGAGTCCGAGACGATGCGCGCGCGAACGCACATACGATAGCGCTGCCTGCGCCGATTCCTGCATCACGTCGCCAAGCTTGCCGGTCAATGTCAGTTTGCCTTTGCCATCGACAACCGTCGCTTCGGTGCTGAGAATCGAACCGCCCACCTCGGTCCAAGCCAATCCCGTAACCAATCCCACTTCACTCTTCTCGTGCGCCAGCGTATCGCGGAACTTGATCACGCCCAGGAAGTCAGTGACATTTTCCCCGGTCACGGCGATGGTATAGTCTTCGCCCTCTTTCACCACCTTGCGCGCAACCTTGCGGCAGACATTCCCGATCTCGCGCTCCAGATTGCGCACGCCAGCTTCGCGAGTGTAGGCGCGGATGAGCGTGGTAATGGCGTCGTCGGTGAAGGTCACGTTCTTTTCCGACAATCCCGCCTGCAACATCTGCTTCTTCACCAGGAACTGCTTTGCGATTTCAAGCTTTTCCTGCTCGGTGTAGCCATGCAGCCGCAGCACTTCCATGCGGTCCTGTAGCGCGGGCGGAATCGTGTGCATCACATTCGCAGTCGCCACAAAGAAAACCTGCGAGAGATCGTATTCCACGTCGAGGTAGTGGTCGACGAACATGAAGTTCTGCTCGGGATCGAGCACTTCGAGCAAAGCAGCCGAAGGGTCGCCGCGGAAATCCATCGACATCTTATCAACTTCGTCCAACATGAAGACCGGATTTTTGGTGCCGGCCTTCTTCATCATCTGAATAATTTGTCCGGGTAAAGCTCCGATGTAAGTGCGACGGTGACCGCGAATCTCGGCCTCATCGCGTACTCCACCCAGCGACATGCGCACAAACTTGCGTCCCGTGGCCTTCGCAATCGACATGCCAAGAGACGTCTTGCCCACGCCCGGAGGCCCGACGAAACAAAGAATCGATCCCTTGGGATTTTTCACCAACTGTCGCACGGCGAGGAATTCAAGGATGCGCTCTTTGATCTTCTCCAGCCCGTAATGATCTTCGTTCAGAACTTTCTCTGCGCGGGAGATGTTGCGGATTTCCTTGGACCGTTTCTTCCACGGCACGGCCAGAAGCCAATCGAGATAGTTCCGTGAAACCGTTGATTCGGCCGACATCGGCGGCATGGCTTCCAGCTTCTTCAATTCCTGCAGCGCCTTGTCTTTCACTTCTTTCGGCATGCCTGCGGATTCGACCTTCTTCTTCAGTTCGTCGAATTCGCTCTTCTCGCCGCGGCCCAGTTCTTTCTGAATCGCCTTGATCTTCTCGTTGAGGTAATACTCTTTCTGCGCCTTCTCCATCTGCCGCTTCACCCGCGACTGGATGGTACGATCCACGTTGAGCTTTTCAATCTCCACATCGAGCACGTCGGCGATGCGATTCAATCGCTCAGAAGGATCGAAAATCTCCAGCAGTTCCTGCTTCTCTTCAATCGAAAGCTGCAGATTTGCCGCAATAATATCGGTCAGCTTGGCCGGATCTTCCATGCGGACGGCCGAAATCATGGTCTCGTAATTCAGCGCCTGGCAAAGCTTCACGTACTGCTCAAACAGCGTGGTCACGCGTTGCATGCCGGCTTCGATCTGCGCGTTCATCTCGGCGGGGTAGCGAGCCACCCGCACCGACGCCTGCATGTAACCGTCGGCATCAGTGGCCTGCAGCAACCGGCCGCGCTCAATGCCTTCTACCAAAACTTTGATGTTACCGTCAGGAAGCTTGAGGCTCTGCACGATGTTGACGATCGTGCCGACCTGGTAAATTTCATTGGATTTGGGTTCGTCGATGGAGGCGTCGTGCTGGGTGGCGAGGAAGATTTTCTTGTCCGCGGCCAGCGCCTCTTCCAAGGCTCGTACGCTCGATTCGCGGCCCACCACGAACGGCGTCATCATATAAGGAAAGATGACCACGTCCCGGATGGGCATCATGGGCAGCTTTCTAGTTTCGAATTTTTCCTTGGATGTGGTCACTCAATCTCCCCGACTTCTGGCGCTGGACTTGTGCCGCTGATCTTGTGCTGCCGATCCTGTACTCAATAACAATCGCGGTACCGGTGCTCCCACCGAACGTCCACAGTTTACTACCGTTCCGCTACCCAGCCTTCTCCAAAGTTACAGAAGCGCTGCGTTTCTCCACCATCTCCCGTGTAACCTCGAACTCCTTTAGTTTCTTTTGGCTGGGCAGATGGAACATCAGGTCCAGCATGAGTTCTTCGAGAATCATACGCAGTCCACGGGCACCGACCTTGCGCGCCATAGCTTGGCGGGCAACTGCTCGCAGGGCCTCGTCGCTGAACTTCAGCCGCACATTTTCGAACTCAAACAGGCGCTGATACTGCTTGACGATGGCATTCTTCGGCCGGGTAAGAATCTCGATCAGCGCAAATTCATCCAGATCTTCCAGCATCCCTACAACCGGTAGGCGTCCCACGAATTCAGGAATCAAGCCGAACTTGATCAAATCTTCCGGCTGGATTTCGCTGAGCAGTTCAAAGTTGCGCTTGCGCGATGCGTTGTCTTCCTTCTCATCCTCCGCGCCGGACCGGAAGCCGAGCGACTTCTTCCCTACGCGCCGACCAATAATCTTCTCCAGCCCCACAAACGCTCCTCCGCATATAAAGAGGATGTTAGTCGTGTCGACCGGAGTGAATTCCTGGTGCGGATGTTTGCGTCCACCCTGCGGCGGAACGTTGGCGATGGTTCCTTCCAGAATCTTCAGCAGAGCCTGCTGTACGCCTTCGCCGGATACATCGCGGGTAATCGATGGATTCTCATCCTTGCGTCCGATCTTATCGATTTCGTCGATATAGATGATGCCGGTCTGCGCGCGGCTCACATCGCCTTCAGCAGCTTGCAACAGCTTTAGGATGATGTTCTCAACGTCCTCGCCCACATATCCAGCTTCAGTAAGAGTCGTAGCATCAACAATGGCAAACGGCACATCCAGCATCCGGGCCAAGGTCTGCGCCAGGAGCGTCTTTCCGGTCCCTGTCGGACCGATCAGCATGATGTTCGACTTGCTCAGCTCAATGCCGTCGCTGGTCTTCTGCCGGTTCATGAAGATGCGCTTGTAGTGGTTGTAAACCGCCACTGCCAGCTTCTTCTTGGTCTGCTCCTGCCCAATCACATATTCATCCAGGAAGGTTTTTACTTCCTGCGGCTTGGGCAGTTGATTCGGCGCGGCATTCTGCGGAGTAGCTGTGCGGTCATCTTCCAGAATCGAGTTGCACACCGCCACGCACTCGTCGCAAATATAGGCGCGGGGATAATCGCTGGGCGACGATATCAGTTTGGCTACGGCATCCTGCGATTTATGGCAAAACGAACAGCGCAGAATCTCTTCGGAGCCTGACTTGGTTTTCACTCGGCTCTACTCCTTTAGCATTCGTGCGATCTAAATTTGGCCCAGCCGCCTCGCGATTGGAAGCGCTCCGCCCCATACATCATTACTCTGATTTTACGCTTCCATCGCCGTCTCTGCTGTGGCACCTTCAGGCGCGAAGGCAGATCATACCGCTTTTCCGGTCTTATAGATGATATCGTCTATGATTCCGTACTCCTTCGCCTGCTGCGCGTTCATAATGAAATCGCGCTCCACGTCCTTTTCCACCTTATCGAGCTTCTGGCCGCTGTGCTTGGAGAGTAACTGATTAGTAATCTCCCGCATGCGCAAAATCTCTCGCGCGTGGATGTCGATATCCGTCGCTTGCCCCGACAATCCTCCCATCGAGGGCTGATGAATAAGGATGCGCGAATTCGGCAACGCATTCCGCTTCTTGGGCTCGCCGGCCGCCAAAAGCAAAGCCGCCATCGAAGCCGCCTGCCCCACGCACAGCGTCATCACATGATTCTTCACGTATTGCATGGTGTCGTAAATTGCCATGCCCGCCGTGATCGAGCCCCCCGGAGAGTTGATATATAGCTGAATATCTTTCTCCGGATCTTCCTGGGCCAGAAACAGCATCTGGGCAATCACCAGGTTGGCGATGTTGTCGTCAATCGGTGTGCCGATGAAAATAATGTTATCGCGGAGCAGCCGGGAATAAATGTCGTAGGCGCGTTCGCCCCGACCGGTCTGCTCAATCACCATCGGAACCAGCATCATTTGCGGATCGTTTTGTTTCATTGTTTACCTAACCTGTCTCCGGGTAGTGACTCAGTGTGATTGTCATCCTGAGCAAGCGTTTTTTGCGCTGCGAAGGATCTGGCGAGCCGCGCGAAGCGTCGCGTTCTTTGCGACGCAACAATCGCGCGTTTGGCTCGCTTCCTTATCAAACCTGTCACCGGACTTGCCACACTTCGCCCCTAACCAACGTCCTTCGTTGCTCGGGGAGGGTTAAAAGTGGTCCGCATTTTCTTCGGTTTATGCGGACTGGTGATAAAGAAAGTCGAGGGTCTTTTCGCTGCGGATTCTCATCCGGATTCTATCGAGGCCCCCATCCTCTGTCAAACGAGCCTGCACCGCTTCCGGCGTCTGTTTTGACTGCCGCGCCAGCGCTTCAATCTCCCGCTTCATCTCCTCGTCGCTCACCGAGATTTTTTCCAGTTCGGCAATGCGTTCCAGCAGCAACGAAGACTTCACATCCTGCACCGCCTGCTCCCGCTGGCCCGCCCGAAGCCGTGGCAGGTCCATCTTCTTCAGGTCTTCCATCTTCATTCCCTGCGCCGCCAGCGCCCGCAGTCCGCGCTCCAGCCGCAGGTCAACCTGCCGGTCCACCAAAGATTCCGGAACCTCAAAATCGTTGCGCTTCACTAATTCCGCAACCAGCTTGTCTTTACTTTCGCGCTCGGCGTTGTGCCGCCGTTCCGCGTCCATGTTCTCACGGATCTGCTTGCGAACCTGCTCCAGGCTGGTGAACTCGCCCAACTCCTTGGCAAAGTCATCGTTCAACTCGGGCAGCGTCTTTTGCTTGATGGCCTGCACCTTCACCGTATAAACAAATGTCTTGCCCGCTAATCGTTTATCGGCAGTATCCTCGGGATAGCTTACTTCGAAGGTCCGCTCATCGCCCGCGGATGCGCCAGCGAGATTCTGCGTGAACTCGGGCACGGTATTCTTGCCGCCAATCTCGATCAGAACCTCGTCCATATGCACAGGATTTGAAGCGGCATCTTTAGTGTCCTGAGCATCCTTGGGCTTGCCGTCCATTGAAGCCTGAGCGAAATCGCCTTCCGCCAGCGCGCGTCCTTCCACCGAGGTATAAGTCGCGCCCTGCTCGCGCACATTATTAAGCGCTTGCTCGACTTCCTCGTCGGTGACCGTAATCTCCGGCTTGTCAGCCCGCAGATCCTTGTAACCCTCAACCTGAATCTCCGGCAGTACCTCGAAGCTGGCCTTGAAAGTT
Source organism: uncultured Acidobacteriaceae bacterium (assembly GCA_963789625.1). GTDB lineage: Bacteria > Acidobacteriota > Terriglobia > Terriglobales > Acidobacteriaceae > Sulfotelmatobacter. Next base: position 57,892 of record CAWBLK010000014.1, on the reverse strand, counting down.
AGCGGTTCCCCGTCATGCATGTGCAGATCGGTAACCTGTGGCTGCGATACCGGAATCAAACCTTGCTTCTCAGCTTCCCGCCGAAAGTACTTTGGGATCAAAGCCTCGATGACGTCGTTCTTAAGCCCATCGCCAAAGCGCTGCTTGATGATGGAAGCCGGCACATGCCCCGCCCGAAACCCCGGCAGCCGCGCACTCTTCTGATAGCGCTGAATCTGCAACTCAGTCTCGCGAGCAACCTCCGCCGCCGGGATCTCAACCGAGATCTCGCGCTTGATGTCCTTATTACTGGTGCTGTCTGTCTTTGCCGCGTCGGACTTTTTCGCGTCGAGCTTTTTTGTGTCGGCCTTGGCCGCGTCGGTAGTTTCTGTGGGGCTCACATTCCGCCTTTCACTCGCCACTGCATCCGGCAGCTCCGTCGAGCAAACGGAACCCAGCCAGATTCATACGGCGTTAACTTGAGTGTAAAGACGGGAGGGGAGCAGCGTCAAACGAGGCAGGGGGTGAGAACCGGACGGGATGCAAGTATGCGCTGTTTTCGGACTAGATCGCCCGAACGGGCATGAGAATATCCGGGTAGATGATCCCGATGCGATTGCGATCTTGATGCGCAGTAAGGTAGGTCGCTGCCGCCTGCCCGAATCGGAGGTCATCAAATCTGAGGATCCCTGTTCTCACAGGTGCATTATCCGCAAAGATGATCCATGGCAAACCCGCTGCATCCGCCGGCCTTCCCGGAAAACTCCAGGGGCCACCGCGGGGAGCAGCTGCGGTTACATTTCCGTACGTGCAAGAGACGTTTGCGTCCATCCACAGGGAAATTTCCATCTCCGGATAAATGGGAGCGCTGAACTCCCAAAAATATGGAGGTTCGCCCCTTCGAGTCACGGTGAGATTGTCATAGTTTGTCCAAAATGAAGACCCTGGAAAATAGTCAATCCTGAGACTCGCGTGCATTGCCATGATTGTTGAGCTCACATTCTTGAGGTTCAGGTAGAGACGCACCCTCGCTTCCCCGGATATTTCGAGCACAGGATCGAAGCCAACAATCCTTTCGTTGATTGGAAGGTGGAGGACCTGCAGCCTGGCGGATGTCAATTCCAAAACCGGATGCCTGCGTCTGTTGCGGATGTCCTCGATGAGCTTGTGCGAGGCCGGTTGCGACCGGCCTCCTAGACGCACGTAGTATTTTGAGTCCCGCTTCGATTGGTGAGGAGCGCGGTCGCTGTCCGGAATGTCAACAATGTAGAGGGCTTTATTAGGTGCGATCACGGAGCCCGCGGGTTTGGGCAGCACCTCGTAGACGTTCACGCCTACTATTTCAAACTCGACCACCGCTGGGGCGATTGTTTCTAGCCAGTCCCTAGCGTTTTGCCTCCCTCGAATTAGCCTCGTGATCCCTCCGCCGTCAACGGTACCATCGTCGGCGACACCATAGTAGATGCGACCTCCGCCCGTGTTGGCAAACGCGGAGAGCTGCTTACCGAACTCACTTAAGACGCCATCTTGGGTGACCCCTGGGATCGTTAGGTCGAGGAGCTTTGACCCTTTTCGTTCGAAAGTGTCGTTCTCGCCTCGAGGGAGTGCTAAGACATCATCCTCGTCCCAGGTTTCTATCGGCTTAGGCATTCGAGTTCCTCGTACCCTCGAAAATTTACCATGATTTGATTCCGAGAACCGGCCGATGGAGGGTGGTCCACATCTCCGACGAGTAGAACTTGGCGTGCCCCATTTCGCTTCCCAGAATGCCGTCGAATGATTGACGGTTGCCCGGCCATCGTCGAGGTCGTGACGGTCGGTGAACCCCTGATTCGCGCTCGAAGTCCGCAGGTGGCCCACTCTTCGTTCTTTTGAAGGGTGGGAATCCCGAATGCCAATCGCAGGAGATTTTGCATTTCATTTCCCTATTTACTAACGCATAGGTTCGCGTTCGACGGCATCGCCGACTCCTAATTTATTATGCGCGCTGTGACGTCCAACCTTGCCTTCCACAGCCCCACTCCCAGATGATCGCCGAGGCGACAGTCCACCAAAGCCAGTCGTTCATATCCAAGTTCTTTGTTTTAAATATTTTGATATCCAAGTCCTTTAGAAAACGGATTTTGCAGAAAAAATTTGCTAACTCCAATGTTTTCAAAGATCACGTGCAGGGGGGAGGGCGGGTAGAGTTTTTTCCGCGGGTAGGCGCTTAGGTTTTTATGCTCAAATCTGGTGCTTCCACGCCAATCGCTACTACCGACGCTAATTACCCGACTTTTCACAGACTAGTAACACCCCCGTAATATTCCCCGGCTAATACTCACGTGGAGGCTTCTCATGAACGCGAAAAAGTTAGTAATGGCGGAGTTACTGTCTCTGGCCGCCGCCTACCAGATGCAGCACATCGGCGTATTCGGGAACGGCCTTGCCCTACACCCGACTACCGTGTTCGAAATGAACTTCCTATACCGTTAAGTGGGCCTTTATCTGCATGGTCCTGCTGCCAGATATTTGCTCGGCACCTATCTTCATACTTCCTTCGACCTGTTGCTTCTGGACAGTGTCGCGAACCGAGAAAAGAGCAAACCTACCATCTCTGATTCTGTTGAGAGGAAGACCCAATGCCAGAAAAATTAAAGGAGATGTCTAAAAAGCCCAATATCCTTTTCACATGGCAGACGACATCGGATGGTTCAACGTCAGCTGCTACAACCACGGCATCATGGGATATCGCACGCCCAACATTGATCGAATCGCCAAAGAAGACGCGATGTTCACTGATTTTTACGGCCAACAGAGCTGCACGGCGGGGCGCGCATCATTACATTCTGTTGGAGCGAAGGGCTCGTTCAACTGGCGGCGGCGCAAAGTCGTAAGGCCTATGCAAGTTCTCTCCGGACTTTTGCTGCCTTGCCCTATAGACAAGCGAACCCGCTGGCAGCTCGGACCAGCGGTGCAGTCCGCGGAGTTTCCACTTCCCGGCCAAAATACAACCGGTACGAGCGGTGAATCCCATACATCACCGGGAAAACCACCAGCGCTGCGTGCCAGCCCCAGTGGTGGCTCACCATGTTGACCATTGAAGTCATCCCTGCGCTGACCACGTAATAGGGGAATGACAATTGCACGATGCTAACCCAGACGCGGCGCATGGCCACACCCTGGGCCACCTTAATGATGCCCGCGACCGGCGCCGTTTGCCCCAGGAAGAAAGCAGCGGTTGCCGAGGCCAGCATGAGCGGTTCCGATGCCCACGCCGCTTTTCCCAGCCAGCCTGCATTCCAAATCAAGTTCGCTATGCTGGTGGCAAAAGCCATCATGCTCACGTTGAACAGCATCTGCTCTGGCTTGAACTTGCTCTGCTCTTTCGGCCAGCACTGCACCACGGTGGATAGACATGCGATCGCAATTGCTTCCAGAGCGCTTAGATTCACCACCGCGATCAGCAGGAACGGCAGGTTCATTGACATGTTGCCGTCGATGCCAGGCAGTTTGATCTTCATCCGCGACGTTACCGCTGCCAGCGCCAGTACGGCTAGTGCGTACGATGGATGCAGCGTATGACTGCGAAGTCCGGCGAATAATGTCGCTGCCGTCGCTGCCAGGACCATCACTCCGATGAACGTTTTTGTTAGCCGTGTATTGGATTTCATGATCGTCTCCTTTCTATGGGTTTACTGCACACGGCTTACTGTTCATCGTCTCCAGCGTCAGAGAATGCTCCATCGGCAGTCGATACGGCTGCACCCCAAACCACGCTTGCGGCTTGCGTGCCCGTACCAGTGCTCGAGCCCCAGACCACGCTGAAGGCGCTCATGGCATTGCTGTTCCATGGTAGGGATGCGCCCCAGACCACCGAACTGCCACTTACATTTGCGCCCCAGACGACTGACGCACCCCACACTACTGACGTACCCCATACCACCGAGGTCGGCGAGACCGAGCCATTTCCGTAGACCAGTGAAACGTTCCCGGTATTCGGGTTGTAAACGACTGACGGTGATAACGCCGCACCCACCGAAGACGATGCGAGGTTGTTATTTGATACTGCGGTCTGCATATTGAGCAGTCCCGACCCGACCGAAAACAGATCGTAAGTGCTGGTGAAGTTCTGCGAAAGATGCGGAACCCATGCCACTGTCGAGGTTGGGAACAGCTTGTACGTGGTCTTCATCAGCCGCGCCTTCACCTGGTCCGGAGTCAGGTTGATGTTCTGCTGCATCAGCAATGCAACCGCTCCGGCCACCACCGGCGTTGCCATGCTCGTGCCGCTAAGCGTGAAGTAGTCGTTGTTGCCATCGTTGCCATTTACGAGTTCAGACGGATAGAGCGCTTCCAGAGTAGCGCCCGGAGCCGATAAAGAAACGATGTCGTTGCCGGGAGCAACCAGGTCAGGCTTTACCACGTGATCGTAAGTGGTGGGGCCCTTGGAACTATAGCTTGCCAGGGTCTCCGCCGACTGCGAGGAGGATCCGTTACTCTTGGTTGCGCCCACCGTGATCACGAATGGGTCGTTGCCCGGAGCCGTAATGGTTCCAAATCCGTTGCTGCCATACATACCTACGCGTCCGTAATTACCTGCAGCAACAACTACTACAATGCCAGCTTTCCATGCCGATTCTACTGCCTGGCAGAGCGGGTCCTGAGTGTAGCTGACGAAAATGCCGCGTCCGAGCGACAGGTTAATCACCTGGATGTTGTAGGTGTTCTGTAGCGCAATCGCTTCCTGGATGGCCGCGATCACGGTGCTGTCAGTGCCGGCGCCATTGGCGTCCAGCGCGCGCAGATCAATGAGGTTTACGTTGGGTGCGACGCCAACATAGTTCCCGCTGGACAGGTAGCCATTGCCGCCAATAATGCCAGCAACGTGAGTCCCGTGGCCGTACAGGTCATACTTTGCTCCGAGCAAGTTGGAGGTCGGTGTGCCCGTGAAATCCTGGTGATAGACCACGCGAGACTGAGTCTCGGCCGAATTCAACAAATCGGGATGACTGTCGTTAATGCCGCTATCGATCACGGCCACGCCGATTCCTGTTCCGTTGTAACCAGAATTCCAGGCGGAAGCCATGCCCGTTGCTACATCCGTGGTGTCATCGAGCTCCTTCATAGGATGGTCGACGCTCACGGAAGCAACTTCAGGGTCCGCTTCGAGGGCGGGAAGCGCGCTTGCCGGAATGGTGAGAGCGATACCCTTGACTACGCCGAGTCTATGGTTCAGCCGCGCTCCAAGGCGCTGCACTTTGCCCTCTTGCGTCGCCTGCGGCACCTGCTTGTATTGCACAATAACAGTCACCATCTCAGTGGCAGCCGTCTTGCCCTGATGGGCACGTGTCAATACAGGCGCGAGGTCCGGAGCGAACTTGCCGACCATCTTACCCTCGCCTTGCGCAAAGGCGGCTTCCGCCACCAGGAGCACCAACAGCATGCTCAGGCGTTTTCCCCAAGCAGCGCTGTGACGCTGACCTCGATTCGGGCTCTTTGGTTTCAGTGTCTGCGACATAAAAGTCTCACCCTTCCCAGGCAAACGAATGAATGTGGCACAAAACTGCAATACGACTCGGCTTAGCTAGTGCACGGGCGGGGCCAAACAAGTTCTCGTAAGCTGTTGTAACGATTGACTGTTAGGGTGTTTGAAATGAGACGCATTGAGCCAGTCTGTCCCGTGTATCGGGGCGTGGGACACATTGTCCTGCAGGCTTGATTACTTCAGTTACGCTGAAGCTGATTACCTTGCAATTGTGAAAGCGCGAGTTGAGAAGGCGACGCCTGCGCGGCAGAGCCGTGAAGGTTGTTGTGCGTAGAGCTCGATAATAAGTTGGTTTTAGTGTCCCGCGGCAGCGTCAGCTTTTTCCTGGAACTGCGCGTTTGTTGGCAGAATCCGTGGCAGAGCGGCCATCAATCGCTGCGTGTATTCGTGTTGCGGATGCGCGAATATTTGCTCAGTCGTTCCACACTCAACGATTTCTCCCTGATGCAGAATGGCAATACGGTCACAAATTCCCGCTACCGAAGCCAGATCATGAGAGATGTAGAGAATAGCCATTCCAGTCGAACGGTTAAGTTCACGGAAGAGCGAAAGAATTTCTGCTTGCGTAATTACATCGAGGGCGCTGGTCGCCTCGTCGGCGATCAGCAGCGCCGGACGGTGCATGACGGCCATGGCAATCAGCACGCGCTGCGCCTGCCCCACGCTCATTTGCGAAGGATGCTTACGCAGGAATTCGTCATCGGCGGGCAGCGATACGCTTTGTAGACAGGCTCGGATCGCGTCGGAGCACTCGGAGTTCCCGCCCGTGGCATGGGCACGCCACGCTTCCCGCAGCTGAGTCCGGATTTTTAGCGCGGGATTTAGAGAAGACAGCGGGCTTTGCAGTACCAGCGCAACCGCGTGTCCGCGCAGCGTACGCAGTTCGCGTTCGGATAACTGTAGTAGTTCGGAGTCTTGAAATCGAATTGTGCCTTCAGCATGCGCGCGTTTCTTATCGAGGAGCCCTAAGATCGCCATGGCCAGCGTGCTCTTGCCGGAGCCGCTTTGTCCAACGAGCCCCAATACCTCGCCTCGCCGGATTTCTATCTGTACACCGCGCAGAACCGGCTCCTTTCCGGAATACCGCACGGAAAGGCGCGCCGAAAGGAGAATCTCGTTCTGTGGAGTCGATGACATGCCGCTCATGATTTCAGATGGTTTGTTTTCGGATCCGCGAGAATCCGTGTAAATCCGTGGCAAAGAGTTCTTTCTACTTCGCCGCCACCGTCAGCCGCTCCGCATTCCAAAATGTTTGTGGCGACAAAATGACTGGCGCGGCGCCGTGCACCGTCGTCGAAACCGCGGAGAGCGCATTCTTGTTAATCAGGAAAATAAACGGCTCCTGCTCGACCACAATTTCCTGCACGCGATCGAACGCCTCTTTTCTCTTCTGGGGGTTGCTCGAGGACGCCTGCGCCCGCATGAGGCTGTCAATCTCCGCTTCCCACGGAGTTTCCGGAACTTTCTGTTGTGGATTCCATTGATGGTTTTCGGCAGAACTCAGCCACACGTTCATCTCGCCATCCGGATCCAGATCCACGTTAGTCAAGCCCAGAATTATGGCTTCGTAGTCGTAGCTCTGCGTCATGCGCTCGATCAGGGAAGGGAAGTCAAGCGTGACCACATTTACGTGGATGCCGATCTTCTGCAGATCATCCTGGATCAGCGCCGCCATGCGCTCTCGTATTTTGTTGCCTGCATTCGTGATAATCGAAAACACAACTTCGTTGCCATCTTTGTCTTTCAGCACTCCATTTTCCATGCGGAAGCCATCGCCCTGCAGCGCCTTCAAAGCGGCATCGGGACTATAAGGTTGGGACTTCAGCTTGCTGTTGAACCAAAATTTATTCGCCGGGGAGAACGGTCCCAGCGCGGGTTGTGCATGACCATGGAAAACAATGCGGCTCAAGTCGTCGCGGTTGATCGCTTCCGAAATTGCCCGCCGGAAGTTTGCCGAGCGAAACCAGTTTTTCTTGTAGCTGGGAATCGGCGACTTCGCGATCTCGTTGAACCAAAGCTGCTCGCTATCGAGTGACGGCCCCGCATCGTGTACCAATTGTGGCGAAGTCTCTGCCAGCCTATCGAAGTATTCGCTGTCCAGGGAATTGATCAGGTCCAGCTCTCCGCGCTTGAAGCGCAGCATCTCCACATCGCGGTTGGGCTGTATGTCCAGCCGGATCGAATCCAGATAAGGCAACTTCCGTCCTTGCTCGTCTGTCTTCCAGTAGTTCGGATTTCGTTTCAGCAGTAGCGTAGAGCCCGGCTTGTAGTCGGCCACGACGAACGGGCCGAGCACCGCCATTTCTTTCTTCGGCGAGTGCTCAGATTGAATTGCAACCTGATCGAAGAGCCGATCCAGCCCAGCGAGCGGCGCGGGAAATGTAATCGAGATTTCTGTCGGCGAAATCACTTTGGTTTCCACGCTTCCTGCGCCTGAGCGAAACGCGTCGCCCGTCGGCGAATGTAGGTTAGGGTCCATCAATTGTTGCATCGTAAACGCCACGTCTGACGCGGAAAAGCTTGTGCCGTCCGAAAATGAAATTCCGCTACGCAAATGAAATGTGATCTGCCGCCCGTCTTTGGACACTTTCCACGACTTCGCCAGCCCCGGTTCCAATTCCTGAGTCTGACGATTCACTCGCACCAGGACTCCTCCGGTCAAATAACGGACAGCAGCCGCGGCGTCGTTATCGACTTTCAGAGGATCAAATGTTTTCGGTTCCGTGCGCAGGCAAAACCGCAACTCGCCGCCTTGAGCGACTGCGTTTCCCAGCAGCGATCCTAGGCAGATCACGGTAACCGCGATTGTTTTTGTGAACGCTGCCATTGCTCCCGCCTTTTTCACACCGCTGGTCATGCGGCCACTTCCTCTTGTTTTGAAAGTAAAAGCTGAAACGAAGTCACCACCACCACCAGCAAAATTAGGGGCACAAACTTCCACGGCTCTTCGCCGACAGAGACCATGCCCTCCAACTCTTTCAACAGACTTCCCCACGAAGGCATCGGCTCAGCCACGCCGAGGCCGAGAATACCCAGGTTGGCTTCGCTCAAAATGAAGACGGGAATCGAAATCCAAAATTGTGCATAGAGCACCGGCTTCAAATTCGGCATCACATGCACCCAAAACAGACGCTGTCCGGAAATTCCCGCAGCCCGCGCCTGTGTCGCGAAATCCGACGAGCGGAGCGATCCCGCTGCTGTGCACAGCACTCGCGCCGCAGCGGTCCAGCCCAGAAGTCCCAGCAACAGGAATGTGACCATCGCAGAGAACAGCGGGGACACATTCAGCGGCAGCAGTGCCCGCGCCGTGATCAACAGGAATAACCACGGCAGCGATAAAAATAGATTGATCACCGCCATTGCGAGCCGCTCCCAAATTCCACCCAAATATCCAGCCAGGCCGCCGATCAACGCTGCCATCAGCGTGGAAAGCAAAGCCGCAGCCGGAGCCAGCAATAGCGAAATTCTGGTTCCATACAACATGCGAGCAAACCGGTCGCGCCCAACATCATCGGTACCCAGCCAGTGCGCTCGCGACGGAGGCGCGTCTGTAGCTTCGCGATATTGCTTGGCGTATCCGGCGGGCGCCAACCAATTTGCGGCGAGCGACGCCCCCAGCACCAGCGCCAAAATCGCACACGCCAGCTTCTGCCACAGATTCAAGATTCCTGGCCTCGGACCATATGTCCGATTACATCTGCTCCGGAATTGGCCAACAAGGTTACCAGCGTCACTAGGATTGTGATGTTGACCAGCAATGGGAGATCGCGGGCCAACGCCGCCTGCCAAGCCAGTTGTCCGATGCCCGCGAGACCGCACAGCGCTTCGACCGGGATTGCCGCCCCTACCGCCATGCTCACCGAAACTCCAGCCACGGCCAATAGCTGCGGTGACACTACGGGCACCACGTGCCAGAAAAGGATGCGGAGCTCTGCCAAACCCTTGGCTCGCGCGGTGATGACGTGAGGCTGGGAGTAGGCCTTCACCAGAAGATTTCGCGCGTAACGGTAAGTGTGTGGGAACACGATCAGCGCAATGGCCAAGGAGCCGGGCACATTCCATAGCACCGAAAGCAATGCCAATACCGCCGCAGGAATACAAAGAAATGTTCCGCTGACGACCGTGGTCAGCGTGTCATAAATAGAGAGACGCAACCATGCCGCGGTCAATGCCAGCGTCAGGGATAGCACCCAGGCCAGAGCTAGCCCGGTAGTGAGCAGACGCACCGTGAGCGGCGCACGTTCGCGTAGCAAAGACCGCACAGGTTGTCCCAGAGCTAGCGAAGTTCCAAGGTCACCATGCGCAGCTCGATTCATGTAGGAAAAATAAAATCGCAGGATGTTATGGTCTTGCCGTCTGGCTTCGTGCAGCGCATTCACGCTGGCAGAGTTTAAGTGTGGATCAAGTTGTTGCTCATCCACCTCGAAACCCGGCGCAAGGCGCACCAGCATGGCGGAAATAAATCCCCCAAGAAGGATGGTCGCCACCAGCGCCAGCGCATGTCGGATAATTCTTCCCCTCAACATTTATTTCACCGCAGCCCCTCGCGCCAGCGGGTCTGGGTGAGCTGCCGCTTCCGCATGGTGGACTTGTTTTATCGAGTACATTCGCCGATCGGCTTCCGCCAGCAGAGCTTCCACGTCATATCCATTTTCCGGACAGAACGCCGTGCCTACGCTCAGGCTGATCACATCCCGTCCGCAAGTGTGACGTCCCGCTTCAACGGCTGCCTGGTTTAAGCGGCTGGCTTTTTCCAATGCAGCTTCCGCCGTAAGACCGGGCGCAGTGATCACAAATTCATCGCCGCCCATGCGCGCTACGTAGTCATATCCGCGGCAAGCGTCCTTCAGGCGAGTGCTGAACTCTCGCAGAAGTTTGTCTCCTTCCAAATGTCCGAACGAGTCATTGATCTTCTTGAGCCCGTCAATATCGCAGACCATGACGGCAAGCGAGGTCTTCATGCGTCGGCACCGGGTTACTTCCTGCGCCAGGTGCACAAACAGAGAACGCGCATTGGGCAGTCCGGTAAGAAAGTCCGTAGTTGCCGAACTTTCAGCCTGCTGATACTTCAGCGCGTTCTCTACTGAAAGCGCCACCTTCGACGCTACAGCCAGCAAAATCCGCAAGTGGTCTGGCGTGAAAGCGTCCGGAGCGGAGTGATACATAGCCAGCACCCCCACCACGCCGTTCAGGCCCTCCAAAGGCACGGCCAAGGCTGAGGACAAGGTCGCATATTTTTCCGGATCGGCGATGTAACCCGCTTCCACCTGAGGATTGCCGTTGATAATGGGTTTGCAATTCTCCGCCACCCATCCGCACAAGCCTTCGCCCACGCGTATTTTGAGCGACGACAGAACGCGAAAGTTTTCACCACTTACTAGTTCCGGCAACAACCAGCCATTTCGGTTCACAAATACGGCGATGGAATCGTAAGGAACCATTTTGCGCAGCCGCATCGAAAGCACGGAGAGCGTTTCGCTAAGGCTTAGCGAGTTTCCCAAATCCTGGCTCAACTCGAACATGGCTTGTGCCTCTTGTCGTGCCGAAGCGATCGACGTCAGGAAGTCGGTCTCAGGCTGCGGGTTCTCGGCGCCTTTCTCGAAACCCGTGGCCGGCGCTAAGCCACGTTCCACGCGCAGCCCTTTGGAGAACCCGGAGGGGACAAAGCCAGCCTCATAAGTTTGCGCGATGCGCTCCAGGGCCACATAGCGATTTTCGAGAATCTCCACCACTTTCGCGTCGAACCACGTGCCTGATTTTTCCTTTACCTTGGCCATGGCCTGATCCAGCGGTATGGCCGGACGATACTGACGGTCGGATGCCAGCGCGTCCAGGCAATCGACCACAGCCAGAATGCGCGCCCCGATGGGAATTTCTTCGCCGACGAGTCCGGCGGGATAGCCTGAGCCGTCCCATCTCTCATGGTGCGAACGCACGATCGGAGACACTGGATAAGGAAAGGCCACGCGATCGAGAATTTCCGCACCCACCAATGGATGTACTTTCATCTTCTCGAACTCTTCCGGCGTGAGCTTGCCCGGCTTGTTGATGATGTGTTCGGGTACGGCAAGCTTGCCGATGTCATGCAGCAGCGCGGCGGCACGCAGCGCTTCAATCTCGTCTGGCGGTAGACCAAGGTCTTTGGCGATTTCTATCGCGTAAGTGCGCACTCGCTGCAGGTGCGTATGAGTTGTTTGATCCTTGGCTTCGATGGCCAGCGCCAGTGCCTCAATCGTGCGCATGTTGAGCGAGGCAATTTCTTCCACGTGCCTCTTCTCGATTTCCACCCGGTCTTTTTCAGCTTCCAGCCTTCCCAGGTAAAGTCGATAGGAGCGATACACCCAATAGATCAGCGGCAGCACGAGCAAAGATGTCTGCCAACCCGCCTGCCGGTTGATGATTCCGACCAGCCCTACGGCGGCGGCACCAACCAGATAGTAAGGAAAGGACCAGAAATAACATTCCGACCACACCTTCTGACTGGATTTGCCCTCGGTCAAAGCAATGACAAAAGAAATCGGTAGGGTGTTTGCCAGAAAGAAAACGAGCGCCGCCAGCATCAACAAGAAGGGTTTGTTCGGGCCGAGCCTTGTCGCGAGCCAGTGGTAGCTTACGTAGCACAGCGCGCTGGCGTTTGCCATCATTCCAAAAACGTTAAAAGTAACTTTGATCGGGTCGAGCTTGTTTCGCGTGAGCCATGCACTCTGCACCAACGTTGCCGTGCACCCGATCACCAGCGTTTCCGGAAGGCTCAATTCCATCACGCCCAAAAGGATGAAAAGAAAATTGACCGACATGGTGCCGTCAATTCCGGGTAGTTGCACCTTCAAGCCAGAGGCCAGAATGGCGACTGCCAGGTAACACAAAAATCTCGCCAGATCGGCGGACTGCCAATGCCAGCAGGCAGAGCACAGCACCACGATCCCGAGCGAGGCGGTGATCCCGACAAATAATTTCGTACGAATCGACATACCGTCGTTTGTTTTGTGCGCAGTGCGAAGCAGACCCCGTCGCTCGCGTGGGAGACTTCTCCCACGCTAACTTCGAGGCAGGGCCTCACCATTGAAAATCCTAGTGTTGTTAGAGGTATTTAAGTAGCTTACCGACGTAACACTCCAAAGGCTCTGAGGTGGCTTTTGGTTATTGACGTAACGTCGATTTCGAAGTCCCCCGGCGGTGCAAGAGTAACCAATTACTTTCGTCATGATCCGAAGCCGCATAGTTCCTGCAACAACCGTTCTCTGTGTCAAGATCGACTCCAAACGCACGGAATGCCACTGTCAAAGCTCAATTCGCAGCCACATACACCAGCCAAAGGCGCAGTAGGACTTAGCGGCGACACGCTGCCCGCTGCGTCTGCCAATCTCCGTGTTGAGAAGGGAAGTCCCGTCCTATCCGTCGATCTGAACGGTAACGTGACCGGCTGCAACCAGGCGGCACTCGAAGTCTTTGGCCGAACGCCTGAGGAAATGTTTGGCAAGCCGCTGGCAGCGACGGTGTTACCAGAGAGCGATGCGGGACACCCTCAGCTGCACCAAACCATACTCGGTGCCGTTCTGAAGCAAGGTGAGTATAGATCTCGACATCCGCTTCAGACTTCCTCCGAGAAAAACTTCATCGCAGAATTGTCCGTTACGTTACTGCGCGACGGCCGGTTCCACCCCAACTGGAATGATTGCTCTGTTCGCGGTGACAGAAGTGAAGACGAACACGGGAACAGCGCCTGCTACGGAGGCAGATCAAGGTACCGGGGAAGCCGAGCCGGCACATACTGTTGCACGCGAGATTGACGGTGGAGTTTTCATCCTGGCCAGTCCCCTGATGCATAGATTCATGCGCATGGTGGACCGCGTTGCCGCCCATACTGAAACCGTACTCATCACCGGCGAAACCGGAACCGGCAAGGAACTTATCGCCCGCACCATTCACCAATCGTCCCACCGGCGTAGCCGCCCTTGGATCGATATCAACTGCGCCGCGCTTCCAGAAAATCTGGTGGAGAGCGAGTTGTTCGGCTATGAAAAAGGCGCATTTACCGGCGCCGACGCCTCGAAGCCTGGCCTGTTCGAAATGGCCGACAAAGGTACGCTTTTCCTCGATGAAATTGGCGAGCTGCAGTTGCAAACTCAGGTAAAGCTTCTGCGCATTCTGGATGGATATCCTTTTTATCGGCTGGGCGGTCACCGCAAAATCAAAGTCGATGCCCGCATCGTCGCTGCCACCAATCAGGATCTCGACGCGGCTGTCACGGCCGGTCGCTTTCGTCAGGATCTTTTCCATCGCCTCGGCCAGTTTCAACTTCGCGTTCCCCCGCTCCGCGAACGTCCCGAGGATATCGTCGCTTTGGCCGAACACTTCCTCAACCTTAAAAAGCCCGGCAGCTCCTATACGCCGGAGGCCATTTCTTTCTTGCTTTCGCACTCCTGGCCCGGCAACGTCCGCGAGTTGCGGAACCTTATTGCCCGAGTTGCAGTCGAGTCAAGCCGGCCCGAAATTCAGAAGCCTCAAATCACCGCCGCGATGTCCGGTAGTCCGGTCGCTCTTCGCCAGGCGGTATCTATGCCAGTCGGCAACCTCGACAGCATGGAAGAGCAAATGATCATTCGCGCCCTGGAGCGCAGCGGCGGACATCGCGCCCAGGCCGCCGAACAGCTCGGTATCTCCCGCCGCACGCTCAGCCGCAAGCTGAAGGAGTACAACATCAATATCAATCCCAGCGAAGGCGCAAATTCTCTGGGAGCGATTAGTCTCGAGCAACAGAAGTTCTTCCGTGCTCGCATCCAGCTTTCCGTAACCGTGAGGAATCAGCAAGGCGAGGAAGTGTGTGTGCAGGGTGTGAACCTGAGCACAGGCGGAATGGGACTCGATGGACTGAAGGAGCCGATGCGCTTCGCGGGGCTTCTCGACGTGAGTTTTCCGCTGCCCGATAGCGAAATTATTTTTCGGGCGAAGGCCCGCATCGTCTGGATCGGCGATGAATCGCGCGTCGGCCTCCGCTTCGCCGTAATCGATCCCGCACTCTTCGAACAGCTCCAGCACTGGAGCAACAAAAAGATGAAAGACGAAGGCTGGGAATTACCCACCTGAATTCCGATAAAGGCCGATCCGCAACTACATTTAGTGAGCAGGCGCCGGCTGAGGCGTCGCCTGCGGAGCCGTTGTACTGGGGCTGGAGAAGTTCACCTTCGGAACCTCGCGCGATCGCCGGCGAAGCCTCGAAATAAGCCTCGTTTGGCTTGAATCCTGCAAACCCTGCAAAAAAGCTGTTCGGGAACTGCTGCACGTAAGTGTTGTAGTCCTTCAGAGTATCGTTATAACGTTTGCGCTCGACCGCAATTCGATTTTCCGTGCCGGCAAGTTCGTCCTGCAAGCGTAGAAAATTTTCATTCGACTTCAACTGAGGATAGTTTTCAACCACGACCAGCAGTCGACCAATCGCTCCGTCAAGCTGTCCATTGGCCGCGATTTTCTCTTGCGGCGAACCTGCGGAAAGCAGAGCGGAGCGCGCTTTCGCGATATCGCCAAACACCGTTACTTCCTGCTGCGCATAACCTTTTACTGTTTCTACCAGATTAGGAATCAGATCGGCGCGGCGTTGCAGCACGATATCAACCTGTGACCACGCAGCCTTTACGGCCTCGTTCTTGCTGACCAGCGTATTCTTCACGCTGACGTATTGACCAAAAAAAGACAAACCAACGACCAATAGAATGACTAACAAAACTACGACGACAATCAGACCCTTGCTCATGAAATTCTCCTGAAAAGATGCTTCGGGGATTCTACAAAGAGCCCGCGCTGCCCGAGTCCAGCATTCTATCAACTGTGGCCGCTACCTGCTCCACCGCTGCGAGGTAGCGGGAAAAAACATCTGCCACTTCCAACTTTTTGCGATCCGCCTTCCGCTCCCTCACATCCAGAACCTGCAAAATGCTGGAAGCATCAAAGCCAATCTGTTTCGACAACGCGGCAACCGCTTCGCGCTTTCCCACTGGCGCAGTGTGCCCCAGCACGATAAGCGCGTGCCGGAAGAGCGTGGCGAACGACGACACCGATCGTACCAGCAACTCCCACATGCGCGAGTCGTTTCCCGAGGCCAGCAGCAGATGTTGCCGCAACAGCGCAAGTTTTTCCCGCAACTCGTATTCCACCTGCAAGCGGTGCAGGTTGGCCGGAATCGACAGCCCTTGCAGAACATTTTCGCCGAACAGAACGCGATGGTGCTGTTTCATATCTAGGAGTTCAATCGTGAACACATCGCTGGAGCGCTCGATCTCATCACGAGTCATGAACAGTGGCGGCGGCTGCTTCTGCGTGTCCCACCATTTCACGGCAGGCGCCAGTGCCTGCAGCGACGCGAATGAGCTGTCGCGAATCACGCAGAACAGATTCACATTAGAGAACTCGGGATGAAAATCTCCCGCCACTGCCGATCCGAACAGGATCACGCTCTCCAGGTTTGTTCCAGCCGCCACTCGCAGCCGCTCGACAAAGTCGGTAATCTTTTTTTCTGGAACCATCGCATCCTCGCTTGCTACCAGCTGCTGCTACCTCCGCCACCGCCGGAACTACCGCCCGCCGAATCCCCCAAAACCGCCTCCGCCGCCAAACGCCGCCTCCGCCGCCTCTGTATCCACCACCACCGCCAAACATTCCAGACAAAAGCATCCAGAAAAGTATGCCTCGAAGGGGCGTAAAGAGAACGATAAGTACGACAATAATCAGCAGAATAATGCCGCCGGCTGATATTCCTGTGTTCGGCCTCTGTGCCGGCTCCGCCGGAGACGGTGCGAACTCAGGAGTTGTGAGCTGAATTTTTGCGTCTTGTGCGATTACGGCAGCAATTCGTGACGTCACCAGTAGCAGTGCCTTGCCGTAGTTGCCCCCCTGCATGAGCGGAACGGCCTCCCGCTGAAATGCGGTTACCTTTCCGTCGGGCAGGATCGGCTCCAGCCCATAACCCACTTCGACACGGGCGCGGTGGTCGTCAATCGCGTACAGAATCAGCACTCCGCGTGTCAGTGGACTTGTTGCCGACTCCCCATTGATGAAAAAGGTCGACCGCGTAGCTTTCGATGTCTTTGCCATCGAGCGTCCGGATGGTCACGACTGCAATCTGCGCGTGCGCCTTTTCGTCGATCTGCCGGCAAATGTCATCCATCTGCGCGATCGAATTCTGATCCAGAACGTGGGCAAAGTCGTTGACGTAATCGGTAGGCTTGAGTTGCGCGATGGGTTCTGCCTGCGCCGCTACGACCAGCAGCAGCACCCCGGCAACTCCCAGCCACCATTTTGTGTACTTACTCATCGGAAGCAAAATTGTACAGGAGGCTCGCCCAACCCGAAGATGCCGCCAACCACTAATACGTGACTTGCATCAGAATTCCATGCAACTTCTGAACCGTCATTCTCTATCGCTCATTGCACTTGCTCTGCTGTTCGCAGGCATCACGGCCTGCTCGAACAAAGATAATCCTGACGAAATTCGCCGACAAACAGCCGAAGCGACTGAGACGATGAGGCGCGATACCAAGGCCGTGGTAGAAGGCGTGAAGGAAGGCATGGGCCACGATAAGACCGTGAACATCAACAAGGCTTCGCGCGAAGACCTGTTGAGCTTGCCGGGCGTGACCGAACGCGATGCCGACCGCATCATCGCCGACCGCCCATTCGACAGCACTCACGAACTGGTAACACGCCACGTGCTTTCTGACGCGGAGTACGAGAGAATCCGCGACCATGTCATCGCTGACCGCTAGCGCTGGCTTTTTGTGACTTCTCGCGGCCTCCTGCGATATCATCAGAGGGATGTCTTCGCGCCAGAACCATTCCTTTCAAACCGACGACCGTCGCCTCACGCCGATTCACGCCAAGGTGATTGCGCGCGAGCGGCTTGATGCCGACGACGCTCTCGCTCTCTACCGCACCGGCGACATTCTCGCCGTGGGCTGGATGGCCAATAACGTCCGCGAGCGCATGCATGGGGACAAAACGTATTTCAACGTCAATCGCCACATCAACCCGACGAATGTTTGCGTCGCCGCCTGCCGTCTCTGCGCCTTTGGCCGCAAGAAGGACTCGCCCGGCGCCTACACCATGGCGCTCGATGAAGCTTTTGAAACCGCGGCCTCCGGATACAGCGAGGCCGTCACCGAATTCCACATCGTCGGCGGATTGCATCCCGACCTGCCGTTTCAATATTTCCTCGATCTCTGCTCCGGCCTGAAGCAGCGCTTTCCGCAGGTGCATCTCAAGGCCTTCACGATGGTCGAGGTTGCGTATCTTTCGAAGCGCGCCAAGCTCTCCATTCGTGAGACGCTGGAACAACTCAAAGCCTCAGGCGTGGACTCGCTGCCCGGTGGCGGCGCAGAAATATTTTCCGACCGCGTGCGCCACATAATCTGCGACCACAAGATCGATGGCGATCAATGGCTCGATACCGCTAAACTCGCCCACCAGATCGGATTGAAATCGAACGCGACCATGCTCTACGGTCACGTTGAAAACGACGAAGATCGCGTCGACCACCTGCTCAAGCTGCGCGCCCTGCAAGACGAAACCGGCGGCTTCCAGACCTTCATACCGCTGGCCTTTCATCCTGACAATACCCCGCTGCAGCATCTGCCGAAAACCACCGGCATGCTTGATATCAAGCAGATCGCGGTCAGCCGGCTCGTGCTCGACAACTTCCCGCACATTAAGTCCTATTGGCAGATGGTGACGTCGAAGATGGCGCAGATCTCCCTGCGCTTCGGCGCCGACGATATGGATGGTACGGTGATCGAAGAAAAGATTTACCACGATGCCGGCGCGACCACGCCCCAAGGCATGCGCCGCGAAGAGTTGGAGCGCCTGATTCGCGCTGCGGGCCGTGAGCCTATTGAGCGGGACACGCTTTACCGGCCTGTCACGCGGACGGAGACTTCGGTTACGGTGGCAGTCTAGCAAGTCACACCGCGCTCATTTCCAGCCAACAGACAAAAGGCCGGAGCAGGGAAGTCAATATCCCATCCTCCGGCCGTTGAAAATCCGAGCCGCTCCTACAGCTTCTCGAAGAACTCGCACGCCGAGCACGAAATATAAATTCCGCCTGGAACGCCGCGCTCACGGTCTTTCATGCGTTTCACGATGCGCGTTGTCTTGCCACATTTGGGACAATCCGTGCTCTTGCTGGTGTCCATCACCTTCTTACGATCCGCTGTCTTTGCAATCTTCGCGCCTACTGCCATGGTTCGTTTCTCCTGATCGATTCAATGTGTGCGCAGCAATCCGCTTGGTTCCGGTACAGATATTTGGATGGGATATTTCCGAAAAGATTACGCCGAATCCGAAAACCCACTCTTAAAGCTTGTAGCTGCGTCTTCTACTCTTCCGCAGAACTATTTTACAGTAATGTCGTTCCCCTGTCTTGCATAGTCCTGCAGGCGTTGACCACGTTCCCTCGCCCCTGCTACCGTCATATGTTTGCCTCTCACGGAGATTTCTCATGCCTGCCATCAAATTTCGCGGTGTAGATTTCATTCAGTTCGATTCGCTGCTTACCGAAGAAGAGCGCCTGGTGCGCGATACCACGCGCCAGTTCATTGAAGACAATCTCATTCCCATCATCGAAGAGTGCAACCGCGCTGGCCGCTTCCCGCGCGAACTGGTCAAGCCCATGGCCGATCTCGGCTTCTTCGGCGCCTCGCTCAAAGGCTATGGCTGCGCCGGCATGGGCAACGTCGAATATGGACTGATGACGCAGGAACTCGAGCGCGGCGACTCCGGCGTGCGAAGCTTCGTCAGCGTGCAGTCGGGACTCGTGATGTATCCAATCTACGCCTTTGGCAGCGACGAGCAGAAACAGACCTGGCTCCCCGCAATGCAGAAGGGCGAAAAGCTTGGCTGCTTCGGCCTCACCGAACCTGGCTTCGGCTCCAATCCCGGAGGCATGCGCACCCGCGCCCGCAAAGTCGGCAATGAATACGTTCTCAATGGCGAGAAGATGTGGATCACCTCCGGCAGCATCGCCGACGTCGCCGTGATCTGGGCCAAGGTGGAAAACGAAGACAACAAGATTCGCGGCTTCCTCGTAGAAAAAGACCGCCCAGGTTTTACATCAGACGATGTTCACGGTAAGTGGTCGCTGCGCGCTTCAGTTACGTCGGGGCTGTCGCTGCAGGATGTTCACATCCCCGAGTCGAACCTGCTGCCGAAAACCGACGGCCTAAAATCTCCGCTGATGTGCTTGAATCAAGCCCGCTACGGAATCGCCTGGGGCGCGATTGGCGCAGCCATGTCCTGTTACGACTGCGCGCTGCAATATTCCATCTTGCGCAAACAATGGCGCGACCAGCCCATCGCCTCCCACCAACTCGTGCAAGATAAGCTCACCTGGATGATCAGCGAAATCACCAAGGCGCAACTGCTCGTGCTGCAAGTCGGTCGCCTGAAAGATGCAGGCAAGGTCGAGCACCAGCATATCTCAATGGCGAAGCGTAACAACGTCTGGATGGCCCTCGAATGCGCCCGCCTTTCCCGTGACATTCTCGGTGCCAACGGCGTCGCCGATGACTATCCCATCATGCGCCACATGATGAACCTGGAGTCGGTGAAGACTTACGAAGGCACGCACGACGTGCACTCGCTGATCATTGGGCAGAGTGTGACCGGGATTGACGCATTCTAGGACTGCCCAGTCATTGCTTGCTTCCAAGTTTTCCACACCTAGCTCTGCTTTTTCGCAAAGCGCTCCGCCCGCATGCGACTGCAATGCGTTGCAAACCGTGCCCAGTGGCCGATAGCGGGTTCACACATCGCCTCGACGAAACGTGTTCTGATTTCGTAACGCCCCGGGAAGCCGCTTCATGCGTGCTCTTCATGCGATTTGCGGACTTGCATTTTATTTCTTTGAGTAGGTTCGCAAACTGCAAATCTCGCAGAATGCCAATAAACAAAGCTCGCCGTTCTGAATGTGTAACACGATTGACTTTGTTTTGAGGATTCTTCTTTCGTGGATTAGTGTTTCTGCCCATTGAGGGTGAAGAGCTTTTCCCCCAAAGCAGCATTCCTCCCTCGCAGACCCTGGGCGTGGTCATCAACACAAGAAGCTAGTAAGCGAGCACGTGTTTCGGTGCAGCGTGCTGTTTGTGGGAGATGTAGCAAAGTGTGGTGATGCACAGAAGCGATCCTGAGGAGGACTTGTATGAAAACATCTCAGACCCTGTTGCGACTTGGAGTATTCATCCTCGTGGCTCTCCCAGTTGTTCAATGCCAGGCTGGGCCCTCAACTTCGCCCACCGGTGCCAACAAAACAACCGATGCAGCCACGAAGCCCACCACTGCAGCGGGGAAGAAAGCTGCCGAAGCAGCGGCCAAGAAAGCCGAGGAGGCGGCGAACAAGAAGACAGCCGAGGAGGTTGCAAAGAAAGCTGCAGATGCGGCCAAAGCGACTGTCGTCGTCAAACTAGAAAATACTCGAGTCGACGCCTTGGATTCCAACTACGAAAGCATCTCCCTCCGCGACTGCGGAAACAACGGCGTCTGCATCGCTAACAAATCCGACCCCGCTGGCGGCCAAATCTACCACCCGAAAGTAAACGACCAAGCTTTAAGGGCGCAGCTCAAGCAGTACCATATCGGCGATCACCTGCGCGTGAATATCGACCCGAGCACCAACGAACTGAAAGATATTCGCGGCCCGTGGGCCGTCACCAGCGCTCCCAGTACTGGTGACGCTCCTCCGGAGACGCCGCCAACCACCAGGCTGCTCGTGCTCTCGGCCTGCGCTTTCGCCATTCTTGCGATCGCCGCACTGGCAACTCGAGGGTCTCCGCTGAAATTCATCGTCGGTATGGATAATCGCTACAGCAACTCGAAGTTCCAGATCGCGCTTTGGTTCTGGGTAATGCTCTCCACATATCTCGCTACCGTGGTATTCCGTCTTTGGTATGCCGGAGGTGATTTCCTTGGCGGCGTGAGCATTCCACAAAACCTGCTGGTACTTTCAGGATTGAGCGCTATCACCTATGGAGGTGCGAAGGCGATCACAACCTCCAAAGTGAACGCCGCCACGAATCCTGCTCCCGTCGCCGTGGCGGTCACGCCTGCTGCGAATGTCCCGGCGGTGGCTGTCGCCATGGCGGCACCAGCAGATCCTGCGATTGGTGTAGTCGTGCATGCCCCACCCACTGCGCCCCCTGCTGCTGTTGCTGTAACTCCGCCGGCTAATCCAAATCCCAAGAATGCGCAGCCCGTGAACAGCGAAAACATTCTTACAGATTTAGTGCAGAACGACTTTGGCGGTTTCGACTTCGGCGATTTTCAGATGATCGCTGTAACCATCGTCGCCGTGGTCATGTATAGCATGCTGATCTATCACTTTCTGGGATCAATCCAGTTTCTGAAAACAGTAACCCTCCCGGACGTAGACAGCACGATTTTGGCGGGTTTCGGCCTCGGCCAAGGTGCGTATCTGGCGAAGAAGGCGGGAGGGAATGTGGGTACATCATAGAGACTCAAGAGATGTAAGCGTAGACCGACCGCGCAAGAACCTCACAGAAGGAGTATCAAATGTCTCGAGATACGGCGGATATCGTCGGTTCAAAGGGAGCAAAGTTCACGATTACCGTGGCCACGGCATCGATTGCTGCAAACGGTGCAACGTTGATTGTGGCCGGGCAACCCGATCAAAGCCTTTCAGTCAGTGCAACCGGTCAATCTGTTACGGTTGCAACCCTTCCTTCGGGTGATTCGACTGTGTCACTCGCGCTTATTTGGCCACCAGGTCAGACAGAAGACGCTGTCGTCGGCATCGGAACCGTGACTGTAGGAAACGCGACCGCAGCAGATCCACCACCGTCCATCGACTCCGGCCGCACGCCCGGCTTCGTCGCATTATTTGGAGTGGGACAATGAAAGTGAAAAAGTTCATCCTTGTTCCAGCTATTATCGCTATCGCATCTATGTACTCTCAGGGGCAAACCAACCCCTCCCCAGCCTCCCAGATAATAGATTTCTGCAAAGATCCACGCTCCGCTGTTCGTGTCTATTGCAAAGACCTCAACGATCTCCAAGCGGACGTAAACCGAGGTGCAACGAAAGAGCAGGCAAGGGAGCCTTTGAACAATCTCGATCTCACTCAGGCGGCTGCGACTTCGCAATTCATTACCGCGACTTCGGACCTTATCTTGGCAAAGGCGGTGACGTCTGCGGTGTCGTCGAAGGCAGTTGCATCAAACGCATTGCAGGATGCGGGCCAAGCGCGTCTTGATCGCCAAACTTCTCCCAGTAATGACACTAGCGGCACTACCTCGCTGGTTTCAAAAGCCGGAAGTTCGGAACTGCTTTCGCTCGGACTGGATACAGGAGCTTTGACCGAGTCGGTTAACGGCACGACCGCCACGCTTAACACGAATGCAGATCAGGTTTTCCGGCTGATCACCGGGAACGACCCCGATTGCACCGTCACCTGCACAGGCGTGGGACGGTTTGAAACTTACGTCTTGAATCCCATAAATATTTCAGCCAGCCTTGATCTGGCGCAGCAGAGCAGCAAAACCACGGCCACAACCGGCCAGGCTAGCGGCACTACTTCGACCCCGGTAAGCAGTGCGATGATCCCGACCGGGGCTGGAAAGCTATCCGGCATCACCGTGCGCTACCAGTTATTGAATAAATTTGATCCACGCAGCACCGCGTTCAAAACAAAGTGGAAGCAAGCTGTGTCCAAGAATAAAGTCGATGTGGCGGCCGTAACTCTTATGGGTGCAACTAATAGCGTCATGAAACTGGTTACGGCAGACGCGAAAGACTTTGGACTGGACAGGGACAAAATCATTGAGACAGCAAAGAGTGATCCGACCGGAGCGGCGCTGGCGAATTTCTTCGATAATTATTTTTCGGATGCGTCACAAACGGTATTAAAAGACTCGAGCATTGGCCCCTACGTCTCACAAGTGATGCAGGATCGAGCGGTTTACCGTAAGGCATGGTTCGATGCACTGCAGGCGGCTGCGGGCAATATGTTCACCTTCGAGTACGACTACAACCGCCCTCTCAACCAACCCATCACCCACAACTTTAAGCTGATCTATGCCTACGATTTTGCCGCAGCTGGGATGCTTACGTTTAACGGCTCTGCGTCGGTATACGATACGATCCCCGCAGGCGCTAAGTATGGCCGTCTGCATTACGGGCAGGTGTCAACGGAGTATGATCGAACCGTTACTGGCACTGGCAAGTCTTTTCAAACACAACTGAGTTTGGCCGGATACTGGCAATACCAGTCCAATCCCTCTATCCTAAATATTGCCGCCGGCACGGTCGCGCCCGGCACTGATATCCCTCTTCCGAATGGAACGCAGGAGTTCGTCGGCACGGCGGGATCATTGTGGGTTACTCAAGCCAAATTCACTTTAAAAGGGGGCGGGAATGTTCAGATTCCGATCGCTGTAAGCTGGTCAAATAAAACCGATCTACTTCAAGGCAGCAAAGTCGGCGGCCAGGTTGGAATCAGTTACAACTTCGCGTCGCTAGCAGGCCTTTTCACAGGCGCCAGCAACCAGTGAGCTAAGCCGTAGGTTTCTCCCGTGGCGGTTCCACTGCGAGGAACTCCTGCGCAAAGCGTTGGCCGTAGTTTTCCAGCAGTGTCTGCACCCGCAGTTGATCCGTAGATCGCAGAACCAAGCCCCGCGTGATGATGCCTTCTGATCCGCAAGAACACTTCAGGATCGTTATACCCGGAAGTATCCGGATCTTCCTGCCGCGCCAGTGAAAGAATTACTCCCGCATACTCTTCGCGCACCTGAGGAGGCTGGTAGCTTCCGTTCCCGCCGGCGATCTCGATGCGTGCCCACTCCCGCCACAAATTGATTCCGTTGCCGCCTCGACCATCTCGTTGATGTAAGCGCCACCCACGCGCGCCGCGCACTCCAAAAAATAAAAATGCCCATCGGCATATGCCTGGATGAATTCCGCATGGGCGACGCCGCGCACCAGGCCAAGC
Organism: uncultured Acidobacteriaceae bacterium; assembly: GCA_963789625.1. GTDB lineage: Bacteria > Acidobacteriota > Terriglobia > Terriglobales > Acidobacteriaceae > Sulfotelmatobacter. The sequence goes on along the minus strand of CAWBLK010000014.1, from coordinate 33,401 downwards.
GCTGCAATCAGATCCCGATTGATCTGGCGCAAGCCTGAATCTTCGTCGCTGCCTCGTGGCACCGTGAATGTGGTAAAAACTCCTCCACCTTGCGCCACGCTCATGGGCGGCTTGCCGTACTTGCTCACGTTGGCGAAGACTACTTCGCTCTCTGACACCACCGAGTCCACGTGGTAAACCTCGCCCGGAACAAATTTCTCCAGCAAGAACGAGGACTGCTTATCTCCCAATTGTTCCAGCACCGGCCACAACTCTTCGGCTGCGTGAATCTTCTTGATCCCGATCGCTGATGCTTCCTGCCGCGGCTTCAGCACCCACGGCCCGGGCACGTGATCAAGGTAATAGCGGATGTCCTCGTGGTTCACCACCGGAACGAAATCCGGCACACGCACGCCGCGATCCAGCGCCCTCATGCGCATGGCCAGTTTGTCGCGGAAATACCGCATCGTGGTCAGCCCCATGCCCGGTATGCGCAGGTGTTCGCGGAGAGTCGCGGCGGTCTCCATGTCGTACTCGTCAAGCGCGACAATACGGTCAATCTTCCGGTTGCGGGCGAGGTGGGTGACGGCCTGCACAATGTCGGCGATGGCAATCTCAGCGGGAAGGTAGAACGTGTCGTCCAAACTTTCGCGCGGCCAATCGGCATCACGTAGCTTTTCTGCCGTGAGCAGAATTACACCGCAGCCCTGGCGCTTGCACTCCCGCATGAACTCCTGGCCTTTTTCATACGTGGTAATGCACAGGAGGTTGATCGGACGCGGCTGAGGCATGGCATTCATCCGGCGGCAGGTCTGCGAGAATACCATGCCGACGCCAGCCGGAGAATCAATTATTCAATCGGATAAATGAATCATTTAACCATGCACTTCCCGTGCTTAGGCGTGCGCCCGTGCCGACCGCACCCACTCCGCCACCAGCGAGGCCAGCACTACAAACACCATCGTCCAGGCGATGTAGAGAGCTTCCTGTTCGATGGCGTGGTGTAACTGTTCGTTGACTTCAGTCCCCATGGCATTGAGCACGCTATCTGCAACACTGTGCATGCTCTGCATGGCTTTTGAGATCATGCTCCCATCGCTTCGTAGACCACTTAGACTCAGGCCACCCAACAGTCCAGCCGCACTCGCCTGGAAGCGCTCACTGGCCACCGAGACCGCAATCACCGACAGAACCGTCCCGTTGACGAGGCCAACCGCGAAGGAACAAGTAAACGGCCAACGGACATAAATTCCGAGACTCACAAGCGTTGCGTTGACCACAACCCAAAGGACGCCTAACAGAGGCATCATCACGGAGTCCGAAGACATCACCATAGGTCTTGCAACCGACAAAGCTTGATCCGATATGCAGCCATAACCCTCCGAGATCTCCCTGGCCTATTGTGGCGCACCCTTGCAAATCGTTTCACTCTACGGGCTCTTCTTTTCTTGACGCGAGCCGCACAATGGGGCATGATGCGCGATGCTCTTGGTCTAAGTCCAGCTTTTGGGCACACAAGGACGAAACTCAGGCAATTATGATTCGTTGTTCACTGGTCGTTCGAAGTAGCGTAGTATTTGCAGCCTTTCTGGCCGCGCATGCACAGACCCCGATGCCACCGACCCCGGCGCCAACCGGCTCAGCACAAGAGCCTGCGGTCATTGATAGCATGTCGACCCATGTTGTCTTTGATAACGATGGCAACATGACCCGCGAGCAAACCAGCCGCATACGGGTGCAAACCGATGCCGGCGTGCAACAGTGGGGACTCTTGAGTTTTTCCTTTCAGTCCGCGACCCAGACCGTCGACCTCGATTACGTGCGCGTACGCAAGCCCGATGGAAGCCTTTTAGTTACGCCGCCCGACAACGTGCAGGACCTGGACTCGGAAATCACACGCAGTGCGCCCTTTTATAGTGATCTCCGGGAGAAACACGTTGCGGTAAAGGGCTTGGGCAAAGGCGACATTCTCGAATATCAGGCTCATTGGCATGCCATCAAGCCACTCGTTCCCGGGCAGTTCTGGTTTCAGTATAGTTTTCAGCGCACCAGCATCGTCGTTGACGAACGAGTCGAGATCAAGGTGCCCGCTGGCCGCGCCATCAAAGCAAAGGGGCCGCAAGCCACTCAAACGATCACGGCGGAGCCAGGTTACCGCGTTTATTCCTGGAATTTCTCCCAGCCCCAAAGGCCCAAGCCAGAGGTCAACAAAAAGCAGGAAACAGAGGCCGCGCAAGGTCTGCTTCCAAGTCCCGATATTCAAGTCAGCAGTTTTCAAAACTGGGAGGAAGTGGGTCGTTGGTATTGGAATCTTCAGAAGGATCGTATCGAGCCAACTCCAGCTATCCGCGCCAAAGCGGTTCAACTGACACAAGGCCTGACCGACGATCCAGCCAAGGTGCGCGCCATTTATGGTTTCGTAAGCACGCAGTACCGCTACATTGGGATTTCGTTTGGCATCGGACGCTACCAACCACACGCGGCTGAGGACGTCCTGACGAATAACTACGGAGATTGTAAGGACAAGCACACTCTGTTAGCTGCCTTATTGCAGGCCTCTAGCATTACGCTTTATCCGGCCCTCATCAGTACGAGCTACAGACTTGATCCTGATGTGCCCTCGCCAGCTCAGTTCGATCATGTCATCGGTTATCTGCCTCAAACCAAGGATCACGATGCGGTTTGGCTCGACACCACGCCCGAGGTTGCTCCATCCGGCTATCTTGTGCCGCGCTTGCGGGATAAGCAGGCGCTGGTTATGTTAGGTGACAAGCCGTCGCAGCTAATCGGAACTCCTGCGGATCCTCCCGTCCAAAATTCGGTAGTGTTTAAAATCGAGGCAAAGCTCAGCGACAACGGTACGCTCGACGCAAAAATGGATCGTTCCGACCGGGGCGACACAGAGGTCATGTTTCGGGCTGCGTTTCGCAGTGTAGGACAACCAGGGTGGAAGGATTTAATGCAGCGGGTATCTTACGCCACCGGCTACGGCGGGACCGTAAGCGACGTTCAGGCAAGCTCGCCCGAAGCTTTCGCCGAGCCATTCCACATTTCGTATTCTTACAATCGTAAGGATTATCCCGACTGGACAAATCACCACCTCACGGCGCCCATTGCAGCATTTTTTCTACCGTCGGCGCCGGAGGATGACAGCGAGCCCAAGGAACCAGTGTGGCTGGGCTCGGCGGTCGAAATTTCCGCTGAAGCTACAGTCGAGTTGCCCAAGGGATACACGCCTCAACTTCCCGCGGAAGTAAATGTAAAGTACGACTTCGCCGAATATCATGCGACTTACTCCCAGAGTCATGGTGCCCTCGTAGTTCTCCGCAGGTTGATTACCAAGGCGCGGGAAATCTCCCCGGCACAACTCCCGGACTATAGGGCTTTCAACAAACGCGTGCTCGACGATGCGAACCAGTATGTCGAGACTTCGTCGGGGGTTGTCGGCACGACGATGATGTTCCAAAAAGGTGCTGAGTTTCGCACTGCCATCGAGGCCCTACCCGATAGCGGTAATTCCGAGGCCACGCTTCTGGAGCAGGACGCGATGCGCGCAATGAAAACCTACGACGTGACCCGGGCCGAATATAGCTTGAAAAAGGCTGTGGAGGAGGATCCAAAGTTTACTCGAGCCTGGCTGCGCCTGGCCTCACTCTATCTCGGATTGGCTGCTACGAATGATGCGGCCTCCACATTGAAAAAGGCGATCGACTCCGATCCGTCAAGGCCCATCTCGTATCGAGTTGCCGCTATCACGCTGATGCAACTGAATCGGCCGGATGAAGCCATCAACGCATTGCAAGATCTGTTGAAAATTGCGCCTGATGATCCTGATGCGATCGCGGCTCTTGTTCCACTGCTGATCCGCCAAAAGCGCTATCAAGATGCCCTGCCTTATCTGGAAGCTGCCGTGCAGAAGGATCCTTCCTCGGGCAATCAGGCTCAATTAGGCAGCGTGTACTTGCGAACCGGTCAAGCCGAAAAAGGGGAAGCAATTCTGGAGAAGCTCATCGCAGCCGATGCCACTGCTCCGATGCTGAATGATGTGGCCTACGAATTTGCCGAAGCTAAAGTGGACTTATCCAAAGGTCTGGAATATGCGCAGCAGGCCGTCGACATGCAAGAGAAGGTATCCCACGACGTGAGACTCTCCAATCTTGTTCAGGATGATCTAGGCTGTACCGTTAAGATCGGCTATTTTTGGGACACATTAGGATGGCTTCATTTCCGCCTGGGACACTGGGATGAGGCGGAAAGCTATCTTAAATCGGCGTGGCTGCTCACGCAGTTGTCCGTCAATGCCGACCACCTGGGGCAGCTTTACGAACAGGAAAAAAAGACGCAACAAGCCAAACAAATGTATCGGCTGGCATTGGTCACCTCGGATTCGCATTTGCCAAGCGGCACTTGGGATTCCTCACGACGGCGACTTGAACATTTGACTGGCACGACGTTGCAGTCTCCCAATTCTGTAAGCTATTCAACCTTCGCTGAACTGAGTCAACTACGGACGGTTAAACTGAAGCGCCTGGTGCCCGGTTCGGAAACAGCGGAATTTTTTATTCTCCTGAGCCCTGGCCCGAAAGTAGAGGATGTCCAGTTCATCAGCGGCTCCGAAAAGCTCAAGTCAGTTGGAGATGTTCTCTCAAAGACTGAATTTCCGGTCGTGTTTCCCAAGGGTAGTTCCGCGAGGCTGGTTCGACGCGCAATTGTAAATTGCTCGGAGGTTTCGGGATGTCAAGTTGTTCTTCTCGACCCGGTATCCGTCAAGTCCGTGAAGTAGCGCGGTCAGATCACTTCGCCCTGCCATACAGCCTTTTCCATCTTGACGACGGCCTCCTCGAAGGAGCATTATGCGCGATGCTTCGTGCCGTACCTACCGCGCGGATACGACAACTCCAGGAGGCTTCATGGCTACGCAAACTCGTCCGGAAGGCAAGGCCCGCAGTTTTGGGGAAAACATTGAAAGCGATCTGGCGTCGCGATTTCTGCGCGTAGTGGAAGTGGCGGCCATCGCTTCGGCTCGTACCATGGGCCAGGGCGAGCGCAAACTTTCCGACCAGGTGGCCACCGAGGCCATGCGGCAGACCATGGACTCCATCCCCATGCGCGGCACGATCGTCATCGGCGAGGGTGAGCGCGACGAAGCGCCCATGCTCTACATCGGCGAGAAAGTTGGCGCCGAATTTAACGACGGCCGCGAGGTGCCAGAGGTCGATATCGCCGTTGATCCCCTCGAAGGCACCAATCTTTGCGCAACCGGCGCGCCCGGAGCAATCACCGTTCTCGCCGCTTCCGAACGCGGAGGCCTACTCAACGCTCCCGACTGCTACATGGAAAAAATCGTGGTCGGGCCGTCCTGCAAGAACGCCGTCGATCTCGACGCTCCCGTAGCTGACAATCTGAAGAATATCGCCAAGAGAATGTCACGCGATGTGGAAGACCTGGTCGTGATCGTCCTCGACCGCCCGCGCCACGAAAAGCTGATTGCCGATATTCGCGCTGCCGGCGCCCGCATCCGCCTCATAGGCGATGGCGATCTTTCGGCCGGCATCGCCGCTGCCGTCATTGGCACCGGAGTTCATGCCGTTATGGGCTCCGGCGGGGCTCCTGAAGGCGTGATCACCGCTGCCGCCATCCGCTGCCTCAACGGCTACATGCTCGGACGCCTGGTGGTGAAGCCCGACCAGGAAGAGCGGCTCGCCCGCATGGGAGTAAAAGATAAGAACAGAATCTACGAGGCAGAAGATCTCGCTCCCGGCAAACAACTTATCTTCGCTGCCACCGGCGTCACCGATGGTGCCCTGCTCAAGGGTGTACGTTTCTTCGGCGAAGGCACACGCACCTCGTCAGTGATCCTTACCCAAAAGACCGCCAAAGTGCGCTTCATCGAAAGCATTCACTTGGAGAAAGGCCCGGATGTGAAGGTGAGGTTCGCGTAGTTAGCTACTTCAGATACTCAGAACCTTTCTTCAAATCCTCCGGAACATTCGGGAACGGCGGAAACTCCTGCGAAGGTCCCTTGAGCAGGCTCACGGTCGCTTCGGCCCGGCGCGTGCCATCGTGGATGGCAATCTTATGGGGATTGCCCTTCGTATAGCCCTCCCACAGCGAAACTCCTGCGTAGGCGCCGTCTTTGCGCAGGACGTAGTACGTCATGTCTAGGAAGCGCAGCTTGTTCATGTCGTTGTTGTAGTTGCGGACGATGCGCTTCAGTGCGTCCAGACCCGCTTCCTGCGGGGACATGCCGCGGCGCATATTTTCCACGATGGTATGCGCGCCCGCAACCTTGATGTTTTCCTCGCCGCTGCCGGTCGCACCGGCTGAGCCCACGTCCTGATCGGTATAGCAGCCAGCGCCGATGATGGGCGAATCGCCGCAGCGTCCCGGAAGTTTGAATGCCAGGCCGCTGGTAGTGGTGCAGCCAGAAATTTCTCCCTTATCATTCAATGCCGAGCAATGGATCGTGCCGGTGGAAGGGAAGATGACTTTGCGCACTGAAGCCAGTTGCTGTTCCGGTTCAATGCCCAGGTCTGCCGCGCGGGCGCGCAGCTTCTCGATGCGTTCTTGCCACAGTTCCGCCTGCGGCTTGTCACTTGCTGGAGCCTGCCAGTGCGGATCAGCAAGGCCGGGTCCCCACCAGTCGTCGTTCGAATTGAATTCCTTCCACAGCAGCCAGATCTTGCGGGAGCGTTCGGTAAGCAGGTTCTCGCGCGGAAATCCGACGGCCACAGCAAAGCGCTCCGCGCCTTCGCCGACCAGCATGACGTGTCCGGTGTGCTCCATCACAGCCTTTGAGACCAGCGACACATTCTTTATGTTGCGAACGCCGCCAACCGCGCCGGCGCGGCGTGTAGGACCGTGCATGCAGCAGGCATCGAGCTCGACCACGCCTTCTTCGTTGGGAATTCCGCCGAGACCGACTGTGTCGTCGTTGGGATCGTCTTCCGGACCTCTGACGACGCGAAGCGCGGCATCGAGCGTGTCGCCTCCGCTTTTCAGGAAAGCGAACGCATCTTCGAGGTACGCATAGCCGTTGTGGGCGCAGATGATCATGGGGCGCTTGTGCGGTCCGGTTTCCGCATCTTGTTCGTGAGGGCCCGCAGTTGGCTTCGACTCTTCCCCTTGGGCTCGGGCTCCTACTCCGGCGGCGACTGCTCCTAGAACGGATGTTTTTACGAAATCACGGCGCGAGAATGGCAATGGTCCCTCCTGCTGGTATGACAGGGGAGGATATCATGCGAGTCCGTCGTGTTTCATTCTGTCTTATTGGGGCGTGGCTGAATGCTTTAACGCGTTTTTTGGGATCTTGTTTTACATAGTTTCCCGCAGCACGTATAATTGTGCTGCACGCAATATAGTGCTCTTTATGAAGACTAACATTACGCTTAAACTAGACGCCGATTTGCTGCGAGAGGCGCGAGTGCTGGCCGCCGAGGAAGACACTTCGATCAGCGCGATGTTGGCCGCGCGGCTGGAACAAATCGTGCGCGAGCGCAAGACTTACCAGCGGGCGCGCAAGCGAGCCCTCGCTAGGCTGCGCGAAGGGATGGATCTGCGTTGGACGCCGCCAGCGTCCCGCGACGAGATTCACGAACGGTGAGCCTCTTGGCGGGCAAAGTTATTAGTGAGTGAGGCTTTTTTGGACGGGAAACGCGCCCTTTCAAACCTAAGCTGGAGTTCAGGGCTTCGCGATGACAGAAAAGTACTTCGTCGATACCAACATCTTGATCTACGCCCATGACCGGTCCACCGGCATCAAGCACGAGCGGGCTCGTCACCTAATCGAGAACTTGTGGGCGAACGGGCATGGCGTGTTAAGTACACAAGTCCTGCAGGAGCTTTGCGTCAACCTGCGGCGCAAAGTTGCGCGTCCGGTTGCGGTGGACGAAATCCGCCTGCTCATCCACGATTACATGAGTTGGGAGATCGTGGTTAACTCTGCCGAGGCCGTGGTTCGCGCCCTGGAGATCGAAGCGCGATACAAAATCTCTTTTTGGGATGCTCTCATTTTGCAGGCGGCAGAGCAATCGGGAGCAGCGATTCTCTACTCAGAAGATTTAGCGGCGAAGCAGAGTTACGGGACGGTTCGGGTGGTTAATCCGCTGGCTGGATAAATTCGGCGGTGCCAGTTCGCGTGGGTGTGTCTGCAAGGATCAAAGCACAAGGACTTTTAAAGTAGAGGAATCCGACTTCTCGCAAAGAACGCGAGAAATGGGACTGTTATTTCTTTTCGGATTTGCGGCGCGGCTCGAAGCCGCGCCCTTTTAAAAACGGAGTCATCGTCACGATTAACCGCTAGCCAATCCGCGGTAGCGGCCTACCAGTCCGGCCTGGCGGCCGAGGGAGTGCTCGACTGGTAGGGTGCTGATAGAGCGAACATTTTTTCCGTTACCGGAGCGGAAGCGGAGCAGGGCGGCGATATTACCGATTTTGTCGAATTCGGGATCGTCTTTCACGTAGAAGAGTTCTACATTGCCGCGGATCACCCAGGGAAGAATCGCTTCGGCCACGTCGACTACCTTGCGAGTTTCGCGGCCGCAGGCTGGGCAGAAGCTAATGAGGTGGGCGTCGAGATGGCCGCAGCCGATGCACTCGACGGCCTGCGCAATGTAGTGATCGCCCACGAGCAGCGTTTGTATTTCGCCCAGTTCGAGCGCGTGCAGCACGCGGCGCAATCCGGTGACGCCGCGGCCGTGGCCGCGGGCCTGGCTAAGGGTTTCACGAAGCGCTTCTGTGCAGAGGGCTTGTTGCGAGTCCGCGAAGATGCGTTCGGCGTGGGCGTGAATTTCTTCGCGGCTCACATGAGCGAGATCGGTGGAAAACCGGCCCAGCAAGCGCTGCGAAACGTAGGAATGCAATTGCGGTTCAAATTGCGACCAATGTGTGTCCTGGCAACCCAGAACCCATTTTTCGAACGTGCCTTTTTCCAAAGCTTCTTGGAGAAACTCGGCGACGAACTTGAAGTGCTGGCGTGCTTCATCGGCGACACGGCGTTCGGCGTGGCCTCCGTCGTAGCCGGCGAATCCATCGCCACGGCCCCGGCGGGTGAACGGATGAAAGAACCCTTCTCGCTCGGTCAACTCACCGAGGCGCAGCTCGAACATGCGAGCGCGATGACGATCCACGAGGACGACGCCGAGGCTGGGAAGCGCTCCCAGCATTTGTGCAAGAGGCTTCAGATGGAAATGACGATTTACAAGGAGCTGTGTCCCGCTCAGTTGCGCGGGCAGATCATACTCACGCCAAAAGCCTTGCGCAGAGCAGGCGAATACAGCCTTGGCGCGGGCTCCGTTACCTTGCAGGCCATTGCCTCGTAGATCATGCGCCAAGCGTACGATGCGGTCGAGATCGGCGCGAGCAGATTCGTGCTTGTCTTTATGATTGTGATTATGGCCGTTACTATTGCCGTTATTCCTGCTCTCCAGTTGACGCAACGCTTCCCGCGCCAGGTCCTTGACGAGGATCGCATCTTCCTTGTGCGCCTTGTTGCGGGGCGTAGTGGGCTGAAAGTAGAAACTGAGAGCGCAGGCTCCCTGATCTTCAAATTGGGCTAATTCCTGAACTTGTTCACGAGTAATCATTCGGGGTCCCACTTCCTTTCGATTGGAATTGGAGTTAGGCCGTCCCGGTAGCGGCGAACCGGCCTTTGAATTGGCGGGCAAAACTGGGCGATCGGTGGAGGTGATCGCGGGCGGCAGCAATGGAGTTCGACACGCCTTCGGGCGGAACTCCTGTGATGGCGGAGATTTCTTCGATGCCGAAGCCTTCGATGGCGTGCAGAATGAAGGCCTCACGCTGGGTCGGAATTACGTCCAGCAGAGCGGAGGCGATGAGGCGCATCATCTCATCCGATCCGACAATTTGTTCGGGCGTGGCTACGCGATCGTCGGCAATGATGGTTTCTTCGGTGATGGCTTCGTCGGGCTGATGGAATTGCAGTTCGGGCTCGTCGCTGCCGCGGACATTCTGTTTGCGGGCAGACTCCTCCAAACGCACAGCGCCGCCGTTGGTACCTTCGGGGCGAGAGAGTTGATCGAGTGCGTTTAGCGCCAGCCGATAGAGCCAGGGCTCGAGAGCTAGACGCTCCGGTTTCTCGTAGTCCTCACCTAGCGCGGCGGCAATAGTTTCATCGATCACTTCTTCTTTGCTGATCGAGTCGGGCATGACTTGGTCGGCGGTTTCGCGGAAGTAAATTTCGCGTTCCACAAAGCGTTCAAGGCGGGAAAGATTTACGTTGACGTAGGAGCGCACGTCATCGGCGGAAACAGTTGCGGGGAATACCACTGCCAGTGTTTGTTCAAATGGGACGGAAGTGTGCCGGCGCGCCGATGCTTCATTTTGTCGCCGCTGCCATTTGTGGCTGGAACGCAGCAGTTCTTTGTGCTTGTTGACTTGCTGCAGAAGATCTTCGAATGCAGTTTTAACCGCTGCCGCGGCGGTTGAAGCTTTGGATTGCACTGCCATCTGTCCTGAAGGCAGGCGCAGGTTGAGCGACACACTGATACCTTCGTGAGCGGAAACTTCCTCGACCATGCCTTTGAGATGGATTAGTTCGGGACGGAAGACTTGCAGGCGTTTTCGCAGTTTTTCGATCTGATGTTGCAGGTCTTTTTCTACGGCGGGAGTCTTATGAAGGCGGTAACTGATGTGGACGTTCATGAGCACCTCGGGCATTCAGACGAAAGCAACGCAACCCAGTGCTTGCTAAAAAACTTACTAAGAAAATTGTACACCCGCAGCAAGTGTGCAACGCGCAATTGAAAAAACTGATTTGATCGTGCGGTAATTTTGGGAATGGTGAGCTGGAAGAGAATATTGGCGAGAATTAATTTACAGAGGATCACTTTGCCAGACATGATCCTTGCCAGATATGATCCGTGAACTATGAAACTGGCAAAAGTCTTGCTGCTTGTGGTTCTTACTGCTTCGGCTCATGGGCAGGCTTCTGACTCAAAAGAAGTTGAGGGGGTCTATCCAGAGGCACATACGCTGTATCTGGATTTGCATGAGCACCCGGAGCTGTCATCGCATGAGACGCAGACGGCTGCGAAGCTGGCAGGGCAGGTTGCGTGGACTTGGATATGAAGTGACCGAGCATGTCGGCGGAACGGGGATTGTCGCTATTTTGAAGAACGGCGCAGGCCCGACGGTCATGCTGCGCACCGAACTGGACGCGCTGCCAGTGGAAGAGAAAACCGGTCTTGCTTATGCAAGCAAGGTTCACACGAAAGACGATGCCGGTCACGATGTTCCTGTCGCTCATGCCTGCGGACACGATCTGCACATGGCGGCGATTCTGGGTACGGCCACGATCATGGCACACAGCAAAGATAGTTGGCATGGAACTCTGATGCTGATCGGGCAGCCGGCCGAGGAGACGATTACCGGCGCCAAGGCTATGCTCGGCGACGGCTTGTTCACTCGCTTTCCCAAGCCGGACGTGGCAGTGGCAATGCACGTGGGCAACGATCTGGCGGCGGGAACGGTGGGAATTACGCCGGGTGTTTACAACACGAACGCGGACTCGCTGCGCATCACAATCTACGGCAAGGGTGGGCATGGCTCGGCGCCGCAGACAGCGATCGATCCGATTGTGATTGCTGCACGAACCATTCTCGGGTTGCAGACCATTGCTTCGCGCGAAGTGAAGCCGGGAGAAATGGTTGTGGTTACGGTTGGCTACATTCAGGCCGGCACCAAGAACAATATTATTCCCGATCACGCTGAATTGGGGCTGACGGTGCGCACGCGGAGGCCGGAAGTGCGAAAGCAGGTCCTCGCCGCGATTGACCGGATTACTAAGGCTGAAGCCGAGGCCGCGGGCGCGCCCCGTCCGCCATCGATCGAGCACTATGAATCCGCCGATCTGGTGTACAACGATCCCGCGCTGGCGCAGCGGTTACGCGGCGCACTGGAGTCGGTTCTGGGAAAAGACAATGTCATAACCACAGAGCCGATCACGCCATCGGAGGATTTTTCTTATTTTGTGGAGCAGGGAATTCCGGGATTCTACTTCAATCTTGGAGGCGCCGACCCGGAGAAGCTGGCGCAAGCCAAGGCTGCCGGAACGGTACTGCCTTCGAATCACTCTCCGCTGTTTGCGCCGGATGTGGACCCGGCGTTGCATGCCGGGATTGCAGCGGAAGTGGCGGTGCTGCGGAATTTGCTGAAGTAAGCGGAATGATTGGAAGGTCTTGACGAAATGGTGCCGTCGAGCTTCGCTCGACGGACAGCCGAGGGCGGCTGTTCCCACATGCACATCTCGCACCGGCCACTTATGAGCTGATCTGTTCCAGAATTGCCCGTGCCTCCGCGGCTGGATCCGCAGCTTCCGTAATAGGCCGCCCGACCACAATATGGCTTGCACCCGCGGCGATTGCTTCGGCAGGCGTGACCACGCGCATTTGGTCAGCGTGCGCGCTCCCAGCAGGACGGACCCCGGGAGTTACGATGGCGAAGTCGTGACCTAATTCGGCGCGGACGGCGGAAGCTTCCCGGGCAGAGGTGACGATGCCCTTACATCCATTGGCTAATGCCAGGGCCGATAAGCGCAGGACTTCATCTCGTACCGTTCCCTGAAACCCGACTTTCTCCAGATCGCTCTGGTCGAGGCTGGTGAGAACCGTCACAGCCAGTACTAACAATTCGGGGTTGTTGGCGCGGGCTGCGTCTGCTGCGGCGCGGATCATCTTGGCGCCGCCGGCGGCGTGAATGGTCAGCATGCTTACGCCGAGCTGAGCGGCTTCGTGTACCGCGGAAGCCACGGTATTAGGGATGTCGTGATATTTCAGATCGAGAAAAACACGCCGCCCTGAGGCCACTAAATCCCGCACCACCTGCGGACCTTCGGCGGTATAGAGTTGCATGCCGACCTTGTAGGTCAGCGCCGAGTCACCGACGGCGGCCACGATCTTCCGCGCATCTGCCGCGCTGGATACATCAAGCGCAACGATCAGTTTTTGCCGAGGATCGTTTTTCAGTAAATCGTTTTGGCGCGAATCGGTTTTTTGGGGATTTTGCTGCGGTTCGCTGCCAGGGATGAGATGGGGCAGAGTGGTCTGCATCCCTAGCAGTGTAAAGCCATCTATGGCAGTTGCGCCACAGGATGGTTGAGCGCAATGGTTTGCAAGACTGGCCGATGCTGCGAGGTACCCTTCTTCACCACATCGAGTCGGACCCTCTGCAAGCCGCGCTGTTGGAATTGCAGAGCTTGAGCGGCGCCATAGGAAAGGTCGATGATCCGGCCTTCTACGATCGGACCCCGATCATTGACTTTGACTACCACCGCGCGTCCATTGCGCAGGTTCGTGACCCGGACGTAGCTTCCCAAAGGAAGCGTGGGATGGGCGGCTGTCATGTCGTACATCTCGTAATCTTCGCCGCTGGCTGTGGTTTTGCCTTCGAAATCCTCACCGTACCAGGAAGCAGTTCCGACCTGATAGGGCTGGCTTTTCGCCTGCTTCCGAATTTCGGGCTTGATTTGAGCTGATTTATCCGGGGCTGAACTGGCCTCCGAGTTGTTTGGGCCCTGAGCTGCCCCTAGTCCAATGACCAACAAAGCGGCCATCAGTCCATGAGCTATACGTCGTCGCATTCAGTTCTCCTCGCATCTCAAAAAGTCGTCCTAGCTAAGGCTGTCTTTCGTTAACGTTATATAAATCGTAGAGACGGGAGGAAGGCTTGTCAATCCGAAAGTGCATGCACTATAGTGACCGGATAGTAATCGATATCTCACGTAACCTATTGTTAATCATAATGTATTTGCGACATATAGTTAAAACTAATGGACTTAACTGTTTACATATTGGTTAACGAGTGATACACCGTAGAGTGTGAAGTATTTTCATCTCCAATTGATTCAGCGACTTACGGGAAAACCCTTTCTAAGTTGTTTATTGGCAGCATTTTAGGTACAAACGTTCATAGCTCGCAAGGAAATTTTTTTCACGTTTGTCCAAGATTCAGGCATTAAGCATGGCTGACAAACCACCTGTGGTACTGACGATCGCCGGGTTTGACCCTTCGTCCGGGGCTGGGGTGACCGCTGATATTAAGACGATCGCAGCCCATGGCTGCTACGGCGTGGCCTGCATTACGGCTATGACTGTCCAGTCAACGGCAGGGGTTTGCCGGGTGGAGGCTGTCGATCCAGCGGTGGTAGCAGACACTTTGCAAGAACTTGCAACCGACATTCCAATCGCGGCGGTGCACATTGGAATGCTCGGTACCGCCAGGGTGGTTAAGGCGGTGGTGGAGTTTCTGGGGCAGCGAGCAGGAAAGAGTATGCTGCCCAACGTGGTCCTGGATCCCATCCTTAAGTCATCCTCCGGCGCGGATTTGCTCGATGCCCCCGGACTCAAGCTGCTGATTGAAAAGCTCATTCCTCTGGCCGATGTGATCACGCCGAATGTGGATGAGGCGGCAGTGCTTACACGGTTGAAAGTTACCGATCTCGAAGAGATGAGAGCCGCCGCCGAACATCTTCATCGCATGGGTTCGAGTGCCGTGGTGATTACCGGCGGGCATCTGGAGAAAGCCATTGATTTGTTGAGCTTCACCACGAAAAGTGGAATTGAGCAGGAGGTCTTCAAAGCCGAGCGCCAGCGCTCAAACTCTACCCATGGAACCGGTTGCGCTTTTGCCACAGCTATGGCTTGCCACCTGGCGCTGGATCGGGGATTGGCCGAAGCCACCTTGCTGGCTAAGACCTATGTGACTGCAGCCATTGCCGCCGGTCATCCTCTGGGACGCGGGACCGGCCCCGTTCATCATCTTTACCGCATGCATCAGCAACGACGCACGGCGACATCGGGAAGTGAGTAGTAGACCGTTGCGTTACCCAGCATCTGAGAGGGCAGCAAGATTGCCGGCGCTACTCGTTGTTGGAAGGCCTTTTCAGCAGAATTCCAGCCACAAACGAGGCCGTGGCGGCCAGCAGCCATTCGACGCGCCACATCTGGATGGCCTGGAACTCCGCCAGGTTCGATGCGTGATAGAAGAGGCTGACGCCGAGGGCTCCGGCTACGCAGCCCAATCCGATGATGAAGGCGACCAGCGCCCCCGTAGGCAGACCTACCCAGCGCTTGATCTCGTGGAAATGCAGATAGCGCAGCCAGTAGGGGAAGTCGAGTTCACTCCAGTAGGCTGCAACCGAATTGATCTGGGTCTGCAACCACGCCACGGGCGGAGCCGACAGGCTAAGCATCGAAGAGGTGACCAACCCGCCATCAGCCAATGGGCTCCGGCGCTGTCCGCAGACATGGCAAAACCGGGCACCGATCATGAACTCGCTGCCACATCCGGCGCAAGCAGGCGCCATTTCCTGGGATGCAGCCGGGAGCGCAGCCTCCACCGCCGGTTCGAGCACGGTTGGAGACCGCCAGAACTCCTGCTGCGCTTCGTTAATTACTTCAGCCATAACTAGAACGTTGACTGCAACAAAGCAAGCCAGCAGCCAAAGCGCGCTCACTCCTAACGTATTTGCGCGTCAATTACTTGCAATTTCTCTCGCATCCTGAGTTCGAGCCGCCGGACGCAATTATTACTCGCAGAGCAGAGTAAACTTGCCCCAGTACCTTAGTTTGGAGCCAGCGACTGCGGTGATTATAGGGTGGAACCGCCGCGTGATCACGAATTTGTCGCCTCCTACCCGGTGAGGTTTTTGGTTCGTCTCGTGCTGTCGTGAACTTCGGTTAGACTAGAAGCCTGTAAGGTTAACGGTGGGGATGCAGTCGAGCCTGACACTAGTGAAGCGTTTCGTCCGATCGAGCACACTATCCTGCCTCGTAGTCCTCAGGCTGCTATCAGCTCACGCTTCCGTTCAAATTCACGCTGCGGGAAGCGCTCCCTCCGAACCTGCGGTGGCTTCCGCTGAGCATGACCCCCTGATCGCTGTCGCATCCGACCATTTCTACAACATGGATTACGACCGCGCGATCCAGGAGTTTGAAAAAGTACTGGATCGGCGGCCGGAGGACCCATTCGCAGTAAATCACCTGCTATCCGCGGTTCTAATGCGAGAGCTCTATCACATGGGGGCAATGAATAGCGGGGAGTACGCCAACGACAGTTTTATCGGGCAAGCTCACCGCGCTGCCGACCCTAAGGTGAAAGAACAGATCAAGCAGTTAGTGGAGCGAGCTGAGGGCCTCGAAGAGCAGGACCTCAAAGCAAATCCAAACGATGTAAATGCAATCTATGCGCGCGGCGTTACCCGGGCGCAATTTGCGCTGTATACCGCGCTGGTGGAGCGCGCCTGGTTCTCCGCTCTACGCAATGCGGTGGGCGCGCGCCGCGACCATGAACGTGTGCTTGAGCTCGATCCCCATTACGTGGACGCAAAGCTGGTTGTGGGCGCGCACAACTACGTGATGGGCAGCTTGCCCTGGAGCGTGAAGGCTGCCGTCGCACTGGTGGGGCTGAGCGGGACGAAAGAGAAAGGGTTCGAATACCTGCGGGAAGTCGCCAATAGCAACGGAGAAAACCGTACTGACGCCAAAGTAGTGCTCAGCCTATTCCTGCGGCGCGAGCATCGCTTTGACGAAGCGCGCGTCCTCATGCACGAACTGGCGGCGCAATATCCCAGAAATTATCTATTTCCGCTGGAAGAAGCTAATTTGCTGCGTGCCGGCGACCATGTGCAGGAGGCCGCGGCTGCCTATCGCAAAGTGTGGCAGAGCGGACGGGAAGGGAAGTACGGCAACCTGCACTATGAAATATCGGCGTGTGGTCTGGGCGAGTTACTACGCAGCCAGAAGAATTACGCAGGAGCTGCGGATGCGTTCGAACTGGTGAGTCAGTTTTCCAACCCGGATCCGGAAATACTGCAGAAGGCCAACCTAGCCGCCGGAGAGATGTATGACCTGCTGCAGAAGCGCGACCTTGCTATGAAGAAGTATCAAACCGTTCTCGCTGAAAATGCCAGCACCCCTCCGGCTGAGCGGGCGCGCGAGCATATGCGGGAAGCCTACCGGGAGTAAAAATAGCGCCGCAGCCAAGTCCGGGTTCAGGGAACTTTCCATCTACAATTGCGTATCGTCTAGTAGAGCGGCCTCAGGAGGTCGACCATGTACTGCAACTATTGCGGAAAAATAATTCAGGATGATGCGGCGGTATGTGCCTATTGCGGCATTCGCGTGGGCGCGTCGGTAGCGCGCAAGCGGTTGGTGCGGCCGCGCCAGGGGCGCAAGATTGCGGGTGTATGCCTCGGTTTCGCGGAGTATTTCGACATAGACGTGACCATGGTCCGGCTGGTGTGGCTGATCGGATCATTCATGACAGGGATTGGATTGCTCGCATATCCTATCGCCTGGATCGTGATGCCGGAAGAGCCGCTATTATTGGCTGCTCCAGTAGGGGCGCAGCGTGTGACGAATCCGTAACTCCGAGTTGTTTCCAGGAGTATCGCGATGATGATACCTCGCGCGATGTATTTTATATGGCTTGTCATGGTTCTCACCGCGTGGCCGGCCAATCCCCAGATGGTAGAAAACCATCCTGTTGATGATGGCGGTCGCGTCCCGAGACTGATGCACACTTGTTTGGTTACGCATGATGTAAACCGCCTTGTCGCGTTTTACGAGCCCGTCCTTGCGCTCAAGGCGCAGAGATCTGGCGACGATTACGCGGAATTTCATACGGGCGTTGGCGTGCTTGCAGTTTTTTCGGCAGCGGCCGAGGAAAAATACATACCAGGCTCGGCTGAAGCGTCGAAAAACAACAGCGCGATCCTGGAATTCCAGGTCATTGACGTTGATAAGGAGTACACCAGACTCCAAGGACTCGTGAAGATATGGGTCAAACCACCTTCCACACAGCCGTGGGGCACGCGGTCGATTTACTTTCGTGACCCGGACGGAAATCTTGTCGATTTTTATGCGCCGGTCAAAGCCAATGACCAGTAAATCGGCTAAATTGGCTGCATGCAGCAAATCAGCTCTCACCAGATAAAAAGTGGCGATGCCGAGATCGCCTATCGTGTGCTGGGCGAAGGCCCTCCTGTAGTTTTGTTGCATCCCTTTCCTGCAAATCATGAATTCTGGCTGCCTGTCGCACAGGCGCTGGCCGCGCGCTATCGCATCATTCTCCCCGATCTGCGCGGGCACGGAGATTCCGGTGTGGGCGAAGGTCCTGCCACGATGGATAAGCACGCGGCAGACATCGCTGGTGTTATGGATGATGCCGACATAGGCCGTGCTCCGCTGGTGGGAGTTTCTATCGGCGGATATGCGCTGTTCGAATTCTGGCGCAGACATCGCGGGCGCGTCGCTGCTCTCGGCCTTTGCAATACAAAAGCTCCTGCGGATTCCGCCGAAGCCCGCACTGCACGCCTGCAGGCCGCGAACGATGTTCTTGAGCGCGGCACCGAACCGTTTTTCGAGAGCATGCTCCCGCGGCTGATGGGTAAGACTACGCGGGAGACACGTCCCGATCTGGTTGCCGGCGCTTTGAGCATGATACGGAAGATGTCGCCAGAAGATATCGCGCAGGTTCAGCGCGGTATGGCCGAACGTCCTGACTCAGTGGATATATTGAAAACCATCAATGTGCCCACACTGCTTGTAACCGGAGACGAAGATATTCTTACGGGCGCGAATGAAGCCGAACTCATGCGCCAGCATATTTCGGGCAGTCAATCGCGCGTGATTCCGAAAGCCGGGCACTATTCGCCCTGGGAGCAGCCGGAGGAAGCGGGAAGGCTGCTTCGGCAGTTTCTGGAGCGGCTCTAGTAATGAGTAATTAAACGTACGGGGCTGGCTCGCGTTAGAATCGGGCGGTATGAAAAAACTTTTTGCCATCCTCGCTTTCGGAGCTCTCACAGTTTGCGCCCATTCGCAAACCCATGCTGTGACACGGCCCCGCATCACCGGTATCGATCACGTTTCCTTCTATACCACGCAGCCGGATGGAGTGAAAGAGCTTTACAGCGTCACGCTAGGCCTGGCCTCGGCTGCGCCGGTGGAGTCCGGCGGGCTGGTGAGATACTTGGTGGGCAAACAGTGGATCGGCTATAGCGTCGCGCCCGATCCCAACGCCACCAACCGTATGGATCACGTAGCCTTCGCAACCAGCAACATCATTGCGCTGCGCCGGTATTTGATTGCCAAAGGCGTGGAAGTGCCGGCGATCGAAGGACACAGCGACCACAGCCTGAGCTTTCTGGTAGCTGACCCAGAAGGCCATCCCATCGAGTTCATTGAGCGGGGTAAGGCCAAACCAGTTGTTTCGCCTGACACTGCGGTTTCTCGTCGCATGATTCATACCGGCTTCGTGGTTCACAATCGCGACGCGGAAGATCACTTTTACCGCGACTTGCTCGGGTTTCGTCCCTACTGGCACGGAGGCATGAAGCCCGGCGACACCGATTGGGTATCGCTGCAAGTTCCGGATGGCACCGATTGGCTGGAATACATGCTGAACCAGCCTGAGCATCCTGATTTGCACCAGAATGGCATGATGAATCATATCTCGCTCGGGGTTGTGGACATGAAGAAGGCGCAGGCCATTCTGGAAGCGCATGGTTGGAAGCCGCATGGGGGCGAAAAAATGCAGATGGGCAGAGATGGCAAATGGCAACTCAACGTATTCGACCCCGATCAGACGCGCATCGAACTTATGGAATTCAAGCCTGCGGAGAAGCCGTGCTGCTCCGATTTCACCGCGCCGCATCCTACGGAGTAACGTGCAGCCATTACACCTTGAGGAAGATTCGCTTTCGCCAAAGAAACCACAACAGAATCCAGCAGAACAGAACCGCGGCCAGCGAATAAATCAGCGATGCGTTAGCCGCGCTGAAGCCGAGCGATACGAATTTGGCTTGCGCCGCATCGTGCCACATCACCGGCCCATTCGGACTCTTCACCGTGAATGAATAGCCCGGACCATACACGAACGAATCAGCAACGAAACCGGCAATCGCATTCATTCCAAACACGAGGATCGGCATGGTCCATATGCCGCGCCACTTCTTGATTTCCAGCACCCAGTAGAGAAAAGCAAGGAAGACCAATGCAAATCCGCCGCTGAAGAGTACGAACGAACTGGTCCAGAGATTCTTGTTGATAGGGAACCAGAGATTCCAAACCTCACCAGCCACGAGACCCACAATTCCAGCGCCTAACATGCGAATCGCTTTCGCGCCGGGACTTCTCTCGGAACGCAGCCAGTAGCCGGTCAACACTCCGATCAACGTGGTTGCAATGACCGGAATCGTGCTGAGAATTCCTTCGGGATCACGAGTTTTGTCGTAAAGATGTCCCATGAAGAGCTTGCGGTCGAGCCACGCGGCGAGATTGCGGTCGGGGTCCATGAATGGAATGTTGTGTCCGGGAATTCCAAAACCGGGGACCGGAACGAAACGTAAGAGGACCCAGTAGCCAAGCAGACAAGCGCACATGACAATCCATGTTGTGCGCCGGCTCGACCAGAGAACAAGAATCGCGGCGGCGAAATAACAAAGCGCAATGCGCTGGGTCACTCCTTCGAAGCGCCAGGTATGCAGGTCCAGGCCGATAATCGGTGAAGCATTTACAAAAAGGCCAATGGCGATCAGGATCAGGCTGCGCTTGAACGCGTGGAACAGGATGTGGGTTCTGGATTCGCCGCGCTGAAGGCGGGCGGCAAACGAGAACACCATCGAGATGCCGACAAGAAATAGGAAAGACGGGAAGATGAAGTCAGCGCAAGTCCAGCCATTCCAATCGGCATGTTTGATCGGGCCGTAGGCCAGATCGTCACTGCCGGGGTTGTCGACCAGAATCATGCCGGCGACGGCCAGACCACGATAGACGTCCACGGAAAGCAGACGGCCGGAGGTTCGTTTGGTGGATTCGATAACCGGCTGAGCCGCGCCCGTGAGTGATTGTGGGGCTGACATGGTCGGGAACAATATAAGCGGGTATCGAGTGGCTGTCACTTAAAGAATGAGGCATTTGCCTACTTACAAGAATGTCCAGTGTGGGAATCAATACGAACCAATATCTGTAATCCGAAGTCAATAACAACGCGGTTCGCCGTCGGGATTTGCTACAATCCTTTCGCCATGATTGATACGGTTTTGGTTGCAGAGCAGACAACGGTCAGCGTTAAGGGAGACGGCTCCGCCGTCGACGTGAGCGGCGCAGCCAGCCGCGTGTTTTTGTTGACTCTCGATATCACAAAGATCATCGAGCAGGAATCGCTAGAGGTCAGCGTTCACGGTTCGGTGGATGGCGCGGCTTGGGACGCGAAGGCAGTAGCCACGTTTCCGCAAAAGTTTTATTGCGGCGAGACGCCGCTGTTGCTCGATCTGACGGCACATCCGGATGTGAAGTTCGTGCGCGCGCATTGGGAAGTGGCGCGTTGGGGACGCGGCACGGAAACGCCGATGTTTGAGTTTGGAGTGAGACTGAAAGAGATTCCGCCTCAGATTTTGCGCGAAGCCACTGCTGAGGCAAAAGCCTTCGCCTAGAATTAGCCGTTGCGCCAACCGCGTCATTCCAATTTCCTTCCGCTATATTAATCACAGGATTAATTACAGAATGAAAAGCGAGTCTCAGGTGATCGTGCGCCCCGCGCGCAATGTGCGCGGCAGTGTAAGTCTTCCCGGCGATAAATCCATTTCTCACCGCTACGCCATGCTGGCTGCGCTTGCGGATGGCCCTTCGAAGCTCGAAAACTATTCGACCGGTGCGGACTGCGCCAGCACGCTGGGATGCCTGCGATCACTCGGGGTTAAGTGGGAGCGCAGAGACGGGGCCGACAACGCAATCGAAGTACAGGGAAGCGGTTTGTCGTTGACTGCCCCAAGCCACGCTCTGGATTGCGGGAATTCAGGTTCGACCATCCGCATGCTGAGCGGTATTGCGGCCGGGCAGAAATTTGCCAGTGAGATGGCCGGGGATGAATCGCTCTCGCGCCGTCCCATGGAGCGCGTGATCACGCCGCTTACCGCCATGGGCGCGCAAATTGCGTCGCAAAATGGGCGGCCGCCACTGCGCATTGCCGGTACAAGCCTAAAAGGCATCGACTACAAAATGCCGGTGGCCAGCGCGCAGGTGAAAACTTGCCTGCTGTTCGCGGGCCTGCTGGCTGAAGGCGAAACACGGATAGAGGAGCCGCTGCGGACTCGGGATCACGGGGAAGTAGCGCTGCGGGCTTTTGGAGCACATCTCGATTGCAAGGGAAACGAAGTGCGGATTCGCGGTGGGCAGCGCTTGCGCGGCATCGAGGCGCGAGTTCCAGGCGATCTTTCGAGCGCCGCGTTTTTTCTTTGTGCTGCCGCTCTTTTTCCCGACTCACAGTTGACCATCACAAGTCTCTTGATGAATCCGACGCGCGCGCGCCTGCTCGATATCCTCATGCAGATGGGATTGCGTATTTCCGTTACGCAGCTGGAAGAAATCCACGGAGAGCTTGTAGGCACACTGCAGGTCACAGGCGGAAAGCTGAAGGGCGCGGCCATTGCGGGAGCCGACACTGCAGCTTTGATTGATGAGATTCCGGTGCTGGCCGCGATTGCACCGTATACGGAACAGGGAATTGAGGTGCGCGATGCGAAGGAGTTACGCGTGAAGGAGTCGGACCGCATCACCTCCATCGCGACCAACCTTCGAGCCATGGGAGCGCAGGTAGAGGAACGCGAAGATGGTTTGAAAATTCCCGGCGGACAGCGACTTCACGGCGCTGAACTCGAATCGTTCGGCGATCACCGCATCGCTATGGCTTTTAGTATCGCGGCGCTGCGTGCTCAGGGGGAAACCTTGATTCGTGGCAGCGAGTGTGCGGCAATTTCCTATCCTGCATTTTTCTCTACGCTGGAAAGCCTGCTGGAGCGCTAGTTTCCTCCTGGCGTCACTTAATTGGAGGCAACGCTTTAGCTTCTAACCGAGATTTTGGTTACTTCCGTTCGATGTCCTAGGTGATCTAACCTGCCCCCGCCAAATTGGAAACAATGCATGGTGAAATACGGCGTCTCGATCTTGCCGATCTTTGTCAGTCGATCTTGTCGGAGGAGGAATGCATGCGCTGCAAATCAGTTGTGCTGGCATCGTTGTTACTAGCCGCGACGGCTTATGCTAAAGAGCCAAAGGCTTATCAAGACGCGAAGTTGCTGCAAATGGATTCAGTGCAGTGTGGCGTTGCTGAGAAGGACGCGAAGAAAGACAAGAAGAGTCACGAGCTCCTGTGCCAGGAATATTCATTGCAAGCCGATCATGTGGTTTATCGCATTCGCCCAACGGATGACAAGCACCAGGTGCTTCTGCCGATCGGCGAAAGCGCGAAGTTCCGGCTTGAGAAAAACAAGATGCTGGTGCGGGTAGAAGCGTTCGACAGCAAGGAGCGCGAGTTCGCCATCATGTCGGTCAAGCCAGTCAGTGACAGCGCTGCTGCTGACGCCAGTCCCCCGCGGGTCAACCACTTGCAATAAGTCTGATCGCGAGCGGGCTCTGAATTTGTAAAGCTGTATCTTGATTAAAGGATGAGGCTCCTCGACGTATGGGGAGCCTCACCAATTTCAGCGAAGCGATTTAATCCTGTGGCCACGCTGTCATATTGTCCGGATCAACCCATTCCTGTAATGTGACATTGCCGGTAGGCACACCGTCGATATCCAGTTGATGTTGGAAGCCGAGAACGTCGCCCCAGGATGAGGCATAAGCCGGCGCGGAGATATTCCACTGTTTCGCTGCGCCGTCGATGGCAACGGTTCCATACAAAATTCGTCCTTGTGGGTATTCGGTGTCAGGATAGGTTCTCTGCAGGTAGAATTGGGCGTGGTGCCAGGTGCCGGTAGAGAAGCTGCACGGGATGGCATTAGTAGGAGCCGGATCCGATTCAGTTTGCGTATTGGGCACGGCCGGTACCCAACGCCCTGCGCCGCTATTGTAGGATTGGTCCCAGGTGTTCCAGATCGCTGCTCCACCTCCAGAAGGATGATAGTTACATTGCGTGCCCATCATGTACTTATATCCATCCTTGGCCTGAAATAAATCAAATTCAATAGCTTGGCCGTCGGGTGAAGTATCTGCGGAGAGATAGAAGTAGAAATCCCACACGAAGTTCTGCATGGTGTCCTGACCGCCAAGAGGTGGAACTTTGTAGTAGAAGAGTCCATTTGAATTGGCCGGCCCGGCTAAGCTGAATTCGATACTGCCGTTGCTGTCTCTCTCCGGGGTCTGACCAAAAGCGATGGTTGTAGTTCCGGCGTTCGCGCCTCCTGCACAAGCCGTAGTTCCACATGACCACCAGCCTGGTTCGTTCCCCTGGTCGCTATTTTCCTGATCATCTTGCGTGTTGGTCCATGCTTGATCGTTGGATGGGAAGGCCGTGGGAATTGCCGCTCCGGATGTGGTTATCGAGAGAGTGGAGCTATCGCCGCAATTGCCATCAGCGTCCCATGCGCGTACGAATACGCTCTGTGCCAGTGAGCCTCCGGTGGTCGTAAGGGGCAAGATAACCCATGCGTTCAAAGTCGCAATACCGTTGAGGTACATAGGTTGGCCTTCGGCGAATGGTATATCAGACCATTGATTGGTATAGACCGCATAACCGGTTATGCTGACCCCGGCGGACGAGGATGCGGTTGCCTGAAAATGAAGTGGAGTGGAATAAGTGCCCCGAACTTGAGGGTGAAGTCAGGTTAAGTGAAACAACGGTGCCAGGACAGGTTGCGCCCAGCGCAGTTCCCACCCAACTTAGGCAAAACAAGAGTACCAGCGTACCTACATTACGGCCTTTCATTTCTATAGCTCCTTCTATCTTCCCGCTGTCCGTGAGGAAGTTAAACTTCGCGGATCAGTTAGTGTGACTTAGTAGGCGCTGAGGAACATCGTGGCTTGTTATGAGTGGAAACGTCCATACGACTGTGTCTGTATGTGCCGTGATTGTTTTTCCGTAGAATCCGTGGAAGGCCCTAGCGGGCTGAGGAAAACGAATGATGCGACAATCCAAAAACCCTGCTGGCAGGCTGATAATATAGGCGTTTGTATGGTAGAGTGGTGCCCACGAATTGCCCGGGACCGTGAATGTCCCGGCCAACCTGCTCGCCACTTCGAAATTTCAGAAGGAGTTCCCATGGCTACCCTCCGCGACGTTGTGAAGGACCGCAAAGTTTACTCGATCGATGCTGGACGTACTGTGCTGGAAGCGGCGCGCTTCATGATGGAACACAATATCGGCGCCCTGCCTGTGCTTCGGAATGGAGAGCTGGCGGGCATTTTTTCCGAACGCGACGTCATGAATCGGGTGGTCGCCGCAGGCCGCACGCCTGGACACACCGTTGTGTCGGAGGTCATGACCGCGAATCCGCGAGCGGTGAATGTGGATGAGAGCATCGAAGAATGTCTCTTCATCATGCGCGAGTTCGGCTTCCGTCACCTGTGCCTTGTGGAAGGTAAAGATCTGAAGGGTGTGATCTCGCTGCGCGACATCCTCATGCATCAGGCTGGTGAACTTCAGCGTCAAAATCGGCGGGCTGCCTCGTAAATCCCGATTCACTCCCGCTTTCGCAGCAGGAGTTCTCCATCTTTGGGCGGCAGCTTGAAAGGGAACTCGAAGATTCTTCCGTCCAGCGGCAGGCGCAGAATGAATTCCTCCTGCTCCTTCCATTTTCCCAGCCACTTGTTTTCGGTGTTAAAGAAAACCCAACCTGTAGCTTCCGGATTGGCACGGTCCAAATGCGCCGGGCGCAGACTGTTCTTGTTGAGAAACTCGATCAGTTCTGTGACGGACTGTTGATAATCCTGTAGCCGGGTTTCGCGCGACTGTTTCTCCTGCGGATGTTTGGCAATTGCGCGCCGGGTCTCATCGTCGAGCGCATCGGCATCGGCCTGGATCTTCTGTACATAACTATCAGGGTCGAGTGAAGTCTGCACGACGTTGAAGTGCTTCACGAACTGCAGTGTGATGTCATTCGGGCTTGCGTCGAGTTCTTCTCCGCCGCGATAACGAACAGTCAACACAACTCCGAAGATAGGCTCGATGCGATGGCGGATGATTTGTACTTCCCGGGCATCGACCGCCAGAATGACCCCGACATCTCCCGACCACAGCCCGTAGCGGTATTTGCCGTCGTCACCGCTCGAAAAAGTGCAGCCCGGTTGAGCTTCACTCCAGCGCACAGTGGGTGGATGGAGGTCATTCTTATCGTTGCTAGGATTGCTTCCGGGAGGCAGCGGCGATGCGATCGGGCAAAACGCACTGGTGAAGAAAATACCGGCAAGCAATAGTGCGAAACGACGCACAATCTGACGTATACGAGGTGCTGTGTGTGACGCCGCCGCGCAGGGTTGCCTTAAACACCACATGTATTGTGGGTCCCGCCTTAGGGCGCCTTGGTCACCGTGAGGCTGACGGTCGCCGCCTGGCTTGAGGAAGAGTTGTTGCTTGGTGCAATTCCGTTCAGGTCCGCGGCCGATATCGTAAACGTATAAGTGTTAGGCGGGGTGACGTCACCATTCGGTGCCGTGGTGCCGTTGTTCGTAGTCGAATTGCACGCTGGCATCAGGAGCAAGCCGCCGGCAACCAGCATAAGCAAAAACAGCCCCAGGAATTTTCTCCTGCGGTTTCCGCTTGCGCCGATTCCGATCAACGCCAACGCAGGAATAGCCAGCCAGAGGCCATGGAACACACGCAGCTTGGAAGGCTTCGCGCTGGCGGTAGTAGTGGCGGCAGGCCCGAAGCTGGTGATGGTGAGAACGGCGGTTGAGGGAGTGTCGTTCCCGACCTGCACGGCATTTGGCGGCAGGGAGGTCGACACCTGGGTGGCGGCGAAAGAACAGTAGGGTGTCGCTGTTTCCACCGGAGTAACCGACAGGCAGTAGAGGTAAACCGTTCCGGTGTAGCTGCCGATCGGAGTCACCGTGATGGTTGCCGACGCCCCAAGTCCCGCTTCGACGCTGGTCGGGCTGATCGCCTTCGATATGGTTACGGTGTAATCCTCAGGCACGTCCTGCACGTTAAGGATCAAAGACTCGGTCTGGTGTGTGAGTGAGCCGCTGGTGCCGGTCACGATAATCGTGTACTGACCCGGCTGAGCGCCGAAGGTGGAGACGGTCAGCGCCGGACCATTGGCGGGTGGTGTCTGGGATGCCGGACTTACCACACACGTCGGCAAATCGGTGGTGGCTCCGCTCGAGGCCGTCACGGCACAGCTTAACGAGACCGGGCTATCGAACCCGCCGCTGGCCGTCATGTCGATGATGGAGGTCGCATTCTGCCCGGGATTCACTGCAGGCGGAGTGAGCGGTGAGCCGGTGAGACTGAAGTCCTGCCCGTAGGCGAGGGACATATGCGCCGCGCAGAACACAGGCAGCAACAAAGCGAAGAAAATTGTGCGTAGGACCGATCTCGAATTCAACATGAGTGGATAAGAACTCACTACCTTCGATTCCTCCAAGAGCACAAAAGCTGCCCGGGCAGCACAAAAGAGCGCCGCCGGCAAATCAGCTGCGAAAGCAATGGTATATGAGTCCGGTTGGGGAAATATCCCAAGCAAGAATCTTAGACTAGAGTTGCCCATCACGCCAATGGCTGAACGTAAGAAAATGGTGTGGGAAAAAACGGTGTGAGAAAAACAACGGCCGCCTCTGGTGAGAGGCGGCCCGTGGAGTTTAAGTACGATCAGTTGACGGTGAGCATCACTGTGGTCGAGTGGGTTGTGGTGTTTGCATCAGTCCCGGTACCGGTGATAGTAACCGTGTAAGTGCCAGCCGGTGTGCAACCCGAACAACCGCCGCCACCACCGCCTCCGCCAGTGTTGCTGCTACTGCCGCCGCAGGCTGGCATCAGGAACAGGGCAGTCATGACCATCCCAATCATTAGGAAGCCCAGCAGCTTCTTCCGGCGTGAGCGGGCGGAACTGAATCCCATCCCCATGAGCGAGAAGCCCGCAATCGGCAGCCACATCGCATAGAGGAATTTCGACGGGCGGAACATGGCCGCGCTGGAGCCGGTTGTGGTGATGGTGAGGGTCGAGGATGCGGCAGGATTGGCGGGAGTCACGCTGCCGGGGTTGAAACTGCTAGCGCTGCAAGCGGGAGCCGGTGATCCAGTTCCGCTTACACTGCAATTTAGGCTGACCGACGAGTTGTATCCGTTCAGCGAGGTTAGGGTAACGGTGGAAGTGCCGCTGCTTCCCGGGGAAACTGCTGTGGGAGCTGTGGCCGCGATCGCGAAATCCGCTACTGTGGCTGGGCTGTATGCGGCGATGAAGGCGTCCGGGCAGGGCACTGTACCGTTGTTGATTGTGCATGTGCCGCCGCCAAAGGTGCCGTCAAGCGCGCTCTTGGTTGGGAATACTGCGGTTGAGCCATTTCCCGAGTCCGTATCGCCCGTGACATAAATGTTATGCGACGAATCCAACGCGACCGCGCCGCCCAGTTGGTCCTCGTCGCCACCGCCCCCTAGATATGTGGAGAACAGCGCTAAGTTTTGGTTTGTACTCAGCACGGTTACAAATGCGTCTGTGCTTCCGCCAAAGGCAGGTTGGTTTGGATTGACTAAGGGAAACGCTCCAGGAGACGTTTGGGTGGAGCTGGTTTGGCCCGTCACGTAGGCATTGCCTGAGCTGTCTACCGCGATTCCAAGACCGAAATCGGTTCCGTTACCGCCGAGATAAGTGCCATACAACGCTGCGGTACCCGTCGGATTTAGCTCCACGACGAAAGCATTTTGCGTGCCTGCCAATGAACTCTGAAAGGGTGTTCCCGCAGTCTTGAAATCCGTGGATAGGGTGTCACCCGTGATAAACGCATCTCCACTGGAATCAGCCGCGATTCCAAACGCGTCGTCCGCGTTGCTACCGCCGTAATAGGTGACATATTTATAGGCTGCGAGATTAGCATCGATTGCGAAGATATAGGCATCGTCGAAGGCGCTGCTGGCGCTTCCATTGCACTTGCCATCCGTGCCGCATTCGCCTTGCACTACACCCGGTGTCACTGGCAAGTCAACAGAGACAGTCTCGCCTGAGACATAAATATTCCCCAAAGGATCCAGAGCAACTCCGGTTGCCAAGTCGCCATTGCTGCCACCCAGATAACTGACGAGCGCATAAGCGGTACCCGTGGAGTTGAGTTTGACGATGTATCCATCGTCGTCCCCAGTCCCCAGCCCCAGGTTAAGCTGGCCGCCACTCGGGAGTGGATTTACGCCGCCCACAGCACCGCCGAGGTTCGTCGAGAAGGTTTCTCCGACCACGTACACGTTGTGACTGCTATCCACTGCAACCCCCAAGCCGGAGTCGCTGTCGCTCCCTGCGATGTAGGTGCCCCATGTAAGCGATCCCGTTAGACCAAGCTTCACAGCGAACGCATCATTGTTGCCGTCCGCAACGCCTCCAAGGAAAAGGGTCTGCGCCGCGCCAGCGGTAACGGGAAAATCGCTCGAATCCGTTGTCCCGCTGATGTAGATTCCTGCCGTATCCACAGCGATTCCGCCGGGGAAATCATCGCTGCTTCCCCCGAACTCAGTAGTGAATTGAAGTACTCCCGCTGAGCTGATTTCGGTGACAAAGACGTCGAAACTGCTGCTGTTTGTAGCCGAGTTCCAGTCCGGGATTGAATCCGAGTCAGTTGCTCCCGCAACATATTCGTTCCCGCTTGCGTCCACCGCGATAGCCAAGCCATAGTCCGCGAAATCCCCACCAAAATAGGTGGAGTACGTCACGGTGGGATCGATTACGAGTTGGCGGCTGTGGTCATAAGGACCAAGCGCAAACTTCACTTCACCGGCGTGTACTACGTAGCGAGCATCCACGATCTCCCGCTTGCCGTTCTGCTCCTGATAAGCGATGGGCCGATTCAACTCCATCGCACCAGCCGCTGTAGTCAGGACAAGGTTTCCAGCCGCGTTTGTGGTCACTCGGTCGGCGCCTCGGAATCCCAAAGCAATTGCCTTCGTGTTCGCGCCGGGGCTCACTAGATAATCAAACTCCAACTGCTTCCCACTTCCATGAAAAGCCAGATCAACGCCTGGATAGAGCCGTCGATAGCTGACCTGTCCGAACAGCGGGATACCGGAATGCCACTGCGAAGGATCCTTGCCGATGAAGTAGTTGACCTTGCCCTCTTGGGGTTCCTGCGCCGCAACTTGGGCGTCTGGATTGGCCCCTAGCATGTACATGTGAACGGCTGCAGCCTGCAAAGTCTGTTGGCGGTGCCTAAACATGCTCTTGATTTTGGACAGCCCGATACGTCGATTCATCATCATCTGCCGAACTTCGGAATCCTCACCCCGCTTGTGGAGCGTGAAAACCACCTCTGACGATGCCAAATACAGTTTGTAGCCGTTGCCGCGCGCCATGTACTTCACTTGCGGGTCGACCTGGCCCTGGTTGGCTTCGAAAGCAAGGGGTAGAGCGGCGTAGGCGGCGTTGATGCGGGCGTGTTCGGCAGGCGTCACGGCTGGGGATTTCGATGCGACCGCCGAATCCACTGCGCTACTGAGGCGCCCACTGGACTTGACCGAGGCAACCGCAATGAATGCCACAGCGGCGACAACCGTGACCGCGACGATGCAAACAGCCGTGAAGATTCTTTTTGGGGTAGCTGGTTTCGACAAGACGATCCTCCTGTGATCAACCGATGGAACACAAAATGGAACACAAAGCGGAGAAAAAACACTCGGCGGGAAGCCCGGTTAGCTGCGGGGCCATGTGCACACTTCCTCACCAAAAGATTAAGTAAAGTGAAACTCTTTGCAGCTTGCTCGCGAGTATGGCGCTCGTGGCCGAGGCTGTCAACGGACCCTGATAGCAATTTAGATACCACCCCTGCGAGTTCCAAGCTCTTCCGTCGCCGGTGCGGCAGATTATGGCAGCGGTCAAAATCGGCATCAGAGTGGGATTCTGCCGCAGCCAGCAGTTGCTTCGGAAGGTCGAACCGACGTGCATCGCATCTCCCGGATGGAGAATGGAATTCTCGTCGCGCTGCTTTTCGTCCCTGTTGATATCCAGAGTGCGCGAAAATGCAAAAAAACATGCAAAAAGAGAAAAACTTCCGCCGAAAGTGGCGAAGCTTCCTGGATCGTCCGGTAGTGCCTGCAGTCCGCGATTGTGCTGCCTAAATGGAGCGATCGGAGAAAACAATTACTGTTCGTCCTGCAGAAGCTCGGGCGAAGGGACGGTCGCCCCTTCTACTTGTTTTTCTCGTGCGGCACGGTTCTCATTGTCGATACGGACGGAAGTTTCCAGTTCTTTTGTAGCCTCAGACTTGTGTCCGAGGTGGAGCAATATCTGACCTCTGAGGTAATGAATGTCAGTTCGGTCGGGATCGAGTTTGCCGGCGGAATCGATGGCGCTCAGCGCCTGCTGGTACTTTTTCTCCCGCTGATAAATCTTGGCGAGTCCTAGGTACGAATTCAACAGGCGCGGATCGCGCAGAAGAGCCGCGCGGTAATTTTTTTCTGCATCTTGATCTTGTTGCAAGAACGAGTAAACATCGCCAAGCTTGTCGTAATTGAGAGCCAGATCGGGTTCCACGGCGGCATCCTTCAAAAATTCATCGCGTGCAAGTTCGTAATCCTGTTTCTTCAAATAGGTCAGACCCAGGTTGAAATGTACGAAAGTGAGGGAAGGATTCGCGTGCGCGGCAGCCTGGAAATCGGCCAAGGCCAGGTCGTATTGCTCAAGGTTAAGATGCGCTTTGCCCATGAAGAGATGGAACTCGGGCGACCCTTCGCCGATCTGGATGAGTTGGAGCGTAGCTTTCTCATCTAATGCTTTGTTGCCAGCCCGGTGAGCGGCGATTGAGAGCACGTAGAGATAGCTCAGGTGGCTCGATTCTTGCGCCCAGAGCGCCTCTAGCACGTTGGCCGCGTCCGCCCATCGCTCAGCAAAGAAATAACATAGGCCCAACAAATACCGGGGCTGGAGCGCCTGCGGCTGATCGCGCACCACAGATTCAAATTCTGGAATAGCTTTAAGGAATTCATTTTGCCGATAATACACGAGGCCAATGTTCAGCCGGATTCCAGCCACCTGCGGCATGAGATGCTCGGCTTGGCGCAGCGTCGCCAGAGCCTTCGCCCATTGTTTACGCCGCATGTAGACCACACCCAGATTCGCGTATGCCGCTCCGGCCTGTGGATCCGCGGCGAGCACTTTACGAAAGTCGCGCTCTGCTTCATCGAGGTGTCCGGCGTTCAGCGCATCCTGTCCCGCCTGAAAAAACTGAGCTGGATCTGCGGCCGCGCCAGATGCGGCGACCGGCGCGTCATTTCGCAGTTGGGCCGCAGATACTGGCGACGAACTCAGCGGCGACATTGTTACTGCCAGCGTGGCCATCAGCAACCAAGCTGCAACTTCCGATCGGATGTGCGCTCTTGACACTCGTCTCACTCTCTGCTGTAGTGTCCGCCAAGCTCTGCATCGAATTCAAGCGTGGAGAATGGGCCGTTTAGAATTTCGACACGCGATTTTGAGTTTTTGAAAGCTAGGGGCAACGCTTCGATGGTTACCATTCGTGATGTAGCAAAGGAGAGTGGGTTCTCTTCCACTACGGTGTCGATCGTTCTCAACGACGCTCCGCTGGCGCGCTATATCCCGCCCGTCACCAAAAAGCGCATCGAGCGTGCGGCGGAAAAGCTTGGCTATCGCCCCAACGAATTTGCCCGCTCGCTGCGCAGCAAGCGGAGTCACACCGTGGGCGTCATGGTCTTCGACATGACCGATCCCTATTGCACGCTGGTGTTGCGCGGCATCGAGAACGCGCTCTACCAGGCCTCATACCTGCCTATTCTCACCGATGTGCATAACGAGCGCAGCCGCTTCGAACGCTATCTGGAAATGCTGCTCGACCGCCGTATCGAAGGCCTGGTCGTGCTCGCCAACTGGCTCTTTCTCGATATCAACCTACTTGCCGATCTGGAAAAAAGCAGTATTCCGACTGCCCTCATCGACTGCGAACTCAAAGGCGACTCGATGAGTTCGGTGATCGTCGACAACGAAATCGGTGGCTACCTCGCGCTTGAGCATTTGCACGCGCTCGGTCATCGCAAGATCGCATTTATCCGCGGGCCTAAAACTCTTGCGGATAGTTCTCCGCGTTGGCGCGGCATTCGCAACTGCGCCAAGGAACGCGGCCTCGAACTCGATGCCCGGCTGACTGTCGACCTACCCGAATCCCGCGATCCGCTTTCCAGCTTTGAGGCAGGTCAAAGGCTGACCGAGCAACTGCTCAAGCAGAAGCGCCCGTTCACCGCTCTGCTGGCCTTTGACGATGTTACTGCCTACGGCGCCATCCGCGCCCTGGCTAAGGCTGGGCTGCGCGTGCCCGAGCACTGCTCCGTGATTGGTTTCGATGACGTTGCTGCGCTCGGCTCTCTGCACCCCGCCACTCACCACCGTGCGCCAGCCCATGGAGGCTATGGGTGCAAATGCGGTCGGCATTGTTCTTGAAGGGATCAACTCGGTACTTGAAAAACGAGAGGTAGCGGCTCAC
>CAWBLK010000013.1:0-512674 GCA_963789625.1 uncultured Acidobacteriaceae bacterium | reverse complement strand
CAGAATCGCAACCCCATCCACCCGGCGCTCGATCATGCGCCGCACCGACGATTCCATCCGCTTCGGGTCATGCACGGTCGAAGTCACCAGAATCTCGTAGTTGTTCTCCACCGCCTGATTCTCGAAGGTCTGCACGATCTCCGGAAAAAATGGGTTGGTAATCTCCGAGACGATCAGGCCAAACAACCGGCTCCGCCCCGAAACCAGCGCCCGTGCCTGCGTGTTCGGATAATAGCCAAGCTCATCCACCACCTTCCATACCCGCTTGGCCAGCTGCGGATCTACCGTCGGTACACGATTAATCGCCCGCGACACCGTCGCCGTCGATACCTTCGCCCGCCGTGCAATCTCCCGGATATCCATACCGTCCCACGCTAAAAACTACTCCTTGCCAGCTAAAAACCACCCTCACAAACTCCGCATCTTACCATAGCGTCGGTAACGCACCATGGCCGGCACTCTAGCTATAGAAAGCGTTTGCCGTGTCAGCAAGCTGAAGATCAATGGCTAGTACTGAGTTCCACCCAAGTTGTTTCTTTCTGTAGCGGAACAACGTAGGCATTCCGCTCTAACCTAAGAGTCGACACTGGCTGATAACTCCCGATGCCACCGACCTTAGCCGGCTGTTCCACTCTTAGACGGGCTTCCGGAGTAACTTCGCTGGCACCGGTGAGTCCTACTCGCACGATGCCGATCTTGAAATTTACTTCCACACCTTCAAAGGTGCCCGCATCAAGAGTCAGCCAAAGTCCCAGCGGCGCGACGTAAATTCGCGATCGGAATGAATCGCGGGGAGTCACCGTGATCACGCTGCCTTGCACTGCTAGATTGCCACCGAATGCGACCCAGCCGAAATCCGGATGATTCACGATATAGGTGGCAGTATTCCAAGCATGTCCAAAGACGTTTGGGCCGTTATCGCCCGTGAATGGATCGGATCGAAGCATGTCGGGGAATGAATGGAAGGCCGCTGAATCAAAACCCTCCTGGTCGATATCGGTGAGCGCGCCCATGGTCCCACCATAACCGACTCGCAACAAATAAAAATCGTCTGGGTGTTCGCGATATTCTGCCAGGACAGGGATGGCATTCAGCCCAGAACCGTAATGATGCAATTGTCTTTCGAGCCTCCGGTCTTTGGCTGCGAAAATAAAATCCCAATATCGGCGAGCGCTTCCGTTGTAGCCCCAATGAGGGATTGCCGGATCGTATCCGAGTATCGCGTCCAGTGTTACCTCGGCTTTATCCTGATAACCAAAATATTTTGTCCAGGCATAGACCTCCTCTTGCCCTGTTGAGTCCCACGGCATTTCGCTGCCGAACGGGTAGGCTTCCTGCTTCCAGCGATCGGCGCGCTCCCGCATCTTGCCTTCGAGAGCTTCGGCCTGAGTATTCATTCCTTCGGCTTTCAGATCGGCCAAGATCTGCACAAAGATGGTGCCTTCCATCTGACCAAACACTGCCAGGCCTTTGGCATAAGTAGTCATCGCCATCGAAGTTTCGTAGGCATGATTCAAATACCAATCCCAAGGATGGTTGGTGACCAAACCCTGATGATTGCGAGCCAGGCGGTAGAGCACCCAGTATGCAGCTGCGACGTGAGGGTAATCGTAAGAACGGTCGACGGCCTCCGAAGCTTGCTTATTCCAGCTTGTCCAGGATTTCCAGTCGAAGTTGCTGTCGTAGTAATTCGGCGGCATCCGGTCGGGCTGGTAGTAGAAGAGACTCTTGCGCACGCCGTATTGGTGCGGTCCGTCTTTGGATTGCAAGCCGCCCCATAGCACGCCGTCGACGAACTGCTGAAGTTTGTCGAGTTCTTCCTTGTTGGGCTGAATCAGTTCCTTCATGATCGCCGCCAGCCAGGAACCAGCGCCGCCTTCGTCGCTTAGTCCGGCGATCCACACGCGGCTGTCTTGCAGCACCATGTGGTTGGCCTCGCGATCATAAGTGATTACGGAAGGAGCGCGGTGGAAGGGATCATTCGAATCGGCGAACCATTGGCGAGTGGTGAGAAAGTGGCCCATGTCCGCGATGGCCTGCGTGGCGGGCTTGATCACGAAATAATGAATGGTCTGGACTGTTCCGTCGTCGTAAGTGACGGTTAAACGAGAGCGCCCCCACGTCTTGCCGCGTAACGTGTAAGCTCTCCAATTTTTGTGATCAGACGAATCTTCACGAATCTCGATTGCCGATGGTGGCTCAACCTTTAACGAAGTGACGGACTTGCCGTACTTGAGGAACAGGCGTGCATCGATGTCTTGAGGTAGTACGTATCCTGGCACGCCAACCACGACTGGCCGATTATTGTCTGCAAGCGTGGTCTCGATATGCCGAATCGAATCGGAGACGAGAAACTTTAGCCCGTACGTTTTTGACTCGCCGGGCGCAAGGGTAAGGCTGGTGGGAGCGTTCCAGGGCTGCGCGTTCTTCCATTCATTTTCAGCGTAGGCCTGGCTGTGAACCATCCATTCGTAGAAGCCTTCGAAGGTGATGCCTCGTGGCGTTGGATCGGTGAATACCGACGCTGCGCCCCAGTGGCCGGGCCTGTCGAGAATGGGATTGTAAGCCTCAAAAGGAGTCCTGCCGTCCGGAACAACTACCAGCGCGGGACCGTGGCCGTTCAGCCGCGTTACTTGCAGATAGCCGGCATCCTCGCCGATGTAGGGATCGTAAAACGAACAAATCGCGTGAGCCTGCTCCAGCGACCGGTTGTTGAGCACATTGTTGAAAATCAGGGGAATGCCCAACGCTCCGATCTGGACTTTTTTCGTCGACTTGTTGGTCAACGCGAAGCGCAAGACGAGTTTCCCGTTTTCTATTGCCCATGTTCTGATGATTTGAAGTGGGATATTGGCAGCCAGTGTTGGCCCAAGATCGGCACTAGCTAACACGTTGGCTGAGGCGGGTAGTGTGTGCACCGGCGCGCGCATTGTGGCGGTCGAATAGTTGGCCCAACTCGTCGAGTCTTCAGTACGTAGGCGAATAGTTAGATCGCCCAGATGAAAGTATCCATTTTGCGAACGTTCGGTCAGGAGATCTCCGGGTGTGAAGTCGAAGCCGTTGCCTCCTTTTGGTTTGAGAGCGGCGATGGTCTGCGAGGATCGCACCAGGCTCAATGTGAAGTCGGGAGTGTCGTAGTTTACGATTCCCTGATTCAACATGGGACCCGGAACTGGAGCCGGCTTGGTGTCATGCTTTTGTGCCGGAGAAAAAACAGAGAAGCACAGGATAAGCG
The DNA here is from genome assembly GCA_963789625.1 of uncultured Acidobacteriaceae bacterium. Taxonomy (GTDB): domain Bacteria; phylum Acidobacteriota; class Terriglobia; order Terriglobales; family Acidobacteriaceae; genus Sulfotelmatobacter. The sequence goes on along the minus strand of CAWBLK010000013.1, from coordinate 509,439 downwards.
TGAGTATGGAAGAAGAACTCCGGAGCGTCACGCAAACAGGTTTCATTTTTTCTTTCCGCAGCATTACGAGTTCGTCAGTTTTTCGGACGATTTTGTGACGGCTGAAAAGTCTTCGTCGCCGTGGCCTTCGGCAATCGCTTCCTGAAACACAGAGAGCGCGGCCGTCGCGGTCCGTAAGGAAATCCCCTTGGCAGAGCCACTGCCGACGGCATAAGCCAGATCTTTTGCCATCCAGCGCAGGGCAAACTGTGGGGTGTAGTCGTTGGTGGCCAATCGGTCTGCGATGCGCTTGACGATTCCGCTCCCCGGTGCACCCGCCGCGAGAATTGAAACGGCCTTATCGCGATCAAGTCTGCCAGCGTCGATCAGAGATAGGGCCTCAGCAAAAGATGCGGCTTGTACTCCGCACATGAAGTTGTTAATGAGCTTCATGAGAGCACCGCTTCCGGCCGGGCCCAAATGCATCACGTCGCGACCGAGTACCGAGAACACGGGCCGCGCAGCATCCAATGCATCCGCTGAACCTCCGACCAGAAAAAGTAATTGGCCAGATTCTGCATGCGGCTTGGTGCCCGTGACCGGCGCGTCCAGAAATTCGCAACCCAGTTGAGCCGCCGCACTCTCAAGTTCTTTAATCCAATCCAGGCTCAGCGTGCTGGATTCGATCAAGACCGAACTCGGTGAGACGCCCGCCAAAGCTCCGTTATCGCCGAGCCACATATGCCGAGAAGCGGTATCGTCCGCTACCATGCTGAGAATAATCTGGGCACGGGATGCCGCTTCACGGGGCGTCTCAGCTACGAACGCTCCCTCGGCAGCAAAGGGATTACTCTTGGCGCGATCCCGGTTGTAGACGGTCAGTGAAAAATTTGCGGAGAGCAGACGCCGGGCCATGCCCGAGCCCATGATGCCCAATCCTAGGATTGCTACGTTCGGTTTTGACATAGATCACTCATCCCAGAGAAATCACGTTCACAAGTGCGGGTTTCGAACTATTTACGCGGACAGGGTTTCGCAGAGGGCGCCCGTAACCTTCTACGGCAATCTGCATGACATCTCCATGCTGCAAACGAATATGATCGCTGAAACTCAAGCAGTCCGTTCCAAAGAAGTGCACGTGGATGTCTCCGCGGCGGCGATGCGCTTCGTATTTGAAATGATGATGCTCGATGTTTTGCAGGCTATGACACATTTCGGATTCGCCGCTGCGAAAGGTCTTGGTCCAAAGGACATTTCCGTCCCGTTCGATGGTTGCGGCTACGGGCACGGATTGGAATTCTGGATCAACCACAAGTTCTGGCCCGAGCGCACAGGTGCGAAGTTTGGAGCCGGCGAGATTGAGATAGTTTTTCTTTTCGAATTGATGATCCGAAAATTCGTTTCCTACAGCCATTCCGATGCGATAGAGCCTTCCATCGGGAGCAACGAGGTAGATGCCGGCGATTTCAGCTTCCTCGCCGCCATCCTCAGCGTAGGGCGGAACATCGAGCGGTTCTCCATGGGCGCGTAACGCGCAACCTGTGCCTTTGTAGAACCACTCTGGAGGTATCCCGATGCAGCCTTCCGGTGGACGTCCTTTTTCGACGCCCCACTGGAATATCTTCATGCTATCGGTCAGGTTTTCCGCGGCGATTTCGTGCATGGACTGCCGATTGCGGGCACTGCCGAGATGGGTCAGTCCCGTACCGGAAATCAGGCAACGCGCGGCTTCATCAGGATGGTCGATCGCCGGAAGCAATTGCCAATCTGAGCGGCCGCTATAGATGGAGTCGTAATTCGAGGTTTCTTGTCTGGCCCTCTGTCGCGCGATGTCGCTGAGCTTCATGCCTGAGGCAATCGCGAGATGAGCGAGTTCATAGATTGAAGTACAAGTATCCAACAAGCGGATATTCGGCTCCTCGACCAGAGCTACCCGCCGAACATTTCCTTTTTTGATTTGAATGAGTCGTGTCATCAGTATGATTTTTGTCCTTAAAAAATTATTCGAATACTTCGAATCGCTCGAGTCCGGCTTCGTTAAGCGTCAGTCCGAGACCCGGAGTGTTTTCGGCTAGATCGATGCTGCCATTTTCTGCTCTGGGTTCGCCCTGAAAGATATACCAGAACAGTTCGTTGCCCACTTCCACATCGACAACGGGAAAATATTCCGCCATCGGCGAATTCAAGCTGGCCATAACAATATGGTAGTTGTGCATCTGGCCGGCATGAGGAATTACTGGAACAGAATAAGCTTCGGCCAAGGCTGCGATTTTGCGGGCCTGCGTAATGCCGCCCACCCGGTTGGTATCGAACTGGATGTAATCGAGCGCGTGAGCTTCCAGCAAGTCTCGGAATCCGTAAAGCGTGAACTCATGTTCGCCGCCCGCGATCGGAATTCGTCCGCAGGATTTCAGCTCGGCATAACCGTGGATGTCGTCGGGAATTACGGGCTCTTCCAACCAGCGAAGATTAAATGGCTCAAGCAACGGCAGCATGCGCTTGGCGTAATCAAGGGTCCAACCCATGTAGGCATCGGCCATGATGTCGATTTCGTCCCCGACGCTCTTGCGTACTGTACGAACCAGTTCGAGATTGCGCTGCATGCCGCGAGCGCCGTCGGCAGGTCCCCATCCAAAGCGAAGCTTCATGGCCTGGTAGCCTTCGTCTTTGTACCGCTTTGCTTCCGCCGCCAGTTCGCTCAGTTCCACACTGTAAAGGCGGGACGCGTAAACTGGAATGCGCGTTTTCGTTCGGCCTCCAAGCAGGCGGTACACGGGTTGTTTGGCTGATTTGCCGAGAATATCCCACAATGCGATATCGACTGCGCTGATCGCAACCATCCCGATGCCTTTGCGGCCAAACGCCATCGTCTTGCGATACATATGTTGCCATAGGCGTTCGATATCCCAAGGATCCTGACCGATCAAAAGAGGTTTGAGATAAAGATCGATGACCTGCTTTGTCACTTGAGGAGCGAGAGCTGCATTGCCCAGCCCTACGAGGCCGTTATCAGTAAACACTTCGACGATCAGCCAGCCGTGAAAAGTAAACGTCTGCATTGAGGATTCGGGCAGTTGCAACAGATCCATGGGATTGGTGCAAAAGTGCGGAGGCAGGGGAACGGTATTTCCAATCCAGCGCACAACGCGAGTACGAATCTCGGTGATTCTCATCAAGCTCTCCCGTAACTGAACTTGCTTTCCAGAGACAAAGGTTGCACTGCGGGAACAGCAATGAGAATAATCAAAAATGCAGTGATATGAAGCGTCCCCGCTAGGCCGAACACCACGCCGTAACCGAAGCCGTGGTCCAGTAAATACCCGACGATTTCTCCAAAGACAATTCCGCCCATGGCCCCGCCAAAGCCGACCAATCCCGCTACGGAGCCGACAATATTCTGCGGGAACAGATCCGTGGGCAGAACCATGACAAGCGTCGACCAGGACTGCTGTCCGAAATATGCCAGGCAAAAGAGCGAAATGGCCCAGGACACGGCGACGTGTGGAATGAGAATAACAAGGGGCATCAGCGCCGCGCTCAAGCCGAGCGCCAGTTTTCGCGCTGTGCCGAGTGAGAATTGCCGGCGAATCAGATAACTCGAAAAACTTCCGCCCAGCAGACAGCCTATTCCGGCCGCAGCGCTTGGCATCCAGGCAAATGTACCGACCGCTTTAATGTCAAAGCCACGAGCGTCGTAGAGATATTTTGGCAGCCAGAATAGATAAAAAAACCAAGCCGCGTCACTGAGAAATTTGGCTGTGACAAGGCCCCAAGTTTCGCGCAGACTGAGCAGTCGAGTCCACGGAAGCACGCCCACAGACTGGGCGTGCGGCGTGTTATCACCCGAGGCGATCCGATCCGAGATTTCTTGTGGAGGACGATAACTCCAGTTCCACCATGCGACCCAGAGCAGACCAAATGCGCCGGTGACGACGAATATCCAGCGCCAGTTCGTATAGCCCAAAACGGCCGCGATCAAGGGAGGAGCTACCACCGCTCCAACTGCTGTCCCAGCATTGATGATGCCCATCGCAGTGGCCCGCTCTTTGGTCGGAAACCACTCGGCGACCGCCCGGGTAGCAGCGGGAAAACCGCCGCCCTCGCCCATGCCGAGCAGAAATCTACTCGTCGCAAGCAGTGCGAAGCTGGTAGCCAGAGCGTGGCTGGCGCAAGCCAGCGACCAGAACAGCATAATCACCGTAAAACCCCGATGAGTTCCCAAGTAGTCGACCAACTTGCCGCCTCCGGCATACATTAGCGCGTAAGAAAATAAGAAGGCGGACTGGAGGTCGGAGAACTGAACGTTGGTCAGAGGAATATCTTTGCTGATCGCTTTGATCGCGACCGGCAAGGTCTGCCGGTCAAGATAGCTGACGGCGATTGCAGCGCTGATAAGAATGGCAATTCGCCACCGCAAAATTCTCTCTCCCGGTTTAATCGGTTCCAGTGAATGAGAATTATACGGCAGAAGTGGTAAACGTTTTCTGGATTTGTTCGCTTCCGCTACAATGGCTGGACTGAAAAGTATGGGGACCAAATTATGAGTCAGAAATGGAATCGCCGGGAAGTCTTGAAAGGGCTGGTTGCTGCATCCACCGCCTTAGTTATTCCTCCCAAGCGCGGAACCGCCCAGGAAACTACATCCATCGCAGGGCAGCAAGTAGAGATACAGATCTCCTCTATCAGCGCGCACACCTTCCGACTGAGCATGTTTCCCCTCAACGACAGCTCGCAAAAATCGATACCGTCGGACGGATCTCTTGTCCAGGAATCCTGGGGCGCTCCCGCAGCCACGCTGCGCGCGGACCTGGCCCACGAGATTGTCTTGGGAAGTCTCAGACTCAAGATTTCTTTCCATCCGGTCAGCGTCACCGTTACCGACGAACGCGGAAATGTGATTCAGCAGTTCGCTTGGGACGAGAAGACGGGTGTCCTGTCTTTTCTGAGTGGAAGCTCACCCCTGTTCGGTTTAGGGGAGGGTGGACCACAATTCGATCGTCGCGGCTCAACCGACCCCATGCGTAGCGGACAAGGCGGATACAAGCTTGCCACTCACGGTGGCCGTGTTCCCATTCCCTGGATTATCGGAGCATCCGGCTGGGCGATATTTTTTCATCAACCCTTTGGCACTTTTGATCTCACCGCAGCTCAAGCGAAATTTCAACCTGTAAACCGGACCGCTGCCCTTCCGCTCGATCTATTTTTCGTCGCTTCTTCTGACCCCGCGACGATCATGTCGGAATATGCGCGCCTTACAGGCCATGCAGAGATGCCTCCGCTATGGAGTTTTGGCTATCAGCAGTCGCACCGTACACTCGCCAGCCGTGAGGAAGTGCTTGCCGAAGCCAAGACCTTCCGCGAGAAAAAATTGCCTTGCGATGCCTTGATTTATCTGGGAACGGGTTTTTGCCCTTCGGGCTGGAACACGGAGAATGGCTCGTTTGTATGGAATTCTCGCGTCTTTCCCGATCCCAAACAAATGCTCGATGAATTGCATGATGAGCATTTTCGAGCGGTGATGCACGTAGTAATTCTTGCTGACAGGCTTCACGGAACGGTTCACGATCCCTGCGACGTCACGCGCTTTGACGACGAACAAGCCAGTTGCCATTGGGATGAGCATCGTAAAGACTTTGCTCTGGGTGTCGACGGATGGTGGCCGGATGAAGGTGATCCGCTCGACATACCATCTCGGCTGGTTAGGAATCGCCTGTACTGGGAAGGCCCGCAAATTGATCGGCCGAATGAGCGCCCGTATGCGCTGCATCGCAACGGCTATGCCGGCATGCAGCGGTATGCTTCGTTCCTCTGGTCGGGTGATGTCTACTCGACCTGGGAAACATTGAAGACTCACCTTCCCATCGCGTTGAACACCGCGCTCACAGGCATTCCGTATTGGGGTACGGATATTGGAGGATTTGTTCCGACCCCGGAGTTTACTGCAGAGCTATATGTGCGCTGGTTTCAGTTCGGGGCATTCTGTCCGCTCTTCCGTTGTCATGGCCGCACATGGAAGTTGCGTCTTCCCTGGGGTTGGAACACGGGCGATCCCGGTCCTGTAGAAATCAGGAATTACAACGGCGCCGCAATTCCAGATTCCAGCCAGTTGCACGATGAGCGCGTCGAGCCGATCTGCAAGAAATATCTCGAGCTGCGTTACCGCATGTTGCCCTACCTTTACAGCGCGGTGCGCGAATGTGCGACGACGGGGATGCCGATCATTCGTCCTCTGTGGCTGCACTTTCCCAATGATCCGAAGGCGGTCGAGTGCGGAGACCAGTATTTGTGGGGGAAGAGCGTGCTGGTAGCTCCAGTTGTCGAGAAGGGAGCTACTACGCGTCGAGTCTATCTTCCTGCTTCGACTTGGTACGATTTTTGGACGGGCGAACGCCTTGAAGGCGGCCGCGAAATCAGCCGACCGGTTGATCTCGAAACTATGCCGCTCTATGTGCGCGCGGGATCGATTGTGCCGCTTGGTCCAGTGAAGCAGTTTGTCGACGAGAAAGTCGATGGGCCACTCTCCATTTCAATCTATCCCGGCGCCGATGCCTCGTTCTTGCTTTACGAAGACGACGGCATTTCCTTCAACTATCGCAAAGGAGATTGGACTGGAATCCAGATGACCTGGAACGATGCGCGCAGGACTCTGAAACTGCAGTTAGCCGCTGGTTCGCGCATGCTGTCGCCGGAACCGAGACCCATCGTGGTGCAGTTGGCCAAAGTCACGCGAAGCGTGACGTTTAAGGGAGAGCCGGTAGAGGTTTCGTTCTAGGTTCCAAGGAAAATCGGCGAGGCGTGAACCCGCGGAGACAGAGCACCAGAACTCCTGCGCCCAAAAGATCGACCAACAGCCAAATCAAACCGGAAGTGAAAGTGCCGGTGCGCGTCACAAGGTAGCCAATAATAAACGGTCCCGCAAACCCACCCAGGTTGCCGACGGAATTGATCAGCCCGATTGAGGCCGCTGCGGCGGACTCTCCGAGGGTCGCTGTGGGTAGAGCCCAGAAGCAAGGCTGGTAACCATAAATACAGGTCGCGAAGACGGTAAAGAATCCGAGCGCGAGCCAGAGGTGGGCGCCACAGACGATCACGAAAAAAAGCGCACCCGCAGCGGCGAAGAGAGGACCGGCGGTGTGCCAACGCCGTTCTTGCGTTCGATCGGAATGCCATCCGTTTAGCAACGTCGCCGCTAATGCTGCGAGATAAGGAAGGCACACCAGCAACGTGACAGTCAAAGTGGAGAATCCCGAGGCTCGCTTCAGGATGGTCGGAAACCAGATAGAGAAACCATAGATGCCGGTCGCGGCCAGAAAATAAATCAACGTGAGCAAGATCACCTCCCGTTGCCGAAGTGCTTCCTTCACTGTCCAGGAACGCACGGCGATCTTTGCTTCCTTCTCGCGTTTCAGTTCGCCAGTGATCCATTCACATTCTTCGTGCGGCAGCCAACCCGCCTGGGTGGGCCAATCCGTCAGATAAAAGAATGTGATAATCCCCAGAATCACGGCCGGAATGCCTTCGATAATAAACAGCCAGCGCCAGCCTTCGAGACCATACCAATGAATCAGCAAGACCCGTCCCGCAAGCGGCGAGCCCACCAGGTTAGCGAGTGGTTGCGCAGCCATAAAAGAAGCCACCGCCTTCGCCAGATCGCGCCGCGAGAACCAATGCGTGAGGTATACGATCACGCCGGGGAAGAATCCGGCTTCGGCCGCTCCGAGTAAAAATCTGACCATATAAAACTGGTGAGATGTATGCACGAACCCTACAAACACAGTGATGATCCCCCATGAGATCATGATGCGGGCGATCCATCGCCGCGCACTCCACCGCTCAACAATCAACGCTCCGGGGATTTCCAACACAACATAGCCAATGAAAAAGATTCCAGCGCCCAGCCCGAACACCCGGTCGCTGAAGTGCAAATCTTGGGACATTTGCAATCCCGCATAGGCGACGTTCACCCGGTCGAGGAATGCAATCACGTAAAGCAGCCAAAGGAAGGGAAGTAAACGAAGCGCGATCCTGCGCCGGGCGCTGTGCACGACGGCCAATGGTGCGGGGAAGCTCATTGCGGCTCGTTTATAGCGGATATCTCTTTGGCGACCGCATCCCCGACTTCTCGCGTATTGGCTTTACCGCCCAAATCAGGAGTGCGGACGTCCGACTGTGCCAGTACTTTCTCAAAAGCTTTTTCGATGGCCCGCGCCGCCTTAGCTTCCCCGAGGTGGTCCAACAGCATGGCGCCCGTCCAGATTTGCGCGATGGGGTTGGCAATGCCTTTACCCGCAATGTCTGGCGCTGAACCATGCACCGGCTCAAACATGGAAGGGAACTGCCGCTCCGGATTCAGATTAGCTGCGGGAGCCAAGCCGATAGAACCAACAACAGCGGCGCCGAGATCGGACAAAATGTCTCCGAACAAATTCGATGCGACAACAACGTCGAACCACTCCGGATGGCGAACAAAATGGGCGGTGAGAATGTCGATGTGGTATTGGTCTGTGCGGACATCGGGGAAGTTCTTTGCAACGGCGGAAAAACGTTCATCCCAGAAGGGCATGCTATGAATAATTCCGTTTGATTTCGTGGCCGAGGTCACATGGCGTCCGCGGGTCCGTGCCAGATCGAACGCGTAAGTCATGATGCGGTCGCAACCGCGCCGGGTGAAAACCGCTTCCTGTATTGCTGATTCGGCGTCCTGATCGCGGTAGAGACGTCCTCCAACTTCGGAGTATTCTCCTTCGTTGTTTTCGCGGACAATGGAGAAGTTGATATTTCCCGGCGGAAATCCTTTGACCGGCGAATCGACACCGCGGAGCAAGCGCACCGGTCGCAGGTTGACGTACTGCTGGAACGCGCGCCGGATCGGGATCAATAATCCCCAGAGAGAAATATGATCCGGAACGCCGGGATATCCTACGGCTCCAAGATAGATGGCATCGAAGCTGCGCAGTTGGTCCAAACCATCTTCCGGCATCATCCGACCGGTCTTCAGATAGCGCTGGCAACTCCAATCAAAATGCTGCCACGAAAAAGTTATGTCATAGCGTCGCGCTGCGGCTTCCATGACTCGAAGACCCTCGGGCACGACTTCATGCCCAATACCATCTCCTTCGATCACCGCGATCTTGTAATTTTTCAAAATGCCTCACAGCTTCTGTTTAGGCGACACGAGAATTCCGCTGGAATCGCTCACTACCGAGCACGTGTAGTTTTGATCTAGTGAGCTGAATAGTGCTTGCTTTGTTGCGTTCGAGAATTGAAGACCTCGAAGTTGCCATCGGGCCAGGCGGTTAATTCCAAATAGTTTGCGGCATCCGTGCCCTCCGGATTGGCGATAAATTCCGGAGCCACGTTGTGGGCAGCGCCACCTTCTTCCGAGAAGTGCAACTGCCACAGATTTTCGAGACGAGGCGATTTTTCAATAATGTCCCACGCGGATGGAGTGCCGCCCTTCTTGGCTCCGTTGTCCATGATCGCAACGCGAGGCGCAATTGCATTCAAGAACGCAGGACTGTTGCTTTGGTACCAGCCGTGGTGAGAAACGACGTAAATATCGATCGCGCCCAATTTATTCTTCGGGCAGACCAACTCCATTTCCTTATCGCGTGTAAGGTCGCCCAAATCCAAAATTCTTAGCTTGCCGAAAGTAAACAGAGTCCCTAGGGAGCGTCGATTCTCAGTTTGATCGGTAGGGTATTGTTCGGCGCCGTTGCAACTGGAATTTTCCTGTCCAGCGCCCGGCAGACTGTGGTCAATTACAATCCCGTCGGAGCTTATAACGGTCGTCTTAATTCCTTTGATCGGAAGAGCGTCTCCCGGTTTGAGAGTCAAGTGGTTGAACTTCTTGGCGGCCAACAAGTCCTCGTAGGCCTTCCACCCCGCCACTGTCGGGGCGTCAGTGCTCTCGCGATTGTCACCGTGGTCAAGAACGGTGCCCACCGGGATTCGAGCGACAAGGTCAGGTAATCCTCCCACGTGGTCTTCGTGAAAATGAGTAATCAGGACGTAATCAATCTTATCGATCCCCGCCTTTTTTGCTGCCGCCACAATGCGATCTGCATCCCGCCCGCCAGGCCAGCCGGTATCAATGAGCAACGATTGGTGCGCCGGGGTGACAAATAAAGTTGCCTGCCCGCCCTCGACATCTACGAAAAATATCTTCAGCGCCTTCTTAGGATTGTCTGAGGACCATGCCAATGTTGAAGAAAGCAGTGCAAATACCACAACCACGAGCAATGCGCGGCCCGGTCCACATGAGACGAATCGATTGCTCAAGAACGATGATGCATGAGACATGCTTCGATCCTTTGACAGTGATGTGAGTATCGAGATCATCGTCCACTCGCGGCTTCTCGTCAAGAAACCCTGTTTGGAGATGACGATTACCCGATGAGTTTACGTTATTATCGAGCACACCGGGATTCGATCTGACCTAGCTTTCAAGAATCGAACTCAAGGACGGAGCAATGACCAAACTGCGTAGCCAGGAATGGTACGGACGCGAGGGCAAAGACGGCTTCCTTTACCGGAGCTGGATGAAAAACCAGGGCTGGCCCCCTGACTTGTTTGATGGGCGGCCGGTGATTGGGATTTGCAACACCTGGTCGGAGTTGACGCCGTGCAATGCTCACTTTCGCGAGCTCGCTGAATTTGTGAAACGCGGCGTGTGGGAAGCTGGAGGCTTTCCACTGGAATTTCCTGTGATGTCCTTGGGTGAGCCGCAACTGCGGCCCACCGCGATGCTATTCCGGAACCTGGCGAGCATGGATGTGGAAGAGTCGATTCGCGGCAATCCCATCGACGGAGTGGTTCTGCTTATGGGATGCGATAAGACCACGCCGTCGCTTCTGATGGGAGCCTCTTCCTGCGATCTGCCTACCATCGGGCTTTCCGGGGGCCCCATGCTTTCCGGAAAATTCCACGGCCGTGACTTGGGATCGGGCACCGGGCTGTGGCAAATGGCCGATCAAGTTCGCTTGGGCGAGATGAAGGTCGAGGAGTTCCATGAAGCGGAAAGTTGCATGCACCGCTCCAAGGGGCATTGCATGACCATGGGCACCGCCTCCACTATGGCCAGCATGGTCGAAGCGCTGGGTATGAGTTTGCCAGGAAACGCGGCCATCCCCGCCGTGGATGCACGGCGCAATACTCTGGCTCAGATGACAGGCCGCCGCATCGTGCAAATGGTTCATGAAGATCTCGGTATTTCCAAAATACTCAAGCGCGAGGCCTTCGAGAACGCAATCCGGGCCAACGCGGCCATTGGCGGGTCGACGAATGCGGTGATTCATCTGATTGCGATTGCGGGCCGTATCGGCGTGCCTTTGTGCCTGGACGATTTCGATCGGCTGGGATCGTCTCTGCCATGTCTGGTGGATATTCAGCCTTCGGGTAAACATCTTATGGAAGATTTTTTCTATGCCGGCGGATTGCCCACCGTGCTGCGCGAGTTGGCAGAGGCAAACATCCTCAACCGAGATGCCTTGACTGTGAATGGACAGACGATCGGGAAGAATGTTGCCGATGCTCCGTGTTGGAATCGCGATGTGATTCGACGATTCTCTGATCCGTTTAAAGCGAATGCTGGGATCGCAGTTTTACGCGGCAATCTTGCACCCGATGGCGCCGTGATCAAGCCGTCGGCCGCGAGTCCACATTTGTTGCAACATCGCGGGCGGGCTGTAGTATTCGAAACCATCGAAGAATTTCATGCGCGGATTAACGATGATGCGTTGGATATCGATGAGAGCTGCGTGATGGTGCTCAAGAATTGCGGCCCACGCGGGTACCCTGGTATGGCCGAGGTCGGAAACATGCCGCTGCCCTCGAAGCTTCTGCGTAAAGGTGTAACCGACATGGTCCGTATCTCTGACGCCCGCATGAGCGGCACGGCTTATGGAACCGTGGTGCTGCACGCTTGTCCGGAAGCCGCGGCGGGCGGTCCGCTCGCGCTGGTGCATTCGGGAGACATAATCGCGCTCGATGTTCCTGCGCGATCGCTTCGTTTGGAGGTTGATGATGCTACCCTCGCCGCCCGCAGGTCAAAGTGGACTTCGCCGCCTCTTCCAGAACGCGGGTGGGTTCGTCTTTATGCGGAACACGTCCAGCAAGCGGACAAAGGCGCCGACCTGGACTTCCTAGTGGGACGCAGCGGTTCGCATGTAGCACGCGATTCGCATTGATCCGACTGTACGGTTGATTTCCCGGCTAACCCAACCACTGCGGGTGTTGAAACGTTCCGTCGAAGTTGTGAGTTGTTTTGTAGAGTTCGTACTCTCCCTTACCCGCGGCTGATGCAGTTTTCGCGAGCAGTTGAGCGACCTCGTCCTTGCCCATAGGCTTGAAGCTGCGAGCAGCTTCGAAAGCCTGCTGAAGAATGGAAATCGAATCGCAGCCCGTAATCACTACGCTGGTGGGCAGATTCATGGCATAGTGCAGGCACTCGATGGCAGAGGCTGTCTTGCTGTTGAGAATAATTTTGTCGCCCATGGGCTTCATTCCGAGCACGCCAATGTTGTGCTTCACCAGCACGGGGAGCACTTTCTTTTCGAAGCTGTCATAGTGCGCGTCCATTACATTGAGCGGCATCTGCACGGCGTCAAAGGTGAATTGGTGGGCGAAAGCTGTATCCAACATCTTTAAATGAATGTCGGGACTCTTATGGCCCGTGAAGCCGATGTAGCGGATCTTGCCTTGATTTCTGGCGGCGAGCGCCACTTCCATGCTGCCACCCTCGCCAAAGATTCGCGCCGGATCGGTTTCACGAATCACTTCGTGAAACTGTAAGAGGTCGATGTGGTCGGTTTGCAGGCGGCGAAGAGATTCTTCTAATTGTTGCGTCGCGGCCTGTTTGGTCTGGCCATCGATTTTGGTCATGAGAAAAGCTTTTTGACGGTAGCCATCGCGCAGCGCCTTGCCCATGCGCTCTTCGCTGACGCCGCCGTTATAGTCCCAACAATTGTCGAGGAAGTTGATACCCCCATCGAGCGCGGTGCGTATGATGCGTATGCTTTCCTGTTCGTCCGATCCCATCCCAATGTGATAGCCGCCTATGCCGATGAGCGAGACCTTTTCACCAGTGTGGCCTAATACACGATAAGGGAAGGAATCCACTGCACCGTACGACAATTGGGAGCTTAGCGAAGCGGCCACCGTAGTTGCTGCCGCTTTTTTCAGAAAATCTCTTCGATCCATAAATCGATCCTCGTGTGAGATTTGGATGCGCGCAAGCGCCCGAGAGCTATCGTTTCGCCTGACTATCGATCCAGCCGTTTACTTCCGAGTCCAATACGTCGAGAGGTAATGCGCCATTGCCGAGCACCTCATCGTGGAAGGCGCGAATATCGAACTTATCGCCAAGCTTCTGCCGCGCTTCTTCGCGCAACTTCAGAATCTCCAACTGTCCCAGCTTATAGGCCAGGGCTTGGCCGGGCCATGCAATATAGCGATCGACTTCGCTTTGAATATTCGGCTCATCCATCGCGGTGTAGCGATGAAAGTACTCGACCATCTGCTCGCGCGACCAATGTTTTTCATGCACTCCCGTATCGATAACCAGGCGGATGGCGCGCCACATTTCGTTTTCTAAACGTCCGTAGTCGCTGTAAGGATCCTGATAGTGTCCAACTTCTTTTCCCAGTCGCTCGGCGTAAAGAGCCCAGCCTTCCACGAAAGCTGTGTAATCCGCCTGACGCCGGAATGCGGGCAAGTCCTGCATCTCCTGCGCCAAGGAAATTTGGAGATGGTGGCCGGGAATGCCTTCATGGTAGGCAATGGCCTCAATGTTTAATACCAGGCGATGCTCGGGGTCCCACTCATTGACGTTGATGTGGCCCGGTCGCGAACCGTCCGGCGTGCCGCTGGAATAATCCGCAGGTACGGCATTTTTCGCGCGCGAGGCTTCCATGGGAATGACGGTAAGCTTGCTCTTGGGCAGATGACCGAAGAGCTTGGGCAACTCAGGCTCCATTCCGCGCGCGTAGTTTGCATATAAATCAAGCACCTGTTGACCCGAGGTGGCGTAGAAGCGGCGGTCATTCTTAATGTGCTCGTTGAGACTCGCCAGGTCCTTGAATCCCAGCTTGTGCGCAAGCGTGAGCATCTCAGCTTCGACTTCGTCGATCTGCTTCAGGCCGAGAGCGTGAATCTCTTCCGGAGTCATGTTCGTGGTCGTGATGCGGCGTATTTCGAAGCGGTAGCGTGCTTCGCCGTCAGGAAGCGACCAGACTCCGGGATCAGTGCGGCCATGGGGCGCATACTCGTTGCGAACGAAGGCGGCAAAATGCTGGTAGCTGGGCACGATCTGGTCGGCAATGGCCGCGAGTATTGCATCGTGCAACCGCTTCTGTTCAGCGGGTGGCACGCTGGAAGGGAACTCCTTCACCGGCTTGGCAAACGGACTGCTCTCGCCAGTTTTGCTTGCGATGTCGTCTGCTTCGGCCGCGACCTTCTCGAGAAGATAGCGTGGAGGCATCAGACCGTCTTTCATGCCCTGCCGCATGTTCGCGGTCACTTGATAGAATGCATGCGGCATTTGATGCAGGCGCGCAAGATAGTTGTCGTAATCGGCGACAGTATTGAATGGAGTTATTACGATCATGTCCGGCAGTTCAAGATGCAAGCCGCCCATCTGATTCACCGGCATCTCCCAGTGCTTGAACTGTGCCCCTTCAATCTCCAGACGCAGTTTGCGGATCATCAGCTCGCGGCTCAGCGTGTCTTGATGCAATAACTCGGCAGGATCAATGGCCTCGAAACGCGCCAGAAAGTTGCGCCGCTGCTCGAGATCAGATCGGAAGAATTCGGGGGAGTTGTCACTCAGTCGATCGTTGTAACGGTTATCGCCCAACATGGTTGCCCACTCGGGATTGGTGCGCAACTCGTATTGCCATTCTTCATCAAACAGGGAATGAAGATCGTGGCGGCGATTCTCAACGGTGGAGGGCGCCGGGCCGCTGCCCTGAGCGGATGAAGATTGAGCAAACATTGATGCCAACGCAAACAAAACCAGACAGCCAAGAGCCGGCCGAATGCCATGAATCATAGTTTGTCTTTCCTCGCGAGAATCTTAGGTGGTCTTGTTGTCCACCTTCCAATAAACGGCGTAGCGCTCGTGGATCACTTTATATAGAGGCACCATGGTCACTGATTGCGATTGTCCTGCGGTTTGGAATGTAAGCGGCTGTTTGGCATCGGGCTCAATCCACGCCGTGGGCTTGCTCTCGTCGGCGACGATGTCCGCCACTTTTCTCTCGTCGCCCGGCTTCGGTTCGTAGTCGCCGTAGGTCATGTCTTTAGTGACGGGCTCGAAGCGTCCAGCCAAAACCAGCGGACCATACATCGCAGCCTGGATGGTCTGATTGTCCGGCATGCTGTCGATATGCAGGCCCATCGGCAAACTGAGTTCAATTTTGTCTCCGGTTTTCCAGATGCGATTGAGCGTGAGATAACTGCTCGGACTGGAAAACGCCGGCAGAGCAGCGCCGTTGATTTTCACGCTGCCACCCTGGACCCAATAGGGAATACGAAGATTGATCGCAAACTGCGCGGGGTTCTTCGCAGAGACTGTGATGGTGGTGCCTTGCTCCTCTGGGAAGCGCGTCTCCTGTTTTACGCGCAGACCTTTCTCCGGCCATTCCAGTTGTGAATCGATAAAGAGATTTACGTACAAAGAATCGTCATCGTGGAAGTAGATCGTGTCGGTCAGTTTGCCATACTCTTCCGATCCTGTTCCGGTGCAGCACCACAATGCGTCAAACGGCTTGCCAAAAGTTTTCCAGTAGCCTGACGCCAGCGGCAGGTAATACATCATGGTCCCATCTTCTGGATTGATAGTGCCAAGCCGGTGATTGAACAGAGTGCGCTCGTAATAATCCATAAGACGGGCATCGGGAGCCCAGCCGAACAGGTGACGCGTCAACTTCATCATGTTGTAAGCGCAGCAACATTCCGTGGTATTGGTGCTGAGCTGGGTTGAAAGTATGCCGGGGTCCGTATTCCAGGATTCGCCGTTGCTGGTGCCGCCGGTGCAATAGGAGCGCTCGCTGACTACTTCGTCCCAGAAGTATTCCGCGATGTCGCGATAGCGGCGGTCTCCGGTAAGTTCGTAATAGCGCGCCGCTGCGATCACTTGTGGAATATGCGTGTTGACGTGCAGTCCCTTCAGTTCATCGCGATGAGCTGCCAGCGGATCGAAGAAGCGCTTCTTGTCGAAGCGCTGTGCGACCTCAAGGTAATACTCTTTGCCGGTGACGGCGTATAAATTCGAAAGCACTTCGCCCATGCCGCCAAATTCCGTACCTAACACTCGCTGCATGTGTTCATAACTGAGTGAGCCGGTATAGCCCGCAACCCAGTCCGCCATCTTCTCATCCATTTCCAGCGCTTGCTCGTTACCGGTATAGACGTATATGTCGAGAAGTCCGGCCATGATCTTATGAATCGTGTAAAAGGGAGCCCAAACCCTTTCACGCTCGCGAAGGCGGTCGAAGTAGTCGATGGGGAACGCGCTGAGATAACCGCTCTTCAAAGCTGTCTGGCACTTGCCGAGTTCGGCGACGACGGTGTTCGCATTATTCTTGAGATCGTCGTCTCCTGTGCTGGCGTACATTAGTGCGCATGCAGAAAGATAATGGCCACCGGCATAGTGGCCGCGCAGCTCGCAATCCGGCTTTTCCCATCCCCCGAGGGGTTCCGCCGACGAAGGAATGCCGGCGTTGATGCGGAACGTATGCAGAAGGCGATCAGGAGGCAGTGAATGTAGAAACTGGCGATCGGCTTCCATCGCGACTTTGCATGGGCCTTCGCCCAGCCGTACTTGCTTCATGGGAAATGGGCGTACTTTCCAGGGAACTTTCTCGTAGCTGAGCGGCTTGCCAGCTTTTTGAGTTGTGTTTACGACCGGATCTTGAAGTGGAGTTGCCGATAGACCTCTAGGGATAAGAGCTGAACCGGCGGCGGCGGCAACCGACGCCATAAATTGTCTGCGAGAGAAATCCGAGAATCGCATCATTACTTGTTCCTCCACAAAAATCCGCTACCCAATGCAACTGGGCTTTGATTATGGATATTGTATACACTAGATTTGGCTTTTGCGAGTTGCCGAAAATTTATTGGCACGATCATGTAGTCTTCAGTCGGCAATCGCTGCGAGAGCGCAGGATAGTTTGACGAACGCTTCGGCAGGATTCACATTTCTCATGGCCAGATTTTTCCAAACTTATTTCTTCACTTTTTGTGTTTGTGTATTTTTCGCGGCGTTATCTTATGCCCAAGTCTCGCCCAAAGGCACGGCAGCCGAGGCTTCACCCTCGGCCGAACAGGGCATCAGCCTCGCGTCAAAGGGACGTTGCCATGAAGCATTGCCAATTCTGAAAAAAGCCGCGGCGCATGTTACCGACAAGCAGGTCAGGTATCGCGTGGAGATGGCGACTGCTCGTTGTGCCATGAGTCTCGACCGCACGGAGACCGCAGTCGAGGCACTGCTTGTGCTTAACCGCAAATTCCCCCACGATCTCGACGTGCTCTACAGCACAACTCACTTCTACTCGGAACTAGCTTCTCGGGCGGCACAGGAGCTGGCAACCACAGCTCCGACCTCGCATCAGGCGGAGCAACTCGAAGCGGAGGCTTTCGAGTCGCAGGAAAACTGGGACAGGGCTATCGCCGAATACAAAAAAATTCTGGAGCAAGAGCCGAAGCTGCCGGGCATTCACTATCGTTTGGGAAGAATTTTTCTTTCGAAATCGCCAGCGGAGGTTGAGAATGCCACGACGGAATTCGATCAAGAGCTGAAGATTGATCCTGAGAATGCGTCGGCGGAATTTATGCTGGGCGAGATTGCTCGGCAGGCCGGACAGTGGGACGATGCCATTGCGCATTTTTCGCGAGCATCGAAGCTCGATGAAGGATTTCAGGAGGCATATCTGGCGCTCGGCATGTCGCTCAACTCGGCAGGAAAGTTCTCAAATGCGATCGTGCCTCTGCAGAGCTATATAAAGATGCAGCCGGGGGATCCGGCGGGCCACTACCAACTGGCCACTGCCTACGCGCGCACCGGACGCAAGCCAGAAGCGGAGCACGAGATGGCGCTGCAACGCGAGGCAGCCACGAAAAAACCTCAGACCACGGAAACACCCCGGTAATGCGAGCGGAGACGAAGTGAATGGCTAAGCGTCGAAGCGATGGATCAAGTCTGGCTTCGCGCCGTCGTTTTCTTCAGATGCTGGGCTGTACGGGAATTGGTGGCGCGCTCGCAGGCACAGGTCTGTTTTCCTCTTCGCGCGCAAGCACTCGCACGGACAATGTTGTACCGGCGTTTGAGGAAGTTCCGGCTTCCGCTAGCGGTATCTCCTGGGTTCACGTGAACGGGCGTTCTCCGATGGCCCACCTTCCCGAAACAGTTGGCGCCGGCTGTGCATTTCTTGATTACGACAACGATGGATGGATGGATATTTATTTGGTGAACAGCGGCCCCTGTGATTTTTATCAGCCCGCCCAGTCGCTGCGTAACGCGCTTTATCACAATAACCGCGACGGCACCTTCACCGATTTTACGCAGAAAGCTGGAGTATCGGGCAATGCCTATGGTATGGGCGTCGCGGTTGGTGACTATGACGGTGACGGCTTCCCCGACCTCTACATCACGCAGTATCCGCACAGCATTTTGTACCACAACAATGGAGACGGCACCTTTACTGATGTCACAGCGAAAGCCGGCGTGGCTGCGCCGGGCTGGGCCACAAGCGCGGTGTGGTTCGATTACGACAATGACGGACGGCTCGATCTATTCGTCTGCCATTTTGTCGACTACAGCAAGAGCAAGCTGAAATTCTGCGGCGACCGCCTCACCGGCGAGCGTTTCTATTGCATTCCGACCATTTACGATCCGATGCCGTGCTGGCTTTTTCACAACAATGGCGACGGAACTTTTACTGATGTCAGTAAAGAGTCTGGCATTTCGCAATCTCTCGCAAAGGCTTGGGGAGTTGTTGCGGCGGACATCAACAACGACGGACGAATGGATCTTTACGTGACCAACGACACCGTTCCGAATTTCTTGTTTGCTAATCGCGGCAAAGGACGATTCGAAGAAATTGGAATGCTGTCTGGGGTGGGAGTCAACGTCTTTGGGAAGCCACGATCAGGCATGGGAGTGGATGCCGCCGATTTCGATCAAGACGGATGGGTCGATCTGTTTGAGGCCAATGTTGATCATGAAATGTACTCGCTCTACCACAACGACAAGAACGAGATCTTCAGTGACATGGCTCTTTCGACCGGAATCGGCGCGGCCACGCGGATGCTCAGCGGATGGGGCTTGAAATTCTTCGATTACGACAACGACGGTAATCTCGATCTGCTTCTCTGCAACGGGCACCCCGATGATTCCGTCGACAAAAGAGTGGAAGGCGTGAAGTTTCTTGAACCCATGCTTCTCTTTCACAACACCGGAAAAGGTTTTGAAAATGTGAGCCAGCAGAACGGCCCGATTTTTTCGAAGCCGCTGTCCGGGCGCGGTCTGGCGCTTGGAGATTTCGACAATGATGGTTCGGTGGATGTGTTGGTCACGCAGAACAACTCAGCGCCCATTCTCCTGCGCAATAATCTGGGCCGGCAGAACCATTGGTTGGGCGTACGGCTTGTGGGGGCTAAGTCCAATATCGATGCCATTGGCGCCAAGATTACTTATCAATCCGGCGACCTGAAGCGCCATCAATTCAAGGTGGGCGGAGGCAGCTATCTCTCTGCTCACGATTCTCGCATCGTTCTAGGGTTAGGAAAGAGATCTAAAATTGACTGGCTAGAAATACAATGGCCTCAGCCCAGCGGCAAAACAGAACGGTTCGCAGAATTGCCCATCGATCGCTATATCACGATTGTTGAGGGGCAGGGGAAGTGGAAGTAAAGCGCGTGTATTCGCGGATGATAGCTTCAGTCGTGCTCGTGTTTGCGAGCAGTTTGCCGAGCAATGCTCAAATCATGCCCGGGAGACAACAACTCCCAGCGAGCCAAGGTACAACAACTCGGTCGTCCGATCGTGACGCTGCTTCGAGTTCGGAGGATCAGGGCGAAGAAGAACTGCGGAAGGGAACTGCCCTGACCCAGCGCGGTTCCTTCTCTGAAGCAATCCCGCATCTGCTAGCGGCGCGTGGGCAAGTCGCCAACGAGTATGCTGCAAATTTCAACCTCGCGCTTTGCTACATCGGAACCAGCCAATTCAAAAATGCGATTGAAATGCTGAATGGTCTGCGCAGCAGTGGACACGACAACGTAGATGTAGAGAATCTGCTGGCGCAGGCGTACGTCGGGAACTCACAACCGCAAGAGGCCCTTGCTGCTCTGCAAAAAGCGGCTGCTCTCTCGCCGCAAAACGAGAAGCTCTATTCATTCGTCGCAGATGCGTGTATGGATCAAAAAGATTACAGCCTCGGGCTCGAGGTTGTCGCCGTCGGATTACAAAACCTGCCGCAATCGGCGCGACTTCACTACGAGCGAGCCATGTTTCTTACCCAGTTGGACCAGTTCGATCAAGCTAAAGCGGACTTTGAGTCGGCGGCCACGCTCTCACCAGGCAGCGAGATCGGCTACATGGCAGCTGCACACGAAAATTTATTTGAGGGAAACATTCCTGAGGCGGTTCGAATCGCGCGCGAAGGCGTCAAGAGAGGTTATGAAAATCACGCGCTGTTGACGGTTCTGGCGGAGGCTTTGATCCGCTCCGGAATCAGTCCTGGTCAACCTGACTTTGTCGAGGCGCAAACTGTTCTGGAGAAGGCGGTCACGCAACACCCAAACGATCCAGCTTCGCAGATCTCGCTTGGCAGTCTTTACTTGACGGCCGGCCGTCTTGAGGACGCCATTGCGCATCTGGAAAAAGCAAACCAGCTTGAGCCGGGCGATCCATCTGTTTATGCTAATCTAGCCAAGGCTTATCAGCGGCACGGAGATATCCAACGCGCGCAGGATGCGCTGGTGGTGCTCCAGAAGTTAAATCGAGAACAGGCGGATCGAATCAGTTCCGCTCCCGGCGATCGCAAGCTGGGATATGCGAGTCGGGGCGTCATAGAAGGAGAAGCGGCGGTTCAGCATTAATAACGCATACCCCAATCGAGCAAGACATTCTCATCTTGGAGGGATACGCGGGAACGGCCGTAGCACGATGCCAACATCTTCTTTAACCGCGGTAATCTGATCGGCTTTGAGATTCGCCAGCTTCGTGACCACTCCGCTGGGCCATATGATTTCGAGCAAATCCACGTTGGCACGTTGCCCTAATCCAAAATGAAGCCGCGGGTCCTGCGCAGATTGGTAGCTCATGCCTCCCTTTTTCTGATCATAAAGAACAAGCTCGCCAGCCGATATTTTCACCCGCGCGCCCACGCCGTCTCGATTGGATTTTGTGCCGATCAGCAAAATCTCCAGCCAGTGATTAGTATTCCCGCCGTCATTGCGCAGCAGTTGAGGAGGCTGGCCGTTGTTGTTTACCAGAATGTCGAGATCGCCGTCGTTATCGAAATCAGCGATGGCGGCGCCACGGCTCACTCGAGGCAGTTGAAAATCCGGTCCCAGGCGGTCACTCACATTTTCAAAAATTCCACGCCCGTTGTTGCGAAACATCAGTTTAGGTTCGGCATACTGCGTCTCGGCGTGGTAGCGCTGGATGTTGTCGAGAACGTGACCGTTTGCCATAAAAATGTCGACTGCGCCATCGTTGTCGTAGTCCATGAAACGCGTGCCGAAGCCGCTCGTGTGGTAAGTCGCATAACCAATCTTCGAGCGTAAAGTTGCATCATCGAATGTGTGGTCGCCCAAGTTTTGATAAAACCGGGCGAGCTGCATGTCGAGGTGGGTGACAACCAGATCCATGCGGCCGCTGCCCATGGCATCAGCGGCGTCAGTTCCCATGCCAGCCTCGAACTGGCCGTCGGAACTGACGGCCACGCCCGCCGAATATCCCACCTCGCGGAAAGTCCCGTCGCGGTTATTGTGGAATAGGAAATTCGGCATGTGGTCATTGGCGATGAAAATGTCCTGCCAGCCATCGTTGTCGTAATCGAACGTGACTACGCCCAGTCCGTTGCCTCCCTTTAGTCCCACACCGGATGACTTGCTTACATCGGTGAAGGTGCCATCACCGTTGTTGTGATACAGCGTCGGGGACTGGCCGTGAAAATCATCGGGATGACAATAGCTCCGCATCCCCGGCCCTTGATCGCCGCAGTAAAAATTGCGCTCGGGCGACCAATCGACGTAGTTCGCAATTATCAGATCAAGACGACCATCATTGTCGTAGTCGAACCACGCGGCGCTCGATGCCCAACGGCCGGAATTCTCCACGCCAGCACGCGCGCTCACCTCAGTAAACGTTCCATCTCCGTTGTTGTGGTAGAGAATGCACCGGCCATAGCCGAGCACGAACAAGTCTGGAAATCCGTCGTTGTCGTAATCGCCCACGGCCACGCCCATGCCGAATAGGCCTTCGGCGCCAACGCCGGCTTTAACAGTCACGTCAGTAAACGTTCCATCTCCGTTATTGCGGTAGAGTGCGCTGCGCAAAGTTTGCTTCGGAGTGTATGCGTGCGTGGCAGCGCCATTCACTAGGTAAAGATCGAGGAGTCCGTTTTGATCGTAATCGATCCAGCCGCAACCGGATCCCATGGTTTCGATGAGATATTTCTCCGAAGACGCAGCATTGTCATGCTGAAATGTAATTCCCGCCGAACGAGCCACGTCAACGAAGGTCACCGGGCTCGTTGTTTGCAAGGCTGACCATGCGAATGGACTTGCAGACATCCCGATCCCGACCGATCCCAGGTATTTCAGCAAATCTCGTCTTGAAATATCAGAAAGAGATCTCATGGAAACGATTTCCGAACAACGTCCGCCTGAGCCCGAAGAATGGTTCACGAACGATATCAGGGGATTGCGAGCCACTGTTAGTACCTACATGAATGTAAGCCGACTTGTTCGCGAATTGCGGTCAGGGTGCCCGCAGAGCGGTTCTCGCCCAGGTCATCAGAAAGGCTAAAACAGAATATGGTTGACAACCGGAGTGAATACAGTATACAAAATCCCACCATAGGTAAGCGTTTGCTTTGGCCGTGCATCCAGTTTCCTGGGGGCGGGCGGATTATTCCGGCGGGAACATTTACAGCGCTTTATGAGCGCACAAAGTTTTGAATGCCAAGGAGGACAGATGCTTTCCAGGTCTTCGTATAGCGGGCTCGGTGGCGTGCGGACGATTCTACTAATGATGCTGGCCCTGTGCGTTGTCCCATCAACCTGGGCGCAACATGGTTCCGAGGGAACAGTAACCGTTAGCGTCGTGGATCCCACCGGCGGAGCGGTGCAGGGTGCACGACTGGAACTCCTCGATCTTACCTCGGGCGACATCCACACCGCAGTGACGGGAGACCGAGGAACCTATTCCTTTGTAAATCTCCCTCTCGGTAAATTCAGCCTTACGATCACCCAGACGGGTTTTGAGAAGGAAGTTTTTAAGAGCGTGGTATCGCAAGCTGCGCAGACTACCGACATCAAAGCTTCGCTCAAGGTCGGCGCAGCTACCATAACCATGGAAGTGAATGCCAGCGCCACGCCCGTCGTAGAAGAGAGCTCAAATGCGATCGGCACGACCGTCGATTTAAAACAAATCGAGGATCTGCCCATTGAGGGCCGGGATCTGACGCAACTTTCTTATCTGGTCCCAGGGTCCAGCTTTGTAGCCGGTGCTGGAACCTACGATGGCCTTCCCGCCATTGCTCAGGGAAATAACATTGACGGTGTGATCGGAAGCTCAAGCAGGATGAAATTCGGGGGAAATGCCGCGCCTGTGGTTTCGCCTCGGCTGGAATCCATCCAGGAGATGACGGTACAAACTGAACAGCTCAACCTGGATCAAGGCTATGGTCAAGCCAACATGCAACTCAATTTCGTTACCCGGCGCGGTAGCAACGCGTTTCACGGGCGCGCGTATGAAGACTTCAGGAATACCGTCCTGAATGCCAATAGTTGGTTCAATGACACTGAGACTTCGTTAGCTCCAACAACTCCAGTGCCCAAAAATCCCATCATCCTCAACGATTTTGGAGTAAGTGTTGGCGGCCCGATCATCAAGGACAAATTATTCTTTTTTGGCAGCTACGCGGAGAGGAAGCAGCCCGGCTCGTATACGACCTCGAACTACGTTTTCACTCCGGCGGCTCAGGCAGGCAACTTCAGCTACAACGGCCAGACAGTGAACATTTTTAGTCTAGCCCAGAGCTGGAACGCCACGCATCCCGGCGCAAACCTTCCCACCGGAGTACTCAACTGTCCCGCGTCGTATTGCCCGTCGACCGTATTGGCCGCGGCGCAGGCAGCGACTTCCGCTGGGCAGGTGACTCCGAATGGCCAAGGTGATCCCAATCTCAATCAACTCAGTTGGCAAGTGCCTGATGCCACCACGCATTACTTTCCAGCAGTTCGTGTGGACTTTAACGCCTCGCAAAAATACCGCTTTAACGTGGCTTGGAATATGACTAAGGACGACTATCCCGGCGTGAGTCCTCCCGATTTTCCCGGTTCCGCCTTTGCCAAGACTGGAGCTGGCAACAGTGACAAAAACTATACTCTCGGCGCAGGATTCGATTGGACGCTCTCGCCGACTTTGATCAACGAATTTCGCGGCGGCTTCCTGTATAACGTTACACTTAATGCATATAATGCACCGCCTCTCAGCATCACCAACCCCCAGTTGGCATGGAATTATCCGACTACCCAAAACATAAATGGCGGAGTTTACCCTGCCCAAATGTCGGGGACAATCTTCTACTCAGGCATCAACACCGAATACCCGGTGTTCAGCGCCTCCGATACCATGACTTGGCAACATGGCGCGCATACCATGAACTACGGCTTCTCGTGGTGGCGTGAGCAGGACCATTATTACAACCCCGCGGCAGGCTATCCAATCGCCTTTTTCGGCAACGCAAACGGTCCAGGTTTCGCAACCGGAGACCCAGCCGTAAATGCCTTTACTGCGCCAGGAGTGCTCCCGGGGGCAAACCAAACTCAACTGTATGCGGCCGAATCGTTATATTCGATCCTGACCGGGCGGGTAACCGGCGTCTCGGCAGGTGGCGGCGGATATCCGTACGTTACTTCAGCGAACAATTATGTGCAGGAGGTCGGGAGATATAATCTCGATGAGTTGATTGGGGGGAAGGGGCTGTTCTTCCAGGATTCCTATCGCATACGACCAAACTTGACACTGAATTACGGACTGCGATGGGACTTTACTCAGGCTGACAAAGATCTCTCCAAACTCTACCATTCGGCGAGCCCCGCTGCCATTTTCGGCCCCTCCGGCGTGAACGATCTTTTCAACCCAGGTGTTCTTACCAGCGATCCCAATGGTCTGAATCCCACGATTACCCAGAACCCCCATCCTTACAATGCCTGGAACGTGGCTCCGCAACCGGCATTTGGCTTTGCCTGGAACCCCATGGGGGCAAACCGCTTCGTGGTGCGTGGGGGCTACTCGTTGAGAAAGATCACTGAACCTCAACAGTATGTCTGGAACCAGGCTTCAGATCTCGGCTCTTTCTACTACCAGTCATTCTTTCTCAATGCGAACAACGCAGGCGGAGTAGGTACCTTTGCGCCTGGAAGTTTGTCGATGGCCAATTTCAATCCCAGCGCCCCGCCAACCCAGGCATTTACAGGTGCTACTTATGGCCTTTCGCCAAAGACTTTCCTGGCGAGCGAGGCAGCCTCAGATTTTACGTTCGAGGGCGGGCCAGGGTTGAATGGCTTAAACCCGAACATCCAGCAACCCTACACGCAATCATGGAATCTGGGTATTCAGCAACAGATCGGGGAATCCCGGGCACTCGAAATACGATATGTCGGAAGCCGCTCAGAACGCCAATGGTTCAACATAAATCCAAATGAAGTCAACATCTTTGGGACCACTCCACAATTTCCGAATAGCTTTCTCACCCAGTTCAAGAATGCGCAAACGAATCTGGCAATCAATAACGCCAGTGGAAATGCAAACTACGCGGGGTCATTTGCCAATCACGGCCTTGCCGGCCAGCAGCCGACGCCGATTTTCAATAGTGCCTTCGTTGGGCCAGGGGAGACTTCAGCGGCCTGTCCCTGACGGCAGCGCGGCCGACTTCTGTAATGGTCAGTTTGTTACCCAGTTGCAAACCGGCGCTGCCGGGGAAATGGCAAGCACCCTGGCCGGCATTAGCGGAACCGTGCCTTACTTCTGCAATCTGGTCGGCAGTTCTTTTGGGCCCTGCGCGAACAACGTAGCGCCAGGCACGTACAATGCAGCCGGTGCAGGATATCCGATCAACTATTTCCAGGCCAATCCCTATGCTCAAGGCATAGGCGCAAGCTATACGGTGGCCGAGGGATACTCTAACTACAATGCCCTACAAGTTGACTTCCGCCAGCGGTCGTGGCACGGTTTGCAGTTTGACGCCAATTACAGTTGGAGTCATACCCTCGGAGTCGCTACCCAGAACAACTGGCTAGGACAGGGCGCGGTATTTACTCTTCGCGATATGCGATTGAGCTATGGCCCAACTCTTTTCGACCTTCGAAATGTGGTTCATGTCAATGGCACCTACGATCTGCCCTTCGGCAAAGGCAAGCCATTTGCGAACAACAATGCTGTGCTCGACCGAGTTGTCGGCGGGTGGACGGTAGGAACAATCTTCACTTTCCAGAGCGGCGCCCCATTTTTGCTGCAAGGTGGAATCAATACCTTTAACGACTATGCCGATGGTGGCGTAGTTTTGAATGGAGTGACCCAGTCGCAGTTGCAAGACTCCGTTGGTAAGTATCCCATTGCGGGAACGACCAATATCGCGTTCATCAATCCCAAGTACCTGTTACCTAGCGGCGGCGCAAACCCAGCATACATCGCTCCCAACACAACCCCGGGCGTATTCGGCCAACGAATATGGCTTTATGGGCCGCACAACACTTACGACGACGTCTCCATCACCAAGCACTTTCCTATCACTGAGCAGATTCGTTTCAGCCTGCAGGCCGAGATGTTGAACGCCTTCAATCACCCCACCTTCGGACCTGGCGCGACCAATGGGTTTGTGAATGGTGGTTTCAATGCCATTCAGGGCAGCACCTTTGGCCTCGACAACGGAACCGTAAATCCTTATCTGAATTCTCCGAATGGAGGAGCACGCGAGATTGAACTGCGGGCGAACATCGAGTTCTGATAAGCGCTTGAGAGCCCGATCCACATCAAGATGCATCCGCTGGTTGTGACAAGGTCGTCGCCTCCGGCGGGTGCATTTTCACTTTAATGATGCTTGCCGCAATACCCGAAAACATGAGCCACAATCATCGCCTCAAAATCATTGCATCTGCGCTGTTGTTTCTCTCCTCATCTCTGGCGTTCGCGCAAGGCACACTCGATGACTACCAGCGTGCGGAACGTTTTCTTCCGGGGAACGTGCGGCATCTGGTTTACACAGCGGATGTGAACCCGCACTGGATCGAGAAGACCAACCGTTTCTGGTACCGCAAAGCGGGCATGCAGGGAAGTGAGTTTATCCTCGTCGATGCGGAGCAGAACACAAGTGGTCCAGCATTCGACCACGAGCGGCTGGCAGCGG
The DNA here is from genome assembly GCA_963789625.1 of uncultured Acidobacteriaceae bacterium. Lineage (GTDB taxonomy): Bacteria > Acidobacteriota > Terriglobia > Terriglobales > Acidobacteriaceae > Sulfotelmatobacter. Next base: position 481,819 of record CAWBLK010000013.1, on the reverse strand, counting down.
CCCTTTCACGCGCGGCCAAGCAGGATTATGTGGCGTCGGCCTTGCCGTTTTCTGAAATCGAATTTGTAGATAGCGGAAAGGCGATCCACTTTTCCGTGGGCGATGCACAGTGGAGCTGCGTTCTCGCCACCTACGAGTGTCAGCGGGAGCAGCCGCCAACCAAATCAGACGAAGTTGCTTCGCCAAATAAACGCTGGGCTGCATACGTCAAGGAGCACAACTTATACCTGAGGGATGTTGTGACAGGCACAGTGCTGCAGTTGACGACCGACGGCGTGGCGGGCTGGGACTATGCGACCCCACTGCCATCGCTGCGGGTGATGGTGGATCAAGGCACGGAGGATGTCAAGCAATCCGCCGCAGTATTCTGGTCGCCCGATTCCTCGAAGCTGATTACCTACCGCCTCGATTCTAGAAATTCCGGGCGCTTCACGAGTCTGCAATTTGTTCCGCCGGACCAGTTGCGGCCGCGCGCATTCACTTACGTATATCCATTGCCGGGAGAAGTGCTGGCGAAGGCCGTGCCCATCATCTTCGATATTCAATCGGGCAAGCGAATCGACGTACAAGCTTCCATCGAGCTGCCTTTTCAGGATGGCCCTGGATTCGATTGGTTCCCCGACAGCAAGAGCTTCCACTACGACTACGACGAGCGCGGATTCAAGGCGAAGGAGTTGCGAGTTGTTGACGCCGCCACCGGAGAGCAAAAGGTTTTGGTGCGCGAGCAATCGGATGTGCTTCTCGATCCCGGTGAAACTTTCTACAGCTTCGTTGACTCCTCGGGAGAAATTCTCTGGGCCTCGGAGCGCGATGGCTGGAATCATCTCTACATCTACAACAAGAATGGACAACTGGAGAATCAGTTGACGCAAGGCCCCTGGGTCGTGCGGCAAATCGAGCACGTCGACGAGAAAAACCACAGAGTCTACTTTTTGGCTAACGGACGGGAGAAGAGTGAAGATCCCTATCAAACGCATCTGTACAGCGTTGGATTTGACGGAAAGGGATTGCAACTGCTTTCTCCAGAGAATGCTGACCATTCTGTCAGCGTCTCTCCGGATGCAGCATTCTTTGTCGATAGTTATTCCCGCCCAGACTTGCCCGGGCAAGCCGTGTTGCGGCGCACCAAAGATGGCTCCGAAGTGCGAGTGCTGGAAAAAGCGGATACCAGCGAACTCGCGAAGACAGGATGGAAGTTTGCAGAGCCATTCCAGGGTAAGGCTGCAGATGGTACGACCGATCTCTATGGATTGATCTGGAAACCATCAAATTTCGATTCAGCGAAGAAATATCCGATCGTCGAATTTGTCTATACCGGCCCGCAGTCATTCTTTGTGCCCAAGAGTTTTGCCCGAACGTTGTGGCTGCAGTCGGTGGCGGAACTGGGATTTGTGGTCGTGATGGTGGATGGTCGCGGCACGACCGGGCGTTCGCGGGCATTCCATCAATTTTCCTACCGTAACCTGGGCGGATCTTTCGAAGACCACGTGGCCATGATCAAGCAAATGGCGGAGCGCTACTCGTATATGGATGCAACACGAGTCGGAATCTTCGGAACGTCAGCGGGAGGTTACGGCGCGGCTCATGCGATGCTCGCCTTCCCTGAGTTCTACAAAGTCGGAGTCTCCACCTCTGGCGATCACGACGCACGCCTGGATAAAGCATGGTGGAACGAGGCCTACCAGGGATATCCCGTACAGGACGACTATGCCGGCCAGTCGAATGTAACAATGGCGGGACGGCTCCAGGGACATCTACTCCTCGAGCACGGGGACATTGATGACAATGTTCATCCGGTCGAAACCATTCGCTTCGTCGACGCGCTGATGAAAGCGAATAAGAATTTCGACATGCTCTTCGTGCCCAACATGTTTCATGGAGAGAGCGGGGAACATGCGCTATATCTAGTCAGGCGGCGGTGGGACTACTTCGTCCAATATCTGCTCGGCGTAACGCCGCCAGCCAACTTCGAGATTAAAGAAGACAGGGATTCCGGCAACGGTCGGCGTCGACGGCGCTGACAAGAGGTCAGCGAAATTCAAGCAGACACGAGGAGACTTATGCGCCGACGCGATTTTCTGCAAGGAATGGCAGCCACAGCGGCTGGTCTCGAAGCCCTAAGCCGCAGCGGTGCAGCGTCCGCTCAGACTCGCTCTTCTGTTGTCCGCAAGCCTTTGCAAAAGGCCGCGGATGTTTCGGTTGAAGGCTATACCTTAGTTGCGGAATTCAAGACCGAAGCGGATTCGTGGAAAGTCTACGAAGATCTGCGTACGCGCGATGGATCTCTGGCGTTTATATCGGCATCCGGCAATGCGCGTGTGCTCCCCAAGAGCGCCGAGGCGTCGATGCCGGAAGGTACGCCATACCTAGGGCTTACGCTGAAGGAAATAAGCTTATCCGGCCCTGATCTTCTTGCCGATCGTCTTCTGCAAGAGGGTGACCCCGATCCAGAAAAAGTGAAATCTGTGGCGCCTCCCATGGCATCCGCGGAGAAGAATCCACGTGTCTGGACCACGTTTGTCGGCACGAAGGAAGCGTATGACGTCACTCCGGTGTACCGCAGTGGCAGCACGCGAACTTACCATCCGATTCAGTATTCTCCCGAATTGCGCGAAGCTCTGAAGCAGGGACATTTTTATGATGGGTTAGTTGGCGGTTGGATGCCGGCCGTCCGGAAAGTAATTCCAATCTCGGATCGCGCCTACTGGGAAGTAATTTTGTTCGGCGACACGGGTCCGAACAAGAATAAATACATCGTGCATACCTGGCACCGCACCGCCCGAGTGGAAGACGGGAAGATTATCAAAGTCGTGTACGGCCATAGTTATCCTGCGTACCCGCCCGCACGCATAGACCCGCAACCGGAAGAGTTCTACCGCGCGCTGCTGACCTTCGCAGAATATTGGGACGAACAGTTGCACGATTTCGCACCGGCGTCGCTTCCCGAGGATGCGTGGGTTGACATGTCGAAGCACTCGTTCGCAAAAGAGCTGATGACCAGGCCCGGCGGCATCTATCCCAAGTATGGCGCCGTCGACCGCGATTATGCCGGTTCGGAGTACGACGGCTTTCAGGACATCTTCACCAGCGCGATCTATACCAACATGGAGTGGGGCCGTCTTGAAACAGCGCGGCTTTTTATCGACAACTACTTCACGGAATATGTCGATGCTAAGGGAATGATCGACATGCGCGGTCCCGAGACCGCGCAGTTTGGGATGACGCTTTCCCTGCTGGCTCGCTACTTCCACTACAGTAGCGACCGTGGGTTGATACTGAAACATCGGGAAAAAATCGAAGCCTCGGCAAAATTGCTCGAAGACATGCACGACGAAAGTCTTCGAATGCCGACGGAGAACCGCGGTTATGGACTGATCTCCGGGTGGAGTGAATCGGATTCCTGCCTCAGCGAAAATCCGTCTTTGTATTGGCGCCCTTACTACGCCAACAGCGCTTTCGCCGCGCGAGGGTTCAAAGACATTGCCAGGGCATGGAAAGAACTGGCTCATATCAACTCCTCGCCGGGCATGGAGAAATTGGCACAAGGCTGGCTCAAGCGCAGTCAGACACTGCAACAACGGACGATCGCAAGCATCGAGAAGAATATCCAGAACGATAAGACTCCACCTTACATCGGATTATTTCCTGGAACCTTGCTCACGTTTCGCGAGTCGCTGGCCAAAGAACGGCCGAGTCCGCAGCAATGGCCGCACCGTCCCTATGCCGAATTGCTGCAAGCGAACATTTTGCCCCCGCACCTTGAGAACAGGGTAATCGATTGCATGCGAGCCTACGGGGCCACCACACTTGGCGTCGTAGCCAACGTTGGACATGTACAGGAAGATGGCCGTGACATTCTCGGTTTTATCTCCTACGGCTACGCGCAAGCCCTGCTGCGGCTGGATCGCATCGAGGAGTTCCTGCTATTTCTTTATTCCCATCGCTATCACGCGCACACACGTGGCAGTTGGACCGCGGGAGAAGTCACAGGCATTACCGGAGACTCGGGAACCTATTGCGTTCCGGCGCAACAGACCATCCCGCTGCTGGTTCGCTGGATGCTGGTGCTCGAGGATTCCGACGAAGACAAACTGTATCTCGCGAAAGGGCTGCCGCGCGAGTGGGCAGCCTCTGGAAAAGAAATCCGAATCGAACAAGCTCCCACGCGGTGGGGTAAGGTCACCTTCAACTTAGTGACGAAATCGAATTCCAATTCGATTGTTGGGCAGGTAGAACTAAGCGGGGCCTCAGTACCTCAGGAAGTGCATTTCAAGCTTCGCCTTCCTGAGCAAGATTCACTGAAAATTGTGGCGGTGAACGGCCAGCCCGTAACGCTGGGAGGAGTTTATAAAGACACTGTCGTGATTGAAACCAAGAACCAGAGGAAGTTCGAAGTAGTCGGTCAACTGGGCTGATCGTTACAGAGTTTTCTGCGACTTCGGTCGCCCAGCACTATGATTCCCATCAAGCTGTGCCTCGCTCCGTTTTTTCTCCAGGGCTTCCTTCAGCGACTCACCGGCGTATTCAATGTGCTGGCGTAACAACTTGCAGGCGCGGACCTGATCGCGCTGACGGCAGAACTCCAGAATCTGATGGTGCTCTTCGTTCGCGCGTTGGATTCCGTGCGTCAGGTAGAGCTGCAGGCGAGTGTATCGCTCCCCGCTGTTGTTGACGTTACGGATAATCGCCATGAATCGAGGTTGATTAGCCCGCGAGTACAGAATCGAATGAAATTGCCAGTTCAAACGTCCCCACGCTGAGACATGGTCGTCACTTCGAAGTTCGTTTACATATTCGCTCAAGACTGAGCTGGCCTCTGAGAAATCCTCTTCCGTCAGTCGAGGAATTGAAAGCTTCAAAACCTCCGGCTCAAGCAAAGCTCGAATTGAAAAAAGCTCTTCGACATCGTCCGCGGATAACGCAGGTACAACTGCGCCACGGTTTGGAACGATTGCGATCAGACCTTCCGCATCTAGTTGCCGCAGGGCTTCGCGAACCGGAATACGGCTAACCTGATATTGATTCGCGATCGCATCCTGCCGGAGCTGAGCGCCCTCGGGAATTTCTCCGCGGATAATCTGGTCGCGCAGTTTATCGGCGACCGCCGAGGTGAGCGATTGGCGCTGAATTGCTGAGTCCGGTGCGGTTTCTAGGTCCATATTGCAAGCTTGGAGAGCCAGATTTGAAGCTTATTTCCACTACTTGTGCAGCCAATACTATATCGCATGTTGTATCCAAAGTGAGCTTTTCTAAGGCCCTGCAGCGCCGGGCGGAAGGTGTTCTTCCAGATACCTCGTCAGCAGGGAATAGAGGTGGAAGGCAGTTCCGCTTCCTTCTGTGATGGCGTGGGTTCGCCCGGGATATGTCATAAAGTCGAAAGGCTTTCCCAACTCTATCAACCGGTTCACCAGCAACTCGGTGCCCTGGTAGTGGACGTTGTCGTCTCCTGAGCCGTGAACCAGCAACAAGTTGCCACGGAGCCCCTCGGCGAAGTTAATGGGTGAGCCAGCCTTGTAACCCTCGGCATTATCCTGCGGCAATCCCATGTAACGCTCCTGATAAATGCTGTCGTACAGGCGCTGGTCGGCAACCGGGGCCACAGCCATGCCAACCTTGTAGAGTTCGGGATGGCGGAACATAAGGTTCAGAGTATTGGAAGCGCCGCCGCTTCGGCCCCAGACGGCAACACGTTTTGGATCGATATAAGGGCGGTCACGCTCCAGAGCTTGCAAAGCCAGTGCCTGCTCCTTTGATGATAGGACTCCAACATTGCCGTATATGACCTTGCGCCAGGCGCGTCCCTTCGGCGCGGGCGTGCCACGGTTGTCGAAACTCGCAACAATGTAGCCTGCTTGCGCCAAGGCTCGATGGAAAGTTCCATGCCATTCGTCCCAGCGATCGACCACGGTTTGCGCGGCCGGTTCGCCGTATACATAGATGAGGATCGGGTACTTTTTTGAGGGATCGAAGTCTTTCGGCTTGATGAGCCATCCATCCAGCTTTACGCCATTGCCGATATCTTCTTGAAAGAACTCAGTTGGGCCGGAAACAAGATCCTTCGCCGCCGTGCGCAGCCGTTCGTTGTTCTCTAGCACGCGCTGCGGTTGGTGATCCGGCAAACGAATGAGGTCGGTTACAGGTGGCATGTCGAAGGTGGAATAAGTGTGGATGGCCCAACTTAAGTCCGGTGAAACGTTGTAGGAATGGGTTCCGGGTTGGTTCGCCGGTGTTAATCGCTCGGTCGTTGGTTTCCCATCGATCCGGGTGCGGTAGAGATATCGCTGCGTGGCATTTTCCGGCGAAGCCGTATAGTAAATCCACTGTTCTCCGGCGTCGGTTCCCAGCAATTCCTCTACATCAAATTCACCCGGCGTCAACAGATGTATTTGCTTGCCGTCCCGGGAAATTAAGTAGACGTGCCGCCAGCCGTCCTGTTCGCTGATCCACAAAAAATCTTTGCCGCCATGCAGCCATTGCAAATGGTCGACTACATCTACCCAAGCGCTGTCATGATCTTGGTGAACACTTCGCACCACGCCCGTCTTCACCTCTGCTAGCAGCACGTCGTCCGTATTCTGCAGACGATTCAAGTGTTGCAGCACCAGCGTTTCTGAATCTCCAGCCCAGTCCATACGCGCAATGTAATTGTCGTTCGCATAACCGGGAACCTGCATCCATCGAGTCTCGCCTCCAACCGACGGCACAACTCCGATGCGAACAGATGCATTGGGCGTGCCCGGCTGGGGATAGGGAATTTCCCGAACCGTGGGATAAACGCCGAACTCGGGATAAGGAATGTTCGTGACTGGTTTGTATGGCACACCAGTGTCGTAAATCAATGCGAAATTCTTTATCGCATTCGTATCGAATTGCCAGTAGGCAATGCGTTTGCCATCCGGACTCCAGCGGAAGGCATCGCGGACATCAAACTCTTCTTCATATACCCAATCTGATGTCCCATTAATAATCTTTTCGGATCCGTCTGAAGTCAGGCGCGTAATTTCTCCGCTTGAGATATCTTCGACATAAATATTATTAAAGCGAACGTATGCCGCCTTCGTTCCGTCGGGCGAGAACTTCGCAAACATGAGCATTGAGGGCGGTCCCGCTGCTCCTAGTTTTCGGAGAGTGCCCGATTTCCGGTCCAGCACCCAATAGTCTCCCCGCGTGTGCTGACGCCAAACGCGCTTCGAATTGGTGAAGATTAAGACCCGGTTCAAATCAGGGCTTAAAGCATAATCCTCAATGGAGATAGGTTTTTTATCGTTCGGTGGGGTCAGTTGCTGCGCCGAGACTAATACCTCTCTCTGTGCTGTGGCCGTGTCGTAGCGTACGATATCTTTTGCTTCATCTCCTCCCGCTGAGGCTTCAAGCGTGGTATAGGAAGATCCTCCATTCAGCCAACGCACGGGTCCAAACGATTTAACCGCAAAATCGTGCTCAAGAAATGCGCGGCGCAGGAGCTCAGTCGTCGCCGGGGATTGAGCGTAGAGTGTGAGCACACAGAGCCACACGACTCCGATCATTCCAACGATCTTGATTCCAACCGAGCTGCCTAACCGATGCGGCAACGAGCGCTTCACCCGTTGGCGGTCCCGCGTCCTGACATTTACGAGCATTCCATCTCTCCTGAAGCAATCAACGTCTTAGGTTCACTCTGCACCCTGAAAATCAGCGGTCTCGGATTTCAAAGACTGAGCAGTTTTGCATTCGTCCCGCTCCAGCAATCAACAAGTAAATGGGAATCCCCAACAGGACGATGAGCAACCCCGGCCACGTAGTCGCTGGACGATAAGCGAACAGCACAAAAAGGATGGCGCTGGCCGCAAGAATGTAAAAAGCAGGGACTATTGGGTATCCGATCGTCCGGTACGGTCGAACCGCATCTGGCCGCTTGAAGCGAAGGCGGAAGACGCCGGCGACCGTCAGCACATAAAAAATCAGTGCGGCGGAAATGACGTACTCCAACAGATTGCTATACAGGTTCCCCCAAGCCTGCGTCGTCGGATCATAAGTGCGTGGCAATACCAGCAGCGCAGCCCACAGCCCCTGCAACAATAACGAAGATGCGGGCACGTTTGCCGCATTTAGTTTTCCGGCAAAAGGCAAGAAGAGCCGTTGCCGAGCCATCGCATAGTAGACGCGCGCCCCAGTCAAAGTCAGAGCATTGATGGTGCCGAAGGTCGAGACCATGATCGCGGCCGCCATCACGGAAGTCCCAACTCCCGGAAAGATCGCCCGCAGAGTAGCAGTTCCGACGCGATCGGCGGGCGCATGCTGAATTGCTTCCAGCGGGAGCGTGACCAGATATGCGACATTGGCGAGAAGATAAAGCCCGATGACGACGATTGTGCCGATCACCATGGCGCGCATGACATTGCGCTCCGGACGTTTCACTTCGCCGGCGGCGAAGGCGATGTTGTGCCACGAATCGGCGGAGAAGAGCGATCCGGTCTGGCTCAGGCAGATGGCGACGAACAACCCAGAGAGTGTCGCCGTCGTGAGTCCGCCTCCCATGGAAGCGATCCCGTGCGGGTGCCAGGGATCGCTAAAATTTGCGTGCAGCGCAGCAGCGTTACGTCCGACAAAAATTCCTAAAATAATCAGCCCGCCCAGAGCACAAGTCTTGGCCACGGTGAAGACATTCTGAACCAGCTTGCCGTAGCGGAGTCCGAGAGTATTGCAGAAGGTGAGCAACGCGATTACGCCAATCGCCAGCAGTTGAGCGGTCGAAAGCGAAACGGCATAGTGATTCGAGAAGCGAACCGGAGCCATCAGATATTTGTCTTCCGAGATCGATGGCCAGAGCACTCCGGAAAACCGCGCGAAAGCAACCGCAACCGCCGCGATAGTCCCCGTCTCGATCACGGAGAATAACGTCCAGCCGTAGAGGAAGCCCCATAACGGCGAATAGGCTTCGCGCAGGTAAACGTACATGCCGCCAGCGTGCGGCATCATGCCGGAGAGTTCTCCGTAACACAACGCACCCGCAATGGTAAGCGCGCCTGCCACGCCCCATGCCACCAGCAGCCAGCCCGCGCTTCCGATGTTGCGAGCCATTTCCGCCGGAACAATAAAGATGCCTGACCCAATCATGGCCCCGACTACTAACATGGTCGAATCGAATAAAGTGAGGCCGCGCGCGAATTCCCGGGGTTTGAGACTTTCTGGCTCCGATCCTTGGGGCGTGTGTTTTTCGATCAATGCCAGATACCTTGGGGACGGAATTTGGGTTTGACGATTGCATATTGTATCCATAAAATACGAAGGCGGCTACTTAAATCTCAGCAGGCGTTTTTCAGCAAGCTTGCATGGAACGCTGGTCGTCGCATTCTGGTATAGAGCGCTCGGAACGACCCAAAATGATTGATAAACAATGCCATAGGGTTCGGGTTATCGATTCCCATACTGGCGGGGAGCCAACCCGCTTAGTGGTAAGCGGTGGCCCTGATCTTGGCAGCGGCTCACAGGCTGAGAGGTTGGAATGCTTTCGCAGCAAGCACGACACTTTTCGGTCCGCCGTCGTAAATGAGCCGCGCGGCTCGGACGTTATGGTGGGCGCATTGCTGTCCGATCCCGTGGATCCCTCATGTGCCGGCGGTGTCATCTTTTTTAACAACGTTGGCTATTTGGGAATGTGCGGTCACGGGACGATCGGTCTGATTGCCACCTTGGCCTATATGAAGCGTATTGGCCCCGGGGAGCACAAAATCGAGACACCGGTAGGAATTGTCAGTGCAGTTCTGCACGAAGGCGGCGAGGTTACGGTGAATAATGTCGCAAGCTATCGCAGCGCCGCTAATGTCGCAGTCAATGTGCCCGGTTACGGCGAGGTTAAAGGGGATGTGGCTTGGGGTGGAAACTGGTTTTTCCTTGTACGCGATTACGCCCGCGATCACGCGATGGAATTAACCCTTCGGAATGTCGATGAACTGACGGCTTTCAGCTGGGCCATCCGTCAGGCACTTCGCAACCAGGGCATCGTCGGTGCAGATGGCAAAGAGATTGACCACGTCGAGTTATATGCTCCATCGCAACTTCCAGGCGTCGACAGCAAGAATTTCGTGCTCTGCCCCGGCAAGGCTTATGATCGTTCGCCCTGCGGCACTGGTACCAGCGCCAAGCTGGCCTGCCTCTATGCCGATGGCAAAATCCGCGAAGGGCAAACCTGGAAACAGGAAAGCATTGTCGGCAGTGTGTTTGAAGGCAGTGTGAAGATTCGCGACGGCAAAGTGTATCCGAGCATCACGGGATCCGCGTTTGTAAACTCCGAGGCCGAGCTGGTGCTGGACCCGCGCGATCCGCTGCGCATGGGAATCCGCGCATGAGCAAAACAACCTATGACGCTGTGGTAGTGGGTGCCGGAATTGTGGGCGCGGCCTGCGCGGACGAATTGGCGCGTCGCGGCTTGCAGGTTGCAGTGGTAGACCGGGATATCGTCGGAAGCGGCGCAACCGCCGCCGGTATGGGCCACATCGTGGTGATGGACGATTCCGATGCGCAGTTTGCGCTGACTCGCTACTCGCAGCAGCTGTGGCAGGAATTGAGACCCAGCTTGCCGGATGATGTGGAATACGATCAGTGCGGCACGATCTGGGTAGCGGCGGATGAAGAAGAGATGATCGAAGTTCGCCGCAAACAAGATTATTACGGCAAGCGCAGGGTTCCTACTCAAGTGCTCGATGCGCAAGCCTTGCGAAGTCTCGAGCCCAATCTTCGATCAGGCTTGGCCGGCGGTCTTCTAGTTCCAGAAGATGGTGTGCTTTATCCGCCATGTGCCGCGCGCTTTTTGCTGAGCCGCGCGCAAGAACGCGGCGTAAAGGTTCGCCTCGATGTTGCTGTCGCGCAAATCGGGCAAGGGCGCGTGGAGTTCGCTGACGGCTCGAAGATGCGCGCCGAAGTCATCGTGAATGCGGCGGGAGCTTCTGCTCCAGAACTCACGCCGGGACTTGAAATTCAGAAACGAAAGGGACATCTGGTCATCACCGACCGCTATCCGGGATTTGTCCGCCATCAGTTAGTGGAGCTCGGCTATCTGAAAAGCGCTCACTCGATGACCGCCGATTCGGTGGCGTTTAATGTGCAGCCTCGCCGAACCGGACAGATTCTCATTGGATCTTCGCGGCAGTATGGTGCAGAGCACAAGGCCGTGGATAACTTCATGCTGGTGCGGATGCTGCAACGTGCGCAGGAATACATGCCGGGCCTGGCTCAGATGTCGACGGTGCGTACCTGGACGGGGTTTCGCGCCGCCACTCCCGACAAGCTTCCCCTGATTGGGCAATCGACCGGAGATAAGACTGTATTCCTGGCGACCGGGCATGAGGGTTTGGGAATTACCACATCGCTTGGGACGGCGCGTCTTCTCGCCGATCAGATCACCGGCAAGAAATCGGAGATTCCGATCGAGCCGTACCTGCCATCGCGAACCGTGAAGGAGCATGTACATGCCTAGTCCGGCCATGCTTGATCAGGTCACGCTAACGGTTAACGGCGCGCCGGTTGTGGTTCCGGCGGCTGCGCCGGTCGCGGTTGCCATGATGATTGCCGGCCAAGCTTGCCGCACGTCAGTCAATGGCGAACCGCGCGGTCCCTTGTGCGGTATGGGAATTTGTTTTGAGTGTCGAGTCACCATCAATGGCAAAGTGCATTGCCGAAGTTGCCAGGTGCTATGCGAACCAGGTATGGAAGTTAATACCGAGAAGTAAAAAAAATGATTCGGGAAATACAACTTCATTTCGGCGTCCTCGTGATCGGCGGAGGGCCTGCGGGCATGGCGGCTGCCGCTCATGCGGCGGAGTGCGGCGTCCGCGTCGGCATCATCGATGACAACTTCAAACTCGGCGGGCAGATCTGGCGTGGCCACTCAGAGGATAAGCCGTCGGACAGCAAACAAAGCACGGAGGCTTCGAAATGGACTGGACGTTTGTCCACTGCGGGTGTTACCTCGTTGTGTGGACTGCGCGTGGTGCACCAGCCCGCCCCCGGAGTTTTATTGGCGGAAAATCTCGATGGCTTTTGCGAGCTTACCTACGACAAGCTTGTCCTCGCAACCGGAGCGAGAGAACGATTCCTGCCATTCCCTGGCTGGACGCTACCCAATGTGATGGGTGCTGGCGGCCTGCAAGCCATGGTCAAGTGCGGCCTCCCGATTCGCGGTAAGCGTATGATCGTTGCCGGCACCGGCCCGTTGCTGCTGGCCGTTGCCGCCTACCTCCGCGAGTACGGCGCCGAGATACCGTTGATCTGCGAGCAGGCATCGCTGGGAAATTTAGCCCGGTTTGGCGTAGCGCTACTCGGCTGGCCGGAAAAAATTATCCAAGGATTTCAGTTGAAACGAAGTCTCGCTGGAATTCCATTCGTCGCAAACAGTTGGCCGCTCGCTGCTCACGGCGAGGAGACTCTCAAGAGCGTAACCATTTCTCGATCTGGCAGAGTCGAAACTATCCCGTGCGATTATCTGGCCTGCGGTTTTCATCTTGTCCCGAACATCGAACTGCCGTTGCTTCTGGGCTGCGCAACCGTCAACGGATGCGTGCAGGTCGATGACTTTCAGAGAACAACGGTGTCATCCATTTTCTGTGCCGGTGAACCCACAAGTGTTGGAGGCGTCGAGCTAGCTCTCATTGAAGGCCAGATTGCGGGCCTGGCTTCTGCCGGACGCACGATCGAAGCGCGAGCGTTGTTCGGCGAGCGCCACAAAGCGCGCCGCTTCGCGCAGTTGCTCGATCGCACATTCCGCCTCCGCCCGGAATTGAGAAGTCTACCTTTGCCCGAGACCGTGGTTTGCCGATGCGAGGACGTTTCCCATTCGCGTCTTCGTGAGCACACCTCATGGCGCTCTGCCAAGTTGCATACGCGTTGTGGCATGGGGCCATGTCAGGGCCGTATCTGCGGACCCGCGGTGCAATTCCTTTTTAAGTGGAAACCGGATTCAGTTCGGCCGCCGGTTTTCCCAGCTCGAGTAGAAACCTTAGCGGCCACGGCGGGCGAGTTGAACTGCAGTACAGCGAAAGGATAGGAGAACACTGATGAACTGGAAGGGCGTGATCCCTGCAATCACCACCGGATTCACCGAGGATCTTCGTGTCGATCACAGTTTCTTGACCAAGCATTGCCGTTGGCTTCTGGACAACGGATGCTCAGGAATTGTCGCTCTAGGTTCCCTGGGAGAGGGTGCGGCTTTGTCGTTCGATGAGAAAGCGGAGATTTTACGCACCTGCGTCAGCGCCGTCGACGGGCGCGGACCAGTGGTGGCCTCAATTTCGGCGCTTACCACTTCGGAAGCGATCGCGCAGGCGAAGGCTGCAGCGGAACTCGGCTGCGATGCTCTGATGGTGCTGCCGCCCTATGTCTACCAAGGAAATTGGCGGGAAATGAAAGCCCACGTTGCCGCCGTGTTCGAGGCGACTCCGCTTTCCTGCATGCTGTACAACAATCCCATCGCCTACGGAACCGATTTCCTTCCCGAGCAAATCCGCGAATTGGCCGCAGAACATGAGAATTTCGAAGCCGTAAAAGAATCGAGCACGGATGCCCGGCGCGTATCCGCCATTCGCGCGCTCCTCGATCGCCGCCTGGAAATTTCAGTGGGCGTTGATGACGCTGTGCTGGAGGCGATCGGCGTAGGAGCGACCGGTTGGATTGCGGGTCTCGCCAACGCGTTCCCCCGGGAATCGGTTGATCTATTCAATTACGGTATCCATGGCGAGAGCGATAAAGCATTTGAGATCTATCGCTGGTTCCTGCCATTACTGCGCATGGATACGGTGCCGAACTTCGTTCAGCTAATCAAGCTGGTCCAAGCCGAGGTCGTGATGGGAAATCCCCGGGTGCGCCCGCCGCGCCTGGAGTTGGTGGACGATGAACTGAAGCAGATGCAAAAAATTATTCGCGACGCGTTGCGGTCAAAGCCGCAATCAACCGGCAACTACGCCTTACCAACTGTGAAGTAGGAGAGAATGACAAAACTTTTTGGTCGATCACTCATCGGACTTCGCGAAGGTAATGTTTCAGGGGAGTTGTCTTATGCCACAGATCCCACTAGTGGACAACATCTGCAGCCTGGATTCGCCGCCGCAACTGCGGAAGAGGTAGAACTCGCAGCTCGCCTCGCATCCGAAGCCTTTGCTGTTTATAGCCGCGTTTCGGGACGCGACCGCGGCGCATTCTTGCGCACGATTGCATCGAAGATAGAATCCATTGCCGCTGACATAGTCGAGCGCGCGCAGCAGGAAACTGCTCTGCCCAAGGCGCGCCTGCAGGGTGAGACTGCGCGAACCTGCGCTCAGCTTCGCTTATTTGCCGAGGTCGCGGAGGAGGGATCGTGGGTGGACGCGCGTATTGACCGCGCCGACCCTGACCGCAAGCCCGCAGCCAGACCAGATATTCGTTCCATGCTGCGCCCGCTAGGTCCGGTTGTCGTTTTCGGCGCGAGCAACTTTCCGCTGGCGTTCTCGGTTGCAGGAGGGGACACAGCGTCTGCTCTCGCTTCTGGAAATCCTGTCATCGTGAAAGCGCATGCCGCACATCCCGGCACAGGAGACTCGTGGGGCAGATGGTGCGTGAAAGTGTTCGGGAATGCAATCTGCCCGAGGGTGTTTTCTCTCTGCTGTTTGGAAGTGGCGCGCAAATTGGCACTGCGTTGATGAAGCATCCTCTAGTGAAAGCCGGTGGCTTCACGGGATCGCGCACCGCGGGCAGGGCATTAATGGACGTGGCGGCCGCGCGCCCCGAGCCGATTCCGTTCTACGCAGAGATGAGCAGCACCAACCCCGTTTTCATTTTGCCGGGTGCCCTGCGAGAGCGCGGCGAAACCATTGCCGCCGGACTACACACTTCGTTCACTCTCGGCGCCGGCCAGTTCTGCACCAAGCCAGGGATGGTTTTTTTCCCGCATGGCAAAGAAGCAGTCCCGTTTACCGATAAGTTACGCGAACTGGTCGACAGCTCTGCACCCTACCATCTGCTCACAAAGATCATTCACTCTTCTTATGATTCAGCGCTTGCCGGACGGAAGGCCGGATGCCGCCGTCACGCTCGTTGCCGAGGCTCCGAAAGCCACGCAGAGCGCCGGTTTCGCCGTGGGCTCCGCACTCTTCGAAACCGATGCAGCTACATTTCTAGACTCTGATTTGGAGGGGAGATTTTCGGCCCCACCACGCTTCTAGTTCGGCATTCAAACCGCGATCAGATTCTCGAAATCGCGCGAACTCTCGAAGGCCATCTCACCGCGACGATACATGGCACGGAACAGGATCTCCGCGATTTTGCCGATCTCATCGCGATTCTTGAGCACAAAGTCGGACGCCTCGTCTTTAACGGCTTCCCAACTGGAGTTGAGGTGAGCCACGCCATGGTGCATGGAGGCCCGTATCCATCAACCTCGGACGGCCGCTCCACATCAGTTGGAACCCGGGCGATTTTCCGATTTACGCGGCAGGTTTGTTATCAAGGATTTCCCAACGAAGGTTTGCCAATGGAATTGAAAAACGAGAATCCGCTAGGAATCTGGCGCATGGTGGACGGACAAATGACTCAAGAAGCGATCTCACCCGCGCTCTCGATTCAAAAGTGATCCGGTTCTTATTTCCCGTTCTTTATTTACCAGCGTTGATGAACCTGCACGCTGATTTTCTGTTCGTAGATTTTCCGGATCGCGTCCATAGTTTCGTGCGTTAGAGGCGGTAGATCTGACGCCGCGCAGTTTTCCGCAACCTGCTCGGGGTGCTTGCCTCCCGGTATAGCGCAAGTCACAGCATCGAACCCAAGGATCCAGCGCAGCGCGAACTGGCTCATCGAAACCCCAGACGGCATCAGGCGTCGTATTTGTTCGACGGCTTCGAGTCCAGCATCGAAATCCACTCCCGAAAAAGTTTCGCCCACATCAAACGATTCTCCATAGCGATTGAAATTGCGATGGTCGTCCGCCACAAAAGTAGAGTCGCGGCGAAACTTTCCCGTGAGCAATCCGCTCGCTAAAGGAACCCGGGCGAGTATCCCTACCCGTTTCAGCTTGGCCTGCGAGAAGAAGAGTTCGGCGGGACGTTGCCGGAAGCAGTTAAAAATAATCTGCACGGTCTGCACATTGGGAAACTCGATTGCTTTGAGCGCCTCCTCCACCTTCTCGACACTTACGCCGTAATATCTGATCTTGCCAGCTTTTACAAAATCGTCGAGGATGCCGAAAATTTCAGGTCGGTAATACAGTTCAGTGGGAGGGCAGTGCAGTTGCAAAATATCGAGAGCATCGGTCGCCAGATTTCGCAAACTATCTTCGACCCAAGCCGTCAGGTTCGCCCGGCTGTAGCCTTCGACGACCTGGTGCGGTAGTCGTCGTCCAGCCTTAGTGGCAACAGTAATCTCGTCTTTGCGGCTTTTCTTGAGCTGCGCGATCAATCGTTCGCTGCGGCCATCGCCATAAACGTCGGCAGTGTCGATGAAATTCACGCCGGAGTCGATGGCCTTGTTTAGAGCGGCAAGTGCGTCTTCATCGGAGACCTTTCCCCAGGCTCCTCCGATGGCCCATGCGCCAAAGCTAATCTCCGATACCTTCCAACCAGTTCGACCCAGCGGGCGATAGTTCATCGACGTGCCGCACGTGCGCGGTGACGTCTCAAGAGATTACCGAATGTAAGCATTTCGCATATTGTAAATGACTCGCGATCCCGCATTGACGTAATCCCCTTCTTTCTCTGGATTCGCAGCAACTTCAAAGCAGCTGCACGGTTACAATGGTGCGGCTTTTTGAGAGTCGCAAAACAGACTCCACTCAGAAGAACTTGAAGGTAGTATCGGAGCCTCAATTAGGAATCCACCATGACATGTTCTGTCTTTATCGGCACCAGCCTCGATGGCTTCATCGCGCGACTGAACGGCTCCTTCGATTTTCTTCCCGAGTGCGGGGGCGAACCGCATGGCTACAACGAATTCATCGCCACCATCGATGCGCTGGTCATCGGCCGTAATACTTTCGAGACGGTACTGGCCTTTCCGGAGTGGCCCTACGGTGACAAGCGTGTAGTAGTCCTGAGTAGCCGGCCCATCGACTTCTCCAAAGTTCGCGGAGGCGTTGTGGAGCAGATGGGCGGTCCTCCGGCCGAGATCGTTTCAGAGCTTGCCGCCAGCGGCGCCCATCACCTTTACATCGACGGCGGAATCACGATTCAAAACTTCCTGCGCGCAGGTCTGATTCGAACGGCTGATCATTACTCGAGTGCCAGTGCTCATCGGCGAAGGCATTCCGCTATTTGGCACCCTGCCGCAGGATGTGCGCTTACGTCACGTTGCCACGCAGCACTATCCCAGCGGCTTGGTTAAGAGCGAGTATGAGGTTATCCGTTAACCATTGTCGGTCGGTGAGCGAGTTTTTAGTGAATCATCACTCCTAAAACCGCCACCACCACTCCCACCACACTGAGCACGATGCCCAAATGCCAGAAGACTCGCCGCCCAGAAAGTAATGTGATTGAGGTAATTACCAATCCAATCTCAAGGAACACTTCAGCCAAGTCATACCGGTCGGCGCGGCTTCTTTCCATGCCCACTTCAGCTTCCAGCTTGCGCGCTTCATCCTGAATCTCCGCCTTGTCGTGCTTGTATCGCTCCCCATCCTGAGCTGACTTTTCCTTGAACTTGGCCATCGCTCCAGCGTCGCTCGCACCTGCGACTGCCGCAAAATCGGCGAACAGCTCGTCCTCATGCTCGCGAATATTCTTGGCCTGGTAATAGGCCCACTGATCGGAGGACTTCGCCTGCAACACAACTTCCTCCGTGTGCGCCCGGTGCCCCAGCAGCGACACTACGGCCACGAATACCGCCAGTATCGCCATCGTCAACGACACTGGCGCCAGGTTGGGATTGTTGTGCCCGTGTTCAGCATGCTCCTGCAATTCCTGAAGCTCATCACTCATAAATCCTCCAATCGCGATTCCCGAAAAGACGTTAATTGTGGTCGCTTGTTATTGCGGATAAACGATATTACGGATAGACGATTCCCCGAGCAAGCTGCATTTCGCTATCAATGATCGCCGAAACGCCGACACCCAGAACTGGCAACTGACCAATGGCAACTGCCTCACTCCCCCATCACTTTCACAATCACCCGCTTATCGCGCTGCCCATCAAATTCTGCATAGAAAATTCGCTGCCAAGTCCCCAGATCAAGTTTGCCGGAAGTAATCGGCACGATCACCTCGTGATGAATCAGAAGCGCCTTCAAATGCGAGTCGCCATTATCCTCGCCGGTTTCGTGATGCTTGTAGTTCTTCCGGAAGGGAGCTAGGTGTTCCAGCCATTGATCGATATCCTCGATCAGCCCAGTTTCGTTGTCGTTCACATAAACGCCCGCTGTGATGTGCATGGCCGAAACCAGCACCATGCCTTCCTGCACTTTGCTCTTGCGCACGATTTCTTCTATTTGTGGCGTCATATGCACGTACGCTCGATGTGTTTTGGTATGAAACTTCAAATACTCGGTAAGAACTTTCATGGCATGACTCCAGTTTCCTCCAAGAGGTTACGAGAGATTCTAACCGAGCCCGGAGCTGAACCAATGGGACGCTCACTTCCGTTCGCAGACAATTCGCTGCCACTGCGTCATACTCGAATCGTCGGGGGTGGTTGCAGTGCTGTTCAGGCTTGATTATTTGTCGTGCATATTAACGGTTGGATCGACTGTCCTAATCGGAAAACGTTGCTGGGAGGGTTGGATTCTAGCGGCCATCAATAGCGCAGTTGTCTGTCTCATCGGTTTACGGACTTCGCAATTTGGCTTCATTCCCGCGAACTTATTCTGCATTGCCCTCTACGCCATGAACCTGCGCTCCTGGCGCAAACCTCAGAGTCACTAACTTATCTGCTATCAATCGCTTGCCAGTCATATCTCCTGCGACCCATTGGGGTTGGGTCGGGCTACCCTGCA
The DNA here is from genome assembly GCA_963789625.1 of uncultured Acidobacteriaceae bacterium. GTDB lineage: Bacteria > Acidobacteriota > Terriglobia > Terriglobales > Acidobacteriaceae > Sulfotelmatobacter. The sequence continues at coordinate 462,897 of CAWBLK010000013.1, read as the reverse complement.
ACAATTAACGGAACAAAGTCATCCATTACGGGTTTAACCAGGTATGGAGAAAGCATTCATTCAGCAAGGAGAATAAGGAGAAAAGAATGCGACATTTCGAACGAAAAGCAAAATTCACAACAGCGATCCTAGCGTTGCTACTTATGCTCGGTTGGTCAGCCACTCGATCAGTAGCCCAGGATTCCGGCCAGGCTCCGCCTCCGCCGCCAGCAGATCAGTCCCAGGCCCCGCCGCCTTCCTATTCACCGGAGCAACTGAACAAGATGGTCTCCCGGATCGCGCTGTATCCCGATCCGCTGCTGGCGCAGGTTCTCGCGGCAGCCTCTTATTCTGACCAGATTCCCGATGCGGCCAAGTGGGCCGATGAGCACCACTATCTAACCGGCGATGCGCTCGCCAACGCGATCAATGAAGACCACCTTTCATGGGATCCCAGCGTGCAGTCGTTGCTGCCATTTCCTTCGGTTCTCGACACCATGGCCTCCGACATGGACTGGACTCAGAGCCTGGGCGATGCTTTCCTCGCGCAGAAGCAAGACGTCATGGATGCCGTGCAACGCATGCGGCAGAAGGCGAAGGATTTTGGCTATCTGCGCAGCAATGACCAAATCATCGTCAACGCCTCCGGCCCTTACATCGATATCGATCCGGTTAATCCGGGCTTCATTGTTGTGCCTGCGTACGATCCGGCGATCGTTTTCTGGCCTCCGCGGCCGGGTTTCTTCGTAGGTGGCGCGATCGGCTTTGGCTTTGGTATCAACATCGGCGTGGCATTTCGTCCCTGGGGATGGGGTTTTGCCCGCTTCGACTGGGGTGCACATGCCCTGTTCATTAACAATGTGGTTTGGGGACGAACCTGGGCCAACCGCGGTTTCTACGCTCATCCCTACGCCGGAGTGCATCACTGGGGCCCTGGACCACGCGTGGAAGGCCACGCGCTGATCCGCCGCGACGAGAACGAACGCCGCGCCGCGCGCGAAGGCCATGCGCGTCCGGAAGAGCGGCATCACCGGTAAGCCGTCACTAAAACAAGCCACTGTTGCCCCGGAATCTCTTCGACGTTCGAAGAGACTGCCGGGGCACTTTTATTCTCTAGGATACTCTTCTTAAGAAACCTTCCGCTGAGCCGTCGCCACGTGCGGGTCGCTCAATAGAAATGGCGACACATCCACCTTGTGCTTGGTCGCGACAAATCATGTTAGAACACCCCTTCGACTTGTTTCAAGATTGTGCAATTTTGACCAGACACTGAGTCAGCCATGATTGTAATTTGATCCAGTTGGAAGGATCTTCCATTCCTAGAGAGTAAGCCCGGCTGGTTGATCTCTTGGTCTTCCAACCGCTAGCCCCGCGCTCTTCGGGGGTCGCGTAGGAGACAGATATGAAATCGCACCGCATTGCTTGCTTGACTCTCTCGTTTTTGTTGCTCCCGTTATTGATAACCAGTGCTAATGCCGACTCGATCACTCTGGGAACTGCCGGAGGCTATGCCGTGCTGGCTGGCTCGGCCGTGACCAACACCGGCTCAAGTATTCTCATCGGAGACATGGGTGTCAGCGCAGGTTGCGCGATCAGCGGCTTTCCGCCGGGGAGCGTGAGCGGATCGACCAACGCGTGTAACGCCGCGGCGGCGCAGGCTAAAAAAGATCTGCTGACAGCCTACAACGCGGCATTTAATATGACGCCCACTGCCACCCTGACGGGTAAAAACCTTGGTGGAATGATTCTTACCCCCGGCGTATATTTCTTTGCCAGTTCCGCGCAGTTGACCGGAACTCTGACTCTCAACGACTTGGGTAACCCCAATGCCGTGTTTGTTTTTCAGATAGGCAGTACGCTCACCACCGCGAGCAGTTCGGCTGTCATTTTTTCCAGCAGCCTGGACAAGAACGTGTTTTGGCAGGTCGGAAGTTCCGCAACTCTCGGTTCTGGCACCCAGTTCGAGGGAAATATCCTCGCCAACACCAGCATCACGTTGGATAGCAGCGCAAGCATCGGTTGCGGGAGCGCCTTGGCGCTGAATGGTGCCGTTACGTTGAACAATAACTCCATCGGCGGTGGTTGCGGAAGCAGCAGGTCGACAGTTCCAGAGCCCGCCACTATGGGCTTGCTGGGAACGGGGCTGCTAGCTATCGCGGGCGTCGCACGTCGGAGAATGCGCATCTGCCGGAATCGGTGCGGGCATTAGGCTGCTTATCTGCGGGCTGATCTACGGCTTCCGGAATTTCAGCGTCATGAAGAAACCGCAATCCAGCGTTGCATCGCCTAGATAGTCGCTAATCTTCCGTCGCCTCCACCGGCTTGCACTTGTGCACGGCAAACCGCTTACGAAGGCTTTCTTGTGCGTCGGAGGTTCTCTTGAGAGAATCCAGGCGGGACCTTGAAGGTTCTAGCGCAGTAGGTGCAAATGCCTACTGCGGGTGCAGTTCCTAGCCATTTGACCACGCGAAGGTTGCGCTTTTCCACCGCTCTCAGTTTCCCACAGGGCTGGATGCCTTGGCTATCCGCTCTTAGGCGCAAGTTTTCGGATTGACGGAAAAAGTTTTCTGGCGTGAGGCGATTGCCTAGCGCGCGGTCTCTTCAATCTCCGAGATCCAGTCGGGTCTCTTCAGTACTTCCCGCGGCTTGGGACCATCCGCCGCACCGACAATTCCATCCTGCTCCATCAGATCGATCAGATGCGCGGCGCGCCCGTAGCCGATGCGCAACCGCCGTTGCAGCAGGGAAGTGGATGCCTTGCCAAACTCCACCACCAACTTCACCGCATCCTGATAAAGCGGATCGTCCTCGCCGCCGCTGTCAGATCCGTCGCCAGCGCTGCCGCCGGCAGAAGTCTCGCGCTCATCTCTCGGCACCTCCAGGAATTGCTGCTGATATTCCGCCGTGCCCTGTTGCTTCCAGAACTCAACCACAGCGGCAATTTCTTTCTCCGTAACCAGAGGCGCATGCAGCCGATGCACGCGCGCCGATCCCGACGGCAGATAGAGCATGTCGCCCTTACCCAGCAGCGCCTCTGCACCATTGGCGTCAAGAATGGTTCGCGAATCCACTTTAGTCGCAACCCGAAAAGAAATTCGCGCGGGAAAGTTCGCCTTGATCAATCCGGTAATCACATCCACTGACGGACGCTGCGTCGCCAGCACTAGGTGAATGCCCACCGCACGCGCCATCTGCGCCAGGCGCGTAATCGATTCTTCTACGTTCGACGAATCGAGCATCATCAAGTCAGCCAATTCGTCGATGATGATCACAATAAAGGGAATCGGCTTGTCGTCGGAGTCTTCTTCAAACAGGCTCGGCGTCGCGCTATCGAACAACCGGTTGTACTGATCGATATTGCGCACGCCCTTCGCCGCCAGCAATTTCAGCCGCCGCTCCATCTCCCGCACCGCATTGCGCAGAGCATTCGCTGCCAGCTTCGGCTCCGTGATGATCGGCGTATAAAGATGCGGTACGCCTTCATAGTTGCCCAGTTCCAGCCGCTTCGGATCCACCAGAATCAGCCGCACCTGATCCGGCGTCGCCTTATACAGAATCGACATGATGAAGGCGTTGATGGCCACGCTCTTGCCCGCGCCGGTCGAGCCGGCAATCAGCAGGTGCGGCATCCCAGCCAAATCCGCGACCACGATTCGCCCATTAATATCTTTTCCCAGGGCCATGGTCAGCTTCGACTTTTGGCCCATGAACTCCTGCGACTCGATGTTTTCCCGCAGCCAGATAATTTCGCGCTCGCGGTTCGGCACCTGAATGCCCACCGTCGATTTTCCCGCCATGCGCTCAATCAAAATGCTCTCAGCCTTCAGCGCTAAACAAAGATCGTCGGTGAGATTGGTGATGCGGCTGTACTTGATTCCGGCATCGGGCTTGAACTCAAACGTCGTGACCACAGGTCCAGGATTAATCTGTGTGATCTGCCCATGCACATCAAACTCGGCATACTTTTCTGTGAGCACCTGCGCCAGCAGTTTCAATTCGTCAGCATCCACGGTCTGCTGCTCATCCGCGCGCTGCAACAAACTGCTTGAGGGCAACTTGTACCCGCCCGCGATTCGCGGCATCGTAGTCTTTGCTTTGTGATCGCTGTCGGCGCGCTGCGTAACCTGGGGATCAATCGCGCTTTCAACTGCAGCCAACGACTCAGGCAAAATTCCGCCCGTCGCACCGGGCACATCCTCCGCAACCTCGGGCCCCAGCATGCGCTCAATGCCGGTGCGTCGCGGCTCCGGAGCAACTCTCGCCTGCACCGTCGGCTCCGCGGCCGCTTGCCGCGAGGGAATCAGCTGCGTCTTCACCACCGGTTTCGAAATCCGCCGATTCTCCAATTCCTTCTGCTGCCGCCTCTTGGCCCGCTCTTCCTGCCAATCCAGATAACGGTTCCACAGCGCCGTCACCCAAGCAAACCGAGTCGGTGCCCACAGCCGAATCGAGGAAAACGAGAACGCCGTCGAGAGATAAAGTGCCACCGCCAGCACGCTGGCGCAAACGATATACGCGCCCGCCACGTTCAGGTAGTGGATGAGCATATCGCCCACCACCCTTCCCAGCAGCCCTTCGATCGGAATCACGTTCATCCAGCGCAAGTGTCCCGGCAGCAGAGCCAGCATTGCGGGCACGAACATCACCAGCCAGATTCCGCCCAGGCTTTTCGCGATAGGAGACTGGATCTTCCGCGAAGCAAACCAGCGCATTCCAAGCATGGCAGGGAACACCGGCAGCAGAAACGCCCCAATGCCGAAAAACTGCAACGCCAGGTCCGAGATGAGCGCTCCGACCACGCCAATCCAGTTGCGGGCCGCGTGGGTTCCGGTCAGTACCGAGGCGCTATTCAGCGAAGGATCGAGCGGCGAATAGGAAGCCAGCGCGAGGAAGAGGAGGAGCGCAGAGACACACAGCAGGAAACCAATCAGCTCATTCAGCCGCCGGTTGCCCGTGGGAGTAAAGATGCTTGCCAGAAAACGCATGTGGGCCGTTCTTCCCACGGATAAATCCCGTGGCGCAATCGGCCAGAGCCCCATCATTATGCCAAGAAGCGGGGGCGGCGGCAATGGCGGAATTGGATGGGAGTGTACAGTTGGTTTCCCGTAAAACAGAAGGGTCTAAATTTACATCAAAGCCTGACGGTCGCCTTCGACGGGCTCCCAATTCTCGACCACTCCTCAAACGGCGCACCGGAAGGCCGCAACCGGCCCGGGTTCATAACATTATCCGGGTCGAGCCCTGCCTTGATGGCAGCGATGGCCGTAACGCCCAGAGGTGAAATATCATCGGCCAGCCACGGCAAGTGTTCGGTGCCGACCGCGTGATGATGCGACAAAGTGGCGCCACAGTCGATAAATGACTGTTGGACCGCTCGTTTCGCATGAAGATACTGTTGCATTTCGTGTCCATCCGGCTGCCGGCAGGCGAAGGTCAAATAGAGGCTGGCCCCAGTGTGATAAGTGTGGCTGATGTGGCATCCAACCCAAGGGGGCACGCCGCTCTCCGTAATCGCGCCACGCAAAGCAGTGGTGGTCGCGCGGTACAGAGGAACCAGTTTGCTCCAAACGGTAGAGGTTTCGCTGACATCGGAGGTGACGCCACGATCTAAAAGAAAGTCACGGATGTGTGGGAAATCGTACTTGGTCGACTCGAAAGATTTCCCGGAACTGGGGCCGAGGTCCACTCCGCCGAAGCGGCGATAAATGGCATTCACTTCGCGATGCTGGCGTGCGGCAGCGGTTTTGCTGCCCTCGAACGTGGTGAGCATAAGGCAAGTCCGCGCAAAATCGAAACCCTTCACTCGGAGATAACCCTTCATCACTTTGCTCACCGCCTGCGCGAGCTGCGACGATGGCGGTTTGAAGGCCATCGAGAGCGCAGTCTTGTCAGGGTCGCTCAAACGCAACATGGAAGGCACGCAATCTTTTCGCACGCATTCGCGCATGGCCTCAATGCCGGCTTCGAATTCGGGGAACAGGTAGCCGTGCGTGCGGTGCGCTTCGGCGCGGTGATGAACCTGCATCGTGGCTTCAGTAATCACTCCAAGCGTTCCCTCGCTGCCGATGCACAGATGATTTACGTCAATGCCATTGGACGACTTGGGCACGATGCGCGTCGCCAGCACGCCCGCAGTCGTAACCATCCGTAGCGCAATCACCATATCTTCGATCTTGCCGTACTTGTCGCTCTGCATTCCAGCCGATCGCGTGGCGATCCAGCCGCCGAGAGTCGAATGCAAAAAGGAGTCCGGAAAATGGCCGAGCGTGAGTCCGTAGGCATTCAACTGCTCTTCAAGATCGGGACCGAAAGCACCCGCCTCAATGCGCGCAGTGCAGGACTCCGCATCCACCGCCAGCACGCGCCGCATGCGCCGCATATCGAGCGATACCGCCATGCGACGGCTTTCGCTTCGCTCCAGGCACCCAGCAATGTTCGAACCGCCGCCGAAGGGAATGATCACGACATCATGGCGCGCCGCGGCTCGCAACGTAACCAGTATATCGTTTTCGCTTTCCGGATAGAGCACCAGGTCAGGAGCGCCCTCGGCCATGCCCCGCCGCATGCGAAACAAATCGCGAAAGCCCTTGCCATAAGCATGGATCACACGCTCCCAGCGATCGCCGCAGATCTGATCGTCGTGCATCGATTGCCGCAGTTGGCTCACGAATCCGTCATGCCGAATTGCCTCGGGCAAGTGAACAGCATCAAGAGGCACGGGCGGTGCTGCTACCTCATCTTTTTCAACGCCCAGCTTCTCCTTTGCATAGGGCCACGCCCCAGGGTGGGCGCTGGAGTTGAAGCGTGACATCTTCATCTCCCCATCCCCACCACTTCATGTGCCTGGGCGTATACATAGTGTCTTCTTAAATCTACAACTACGGCGTTCCGCTTAGGCTATGGCCTTTCGTATTCTGGCCCGGGCGCGCCGCAGGCGAGATGGAAATCATTGTTTGCCGTTCTTCTTCGGGTGATCCGGCCAACCCTCCCGCCGGAGGATTGTGGCGGAGTCCGCGAATGCGCTGCTCAAGCAACTCGACCGCGGCCTTACGAATCTCGCGGCCGGCTACGGGATCGAACGAATTCGATGCGAAGCGAATCGGCTCTCCGAAGCGAACCGTCACAGTTCCCAGCCGCGGTACGAATTTTCCCTTTGCCAGAATACCGCGGGCACCCTCGATGTAAGCGGGCACGACTGGCACTCCAAGTTCGACGGCAAACAGCCCCGCACCTTTTTTGAATGCCTGAATCTCGCCACTCGAAGAGCGTGTACCTTCAGGATAAAAGATCAAATTGCCGCGTGTTTGTTGCAGAAAATCACCACACATTGCCAAACTGTTTCGCAGAGAATTGTGTTGCGCATGGCGATCGATCGGGATGACGTTCATGAATCGAGAGACTACGAATCGGACTCGCGACGCTTCAAAAAAATAGTCTCTTGCGCCCAGCATTGCGAATGTGGAAAAGGGAAGTCCCGAGGCCGTCATCAGAGCCGCGCTATCGATATGGCTCGTATGATTGCTGCAGATGATGAATGGCGGATCCGGAAGTTGATCGTGCCCTTCCACCGTAAGCGGGCAGTAGCAGAGAAAGAACGTCTTACAGAAGGCTTGGAACATGGCGCTGCCGCCTGCCGGCGCCAGAAACATTCCTTCCGCTTTAACCGGGCCTGTCATCGCTTGCTCTTCCAGCGGACCTGAAGACATCTTTTGCAGGGATCGATTTATCCAGCCAATCTTGATGCAAACACCAGCACTAGTGTTCCGACAATAATGCGATAGACCGCAAACGGCGCGAAGCCACGCCTGCGCACGTAAGCCATGAACCACGCCACCGAAGCGTAAGCAACAATATAGGAAACGACAAAGCCGATAGCCAGCACGATCCATCCATGGGCATCGATTTGCGAAACGCCAATCGGATTCTCGCCCTTGCCTCGGAGCGACTTGAATAACGTGTATCCCGTAGCGGCGACCATGGTTGGGATCGATACGAAGAACGAGAATTCGAGTGCGGAAGCTCGCGACATTCCTGCAATTTGACCGCCAGCGATCGTCGACATAGAGCGAGACGTTCCGGGAAATACCCCGGAAAAGATCTGGCAGAAGCCGATCCAGATGGCTTGTCCCAGACTCATGTTCTCCATCTTCCATGTATGAATGCGGCCTCCGCCGACGGATGGTCCCGCGGCTTCCGAGCTGGCGTTCATGGCATCGACGATCCACATAACGATTCCGCCGATTAACAGCGACCAGCCGATGATAATGAGGCTCTCCAAATGCTTGCCGATCACTTTAGTCAGAAGGAACGATGGAATCGCCGTGACCACAAAAGCGACGGTAACTAATCCCAGAGGGTGCGTGAGAGGAGTGCGGTCACCGCGCTCGCCGCGGGGAAATGTCGAGAGGAACTTGGCAATGCGACTGCGGAAATACACTGGCAAACACAGGATTGCGCCTAGTTGAATGACGATGGAATACATCTTCCAATAACCATCGGACAGGCTGATATGGAGCAGCGCCTCCGAGAGCCTGAGGTGTGCGGTCGAGCTAACGGGTAAAAATTCGGTGAGGCCTTCCACAATTCCCAAGATTAGCGACAGCAGGTAGTCGTTCAATCGTCCTCCGAGCGTAAGGAATCAGTATCGCAGAAAAGCTTGACGGAGTGGTTACCGGAAGGAGTTCATTGATGCGAAATCGTGAGCCGTAGGTCGTCGAGAAAGGCTCGCGAAAATCTCGGGTCTTTAATCTGTGGAGCTGCCATACGTTGGAATGTCTTGCTGAACGTAGAAGATCAACCGCTGTGCGCGCAGAGCCCAATCGCTCTGCAAATACTGGCTGACAATCTTCTGCGCCAGCGCCAGGGCACGGCCCTTGGATTCGGCGGCTTTTTTCTGATTCGGCTCGGTCGTATAAATGGCAATAAGCGCCGAGCGGCGCCAGGCAGCGTCATACAGGGCTTCCGGTGCAGCGGGAGACTGGGGGTGCTCCTTAGCATAGCTCTCGTAGAGATCGGCCTCTTTGTCTGGACACTTTGACATACCCTCCCATTCGCCGCAGAGTTTATTCTCAAGCAGGCGGAAGGCGGCCATGTCAGCCCACTTCGTCCCCGGATATTTCTTGATTACCAGCTTCATCCAGTCTTCATTCATCTGGCCGCGCATATAGGCCTCGCGCTGCCGCGCGGAGGGCCGCGTCATCACATCGGCGCGCTCGATTTGCCATCGTATATCGGCGGCGCGGTAAAGGCCTTCGGCGGCAAGCGGTGAGGCAGGCATCAGATCGTAGACGCGATAATAAAGGCGCATGGCATCCTGCGCGGCATCGCGCCGACCGCGCCGGCTACTGGCCTGGTCTTCGGAGTCCGCAGCTTCGCCGAAGATAATGCGGTCGCCGTCCTGCGTGGCGCTGCCGACGAACGCTTTGCTGGAAACCCAGCCGGTGATGGTCTTGCCCTCCTCTTCTTCTTCGGTCGCGCCCTCTTCGTGTCTGGGAACCATCAGAATAGCTTCCACGTGGACCCAATCGCGGGAGGTATCGAGGACAACCAACTCGTACCCGCGTTCCGCTTCGCCTAACTTGGCCGAATCTGCGCTGGGGCTGATGCGGATGGTTTCTTCGTGTACCAGCGTTCCTCGCTGGGCGTCGGCGAAGGCGAAGTGGCTAAAGGTGAAGACGGCAAGAACGAGACTGGCGGCGAGGGGGGATATCCGCTGTTTCATAAGGATTTTGGATGCTGGCTAAGACAAAGCCGAGGCTTCTACCGGAGATGGTCAAGGAGACGCGGGGTGGTTGTCAATCTTAAGTACAAACAATCTCAGGCCAAGGCAATGTTTAGTGCAAAACAAAACGCCCCAGACTCGGTTTGAGTCACGGGACGTATGTTGATCAGCCCTCCCCCAAGTGCTGCTCAAGTAGGAGATTACGGTAAGGCCCTAATTTGGTAAATGGCACCCTAGTGCTATATCCCCCCACTAGAGTGGGATGATGAATTTATAACGCCTAAGGAAGGCCTGAAATTGGGCGCATACGAACTGACTTGGCTGATAAGGCTGTGCGGGGAGGCCTCTATATCGATCCTGCGCGGCCAAGACTCTTCACAACTCTTCGCATCTTTAGTAATACGCTTCGTATCTTCGGCTCTGAACCTCGGCTCTGTATCCTCGGTTTCGTATCTTGGGTTTCGTATCAGGGTATGGCTTTAGCCATACCGCTCAAGACCGCACTCAGTAACGGGCTTCAGCCCCTGCGGCGCTGGATCAAGCTCAAATCCCGAATGCGCCGAAGAGTAGGGATAAAGCGACGCTTCTTCTGCAAGGTGACGGACAGCAGGATTATTCCGGATGTATGCAGCGGTTCGCCGAAACGCATCGGCGTCGAGGATTCGCGCTTCAGAAAACCCTTTCTGCCAGATGGGAGCTCTGAATCCGAGTTCTCGCCCAGCCTGAAATGCAAAGCCACCCTTAATGAACTGTACTGCCCGCTCAATCGTCGAATCGCTCTCTACGGTCAGGAGCGCGTGGAAATGGTCGGGCATCACCACGAATTCATGCAGTCGAAATTTTCGTTGGGAGCGATAGTCATATAGGACCTGGACGAATAGTCCAGCAGACCGGTCCGACTGAAGTAGGTTTCGCTTCCCACTGATAGAGCCTGCGGTTGCGCACTGCGGGTTGGCGTGACGAAGTGGGATGGACATACAGCGGCTAAAGCCGGTTCTTTCTGTCGCGGGGTCGGCACGCCTGGAAGGCGTGCCCTGATACGAATCTTGCATGTCGGGCGGCAGAATTCGTGTGACGGCTGTCACACAAGAGTAAAGTTTCGATCCTGAGGGTCCAAATCGGGAAGATCGAATAGGAAAAAATACGAACGTTAGACGGGATATCAGTGAATAGCGATGGCGACAGTGTTCATGCTCAGGCCACGCTTTTCTCGCCGCCTTCGAAATGCGCTTCGATCTCCTCTAACGTTTTCCCTTTGGTTTCTGGAAGGAAGAATGCCGCGGTAATGAAGTAGATAACGGTGCAGGCCGCGAAACCGAAGAACATCGCCGAATAACCGTACTTACCGACGGTGGGCAGAAATGTGGCAGCAATACCGGTGGCGACCGCCTGGTTGAGCAGCAGCGCAATGCTCATGCCGTTGGAACGAATTCGGGTGGGCATCAGTTCCGAGAGTGCTAACCATACGCACACGCCGGGACCAACGGCGTAAAACGCCATGAATATGAAAAGAGTGATGGCGACCCTCCACCCACTACGCTGGCTGGGCAAGGGGGTAATCAACGCATTGTCGATTTTTAAAGGAGCTTGTCGTGCAGCATCGAGATCGCCAAACGGATTGGAAAAGAAAGCCACGATTTTGTTGTCGGGCACACAGCTTTCGCGGGTGATTTCGATAGGGATCTCGGCGGTGTCGTCAGAACGGGCGGCCTTGGTTGCGGCGCGAAAATCTCCGTAGGAATAAATGACGACCAGGGAAGTGGGACGACCGGCAATTTGCCGGGCAGCGTCTCCGGTTGAGCTTAGCAGCGTTCCGGCGAGGGTTTGGTTATAGGTGAGTGTGAGTTTTTGGTCGGAGGTGACCATGGACTGAATCGCACCTTTGGAATCCATGCGCAGGCGTTCCGTCTGGCGGAAAAGCAAAGCAGTGCAAATCAGTGAGAGGATAATTCCGGCGGTTCCCACCGATAGCAGAAACTTTCGCCCCTTGCGATCGACCAGCATGACGCCACCAATGGTCGTCAGGAAATTCACAATAGTGAAAATGACGTAGCCCCAATGAGCCTGAACATCGGAGAGGCCGCTCTGCAGAAGAATATTGGTGTTATAGCCAATAATCGAGTTAATGCCAGTGGCCTGATTGCAGGCGAGGATCACGCAGGCCAGCACAAACGGGATGACGTATTTCCTGCGCAGGAGCGATTCCTTAACTTTGGTTCCAGCGGAAGTCTGGGCTTTTTCCGCAGCGGCGGCGTGTTCCATCTCCGCGAGCTCAAGGTTAGCCTGTTCGCTGTTGCGAGAGCGAAGAAGCGCGGCCAACGCGGCATCGCGCTTGCCGCGGCGAAACAGCCAGCGCGGCGATTCCGCTACCATGATGCTGCCGATCACGAACAGGAGACCCGGAGGCAGCGAAACCCAGAAGATGCTGCGCCAGGCAGTGTCTTTGAAGGCGATGAGCCGGGCGGGATCGGCGAGTTTTGCCACCTCATCGACGCGAATGCTGAAATATATGCCAACGATGGCGGCGGTGGTAATGCCGAGCGTCAGCAGCCACTGAAAGATGCCCGTACCCTTGCCGCGATTCGATGCCGCCAGACACTCCGCGAGGTACAGCGGGACTACGACTCCGATCAATCCCGCGCTGATGCCCTGCAGAAGTCGGCCGAAAATCAGCGGTCCGTAACCGTGGGAGAGCGCAATCAAGGGAATGCTGATTACAAAGAGCACTCCGCTCAGAGTCATTAGCAGCTTACGGCCCATCCAATCGGCCAGCAGGCCGGCGAATAGGGTTGAGATGACGCTGCCGAGAAGCACGGCGGCGACAACGTTCGAAAGCTGGCTGGCATTTAAACCAGAAGTGGCCTCGAGGTAGGGCAGCGCACCCGCGATAATCCCGACGTCTACCCCGTAGAGCAATCCGCCGAGCCCTGCTACCAGCAGAAGGAAGCGGTTATAGCCAGCTTTTTCATCAAGCGCCACGATGGTCCTTTCGGTGCTTCAAAAAAACAAAAAAATTATGTCCTCGGGAGAATACTACCGCAAGGCTGTTGGAATGTACCTTTACTCAGTAGTGGCTTGCTGGCGGCGTCCGTGGGCGGGAGATGCGGTGTAAGCCGAGGCTCGTGCGAAAAACCTGATACTTCGGATCGAAACTATGCATCCAAGGAAACGAGTGGTAACTTGACGCGTAAATTGACTCAGCCTATTATTCGAAAAGCATGACCAGTTTCAGCAATCTTCGCCAGATGTGTATGTGTGCATGTTGTTGTTGTGCATGCGTGTGTTCTGGCGAGGGAAGGCTGCTGACTTAGAAATTTCATAAGCACACCAGCACTTATCACCCACCGCCAGCGGCCCCTGGCGGTGGGTTTTCGCTTTTTGGGGACAAATCATTCGACGGCAAATCAAGTTATGGCAAATACGGTTACAAATGCAGTCAAAGAAACGAAGGCGCAGAAGGTCGAACGGCTGAAGCGGGAGATGAATCCCTGGGACGGATTGGCAGAGATTCGCCGTTTCGCGCGGGAGGGCTTCTCCTCGATTCCCCCGGAATGGATTGGGACCTACTTCCGCTGGTGGGGAGTCTACACGCAGGGCGACGGAGTTGGAGTAGTTGGCGGCAAGGATGGGATGGGCGTGGCTTTGCCCTTCTTCATGCTGCGGATTCGAATTCCTAACGGCCTGCTGCGCTCCGACCAACTCCGAACCATCGCCGATCTAAGTCGCCGCTACGCCCGCGGCAGCGCCGATCTCACGGTGCGGCAAAATATTCAGTTGCATTGGATTACGATCGAAGATCTCCCGGAGGTTCTGGAGCAACTTTGGCGCGTCGGTCTGAACGTGATCGGTGCTTGCGGGGACGTGACGCGCAACATTACGGGCTGCCCGGTAGCCGGCGTGGATGCGGACGAGATTTGCGATGCCTCGCCGCTCGCGCTGGAAGTGGATCGCATGCTGGCGGGGAATGCCGAGTTCTACAACCTTCCACGCAAGTTCAAGATTTCCGTCACAGGATGCCGCGTGTGGTGCCCGTATCCCGAGATCAACGACATTGGGCTGACAGCGACTGAGCGCGTGGTACGGGGAAAATCTGAAATTGGATTTGGATTGCGCGTCGGCGGCGGCCTTTCGACTGAGCCTTACCTGGGCGCGCGGTTGGATGCTTTCGTGCGCTGGAATCAGGTGCTGCCGGTAGTCAAGGGAATCGCCGAGCTGTTTCGCGATTCCGATCAATTGCGCGAGCACCGCGAGCGGGCGCGATTGAAATTTCTTTTCCTGCGGCATGGTTGGACGGTGCCGGATTTCCAGAAAGAGCTCGAGCGGCGGATTGGATTTCAACTTGATCCTGCCGAACCTGAGCAGGCTCCGGCGGATGTGTACCGCGATCACATCGGTATCCATGCGCAGAAGCAGCCCGGCCTCTGCTATGTGGGGGCGACGGTTCTGCGCGGCAGGATTACTCCCGAGCAAATGGATGCCGCGGCCAATCTCGCCGAGCGCTTCGCCAGCGGCGAGTTGCGCACTACGAACATGCAGAATCTGCTGATCGTCAACGTGCCTCGATTGCAGGCAGATGAGTTGGCCAAGGAGCTAGGCTCGATTGGACTGCCGGTGAGCGGATCGCCCTTTGGGCGTGGCGTCATCGCCTGCAGCGGCACGGAGTTTTGCAAGCTGGCGATCACGGAGACGAAAAGTTTCTCGCGTTGGCTGGTGGAAGAATTGGAAGAGCGCTTGCCCGGTTTTGATCAGCACCTGAAGCTGCACGTCACCGGTTGCCCCAACAGTTGCGGACAGCACTGGATCGCCGACATCGGAATCGAAGGCAAAAAGCTCAAGGTCAACGGAAGCATGGTGGATGCCTATTACTTTTGCCTGGGCGGAGCGCTGGGTTTGAATCAGGCCATTGCGAGGCCGGTGGGATACCGCTGTGTTGCGACTGAGGTTCCCGAGGCTATCGAGCGGCTTCTGCGCCGGTACCTTGCCAATGGCCAGCCGGGTGAGAATCTGCGGCGCTTTTTTGCGCGGCACAGCGACACGGAGCTGCGGAACTTCCTCGCTGGAGAATTTGTGGAGGCGGTCGCGCGCGATCTGCCCGAGGGACGTGTGCCGAGTGGAGTGGAAGGTTAATGCAATGACAATGACAATGACAACGACAACAACGACGCCCAGCTTGTTTCCAATGTTTCTGAAACTCGAAGGCAAGCGTTGCCTCGTGGTGGGCGCCGGCAAAGTTGGCGAGCCCAAGATCGGCAGCCTCATTGATACCGGCGCCCGCGTCCACGTGATTGCTCTGGAGGCCAGCGAAGTAGCGCATCAGTGGGCAAAGGACGGGAAGATCACGCTTGAAGTCCGGGCGTTTTCCAACACGGACCTCGCGGAAACATTCCTGGCGGTAATCGCCACATCGTCACACGCCTTGAACGAATCGATTTACCGGGAAGCGCAGCGGCGTGGAGTTTTGTGCAACGTGGTGGACGTGCCGGAGCTTTGCGACTTTTACTATCCGGCGGTTGTTCGGCGGGGCGATCTTCAGATTGCGATTTCTACGAATGGACAGAGTCCTTCTTTGTCGCGAAAACTCCGGGAACAACTGGAACGGCAATTCGGTCCGGGATACGCCGGATGGGTCGCGGAGCTGGGTGAGACGCGAAGGCTGGTGTTGGCCAGCGATTTGGACCCGCAATGCAAGGGTGATCTGTTGCGGTCGCTGGCGAGCCGCGAGGCGCTCAAGGCGGCGTTAGCGGAACGGTCGATTAACGAGCAGTCGGCAAAGGAAGAATCTGCGAAAGAAGAGCAGGCGGAAGACGACAGGAGGGTGATGGCATGAAGGGCAAAGTTTATCTGGTTGGCGCGGGGCCGGGCGATCCGGAGTTGCTTACGGTGAAGGCGCTGCGGTTGCTGCGGACGGCCGATGTGGTGCTGCACGACGACTTGGTCGCGCCCGAGATCCTCGAACTGATTCCGCCTGGTACGCAGGTGCAGAACGTGGGCAAGCGTTGCGGCAGCAAGACCATGCGGCAGGAGGAGATCAATTTTCTGCTGGTGACGCACGCTGCCGCGGGATTGCAGGTGGTGCGCTTGAAGAGCGGGGATCCGCTGATCTTCGGCCGGGCCGGAGAAGAGATCGAAGCGCTGCGGCGATCAAGCATTGAATATGAAATCGTTCCCGGCGTGACCTCGGCTCTGGGCGCCGCGGCAGCGGCCGGAATTCCGCTGACGCACCGGCGAAGCTCCTCCACTCTCGTGCTGACGGCGGGTCATCGAGCTGCCGAGAGCGATGCGAATTGGAACAGAGTTGCGGGAGACGAATCGACGCTGGTCGTCTACATGCCGGGGCAGGAATATGCCGAGATTTCCAGCAGGCTCAAGGCCGCAGGATGGGCGGGAGAAACGCCTTGCGCAATTATTTCGCGAGCGACGACTCCTCACCAGCGGGTATATCTCACAACGATTTCGGACCTTAATCGCGCTCCGAGACTCGCGTCCCCAACATTGCTGGTCGTCGGCGAGGTGGTGAAGTTTGCTGATCGCTGTCTGGTTGATGAAGCCGGGAATCTCCCCGAGTTCGAGCAGGGATTTGTAGCTGCGTTAGCGCGAAGGACTGGTTTAGCTACTGGGAGTTTGCAAGCAGATGAGGAGCCGTTGGTATGAAAGAAGAAGTTAGAAATTTGCAGGTCGCTGCGGAATCGTGGGGGCCCGAACGGCTCCTCCGGTGGGCATTCGAGACCTTCGGAGACTCGGTGGCGATCTCCTCCGCATTCGGCGCCGAGGGTATGGTGCTGATCGATATTGCCTCTCGCGTACGCCCGAACTTTCGCCTGTTCACGCTGGATACTGAATTTCTGTTTCCCGAAACCTACAACCTGATGGACCGGGTGGAGCAGAAGTATGGCATCGTGATTGAAAGAGTTCTTCCTCTCGCATCGCCGGAGGAGCAGGAGCGGGTTCATGGTCCAGCGCTGTGGCAGCGGAATGCCGATCAATGCTGCAACATGCGTAAGGTCGAGCCGCTGCGGCGCAAGCTAGCATCATTGCAGGCGTGGATCACGAGCATCCGCCGCGATCAAACCGCGGCCCGCGCAAGCGCTGGAAAGATCGAATGGGACGAAAAATTTGGTCTGGTAAAGATCAACCCCGTCGCCGATTGGAGCTCAAAGCAGATATGGCGATACATCCATGAGCATGACGTGCCGTACAACTCGCTGCACGATCAGAATTACCCCAGCATTGGCTGCACGCATTGCACGCGAGCGGTGCGTCCAGGGGAAGATCCACGGGCAGGGCGCTGGTCCGGCTCTGCGAAGACCGAGTGCGGCCTGCACATCATCCAAGCGCAAGCCGCGGCCGGGGATTAATCCGCGGAGTGGAGTATAAGAAAAATCTTAGTGTGCCTGCGCTTCCGTCTTCTTGATGTAACTCGATAGCTGGCGCGAAACCGTAATGAAAGCCTTGTTCGCGACCGAGAGAGTTCGATCGCGCCGATAAGCGAGGCCGAGTTCGCGCCACAGTTCATCGCCTTCGAGTTCAATCAGCTTTACTCGCCCGGCCGCAACCTCATCCTTCGCAAACGAAGCGCTGATCAGTGAAACCCCAAGATCAGCCGCGACAAAGCTCTTAATCATCCCAACGCTGGGTAATTCCATTCGTACTTTGAGTTCCGCGTTGTATTCGCGGAAAAGTTTATCCAGCAGCCGGCGGGTGTGCCCGGTTTTCGGCAGGAGCAACGGATACTTGACGAGTTCGCTTACCGGCGCCGATTTCAACTTAGCCAACGGGTTCTTCGGGCTCACCATCAGCATCAGCCGGTCGCGAAAAATAGGCTGAATCTTCAAGCTGGGAGATTGCACAGGTAGGCTCAGAATGCCCACATCGAGCGAGCCATTCTCCAATTTTTCGACAATTTTATAAGTGAAGTTGCGGTAGATGCTGATCTGCACGTCGGGAAAGCGGTGGCAATACTCGGCAAAAACCTCGGGCAAAACATAGAGGCACGTGGCTTCGTTGGCGCCAACCATGAGCGTGCCACGAGGAGTCTGGCCATGATCGGCGACGGCGACAAGTGACTCGTCGCGCAGAGTCTTCAAGCGCAGAGCATATTCATAGAAAATTTGACCGGCGGGCGTGAGTTTGACCGTTTTTCCCGAGCGATCCAAAAGACGATCGCCATATTCCTGCTCGAGTTGACGGATCTGGGCGCTGACCGCTGATTGCGAACGGAAAACTTTCTCACCAGCGCGAGAAAAGCTGCGTTGCCGTGCAACTTCGAGAAATGTAATGAGCTGATCGAAATCCATGGGTAGTCGAAGATTATAGCGGACTTCTCGCTTAAACAGGTGCGGCTTAGCTGCGGACCGACTGTGGCTCTTCAGAAGAGCTGACCCTGGAGTCGGGCACCACGGTAATCGGGATGGCCAGAGGCCCACTGAACTATCCAGCGGATCGAGCCGATTCTGATATGAGACGCACTTTATAACCTACCCCGACTTCAGAGACTGAAGAGCCTGATGCCTTCCCTCGGTTTGGCGATGATCGTGAAGAACGGCGCTAAGACGCTGCGACAGTGCCTAGCCAGCGTTGCTGGAGTCACGAACCAGGTGGTTATAGCCGACACGGGATCGACGGACGGGAGCGCTCCACTCGCGCGCGAACTCGGAGCTAACGTGTTCGACTTCCCCTGGCAGGACCATTTTGCTCAGGCTCGCAACGCTGCGGTGCAGGCGCTGACCACAGACTGGGTCCTGGTGATGGATGACGATGAAGAACTCGCTCCAGAGGCGCGCGCAGAAATTCCATCTCTGCTAGGCAACTGCCGCATCGCCTAGGCGTACCTCCTGATGAACATGATGCCGGAAGCCGCGGAAGCCGCGGAACGTCTTGCCAGAGGGTACCGAAATCCCACCACCATTCTGCGCGGCGCCAGTATTCGTGCCCAGATGAAAGAGTGGAAAGCGGTGGAAGACATAATTCTCAGTGGGCTGCAATTATTTCCTACGAGCCCGGAGCTACTGCAAGCGAAGGCGGAATTAGAACCGGAGACACCTCGGCTCGCATAGTGTGGTTTGCCTTGCCACAGGCCATTCTGATAAGGTGCGCGGCAGTGAATTTGCCCCCGGTCATGTCCATCTCCTGCCCCGAATGTTCCTCATCCATGCCCGATACCGCGGCCTTTTGTCCTGGATGTGGGCGTTCCATGCACGAAGGGAAACAGGTTCGAGGTACGGTGGGTGCTCTGCCTGAGACAATCGCGGGCGCACTGGCTTATTGCCTTGTTCCGGCCATTGTTTTTCTTTTGGTCGATCCCTACAAGAAAAATACTTTCGTGCGCTTCCATTCCTTTCAGAGCCTCGGCTTTTTCCTTTCCGCTGTGGTGATTGGTGCGGCGTTGCGAGTGGCCAGTCTCGTGCTGTTTTTCATTCCGTTGCTTGGCCCATTATTTATACTCCTGGTTTCCATGCTGGTGGGCCTGGCTTTTTTCGTGGTTTGGGCAGTCCTTATCGTGAAAGCCCTGCAGGGCGAGATGTTCAAGCTTCCTCTACTGGGTAATTTTGCGGAACGGCAGGCTGTTTCGGCCTGAGGGGCGGGAGCGCAGGCCTGAATCGCCGATTGCTTCGGCTTCCGCTTTCTGGTACCTTTCCGCAACGCCGCTCGGGGAGGCTCTCGCGCGACCCGCTTGAAATCAGTAGAGGTCAATCAGAGAATCGTTTATCAGAGAATCGAGGAAACTCCAATGGCATTTTGCAACCAGTGCGGTGCACAGATTGCCGATGGCATGACTACTTGCGCGGCCTGCAGCGGCCGGCCGGCAGTCGCAGTAGCAACCGTCGGCTCGGGCACGGGGCTCGCTGACAATGTAGCGGGAATGCTGGCTTACGTTACTATTATCCCGGCCATCATCTTTCTTGTGGTCGAGCCCTACAACAAGAGCCGCTTCATCCGGTTCCACTCGTTCCAAAGTATCTTTTTTTGCGTGGCGATATTTGCCATCCAGGTGGTGCTTTCGGTGATGACGGTCGTGCCGTTTCTGATTTTTATTACCGGGCCTTTACATCTGCTGGTCGCGCTGGGAGCGTTGATTATTTGGATCGTCCTACTGTTGAAGGCGAACCAGGGCCTCATGTTCAAGCTGCCGGTAATCGGCGATCTAGCGGAAAAACAGGCGGGATAGATTCTGAGGTCAGTAGGGAAGCGAACCTACAAAAACTGCCTTGGTAGCGGGGCGAGCTCCGGCTGGCAGGCAGCAGATGTGTCAGACTCGGCGGTTGCCCTTGACTTTCTTCCTCTAAGCTGTCAATCCTATTAGCTTTTACCTGGTGCTTCGCAAAGCATCGAATACCGGTTCGCGGGGCGCAGGAATTCTGGGCAATTGGGGAATCGATTGAAAGTCCGAGTTTTCTATCATGACAAGTGCTTTGACGGAGCCTGCTCCGCGGCGCTCTTCTCCCGCTTTTACCGCGAGCGTATCCGCGGCGATGCGGACTTTATTTTTTCCGGCCTCCTGCATCGTGCCGGAGCGTTGTTTGACGAATCGCATTTCGATGGTGACGAAAATGCGATCGTCGACTTCAAATACTCCAGTTCGCCCAAGATTACCTGGTGGTTCGACCATCATGAGAGTGCGTTTCTCTCGGCCGCCGATGCTGCGCACTTTGAGCGGGACCAGAGCAACAAGAAGTTCTACGATCCGGCCTTCAAATCATGCACCAGCTTCATTGCCATGATCGCGCAGCAGCGTTTCGGATTCGATCCTGCTCCCGTGGCTGAACTGGTGCACTGGGCCGACGTGATCGATGGCGCTCTATATGCGGATGCGAAGACAGCAGTAGAGATGCAAGAGCCTGCCATGAAGCTGACCATGGTTATCGAATCGGCGCCGGATCAGAGGTTTGTCCCAAATTTAGTTCCTCTGCTGGCGACCAAACCCTTGGCGGCGATCCTGGAAGCGCCTTTCGTCGCTCCTCTGTTGCCGCCGCTGCTGAAGCGTCACGAAATTTCAATTGAGATCCTTCGGCAGCGTGCCGAATGTACCGACGGAACGATTTTTTTCGACATCACAGATCAGGAACTCGAGGGATACAACAAGTTCGTTCCTTACTATCTGCATCCTGAATCGATCTATAGCGTGGGGCTGAGCAAGAGCAGCTTCCGTGTGAAGGTTTCGGTGGGATCGAACCCGTGGGCTCCGGTTGAGCCGGCGGTGAATCTTGCCAAGATTTGTGAACGCTATGGCGGGGGTGGTCACGCGCGCGTTGGCGCCATCTCATTTAACCCAAATCAGCACGCGGCCGCGATTAAGGCCTCCCGGGAGATCGTGAACGAACTGCGCGCCGCGGTACGCGCGCAAAAAAAGTAGAGCGTTCGCAAGGCTACGTGCGGAAGCGACCCTGGTTCGACCGTGATATTCTGATCGTCGGTCGCGCCGCTGCATGCTCTCGCCCGCCAGGAAAATCGTTTTTCATCCCGCCCGGAGGGATCTCCTGCGGGTGGTCGCTACCTTCGAATTCTCTAAAGGCATCCTCGTTTTGCTCATCGGACTGAGCGCCCTCCTGCTTGTGCACAAGGATGCCTGGGTAATCGCTGAAAGTCTGCTGGCGCTTCTGCACGTCAACACGGACCGGCACTCAGCTCAGCTCTTCCTCGATTTTGCCGACCGCATCACTGATGCCCGCCTGTGGACAGCAGCACAGGTGGCATTTACTTATTCCGTCCTGCGGTTTGCGGAAGCCTACGGTCTGTGGAAGGAACGTACGTGGGCGGAATGGCTTGCGTTTGTCTCCGGAACTCTGCTCCTTCCGTTCGAGATACGGGGATTGATGCGCGGCATCACGGTACCGCGTTCCGCCGTGTTTTTAGGCAATCTCGTAATCATTTTCTACATGCTGTATGTATTGCGCTCGGGAGGCCTGTTGAGACGCAACTCTTCCGCATCCGATATCGAAATCAGCGGCGGAAGCGGTAAGTAGGGCCCATTGATTCCGAACGCGAATGTCAAATGGCTATGGTTTGGTTGGGCTAATCGGATCGTCCGTGTGACATACGCCCAAACAGATAATGGCGCCGACCGTGATTGCTCCAATTGCCTTTGCTGCTGGGCTGTCGAGCCATCCACCATTCGCGGCTATTTCATCTGCAGGCTTGATCGCTGCTCCACACCGTTCGTCGCGTGTGGTCCTGCTCGCCTTCGTGCACGATGACGTCGGATGATGCTCCTCCCTGTTTTGACTTTCGGAGCATGTCTCCCTTGGAGTGGATCTTCACATCGTTCTTATAGGCGATTACCTTAACTCGTCCATCGACATCCGTCACATCATATTGAGTCCACGCTGCATTGATGGGAGTAACGGTGATGCAGTTCACGCGCACTCGCATCTGCCGTTCGGTGTTCAGTTGCAGGCCGCCGTGGTCGAGGACAAGTTCGTCGCCTTCGAATTGCACAATCGTCTCAGGTTGAACGGTGGCTGCGGACCCTTCCGCGTCGATTTTCGCGCTGTGGTCCTTTGGAGTTTGTATGAGGGCGTCCATGAAAATCGCGGAAGACTCCGGCGCGGGATTGCCATTCAGCCACGTTCCTCCATCGCTATGGAGCATGGCACGGTCAGTCCCCTGGCCGACTACCGACACGGGGACAACAACCATCATCACGCCGCAAACGAGTTTGCGCCATTCCAACAAACGTACTCCCATCATCTTCCGCACAACCTGCTTGGCTAAGGATAGTGCGCGCAGTTGGCGGCGGGTATTGGCTTGCGTGATGACCGTAGCAGTGCGGTGTTGCGGACAGGCAGAGAACTGTGACGACTAAACGCGCGCGAAATCGATGAAGCCGTGTTGAACGTCGGTTCGAATGAGCTTGACGCGGAACCTGTCTCCAACGTCAGCCCCCTGCGCTCCTTGCGCCAATAATCCCTCAACGTGGGGTTGCAGCACACGGACGAACGTTCCTTTTGGAGTTGCACCGGTGACGATGGCATCGAAGATGGCACCAATCCGGTGCTGCATCGCGATCGCCGCCAACCGCTTGGACATTTCCCGCTCCACCTTTCGAGCGGCGTCTCCCTTCTCGGTGCAATTGGCGGCAATTGCCAAGAGTTCATCATCAGAGTAAGGATTGGGCTGGCCCGCCAGCATCGCCTTGATCAGTCTTTGGGTTACGATGTCCGGAAACCGGCGGTTGGGAGCGGTCGAGTGAGTGTAATCGTGGACCGCAAGGCCGAAATGCCCGGTGGAAGGGTCGCCGGGGCGCTCAAGAACGTATTCTCCAGGACCCATCAACTTGATGACGGTGAGAGACACGTCGGCAAAATGGTCTGGATCTTCAGCTTTGCGTTTTATCAGGAAATCGTTCAGGGCTTTGGAATCCGGCGCCGCGGGCAGCTTTCCACCATGCTGTGCCGCCAATTGAACAATGCGGTCCCAGCGCTCCGGCTGCTTCACGATGCGCCGCAGAGAAGAAACCTTTTCCAGCATGCGCGCCACTACGCCGTTGGCGGCGATCATGAAATCTTCAATCAACTCAGTGGCGTGGTTTTTCTGCTGCTGCACTACATCAACGATCTGGTCGTTTTGTACCAGCGGGAGAACTTCGTCGGTCTGGAGGCTGAGAGCTCCATTTTCCTGTCGATTGTTCTTGAGCTTCTGCGCCACTCCGTCCTGCAGACGGAGTTGCGCTTGCAAGTCGGCGGAAGCTGCTACCTTCGCCGGAGCCGCTGCCGTGTTTTCTAGCCACGCTCCTAACGAGTTGTACTGGAGTTGTGTGTGGTTGCGGACTAACGCGCGATAAACATCGCTGGCGGTCACGTGGCCGCCGGCGTCCACCACAAATTCCGTGACCACGCTCAACCGGTCCTGATTTTCCAGCAGGGAAGTCTGCCCCGTGGAAAGCTCTTCCGGCAGCATCGGGAAGATTCGGATTCCCGTATACACGGATGTGGTTTCGCGGGAGGCATGTTGATCGATCGCGCTTTGTTTAGGGACGTAGGCGTCCACGTCGGCGATGCTGACCATAACCTTCACATCGCCATTAGGTAATTGTTGCGCAACTTCAATCTGGTCGAGGTCGCGCGAGGTGTCGTTGTCAATCGACGACCATAATAGATTTCGCAGATCGCGAACACTCGGCGCGGGAGTAATGGTCGGGGGATGGGCTCGCAGTCCGGCAAGTTGCTGCTGCACCCCTGGCTCGAAGTCTGGCTGGAATCCGTGCAGCCGCATAATTTCTCTTGCGGCTGCTTGCAGGTCGACATGGGAAGAATTGGCGTTAGGCATGAATTCTCCGGCAACATTCAAGACTAAGAAAAACTTTCACCACAGAGACACCCTTCGGCGTCGCTCAGGGCAGGCTCCGACACAGAGAAGACAAACGCAAGAACTGGAACAATTGAGATACATGAAAAGATTTTCTCTGTATCTCTGTGCCTCTGTGGTGAGAAGTTTTAGGGGTCAGATTTATTCCGTGACCACCGCCTTCACCAGGTTCCGCGGGTGGTCCACGTTGTATCCTTTTTTTGTCGCCACGTGGTAGGCGAATAGCTGCAGGGGGATGACCTCGACAATCGGTAACAACAGTTCCGGCGCGGCGGGGACGAAGAAGACATAGTCGGCGATGTCAGTGATCTCTCGATCCCCCGCAGTGGCGACCGCTACCAGCCGGCCGTGCCTGGATCGAACTTCCTTCATAACATCGAGAGTGCGGCGATAGCGCAGCACGGAATCGGGATCGTGATGGTCGCATGTGGCGATCACCACTACGGGAAGATTTTCATCAACCAACGCATTCGGTCCGTGTTTCAGCTCTCCAGCGGGATAGCCTTCGGCATGGGCGTAGGAAGTTTCCTTGAGCTTGAGTGCGCCTTCGCGGGCAATCGCATAATGCACGCCTCGTCCCAGATACAAAAACTTTTCCGCCTGAAACTGCTTTTCCGCGAATTGGTCGGCGAGATCGTCCCACACGCGCAGATTGCTCTCGATGGCGTCGGGGAGCTGCAAGAGCCTCTGGAGATAAGAACGCGTGACCTCCGATGTCATGCGTCCACGTTTGCGCGCCAGGAACAATGCCATCAGATAGAGAACGGTCACCTGCGTGGTAAAGCTCTTGGTGGCGGGCACGGCAAGTTCCGGACCGGCTCCCGTAATCAACGCCGCGCTGGCCTCGTGAGGAATAGTGGCCTCAGCTACGTTCGAAACCGCGATGGTTTTCACGCCACGCGTCAGCGCTTCGCGCTGCGCGGCAATCGTATCGGCGGTTTCACCGGATTGAGTAACCACCATCACGATGGGATCCACGGCGGCATGGGTGGAGCGATAGCAGTATTCGCTGGCGTACTCCACATCGACGGCAACGCCGGAAAGATCCTCGATCATGATTTCGCCGGCGAGTCCTGCGTGGCGGCTTGATCCGCTGGCGGCGATGATCAGCTTCTCGAAGGTAAGTAGCGCGCTCTCAATCGCATGCAGCTCGCCGGGGAAAAGAATATCGTTCTTATGGTGCAGATCGACAGTTTTTGCAATGGCCTCGGGCTGTTCGTAGATCTCCCGGCGCATCGCGTGAGAAAAGCCATTCGAAGCGGTATTTGCGTTGTTTGGATTCATGATCGACTGGGGCGAGAGTAAATCATTTGCCGCGCATCGGGCAAACTGCGAATCACTCCCTCAGATCGGTAGAAGCTATTGAGCGCGCGGTATCAAAGTTGGAGACAAGAAGAAAGGCCGGTTTATAATCGCCAAAGGCCCCGTAGCTCAGATGGATAGAGCATTCGTTTCCTAAACGAAGGGTCGCGTGTTCGACTCACGCCGGGGCCACCAGCTTCACACTACCCGCCGTTGTCTCAGACTAAAAACTCAGCTTCAACGAGAACTCCATCGCCCGTGGGGAACCCAGAGCAAACACGCCGGAACCCAGGCCCAGGCGATTGCTGCTGGGCTGCGAGCCGGAAAAGCAGTTCGCTCCTCCCGTGCCGTTGACCGATCCGCAAAGTCCATTCAGGGTTCCACTCAACGGGTTCGCTGGTCCGTCAAAGTTCGACAAGTTCATCACGTTGAAGAACGACACTCCAGGCTGCACTTCAAATTTTTCCCTGAATTTGTAAACCCAGTTCAAGCTGACGTCGAAAGCCCGAAGCCATCCCATACCGGCCTCGTCGTGAGGGGCAGGTGCTATGGGCTGTTGTACGCCGCCCAGGGACTGCAGTTGCGCGAGAGTGAACAAATCGTTGGTGATCAGCGCTTGCCCGGCAGGAGTGGGCTGACCGGCAAAGTTGTGGTTGTAGTTGGTAATCACATTGTTGATGTTGCCGCTGCTGTTGGTGTTGTTGGTATTAACGCCATGCCCGAACGAGCCGACGTTGGTACCCGGCAGCACATCTCCACTGGAACCATTCGAAGCAAAACTGCCGTCGCCTGTACCATCCCCGGTAACATCGGTTACAAAGATGCCGCCCGCGTTTCCGGTGGGGGCAAGTGTAAGCGTTACCGGCAGCGGACTGTAGAAGTGGCCAATCGCGCCCAGACGGAAGTGAGCGGGCAAGTCCATGGTGCCGCCGAAAGAAATCTGGTGCTTGCGGTCGAGTCCATTCGGCCCCAGATATTTTTGCGGGTTGTTGAAATCGGTGGCTATATTGACGAAATCATTATCGGCCGTCGCTGCGATATAGCGTTCCAGCTGATACGACACCTGCAGGTCAAAGTTCTTGATTCCCGGGTAAGGATGATCCAAGTGCTGCTTCAGTGACGCCTGTGCGGCGGTATTCTTGGCGTAACCGATGGGGAACAGCATCTGGTTGGTGCCGAGGTTCTCGTTGATGCCGGGGAAGGCGGCTGTGGAGCAGGGGAATCCTCCGCAGAGCGAATAGCCGGAATCGAGACCATAGGTGGCAAAATCAGAGATGGTGGCGCCGCCACCGTTCGGGTGAAGGCCGGGACAACTTGAGATCGCCTGTTGGACGGAAGTGACACCATTGCCGCAAGCGGTATAGGTTGCCTGCATTGCCGCCAGTGCGTTAGTGAGATTGAAGAAGCGCGCATCACCAACGTGGTTAGTATCAACTGCAAGCAGCGTATGAGTCTCGATGTTGCGCAGGTAGTCGAGCGTAAAAACCATTCCCGGCCGCAACTCATGCTGCAGACCAACGTTCATTTGCAGCGATCGCGGACTGAGGTAATTCGGCGCCAACAGATCAGTGCCGGTCGCATCCAGACCGTCCGCCAATTGCGTGCCGATAAACGATGGGTTCTGCGCCGGGCCCGCAGCCAGCGTGGACGCTTGATACTGCGCCTGCAGAGCGGAAATCTGACTGGCTACGCTTCCAATCGGCTGGCCGCAAAACGTAGGTGTGACTGAGCCGCCACTGGGCAAACTGAGTGCATCAGGGCTGCCGTTGGAGCAGACCGTGGTATTCGCCAGGAACAGGCCCTTCTGCAGCCGCGCGGGACGGTCGAATTCGATGTTGTTCCAGATCGAGTTCTCATAAAAGAGTCCGATTCCGCCGCGCACCACCGTTTTGCCCTTGTTGGAAGGATCCCATGCGATACCCAACTGCGGTGCGAAGTTGAGATTGGGCTGGCGCACCCGATTGCCCAGGCTCCGGTTGTATTGATTGTCGAACTGCTCTAAAGCGGGGATGGCACCGAGGTCGCTGTCAGTGCGGCCGGAATCGCGCACGTAGCGAAGACCGTAGGTGAGCGTGAAGTTTGGTGCGAGTTTCCAGGCGTCGCCGACGTAGAGCGAAATGCGATTGTCCGGGCCGCTGCCGCCCGCGGGAAACCCAAACGCCGGGATTTCGGAGTCGTACCCTTGTCCGTTGCCCAACGACACGCTGCTTGCAGGATAGTTCAGCGGATTGCTAGCTCCGCCGGGAAGGGTCAGGCAGACTCCGGTGCAACTGGTTAAAGCCGCGCCCACCGCCGGCGCCAGCTTGAGAAAGCTGGCAAAGCCTCCGCCAAAAATATGGTTAAACCCGCCGCCGTAGCGAATAATGTGCGCTCCCAGCGCCCGGCTGCCGTCATATTTTATCTGCCGATTGGACTGGTAGGTTTGCTGCGGCGCTAGAAAACTCGGGCCGGAACAGAACTGATCCGCGCCTGCAGTCAGGCAGTCTGGATCGCCGCCAATCGCCAACTCAATCCCTGGAAGAGGATTGAAGATACTGCTGCCTGCGGTCGCATCCACGATTCCATTCCGGAATTTCATGTAGCCGAAGCGAATGCTGTGCGTGTACGGTCCGGTATTGAAGTCCAGCCCGATTGCATGAACGGGTGTGTGGTTTACATTGCCAAAGGGCTGAAAGCTGTTCGGGATAATCGCCAGCACGCTGTGGTTTTGATCGTAGGAGAAGCGATAGAAAAATTTGTACCGCTCATTGATTTGCCAGTCGATGCGTCCCACGCCTTCCACTTCGCGAAAGGGCGAACTGTAATTGCCGGTGAGCGCGGAAAACGGACCGCTCGGTAGAACCGGATTGAGCAAGTCCTGCTTCGTGCGCTCGGCATCGAGGAAGAAAAAGAGCTTGTCTTTGAGAATCGGTCCGCCAAAGTTGCCGCCGTATTGATTGCGCTGAAAAGGATTGTCGGTGCCGCCGGGCAGGTTCGCGTCCAGGGACTGATCGCGAAAATAATAGTAGCCCTCGCCGTGGTAGTGGTTCGTGCCCGACTTGGTGGTCACGTTCACCGAGCCAGAGGAAGTGAGTTCGGTAGAAAGATCGAGCGAGGATTGTTGAATCTGGAATTCCTGAATGTCGCTGGCGGGAACGTTTTGCGTGGTCGTGCCCACGGTTTCGTCGCTGATGTCCAACCCGTCAACTTCAATGCGGGCGGTACGACCGAAGCGGCCGCCGAAGGAAATAGAAGAAAAGCCATTCTTGGTGGGATCAAAGTTTCCCCCATCCTGAATCTGCACTCCCGGTTCCAGTTGTGCCAAGTCTAAAAAATTACGCCCGTTGATGGGAAGATTTTCGATCTGTTCGGCGTTCAATACACCCTGCACCGTTGCTTGCTGAGTGTTCACTGCGATCTGCTCAGCCTGCACCTCGACCGTCTGGGTGGCTTCGCCAACCTGCAATTTGATATTCCCCGAGGCCGTCACCCCGACTTCTACCGTTACCGACGCTTCTGACGTCTTAAATCCCTGCGCTTCTACGCGCAGCGTGTAGTTGCCGGGAGTAAGCGCTCCCGAGGTATAGGCTCCCGCGGATGTACTCTTGACCGTAATGATATGGCTCGTGGCTTTATTGTTAATCGAAATCTTCGCGCCGCCTACGACCGCGCCGGTGGGATCCGTGACCACACCCTGAATACTGCCTGTGGAGATGGTTGTTTGCGCCAGCAACGTCAGCGAAGAGAACAGGACACACAGCAGATAGAAAGACGCAAGACGAGCCCATGGCTTTCCGCGCAGCCAGCCGCTAACCAACACCATCGAAGACCTTCCTTTCAACATGCCTATCCCACGACGACGAGGCGCAGACGCGCTTTCAACTTTAATAATGGAAAGAGAAAAATTGTACACCACGCTTAGCACTTCGATGGCCTTGGCGAGCCAGTGTTCACCTTGGCCACTCGCACGAACAACCCGTAGTAGTGAGATACAGAAGGTTGCCCTCAGGTTGGCCGGACGGGGCGGGAAGTACCACCGGAAAGTTAGGCGGAACTAACGGGAGTTCAAACTCAAATATCGAAATCAAAACGATGGTGAGCGCGGCAGGATTCGAACCTGCGACCCATGCCTTAAAAGGGCATTGCTCTACCAACTGAGCTACGCGCCCATCCTTAATCCAAATAGTTTACCATTGCTGCTGCGTCAGACTTCTCGCTCCATGATGGGAGGAAGAAGATTCCGTGCAAGTCAACGTAAAGGCATTACGGCAACAACGCTGGCGATGCAATCATAGACGAGGCTCGATGCGAAGCGCATGCCGCAATCAGTAGCAGACGAGTACGTCATCGGCGTGGATATCGGTGGGACAAAAGTCGCCGCAGGACTTGTGAATGGTGCGGGCGAGATCACTCACCAAGCACGAACGCCCATGGTGGCCAATGATGCAGCCGCAGGTTTGGCTGCCGTGATTGCTTCGATTGACTCGGTACGGGCCGCGTCGAAAGCTGACTCCAAACTGGACGTTCCTGTTTCCGGCATTGGAATGTGCGCTCCCGGCCCCCTCGATCCGCGTACAGGTGTTGTGATTAATCCTCCCAATCTTCCT
The DNA here is from genome assembly GCA_963789625.1 of uncultured Acidobacteriaceae bacterium. Taxonomy (GTDB): domain Bacteria; phylum Acidobacteriota; class Terriglobia; order Terriglobales; family Acidobacteriaceae; genus Sulfotelmatobacter. The sequence goes on along the minus strand of CAWBLK010000013.1, from coordinate 433,008 downwards.
GGCTGGCGCAATTTTCCGCTGGCCGCCGAGATTTCTAAAATCTATCACCTGCCGGTTCGAGTGGATAACGACGGCAATGCCGCCGCCCTCGCGGAAGCTCTGTGGGGCGCCGGGCGCGGATATCGAAATGTCTTTTGCGCCACGATCGGCACGGGTATTGGAACGGGGATTGTGTTTGATCGCCACATTTATCACGGGCGCACCGGAGCAGCGGCGGAGGGCGGGCACATGACCATCGACTATCGTGGCCCGCGTTGCGGCTGTGGGAAGCTTGGATGCATCGAAGTTTTGGCGTCAGGTCCTGCGATCGCCCGCCGAGCTTCCGAAAAAATTGCTGCAGGGCGAGTTCGGCCATCCTGGAAATGGCCGGAGGCAGGCTCAGACCGAATCACCAGTGAAATGGTTGGCCGAGCTAACCTTGCAGGCGATCTGCTGGCCAAGGAAGTGTTACAGGAAACCGCCTTAGTGCTAACCGCGTGGCTGGGAAATATTGTGGATTTGCTCGAGCCTGACGTGATGATTATCGGCGGAGGCGTAGCCTGCATGCTGCAACCATTCTTCGATGAAATACGAGAACGGGCTTCCTAAATGGTGTGTGAATTCGCATTGCCAGGAAATCCCTTTGGTCTCCGCCCACTATGGCGCCGATGCTGGCATTGCTGGAGGCGCCGCACTCTGCCGCGCACCTTCCGCAAGCTAGAAATCTCACACATCTCTGACGGGATTAGATTCGGTTTAGGAATCCGTGTCATGCGCGCGCTTTGTCGATCATCGCTTCCCAAATCACCTTTGGATTTGAGAACGAGTTCAACCGCTTCGCGAATTGCGCCGTGCCCCGCGAGAGCTTTCGTGGTGTAATGCGCGGCCTTCTTTACCTCGGGGACAGCATCGCCTACGGCGATGGCGAGGCCGGCGCGCCGCATCAAGGGAATATCCGGAAGATCATCGCCGACATAGGCAACCGCAAAATCGGGGACGCCCGCTTTTTGCAGAATCTCCTCATAGGCTGGCATCTTTAGTGGTTGCTTCATGTAGATGAATTCCATTTTCATTTCGTGGGCGCGGCGAAGCAGTGCGGCGCTTTCGCGGCCCGTAATACAGCCCGTACGCAGGCCGGCCGTGTTAGCCAGTGTTAGGCCCTGGCCGTCGTGCGCGTCAAAGGTTTTGATTTCGAGCGCGGCGCCATCGGTTTGCGAGAGCAGACTGACGCTGCCGTCAGTCATGGTGCCGTCCACGTCCATGAGGAGCAGCTTGATTTGCGCCGCGCGCTTCTTCAGCGCGGGAGAGATTTTGAAAATACCTGCCAAAGAAGCCTCCAGAAGAACGGTGAAGAGTGAGTCTAAGTCAAAACCTGATCCCGCGGCCAGTAGCGTAGCAAGTCGCCGGTGGCTCACTTTGAACAGCATTACATTTTGTCATTCCGAACCGACGTTCTTTGCCGGTGAGGAATCTGCTGATCGGCCTGAGCAAAGCGGATTCCTCGCGCGATAAAACCGCGCTTCGGAATGGCAAACTTATCAAACTGAGCCACTACCGTCCTGCTCAGATCCAGCATCGCGGAATCGCATCGTTTACAATCCTCGCTTATGTTCTATCGCTCGGATAATCGTGCTATTGATCAGTTGCGTCCCGTCGTGATCACTCCGGATTTTATTACCACCGCCGAAGGATCGGTACTGATTGAAGTCGGAAACACACGGGTGATTTGTACCGCGTCCATCGAAGAGACGGTGCCGCAGTTTATGCGGAACTCGGGCAAAGGATGGATCTCGAGCGAGTATGCGATGCTTCCGCGCGCCACGTTGACCCGCACTCCGCGGGAAGTTGCGAAGGGACGGCAAAGCGGACGCACCCATGAGATCCAGCGGTTGATTGGACGTTCGCTGCGCGCAGTAACCGACCTGGCTCGACTGGGCGAGCGCACGATCTGGATTGATTGCGACGTAATTCAAGCAGATGGCGGCACTCGCACAGCTTCAATTACTGGCGCGTTCGTCGCACTAGGATTTGCGTTGGAAAAGTTGGTAGATGCCGGAACGCTGACTTCGGTTCCGCTTAGAGATTTTGTGGCTGCAGTTAGCGTAGGGATGGTGGACGGAGAAATTCTGCTCGATCTTTGTTACGAAGAAGACTCTCGCGCCGATGTTGATATGAATTTCGTGATGACGGCCGGGCACAAGATGGTGGAAGTGCAAGCCACCGCGGAGCGGCAGGCCTTCGATGAAGCGCAATTCGCAAAGATGATGGCGTTCGCGCGGCAGGGCGTGCAGTCGTTGATTGCCAAGCAGCAAGCGGTCTTGAGCCGGCTCACGCTGCGGCAGTAGGACGGGACAGCCGAAGCGGCTGTCCCCACATGGTTCGTTGCTGGATTTACTTTTGCGCCGCAACCCACTCGTGCACTCGGGTCGATAAAACATCCAACGGCAGAGCGCCGGCGCCCAGAACCTCGTCATGAAAATTACTCAGGCTGAACTTATCCCCTAATTGATCCTTGGCATACTGGCGCAGCTTTAGGATCTCGAGTTGACCAATCTTGTATCCCAGCGCCTGCGCCGGCCAGGCCATGTAGCGGTCGGTCTCGCTCTGCACCTCGGCTTCGTCGATGGCTGAATGGGCATGGAAGAAATCAACGACCTGTTGGCGCGTCCAGTGTTTGTAGTGGAATCCGGTGTCGACGACCAGGCGGATGGCGCGGAGCATGTCATCCTGCAGGTGGCCGTAATAGCTATAGGGGTCCTGGAAAAATCCTACTTCTTTTCCCAAGCGCTCCGAGTATAGAGCCCAACCCTCAGTGTAGGCGGTGTAATACTCGTTCTGGCGAAAGGGTGGAAGCTGCGGCAGTTCCTGGGCGATGGCGATCTGCAGGTGGTGGCCTGGGATTCCTTCGTGGTAGGCGGTGGTTTCAATGTCGAGCGTCGTTCCTTTCTCGAAGTTGCCTGTGTTCACCATAACGTGAGCGGGGCGAGAGCCATCCTGCGCTGCTTGAACGTAGTGTGTGGCATTATCCTTCTCGCTGTATTCCCCGATGGACATGACTTCCACTCTGGCTTTGGGAAGACGGCCGAACATAGCGGGCAGCTTCAAGTACATCTGGTCGATGTATTTTTGATAGAGGTCGAGAATTTCCTTGCGGGAGTGTACGTGGACCTTGGGGTTGGTTGGCAGGGAAGCGCTGAAGCTCTTGAGATCTTTGTAGCCGAGCTGGTTCACTACCTGGAGCATGCGAGCTTCGATTTCTTTGACCTGAGCCAGACCGATCTGATGAATTTCTTCCGGCGAGAGATCAGTGGTAGTGCTGTCTTTCACGCGGAAAGCGTAACGCTCAGGGCCATCAGGTAGGGCCCACAACCCCGGCTCAGTACGGCCTTTGGGGGCGTACTCTTCGCGAACGAAAGTTGTGAATTTGACATAGGTGGGGAGTACGGATTCGCGGATAGCATCCAGACCCTGCTCGCGCAATCGTTTCTGGTCGGCAGCGGGGATGGAATCGGGAAACTTGGCAAAGGGCTGCGCGAAAGGCGAGTCCTCAGGTGCTTTCGTGGCTAGGCCATTGCACTGCACTATCACTTTTTCAAGCAGGACACGCGGGGGCATCAGGCCCTCGGCCATGCCTTTGCGCATCTGGATCACGGTCTCGTCGAAGACGCGGGGAACCTGCCGCAGCCGCGAGATGTAGTCGTCGTAATCCTTGACGCTCTGGAACGAGAACACGGTCACCAGTTCTGGAAGTTCAATGGGGAGGCCGTCGACCTGCGATACCGGCATTTCCCAAGGCTTGAAATGGGCTCCTTCGAGCGCCATGCGAAGATCGCGGACCATCAGGGTTTTGTTTAAGGCTTCCTGCTCGGGGAAGCCGGTGGTGTCGATGGCTTCGAAGCGAGTGAGATATTTCTTGCTCTGGTCCAGGTCATCGTCAATGGCCTTCTGTGAGAGGTCGTCGATTTTGTCGTTCCAACGCTTGTCTCCTAGGATGGAGGCGAAAATGGGGCTGGTGCGAAGCGTGTACTCCCAGCGTTCGGCAAGCAGATCGTTGAGGGCTTTTCTACGGGACTCGAGATCAGACTGCGCTGGCACCGCGAAAGCAGTTGAGCACAGCAGGGAGATGAGCAGGACAGACCAGACCAAAAATCGCATCAAAGGCTCCTTAGGTTTTTGCTTAGACGAAACCTCTGTTCGAAGGTAACGTGTAGCCCAGCGATTTTATACTCGCATGCCTTAGCGCTAGGCGATAGAGACAGTTTTGATGTTCATGAATTCGCGGATGCCGTTAGCAGCCAGTTCGCGGCCATGGCCTGATTGCTTGACTCCGCCGAAAGGAATGCGCGGATCGGAGGCGACCATTTTGTTGATGAAGACCATGCCAGATTCGAGTTCATTGATGAAGCGTTCGCGCTCGCGGTCGTCATTGGTCCAGGCGCTGGCGCCGAGGCCGAAGCGGCTGTCGTTGGCGAGGTGGATGGCTTCGTCGATATCCTTCACGCGAAACAGCGACGCGACCGGGCCGAAGAATTCTTCACGATAGGCCGGCGATTCTTTCGGGATGTTGGTTAAAACCGTCGGCGCATAATAATTCCCTGGCTGCTTTAAGGGATGGCCGCCCGTTAGGAGCTTGGCGCCAGCTTGCACAGTTTTCTGCACGTCAGCATCGAGCGAGGTGACGGCGTCGGCCGTAGCCAGCGGACCTAATTCAGTTTTCTCGTCGAAAGGATCGCCTACGCGCAGATTTTTCATGCGTTCGACAAACTTGCGCTCGAAGTCCGCGGCAATCGATTCGGCGACGATGAAACGCTTAGCGGCAATGCAGGATTGGCCGTTATTGATGACGCGAGCTTCGACTGCCGTGGCGACGGCGGCATCAAGATTGGCGCTGGGCATGACGATGAAAGGATCGCTGCCCCCAAGTTCGAGTACTACTTTTTTAATGCGTTTGGCAGCGGCGATTCCAACCTGAATGCCAGCCTGCTCGCTTCCGGTGAGCGTGGCCGCTACCACTCGCGGATCGTTCAAAATCGCATCCACTTGCTGCGAGCCGATGAGTAGGGTCTGAAACGCGCCCTGGGGAAATCCAGCTTCGAGAAAAATACTTTCAATCGCCAGAGCGCACTGCGGCACGTTCGAGGCATGCTTCAGCAGTCCAACGTTGCCGGCCATCAGCGCCGGAGCGGCAAAACGAAACACCTGCCAGAAAGGGAAGTTCCACGGCATTACGGCGAGAATGGAGCCGATGGGACGGTAGCGGATAAAACTTTTTTGGGTACCGGTATCGATGGCTTCATCGGTGAGGAAACGCTCGGCATTTTCGGCGTAATAGCGGCAGCCCGAAGCCGACTTGACCGCTTCGGCAACAGCAGCTTTGTAAGGCTTGCCCATTTCAAGCGTCATCAGGTGCCCAAACTTTTCTTTGTCGCGTTCGAGGATTTCAGCAGCTTTCGTCATTCGGCGTGCGCGCTCGGCGAACGAAGTCTTGCCTTCGGCTTGGAAGGCAGACACAGCTAGCTGGAGCTTTTCCTCGATCTGTTTTTCTGAGAGCGGCTGAAAAGTTTGGATTACTTCCCCGGTAGCGGGGTTAATAGTTGCGATGGGCATTAGGGTCGCACCTTTCGTCGCAAAATGAAACGGTCATACCACAATACCAGTTAGATGATAACTGGCGAGGCCGCGATTTCAATCATTACATACGGTGAACTTCTGTATGGCGCCGCCAAGAGTGTGCGCCGCGCCGACGCGCTGGCGCGCTTGAGTGCACTTATCGATCTGCTGCCCGTCCTCCCTCTTGAGAAAAGTGCGGGCCATACTTACAGCGAAATTCGAGCTGAGCTCGAATTAAATGGTGAAATGATTGGCAACAATGACCTATGGATTGCCGCACATGCTCTGGCGGCGGGATTGACGCTGGTTACTAACAATGAGAGAGAATTCCGGCGGGTACGCGGGCTGAAAGTGCAGAATTGGGCCGTGTGAACAGTCCTCATCTTTTGATTCCCTGATCGCCTCAATCTGTTGCATAATGTGCCGTCTGAACTGAGCGATATGCCGGAATACCAACTCCTGACCGACGACGAACTCCTGCACCTTGGCGAGGAAGGTGACCAACTCACCGAGGAAGCCCGCCTCGATCTCGAAGCAGAGCTTAGCCGGAGAAAACTTTCCTCCCGCGACGTCGATACGTATCGGCTCGAACGTGAAGTCGCGGAAAAGTCCGATGAACTAAATCGCGCGACCCCCAGATTCGTGCATCACGGCGGTGTGGGCCAGATGTTCCTTGGCAAGACCAACCGTCGTCGCGACCCGAGCGGCCTCTTTGAACAATACGACGCAACTCTCTGGTTCGTTGTCTTTTGGTTGCCGGTTTTCCCGATTGCAACCTATACCGTGAGGCGGACCCTTGAACGGTGGCTTAGTTTGGCTTGGGCAGGAGGCGAGATTGCGGTCGAGCGTCGTCCCCGAAATTGGGAACAGATTCTACTCACCTGGGTGAAAGCCACTGCGGTCGTGCTTGTCCTCCGTTTAGTCTTTCTGCTGGTGGTACGCCATCCCGACTGGCTTAGGCATATCGGCTGATCTGTGTTTCGGGAGTTCCCGAAACTGGACTTTCGAACGCCGGACTCTGCAAGCCGGGATCCGCCTTCTCTTGCTTGGTTTACAATGAACTGTTTCAAGCACTCATCTCATCTGCCATTGATCGGAGGAATCTATGAAGCTTACCCCTGGGCAAACTTGCGGGTCTCAGACGGGTATCGAATGAACGTGGCGTGATCGCAGCCGCCGCCATGGACCAGCGCGGTTCGCTGCAGAAGTCTTTGGGAAAAGAAAAAGGCGGCGAAATCAGCGACGCCATGATGGAAGAGTTCAAAACGCTGGTCACTGAAGTGTTGACGCCTCATGCCAGCGCCATCCTACTCGACCCCGAGTGGGGATTGCCGGCTTCGAAACGTCGCGCCAAGAACGCCGGGCTGCTGCTCGCCTATGAGAAAACCGGATACGATAAGACCGGTCCGGGACGCTTGGGAGATTTGCTGGATCATTGGTCGGCGCGACGGTTGAAGGAAGCTGGTGCGGACTGCGTGAAGATTCTGCTCTACTACTCGCCCTTCGATCCCAAGGAAGTAAACGACAAGAAGCATGCATGGGTCGAGCGCATCGGCGATGAATGCCGTGCCAACGACATTCCCTATTTTCTGGAGTTTGTCGGCTACGACGAAGGCGCGGACGAAAAAGGTTTGGAGTACGCCAAGAAGAAGCCGCACATCGTCACCGAGAGCATGCGGGAGTTCAGCAAAGATCGTTATGGCGTGGATGTGCTGAAAGTGGAAGTGCCGGTGAATATGAAATTTGTGGAAGGCGTGCAGTGCTTCGGTGGGCAGAAGGCTTACACCAAGAAGGAAGCCATTGACCTCTTCCACCAGGCGGCGAACGTCGCGACCAAGCCTTTCATTTATCTTTCGGCGGGCGTGAGCAATGCGGAGTTCAGCGAGACGCTGGAACTGGCGGGTGAATCCGGAGTGAAGTTTAACGGTGTGTTGTGCGGGCGCGCGACCTGGAAAGATGGGATCCCGATCTATGCCAAGCAGGGCGCCGCAGCCTTCCGCAAGTGGCTGGAGACCGAAGGCGTAAAGAACATCAACAACGTCAACGACAAGCTGAAGGCGGCGACCTCGTGGCACTCGATCTACGGAGTGGAGCCGGCTCTGGTCGGTGCGTAGAAAATTGAATTGTCGTTAGAGAGTGTGAAGAGGTTCAGTCGGAAAAAAGTTGGGCCGGGATTAATCCCGGCCCAACTTCTTTTTCAACACACTAGAGTATGTCCCGTTCTATTCCTCACTTGCGTAATATCCTTCTTTGGACCGTGCCCGTAGGTAGTCTAGTTTTCTGGGAAGTTTGAGCTTAACGTTGATCTTGTGCCACTTCCCGTCGTGGGGCGGCTTTTCCGGACTGTAGCCTAGGACGTACTGTGTCCGGAGTTCCATCCCGATTCTCCGGGCTAAAGCGGGCATTTGGCCCACATCATCGAGAATGAAAGCGCGGCCGCCGGTAGTGTCGGCCATGTCGGATAGTAATTGCGGTCCCAGCATTTCTTCTTGGGTCGGAACATATCGGTCAAAAGTCCCAATGGCGTAAAACATCACGTCTGATTCTTTCACCGCAGACTTTACTTCCTGCTCGCGGTAGCGGCTATGATTGTCGCCACCATCGGAGAGGATTAGCAGCGCCTTTTTGCTATATTTGGCATCCCGCATTTTGCTGACTCCCATATAAATGGCATCGAGCAATGAAGTGCGGCCCTTAGGAATGGCGAAAACCAGCCTACCTTCAATATCTTGAGCGGAATTGGTGAAGTTTTGCACCAAGTGCGGCTCCTCCGAGAATGTAATGACGAAGAATTCATCCTTAGGATTGGCCGAGTCGCAAAACTCCTTTACGGCTTCGCGCACACGATCCATTTTGCTGGACATGCTGCCGCTGGTATCTACGATGATGCCCAAGGAAACGGGAACGTCTTCGCTGGAGAAATGTTTGATTTGCTGCGGCTTCCTGTTTTCGAACACTTGAAAGTTGTTCGGACCCAAACCGGTCACCAAGCGCTGCATGGGATCGGTAACGGTCACCGGTACCAGGACAAGATCAACACTGGTTTTGATAACCGGACGAATCGAACCGGAAGCGGCGAGCATCGTACCATGCGGTTCGGCCTCCGCCATAAGCTGGGTTGGTATTCGAACATGGGCACCATCTAAGGAGTTTTGGGCGAGTCCCTCAGCCTGCAGAAAAGTTGCAACGGAAACCAGAATCCATATCCACTTGGTTCCTGAGCCTTCGAGCCGGAGAACTGAGCAAAATCGCTTGGACATCGCCTCACCGCCGTAGACTTCTATCGGCAACCTCGTTGCCTTTCAGCAGCCGACGTCGCTTGCTATTGCAGTCTTTAGGACAGGCGAGCCTGCTTGAACAATCGGTTTGGAACTGGATTCGGCTTGGGAAGCTTGTTGTACTGGTGCTAGGGCGGAACTGCACGAGTAGAGGGCAATTCCCGTAGGTAGAGAGGCGCGCCGCCTTAAGCCTGCTTCCGTCCGGAACACATCGCATGGCCTGCGCTTCTGTGAGATTAGGATTTGTACAAGGGGAATTCATGGACTCAAAGACTCAGACCGTTCTTATTACAGGTGCCTCCGGAGGCATCGGATACGAACTGGCGAAGCTGTTTGCCAGAGATCATTACAACCTTGTACTGGTGGCTCGCAGTACTGACAGATTGAACAGTGTGGCTGCCGAGTTTCAGGCTCAGTTCGGGATCGCAGTGAAGGCGATTGCGCTGGACTTGGCTGCGGTGCCAGCTCCCAAATTTCTTTTTGATCAGCTGCAGCGCGAAGGGGTTGCAGTCGATGTTCTCGTGAACAACGCTGGCTTCGGAGTATTTGGCGAGTTTGCTGGGAGGCCGGAAGAGGAAATCCTTGGACAAATCCAGCTCAACGTTATGGCCCTAACTCATCTGACCAGACTGTTCTTGCCGCCAATGCTGGAACGGCGTAGCGGGAAAATTATGAATGTGGCTTCCACCGCGGCTTTCCAGCCCGGGCCGCTCATGGCGGTTTACTACGCGACCAAAGCCTATGTCCTGTCGTTCTCGGAGGCGCTGGCCAACGAAGTTGCGGGATCGGGCGTGGTGGTGAGCTGTTTCTGTCCGGGAGCGACTGATACGGAATTCCAGAAAAGAGCGGGTATGGAGAACTCGCGGCTCTTCAAGAAAATTGGGGCGATGAATGTGGAAACCGTTGCCCGGGACGGTTACCGGGGGTTGATGGCCGGGCGAACAGTGATTTTCTCGGGGTTACAGAATCGGTTGGTGGCGAAGTCCGTGAGATTCGCCCCGCGAAAGTTGGTAACGGCGGTGTCGCGGTGGGTAGCGGAGAAGGTGGAGTAAAGCCGCGACTACTGACTCGATTCTAGTTGCGCGGCCAGCCGATTCACGGCGGCAACATCGAAGAATGCAGATAGGTCGGCGTGGCCGGCAAGGGTATCGCGCTGCTTGCCTTCCACCAGAATTTTTACTTTAAGAATGCCGGGGATGTTGGCGGAGAGCGTCTGGATCATCGATGTCACCGTGAGTTCTTCGGCCAACACGCCGGAGCGATGACCGTCGGCGAAGGCGGCGTTGAGATCGATGACCGCAAGGCCCGGGTCGACTAAGTAAACGCTGCGGATATCAGAGCCGGGTGGCAGCGGGTGCGGCGAAGACTTGTCGAGATACAACGCGATAAGGGAACGCAGCAATTCTTCGGCGCGCTCCTGGCGAACCGAAGGCAGCGGAATCTGCGCGGCCTGTGCGTGAAGCACCCCCACATCGTCATAAGCCACGAACAAGGTGACCTGCTCAGTAGGTCCAGCCGATGGAGGCGCCACTGGCCGCGTGTCGGTGGATGCGATGGGATCAGCGGCGGCGCGTCCACGCATGTGCCACGCGTAGAAGCTCATGCCCAGCACTGCCAGGAGAAGCACCGACATCGCAATATAGAGATGGCGTGGAATCATGATTGCCGATTCATGGAGCGGCTCCCAGTTGGGCGCGAATGGCGGCGATTCCATTGGCCACGGCGCTGGTAACAAGCTGCTGGTAATCCGGCGAAGTGAGTTGAGAGAGATCTGCAGCGGATGGGGCAACCTCGACTGCGATCGCTGCGGTGACGATGTTATTCAGAGGTCTGAGCGGAGCGGTGAGATTGCGAACCGCAATCTGCTGCTTTTTGAGTTCGGTGGCGACGCTGGCGGCAGCGGCTTGACTGAGGAGCGAAGAGGACTGCTGGGCGGTTGCCCATGAGCGAAATGGTCCGCGATCATCCTCGTTGTTATAGGGAAGCAAAGCAGTGTAGACACGAACGCCGTGGCCATTGGAAGCGGCGTGCAGCGCCACGTACACGGCGGCGTGCGTTGTATTGGCAAAAAAAGCGCGTTCGTCGAGCGAAAGGCTGGCGTCGGAGTCGCGCAGGACGAGGGTCGGAATGCCCCGGTTCTCCAGTTCCTGGCGCAGGCGGCGAGCAAAAGCGACGGTGACGTCCTTCTCCGCGAGCGTGCTGCTCAGCGCTTCGCCGCGATCCGTGCCGCCATGGCTGGCATCGACAATGGCGAAGTAACGGCGCGGAACGGCAGCCGACGTGGTTGTAGGCGGCGCTTGAGGAACCGGCGTGCTCGGCGCTACAACAATGGTCGCCGCGGTTTGCGATTGCGCGGGAGCTAGAGTGATAGTCCGGCCGTCATTGCTGAAGCTGGCGATGAGCGGGACGGTGCTGCTCACAGTAATACGGGCTGCGCCGTTGCTTTCGGAATATGTGGCGGATGGAATGATCTTGCTACCGAAGGTAAGCGTAGGAGACGCCGGAGCTGTGAGCGGTTCGCGGTTGAACGTCAGGTTCAGCCGGCCAGGTTCGGTGGCAACCGACGGATTCACGGGTGAGGTGAAGTGAAAGACGAGATGGGAAGGATCATCCGGGATGACTGAAGCGGTGAAGTGGGTGGCGATGCTCCCGATGAAAAGACGGTCGGACTCTTCGTGCAAAGTTGCAGGACCACCCAGGAAGCGGGGCAGCAGGGAACCCAGAGAGACGAGCGGAACAAGACCGCGTCCATTCTCCACCAAAAATTTTCCAGCGAGGTCAGCATCACGGCCCTGAATGTGGGCGTGGGTTTTGCCGGCGGTAAAATCTCCCAGAATGTTGTTGTAATGCAGACGCCAACGCGGCGGCTCGGATTTTGCACTGACCGTCCCCAAAGGATCGAGCAGTTCAAGCAATCCTACATAATCGCGGCCTTCACGCTGCACGATGGGCAGGGAATAATTGGCCGCGGTGGAATAGACGGAAAGATGCTTCTCAGGACCCGCCGCGGAAACCAGCATGACTGCGGTAAACACGATGGTGCAAACGAAAACTCCGGCGCTTCGAGATCGGCTGGTCGAACGTCCGCTAGCTCGGCCTCTAATCAAGCGCATAAATGGTCAATCCGCTAAGGAGCTTGGGGTAGAAGTCGGTCGACTTCTGGGGCATGACCTCGCCGGCAAAGGCAACGTCACGAACCTGCGCCATGCGGCAGGGATTCAGCAGAAACGCGACGTTGGCTCGCTTCTCACCCGCTCCGCGTACGAGCGACAAAGCCTCGGCCGCATCGCGCACATAGGAAAGGTTCTGCTGATTCCGGATGGATTCCTCGGAGAGGTTCAAGACTTTTTCTAACAAACACTTGTGCAGTTGTACTACGTCGAGCGCCTGCTGGCGAACGGATACGCCCGTGAACACCTCCGGTTTGTTGGGATTGGGATGATGCAGCAGAAACGCTCGATTAGCGGTAACGGCGAGGATCGACGTGCCGCATCGTCCCGACTCACGCAAAATGGCGGTAGCTCCGGAAGCTTCGATCGAGGGATCGACTTCGTCAACGTCGAAATAGGCGCGCGCGGAGTTGCGAAAGTCGTCTTCTGAAAACGAGGTCAATCCTTGGACGACCCGATGTGTCGGCAGAATGCGCAGGGCCGAACTGTTCATGTTCACAAAGGTCATCATCACGAATTCGTGAGGCGATGAGCTGGAGTCTGGGGTGGGCTGAGCATTAGACGACTCCGCGGCGCGGCGTTCATTCCGGTAATTGAGCGCGGTCTCGTAGCGATGGTGACCATCTGCGATGATGAGTTTCTTATCGCCCATGGCGGCGCGGACTGATTCGATCACCTTCGGGTCGGAGACTGGCCACACCCGATGCGCGACGCCGTATTCGTCCGTAACCGAGATGGCCGGTTCGCCCGAAGTCGCGAGAAGAGATTCCACCTCTCCCGAATCTTCGTAGAGCATGAAAATCTGGCCGAAGTGGGCGCGGGTAGCGCGAAGCAGATCCAGCCGATCGGCCTTGGGCTTGGCCAGGGTTTGCTCGTGACGGAAAACCACGCCGGAGGCGTAATCCTCAATGCGCCCAAGGGCGATGAAGCCATGGCGCTCCAATTCCACGCTGGAGCCGGGAACCGTAAAGCGCTGAGAATAGGCATACAAAGAGGGAAGAGAATCCTGGCTGAGAATGCCTTGCTGGCGCCAGTCGCGGAAATCTGCGGCGGCACGTGAATATACATTGTTTGCCGGATTGTCGCTCTCTTCGCGGCGGCCAAGAATAATCCGCACCAAGTTGTAGGGGCTGGCTGCGTAATAGCGATCCTGCAGAGCGGGAGTGATTTTGTCGTAGGGTTGGGTCACAACCTGGGCAGGGGTTACCTGTTGAGGATTGTAACGAAACGCGCGAAAAGGATGAATGTCAGCCATGGAGAGCTTTGATTGTAACAAGTTGGTAGGATTCGATACTTAATGGCTCGCAGGATCAGAACAATCTTCCAAAAACTGGAGAAGCCCAACTTCGGATTATCTCTAATATTTGACAAAAAAACGGGAACTGGCTGAGGAAAGCTGTGATAACATCGCGTCCAATTGGGGTGTATATGTCCCTCTTTGATGGGTGCCGGCCATCTCCCTTACCGGGCCTGGATTGGAAGTTTCCCATGGGTCGACCCTGGAATCTGACTCTTCTCCCCCCTCCTAAAATCGCAGCTTTTCCGCTACTCCGGATATTGCTCCTAGCGCTAGTAAGTTCGGCGATACCAGCCCTCGCGCAGACGGATGTGAATGATATTCACGTCCAGCCCCGCGAAGTGGAAAAAGCAAAAACGGAAGAAGTGGCGAATCAGAGCATCGTCTCCCCGTCGATGAATACCCACGTACGTCCGCTGAAGGTGGGTGTCGACCTGGTACTCGTGCCGGTGACGATCACAGATCCGATGAACCGATTGGTCACCGGGCTGGAGAAGGACAACTTTCAGCTTTTTGAAGGCAGCGCGCCGCAAGAGATCAAGAGTTTCTCAAGCGAGGATGCGCCGGTCTCTCTGGGCGTTATCTTCGATTCCAGCCGGAGCATGAGCAGCAAGATGGATCGGGCAAAAGATGCGGTGATGGAGTTTTTCAAGACCGCCAATCCGCAGGACGAATTTTTCATGATCACGTTCTCGGATGAGCCCGAAGTGGTTAACGACTTCACAAGTTCGGTCGAAGATATTCAGGGCAAGCTGGTCTACACCGTGCCGCGAAGGATGACGGCGCTGCTTGATGCTATTTACATGGGCGTCAGCAAGATGCGGCAGGCAAAATATGCCAAGAAGGCGCTGCTGATCATCTCCGACGGAGGCGACAATCACAGCCGCTACACGGAAAACGAAATCAAGTCTCTGGTGAAAGAAGCGGACGTGATGGTCTACGCCATCGGTATTTATGACAGGTATTTTCCCACCGAGGAAGAGCGGTTGGGCCCGGCGTTGTTGGGAGAGATCGCAGAGCTGACCGGCGGACGGGCGTTTACCGTGGAAAATCCGAATGATCTGGCGGATGTGGCTACTAAGATCGGGGTCGAACTGCGAAATCAATATGTTCTGGGGTATCGTCCCAACAAAGTTGTGCGGGACGGCAAATGGCGTAAGATCAAAGTGAAGTTACTGCCGCCGAAAGGACTGCCACCGCTCCGAGTGTATGCCAGGACCGGATATTACGCGCCCGAAGAATAAACAGCCTGCAAGTATCTTTATTTTTCTAAGGTGCATCTTTCGGGCCGGAGTTGTTCTCGTACTACTGGCGCAGCCTTTTTCCGGACGCGCGGAATGGAAGAGTTCGGGTCTCCAGTCAAGCGCCGTTCAATCCGGATCAACTCCGTCACAACCTCCTTCCTCTCAGCCGCAATCCTCTCAGCCGCAATCAAGTGTGGCTCCGCAAACATCTGCCGGCTCCAGCCAACAGCAACCTTCAGATCAGAACGGAACATTTGTCATTCGAACGGATGTGGACGAGGTCTTGCTTCACGCCACGGTAGTGGACGACAAGCAGCACATTGTGACCAATCTCGACCGGAATGCATTCGCCGTATTCGAGGACGGCAAACCGCAGAGCATAATCTCCTTCCATCATGAAGACATCCCCGTGGCGATGGGGATCGTGATTGACAATTCCGGCTCCATGCGAGAAAAGCGCGCCAAAGTGAACCAGGCAGCCCTGAACCTGGTGCGGTCGAGCAATCCGCAGGACGAAGTGTTCGTGGTGAATTTCAACGACGAATATTATCTCGACCAGGATTTCACCAACGATCTGCTGCTATTGAAAGAGGCGCTGGAGAAGATTGACGCCAAGGGTGGAACGGCTCTCTATGAAGCCGTGGTTGCCTCGGCCGATCATCTGAAACGAAATGCCAGGCTGGAGCGAAAAGTCTTGTTTGTGGTGACCGACGGAGAAGACAACGCCAGCCGCGAAACCCTGGAGCAGGCCGTAAAGCAATTGCAGGACGAGAACGGTCCATCGGTATATGCCATCGGAATACTGGGAGATGAAGACCACCCCAAGCGAGCCCGGCGCGCGCTGGAGATCATTACGCAGCGGACCGGTGGCCTAGCATTTTTCCCAAAAACCTTGGACGAAGTGGATGAGATCAGCCGGCAAGTAGCGCACGACATCCGCAATCAGTACACCATTGGCTACAAGCCCACGAATCCCAAGGCCAGCGGCGGCTTCCGGACGATCCGCGTAGAAGCAAAAGGCAAGGGGCACGGTAAGCTGATGGTGCGGACCAAGAGCGGCTACTACGCGGGGGCGGGATCCGCGGCGGGAGCCAAGTAAGATGACCGCGGTAACAATTGGCCGACGATTTTAATACCCCGGCGATTGACGACTTTGAACTCTGGCCCTTACCCTGTAACGTGCACCTTAAGAATTCTGAAATCTCCCATCTCGGTGTCGCCGACGACATTATGGATCTCGTCGGTGAGACTCCCGTACTTCGACTGAGACGACTGGTTCCTGCCGCTTCGGCCGACATTTTCGCCAAACTTGAATACCTGAATCCCGGGGGCAGCGTTAAAGACCGCGCCGCCATCGGAATTATTTGCCGAGCCGAACAGGAAGGGAAACTCCTGCCCGGGGGCACGATTGTGGAAGCTACGGCGGGGAACACAGGTATTGGGCTGGCGCTGATCGGAGTGAATCGCGGTTACAAAGTGAAGCTGTTCGTACCGGAAAATTTCTCGCAGGAAAAAGTGATCATCATGCGCGCGCTCGGAGCTGACGTTACCCGCACGCCGGACGAAGAAGGCATGCAGGGAGCGATCCGGCGAGCCAAGGAAGTTGTGGCCAGCGATCGCGGCGCGTTTATGGCAGGGCAGTTTGAGAACATGGCGAATCCCGATTACCACTACGAAACGACCGCGGTGGAGTTGTTTGAACAGATGGGTGGGAAAGTGGATGCCATCACATTGGGCTGCGGCACCTGCGGAACGTTTACCGGCGTAGCGCGCTATATGAAAGAGCATCTGCCGGGAGTGCTGGCCATTGCTGTGACCACGCAAGGGTCGGTGCTCGGTGGCGGAGCGCCCGGCCATCACAAAGTGGAAGGCATCGGAAATAACTTCATCCCGGAGACCTTCGACCCCGCGGTATGCGACGAAGTCATCGCCGTGACCGATGATGATGCGTTTGCTACGGTGAAGCGGTTGGCGGCACAAGAAGGCGTGCTGGCGGGATCAAGCGGCGGAGCCGCTGTTTTTGCAGCGTTGCAAGTTGCGCGAAGGCTGGGAGCGGGAAAACGCGTGGCGACGATTATTCCGGATTCGGCGGAGCGGTATTTGTCCAAGAAGATATTTGAAGGCGGGATCTAGTCAGATTGCAGAAATCCGATTGCAGAAGTTAGATAGCAAAAGTCTCGATGAAAAAAAATAAGCAGGCCGGTTTTGCCACTCGCGCCATCCATGACGGGCAGGAGGCCGATCCTTTGACCGGCGCAGTCTCCGTTCCCATCTATCCAACTTCGACCTACGTACAGCAGGGCATCGGCGAGAACAAGGGCTACGAATATTCGCGAGTGTCGAATCCGACGCGGACGCGGCTCGAAGAAAACCTGGCGTCGCTCGAGGGTGGAGTCGCGGCGCCCGTATTTGCCAGTGGCCTGGCGGCCATCAATGCCGTGGCCAGCATGTTGAAATCGGGCGACCACGTAGTTGTGCGGTAACGATCTGTACGGCGGAACGCCTCGGCTGTTTAATCAGGTG
This sequence comes from uncultured Acidobacteriaceae bacterium, assembly GCA_963789625.1. Lineage (GTDB taxonomy): Bacteria > Acidobacteriota > Terriglobia > Terriglobales > Acidobacteriaceae > Sulfotelmatobacter. The sequence continues at coordinate 415,907 of CAWBLK010000013.1, read as the reverse complement.
CTGACTCGTTTCGGGCTCGAGTTCTCGTACGTCGATACTTCCGACGCCGAGAACGTGGAGCGAGCCATCCGCAAGAATACCCGCTTGGTGTTCGTGGAGACGCCTACGAACCCGCTGATGAGTTTGAGCGATCTGGCTGCGATCAGCCAGATTTGCCGGCGCAAGAAGGCTCAACTGGTGGTTGACAACACCTTCATGTCGCCATATTTTCAGCAGCCGCTGGCGCTAGGCGCGGATATGGTGGTGCATTCGACCACCAAATTTCTTAACGGCCACAGCGATGGACTGGGCGGCGTGGTGGTCTGCAGCACTGCCGAGCAAGCCGAAAAGCTGGCGTTTCTGCAGAAAGCTGCGGGAGCGATACTTTCTCCCTTTGAGTGCTGGCTGATTCTGCGCGGCGTGAAAACGCTGGCCGCGCGCATGGAGATTCACGATCGCAACGGCCAGGTTGTAGCGGAGTTTCTGGCGAAGCATAAGAAGATTGGCAAGGTTTTCTATCCCGGACTTCCCGATCATCCGCAACACGAGCTGGCAAAGCGGCAGATGAGCGGCTTCGGATCGATGATCTCCTTTGAGACAGGATCGTTGAAGAACGCCAACAAGATGCTGAAAAAGTTACGTGTGTGTTCGCTGGCCGAGTCGTTGGGAGGAGTGGAGACCCTCATCTCGCATCCGGCGACAATGACGCATGCCGGGCTCGGCGAAAAAGGTCGGAAAGCGATCGGCATTACCGACGGTATGGTGCGCATTTCCGTGGGGATCGAAGATGTTGAGGATATTCTCGATGATCTGGAGATGGGGCTGGCGGCTATCTAAAAAACTCTTGGCCGCGGATTTAAACTGATCTGTACGGATCAAACGGTCCTAAAAATCTATTCTCCGGCAACAACCGATTCCGCGATCCACTGCAAATAATTCGCCGCTCCATCTTCAATCGTCAGGCAAATGATTTCCGGCACTTCATAGGAATGGATCTCCGCAATCGCCGCACGTACCTGGCCGAAGGCGGCGGCTGTAGTCTTTACAATTAAGAGCCATTCACGAGCCTCCTCCACTTTGTCCTGCCAGCGGTAAATCGATGTGATCTGCGGGACGATGTTGACGCAGGCTGCGACGCGCTGCTCCACAAGGTGACTCCCAATTTTGCGGGCTTCCTCTTGCGAACCTGTGGTGGTGAGGGCGATTCGTTTGTCGGTCATATAAAATCGGCTGGCAGCTTTTGGCGATCACACAGCCAACCACAACTGAGAGGGTAGCACCTTACGGTCAGAGAGCAGAACATGCTAACGCAAATCAAGTTTGGCACATCGGGCTGGCGCGCCGTTATGGCGGAGGAATTTACGTTCGCTAGCGTGCGGCGCGCTGTGGTTGGGATTGCGCGTTACATAGCCAGGCAGAAGCCGCAGGGAGCGCGCGTGATTGTTGGTCGCGACCCTCGATTTTTGGGAGAAACGTTTTGCGCCATGGCCGAGGAAATTCTGGCGGCGCATGGCATAACGCCTATGGTGGTAGCGGAAGCCGCACCCACTCCGGCATTTGCTTATGCCGTTGCAAAAACTAAGGCGGATGGAGTGATCAACTTTACTGCGTCGCATAACCCTCCCGAATACAACGGAATTAAATTCTCCACGCCCGATGGTTGCCCCGCCCTGCCGGAAGTTACGAAAAAGATCGAGAGCGAGATTCAAGCTGGAGACCGGGGAGAGCCGGCAGTTGCGAAAAATACCGGAAGTGCAAGAATCGCCAGGGAAGCGCTAGATGTAAAGCTGGGCTATATGAAGCGGCTTGGCGAGATCGTCGATCTGGAAGTCATCCGCAAGGGGAAGCTGCAGGTTTGCTTCGATCCCATGTGGGGTGCGGCAAGAGGGTATTCAGATGCGCTCTTGCGAGATGCTGGTGTAAAAGTCGCTACCATCCACGACTATCGTGATGTGCTTTTTGGCGGACACGCGCCGGAACCCGATGATCACTTGCTGAACGACCTGCGAGAAAAGATGCGCGCGACCGGCGCACACATTGGCATCGCGACCGATGGCGATGCCGATCGCTTTGGCATTGTTGATGCGGATGGAACATTTCTCCAACCCAACTATGTGATCGCTTTGCTATTCGATTATCTGGTCGAGAGCCGTGGATGGAAGAATGGCGTGGCAAAGTCTGTTGCGACTACGAACCTGATCAATGCGATCGCGAAAGCACGCGGCGTGGAGCTGTACGAAACGCCGGTGGGGTTCAAGTACATCGGCGAACTGATCATGCAGGACAAGATTGTGATCGGCGGGGAAGAGAGCGCCGGGCTTTCAATCCGTCATCACGTGCCGGAGAAAGACGGATTGCTGGCAGGACTGTTGTGCTGTGAGATGGTGGCTCGGCGCGGCAAGTCTCTGCGTGAGCAATTGAAGGCGTTAAGTAATCAAGTTGGTTCCTATTATCCGCTGCGCGAGAACTTCCGCTTGACGCCTGAGGTGAAAGACAAGTTCACTGAGAAGTTGAGGTCTGATCCGCGGAGTTCTTTGGGCGCAAGGTTAGCGAAGTCGTTCGCACGGACGGCTTGAAGCTGATTTTCGAAGACGGCTCGTGGGTGTGCTACCGGCTTTCAGGGACGGAGCCGGTGGTTCGGGTGTACTCAGAGGCGCGAAGTGAGGGTGATCTGGAGAGGTTGAGCGCAGTGGCCAAGCAATGGATTTTCGAGTGAAGAATGCTTCAAGAATTCGGCGATTTCCCAGTCCCGAGGATGGGCTGCGTGCGATGGCTGAGAAGGCACCGCAAGCGGAAGCTCTGGCCGCCTCCTGCGTGTTGAGTGTGCGTCCATTGGCGGCGCGACTATATGCCTTAAGACGGCGCTTGGCGACGATCACAGTGGCCGTGCTCGCCTGCTTGCTATTTGTGCACGTGATGTTTGGCGCGAATGGAATGATTGTCTATAAACAGAAGCGGATCGAATACGAATCGCTGCAGAAGCGAATCGCACTGGAGCAAAAGGAAAACGAACTCTATACGCAGCAGATTCAAGGATTAAAGACGGACGCAAAAGCGATTGAGAAAGAAGCGCGCGAGCAGCTGCGCTACGTGCGTCCCGGGGAGTATGTATACGTTCCACCGCCTCCCGCGAATTTGCCCCCACCCGCCAATCACTCAGCGAAAAAGTAAGCTGTTCCAAACAAAGAATTCTGCGCCGGTTCGTGCGTGGAAGCACATGCAAGTGTGTGACATTTGAAAACTTTCTCTGTGGTATAGTTCGGGGCGTTAGTCCGGATCGTTAGTATGATCGGTAGTGCTTCTTGCCGGCGTATGCACGATTAGAATGCCTGCTATAACCTGCGGTGTGGACCGCGATTCGGAAAATTTTAAAAGGAGAAAAATCGGCCATGAGAAAAGTGCTAGTTCTTTGTCTTGCGATATGTTTCGTCTTCGCCCTGACGGCGATGGCGTTTGACGATATGGGGAAGAGCGCGACCGTCAATGGGTGGGTGAGTGACAGTAAGTGCGGTGCTAAGGGCGCAAACGCTGGCGCTGAGGCATGCACTAAGAAATGCTTAGACGCGGGCGCGAAGATGGTGATCGTGACCGATAAAGATCAGAAAGTTCTGACGGTGGATAATCCGGACGCGCTAAAAGATCATGTGGGGCACCACATCGCCGCGACCGGCCATGTGATGGGCGATTCCATTCATGTGGACAGCGCGAAGATGCTCTGAGGTCGTAGAACCGGAATTTTAACCAGGGCGGCTGCGGCCGCCCTTCTGTTTGGTGGCTACCGTACCACGCCCTCGAGCGGCGAACTAGCCGTGGCGTAAAGTTTTCTTGGCATACGCCCCGCTAAGTAGGCTTGGCGGCCGCCGAGCACAGCGTGGTGCATGGCCTCGGCCATCAAGACCGGATCCTGCGCGGCGGCAATGCCGGTGTTCATCAGGACCGCATCGGCGCCGAGTTCCATCGCGATGGCCGCATCTGAAGCGGTGCCGACTCCGGCATCCACGATGATCGGAACGCCAGTGATCATTTCGCGCAGAATGCGGATGTGAGCCTGGTTCTGAATGCCCATGCCACTACCAATCGGCGCGCCGAGCGGCATCACAGCCGCCGCTCCGGCCTCCACCAAACGCTTGGCATACACAATGTCATCCGAGGTGTACGGCAGAACAGTGAATCCTTCACTCACCAGAACGCGCGTGGCCTCAAGCGTTGCTTGCACATCTGGGTAAAGTGTGGCCTGATCGCCGATGACCTCGATTTTTACCCAGTCTGAGAGGCCGACCTCGCGGCCAAGGCGCGCGGCACGGATGGCTTCATCCGCTGTGTAGCAGCCAGCGGTGTTGGGCAATAAAAAGTATTTTTTCGGATCGATGTAGTCGAGCAACGATTCCTTGTTGCGGTCGAGATTAACGCGGCGGACGGCCACCGTAACCATCTCCGCGCCGCTGGCCTCGAGAGTCCGGGCAGTTTCCTGAAAAGATTTGTATTTTCCCGTGCCGACGATGAGGCGCGAGTGGAAGGTGCGGCCGGCGATAATGAGTGGATCGGTCATGACATTCCATTGTAATCCGAGCGAGACAAAAGTCGAGTTGCGCTCGATGCAATGAGGGCGGCTATCCCTACATGAAATTTTGTGGGAGCTTACGAGTAAGTCGTAGCCTCCGCCTGCGCGTAGAGTTCGTCGATCTGGCGGCGATAGCGCTCTTCGATTACACGGCGCCGCAATTTCATCGTAGGCGTGAGCGCTCCGTTGTCTGCCGTGAATTCGTCGGGGACAAGCAACACGCGCTTCAGCTTCTCAAATCGCGCAAGATTCTGGTTCACCCCTTCCACAATTTCTTCGTAGAGCGCCTGGACTTTTGGATTGGCAACAAGATCGGCGCGCGAAGAAAAATCGATGTCGTTCGTGTGGGCCCAATCTTCAAGAACAATGAAGTTGGGAGACACGATCACGAAAGCAAACTTGCGCTTGTCGCCCAGGATAACGCTGACGCCCACCAGCGGATTTAGCTTCAGGGAATTTTCAATGGGCTGCGGGGCAATGAATTTTCCGCCCGATGTCTTAATAAGTTCTTTTTTGCGGTCGGTGACCGAGAGATATCCATCAGCGTCTATATGGCCGATGTCTCCAGTCTTGAACCAGCCGTCCTCGAACGCGTTCACTGTTTCCTCAGGGCGGTTCCAGTAGCCCTTGAATACGGAGGGTCCGCGCACCAGAATTTCGCCATCCTCGGCAATGCGGACTTCGAGGTTCGAGAGAATCCTGCCGACCGTACCGATGCGATGGTTAATCGGTGTGTTGACGGCGATCACCGGAGAAGTTTCGGTCAAGCCATAGCCCTCGTGAATGCGGATGCCGACGGTGGCGAACCATTCCGCAAGCTCACGCCCCAGAGGCGCGCCACCGGAAATGAAAGTCTCAACATTGCCGCCCATGCCGGCGCGTATTTTCGAGAACACCAGTTTGTTGGCGAGCTTCCAGCTTCTTGAAGTGGGAGTTTCTCCGGCGAGAATAGCCGGCTTATTGGCGCCGCCAACGGAAAGAGCCCAGCGGTAGATGGCGCGTTTGGGAAAGCCGCGGGCCGATGACTCGGCCTTGGCGTAAATTTTTTCGTAGACTCTAGGCACAGAAACGCAAAGCGACGGTCGCACTTCCAGCAAGGTTTGCGAAAGATTTTCCATGAAAGGGCAGTAGGCGAGAGTGACGCCGTGGTACAGCATGGAGAGATCCACGTGCCGCGCGGTGACGTGCGAAAGCGGGAGAAACGAAACGCTGGTCAACCCCGGGTGTACATCGAACCCGATCAAAGAGCAGGCAATATTCGAAGCCATGTTGCCGTGAGTCAGCATCGCGCCCTTGGAAGTTCCGGTGGTACCGGACGTATAGATGATGGTGGCGAGATCGTCGGGCTGAATGGAGCGGGCCAGAGATTCAGTCTGAGGCGTGAGCGAGTGCGGGCCTCTGGTCACGAATTCATTCATGAGAGCGTACTTTATACCCACGTCGCTCGGGATCTCGACATGATCCATGACGACGATTTTCTGAATCAGCGTCCGCGAAAGAATATTTTGGATCTTGCGAAGTTGCTGCTCCGTGGAAACAAAAACCACGCTGGCGCCGGAGTCGCTGAAGCGTATAAGCAGTTTGTTCCGGCGTTAACGTGGCGTAGACGGGAACTGTAACCGCACCGAGCAGCAGGATTGCGAAATCCGCCGTAGACCACTCGGGGCGATTCTCGCTGAGAATGGCGACTCGATCGCCTTGGTGGATGCCCCACTCCTGCAACGCGTTGGCCACGGCGGCAACGTTGCGGGCGAACTGCGAAGAAGAGATCGACCGCCACTTTCCCTGCTCACGAGAGATCTGCGCACGTTCGAGATTCCGCTCGACGGCGGCGAAGAAAATGTCGTTGAGTGTGGCGAGGCTCATCGGGGCGCGGAATTCGGCTGAGATTGCAATGTACTGTTTCCAACTATCTTCGGCAATGCGAAATCCAGTCGCTAGCTCGGGTACTGTTGGGCATCCTCTGCATGGCAGGATTCGCATATAAACATGTGCATAGCAAGATTCAAGCAATCGGCAGCTCGAAGGAAAATACCGAACCCCGGCCGAGTTGGCTGGTTACGCTGACGATTCCGTTGTGGGCTTCGACGATGGCCTTGGCGATGGCCAATCCCATGCCGGTGCCTTGCACGCTGTAGCGCTGGTCGCGGCCGCGATAAAATTTGTCGAAGACCATCGATTGCTCAAAGTCGTCGATGCCGGGCCCATGATCGGTGACGCTGGTGACAATGCGATCCCGCTTAATTCGGCGGTGATAGTGATGGGCGATGCAGGGGGTGAGTATTTCGCAGCATTTTCCAGCAACTGCTTGAGCACTTCCGCGATACGGTCGAAATCCACGCGCACTTTGGGCAGCGATGCAGGCACGTGAACTTCGACCGGATGCTGGCCGAGAACAGTTCTTGATTCTTCCACCGCCGACTCGATCACGCTGGCAATATCCACGGGAGCGAGGTGGAGTTCGACCTTGTGGGCATCGAGTTGAGCCATTTCCGTGGCTTCGCCCACCAGGCGGTCGAGGCGGTCGGTTTCTTCATTGATGACGGTAAGCAATTCCTTCCGCTGCGCATCGTCGAGATTGTAATCCGAGAGCAGGCCTGTGACTGCAGCTTTGATGCCCGTAAGCGGCGTGCGCAGTTCGTGGGTTACGGAATCGAGCAGGACGGCGCGCAGGTTTTCGTTCTGATGAGCGGCTTCCGTTTGAGAAAGTTTTTCCATGGCCCCGGCGCGCTCAATCGCGATGCCGATCATGCTGCCCAAAGCTTCCAGACGTGGCTCGTGATAGTGCTGGCCCGGCGATGCCGACCGCCCCAGTTGTGCGCGTGCCCAGATGCAGTGGCGTGAGGGAAATTCCCGCGCTGCGAATCGATGACCGGCTCGCCGCGCGAACTGACCATTTGAAGATCCTGCAATGCAAGCCAGGTAGCTTCGGATCAGTGCGGTAGACCTGCTGCGAACTGAGCAGATAGATGGCGGCAGCTTTGGCGCCGAATCCGTCACGCACGTAGGCGGGAATCGCATTCAGCAACTCGGCTACGTTGTCGGTAGCAAGCAGGCGCTGGCTGAAAGCGTAAAGCCGTTCCACATCGCGGCGGCGCTGATTGGCGTCGGCGGTTTGGCGGCGGGCGCGGTCTGCGAGTTGGCTGGCGATGCCGGCAGTCACCAGAAAGGCGAACAGCGCGACCCAGTTCTGCGGATCGGCTACGGTGAAGGTTCCGACGGGCGGAAGAAAATAATAGTTAAAGGCGAGCGTCGCCAGGACAGCGAGAAAAACCGAGAAACGAAACCCCCAATACGCTGCGAACCACAGCACCATCAAGAGAAACGTCAAAGCCACAGTGGTGGGATTTACATGGAGGACGTGACGATAAACTTCGACTACTATTTCGGCGGCCGCGAGGCAAGCAGCGTAGCGAAATAAGTGTTGTGGCCAGCGAGCTTTCACGGGCACGATTGTAACGGAATTGAAGAAAAAAGGCTTTTCACCACGGAGGCACGGAGACACAGAGAAACCTCCAAATAATTTGTCTTTGTCTTTTGTCTTGTCTCCGTGCCTCTGTGGTGAAAAGCTTTCGACTGGAGCCTCAAATTCGACAATTTCCGCTCCGGCGTGGAGAATAACGGCGATGGCCAAGACTCCTGAAGAATGGCTTAAAGAATGTGATACCGCGCAGCGGCCGGCGGTGTTCAAATTGTTCTTGGGCTACGCCCCCGGTGTGGGAAAGACATACGCCATGCTGAGTGAGGGCGTACGGCGGGCGAGCCGCGGCGAGGAAGTCGTTATAGGCGTGGTGGAAACCCACGGGCGCAAACCGATTGTGGAGCTTTCTTCGCGATTGGAAGCGGTTCCGCGCAGGAAGCTGGATTACAAGTCAACCATCTTCGAAGAAATGGATGTGGATGCCATTCTGGCCCGCAAGCCGCATGTGGTGCTGGTGGATGAACTAGCCCACACCAACATTGAAGGCAGCAAGCACGCGAAGCGCTACGAAGATGTCTTCGAGTTGCTGGACGCGGGCATTGACGTTCTCTCCACGCTGAACGTGCAGCACATCGAGAGCTTGTCCCCAACCATTCGCGAGCTGACCGGCGTGCAAGTGCGGGAGACCGTGCCGGACTGGGTGATTCGCCGCGCGGGCGAGATTGTGATGGCGGACCTCACTCCGCAAGCGCTGCAGACCCGCATGAAGCGCGGAGATATTTATCCCCTGGAGCGCGTAGAGCGGGCGCTGGCGAATTTTTTCCGCAATACAAACCTGGTTGCGTTGCGCGAGTTGGCGCTGCGGCAAGTCACACAAGCGGTCGACCGCACGCTTTCCGAATTGAAAACGGAAGACGGACAATTGTTGCAGGTGCGCGAGCGGATTGCCGTATGTATCAGTTCAAATCCGGCGGCGCAATACTTGATCGCTCGTGGAGCGCGCATGGCGCAGGGACTGGATGGAGACCTTTTTGTGCTCTATGTGGATACCGGCGCGGATGAGAGCGACGAGAATCAGCGCACGCTCGCCGACAATATACGTTTCGCGGAAAGCGTGGGGGCGAAGGTGGTGAAGGCCGAAGGCAAGGTGGTTGCGGAAGCGGTTGCGGAGTTTGTGCGCGAGAATCACGTTACGCAGGTGGTATTCGGCCGCTCGGCCACAAAGGGCTGGAAGCGGTATTTCTATCTCTCCGCGATTCACAAGTTCCTGCGCGATACGCCGTCGGTCGATGTGCACATTGTGACCCAGGAAATGCGGTGAGTGGAATCGGCGATAGATTAAAACGGGCGAAAGATCGATGACGGACGAGCACAAGCGAATCCTGGTGGTCGATGACGAAGCCCAAATCACGCGCGTGCTGCGCACCACGCTTACGGCGCAGGGTTATGACATTCGCGTCGCCAACGACGGCGAGATGGCGCTGGAGCTGATGAAGAACTGGACGCCGCATGTGGTGATCACGGACCTGGCCATGCCGAATCTTGATGGAGTCGAGCTGTGCCGGCAGGTCAGGAAGATGTCGCAGGTGCCGATTATCGTGCTCTCGGTGCGTGGACAGGACCGCTCGAAGGTGGAAGCGTTGGATGCGGGCGCCGATGATTATGTCACCAAGCCGTTCAGCATGAATGAACTGCTGGCGCGCATCCGGGCGCAGTTGCGGCGAAGCCCCACAGCCGAAGAGCCGCCCAGCGTGATTACTGCTGGAGATTTTTCCATCGATCTGGATGCGCGTTCTGTCAAAGTGGCAGGAGATGAAGTTCATCTCACGCCGAAAGAATTTGACTTGCTGGTTTTTCTGGCGCGGCGCGCCGGGCAAAGTTGTGACGCATCGCACGCTGCTGGCGGCCGTTTGGGGGCCGAACAGTACCGAACAGCCGGAGTATCTCCGCGTATTTGTTGGGACAATTGCGCAAGAAGATTGAGACCGATCCTTCCGCACCGAAATATCTGCTCACCGAACCTTGGGTGGGTTACCGCTTCGAACCGGGATCATAAACCTCCCACTTTTGTCATCCTGAGCAATCGTTCTTTGCGCAGCGAAGGAATCTTGGCGAGTCGCGCGTTGTCGCGAGGCGAAGGGTTCTTTGTGACACAATAATCGCGCGTTTGCTCGCTTCCGTATCACACTTGCCCCTGATCTTTACGAACATTTTACGGACCCTTTATCCGGTCCTTCCGCGATTCCGTGTCCAATGTTCATGGGGCTGATAAGAAGAAGCCCGGAATGAATCAGGGGGATAAGAGTATGTGGACTCAAGATGTAGCGCCGGAACGGTTGGCAGAGCTTTTTCATCACTATCATCAGGCCTTGTCGCCAGAAGTATCGGGCAAAGGCAGCGAAGGGCGAGGACCGTGGAAGGAAGTTCCGCAACAGGAAAAGAGCCGCTTGGTCGCGGCGGCGCGTCTGGCTCTGCTTGAACTGGAATCGATGACCAGCGGCCGGGCGAAGTCGCGACAGTATTTTGCCCAGCCGGGCGAAGCAGAATGGGGCTGCTAGCACAGCGCTCCGGACATTGGTGGGCGACATAATAGGCGATGATTGGCCCGCATGATTGCCAGCTGATTTGCCGGCAAAGATAATTTCAGGAAATCCGGACTTGTACCGTCTTTATGAATTCTTTAGGAATTCCTTAAACCACCCTTACAACTGAAATGTTCTACTGAAGTGTTTGCACGGGACCGCGCAAAGCCGAGGAGACAGGTATGTGGGAAACCTGGATAGTTGCAGCCATCGCCTTGGCGGCGGCCGCATTCATGCTCAAGTTTTTGATTGCCTTGCTGAGCGAGGGTGCGCCAGCAGTTTGCTACTGGGTCGTAGCAGTGCGCACGGAAACCAGAAGCGGACGACAGTTGTGTGGATAGGAATTACGAGAGGCTCGAATCCGACCGTGATGTGTGCTGGGCGGAATTATTAGTGGAGAACCAAGATCATGCAGAAGAAGTGCGCGCTTCAAGTCTTATTAGTCTCGATATTCGTCATGTTTCTGACAGCCTGGGCCGGCGCTCAATCCGAAAAAGAGTCGACATCCTCCGCGAACGCGGCATCTAGCGCATCTCAACAGTCTGAGCAGCAGGAATTGCGAGAGGAATTGAAAGCACTGCGTGCGGAAGTAGAGCGCCTGCGGGCAGAAGTTGAGGGGCAGAAGAGAGCTGCAGCAATGCCAGCACCGCCCGTGGCATCGGTGACGCCGACATCAGCCGCAAATCTTGCCAGGCCAAGCGAACCGGCTCCAGTCGCGGCTGGGACAAGCAGCTCTAAGCCGACGGATTCAAGTGCAGGGGTGGTATTGGCACAAACCCCAACCTCGTCTTCCCCAAGTCAACCCGCCGAAGTCGCGCTGGCAAGCAAGCCAAAGATTGATCCCTTCTCCGATTGGGACTGGACGTGGTTGAACGGCAATCCGCGCACTAAGGATTTAGCGTTCGATTCGAAATTCTTCACGCCGGAAATCCGCGCCGATGTTACCTATACCTACGACTTCAACAAGCCAGTCGATAACACGATTAGCGGATCGAGCGAAATATTCCGCTCGAACGAGATTCAGTTGGAGCAACTCGGCCTCGGCGGCGATTTCCATTACGACAACGTGCGCGCGCGGTTCATGACCCAGTTTGGAATGTATTCCGCAACCACACCGCGTAATGACCCAAGTCCCGCAAAAGGCCAGTGGGATCTCGATACGGCCTATCGCTACCTGGCTGAGGCTTACGGCGGCTATCACATTAATGCATTGAACGGGATCAATGTGGACGCCGGCATTTTTCTCTCTTACATTGGCCTGTTCAGCTACTACAACTTCGATAACTGGGCGTATCAGCCGTCGTATGTATCATCGAATACACCCTGGTTCTTTAATGGGTTGAGAGTTCAGATTTTCCCCAATCCCCATTTAAAGATCGAGCCGTGGTTCATCAACGGATGGCAGTCGTACGGGTCAGCCAACTCACGCAAAGGTTTGGGTGGACAGATCAAGTGGACTCCGCGGCCGTGGGTGAATGTCATTTCCAATAACTACGGACTCGGCCACGACGATTTGTATATCCCAAACCGCGGCCGGATCCATACCGACGACAGCATCGAGATCAAGTACTTCGACAAGCCCGGGCAGACTCTAGACAAGATGGCACTCTCCTTCACCGGCGATATGGGTTGCGAATTTGGCCCCAGCACGATTACCTCGTCGGGCGTGTATCTGCAAGGCGTGGGTTGTAAGGGCGACACCAAAGATAAGAACTCGATCGGCGGCGACTACTTTAAGGCGGGAATCAATCCCAAGCAGAATTTTATCGGCTACATGCTCTACAACCGTATGTGGTTTAAGAAGGACCGTTACGGATTGACAGTTGGCGGAGGCCAAATCAACAATCCGGGGCGCTATCTGGTTCTGGATCCTCCCATCAATGGAGAGACCGCAGAGTCGGCGGCGATCAATGCCCCTTACTTTACCGGAAACCCTTCGGATCCATTCAAGGCGTGGGATTCGTCGATTACGTTTGACTATATGCCCCGGCAGTACATCACGTTCCGGTGGGAATACGACTATCGCCATGCCAGTGTACCGTACTGGACGGGCCGCGGCGGAATGACGCCGCCGGGTTCGGGCGGAGAGCCTTATACCAACAACGGATATCCCCAATTCTTTGCTTGCAACGATGGAAATTCATCCATGCAGGAAACCCTCAGCGCCGCTCAGACTGCCTGCGCAGCGCAGAGTAGCAGCGTATGGTTTCCTGATCTGCGGCGAGACGAGCAGTTCATCGATATGGCTATTATGGTCAAGTTTTAAAGGAGTCTGTGATGCAGGACGCTATTTTTCTTGCCGTGACGGTTTTATTTTTTGCGGTATCGCTCGCCTATCTGTTTTTTTGCGAGCGCGTACGTTGAGGCGAATATGAATTCCGAACCGATCATCATGCTGATCATCTGTGCAGGGCTGCTGGTGTACCTCGTCTACGCGATGCTGCGGCCGGAGAAATTCTGATGACAGCCAATGGATGGCTGCAAATTTTCGTTTTCCTGCTGGCGGTCTTTCTCGTGACCAAGCCGCTAGGCACCTTCATGGCGCGAGTGTTTAACCACGAGCGAACCTGGCTTGATCCCGTAATGCGGCCGGTGGAGCGAATTCTCTACAAGCTTACGGGCGTAGATGAAAGTTACGAGATGGACTGGAAGGAATACGCGCTGGCCCTGCTTTTATTCAGCGGCGTTTCCATGATCCTGCTGTATGTGTTGCAGCGCGTGCAGCAATGGGCGTGGCTGCCCTGGAATCCGCAAAAGCTCCCGGGAGTGCCTCCGGCGCTGGCCTTCAACACCGCAGCTTCGTTCACCACCAACACCAACTGGCAGAATTACGTGCCTGAGACCACCATGAGCTACCTGACGCAGATGGTGGCCTTGGCTTATCACAACTGGGTCTCGGCGGCGGCAGGCATGGCGCTCGCGATTGCGTTTATTCGCGGCATTGCACGGCGCGAGCAGACGACAATCGGAAATTTCTGGGTGGACCTGATGCGTGGCACGTTGTGGGTTCTCACTCCGCTATGCCTGGTTGGAGCGTTGTTGCTCGTGTCGCAGGGCGTGGTGCAGAACCTGAAGCCTTATGACACGGTGCGGTTGCTCGATCCGTACCAGACGCCGCAACTCGGCTCTGACGGAAAGCCTGTAAACGGACCCGACGGCAAGCCGGTGATGCAGACCATTAGTCAGCAGGTAATTGCGCAGGGTCCAACCGCTTCGCAGGAGATTATCAAGGAACTGGGAACGAACGGTGGTGGCTTCTTCAATGCGAACAGTGCGCATCCCTTTGAGAATCCGACTCCGTTCACGAATTTTCTGGAGATGTTCTGCATCTTCGCTATTCCTTCCGCCTTTACTTTCACGCTAGGAAAAATGACTGGCTCGCCGCGGCATGGATGGGCCGTATGGGCGGCGATGGCGTTGCTCTTTCTGGCGGGAATCACCACCGCGTATTGGTCTGAGGCTCGCGGGAACCCTCTGCTAACCTCAGTGGCGCAGCATAGCTCGCAGCATTTGGCGTCGGCCTCGCGAACCGTGGGAAACTTGGAAGGCAAAGAAGTTCGATTCGGCGTCGCGAACTCGGCTTTATTTGCAACTGTAACCACTGACACAAGCTGCGGCGCGGTCAACTCCATGCACGACTCATTCACTCCGCTGGGTGGCATGGTTCCCTTGATCAACCTGATGCTGAGCGAGGTAATCTTCGGCGGCGTGGGCGCCGGAATGTACGGGATGCTGGTCTTCGTCATTCTTTCCGTCTTTATTGCGGGGCTGATGGTGGGGCGCACGCCGGAGTATTTGGGGAAGAAGATCGAAGCTTATGACGTGAAGATGGCGATGCTCGTGATCCTGATCTTCCCCTTGGTGATTCTGGTATTCACGGCGATTTCAGTTCTGTACAGCTTCGGCACTTCAGCCATGGCAAACGCCGGTCCTCATGGATTCAGTGAAGTGCTCTATGCATTCACTTCGGCTGTGGCCAATAACGGATCGGCCTTCGGCGGCTTGAGCGGAAACACTCCGTGGTACAACACTTCGCTGGGGATCGCGATGCTGCTGGGCCGTTTCATGATGATTCTGCCCATGCTGGCGATTGCCGGCAATCTTGCGGGCAAGAAACAGGCTCCAGCAACGCTCGGGACATTTCCGGTTACCGGACCATTGTTTACTGTGCTGCTGATCGGCGTAGTGGTGATCGTGGGCGCGCTTACATTTTTCCCGGCGCTCAGTCTGGGGCCGATTCTTGAACACCTGCTGATGATGGCAGGCAAAACTTTTTAGGCAACGCTTCGTTAGGCAAATATGGCAAGCAAGAAATCAAAACGCAGCTTGTGGGACCTGAAGATCGTCCGCCGTGCTACTTGGGATTCGCTGGTGAAGTTGCATCCCGTAACCATGATGCGCAATCCGGTAATGTTTGTGGTGGAAGTGGGCAGCGTAGCGACCACGGTATTGCTCGTTCTCGATCGAGTGCATGGCAAGCCTGGGTTCGGCTTCAACCTGCAAATCACTCTGTGGTTGTGGTTCACGGTGTTGTTTGCCAACTTTGCCGAAGCCATGGCTGAGGGCCGTGGCAAGGCGCAGGCCGATGCATTGCGGCGTGCGAAAGCGGAGACGATGGCCAACCGCCTGCTTCCCGACGGAAAAGCAGAGACGGTGCCGGGCTCAAAATTGCGTTCAGGAGACATGTGTTTAGTGGAAGCGGGAGAGTTTGTTCCCGGCGATGGCGAGATCGTGGAAGGTGTGGCGTCGGTGGACGAGTCGGCGATTACAGGCGAGTCTGCGCCGGTGATTCGCGAAGCGGGAGGTGACCGCTCGGCCGTGACCGGCGGAACGCGCGTGTTGTCGGACTGGGTGAAAGTAAAGATCACCTCCAATCCCGGCGAGACATTTCTTGATCGCATGATCGCGCTGGTGGAAGGCGCGGAGCGGCAGAAGACTCCGAATGAAATTGCGCTGAACATTCTTCTGGCCGGGCTGACGATTGTGTTTCTGCTGGCCGTAGTCACCTTGCAGCCCTTCGCCATTTACTCAGGCGCGCCGCAGACGGTCTTCGTGTTGGTGTCTTTACTGGTGTGCCTGATTCCGACCACGATCGGCGGACTGCTCTCCGCGATTGGAATTGCGGGCATGGATCGACTGGTACAGCACAACGTGCTGGCGATGTCGGGACGCGCGGTGGAAGCTGCTGGCGACGTGAATACTTTGCTCCTCGATAAAACGGGAACTATCACGCTGGGCAACCGGCAGGCCGCGGAGTTCGTTACCGCTCCAGGCGTGACCGAAGCGATGCTGGCGGATTCGGCGCAACTCTCTTCGCTCGCTGATGAAACTCCTGAGGGACGCTCGATTGTGGTACTGGCCAAGGAAAAATACGGACTACGCGGGCGCGAGATGAGCACACAGGATGCCGAGTTTATTCCGTTCAGCGCGCTGACTCGTATGTCGGGGTTGAATCTGAATGGTCGCGCCATCCGCAAAGGCGCTACGGACGCGATTGCCAAATACGTGGAAGAAAAAGGTGGGACGTTGCCTGCGGAAGTGCGCGCCGCAGTCGAAACGATTTCACGATCCGGAGGGACGCCTCTGGTAGTGGCCGAGAACGGACGCGCGCTGGGAGTGATTCACCTGAAGGATATTGTGAAAGGCGGAATGCGGCAGCGCTTCGATCAACTGCGCGCGATGGGAATCAAGACGGTGATGATCACGGGCGATAATCCACTCACAGCCGCTGCAATTGCAACCGAAGCGGGCGTGGATGACTTTCTCGCGCAGGCTACGCCAAAGGACAAGCTGGATTTGATTCGCCGCGAACAGGCGCAAGGAAAACTGGTAGCCATGACCGGCGACGGCACCAATGATGCGCCGGCGCTGGCGCAGGCCGATGTCGGCGTCGCGATGAACACAGGCACGCAGGCGGCGAAGGAAGCCGGCAACATGGTGGATCTGGATTCGAATCCCACCAAGCTGATTGAGATCGTGGAAATCGGCAAGCAGTTGCTGATGACGCGCGGCGCGCTTACAACTTTTTCGATTGCAAACGATGTGGCCAAGTATTTCGCGATCATCCCCGCAATGTTTGCCGGCACATTTCCGGTACTGCAGGCGCTCAACGTCATGCACCTGGCGACGCCGCAGTCGGCGATATTGTCTGCGGTCATTTTTAATGCGCTGATCATCGTTACGCTCATTCCGTTGGCGCTGCGTGGCGTGAAGTATGTTCCGCAAGGAGCAGCCTTGCTGCTGCGCAGAAATTTGCTGGTCTATGGTTTGGGCGGAGTCATCGTGCCATTCATTGGGATCAAGCTGATCGATTTGCTAATCGTGCGGGCAGGGCTGGCGTAGAGGCGATTATGAAGAAGAACCTGATCACTGCTGTGTTAATGACGCTGGTGACGACTGTGCTTTTTGGTCTGCTGTTTCCGCTGGTGATCACGGGGTTGGCGCAGGGTTTATTTCCCAAGCAGGCCAATGGAGAACTGGTAACCCGTAACGGAGCTTTGGTCGGCTCCAGGCTGATCGGCCAACAATTTTCTTCGCCGGGCTACTTTCATTCGCGTCCCTCCAGCGCGGGAACTGGGTATGACGCGGGAAACTCCGGTGGATCGAATCTTGGGCCAACGAACCAGGCCCTCATTGCGCGCGTGCAGGGAGATGCTGATCGGCTACAAGCGGAGAATCCCTCGACTGCAATCCCAATCGATTTGCTAACGTCGTCAGGCTCCGGGCTCGATCCTCATATCTCACCCGAGGCGGCCGAATTTCAGGTGCCGCGCATCGCGAGGGAACGTGGGTTCAGCGAGGATGTAGTCCGCGAGGCCGTGCGCCAGCACACGGAGTCGCGGCAGTTCGGATTTTTGGGCGAGCCTCGCGTGAATGTTTTGGAATTGAATCTTACCTTGGACCAGATCTCTCCAAAGGCAGCGACCCACTAGATCTTCTTGCCGAACCATTGTTTCTGCCTGTCTGCTATCGGCTTGCTCTGGCCGATGGCCGCCATTTCGCTTAGGAAACTAAACAGTCTCTATCGTGTTTACACTGGTGTGGATACGATTGCGCTGGGAAGCGGAACATTCCGCTCCCAGCGTTATTATTTGTTGGGATTCCTTATGATCGAATCAAGATGACCGAATTGAGCGAGCGAAAGCGTCCGGCAATTAACTGGATGGATGTCCTGTGGCTGCTGTTTCTCGCGGGATTAGCGGCATTGCCGCCGGTGGGCGAGATTCACAAGCAGCTCACGCTGCTGGCCATTGGAGTGGTGCAGTTTAGCGAGGGCTGGATCCTCGCGCGCTCTCCGCGGCGGGGAGCGGCGTATATCGTCCTGCTTAAAATCGCTCTCGCAACCCTCCTTATCGATCACACAGGTGAACTGAGCATCAACAGTAGTTATTGGCCTATTTACTTTTTGCCTGCAGTTACGGCAGCAGAATATTTCGGCCCTCTAACCACGTTGCTCTGGACTGCGTTAGCCTCGGTCGCCTACTGCTCCTATCTTTATCCTGCGCTCCAGGAATACGAAATCACCACCGAGAGTTACGGTCTACTGGCCATCCGTGTTCTTTTCTTTTTTCTCGCGGCGATGGTGGTGAATCGGTTTGTTATCGAGAATCGCCGCCAAACCAAACGCTACCAGGAACTGGCGGAAACACTCGCCGAAACCAATCGGAAGTTAGAGCAGGCGGAGGCCGAGGCGCGGCGATCGGAGCGATTAGCGGCGTTGGGGCAAATGTCTGCCGGGTTGGCGCACGAGATTCGTAACCCGCTGGGAGTGATCAAGGGATCGGCGGAAATGTTGCACGAAAAGCTCGGAGAATCGAACCCGCTAGCCACCGAACTGGCGGGCTACATCTCGAGTGAAACGAATCGTCTAAGCGCGCTCGTTACCAGGTTTCTCGATTTCGCTCGCCCCTTGCAAGCTGAATTGGTTACGCAGGAAATTACCTCGGTACTCGAGCGGTCGCTGCAAGCAGTAGCATTGACGCACAAGGACATGCCGGTGCATGTGGAACGGCAGTATGAAGCAAACTTGCCCCCGGTTCCGCTGGACGAGAGTCTTTGCGAACAGGCGTTCGTGAATCTGATTCAAAATGCTTATGATGCGATGGGTAGCGGCGGCGGAACGTTGCGCGCATCAGCAGCAAGGGCAAAGGGTGCGGATCGGGATGGAGTAGAAGTGAGGATCGAAGACACCGGGCCGGGAATTCCGGCTGAATTGCGGGAGCAGATATTCAATCCGTTTGTAACTACCAAGAAAACAGGAGTAGGGCTGGGGTTGTCGATCGTATCGAGAATTATTGATGGACACCATGGAAGCATTCGCGTGGAAAGTGGCAGCGAAGCCAACGATCGACGAGGGGCTGGTTTCGTTGTATTTTTTCCGGCGAGCGACGAGACCGCGCCCGATTTTGCATCTTAAATAAATCGAAGACAGCCGAATACCGATGCCAACAATTTTAATTGTCGAAGACGAAGCCAAAATGCGCCGCCTGCTCGAACTGAATCTTGGCGAGGACGGCTTCACCACCCTTTCCGCCGGCGATGCCGAGACCGGGCTGAAGCTCTTGCGCGAGAGCACGGTCGATCTTGTGGTGACGGACCTCAAGCTGCCGGGGATGAACGGCCTGGAATTTCTGCACGCAATTAAGCGGCACAATGCTGCGCTGCCGGTAATCGTGATGACTGCTTTCGGCACAGTGGAAACCGCGGTGGAAGCCATGAAGGCCGGAGCCAGCGACTATGTGTTGAAACCGTTCTCGCTGAACGAAATGCGTATGGTGATCCGCAAGGAACTCGACGTCCGTAACCTCCGCGAGGAGAACCGGTCGTTGCGCGAGGCGCTAGGCAAGCGGTACGCCCATCCCAACATCGTGGCGCGCAGCCCGAAGATGCAGGAAGTTCTGGCGACGGTGGAGCGCGTGGCACCGACGAATTCTACGGTGCTACTGGGCGGTGAAAGTGGTGTGGGCAAAGATCTGATCGCGCGAGCCATCCACGAAAAATCGCGGCGGGCCACGGGGCCTTTCATCAAGATCAACAGCACTGCAATTCCAGAAAATCTTTTAGAGAGCGAGCTTTTCGGCTACGAGAAAGGCGCATTCACTGGCGCCAACGCCAGCAAGCCCGGCAAATTCGAGTTGGCCGATAAGGGAACCCTGTTTCTCGACGAAATCGGCGACGTTCCGCCAGCCACACAAGTAAAGCTGCTGCGCGTCTTGCAGGAACGAGAGTTCGAGCGCCTCGGCGGCACGCGAACCGTGAAGGTGGATGTGCGGCTGATTGCAGCCACCAATCGCGATCTGCGCGAAGCCTTGGAGCAGGGCACCTTTCGCGAAGATCTTTACTACCGGTTAAACGTCGTTCCCATCGACATTGCACCGTTACGCCAGCGCAAGGAAGACATCCCCGATCTGGTCAATCTTTTCATCGCGCGCTTTGCCGGAGATTCGGGCAAGCCGGTGAAAAGCGTTACGACAGAGGCGATGCAGATTCTGGTGAACTACCACTGGCCGGGGAATGTGCGTGAGCTGCAAAACATTATCGAACGGGCGTGCGCGCTCGCGAAGGAAACTGTGCTGGAAGCGGCGGATATTCATCTGGACTTGCGTCCGCTAAAAACCGCCAATGGAACGAACAATTTCCTTCCTGAAGGCATGACCCTGGAGCACTGGGAAGACGAGATGATTCGCGAGGCGCTGCGCCGCGCAAGCGGGAATAAGAGTCAAGCGGCACGGCTGCTGGGGCTGTCGCGTAATGCGCTGCGGTATCGGCTGTCGAAGATTGGTATTTCGGATGAGGGAGAGAAGGAAACGTAGGCGAGGAAATGCTCAGAGACGATGACTGGCCGAAATCCACCACCTTGGCTCAGAGCGGCCACCGCTCTGGAGTCTCTACTTGCTGGACCCTGCTTTTACACTGAAAACAAAAGGGTTATTTGATTTACAAGCGCTCCGTTGTGGCACGGAAGTTGCTTTCCACTAAATTGGACATTTCGCCACGATTACTCGTTAATTAACGGGATTCGGAAGAGGCAGCTCATGAAGAACAAATTCATAGCAAGGTTCGCGCTCTCAACTCTGGCGCTGGCCGGGGCATTCGCAATCACTCTGCAGGCACAAACCACCGAGCCCGGTCCGGGACCAACGGAGCAGCCGAATGCGCCACTGGAAATAGGACAACCCCAGGCGCAACCTCCGCAGCCCGGCCGACCGCCGCAACCTGGGCAACCACAAACCGGTACGCCTCCGCAGATGGGAGATGAGGCTCAACCCGGCGGACCATCCGGTGAAGGTCCGGCGCGAGTCAATCAGGGCGTAGGCCGTGTCAGCATGATTCATGGCGACGTCTCGACGCAGCGCGGAGATTCCGGCACCTGGTCGGCTGCCATTTTGAATCAGCCTGTGGTCAACGGCGACAAAGTTTCCACCGGAGCTGCCGCCCGCGCCGAAGTGCAACTCGACTACGCCAACATTCTTCGCCTGGGACCGAATGCGCAAGCCACCATCGCGAACTTCACGCAAAACAACATTCAGATTCAGGTAGGGCAGGGCTTGGCCAATTACTCCGTCTTTGGTGAGAGCGAGGCGGAGCCGGAAATCGATACGCCGAACGTCGCAGTTCATCCCGCGCACAAAGATGGCGTCTTCCGCATTGAAGTGCGGCCCGATGGCGACAGCATTGTCATCGCGCGCAAGGGTGAAGCCGAAATCTCAACGCCGCAGGGGATTGCCCAGCTCAAGCAAGGAGAAATGGCAACCGTACGCGGCTTCGGCGCCGATGCGAAATATAAAATCGGTCCGGCTCCTGACCGTGACGACTGGGATCGCTGGAATAGTGAACGCGACCACATGATCCACGAGGCCGCTGCCTGGCATCACACCAACAAATATTATGTTGGATCAGAAGACCTGGACGCCAACGGAACATGGGAAGACGCGCCCGACTACGGCCAGGTCTGGGTGCCGAATGAGCCGGATGGTTGGGCTCCGTACCGCGATGGCAACTGGACGTATGAGCCTTACTACGGTTGGACGTGGGTTGGCTACGAGCCTTGGGGATGGGCGCCATACCATTACGGTCGCTGGATGTATTACGGCAATTCGTGGGCGTGGTGGCCAGGACCGGTGTGGGGTCCGGGATTCTATCGTCCCTTCTGGGCGCCTGCGTATGTATCGTTCTTTGGATTCGGA
Organism: uncultured Acidobacteriaceae bacterium; assembly: GCA_963789625.1. Classification (GTDB taxonomy): domain Bacteria; phylum Acidobacteriota; class Terriglobia; order Terriglobales; family Acidobacteriaceae; genus Sulfotelmatobacter. The sequence continues at coordinate 394,178 of CAWBLK010000013.1, read as the reverse complement.
GGCGGCTGGGGATTTGGCTTCGGTTTTGGCTGGGGCGGATGGGGAGGCTTCGGCTGGTTGCCGATCGGGCCGTGTGACCGATTCTTCCCGTGGTGGGGCGGATATGGTGGACGCTTTGGCGTCGTAAGCTACAACCACTTTGGTGAGGTCAATCATCTTGGCGGGATTGCGCCTTTGCATGGAGGCACGCGGTTCTCGAATCTGTCGCACATCAATGATGCGCACATTGCCGGAGGTGTTTCGACCGTGGGGGCCGGAAAATTTGGAGCCGGCCGAACCACAGCCGTGGCGGCTACGCATGTGCAGTTGAGTAGCGCGCACATGATGACCGGTAACTTGCCCGTCGTTCCGTCGCGTGCCAGTTTATCGGCCAGCGGACGAGCGGCGGCTCCTTCGACCATTCGCAATAACAGCTCGCAACATTTCTTCGGGACGCAGAGCGCGTCGCGTCCGCAGTCGTTCCAGCAGCAGACGGCACACCTACAGCAGTCGATGCAGCAGAGCCACTTCAGCCCGGTAACTGCAGGGCGCTCAATCGGCACAAGCAGCATCGGCTCGCGCGGTACGACTGCCGCAACAACAAGTAGACAGAGCGGCGCTGCAGAATCAAGCAGGGAAGCGTCCAGTACGAATAGTTCCGCGAGCCGTGCGGATTCAGCTTCGTCTAACCGGGGCGAAGCGAACAGCAGCGAGTGGAAGTCGTTTACGCCATCATCGCACTTGCCTGAATCGGTGAGCCGTGGTGGAAGCGGCGCGGAGGCTTCCAGTCGAGGCGAGAGCGGCAGCTATTGGAACCGCACTGCGCCCAGCTCGAGCTATTCGCGTGGATCTGGTGCAAGCAGCTACGGGCGCAGCAGCGGAGCTTATTCGCGTCCGCAGTTGAATATGAGGCAGCCCATCGTGCAGCAGCGATCGTCCGGAAGCTACGGCGGTTACCATGGCGGCTATAGCGGAGGTACTTCCCACAGCGCTCCGAGCTCCACCGGCGGCGGTCATGCTTCCAGCGGTGGAGGCGGTCATTCGGGCGGTGGAGGGCACCACTAATCACGAATGTTGTTGATGCAGATGAAGTGAAGGTCAGAGGCGAGAAGGGTGTGCTTAGCGGCACGCACTTCTTATTTTTGTAGTTGTACCTCGATCTAGGGTCGCGCATACGCGGGGCTGTCGGGATCGGGAGGATCATAATCCCGCCCATACTTGTTCTTGTGCGCCAGCTCGTAATTCGACTCGGCCAGGCTGAAGGTCCCGAGAAAAGTGTCGGTAGGAGTCACCGTGATTTCGCGCTCCGCTGCACGCAGCATCTCTGGCGAAACTGAGGGATGGAAAACGTGCAACTGATAGCGCCCGGGTGCGACGCCGTTAACGTTGATATCGCCGTGCCGGTCGGAGATCCCGTAATACGGCGTATTCAGCGCGATCACCACGGCGCTCATCTGCGGATGAATATTGCAGAAGATAAAAGAAATCCCCGGCTTGTCGAATTCGACAAAGCGAGTTGTGCCGCTTTCATAGAGTCCAAGATCGAAGCGTTTTCCATCAAACAGAGAAAAAACATTGTGAAAAAACGGATCGTGATTGGGAAACTCAACCTTCCCGCCCGCCGGAATCACCACCAGAGAAGGCTGGAAGCTTTTGTCTTTCTGCACGAGTTGAGGGATCTGTGAACTCTGCTGCGGCGCCGGCGAAGCTGCGCGCGTGCTTCCCACCGGCGTAAGCCAGACCACCAGTTTCGAAGCATCAACTACCCTGCGCCGGTTCCGGGTGAGCTGCACTCGGCCTTTGAGTTCAACTCCGTTCACGGCAACCACCTGAGCCGAAGCCAGCGCACACGGCAGCAACACCAGGCATAAAACGAATCGAGAGTAGGTGGCGACTTTCATCTTCAGAACAGAATCCCCATCGCAAGATTGACTTGATTCGTGATGCTCGGATTGTCATAGATGGGAAATGTGTGCAAGCGCCTGAACTCTGCGGAAAGCAGCAAGTCGGAACGCGGCCGATACACCAGATTGCCGAGCGCTCCGCGATTACGCCCCAAAATTGGTCCGAAGTTGTTGGCGTCGGTAGCGAAACCCCGGATGTCGCCGGCAAAGGCGTTGTCCTCGGCAAATGTGGCGTTAGCTTCGAGTTTGCGCGTGAGTTGGAATTTGAGCTGAGCCCATCCTCCGGCAGAATTCGGGGCCCGAATAGGCGTCGTCGAGTAGGCGAAATTGCCGCCGTACAGGACGCCCTGACCGATAGCGCCTCCCAGACCACCGACTCCACGGCCACGGTAGAATTCACCCGAGAGCCCCAGTCGCCGAAAAATCGGGATTTGCCAATCGGTCATGGCGGCCCAGGCATCGACATTGCGGCCAAATGACCAGTTCTGCCGGCCATAGTAGCCCGCTGCGGCAAAGCTAAGAGGATGTTTGAACACAGGCCGCGACCATGCCGTTCGCACCGCGTAGGCCGGTTGACCAGAAGCCTCGCCAGCTTGCGCAGAACGATAAAACTGGCTCGTAGGAGGCTCCCAATCCAGATTGTCCAGAATTCCGCCTTGCAACGTTAATGTCTGCTGGTCGGAGAGATCGAAGCGATGCTCGACGCGAAGCTGGGGCGTCCAACCCCACAGATTTCCGGCATAGGCGAACGCCGGAGTTGCCAGCGATGCAAATGATGTTGGTGAAAGCGGAGAAATGAAAAGCGAATCCTGTCCACCGATCACCGAAGTATGGTCCCAATCGAGGCGCACACTGGCCGTCTGCATGCGCACCAGCCCGAAGTTGACGCCGTTCGGCGTCGATGGGAAGCCTCCGGCAAAATCGAACTGCACGTTGGCCGAACTCTTCGCACCCGCCACAGTTGGGCCAAAAATCTCCAGGCCAATTTCGGTCTGCCGCAGCGTAGCTCCAAAACTTGCCTGGGGAGTGCCAGGTGCTTGCGGTTGCGCGTAGTCGGGAATATCCAGGTCGTCGGAACCACCCACATTGCGGAAGGCATTCATCAGCACAATCCCCGAGAGCCGGGCTCGATACTTCGCTGCCGTTTCCACTTTGGTTTGGTATTGCTCATCAACTTTCGAATTCAGCAATTGGGTTGACTCTTCCAACCGTTGAAGCCGATCGCCCAAATCTATTGGCGTGCCTGAGGGAGAACTGGCAGCGACCGCAGGATTCCCGGCCGCGCCGGAATTCTCGCCAGACTGCGTGGATTCTGCCGAGGCAACGTTAGCCGTTGTGGAAGCGAGCGGAGACAGAAGCTTGCGGGTATCCTGCAACTCGTGCCGCAGCTCCTGCATTTCGGCACGCGACTCAGCATTCTCGCCACGCATCTGTTCCACCAGGGCACGTAGCTCTCGCACCTGCGCGGCAAGGTCGCGCACCGATGTATCTGTGGCCTCGGATGCCGGTGTTGGTGTGTTTTGCTGCGCCATGCAGCCGCCGATTAAAAAGACGGAAGCAGCTGCAGTCATCACGCTTGAACGAAGTGCAAGGGTCAAGGTCCAAGAGCTGTTCACACATCCTCCTGCGCAGCACGCGGATCACTGAAAAAATAAATAGGAAACGGGCACTACGTGTCCGAATGCCGAATTGAATTTTCACTGGCTCGGTCGCTGGTTACCTGGTCGCTGGTCATAGGTACGACAGGACGGAGCGCATGCTTGTTGACGCGCTCATCCAGTGAGTCCGGTGAAGGCCGGCCCGGAAGCGTAATCCTAAAAACTGTTCGCGCGTCCGCAGTCCGTTCCATCAGGACTCCGCCGCCGTGATCCTGCACAATCTTTTGCACGACGGTTAATCCCAGTCCGGTGCCATTTTCTTTGCCATAGCTAACAAACGGATGGAAGAGCCGATCACGAATGGGCTCTGCGATGCCGGGACCGTTGTCGGAGACCGCGATCGTAAGGTCGGCTCCAGCACGGTCGATCATGACCTGAACTCTGCCTTCACTGCCCGGCGCGGCCTCGCAGGCGTTGAGCAGAAGATTGTACAGAGCGCGCTCCAGCTTGCGGGGATCGAACCATGCCGAACTCTGCCCATTGCTGCGGACCTCGATCACGGTTCCCTGATGTCTTGGATGCAACCGAACCGCCTGCATGGCTCGCTGTACCGTTTCGACCACGTTGGCATAGGTCGGGCTCAGCGATTCTCGTGTGCGGGCAAATTCCAGCAGGGAATCGATGAGGTCGGTCATCTGGTTCACCCCGGTCCGAACTTCCTGATACAACTCTTCGCGCTGCGCATCCGTAAGGCGACCGTCGCAAAGAAACTCCGAGTTGGCGACAATAGCCGCCAGCGAGTGGCGGAGATCGTGAGAAATCGAACTCGCCATGCGTCCGATCGTAGCCAATTGTTCGGATTCAATCAGAGCCTGTTGCGTTTTGAGTAGGCTCGCGCGCATGCGATCAAAAGCGGACGTCAATTCCGCGACCTCATCGCTGCCCCTGGGATCGAGGGGATGATGATAGTCTCCATACTCCAACGCACGCACGCCTTCCACCAGGCTCGCCAGCGGACGAGTGAAGGTATGGGAGATCAGAAACACCAGCCCACTTCCCAGCAGGACTGCCGAAAATCCCAACAAAAGCAAGAGTCGGTTCAATCTGCTCTGAAACTTCGCAGCCTGCTCGTAGGATCCCAGCACAGTCAGGCGAACCGGAATTGCCTGTTGACCGGACAAGTCCAGTGAAGTGGCCAGAAAATTCTCGTGGCCCACTGCAACATCGTGCGGCCCGCCATTTACGGAACTGCCAACCAAATCGCGCACCGCCGGGCTTCCCGATTGCAGGGATGTTAACGTCGTCGCCACAATTTCACTGCCGTAGGAGAACGCAACCTGGCTGGCCGAAACCTTGCTGACCTCGCGCGCCAGCCGGTCGTCAATTTCATAGCCGATCACCAGAAATCCAAGCAGCGAGCCTTCCGTTCTGGAGCCGAAGTAAACCGGCTGTACAAAAGTCTGATAAAGATGGTGCGCGCCGAACCACCAGTGGCTGGAATCTTCCTCATTCAAGGATCGCTGGAAATACTGCTCCGCCGCTTCGCGCGTGAAGCCTATTGATTTTGTATGCAACGCGACCACTTGACTGTTGCGATTGACCAGCACCAACAAATCACTGCCGGTCAACTGCCACACCCCCCGCGACGCATCCTGAATAGTGGCCGGATCGGGTGCGGTCATGATCGAGCGCGTAATCGGCAGATCGGCGACGAGCTCCGCCGATCGAGTCAACATAACTTCGCGATCATGCTGAAAGTTTTTAAATGTCGTAACCGAGTTACCCAGATCCTGCGCGATCCCTTCCCGCACGCGTTTTTGCATGCTGTGCTGTACCACCAGCAGGCTCAGTGCCGTGAGACCGGCGGTAATGAGCACCATCGAAAGCAGGAAGCGTGTGCGCAGCCGCGTTCGCCCCACCAGAGCGGCTCCGGAAAGTGCAGGAAAAGCGTGGGACGCGGGTTCAGGTGATTGGTCCAAGAGATTTCAGCGAACGAACTTGTATCCCATGCCATGAACGGTGCGAAAGTGTACTGGACTGGCGGGGTCGCGTTCCAGCTTCTGACGAAGCTTGAGGATGTGGTTGTCTACGGTGCGTGTGGAAGGATAATTCTGATATCCCCAAACCTCATTCAATAGTTCATCACGACCGATTACGCGGTCCGCGTTTTGCACCAGAAACTGCAGGGTCTTGAATTCCTGCGCAGTCAAAACCACAACTTTGCCGTCGCGTTGCACTTCCATTTTTTTGAAGTCGATGGAAATGCCATCGAAACTCACGAGATTAATCGTCGCAGTTCTGGAAGTATGCCGCAGAGCTGCGCGCACCCGAGCCAGAAGCTCTCTGGGACTGAAAGGTTTGGTTACATAATCGTCCGCACCCAGCTCGAGCAGCAGAACTTTGTCGGAAACGTCGCTGGTCGCGCTAAGCACCACGATCGGCAAGGTAGGCGCCTGCGCCTTCACCTCTTTACACAAATCACTGCCGGAAAGCTTGGGCAAGCGCAGGTCAAGAATGATAACGGCTGGCGGAGCTGCCTGAAAGCTTTCGAGCGCAGCTCTCCCATTACCCTGAACTTCAACCGAATACCCCTCGGTTTCAAACAGCCGCTTCAGGGCTTTCTGAACAGCGGGATCATCCTCGACCACGAGAATTCTCCCCATAGGCCGCGTCGAGTTGATTGGATCTGCCAATTTGACCGCGCTCATCGGTGTTGCGATCTGCCCCATAACGCTATCCTCATTAGATTCGGTTCAGCTTCAGACTGTCCAGCGGACTTAACTGATTCCTAACTTGGCCGACAACTCCTGAAGCTTACAACCTTTATGGCGGTTTTTAGAATTGTCACCACGGTTTGACAAATTTTTTACAATTACACGCCCAGGTAAAAAGGCTCTACGGCACGGGGCGTGCAGTGCAGAGATTAGGTGCTCGGAGAACTTACCTCGGCTGATTACGCATAGGGTTAATCAACCGCTTCCGCAAGCGTGCCGTAGAATACAAACAGCTTGCCCGCACCGCCAGAATTCGCTCATCTGCGCGTCGTCCTGGTGGACGCGCGCAATCCACTCAACATTGGCGCGGCCGCTCGAGCCATGAGCAATTTCGGATTTCCACTGCTGCGGGTGGTGAATCCATACGACGTGGCCTATCGAACCGCCCGCTCTGCCGTTGGCGCTGCCGCTGTGCTCGAGACTGCGGAGGAATACAAAACGGTTGCCGAAGCGGTTGCCGACTGCTCGCTCGTCATCGGAACAACCGCTATCGGCCATCGCGATCTCCAGCATTCGATCCAGCGCCTCGAAGCGGGTGCTCCCGTGATTCGCGCGCACATCGCAACCGGCAATTGCGCTCTATTGTTCGGATCGGAAAAATTCGGCCTCTCGAATCTGGATATGAGCCATTGTCATTGGCTGATGCACATCCCCACGCGTGACGAGCACACGTCGATGAATCTGGGGCAAGCCGTAGCCATCTGTTTGTACGAGCTAAGCCGCGACCCTAAGGCGTTAGCCAAGCCGGGGAAGGGAACTCCAGCTTCAGCCGAGGAGTCAGAAAGAATTACTGAGACCTTGCTCACGGCTCTCCGCGCCAGCGAATATCCAAAGCTGAATACCTCGAAGTCCTTCCACAGCGCAGTGCGGCGGTTAGTGCGGCGAATGCACATGCAACAAGGCGACGCGGAATTCCTGCTCGGCATGCTGCGGCAGATGGTGTGGAAGTTGAATAAGGCTGAAGGGTCGACTAACAATTCAGAGGATTGATTCCTCAGTGCGAGAGTTTTGTTTCCGAAGGAAATACCTGCGTGGATGTACGTCCAAACTGAAAGCGCAGCAGCCACTCACTGGCGGTCGCCTGTCCATCCACCTGCGGAGGGCTGAACTTCCAGCGCCGGGCCGCACCCAGCGCCAGGTTCGCGAAGTACTTGCTCTTCACTTCGGACTTGAGCGTCGCCTGTGAGACATTTCCCGACGCGTCCACGACGACCCGCACATCCACCTTCACCCTTCCAGTGACAGTGTTCCGTGCACTCCGGGATACCTCCGGCATAACCTGCTGCAGCACGTTCCCTCGCTCGACAGCTTTTTTGTTGGGATTGACTTTCTCAGGAATCGGCACCTGCGAGGCCGTGGCGCCGGAAGGTGCGGGTTGAGGTTCTGCTGGTTGAGTTTGTACAGCCGGAGTCTGAGGCGGGTGGCCGATAAATTTGCTCCCGACCAATGCCACGACAATAACCAACGCCATCACAATCGCAGCAACAATCCATTTATTGTTCTTGGAATGTTTTTCGGGCAGACGCTCTTCAGCTATGTCTGTGACCACTCGTTCCTGCGCCTGGAAATTGTTGAGAATGTCGCCGACCGAACAGCGTTGCTTCGGGTCCGTACGTAGACATTCCTGAGCAATTTGGCGGAAAGGCTCGGGAATCGTCTCAGGAACGGCAACTTGTCCTCGATTGCCGTTGCTCGACACCGGCTCCCGCTGAGTCAGGACGGCTACCAACATAATCCCCACCGACCAAACATCCGCAGCCGGCGATACTCCAACGGTCGCTACTTCCGGCGCAGTGTAGACGCTGCTCTCGCCTGCGTCGCCGGGCTTTCCAATCTTGTGCAGACCATCGGCAGAAATCTTCAACTGATTGTCGACCGCCATGACGTTCGAGGGCTTGATGTGGCCGTGAGCGAATCCAGAACGATGTAGAAACGCCAGCGCTTCGGCCGTCGGCGGTAGCATCTCGGTAACTTCCGCGGGGGAGAGCGCCCGCAGCGGAAGGATCTGCGCCAAATCCTCGTCGGCAAATTCCATCACGACATACAGAAAGCGTCTGCCGTCGATCTCACAGCGTCCGTATTCAAATAACCGGATGAGATGAGGATGTGAAAGCTTCGCGGCATCAGCCCAATGCGAAAGCTGGAGACCCTCGTCGATATCTTCAGAGGGAACAAGCTTGATTGTGGTTTTTTGCGATTCTTTCCCGCTGCGCTGGGTCAGAAAAACGGCGCTATGATCCGAGCCTCCCAGCCGCTGTTGCAGCGGGAACTTTCCCTCAATCACTCGTCCTTCCAACTTCTCCCAAAGCTCGGCAGGAGCTCGCATAGGCGCTGACTTCCGAAGCGTTATTCTATTCCACAGCGAGCCCTAACGCTCGCTGATTAAGTAGTGGGTAGTGGGTCAGTTTGCTTGTCATCCTGAACAAGCGTTCTTTGCGCAGTGAAGGATCTGGGCGAGCCGCGCGTTGTGTCGCGCTTTTGCGACACAGTAATCGCGCGTTTGGCTCGCTTCCTTATTAACTGACCCACTACCCAACTTGTATATGATTCAAAATAGCCATGCCGCGTCAGCCTCTCATTTCTCAGGATCGGAAACTAATCCAGATCGTGGATTCCGCCCTGGCCGATGCCGCGCGCCGCAGCGGCGAATGGCTGGCCTGCCGCCGCGGCTGCACCCAGTGCTGCATCGGGGTTTTTCCCATCAACCAGCTTGACGCGGCGCGGTTGCGGCGGGGATTAGCCGATCTGGAAGGATGTGCTCCGGCACGCGCAAGGCAAGTACGAGCACGGGCTCAGGATGCCGTTGCTCGCCTGTCACCGGAATTTCCCGGTGACCCATCAACCGGGGTATTAGACGAAGGCGACGCGGCAGAGCAACGTTTTTCCGATTTCGCGAACGATGAGCCCTGTCCCGCGCTCGATCCTGCAACCGGCAACTGTGAACTCTATGAACACCGCCCCATGACCTGTCGCGTCTTCGGTCCGCCGGTTCGCTCCGAGGACGGACTCGGCGTATGCGAACTCTGTTTTCAGAGCGCAACAGACAAGGAAATCGCCGCCTGTGAGATGAAGCCTGACCCAGACGACCTCGAATCAGCCTTGCTGGATAAGCTCGAAAAGGCCACAGGGACTCATGGCAACACCATCATCGCCTTCTGTCTGGCCTCCTAAGCCGATCTTCCGCGATCGGAGTAAGTAGAGAGGTTGATCGAAGCTATCCATTCTTCTTCTTTTCAAGCTCAGCCCAGCGCGCATATAGCGTGTCCACTTTTTCCTGCGCCTCTTCCATCTCCGCATGAGCCGTAACCAGACGCTGGCTGTCGCTGACAATCTGTGGATCTTCCAGTTGAACCCGTTTTTCCTGTAGAACCTGCTCGGCATCGGCCACGCGCTGCTCGATCGAGTCATACTCCCGCGCCTCCAGATACGAGAGCTTCTTCTTCGCAGGCGCTTGCCGTGCGCTATCCGCGCCGGCTGTAGCCGATGCCGTGGCACGGCCATCGCTTTTTGCCATCTCCCGGCGTTCCTCCACCCATGACTCCCACTGCGAGTAATCGGCAAAAAGTCCCGCGCCGTCCGCTCCATCAAGCCCAAGCACCATCGTCGACACGCGGTCCAGCATGTAGCGGTCATGCGTAACCAGCACGAGAGAACCGCGAAACTCCAGCAGGCTCTCTTCAAGGATGTCGAGCGTTGGAATATCCAAATCGTTCGTAGGCTCATCCAGCAGAAGAACGTCAGCCGGTTGCAGCATGAGCTGAGCAATCAAAACCCGCGCCCGCTCACCGCCGGAAAGCCGTCCCACAGGCTGATTGAGCTGCTCACCCGCGAACAGAAATTTAGCCGCCCATGACGCCACGTGAACCAATCGATCCTCGTAAACCACAGAATCGCCCTCCGGGGCCAACGCGCGGCGCAAAGTTATATCGGGATCGAGCTCGCGACTCTGATCAAAATAAACAATTCGCAGCCAGTCGGCGCGATGAATCTCTCCGCTGGCGGGCGTGGTCTCCCCGCGCAACAGCCGCAGCAGGCTCGTCTTCCCGCTGCCATTCGGCCCCACTAGCCCCACTCTCATTCCCGCAGTGATCACGCAATTTAGCCCGGTGAACAATGTCCGGTCGCCCATCTTGCAGGTGACGTCTTCCAGTTCAATCAACCGTTTGGTCTTGCGATCGGTCGCCGAGAAATCGATCTGCGCCGTTCCCGTGCGTCTTCTAGCGTTTAAGTCGGCCAGTTCGCCCATCAACTCGCCGGCTTTATCGATGCGGGCTTTCGATTTTCTTGTCCGCGCCTTGGCCCCGCGCCGGAGCCACTCGATCTCGCGATGAACCAGATTCTCCAGCGCCTCCTGCCGCTTCGACTGCGCGTGCAGGAACTCCTCTTTCTTCTCCAGAAACCGCGTATAGCTTCCCGCCACGCGCAGCAATCCATCGGGATAGGTCCGGTTCAGCTCCGCCATGCTGGTGGCGACATTTTCCAGAAAGTAGCGATCATGGCTCACCACCACGCAGGCGAAAGCCGCAGCCTTCAGCAGGTCTTCCAGCCACTCAATCCCCGCCAGATCCAGGTGGTTCGTAGGTTCATCGAGTAAAAGAATATCCGGAGACTGAACGAGGGCCTCAACAATCGCCAGCCTTTTCCGCCAACCGCCGGACAATGTAGAAGCTTCGGCCTCAAGGTCTTCAAAGCCCGCCCGGCCCATGGTCTCGGCGAAGCGAGTGCCGCGGTCTGACTCCGGCAGAGCCGCCCGCTCCATCGCGCTCTGGGCCACTGAGCGTATCGTGTCTCCAGCCTTAAATGTGGAGTCTTGCTCCACATAGCTGAGCCGAATCCGTTTGCGCACCGCGATGTCCCCGCTATCGGGGTTAACATCGCCGCCAAGAATCCGAAGCAGCGTGGACTTGCCCGAGCCGTTCGGGCCAATTAGCCCAATGCGATCGGCCTCCGAAACCGTAAAGGAGACGTTCTGGAAGAGCGGATTTGCCCCGAAGGACTTGGAAATTCCCTGTGCGTTGATGATTGGCGGCAAACGGGTTAGGCTCTCCTGAAGTACCTACATTCAGACTATCAGGAAAAAGAGTGCGGGCCGTCGTCAGCGCTTCCCATGTTCTCGCTCTGCATAGCAGATCATGATCGGAACGATGAATAGTTTCGATTACCGCGGAAAGACCATAGACGATAGAATCGCCGAGCAACCATTGCTGCGGGAAGCTCGTATCAGATTCACCTTAAAGTGTGTGGTGCCGGTGTATGATTTTTGTACCTGGATGTCGAAATGGCCAGGACCGGAGTTCGAGAATAACATCATGACGAAAGTTGAAGCGGTCATACAGAATTCCAAGCTGGAAGCAGTAAAGAGTGCGTTGCAGGAAGTCGGCGTCGAAGGCATGACCGTGATCGAAGTTCGCGGCCACGGCCGGCAGAAAGGCCACACCGAGGTCTACCGTGGCCGCGAATACAGCGTGGATCTTATTCCCAAAACTAAGCTAGAGATGGTTTTGCCTGACGCTTTGGCCGAGAAGGCTGTGCAAGCGATCGTGAGCACGGCGCGCACGGGCAAGATCGGTGACGGAAAGATTTTTCTTACGCGTGTAGATGAAGCTATTCGCATCCGCAACGACGAGCGGGGCGAGGGAGCGCTGTAGACATTCTTCGATTCATCGGTCGTCCCTTGATCGACTATCTAACGCTCGACTATCTAGCGATCGTCTGCGTATCGATCGATCCATCATCATGATGGAATCCTCTTCACTAATCAGTGAACTGCGAAGTTTGCTCGCCGACGAATCGGCGCGCATCGCGCGGGAGTTCGCTTCCACTGGAGACGGTCGCGCCGCAGTCGCCCAACGCACGCGGCTTATTGAAGGCATTCTTCACCGTCTGTGGCGAGATCTCGTGTCATCCGACGAACATGGTCCGCCGGGCTTTGCATTGGTAGCGACCGGAGGCTTTGGACGCGGCTGGCTCTTTCCTTATTCCGATATCGATCTGCTCTTTCTTTATGCCGATCGCCGTGGCGAAGAGGCCCACAAGGAAGTAGTCCGGCAGTTTTCGCAAGAGCTGTGGGATCTGAAGCTTAAGTTAAGCCCCGCCTCGCGCACCGTTTCGGAGTGCGACCGCTACGACTCCAACAACACCGAGTTCACCATCTCGCTTCTCGATTGCCGCTACGTCGCAGGCGACCAGGAAGTGTTTGCGCGCCTTCACGACAAAGTAATCCCCAAGCTGGTGACGCGGGAATCGAAAGCGCTACTGCAAGGTTTGGCCGAGGTAACGCGCGAGCGCCACGGAAAATTCGGTCACACCGTATTCCACCTGGAGCCGAATCTGAAAGAAACGCCGGGCGGCCTTCGCGATTACAACGTGGCCTGCTGGCTGGCGCTCATCTCCGCCATGAGTAAACTTGGCGACTGGCCTGACGCCGGCCTGCTTCGGGCTCCGGTGCGCAAGCAGTTGAATGAGGCTCTAGAGTTCCTGATGGCGGCGCGATGCTTTCTGCATTTCCGCCACGGCCGCGATGACAACTCCCTGAGCTGGGAGGCGCAGGACGAAGCAGCAGCACGCAAGATCGGCGCTCCCGATGCGGCAGACCTAACTCCCGCGGATTGGATGCGCATTTACTTTGGGCACGCCCGCGCGGTGCAGCGCACAGTGCTGCAGTTGCTGGATGAGATTCCGGAGGCGTGGTCCTCCTTGCGCCGGCAATTTCAGGGCAGACGATCTCGCCCATCGAGCCCCGATTTTTCTGTAGTCGATGGGCTGATTTTTCTGCAACAGTCATCCTCGTTGCGTGACCCTGAGATGCTGCTGCGGCTTTTTCACTTTATGGCGGTTCACGGGCTGAAGTTGAGCGCGACCACCGAGCACAGAATCGAACAGGAGCTTCCCGCGTTGGCAGTAACTCCTCCGCGCGGTGCGGAACTCTGGCTCTACCTGCAGGAAACTCTGTTGCAGCCGCATGCCGGTGAAGCCTTGCGCGCCATGCACTCATTACGCTTACTCACCCTGCTGCTGCCGGAATTGAAGCCCATCGATTCTCTGGTCGTACGCGATTTCTATCATCGTTTCACCGTGGATGAGCACTCGATCCTCGCCATTGAAAGCTTGCACCGTTTGAACCAATCGAAATCCGAATGGGATCAGAGGTATGCGGAGCTGCTGGGAGAGTTGGAAGATCCCGAGCTGCTCTACCTCGCTCTCTTATTGCATGACACGGGCAAGGGAGTGCCGGGCAACAATCACGTTGTAGCCAGCCTTGAGATTGCGGCCCGCTGCCTCGACCGGCTTGATGTGGAAGCGGAAGAACGTGCCACAGTTCTATTTCTCATCGCGAACCACCTGGAAATGTCAGCACAACTGCGGCGTGACATCTTCAATCCGGAAACCGTCGCGGCCTTTGCCGAAAAAGTTGGCACCCAGGAGCGGCTGAAAATGCTGTGCCTGTTCACCTATGCCGACATCAAGGCGGTGAATCCGGAAGCACTCACGCCGTGGAAGGCGGAGAACGTCTGGCAGCTCTACATCGGCGCCGCCAACTACTTGAACCGCAGCGCCGACCAGCGGGTGCACGATGCAAGCGGAGAAAAACTCGCGCGCCTGCGCAGCCTGGCTCCGGTGATGAGCGCGAAATTTAAAGAGTTTGTAGAAGGATTTCCCCAAAGATACCTGCGCGTTCACTCCGCCGAAGAAGTCATGCGGCACATGGAAATGTCGGAGCAATTCGGGCATGATCCGGTTCAGGTGGATCTGAAGCGGGGCCGGCATTGGTACGAACTAACGCTGGTCACCAAAGACAGAGCGTCGTTGCTCGCGACGTTGACCGGAGTCCTGGCGGCCTGGGGAATGAACATTGTGAAGGCTAACGCTTTTTCCAACCAGGCCGGAACCGTAGTCGACACACTCTACTTCACCGATCGCTTTCGTACGCTGGAATTGAACTTGTCAGAATGGCAACGATTCAAGCAAAGCATCACCGCAGTCTTGGCGGGCGAGGTGGACCTGGACCGGATGCTGCGCGATCGTCAACGAGCGGAGAAGAACGCCAAGATCAAAGTAACGGTGGAAACCCGAATCGATTTCGACGATGCAGCATCCTCTACCAGCACTCTGCTGCAAGTGATTGCACAGGACCGGCCGCGTCTTTTGCACCGCATCAGTTCGTGCCTTTCCCGGCAGCATTGCAATATTGAAATCGCCTTGATCGATACCGAAGGGCAAATGGCGATCGACGCATTCTATCTAACGTCGGCTGGGAAGAAGTTGACTACGGAGCATGAGAACAAGGTAGAGAAGGCGCTGCTCGACGATTTGAAGAGTCTGGAACTCGCTTGATGGGAACTCACTTGAAGCTGCTGCCGCTCATTTTCCCGCCGACAGATTCAGCCCCAGAGCGCGCAAGGTGATTTCATCCGGAACGCTTCGTCCGTCCTTCTTTACGACCACTCCGAAGTTGCCGGAATAATCCCACATCGTCCACCCCATGCCATGCCGCTCTAATGCAGTGCGCACGTCATGAATCCACGCCTCCCGATCCTGCGGCTCCGAATAGTCGCGATAGACGCCGAACTCGTTGCACACGACCGGGACCCCGTGCTGCCGAGCCCATTCCGCGACCTGGGTAATTTCAGCATCAATCCGCGATGCATCCCAGTGATCCTGCCCATAGCGGACCACTGCAAGTCGGTCCACCGCGTCCGGCACGCCTGCGGCAACTTTCGCGGTCGATTCCGGCGACGATGGATAATGCAAACCCTTCACCCAACGCCAAAAATATGAGCCCCACGTTGCACCCTGGTGAGTAAAGATGGTCGGCTCATAGAAGTGAAAGGTGTAAATTACATTGGTATCGCGCAGAGGCTCCAGAAAAACCAACTCATCATCATTCGACCAGCGGGCTCCGGTCGCAATCATCGTATGTTGCGGAGCGCCTTCGCGAATCGCCGCCGCCAGCTTCGCCTGCACACCGTACCAGCGGTAGCGATCAGAAAGCTCCGGCTCGTTCAGAATCTCAAAGAAAACTCGCTCTCGATCCCACGTCGAATAATGCCGTGCCAGCGTGCGCCAGAAATCGGAGAACTCCTGCACAAAGCTGTCATCTTTCGCAAGCTTTGTTTTGAAGTCGCTGTCGGGATGCAGATCAATCATCACCGCCAGCCCCTGATCCAGAATCATCTTCACCGCAGCGTCAACATAGCCGAGATAATCCGCCGGAATCTCATCCGGCCGATGATTCATCATCATCGGTTGCGGATTTACGCTAAGCCGCACGTGATCGAATCCCATGGATTTAATCAGCGCGATATCTTCCGCTGTGGTCCAGCTCTGAAAATGTTCCTTGGTATATCCGCGCTGATCGTAAACCTGAGCAAACCATCCGCTGGTATTGATGCCGCGTCGAAGGTGTGCCAGCCGGGACGCAGGTACGGAGGAACCCGACTGCGAGGAGGGAGTTACAGCGCTCTGCGCTGATAGGGAATTCTTAATGAATCCGCCGAGAACTAGCAGCAGAGTGAGCTTCAGTAGGATCCGTGAAGGCTTCACGCTCTTACTCTAGCCCAGAATCAGGACCGCCAAAACGGTTTCTTCGCCCGTATTGATCGCATTAAAGTTCGGGCGGTCCCTTAACCTTTACATTAACCGTGCTTGATAAACGTACCATTCTGCAATTCCGAAACCGCCTGCCGGAGTTGCTGCTGCGTGTTCATCACGATCGGACCATACCATGCGACAGGTTCTTCGATGGGCTTGCCTGATACCAACAGGAAGCGGATGCCTTCGTCGCCCGCTTGCACCGCAATCTCATCTCCACGGTCAAACAACACCAGCGAATGATTGCCGGCATCGTAAACCGGCGGCGCTTCCTGCTTTGCAACCTGCTCGGTCAACACCGCGCGTGGCGTCGACGCATCGCGAAACGTGCCCGATCCAGCAAACACATAAGCAAACGCGTTGCGCGTGGTCTCAACCTTCAGCCGCTTCCGCTGGCCCGGAGCCACCGAAATATCGAGGTAATTCGGATCGGCAGCCACACCTTCCACTGGTCCGCGCTTACCCCAGAACTCGCCGCAAATAATGCGCACGCGGGTACCATCATCATCCGTGACTTCCGGGATCGCGCTGGCCGGAATATCCTGGTAGCGCGGATCGGTCATCTTCAGCGCCGAAGGCAGGTTCGCCCACAGTTGAAAGCCGTGCATGCGGCCTTGCGTATCGCCCTTGGGCATCTCCTGGTGTAAGATGCCGCTGCCGGCCGTCATCCACTGCACATCTCCCGCCGTCATCTTTCCCTTGTTGCCAAGACTGTCGCCGTGTTCCACCGAACCAGCAAGCACATAAGTGATCGTCTCGATCCCGCGGTGCGGATGCCAGGGAAAACCCGCAAGGTAGTCCTGCGGATTTTCATTGCGAAAGTCATCCAGCAGCAGAAAAGGATCGAACTCCTTGGTCTTGCCAAACCCAAAAGCGCGCTGCAGTTTTACTCCTGCGCCCTCGATGGTGGGCTGCGTTTGAATAATCTGTCTTACTGGTCGGAGTGACATAAGGGTTTCCTTTCTACTTCTGCAAGGTGTTTACTCTCACGATATCAGTTAGATGCGTGGCAACGATATTCGTTGCAACGCCTATTAGAGGCAAGATATCAAACGAGTTCACCGCGTGAAGCGCACAACAGCTCGATTAACGTCGCCAGGCGTTTCCGTCCCATGTGGCCTAGTTGCCTGCGATGAGCAGCCTCCACCGGTTCATCCAGGCGAGCCAGGAGTTTGAGACCCTCCCGCGTAATGCGCGCCATCACCATTCGCCGGTCCGTAGTTTCCCGCCCGCGTGCGATCAGTCCCCGCTTTTCCAGGCGGTCTAGAATGCGAGTGATGTCCGGATCACGGGTTATCATGCGGCGGGCGATCTCGCCGCAGGGAAGTCCGGCGGGCGACCCACGCAAAATGCGCAGCACGTTGTATTGGTTCGCCGAGAGATCCCAGTTCTTAAGAATCGCAATCAAGCCACGTGACAGCGCGTCCGTCGTGCGCAGTAACTCCAGAAAGGCGATCTCTTCCGAACAGACCGCCCGACGTTCGCGAGTGCGCGCCGAAATAGCTTTTGCCATTAAATACAAATAATCCGTTGCAACGAATAGTGTCAAGACGAAGATTTGCGACGAGATTGATGGCGAAACAATGACAGCTATTACGTAACTGGCGGCTCTTGTAGGACTTCGAGCCGCCTCAACAATCCAAAATCGCCTGTAGACTGCCCATTACCCTAGTCTGAGGTACTACATCGTTAGTGATCTGCTCCCAAGGCCAGGTCCATTTTAGGATTAGAGTTCAATTTGGAACTCTCCCACGCTCTCTTCGGGGGACAGTTGGCAACCCAGTATCCCCGGAAGCACAGGCGACCAGGCATTGGAAATCACTTAGAAAGAGGAGATTACGCATGGCTAGCGGAGCGGCACCGGCACTCGAACCAAAGACGGATTCACCAATGGAGACCAAAGAAACATCTCCATCGCAACCCTCGACATTGAAACAGCGCATCCAACGTCTGCTCCGTTTTGTTTTTGAAGGACGCGAAGAATACCTCGGATGGCACCAATAAGCAACTCAGTTGAATAGCTGGGCAGCGCATCCGGATTTCACCATCGATTCCGCTATACGGTAATCCGGCTACTTAGGCCCGCGACCAACGCAGCGTTGGCGAGTTGCTCCAAATTCACAACGACATCCACAGCACCCCGAGCAATCGCCTCTCTCGGCATTCCAAACACCACACAACTTGCTTCATCCTGTGCGATGGTTGCGGCTCCCGCGTCCTTCATCTCTCGCAGGCCTTGGGCGCCATCGTCGCCCATGCCGGTCATAATGACGCCGACTGCCTTCGCCCCAACGGAAATAGCCACCGAACGAAAAAGTACATCGACACTCGGTCGATGGCGCGAGATCAATGGTCCATCGATGATCTGAGCGACTAGTTCCTCGCCGCTGCGGTTGACGAGCATGTGCCGGTTGCCGGGAGCGATCAGTGCCCGGCCAATCTGTAACCTTTCGCCATCCCGTGCCTCAGAGACTTCCACTGCACATTCCTTATTCAAGCGATTGGCAAAGGCCTTGGTAAAACCCTCAGGCATATGTTGCACAATTACTACCGGCGGGCAGTCGGTGGGCAGTGCCATCAGAAAAACTCGCAACGCCTCGGTTCCACCGGTAGAGGCGCCCACCGCAATAATTCCGCTCGGCGCCGTTGTGGAGCAGGCCTTGCTTTTGCGAGGCAAGATCGCATCGACGTTTATACGAGGACTAGCCGTTAGCGTTGGCACCGGCCTTAGCTTGACCTGGGCCTGAGAAGCGCTCCAGACTGCGTCCAGCAGCGTCACCGCCGATTCGTGCAGAAACTCCCGCACGCCTACCTTGGGCTTGGTGATCACTTCCACCGCGCCTTCTTCAAGCGCCCGCAATGCGAGTTCGGTGCCGCGAGCGGCCAAACCGGAGCAGACGACAACCGGAGTTGGCATTTCCATCATGATTTTTTGAATGAAGGTCAGACCGTCCATGCGGGGCATTTCCAGGTCCGTAATGACGACGTTGGGTGGTTCCTTCTGCATCTTCACCCACGCGATCAGCGGATCTGCTGCCGCCTTCACATTGATCCTGTGGTCGGTCGCGAGGATGGACTGCAGCACCTGGCGGACCATCGCCGAGTCATCCACAACCAGGACCTGCAGATTCTCCCCATTCACAACTGACACGTCATTTCCTCTCTTAATCTCTCAGGCAGCTTGGTAGGCGCTGTCTTATGCGCACTTCACAGGCCTTCGGTATCGTTAATCTTCGTGTAAATGGTTGGCTCCAGACTTCGTAACTGGGACGACATGCTGCACAAATTCTCCGCGTGACCCACAAACAAGAATCCATTGACCACGAGATGACGCGAAAGATTTGTGACCGCGGTGCGCTTCGAAGCTGCGTCAAAATAAATCAGAACATTACGGCAAAAAACAGCGTCAAATGGACCTTCGGCGAGATCCAGTTCCTGATGGAGGTTCAATCTTTGAAAATCGACCATCTGCTGGATTTCGACTTTCACTTTGACCTCGCCTTGCCGCTCCGCCACTCCGCGCAACATAAAACCGTGCAGCAAATCCCGCGGCAGCTCCTTCGACCTTGCCAGGGGATAAATTCCCTTACGCGCTTTTTCCAGAACTCGATTCGAGATATCGGTGGCTAGAATCCGCACATCCCAGCCCTGTTTCGCCGGAAGATCTCTCTCGAGCAACATCGCCAGGGTGTACGGTTCTTCCCCGGATGAACACCCCGCGCTCCAGATCCGCACCCGCCGCGGGCGCAACTGGCGTTCGGCTTCCATGCGCCATCGGGGGAGAATTTTCTGCACCAGGAATTCAAACTGCCGGGGCTCGCGGAAGAAGCGGGTTTCGTTGGTCGTGATAGCGTCGATCATCCGGCAGCGTTCTTCCTGCTGCTCCGGCTGCGTAACACATTCGTAGTAACGCTGCAGAGAATCGATCTCCAGATCCCGAAGCCGCCGGTAGAGCCGTCCGCACAAAAGCGCGGTCTTTGAACTGCCCAGCCAGATGCCGGTTTCGGAGTAGATTAACTTTTGGAATTTATTGAACAGCGCGGGACTGACCGTCAGTTGGGCAGGCTGCTCAACGCAAAGCTCGCCTTCGATGCGGCGGGACTCACCTGAATCCTTGCCTGCAACCGTGGGAGCGGGCACTGCTACGCTCCGGCCTCGAGGTGTTTTTCTTTGTTTGCCGCATCTGGGTTCGAAGCATTTAAGTCTGATGCGTTTATGTTCGACGAATCCGTGGCCGAAGCATCCATAGACCGTTCCCCATCGGCCGATTCTGTTACCGCAAGAAGTTCATCGGCGGAGAGGACTTTGTCGATATCGAGAATCAGGCAGAATTTCTTGCCCAGCGGTCCCATGCCGAACAGGTATTCGGTCTTGACGCGAGTACCAAACGGCGGCGGTGCTTCGATTTCATCGGCCGAAAGTTCAACCACTTGGCTCACTGAGTCGGCCAGAACTCCCATCGTCAACTTCTCGCCCTGGAACATTACTTCGGTGATGATGATGCAGGAGAACTTGGAAATATTGCTGTGTGGTAATCCGAATTTGGCCGCGAGATCCACCACCGGCACCACCCTGCCACGCAGATTCGTTACACCGCGAATCCAAGCAGGAGTGTTGGGTACCGTGGTGACCGTTTCATACTCTACGATCTCGCTCACCTTCACGATGCCGACCGCATACTCCTCGCCTGCAGTCAAGAACGTGAGGTATTGCACTGTGTTCAAAGGGAGTTGATTCTTCCCTGAATTCGACGCTCCCATAGTTTGAATCCTCGTATTTCTACCGTCTTATGCGCGATAGCGCCGGCCTTTTCATTCTGCTAGTCGAATGGATGTTCCATGACGCAAGGCAGAGGTGTCCGTTTTAGAACGGCGAGAAGTTAGCCTCCTCCGCTAGTCTGCCATGGGCCGGTTGGGCGTTTGTAAGCTGCGCATACTCATCCCTGAACGTTCGCTTCTGCGGATAGGGGGCGGCCTGTTGGCCGTTGCCGCTGCGATTGGCACGCTGTTCGCCTGCCACGCGGAAGAAAGTCATCAACTGCTGCAATTGCTCGGACTGCGCCGCCAATTCTTCAGCCGTGCTGGAAAGCTCTTCCGCGGACGAAGCATTGCGTTGCGTCACCGTGTCGACCTGCGCCATAGCTTTGTTGATCTGCGTGACTCCGCCGGATTGTTCAGTGGAAGCCGCGGCCACGTCCTGGACCAGTTCGGCAGTCTTCTTAATGGATGGAACCAGATCAGACAGCAACTGGCCGGATCGCTCAGCGACGCCGACACTCTTCCCGGCCAACCCACCAATTTCTTGCGCTGCCAGTTGGCTACGCTCAGCCAACTTTCGAACCTCGACTGCGACCACCGCGAAACCACGGCCTTGATCGCCAGCACGAGCCGCTTCGATAGCAGCGTTAAGCGCGAGAAGATTGGTCTGGTAGGCGATCTCCTCGATCACTGACGTCTTTGCCGCAATTTGCTTCATGGCATCGACTGTCTCTTTGACCGCATTTCCGCTTTCTTCCGCGGACATAGCGCCCTTCGCCGCTGCCTGCTCTACTTGCCGGCTGTTGTCTGCATTTTGCGTAATGGAAGCATTCATCTGTTCCAGGCTAGCGCTCATCTCTTCCACGGAAGCTGCTTGTTCGCTCGTTCCCTGGGAAAGAATCTGTGATGATGCCGAAACTTGCTGGGCCGCCGAGGCGACCGCGGACGACCCTTCACGAACGTCCCGAATAATCCCGGACAGTCTGCTGCTCATTTCCTGCATGGCCTGCTGCAACTGACCGGTCTCGGAATGGTTCGTGACCAGAATCTCCCGGGTCAAATCGCCAGCGGCGATGCTCTCTGCATATTTGACCGATTGCTGAATAGGAACGGTAATACTCCTCGTAACGCTGAACGCAGCGAACGTGGACAGGACCAGAGTG
This sequence comes from uncultured Acidobacteriaceae bacterium, assembly GCA_963789625.1. Classification (GTDB taxonomy): domain Bacteria; phylum Acidobacteriota; class Terriglobia; order Terriglobales; family Acidobacteriaceae; genus Sulfotelmatobacter. The sequence continues at coordinate 372,412 of CAWBLK010000013.1, read as the reverse complement.
ACTACGAGGAGCAACAATGCAACTCTGCGTCCGGTGACGTAAGTATCCTGGCTCTCCTTTATGCTCTGCTGCATGGCCGCCGTCTGAAGGTTAATGAACTTCCCCCACTCCGCACGGTACGTGTCGAGTACAGGGATTACCTCGTCGCTTAGCACTGCCATCGCCTGGTCACGCTTTTTGTCCATCAACAATTTCTTGGCTTTTTGTCTGGCTACTTTGTAAGCCTCGCGATCCTGCATGACACTCGCAAACAAATCCCGCTCTTGGGAAGAGCTAAGAGTCTTTTCGATCTCCGCGATCTGAGCGCTGATTTCATCACTGATCGCATCATTCTTCTGGTTCAGCGCCTTCTCCTTGTCGGGGTCGGTGGTCTCGAATAGTTGAAAGGTGATGCGAGCATTGGTGATTGAGTGCTCGATGGTTTGGCGTGTCAACTCCACCGTGTTGTAACGCTTCTGGATCGAAGCCGCCATGTTGGAGTTGAGGCGGCCGAGCCAGCTCAGTCCGAACGCACCCGCCGCAATCACACACAGTAGGATGGTGCCGAAGACCACTCCTAACCGCGTGCCGATTTTCTGATCTTGCCAAGTTCTCATTGTCGTTCACCCCTCTAATATCCGATATCTCACTTCCAGCTAAGCTTGCGCCTGCACCGCCGATTGCATCGCTTCACGCATAAGACTGGGAACATCAAGGATCAAACCAACCCGTCCATCTCCAAGAACCGTTGAACCGGCAATCCCGGAAACGCCTTGAAACGCCTTACCCAACGGCTTGACTACTGTCTGCATGCCGCCCAAAAGTTCGTCCACCGCAATTCCGGCGTGGAAGTCATTGATCTTGACGACTACAATGTTTTCTTTCTTCGGAGCTTTACCGGATAGGCCAAATACGCGCCGCAAGCGGATGTAAGGCAGTGCTGTTCCCCGCAAGCGGAGGATTCCGCTGGCTTCCGGATTACGCTCGTCCGCTGGCAATTCCGTGCATTCCGTGACGTGTTCGAGAGGGACGATGAAGGTCTCTGTTCCCACCTTGACGGAAAATCCATCAATGATGGCCAGGGTCAACGGCAAGCGGATGGTGATAGTCGTACCTTTGCCGCCTGTGCTCGATACCTCGACCATCCCCCGCAGCGCGTTGATATTGCGTCGTACTACATCCAGTCCAACGCCGCGTCCGGAAAGATCCGTAACCGACTCCGTAGTCGTGAATCCCGCATGGAATACGAGATCGAAAATATCCTGATCGCGAATGTTATCGTCAGCAGATAAGAGTCCCAATCGCCGCGCTTTCTCGACGATCCGTGCCCGGTCGAATCCTGCCCCGTCGTCCTGCAACGTTACGATAATGTTTCCGCCGCTATGGCCAGCAGTCAGGCGAATCACACCGCAAGCATTCTTGCCTTGGCTCTGGCGCACGGCCGGCTTCTCTACGCCGTGATCGACCGCATTGCGCAGCAGGTGAAGCAGCGGATCTTTGAGTTGTTCGAGCACGGTCGTATCAACCTCGACGTCTCCCCCCACCACTTCCAGCCGGGCCAACTTCCCATGGCTCTTTGCTAGGTCTCTCACAGAGCGGACAAACTGGCGGAAAAGCGGCCCGACCTGAACCATCCGGATACTCATCACTTCACTCTGCAGGTCCATGTACAGGCGCTCGGCCTCACGATGCATCTCCAGGATGGCGCGCCCTTGTTCGGTGCCGAGGTTCTCAATCATTCGCCGCAGCCGCCCTTGCGCAATCACAATCTCGCCCGTCAAATTCAGCATGTGGTCCAGTTTGGCGACATCCGCACGCAGAGTACGGTTGCCGGCACTCGGCAGCGCCTCAGCCTTCGCTGCTGAACCGGATTGCCCCGAGCTTCCATCAGTATTGCCGGATCCGTTGGACCGCGCTTCTACCTCGCGCGCGATTTGCTTTACCAGGTCTTGTTGTCCCGGTGTCAGCTCATGGGGCCCAGCCGTCGCCGCTCCGGCGACCATGGCGCGAAGTTCATCTACAGCTTTCAACAGAAGTGAAATCAAATCTGCGCCCGGCATCGTCTGCTGCTCGCGGAACACGTCCAGCAGATCCTCTACGACGTGGGCAAATCCTGCGAGTTCGGTGAGCCCCAAAGAAGTGGCGTTCCCCTTGAGGGTGTGTGCCACGCGAAAAATATTGGCCAGGAGCTCCGGATCAGAAGGATTCGATTCCATCTGCACCAGCGCCTGCTCCATCGAGTCCAGGCCCTCCTGTGACTCGACGAGAAACGAGGCGAGCACTGCTTCCCGGTCAAAGTCCGCTAACTCCACTGTTCCTCCGTCAGGTCCGCGCCAATTCACGCGACCGATTTCTAATTTCAAGCGCGGCGTTTTCGTACCGCACCTGATAAATTACGTTTGGTCAAAATTCTTGATTGCAGTCACGCCATCAGCGATCCGAAACACCAATCGCCGCCCGTGCTTTCCTGAGACATCTCGTTCCACCACGGAAATGCCTGCGGAACGAAGAAACTGTTCGGCGAGTTCCACATTCCTCGATCCCAAAGATTGCAATGGGTCTCCGCCGAAAGCGCTGGACCCGCCGAAAATCTTGGCTCGCAAGTGCCGGGTTTCGCATCCCAATGCCAGAATTTTTTCCAGAAGGTCAGGGTTCGCGACATTGCCGTAGCGCAACCGGTTCAACCCCTCGCTCGGCCCGTCTGGCAGAAGATAGTGGTTCATTCCTCCCGCCCTCTTGTGCATATCCCAGAGACAGACGGCCGCGCACGATCCCAGTATGGTTGAGATCGTGATCGGTTCAGCGGTTACGAAAACCTGTCCCGGATAAAGGAAGTGCCGCGGTTCATTAGCGTCCGTAGACTCAAAACGCTTCATGAACTCTACGGGCAAGACTGCCGGATTAAATTTGGGGGATTGGCCGCTCATTCTCTATCCTCTTCCCGTAGCCAGAGCTTTTGAATGCGCGGACGGACCGAACAATGCAGCGCCTGCTTCATTGGAGAGAATCTTGAACAATTCAACATCCCATTTGTCGAAGGCATGTTTATGAGGCAACAAACGCAAAATCGCGATGATCGCGACAGTTTCGTTCGCCAAACGGATTGGGATAAACGCCTGCACCCTGCCGGAAGCGTCCGTGCGGCCATGGCTCACGTGGTACTCGCCACCCATCACTTTTCCTAGGCCGGCGTCCCCCAAAACCCGTCGTAAGTCGTATTTTTCCAGATCGATTCCGAAGGACCAGTAAGCCTGAGGATTTGCAGTTTTCTGATCCACGCGAAACAACCCAACTTCCTCAGAGCCGAGAAAGTTAGCTGCGATCTCGCGCAGTCCCTCAAGAGCATCTTCTGGATCACGGCTCTCAGCCATGCGCTTTCGCGCCGCTTCCAATCGGGCTTCGTTCATCGAATCCGATCCAGCGGGCTTTTGCTCAGATGCTTTGCTCGTATTCATAAGATTCTTCCTGCCCGCTTCCCCAGACTGACAACATTCGAATCCGGGTTACTCGCCGAGGTAGCTCTCCACCAGGGCCACCAGTTCGGCGCCATCGACCGGTTTGGTAATGTAGTCGTTGCATCCACTCTGGAATCCTGCTTCCATGTAGGACTCTTCACTGCGAGTGGTAACCAGAACGATGGGGGTCTCGCGAGTGCTGTCCTGCTGACGCATCGCCTTGCAGGCCTCAAATCCATTCATGCGCGGCATCACAACATCCATCAGCACCAGGTCTGGGCGCTCTTGTTGCGCCTTCTCGACCGCTTCCTGGCCATCAGCCGCGGTTACACAGTGGTAATTCTTGCGCTTTTCCAGAATTTCGCGCTCCATCATTAAGGCTGTCTTAGAGTCGTCAACTACAAGGATTTTCTTAGCCATAGTTCACTTTGAACGTCAGCGCCGAGCTCGTTGGCAACCGGCTGTAAGGATGGCCAGATTGGGAGCGAGTCCAGTAACTTTTCCAAACTAGGAATACTAGTAATCAGTAACACAGCAATACATGCTGTCGGTAATTACCTCGGTAATTGCGATTGGCCTCTTTATGCTTTCGAAAATCATTGCGACTAACTCGATCTTCTAAACCGCATGGCCATACTAGAAAAAGGTTAGAGATGTCGGTCGAGCGCTTTGTGTATGATCCGACTCCACACAGGACAAAGATCAACTGAGATCAAGGATAATGAGCGAAGAGTCCGTTCCCGGAAGTGTCGGAGTCGGCTTGGCCATAGCGCAACGCGCCGAAAAGCCGCATGGCCCGACTGAATCCGATCTCGGCTATTACGGCTGGCGCGTGGTGTTGGCGGCGTGTCTTGGCGTGATGGCGGGATTCGGCTCGCTATTCGTCTATACGTTTTCCGTTTTTGTGAAACCGCTGGCTGCCGAATTTGGCTGGAGCCGTGAGGCGATCTCAAGCGGCTTCGCAATCGCCGCCGTCACGTTAGGTTTCATCTCGCCTTTGCTGGGCCAGTGGATCGATCGCTTTGGTCCTCGCCGCATCATTCTTACCTGCATGACGATATACGTGTGCGCGATTGCCTCGTTATCGTTGTTGCACTTCGGATTGTCACAGTTTTATGTGACTTGCTTCGTGCTGGGTTTAGTGGGAAACGGCGCAGCTCATCTGGCCTATTCGCGATCGATTTCCACCTGGTTTCAGCGGAGTTTAGGGATGGCGTTAGCTTTTGTGATGGTTGGAGCGGGCTTGGGAGCCATGATCTTGCCCGTCGTCGCCCAATCCATCATCAGTCGGTCGGGCTGGCGTGCCGCGTACGCGTCGCTCGGCGGGTTGGCTTTGTTACTCGGCTTGCCTCTTAGTTGGCGCTACATCCGCGAGCGTGGAGCGGTCGGAAACAAAGCTGCTCCGGTCTCACATTCTGGAATGACATGGCAACAAGGCCTGCGATCTTTTGCCTTCTGGATTATCACCGCCATCCTTTTCGTAAGTTCGATCAGCATGAACGGAGCGATCACTCACTTGTCCGCATTGCTGACCGATCGAGGGCTCACCGCCGGAAATGCTGCACTCTGCGCATCCGTACTCGGCGGATCAAGCCTGCTTGGCAGGATTGTAGTGGGATGGCTGCTGGACCGATTTTTCGGGCCACAAGTCGCGCTGGTAATAAATCTTATTACCGCACTGGGTATTTTTCTCCTCGCTCGCGCGAATAGTTTTCCTGCGGGCTGCTTCGCCGCGGCGCTCATCGGCGTCGGGGCCGGAGGAGAAGCCGCCATCACACCGTACCTGCTCACGCGCTATTTTGGGCTGCGCGCTTTTTCCACTCTGTACGGACTCACCTGGACGTTCTACGCCGCAGCTGGAGCCATCGGGCCCGTAATACTGGGCGCGCATTCGACGCAACCGGTTCCTACGCCTCATTGTTAATTTTACTCGCCGCAGTGTTAGGCCTGGCCGCCACCACCAATCTTCTGCTTCCACGCTATTCAGATTCTTTCGCAGTTGAGATTCAATAAGCCCCGAATGCCATCAACACTCAAGGCGTCAATTTCCCAGTCCCGAGGTAGTCCTGTGAAGGAACGCCGAAGGCGTCAGCAACACGGTTAAAAAAAGCGAACATTGCGGTGATGTAGACAGCTTCCACGATCTGTTCTTCTTTCCAGCCTAGGTCTCGAAGTTTCTGAACATCATCGGCAGTCGAGCGATAGGCAGCATCGGTGATCAGCTTGACGTAATCCAGCAAGGCGCGCTCCGCAGCAGTAAGGCCCGCTTCGTCAAGCTTGCCTTCGACGATGGCTTGTACACATTGATCAGGTGCTCCCTGGACCCGCAGGAAGTAGGCATGGCTGTCCAGTCAATAGGGACAACGATTCAAATAGGAGACATAGCTCGCGATTAATTCTTTGTACCGCCGCGAGAGATGCCCTTCGGAGAAGTGGACAGTGTTTCCGAATTCGACCACGCGGCGCAGGAAGTCGGGCCGCGCTCCAAAACATTTGATGATGCCGGGAACTTGCTGCCTTCCCGAACCGGCTCGCCAAAAATCATAAGCCGCGGCAGTTTCTCCGGTAGCTTCGTCATCTTCGATGATCTTTATTTTGGTGGCCGGTTTCGGGATTCGGGGGGCGTCTGCGCTTTTATGTTTCCCTGCACGACTCTCTTCATTATTAGGCATCGATTAAGCTTTGTTTCGAATTCCCGGGGCGTTTGTGCGCCCTATCGCACCAATCAAGTGACCTTGACGACAACAATTCAGCGCGGCAACAAGTTAACCGGATGAGAATGTCGGCGCAATAATATTAAGGCACTACTGCTCTGTCTTTCGCACTTTTCGATGGCTGATACTCCGTTCATATTATTGACTCGCCGTTTTGCGTCCCTATAATCGCCGAACTCCGTGAGAAAGATATTTGGGCGTACTCAGTGTTCGCTTGCGGGGATTTCTTCACCTCGACGTCAATTGCAGTTAACGAAGACAAGACAGATAGGGAGACGCATGAGCAAGTGGGGAAGACTGGCCTTCGCGCTAGTTGCAGTCGTTGCCGGTTTGAACATCGTAAGTGTGAACGTTGCGGGACAGCAGATCACAGCCAGCATCCGCGGAACTGTTCTGGATCCAAGCGGCGCGGTCGTTCAAGCCGCCACGGTCACCACAAAGCAGATCGAAACCGGCTTAATGCGCGAGGCGGTTACGGATCGTCAGGGAGAGTACGTTCTGGTCGAGCTCCCAATCGGACATTATCAGTTAGAAGTTCAAGCGAAGGGTTTCCAAACCTATTTACAGCAGGGAATCACGCTGGATGTTAACGAAACCGCTACGGTCGGCATTCGCCTCAAACTCGGCGCAGAGACGCAGCAAGTTGAAGTGAATGCGGATGCCACGCTCGTGCAAAGCACGGTGAGCAGTCTCGGCGAAACTGTGATGGAGCACGAGATCCTCGACCTCCCGCTCGATGGCCGCAACTTTTCTCAGCTCGGATTGCTTCAACCCGGCGTGGTGCCATTGACGCCCGGACTGCTGGAAGCAGGTGGCCCGGCCCGACAGAATCAGGCCTATGCCGTCGACGGCCAGCGGCCGGAATCGAACAATTTTATGATCGACGGCGCCGACAACGAGAGTTCTGTGGATGGCGGATTCGTTCTTAAGCCTCCGATCGACGCGATCGCCGAATTCAAAATTCTTAGCCACAACGCGAATGCGGAGTTCGGACGCAACACCGGCTCGACCACCAATATCGTTACGCGCTCTGGATCAAATTCATTTCATGGGGCCGCCTGGGAGTTTCTGCGCAACGATGCCATGGATTCCTCCGATTACTTCACGCAAAGCGTCCAACCTTTAAAGCAAAACCAATTCGGAGCAACTTTCGGCGGCCCGATCGTTAAAGACAAGACTTTTTTTTTCGGCTATTACGAGGGCTTCCGCAACCGGCAGGGTGAGACCGTGCCTGCAACCGTGCCTTCCCTCGCGGAAAGGCAGGGCAACTTCGCTCAGCTCTGCACTTCTATTCCGGGGGACGCATTTGTCGGCGGCATCTGTACCAATACGACAACGAACGCTCCTGACTTCAACGGGCAGTTACTCAACTTCGCCATGGGTCCGGCGCCGGTTCCAATCCCGAACAACCAGCTACCCTCCATCGATCCGATTGCGACCAATGTCTTGCCCTTTTTCCCTCTGCCCAACCAGGGCGAAAATGGATTCGTCGCAACGCAAACCCTGAGCGAAAATAACAACCAATTCGGCATGCGTGTGGATCACTATCTTTCCCGCGCTGACACCCTCAATTTCCGCTACATGTATAGCAGCGGCCCAACGACAGATCCGCTTTCGCCTGTCGGTGCGAATGTTCCCGGCTTTCCGGTGGGTGAGTACGATCGAGCGCAGAACTTTGTCACGCAGGAAACGCACATCTTTTCACCGGCCACGATTGCCGTCGGGCGGTTTTCCTATCTCCGCAATACATTCCTGCTCGACCAGCATCTGAATCACGAGTCGCCGGCGGACTTGGGCTTTCAGTACGCTCCCACCTTGCCTTTGGCCGCCGGACCTCCGTTCATTCAAATTGGCGGATACGCTTCGGTTGGCGATCCCATCACGGGGCCACGCTACACGTACCAGAATACTTTCGACCTCTCCGGCTCTCTGAGCTGGATTCACGGTCGCCACGAGATGAAATTTGGCGGGGGCTATCGGCGCGAACAGATCAATGCCTTGCAGGGTATCGCGAGCAATGGCTTCTTTGTATTCGCGGATTTTCCCTATAGCGACGGATTTGCCAGCTTCCTGTCCGGCAATCCCGTCGTCTTTCTTCAGGGTGGTGGTAACTTTGCTCGTGAAATTCGCGATCGGGCTCTGGACGCTTACGGGCAGGATACCTACAAAGTCACCTCTCGTCTGACTCTAAACCTGGGACTTCGCTACGAGCTGCCCTTCCCCACGACTGAAAGGCATAACGAGGTGAATCTGTTTGTTCCCGGAGCCAAGTCGCAAGTCGTTCCCAATGCTCCAGCGGGACTTCTGTATCCTGGCGATCCGGGTGTGCCCGCAGGTTTGATTCCAACTCAGAAAACAGCGTTCGCTCCGCGCTTCGGTTTAGCCTGGGATCCACGGCAGAACTCCAAAACTGTGGTCAGCGTGGCCTACGGAATTTTCTACGAGCCTTACTATACCGGCGAAGGCGGTCCGCTTCAGGATCCAGTCAGCTCTCCTCCGTACCTGAAGACCCTGCAGTTGAGCCCTCCTTTCTTAAACACATTTGCCGATCCCTATACCACCTCCAATCCTTTTGCGCAGGCGTTCCCTGAGCCGATGACACTGCTGGTGACTGCACGCAACCTGCATCTGCCCTATGCGCAGGATTGGAATCTGAACATTCAGCAGTCTCTTGGCCAAGACTGGCTCTTCCAGATCGGATATGTTGGCACCACCGGTGTGAGGCTGCCGCGATTCATTGAAGGCGATCCTGCAGTCTTTGTCCCCGGCGCCGTCACCAATGACCCCAGCGCTGGTTGTACGACGGCAACCCCGTGTCCGATTTCCACTGAAAACAATGTGAACTACCGTCGTCTCTATTCGGGATGTACGCTGGCGAATCCCAACGGTAATTGCACTTATGGCTCGGTCGGTGAAATGGCCAGCATCGCAAACTCCAGCTACAACGCTTTGGAATCCAGCCTGCGCAAACGCTTCAGTCACGGCCTATCCTTCCTCGCGTCGTATACATGGTCGCACTCCATTGATGACGTTTCCTCCTTCAACATTACCGGCTCTGCTTCGCAACCGGTTGCCGGAGAAAACGATCTCGCGCAGGATCCGTTTAATCTTGCGGCCGAGCGCGGCCGGTCCATGTTCGATTCCCACAATCGTTTCGTCCTGAGTTATCAGTGGATTATTCCGTTCCTGCAGCATTCCAGCAGTTGGTATGGTCATGTTTTCGGCGGCTGGCAGTTGAACGGAATTGTGACTGCCATGAGTGGCGGCCCGTTCACGGTATTCGACTCAGGCGACCCTTCGCTGCAAGGCCAAGCTCCGGAGATAACCGGCTTCTCCGCCAACCGTCCTGATGTGATTGGCAACCCAAACTCCGGTCCACGCACGCCTCAGGAATGGTTCAATGTAAACGCCTTCCAGCAACTCCAGCCGGATCCTCTCGGCCGGTTCGAGGTCTTCGGCGATGAAGGCCGCAATGTAGTCCAGGGCCCGGGATACGTGAACTGGGACGCCTCGGCCTTCAAGAATATTCGGCTGACGGAATCGAAAGAACTTCAGTTCCGCGGTGAATTGTTTAATACCCTGAACCATACCAATCTCCGTTTGCCAGTCAGCGACATCGAATCGCCAACATTCGGTCAAATTCAGTCGGATGTGAGCCCGAGGGTGATTCAGGTGGCGCTGAAGTTTTTGTTTTAACGCTTTCAACGAGGTCAGAGTCGCTCACCTTCTTTTCAGCTACCCGAAGTCGCGAGGATTGATTACTATCTTTCCCTGGCCGAAAAGATCAGCGAGTGAGATATGACCTCAAACAAACTCTGGACATCAGCGCTAATACAGCTTCTCGTAATTTGCTCCGTTACGTCGTGCGCAATCTCCCAAACGCCGTCCCCGGCGCTGCTTGTCCTTGAAAAAGAGGACAAATCATTGGCCATCGTGGATCCGGCGACTCTCAAGGTTGTGGCGCGCACTCCCGCCGGCGAAGATCCGCACGAGGTAGCAGTCAGCCATGACGGCAGCCGCGCCTACATTTCCAATTACGGCGGCTTCCGCACGCCCCAGCACACTCTTTCCGTGGTCGATCTCTCTTCGCCAAAATCGCTGGGGACCGTCGATCTTGGGCCGCTGAAGGCGCCGCACGGACTGGATATCGTGAACGGCAAGGTTTACTTCACAGCGGAAGGCAGCAAGGTGATCGGCTGTTATGATCCCGCAACCAAGCAGGTGGAATGGGTTCTGGGCACCGGTCAAGACCGGACGCACATGCTTAAAGTATTGCCGGATCTCAGCGCAATCTTCACTGCCAATGTCAACTCGGGCACCATCAGCATTTTTGAACACGATAAGAATGCCGATTCTTCCGGTTGGACAGAGACCAACATCCCAGTCGGTAAATCTCCCGAAGGATTCGATGTGTCTCCCGACGGTAAAGAGTTGTGGGCAGCATCCCACCAGGAGACGGTCACGATCATTGACGTCGCAACCAAGAAAGCGGTTCAGACGATCAATGTGCACAGCAAATCTGCGAACCGGCTCAAGTTCACGCCCGATGGCAAGTACGTTCTCATCGCCGATCTCGGCAATGGAGATCTGATTGTAATGGATGCCGCTTCCCGGAAGGAAGTGAAGAGAATCAGCCTCGGACGAGGAGTTGCGGGTATTCTCGTTGCGCCGGACGGATCAGTTGCCTATGTTGCCGTAAGTTCCGACAACAACATTGCCGTAGTCAACCTAAAAACTCTATCAGTGACCGGTCGTATCGAGACGGGAAAGGGCCCAGACGGGTTAGCATGGGCCATCCGCCAATAGTGAAAAGCAGATGGGAAGGTTTATTTTCCTCAAATCTCTCCCAAAAACAAAACCAGCCTGCTAGATCGGATCAGCAAGCCGTGGTGAATCAATAAGATTTGGTTGCGGGGGGTGGATTTGAACCACCGACCTTTGGGTTATGAGCCCAACGAGCTACCAGACTGCTCCACCCCGCATTTTGATCATAAACAATGACCTGCTCGTCGTCAAACTTCGAGCGCTGACTCATTTTGATCCAAGCGAAATCGCCGATTGCGAAGTGTAAAAGCGGTTTATCGCATCCCATAGCCGCCTCATGGCATCGAACTAGCATTTAACGGTGGATTATGCAGCCGAAGATCTTGTAGCCGAGGAGAAACTACGATGGCCAAGAAGGATCCCAAAACACAAGCACCCAGCGAGCGCCCGAACGTAAGTGCGCAACCTCGCCTTCACCAGAAGGCCCCTGAAATTCAAGCTTATGGAACCGTTTCACACATGTTGCCTCTCGATCTCGAGGAACCGGTTCGCCTGGAAATGACCGAGCAGCTTAACTTGCTGCTCGCCGATACCATGACCCTGCGTGATCTCTACAAGAAATCTCATTGGCAGGTTGCGGGGCCAACTTTTTATCAGCTCCATCTGTTATTCGATAAACACTATGGAGAGCAGTCGGAGATTGTGGATACGATCGCCGAACGCATCCAACTCCTCGGCGGTGTCTCCATTGCGATGGCTCCCGATGTGGCCGAAACCACTCGCATCGAGCGCCCGCCGCGCGGCAGGGAAGAAGTTCCGGTGCAGATTTCGCGGCTATTGGACGCTCATCAGATCATCATTGGCCATTGCCGTGAATTAGCGGAGCGTGCCGACAAACTTGGCGATGACGGCACTAACGATCTGGTTGTTAGTGACGTTCTGCGTCCCAATGAATTGCAACAGTGGTTTCTCAACGAACATCTGGTGGATGCGCCGCTGGTGCGCGCCGAACAGCCACGCTTGCGCAGCATCGGCTAATTCCTGCTGAAAACAAATCGAGCAGGCTCTTACCGGAGCCTGCTCGTGTAATGTTCGGGTGTCCACTACGTCTTGCTGCCAACCTTCAGGTGGTCGTGGTCGTAGTATTCGTAGGCCGACATCGGTTTTTCTCCACCCTTCTTCCACGTACGCGAATCCTCAGGTAATTTCCCCAGAACCCGCGCCATCTCCCGGATGTGCATTGCAACTGTGCCACAGCACGCGCCAATGAAATTGATGCCCATGTCGCGCGCCTGTGCCGCATATTCTCCCATTTCTTTACGCGTAAGTTGCATCGGATCCAATCCGTAAGGAAACTCAGGCAGGCTGGTAAAGTCCGGTTTCGCTTTGGGAGTGCGGTATGCTACCGGCTGACACGCCAGATATCCAGAAACCGCATTGCGCATCTGCTCCATCGGGCCAAGAATGTGCTCCGGTGGCCGCAAACAGTTCATGCCAACAATGTCGGCGCCGGCATCGAACAACGCCTTCGCGGCATCGGCTGCACTCTTGCCTTCAGCCGTTTCATCCGTATTCTCGAAACAAATTGTCACCATCGTCGGCAAGCCGGTTTTCTTTCCTCGCTCTACGGCAATGAGCGCCTCTCCGAGAAAAGAAAACGTTTCGCCAATGATGAAGTCCACTCCTTCCTCAATTTGCACCGCCAGTTGCTCGTCGAACGTCTTTCGCACGCGGTCGGCGGCTGAGGCACTGCCCGGCTCATACATCCACGTCAGGCTCAGATTTCCCGCAACCAGGCAACGATCGCCAGCAACCTCGCACGCTATGCGGACTGCGGCTCGATTCAAATCCTCCAATCGATCTTCGAGCCCCACCGTCGCCAGCTTGTCGCGGCTCGCATAAAATGTCAGCGCCTGCAGCACTTCCGATCCAGCCTCGCGAAATTCCACGTGCAACTCACGCAATGCTTCGGGATGCGTCAGCACTACCTCCGGAGTGAACGGACCCGCGCGCACCCATCCGCGCTTTTCCAGTTCCAGCAAATATCCGCCATCGCCCAACACCGGGCCTTCTTTCAGCCTTTCCAGAATGCCTTTCTTTTTCATGCTCTCTCTCCTCAATATTCACGCCGCTGCTTCTTTAAAACTGCCTTTCTTCCAGTCCCGCAAAACCTGCATCGCCGCATTCCGGCCCGGCGCGCCCGTCACGCCGCCGCCCGGATGCGCTCCCGCTCCGCACAAATAAAGTCCGCGGATCGGCGTACGATACTGCGCCCAGCCCGGCACCGGGCGCATAAAGAACAGCTGCTCCAGCCGTAAATCGCCGTGAAAAATGTTACCCTCGGTCAATCCATAAGTCCGCTCCAGATCCAACGGCGTGAGCACCTGCCGCGCCACAATCGCATTCGGCATGTTAGGCGCATACTCGGCGATCTTTTTCACCACGCGATCGCCCAGCAATTCTCGCTTCTCATCCCAATTTCCATCGCGCAGCTTATAAGGAACGTATTGCACAAAGCAGGTGAGGATATGTTTGCCCGTCGGCGCTAACGTCGGATCGGCATTCGATGACACCACGCAATCCACCCAAAGCTCTTCCGGAATCTCGCCAAATTTCGCGATGTCATAACATCTCTCCGCAAATTCCAGCGATGGCACCAAGGTATAAAAGGTTCGCTCCAACGGCGTCGCTTGCTGCGACGTTCCCGTGAACCGCGGCTCTTCGGCCAGCACAAAATTAACTTTCGCGCAGGGTCCGTCCATTTTGATGCCGCGCACGGAAGAAAGAAAATCCTCCGGCAATTCGCGCGGCGCAACCATCTTCAAAAATGTCCGCTTAGGATCGGCGTTGGAAAGAATCATTCGCCCGCGAAGCTCACTGCCATCTTCCAGCACCACGCTGGAAGCACGCCCGTTGCGTACCTCAATCTGCGCCACAGACGCGGACGTTCGAATCCCCACGCCCAGCTTTTTTCCAGCCGCTGCCAACGCCTGCGTAATCGATCCCATGCCGCCCATCACGTGCCCGTAGAAGCCCTGCAGTTCGTGCTCGCCGCCGCTCAGTAGATGAAACAGCAATCCAATCGCCGTTCCCGGCTGGTACGGTCCACCATGCTTGCCGTATACATTGTTTGCCAGGAACATCGTCTTCATCTTTTCGGATTCGTAGTTGTGATCGAGAAACTCACCCAGGCTTCCGGTGAGAAACGAAATCAGCTGCCCAATCTCCGCGCTGGAGATTCCGCGGAACCGTTTCCCCACGCGAAACAGATCGCCCCATCCGCTCATCGTGGACGTGCCGATCTCCGGCGGCGGTTCCATAAAAAACGGCTGCAAGTAGCGCGCGAGTTTCTTGAGTTGATCGTCGACCTCAACGAACCGCACCGCATCTTTCTTAGAGATCTTTCCAAACTCCGTCTTTGCCCGCTCTCGGTCCACCCACCATGGAACCACGTGCCCACCGGGGAAGGGAACTTGTATGGCCGGGTCGCAGGGAATCATCCGCAGGCCATGATCGGCCAGCCGCAGCTCCGAGATCACTTCCGGCCGCAACATGCTGGCAATATAAGAAGTCGTCGAAACCCGGCAACCGGGAGCGATCTCCTCGGTGACGCAACATCCGCCAACAATATCGCGACGCTCCAGCACAAGCGTGGATAGTCCGGCACGCGCTAAATATGCAGCCGCGGTCAACCCGTTGTGGCCGCCGCCGACTATGATCGCGTCATAAATCGAGTTCGAAACGGATTTCATAGCAGTTATGACTAAAAGTCACGCTATCCCATCTTGCGGAACCATACATTACTTTACCAGCTCCTAAAAATGAAGTTGAAAATTAAACCAGCCTCTTATATGCTTCCGTGACTTGGAGTCATTCATGAGTGGAATCGCCAGTAATCCCGTCGCTCCTCCCCGTTATGTTCGCCACAACGCGCCCCGTCCCCGGTCTGAGGCCAAGCGCTCCCACATTGTCGATACTGCGATGCGCCACTTCGCGGAGAATGGCTATCACGCCGCCCGCGTAGGAGACATTGCAGCCACGCTGGGCATCGCCAAAGGTTCCATCTTTCAGCATTTCGGCAGCAAGGATGGTCTTTTCTTCGAAGTCTACAAACGCGCCGTGCGCTCCTTTTCGAAATATCTGGACGCTCCCGCCGACGTGCGTGCTGCCGGATTTTTTGATGTTCTTTATTACTGGCTGGTGCGCACCGAACATCTGCTGCACGAAGACTGGATCCCCTATCGCATTTCGTTGCTCGGCAACTACGGTACTGACCTGGTGTTGAAGCGTGAAATCAATCGCTTTCTAACTACCGAAGATCCCTACGGCACCGTCGCCTTTGTGCGCTTCGGCCTGGAGCGCGGCGAGTTGCGCAAGGACATGGATGTTGAGATGATCGTCTCCATTTTGGATTGGACCATCGAACGCTTTCAGGATGCTTTGCTCACCGCCGAACTCGATCCCGGCCTTTTCCGGCGGCAAGGCGAGATGCCGGAGAAAAAAGAAGCCCGCATTCGCCAATTTCTGGCGCTCTTACAACGGGCTGTGGGCGCGGCTTCTGCAGCTTCCATTCGCGGCCGGCCGGAGATACGAAAGCTCGCGGCCGCGGATCTCGTCGTCCGACCGAAGACCGGGTGATTCTACTCATGCGCTCAAGCCGGAAATAAAGACGCGAATTATGATTGAGCCCACAGGGAGAAAAGTTTAACCATGCAAACTTCTATCGATCAGATCCTCTCCGGTTACGACGATCACGCTCCGCTGTCGCAGGCCTCAACCATTCCTGCGGACTGGTACGTCGATCCGCGCATCGCGGAACTTGAGCGCCTGAACGTATTCAGCAAGACTTGGCAATTGGTTGCGCGCACCGAACAGGTAAAGACGCCGGGTCAGTTTGTGAGCACTATGGTTGCAGGTGAGCCCATCGTCGTCGTCCGCGGCAACGACGGCACCTTGCGCGCCTTCTACAATGTTTGTCGACACCACGCCGCCGCCGTCGTGACTCAGCCCTGCGGCCATGCAACTCTCTTGCATTGTCCTTATCACGGCTGGAACTACGGCCTTGATGGCTCGCTCAAAGGCATGCCAGAGTTCGAAGGCGTCGAGAATTTCGATCGCGCGCAAAACGGGCTCGTCCCCGTTCGAGTCGAAACCTGGGAGTGTTTCGTCTTCATCAACCTCGATGCCAACGCCGCGTCACTCGCCGAATTCCTCGGAGGGCTGGTCAAGCGCGTTGCCCCTCTCGGCATCAACAAATTGCACTACTTCGACCGCCGAACTTTCAACATTCATTGCAACTGGAAAGTTTTCGTCGATAACTATCTCGACGGCGGCTATCACGTTCCTCATCTGCACAAGGGCCTGAATTCCGTTCTCGACTACAAGCAGTACACCATCGAGAACGAAGATCGTTACTGTCTGCAGTCCAGTCCCATGGTCGCTTCCGGCGAGGATGCCGCCACCGGGGCCGTCCGCAAAGGCGATCGCGCCTGGTATTTCTGGCAGCATCCCAACCTGATGATCAATTGCTATGAGGGATACATGGACACAAATCTTGTGATCCCGGTCGATGTCGACCACTGCACCGTGATTTTCGATTTCTATTTCGGAGATGTTAGCGACGCCCGCCGCGAATATAACCAGCAGTCAGTGAACATCGGCAATCAAGTGCAGGAAGAAGATCTCGGCATCTGCGAAGATGTGCAGCGCGGCTTGAAGTCGCGAGCCTATCGCGCCGGACGTCTTTCCGTGCGCCGCGAGGCCGGAGAACAGCTATTTCACCGCTTACTCGCCGCCGATCTAAAGCGTGGGCCCAGTTTCTATGCTGGCTGCGGCGGACTGAGATTTTCTGATCGACATACAAAGATTAGAGGCGAAGGCCTGCCTGAGCGTAGCCGCGAAGCGGCGCAAGAATGCAGCCCACCGCGTAAGCCGTGGGTAAGAGGAGAAAAATGAACAAGCCCCAGAGGGGCGTAAGAATCGCCCGCCCGCTGCGAAATTCTCTCGCAATCATGACAGCGTACTGTGCGCTCTCGTCTGTCGCCGCCGCGCAAGTCACTGCCATCCGCGCCGGCAAACTAATCGATCCCGATTCCGGCGCCGTCCTCACCGGCCAAACCATCCTCATTCACGACGGCAAAATCGATGCCGTCGGCAGCAATCGTAATCATTCCATCGAACGCCAAAATCATCGACCTCACCAAGATGACCGTTCTCCCCGGTCTCATCGACTGCCACACTCACCTCGCCGATGGCGCGCGCGACTCCGATCCCATCGGTCAGTTCAAAAAGACCGCGGCGCAGGTAGCGCTCGAATCCGTGCCCAATGCCCGCGTCACGCTCGAATCGGGGTTCACCACCGTGCGCGACGTCGGCGTATATCGCGCTCTTGGCGATATCGCTCTGCGCGACGCCATCAATCGCGGCGACATCATTGGTCCTCGCATGTTCGTGGCCGGCGCTTACGTCACGATTACCGGCGGCGCAGGCGCGGCCACCGGACTCGCTCCCGACATCACGCTTCCGTGGGACATGCATTACGGCGAGGCCAACAGCCCGTGGGAAGTGCGGCAAGTCATTCGCAAGCTGGCCCATGATGGCGTCGATCATATCAAGGTTCTCTCCAGCGGCGCCGTCCTCACGCACGGCAGCAATCCCCACTCGCAGGAATTTACCCAGGAAGAACTTCACGCCGCAGTCGATGAAGCCGGCCACTTTGGCCTCCGCGTCGAAGCCCACGCGCACTCGCCCGAAGGCATCAAGAACGCGATCCGCGCCGGTGTAGCCTCGGTTGAGCACGCCACCATGATCGACGACGAAGGCATCGCTCTTGCCAAACAGCACGGCACTTATCTCGACATGGATATTTACGACGAAGAGTGCATTCAGGAAGATGGAAAAAACGGCAGCATGCCCAAGGATTTCCTGGAACACGATGCTCAGCTAGGCCAGATCCAGCGCGACAACTTCCGCAAAGCCGTTGCTGCAGGCGCAAAAATGTCTTTCGGCACCGATGCCGGAGTCTGCGCCTACGGCACCAGCGGAAAGCAGTTTGCCTTCATGGTGAAGTACGGCATGACTCCGATGCAGGCAATTCAAGCCGCAACCAGCAACGCCGCCGACCTGCTCGGCCATTCAAACGAGATTGGCTCGATCAAGCCAGGAAAATACGCCGACATCATCGCCGTAACCGGCGACCCGCTCACCGATATTCGCCTGCTCGAAAATGTTCAGTTCGTAATGAAAGAGGGCAAGATCTACAAACAGTAGATCTTGCGTAGATTTTGGGTGGCGCAGCGCTTTAGCGCTGCGATTATCGTCTGTTTCAAATTCGGCTTTAGCCGTTGGGGTAATTCGGCGTCGGGAACTACTGATGATCCCGTGCAATCGTCTCCTGCCAAGTTTTCGACTTGATCATCGCCCCATCCTTCAACAACTCCCGCGTGTACTTGTAATAAAAATTCTTCTGATCCGTGGTTACCAGCAAATGTCCGCGCCAAGTCAGCACGCGTCCCTTCAGAGTAAACACACTCTCCGCCTCACCGCTTCACCGAGCACGTCTCCGGATGCGCATCGTCCACATCGTAGGTCAGCTTTTCATAATCGATTTCTTTTCCCCACGGATACTCAGCACTCTCCTGTCCCTTCCAATGCACGGTCGTCTTATGGCGAGCTTCGTCGCGCTCCACTGTCCACTCTCCCGGCCAGGGAAACCCTTCGCTCTTGATGTCGGAGCGTTCTTCGGAAGGCTCGGGCGGTGAAAATGCCGGCGGAACAACTCCATGTTCCAGCACAACCGGCAATACAATCCGCGAACCATCACCTCCGCCGAGCTCCAATGAAGTCGTCATCGAGTATGGCGTCGGCAACATCATCGGCCACAATGCATTCGAAATCGCCACGCGAATCCGATGCCCCTTGGGAAACACCCACGAAGTCAAATGCATTTCAATGTCGAGCGGATATACTTTGCCCGGTTCCAGATCGCGCGGTTCGCTCATCGAATCCCGTTGGGCGCCGTTGATCCCCGCGCCGGTAATTTGTGTGACCGTTCCATCCGGCGCCACATCCGAAAGCCGTGCAAACCAGTCCGCCAGTGGCGCGGTAGCCGAGGCCTGCAGCAAAGCATGCGGCCGTCCCGAGGATCGCCACGTCCTCCTGCAACGGCGCAGAATCGTACACCAGGCTGAATGCATCCACCGGCCGCGGATCGCTCAACAACTCGCCCCACCAGAATCCCGCTTCGACGCCGACCGACGGCACATACTTGAGTTGATGCGTATCAGGCCGCTGCCGCGGCTCTCCGCCAGCACGTGATTCGACTGCAAGAATAATGTTGAGGCCTTCGCATCTGGTGGGCGGCCACGCATCCTCTCGCCTCCACTCGCCGGGCACATTCGTCGAGGCTCGGATCAGGTGGATGCCAATGCTGCATATAAATGACCAGCCGCGGATCGTGTTCCACGCCCGTATCGCGTCCCTTCAGCCAATGATCGAACCAGCGCACCGCCTCGTTCCGCCATTCGATTTGCGGCCCCGGCTCGGCATCGTTCGGAAACGTATGGTTCCACGGGCCAACGATCGCCTTGACCGGGCCGCTCGACTTCATCAGCATGTCAGGCACGTTGTCGCGATATCCATCGAGCAATCCGCCAATCAGAAAACTCGGAATCGTAATCTCCTTCAACGGACGCACCCGATCGCGCCAGAACGGCCCATCGTGCTGATGCTTCAGATAAAGCAGCGACCACGGCGGCGCATCAAATCGCGGCCCCAGAACCTTTTCGTCGAGCGTATAGTCAGGAGCGCCCGTCCAACCCTCAGCCATATCCATGTTCAACTCGAACTCATCGATGTGCGCGATGCCATCGATGTAATGCACGTCATCGTGAAATAACTCTGCCGTCGCATCACGTCGCCAGAATCGCCTTCAATCCCGGCGCATGCCGCATCGCCATCTGCAGCGCCGTGAACCCTCCCCACGAAATGCCGAACATGCCGACGTTTCCGTTCGACCACGGCTGATGCGCCAGCCAGGCGATCACCTGCTCGCCATCGTCCTGCTCCTGTTCGGAATATTCGCGCTCCGGCGGCGCGCCTTCACTCGCGCCAAAGCCGCGAATATCTACGCGCACGCTCACATATCCGCGCCGAGCGAAATAAGCATGGTGGGGATAATCTCCCGCCGCCGTGCCATCATCTTTGCGATACGGCAAATATTCCAGCAGGGCAGGGAACTTCTCCTCCGGCTTCGCGCCATCCGGCATGTAAAGCGTCGCCGCCAGCCGCACACCATCTTTCATGGGAATCCACGCCTGCTCCATGCGCACGCCGTATGCTGGCGGAGAAGGCGGTTCGCTGGCGAAGCAGGTGCGAATATAAGAAAGAACAAGCAAGAAAAACTAAAGCTAGACACCATCGAACGAGGAGTCTGTTCTGATCAACGCAATCTCCCGAATGTGTGTAGCTGAAGTGCATGTGAGGACAGCCGCCCTCGGCTGTCCATCGAGCGAAGCTCGATGAGGTCCCTTCGCGGCCTATCGGAATCAAGCATCATTCCGCTGCCGACTCCTGTTCCCGCCGCAAAGCCCGCAAATCGATTCCCAACTGCTCCGCCTTCTTATAAAGATGACTGCGCTCCAAGCCCAAGCGACTTCGCCGCCAGACTCACATTGGAATGGCTACGCTTCAACTCCGCGAGGATAACCTCGCGCTCAAAAGCATCCACGCGCTCGGCCAACGCGCCCGATGAGAACGACGAGACAGAAGAAGCCACAGCACCAATGCTCCCGCTCTTCGGCAAAGCCATTTCCACGGTCGCAAGATCAACTTGGCCGTCGGTCGCCAGCAGCATCAGCCGCTCCACCATATTGCGCAACTCGCGCACGTTCCCCGGCCACGTGTGCGATTGCAGCGCCGACATCGCGTCCGCAGAAAACGGAACTGGCTTCCATCCATTCTGCGCGCTAACCTGCGCCGCAAAATGCTCGACGAGTGCCGGGATATCTTCGCGCCGCTCTCGCAACGGCGGCAACACCAGTGGAAAAACATAAATCCGGTGAAACAAATCCTGCCGGAACTTTTCCTCGCGCACCCGTGCTTCCAGATCGCGATGCGTCGCCACTACCACCCGCACATCCACGCTCACCGGCTTGTCGCCGCCAATGCGCTCCACCTCTCCCTCTTCCAGCACGCGCAGCAGTTTGGCCTGCATGGCCAGCGGCATGTCGCCAATCTCATCCAGAAAAATGGTGCCATGGTCGGCCTGTTCGAACTTTCCAATGTGCCGACCGGCAGCTCCAGTAAACGATCCCTTTTCATGTCCAAACAATTCCGACTCAATCAACTCCGCCGGAACCGCCGCGCAATTCAACGTGATAAATGCTCCTCCCGCGCGCGCGCTACGTTCATGAATCGTCCGCGCCACCAACTCTTTTCCCGTGCCGGTTTCTCCCAGAATGCAAACTCGCGTCTCGCTCGCCGCCACGCGTTCTAGTTGCGCCATTACGCGTTGCATCGCCGCGCCATGCCAGACGATCTCATGTTTGCCTAGCCTCTGCTTAAGCTGCCGGTTTTCGCTCTCCAGCCGTCGCAGTTTTAGCGCATTCTCCACCGTCAGCAAAAGTTTTTCCGTGGAGATCGGCTTCTCGAGAAAGTCCATTGCGCCTGCTCGCGTTGCCCGCACCGCCATTTCAATATCCGCTTGTCCGGACATCATCACAACCGGCGCCGTCACCCCCTGTGCCTTCAATTCATCCAGCAGCGCCAGCCCATCTTTGCCCGGCATCCTCACATCCGAAAGAATCACATCAAAATTCTGCGCCTTGGCCAGCTCCAATGCTTTGCCGACGTTGTCGCAAACGGTGGCCTCATGCCCAGCCAGCCGAAAGGCTCGCGCCAAAGTAGCCAGTGTGTTCGCTTCGTCATCCACAATCAGCAGATGTGCTTTAATCGGCAAACATCCTCCCAATCTCTAAACGTAACCTGAATTTCGCGAGGTGTCGCGCGACATGTCGCGCGCCGCATCGAATTCCCTCGGCAGCTCAATCACAAATGTTGTGCCCCGGCCCGGCTCGCTCTGTACATGGATTCTTCCCCCATGATCGCTCACCACCGATTGGACGATAGCCAGCCCTAGCCCGGTGCCGTTCTGCTTGCTCGTATAATAAGGAGTAAAGATTCGCTCGCACTCCTCCGCCGTCATTCCCAAACCCGTATCCGCAACCTCAATCATTACTTTGCCGTTTTCATTACGTGTGAGCAGCGTGAGCGTGCCGCCTTGCGGCATCGCCTCCATGGCATTCAACACAAGATTCGAAATTGCCCGGTGCAAGAGTTCCGCATCTGCCTCCACCGGCTCCAGGCGTGGTTTCAGTTGTAGTTCACAATTAATCTTCGCACGCCCCGGCGCTTCCAGTTGCGCCTGACAAAGCTGCATTACGCCGCGAATCACATCGTTCACCTGCACTCGCTGTAGCTGCGGCCGAGGCATCGCCGAAAACTCGCTGAACCTCCCAATAATTCCTTTTAGATTCGAAATCTCCGCCAGCATCGTTCTCGAACTCTCCCGGAAGACTTCCTCGAACTGCTCCGGATTCTGCTGCCGCGCCCGCACCAGATTCTCCATCGTGAGCTGCAGTGGAAACAACGGGTTCTTCAGTTCATGCGCCAGACGCCGTGCCAACTCACGCCACGCGGCAACTCGCTCCGCCTGCACCAGCCGTTCCCTTTGCCCGAGCAACTCGGTGGTCATTCGATTGAAAGAATCGGCCAACTGCCCCAGTTCATCGGGCCCCAAAACATCCACCCGCACATCCCAATTCCCAGCTGCGACTTCCTGAGCCGCATGCGCAAGTTGTTCCACGGGACGCGTCACCCGCGCCGTTGCCCAACTGCTCAGAAGAATCGCCAGCAGAATTCCTCCACCGCCCACCATCAACGCCGCCGAGCGAATGCGCCGCATCAACTCCACATAAGTTCGCCGCGAGTTCCCAATCAGCAGAATCCCCAGCAGCGGCCGATCCTTACCTGTACCCGCGCCCAGCAGCGGAATCGCATGAAACACTTCATCCTCGGCCCGATCCTCCGACCATTTCACATTCCCCGTCATCTCTTGCCCGTACCGCCGCACCGCATCGATCAGCGGCTCCAGTTTTTCTGGGGAGTTCAATTTATCTGACGAAGATGTAGAAGGATCGATCAGCAAATCCGCTGAGAAGTGCTCTCCGCGATTCTGATACAGCAGCGCCCGCATGCCAATGGGCAAATCCAATGCAGAGAGAAAGTCTTTATCCAGTTGCCGGCCGCCGATCACGTAAACCGGCCGCTCTCCGGCCCGCGTCGTACGCACCGCAAACAAACCCAGCGCGGTTCCGTCCTGCAGGTCTTCCTGTTTTAGAAATGCTCCCTGGCCCGCCGCAGCTGAAAGCGTCTTCATCGCGATCTCGATGTATCCAAATTTGGCCAGCCACTGCGCGGATGAAACGATGGTTCCATCGCTTTCCACAAACTCAAGAAAGTTTAGTTGACGACTATCCGCGACCGTCTTCGCCAACTCAAAATACGGACCCGAATCCGCTGGGGTGCGATTCAATGCCAAAGCCATGCGGCTTGCGGCTTCCGACGTGGCAATCGTCTCCACCTGACGCGCCACGTCCTCGCCCTGCCGGTTAAACTCGCGCCGGAACTGTGTTACCAGCGCCGCGGTTCGTTCATCCTCGCTGTGCACGAAGGCCCGCCGTGTCACCTCCGACACCAGCCACGCCACCGCCGCCACCGACAGAAAGACGGTCAGCGCGAACACAATCAGCACTTTGCGGCGAAACATTATGGTCTTTCTCTTCCTACTCGGACAGGACTTGCAGGATGCCACGGAATCGTTTGCATGATATCGCATCATCCAATCGTTCCGCTGAAACCCCGCTCACCATCGCGCGGTAGTGCGAATGGCTGCAACACCTGAAACTGGCCAGTGCACTGCTCACTATCTTCGTTCCCCCGGCTTGCTCTGGCTTGCCAAATCCATGCCGCGTAAAACGTCGTTGGCAAAAAAGAATTTCCCATCCGCCGGTACCACCATGATCTGCAGCTTGTCCGAGAGCCGCTCCGCCACGATCTTATTAATAAGCAGCGGATTGTCTTTCAGTATCGCCGCCTCGCTGTGCAAGCGCTCCGCATCCGCCACCGCCGTCACCCGGATGCGATCCGCCTCCGCGTCCGCCAGCAATGTCCGCCGCTCAGCTTCGGCTTTGCTGTCGACCACTTTGGCCTGCGCCTCAGCGTCCGCCAACATTTTCCGACGTTCGCCCTCAGCTTTGCCGTCGATTTCCTTCGCCTGTGCTTCGGCCTCCGCATTCTGGATCGTAGCTTCCTTGCGCGCCTGCGCTTCCAGTCGGCTCTGCTGGATCTGCTTCTCCTTCAACGGCAGCGTATATTGCATCGCGTCCGCCTCGCCCTTGGCCTGCAAAACATGCACTCGCGCTTCGCCTTCCGCCCGCTTCACTTGCTGCACCTTCGCAGCCTCGGCCACCAGCTCTGCGATTCGCACTTGCTTTCCCTTTAATTCCGTTTCCACGCCCATCCGGTCGTTCTCTTGCTCCTTCAACAGCAATGCCTGCAAGCCCTCCGCATACTCCGCCGGCAACTGGATGTCCCTCAACATCACTTCCTTCACCACAATCCCGTCAGCCGCCAGCTTCTGCGTGATCAGCCCCGCTGCTCGTTGACGCACTTCCTCCCGCTTCGCCGAAAAAACATCTCGCACCGTATAGTTCGGAACCAGTTCTCGCCACACGCTCGCGACTGTTGGAGGCACAATTTCTTCTTCCACCGGATGCGGCAAATTACTCTGAATGTAATCCAGCCGCTTCGGATCCAGCCGATACCTGACGGTGATCGCCAGCCCCAGCGTCAATCCTTCCTTAGCCTGCACGTCCATGAGCTGCGCACTCGTGGGCTCCTTAGCCGACGCGCCTTTCCCGGCGCTGGGCTTCCCAGCTTCCGATCCGCCTGTGGTAAAGATCTGGTCCCGCGTATCGAACAATGCAACATCTTCCACCAGCGGGATCACCATGTGCGCGCCCGGGTATAACGTTCCCGGCACCGTTCCACTCATCTCACTGACGCGAACTCCAGCCATCCCACTCGGCACCACCACAATGCTGAAGGCAATCAGCAGCGGTCCCCAGGCTAGCATCGCCAGCGCCAAAGAAGTTCGCCAGCGCACCGCCACGGGCACCGCGCCCGCCGCCCCTCCTGGCGCCTGCAGCAACCGCCGGTACAACATCTCGCGGTACAGATCATAGGTGAGAACGCATATCGCTGCGACAATCATTCCCACTCCGAACATAATCAGCAAATACTTCAACGCCAGCATGGTCGTCTCCTGTGCGCGTTAGCGCTGCTGCCCCGTTTTCACCGCTTCCGTTTGTTGGACAGGCTGACTGACAAAGAACAGCCGGAAGACCTGTCCGAAAATAAACTCCTCCGCCAGCAACGCCACCGCTACGGAAAAAACCAGCCCCGCCACCACCGCCATAAATGTGATTGCCATCTGCATACAAGGGTCCTCCTTACAGGTTTGTGAATCCACCCGCTGACCTGTATCGCAGGATGAAGGCCGATCTTCATCGGATTGAAAACCAAGGGCTTAAGGATGCACAGATGTCCGCCAAAAGTGGCCGATAGAGGTCACTGTGTCCGAACAAACACATTAGGCGTTCAGCAATAAACCAGCATTGAGTTTTTAGGTTTTCCTCCGTCCCTCTGTGCCTCCGTGGTGAAAGGTTTCGGCATTTGACTTCCCATTTCCTCGCCACTATCGTTGCCGCCATGAATGTAGTCAAAGCCACCCGCCAGTTCGAAGACTGGCTGGCCCAGCGCACTCATCTCGACCAGAAAGATCTTCGCCTTAAACACGCGAACATGAAGGCGGAACTCTTTCCTTTTCTCCGCGCCACTTACTATCGCTGGGCGCAAATTTGGCCGGAGGTTTGTCCCGACCTTGCGAAAGCTCCGCACGTCCTCGCAGTCGGTGATCTTCACGTCGAGAACTTCGGCACCTGGCGTGACATTGAAGGCCGCCTCATCTGGGGCGTCAATGACTTCGACGAAGCATGGCCCATGGCCTACACCATCGACTTAGTCCGCCTTGCCGTCAGCGCTCATCTTGCCGTCGACGTCGGACGCCTCCCACTCAAGCGCGAAGATATCTGCGGCGCCATGCTTGAAGGCTACCGTGAGGGCATGCTGGCCAAAGGATGCCCCTTCGTGCTCGGCGAAAAGCATCAGTGGCTACGCCGCATCGCCGAAGGCGAACTCCGCGATCCCGTCCACTTCTGGGCAAAGATGGACGCACTTCCCACGCTCAAAACCGAATGCCCCATCAGCGCCATCGACGCCTTGCAGCACCTCATGCCCGCGCCGGGCATTCCATTCCGCCTCGCCCACCGCGTTGCCGGGCTCGGCAGTCTCGGCCACGCCCGTTATGTTGCGATCGCCGACTGGCACGGAGGCCGCATCGCCCGCGAAGCTAAAGCGCTCGTCCCCTCAGCCGCGCACTGGGCTCAGAGTGTTAAAACTAATAAAAACGGCGGGCGGAAGATTGACGTTCGCAAGAGTGAATCGCAAGCGCACGAAGGCCCCGCCGAAATTCTTTACCAGGTCATCCTCAACCAGTCCGTGCGCTGTCCTGATCCCTTCGTGAAATTGCGCGGACGCTGGATCACCCGCCGCCTGGGACCGCATTGCTCGCACATCGAACTCGCATCCCTAAGCGCGCCCGATACCGAACTCCGCCTGCTCCACGCTATGGGATGGGAAACTGCAAATATTCATCTCGGTACTCCATCCGCACGCAAACTCATTCTTCGCCATCTCGACCAACAAAAAGGGAAGTGGCTGCACCGCGCCGCTGAAGCCATGCTCCAGGCAGTCCGCTCCGACTGGGAAGTCTGGAAGAAAAAGGGCTACGCCTGATTCGAGCACACGTCGGAAAGCTCACCTATTTCGAGTGAGAAGCGACTTCGCGACTTTACAGCTCGCGGAAAGCAGATCTCGCATTTGATTTTGGGTGGCGCAGCGCTTCAGCGCTGCGATAAGGGATCCATTTTCAGAAACCGGCTTTAGCCGCAAGGAACGCAAACCGGTGCGGAACGACCTTTCCAGACCCGCCCAGTCGCGCCTCGACCCCGTTACTCCTTTCCAATATTGTTCGACATCGAACATACCGAACCGATGGAAGCTGCAATACTTCGTCTCGCCAATGAACAAAGCCGATAGCGACCGCATTCACCAGCTTTGCTCTCTGATTGTGAAGGAACAGGATCGGGCAAAGTTTTTATCCCTCGCCGAGGAATTGAATCAAATTTTGGAAGCTCACGAAGAGCGACTCAAATCGCGCGAGCATCCCGATTAGCTCATGGCATATATAGGGATTCGATCTCCACATCATTTGTCGAAAGAGATTCATAGAGGTGCGGCCTAAGTAGAGCCCGGGGATGTTCTCCTCACGTTCTACCGTCTTTTTTTTTCGAACATCGGTTGTGATCTCAGTCCGAACTACAGGGTCCTGGAAATAATCCAAAGCAGCCTGGCGCATCTAAGTTTTCATGGAAACCGATGCGTTGGCGTGGGAAGACATAATCACTAAGAGACCTGTCAAGCCGAGCAAGCTGGTTCCGCTGCGTCCCGGCTCCCGGTCGGATGCGGCAGGGAAAGCCGTCAACAATGTAATTCTGTTGTCGCTACCCGATAAGGAATACAACCTGCTTCGCTCTCATCTCGAGCCGGCCGAATTGCCGCAGTACGAAATCCTCCACGAGTCGGGCGCGAAAATCGACTTCACCTACTTCCTCAATGACGGAATGGCGTCTATCGTGGCCCTTAGCCATGACGGCAGAAGTGTCGAAGTCGGCATCGTCGGCAAAGAAGGCATGGTCGGAATGCCGCTGACCATCGGTCTGCAGCGGGGAACCTTCCGCGCCATCATGCAAATGGCGGGCGGCGGCTTGCGTATAAGGTCGGAGGTTTTTCGAGACGTACTACAAGATGCGCCAACCCTTCGATCAGAACTCAGCCGCTTCGCTCTGATGCACGGCCTGCAAGTTGCGCAGTTGGCAGCTTGCAACCGGCTGCATGAAGTTGAGCAACGCCTGGCCCGCTGGCTGCTCATGTGCCAGGATCGCGTCGATTCCAAATTGCTTCCCTTAACTCACGAATTCCTCGCGCAGATGCTTGGCACCGGCCGCCCTAGCGTAAGCTTGGCAGCCGGAGCCTTGGAGAATGCCGGGTTAATTGAAAACCTGCGCGGCAGTGTGAAGATCCTGAACCGCAAAAGCCTCGAAGATATTGCCTGCGAGTGCTATGGCGTCATCCAGCATTTCAACGGCGGGCTGGGCTTGAAATAAATCGCCTCTCATAATTTTTCTTTCTTAGGCCGCAAGGTCCCCGTCCAAATATTAAGTCTTGACAACACGATACCTTGTAGTGCAAGGTATCGTGAATGAAGGGCCGCGACCCACGCGATCAACAGGCCGATCTCCAGAGCATCGACAAGTGGGAAGTTCAACTGCGCAAAGGATGCCTGGAACTCGCCATCCTGGCTGCTTTGTGGGAGGGCAAACTCTATGGGCTCGAGATTCTGCGGCGGCTCGAAAGCGATTCCGACTTGATCGTGTCAGAGGGAACCATCTACCCCCTGCTCAGCCGCCTGAAAGTGCTCGGGCTGCTGCGAAGCGAGTGGGTGGAAGCGGATGCCGGGCATCCGCGAAAATACTACGCCCTCACTGCGGCGGGAAAAAACCGGGCCCGCGAGATGGCTGCAATGTGGTCGCGCTTTTCATCGGGCATGGACCGGTTGCTGTCTCCTCTCGCGAAGGAAAAATAATGACTATGGCAATCGATACACAACAGAAAATCGAAGCCTACCTGGGCCGGTTGCGCCAACTTTTGCGCGGTATGAACCCTGAGGACGCGCGCGAAATCGTCGAAGAACTGCGCAGCCACATCCACGACAAGGCAGCCTCCAGCGGGGAAGCAACGTCTGCTGCAGTTGATGCGGCCCTCGCTATGCTCGGCAGCCCGGAAGATCTGGCGACGCAGTACACCACCGACGCGCTGCTGGCGCGCGCGGAGGTTAGTCGCTCGCCCGTTCGCATCCTGGAAAGTTTGTTCCGCTGGGCGAGTCTGAGCATAGTCGGCTTCTTTGTGCTGCTGACCTCGATCGTCGGATACATCATGGGTGGCGCTCTCATGTGGTCGGGAGTGTTGAAGATCATTCATCCCCAGACTGCAGGATTATGGCTTATTCCCCACGACGGCGACACGGTTGAGATCTCAGTTCGTCTGGGGTTTGGAAGTCCTCCAGTCGGCGGCAGAGACGTCCTCGGTTGGTGGATCGTGCCCGTGGGCTTGGTAGTAGGTTGCGGCATAGTCGTGTTGACCACACGCTTTGCTCTTTGGTGCGCCCGTAAGTACAGAAAATCCCTCGCGTTACCGCGAGGTTAAATCCTGTCGAGAAAAACCAGACTTGCAGCGGGAAGCGCATGAGTGAACCGATTAGTCCGAGCCGCCGCATTTTTCGGATGGTTCTCCTAAATCGGAAGCGGATGACTTGTAGCGCAAGAAAAACCCCGCGCCCTTTCAGGCGCGGGGTAAGTTTTGTAGCCGCTGTGTCCTACTTCGCAGCGGGAGCAGGTGCGAAGGAGTCGGCGAACGCTTGTCCGTTCGGAGTTCCCACGCCAGTTACGTTGTCCCAGCCCGGATTGGTGTGCAATGCAGCCGCAGTGTTGCACGAGTTGCCGTCGAAATCATCCGAAGGCAAAGTCGAGCAGTCGGTTCCGAAAGAGACCACCAGCGTTGTGAACTGTATCGAAGGATAGTCCCATATCGCGCTGACGAACTTATTCGGTGTTGCTCCGCCCATCACTTCGCTGGGGCTATAGTTGTTTACCCCTGTCGGCTCCTTAATCGCGGCGCTGACATTGGTTGTCGAGCCCGTCGGAACGATGTCGTTGATCGCTCCTGCAGGCATCGAATAAAGGTACTGTGCAGCCTGGCCGAGAGGTGCGCCAGCTTCCTGGTTGGCAATTGCCCACAGCCCGGAGAACATCGGGGTGGCAACGCTCGTGCCTCCATAAACCAGCCAAACCTGTTCCGGAGTCTGGCCCGGCTGGCTGATCAGGATCGCAACGCCCGTGTACGGATCGGCGATCCATGACACATCAGGCAACTGACGATACTTGCCAGGCGTTGTTCCCTTCTGGAATGCAGGCTTGGGAAATCCAGCAAGGCAATCTCCGCTGCTGTCCTGTACGGCGCAGGTGCTTTCGCCTCCGCCCGCTCCGCCGACAAATCCGAAGGCTTCCGGAGGATCAGCGATGAAACCGTCTTCCGTAAGGAGGGACTGGTTAGTTCCCCAACCGGCTTCCCATGCGATCGAGTTGTCCGAATTCAACGCCAGAGTTACTCCACCTACTGCGGTTGCCCAAGGCGAATCAGCCGGAGCGCCAACAGTAGCCGGAATTCCGAAAGCGGTATAGTCGCCATCGTCACCGGTAGCGAAGTTGGTAGAGATCCCCGAAATCGATGCAATCTCGGAAATCAGGTTTTCGGTATCCAATTCCGTCTGCGACGTCAACGATTCAGGCGAAGAGTAGCTGCCGGAGAACGAATTGCCGAGAGCGTAATTTACCGCGTAATACTCGGCCTCGTTCACGTCATCGAAGTTCGCCGAGGGCGGGACAACCAGGTCGATGCTGGCCATGGGAGCGATCGCATGCGCCCACTCCACATCGATGTTGATTTCGACATCCTCCCCTTCGCAGAGACTCTGGGTTGGGGTGTAGATGATGTTAATGGTTGTTTGCGGCAATCCAAACTTCGCCGAGAACCCATTCAGGTCGTGCTGAATGGTCGGCGATCCGCACCAGTCAAGAATCGCAACGGTCTGTCCCTGTCCGGAGAATCCCTCGCCGTAAAGTCCGGTCAGATTGTAAGCGGTCTGTACCGGCCCGGGCGTATAGGCGCAGCCCGCGCTGGTCAGAGTCTGAAGATTTAAGTGATTGCCACGATAAGTTCCGATTGGCAGCTCGCCATCGTTGTTCGTGGAGTAAGTCTGTTTCACGACTCCATCAAAGCAGTCTGAACTAAAAAAATTGGAAGATGTAGCGGCAGCCGGAGTGATCGCAGCAGATGTGCCCTGCGAAAGTGTTGGCCGCGCCAGCGCTGGATGCTCAAACTGTCCCGAGTCCAGACCGGAAATCGCTCTCACTAGAGGAGCAGCAGCCCCGTCCACGTACGGATCGCTGGCGTTGGCACGCAGAACCTTGTCGCGAACCTGGTACTGGTTGAGTTGCACTTGGAACGCCGCTTCTACGTCGGCTACCGTTCCACGCGCTCTCACATAGAAATTGTCTGGTCCAACCCTTACTAGCTTGAGATTGTGCGATTCAAAAAACTGCTGCACGGTTTTTGCTTCTTCAGCGGTCGGATAAAACCGTGCCGCAATCTGCGAGTGATTCAGAAACTGACGATAGTTGGAAGACGTGCGGTCATACAGTTGCTTGGCCAACGCATCCATCTGACTGCGATTGTGCGGTTGCAGCCAGATACTGACTTCGATGGTCTTCGACGGATCTACCGTCCCGAGGTTTTTTGCCGTGGATACATACTTGGGGGTGTTGTGGGCAATGTATTGTCCGCTGGCGGCAAAAGCCGGCAACGCCATGCATGCGATTAGACTCGCCACAACAAAATACAACCAGGCTGTCTGCGAACGGCGGGAGCCCGCCGTTATAAGTAATGCTTCTTTCTCGTTACTCATTTCTCCTCCTGGGATGACTGTCCGGAAAAACCTGACCACGACAAGGACGAAGCGTCTTCGGCGCGCAGGGAAGTCAGGCGTAGTTGAAACCGCAACCATAAGATTAATGATTGCCCGCTTAACATCAGAATCACCGCGCACCCTCAAACCCCACAAATGACGCGGCATCTGACCCCATTCAAGCGTGACGGCATGTTAGACCCGTTATGTTGGAACCGCAATGGGCAAAGCAAATATTTTTTCCACAACACTCGATTAGGTGTGTGCAACATTTTGCATCGCCAGCGAATTTAGCTTTGGGCTGGTTTAACCAAGTTAGCCAAGAAGGTTAATCAAGGAGATTCACCAACGAGAATAATAGAGACGGCGCGCCCTTACCAAAGATCATTCCGGCTCAGCTGCGCTACACTGTTTCGCCAACTATGCCGCCCGTTCCCCGCGATCCTGACCAACTACTAGTCCAACTCGAAGCCGCCAAAAACCACTTCGGTCCCGGCCAAGCCGCCGTTGTCGCTAAACTTCTATCCCGGCTGTCGAGACTCGAACTTGCAAACCCTCGCCAGTTAATCCGCTTCCACGAAACGCTACTATTTCTCCGCGCCTTTCCTCACGCAGTGTCTTTAGTCCCGCAAGTTGAGCATCTTCTTAATACCTTCCACCAGCGCATCGCGAAAATTTGTACCGCCAATGCCGACATGTCATTGTTCGACGACTTCGACACCTCCGGCATCGCTGGAACCACCATGCAGGACACGCTTTCCTTCGACGCAGCTCACTGGCTGGCGCATCGCATTCCCCGCAATGTCGAAATCGCGTGGAGCGACTACTGGGACGACTACCAAGCCGAGCACTCCCGCACCAATACCTGGCCACGCTTCATTCCGCTGTTAGCAGAAGACGCCGATGTCGAAGCCAATATTCCATGGCAGCGCTGGTTCGACGCTGCCCGGGGACGCCGGAATCCGCTCCTCTGGCTCCTCAAGCAATTCGAAAAACTTCCACTTCCCGCCCAACAACGCGCCGAGCTCTACGATTCACTCCGTCTCCCGCTGCGCTGGAAACTCGAAAACCTGAAACTCTCTCGCACCCGCAACTGGCATCGTCCCCGGCGCTTCTACATCCACAATTCCCAACTCCTCAAGCGTAGCGACGTTTCTCTCGCCCACGAGTTATCCCAGCCCGCTCCGAAACTGGAAAAGCTCTCCGCAACCACCAGAGAATCCGTCATGAACGCGATCCGCGAAGTCATGGCCGTTCGCTACCGCGAACTCTACGGAACCACACTCGGCGATCCACATTCTGTAGTCCGCGCCGATCTCGGCCGCGGCGTGGTGATGTATTTCTGGGGACTCCCGCCTGCCCGCCGGCTCCCGCTCCGCGCCTACGTTGCCGGCTACACGCTCAAGAACGGTGTGCCTATCAATTACATCGAAGCCATCGGCCTCTGCGAGTGGATCGAGGTCGGCTTCAACACTTTTTACACGTACCGCCAGGGAGAAACCGCCTGGATCTACGCGCAAGCCCTGCGCTGCCTCCACGCCTTGACCCTCGCAACCTGTATTTCGATTTATCCCTATCAGATCGGGCACAACAATGACGAAGCCATTGACTCCGGCGCTTTTTGGTTTTATCGCAAGCTAGGCTTCCGCTCCGGACGTCCAGATCTGCAGAAACTGTGCGAGAGAGAAGAAGAAAAAATCGCCGCCAACCCGGAATACCGCACCCCGCCGCGCATCTTGAAACGCCTGGCAGAAGCGCACATGTTTTATGACGTACCCGATGCCAAGCCTCGTGCGAAAACCGAAGCCGAAGCCCGAATGAAAGGCGACGTAAAGTTCCATACGAAAGCCGACACAGAGCGACTCGGATCAGGGCACGCCTTCAGGCGTGCCGATCGCGTCGCCATAATCAGTCCGGCTTCAGCCGCTGCGAACTCTGGCCCCTGGGACACGTTCTCCACCCGAAATCTAGGCGTGCGCATCTCCGACCGCATGGCGAAACATTTCAACGGCGACTACCAGCAAATCCGCAACTCTTCCGCCGCGACCGTAACCCGAGCCTTGGGAATCAACCCCGCCCGCTGGACTCCAGCCCAACATAAATCCCTCGGAGACTGGTCGCTGGTACTAGCTCTAATCCCCGACCTGGCCCAATGGACTTCCAACGAAAAGCATCAACTAATTAAAATCATCCGCGCCAAGTTCGCTCCCAACGAATTGACCTACCTTCACCAATCCCAACGTCATCCCCGGCTACGGCACGAACTCCTGCGTTTGGGCTCGCAATGAAATCCGCAGCGAACTCCAAGTAAGCGATGTTACCCGGATGTATACTTTGCTTATTCCATCCGTGCGTTAATGGTCGTAGAAGCACTGCAAACCCGCCTGCAAGTCATCGAGGACGAGATCCTGCGCTTAGCCAAGGCAGGTTCGCAAGAATCCGAAAAAGCTCAGCAGGATAACTTCTGGCATTTGGCGCATGACTTACAGCGCGAAGCTCACGAGTTGCGCGCAAAGATTACGCGTGCCGACAGCAATCGAGCATCAGAATCGATCGACCCGATACTCTTTCCTATCCTTCTCTACGACGGAGTCTGTGGATTCTGCAACCGCCTCGTTCAGTTCACTCTCCGCCGCGATCGCCGCGCAATCTTTCGCTTCGCCGCGCTGCAAAGCGCTCTCGCTGCCCGCATTCTCGCCCGCCACGGTATCAATCCCAGCAAGCTTGACACGTTCTACGTTGTCGTCAATCCGAATCTGACAGAAGACAATCCCCACCAACCGGCCGAATCTCTTCTCTCCCATTCCTCCGCCGTCCTCCTCGTTCTGCATCAACTCGGAGGTAGGTATCGCGCTGCATCCTTCTTTGTGCGTCTCGTACCTCGCTTCCTGCGCGACTGGGTTTACAACCTCGTTGCCCGCCACCGTTACCGCATTTTCGGAAGATCCGAAACCTGCGCACTACCCAAAGCTGAGGATCGCAGCCGATTCCTCGACCTGAGCTCCTAATAAGAGCGAATAAGGTGCGTGATTTCTACGCTCGCGAATGAGAAACAATCGCGTCCTCGGGTAAGTTCCCTAGTACAAATTTCATCGAAAAATTAGGCCCTCGGTCTTGACTCCATCCTCACGCGTTCTATCATGAAGGTAACGCTCCTCCCTAGGGTAGGGGACAACCTAACCAACAAACAAAATTCATAAACGGAGGAAGTCCCCATGAAATTAAATGACAGCATTTCAACCTACGACGTTGCCGAAGCTCTACAGGGCGAGACCGGCAAATTTGAAGTAACCAGCCCCAACGGAGAACGCTATTTCGTTACGTGCCAGCCCGGTCATTCCATTGTCAGTTTGGAGTGGGCCGGTTCTGAACCGAACATGCAGCCCTTTCTCGTGCGCAAAGTAGCTCAACCCATCGCGACGGAGGGTCGCTCCAAGAGATCCGCGGCTGCCTGATTTCTGGTACGCCGAGAACAAGCCCAGCCCCGATCAGGCTGGGCTTTTGATTATCTGTGAACAAATTCAGCGGTCGCAGGCAATGATGTGTTCGATGCCGAACATTCACCTGGTTTAATAGTCTCTATAGTTCTAATTGGCAGGGACCAATTCAGATGAGCCACCGACGGTGACGGACAAACAACCTCGTTGTCCCTACTGCATAATAGATAAAGCATTCAACCCCATGACCGTTCTCGCCAACGGCCGCATGATCTGCAAAAACTGCGGCCACATCATGTTCCCGAATGATCGAGCTTTCCGCTGTCCGTGTCCCAAGTGCCTGGAAGTTGATTTTTCTCCGCGCGTCCGCCGCATACGGCGACGCTAAGTTGACTGGCTGGTGAAGTGCACGGCTTTAGCCGCGCCGGGCGCGTCTCTGTCTCGTGAGATCCTCGAAAAAGCAGGACCTTGCGGGACGTTATGTTATGCGGGAGAGCTCAAAAACTGGCGCAGAATCGACAAATTCCTGACATTATTAGAACGAGATTGCGGTACAATCGCATCCGATCGAGACTGCGGATGCTTTCTGCCGTCGTTATCAAAGTCACTCCCGGAGTAAATATGACCCAGAGCAAAAGGTATTTAACCCGCTCCTCGCTGGTAATCACGGGGATCTGCCTGGGGCAGTGTTTCCTCTGGGTTAGCGCCGCAGCGGCGCAAGGCAACATCGAAATGCGGATGAATGATATTCCGCAGACTTTCTGCCCCGACCTGCAAAAATTTGTGGTAACCGTTGTCGATGAAAAAAAGAACCATCTCGATCGTCAGGCGGTTGTAAAGCTGCACGATAAAAAGAAAAACATCGAATCCTGGGACACGACTTCAGGCGATTCTCAGGTAATGTTTTGCAGCATAGATTTTGGAAGTTATGAGATTGATGCCAGCGCGGTCGGCTACTTACCCGAGCACAAGGATTGGCAAATCTCTGGCGTCGTCGGCGATGTCCCCGAGCGTCAACTCCAACTCGTAATGCACAAGGACCCGACAGCCGTTGAACTGACTACCGACGATTCCATTCCCCCCGCAGCCCGTAAGGAGGCCAAACGTGCGGTGGTTGCCCTAAGGTCCAACAATCTCAAGGAAGCGCAGAAACAAATCGACAAGGCCTACAAACTCGCTCCTTCCAGTGCGCAGGTCAATTTCCTTTATGGATATCTGTACATGCAGCTCAAGGACCTGGACAAGGCGGAAACATATCTGAACCGCGCCGCCACGCTTGACCCGCGCAGAGCGCAGGCACTCATGCTGCTGGGCCGGGTGCAACTCGAGCGCAAAGAATACGAAAATGCTCAGAAGTCGCTGGAACAGGCGGTCGCAGCCAACTCCAGTTACTGGATGGCGCACAATCTTCTTGGCGACGTTTACCTGCAGCTAAAGGATTACGAAAAAGCCCGAGTCCAAGCCCAGCTTGCCATCGATCAGGGCAACGGTGCCGGTAACGTCGCCCAGTTAGTGCTGGGGCAAGCGCTGGCCAATGTCGGTCGAGACCAGGATGGAATCAAAGCGCTAAAGATCTTTATCGAAACCAACCCGAGCAACACTGCGGTCCCGGGAGTTAAGGTTTTGATTACCCAGATCGAAAACCGTGACTCCGGTGCAACCTCAGCTCCATTGACGGGCGCAACCCTGGATCTGGCTCTCGCCGCCTCCGCGCCGTCTCTGCCCGAAAGCGCTTGGGGACCGCCTGGAGTCGACGAGCTCAAGCCGCAGGTCGCTTCCGGCATCGCCTGCCCCTACCAGCAGGTTATGGATGGCACCGGCGAGCGTGTAAAACAATTCGTAGATAACATCGCTAAATTCGCCGCCGTCGAAGATCTTCTCCACGAGCAGCTCGATAAAGCCGGCAATCCCATCACCAAGGAAACCCGCAAGTTCACCTACGTCGCTTCGATCACGGAAGATCAACCGGGCTTTTTGCAGACCGATGAGTACCGCAACCTGCGTTATGGAATTACCGACCTTCCCGACCACATCGTTACCACGGGCTCCATGACCCTGGCGCTCATCTTTCATCCCGATATGCGCGACAATTTCGAAATGACTTGCGAGGGCCTTGGAGACTGGCGCGGCCAGTCCGCCTGGCTTGTGCATTTCCGCCAGCGCGACGACAAGCCCAACCGCTTCGCCGAATACAATGTTGGCTCGCAGCATTACCCGATGGGTATGAAAGGCCGCGCCTGGATCACCACCGACAATTTGCAGATCGTGCACATCGACGCCGAACTCGTAAAACCCTTGCCGCAACTCGCGGTCCAACACCAGATCGCGGAATATGGCCCAGTCCATTTCCAGAAGAGAAACATGGATTTGTGGCTGCCCCAGAACGTGGATACGTATCTGGAACTCAATCGGCATTACTATTATCGCCGGCACAGTTACGATCACTACCAGTTATTCTCGGTGGATTCGATTGAGAAATCGGGGCTGATCAAGTCGGGCGAGAAGTCCTCCGTCATCAATAACGCGCTACCCGGCACGCCCGCCCAATAAATGACCGACTCCATCGGCACGTGTGGGACGGACACTCCTGTCCGTCGCCTTTGACTTTGAGGTTGTCGTTGGCCTTGACTCTGATTTTGATTTTGACCGGAGCGAAGCCGAAGGGTGCCGAAAAACGGAGTTTTGAAAGGGCGCGGCTTCAGCCGCGCCGTAAGGCGCCTGCAGTATTAACCCGGCTTCAGCCGCTGAGGGATCGCACCCACCTGCCAATGTGAATAAATTTTGACAATCGGGAATCAGAAGCGTGCTAAACTGCCGCCGTTCGAACCCGTCTTGCGCATGTCGAGAAGCGATTTACGCTGGAGAGCCGCCATGAAAAGCCCTATTTTGTCTTCCCCAGAAATGAACCGGCACTCAGTGTTTGTCCGCAAGACTTTTCTCAAACTCGCCGCGATCTGTCTCGCTCTCGGTTTAGGTTCGCTCGTCGCTGCACCGGCAGTTGCCCAGACCTTCACTGAGTTCGAGGCTTCCGGCGCCGGCACCGCTGCTTTCCAAGGTACGGTTGCCATTTCCATCAACGCCTCTGGGGTGATTGCTGGCGAGTACTATGACTCCACCAGCGTGTCCCACGGCTTCGTGCGCACTGCTGCTGGTGACATAACGTCGTTCGAGGCTCCGGGAGCAGGCACCGCCTCTAGCCAGGGCACTTTCTCGGGCTCCATCAACACCGCAGGTACCATCGCCGGAAACTACTCCGATAGCAAGGGCGCGCACCACGGTTTCGTCCGCACCGCCGCAGGCACCCTCACCAGCTTCACCGTTTCCCGCTCGGGTACAGCTTCCGGCCAGGGAACTTCATGCTGCGACATCAACTCCTCCGGTACTGTCTCGGGATTTTACGTCGACAAGAACGGCGTCAGTCACGGCTTTGTGCGCACTTCGAAGGGCGTCATCACCAAATACAACGTTACGGGCGCGGGCGCGGCCTCGGGTGAGGGAACCCGAGGCGGCGGCATCAACAGCGCCGGTACCGTAGCCGGATACTACATAGACGCAACCGACGTGCTGCACGGCTTCGTGCGCACCGCCGCTGGCGTTATCACCACCTACGATCTCCCCAAGGTGGGCAGCTCTGGCACTGACGAGGATACCGGCGCCGCCGGTATCAACAACGCCGGCACAATCACGGGGTTTTACGTCGATAGCAGCGGCGTCCCTATTGCTTTCGTGCGCACTGCTGCCGGCATTATCAACACCTTCAACGTCTCCGGCGCCACCGAAAGCTTTGCTTCAGCCATCAATACAGCGGGAGCCATCGCCGGTTACTACCTCAACTCCAAGTCCAACAGCCGGGGATACTTGCGCTCCGCCTCCGGCGCAATCGCCACCTTCGACGCCCCCGGTTCAGGCACCACCGAAAATACCGGCACGTTTGCCTACGGCATCAACACGGCAGGTACGATCGTAGGTACCTATTTCGAATCGGGCGGCCCGTTCCATGCTTTTCTGCGGACCAAGTAATCCGCCTCGTGTAGAGCGGGCGCCCCGCCCGCTGCCTTTGACGTTGACGTTGATTTTGCAGGTGTGGGGTGGGCGCGGCTTCAAGCCGCGCCGCAAAGTGCGCTATCAAAATCAAACCAGCTTTGCTGAGGAACACCACCCCGAAGATCGTCCTAACGTCGCCCCCGCCGGCCGAAAGCCACCACCCCAAAAATCTTGTCAAGAGTAAAACCTGAGCTTTTTCCCGTAACTCATTCCATTCACTCGGCAAATAAACCGAAAACCATGTCACAGTTATCCCAGCAAATGTGATATAATGGTTATATAACTTAAAGATAGGCGCAGGCCCTAAGGCTTGCGCCTTTTTTCTTTTGCAAGCCAAAACCCGAACCAGCAAACCCAGACCCGAGAACCACATTTGTCTAAACGCAAGGGCCCTACCCGCGGACGCAAATCGCGTCCCGCCCAAGCCCTGCCCATCTCACCAACTCCGGAAACTCCCCACCCTCAAACTCCCTACGAGCGCGAACAATCCACCAAACGTCGCGGTGAAATCTCCGAACTGGCCTTCGCCCTGGCCGCAGCCCGCCGCGGCTTTGGCATCGCCCGCCCCTACGGCGATAGCGAACGCTACGACATCATTGTGGCTGAGGGGGACCTAGTCACAGTGGTATGGACCTTCCGGGGAACAAACACCGCCGCAGGATATGGACTACCGCCGACGGGAGCCAGGATCGAACTACGTGGCATCACGGTTTGGCGCATCGTCGACGGAAAAATTCGCGAGGAGTGGACCTCATTCGACGAACTGCAAGCCGCTCGCCAGTTTGTGACCCAGTTGAAGTGGCCGCTCTTCGGCCTTCTTGTCGCGGCAGTAATTCTCCTATGGATACTTTGCCGAGTCGTCCTAAAACTGAGGCGAACTAGGCTTCCGAAGGCGACTTCACAAGCTACCTAGGCACACGCCGAGGAACACTAACGATCGCCACCAGTGCCACCCGCCCGCCGAAAACCGCGATGGACGGGGAAGCCTCAAGTTAAGATGGTGGCGACGATAGAGTCGGGGAAGGCTAGGTCAGTCCTTCGCTTATTCATACCCAGCCCGGCTGCGGTGGCAAAAAAGTGGGCCCGCCCAAACATCACGCGGAGTGGCGCTCTTTGAACTCTTCAATTTTGACCTTGGCCTTGGCTTTCGTGTCAACCACAGACTGGCTGACAATCTCCCGCTTCTCGGCGGCCTTCTCGGAAGCGGCCTGTTTGTGCGATTCACTGATTTGCTTCGCGGCGTCCTTGGCATCGCCCCAGGTTTCCTGCACCGCGCCTTTGGCTTGATTGACCATCCCTTTGTTGGCTAGCTTCTTGCTGCCAACACTTCCTCCCACACTCTGCTCCACTTTGCCCACTGCCTGATCGATCTTGCCAGCCACTTGATCCTTATTCATGAGTTCTCCTCTGTTTTGTATGGTTGCGTTATTTTCTGAATGCGTTTAAGGCCAGTCATGCCCTCTTGCGGGTTTTCGCTGCCATCTTTCCCGTGGCGCGTGGTTTCTTGCGAGTTATGGCAGTAGCCTTTTTCTTTTTCTTCTTTTTGGTTACGGCTTTGACCGGAGGCAGCAATTCCAGCTTGGGCTGTTTTGCCGTGCGATGGTGGCCATGCTGCAGCGGCTGAATGCGCGCCGCTTCTTCTTCTGTTCGGAGCTGAGTCTCCACAAATTTTTGGCGCTCTTCTTGAAGGTATTCTGCAATCGTTTGAGTTGACATGGCTGCAAGTGTGGCAGAACGGCCTCGTCCAATCTGTGCTGTTTTGGCCACTCCGTGACAATTCATGGGCACCACGAGGGATGTCATGCCGAACCCGGCCCGAAAGCCCGGCGAGAGCCTGCTTAGATTTGCGCTGTCATCCTGAGGAAGCGGAGTCGCACGCGAAGCGGGCGACTCCCGACGAAGGACCCGTGCAACTCGCCTGCAGCGGACCGACCGATGCAATTCGCCTGTGCGGACGAACCTTAACGATTGAGCTCAGCGGCCCGTGTGGGACGGACACTCTTGTCCGTCGCTTTTGACTTTGACTTTGTTTTGACTCTGACCGGGAAGGGCACGGCTTTCAGGAGCCTGCCCTGAGCGAAGCCGAAGGGTGCCGAAAGAGAGAGTTTGAAAGGGCGCGGCTTCAAGCCGCGCCGTAAAGCGCGCCATAAAATCAACCCGGCTTCAGCCGCTGAAGGACGGCCCACCACGGATGCATGCACCACCGTGGAAGAGCAGCGCTTCAGCGCCGCGTAAAGTTCCACAATCCAAGCGGGCTTCAGCCCAGGTTCCTGATCGTGTGGCACGGACACTCCTGTCCGTCGCCTTTGACGTTTGATGTTGTCGTTGACCTTGATTTTGACTTTGATCGGGAAGGGCACGTAAGGTTTGAGACATCCGCCGACGGAAAGGCTGGGCCAGCCCCCAAGGAAAGATCGGAACGAGTCCCGTAGGGAGGGCATAAGCCGATGAACCGGAATCATCGGCCCCCGCAGAAAAGTGCGACATGAAACTGGGAGAATGTGGCGGCGTGCCGCCCTGCCAACCGCGCTAGAGCGCTAGAAGCAGGTACTTAAGAACTCCTCTCGAGACATAGAGGACAAGCCAATGCTGCCCAACACCTCCCGAAGAGGATTGTCGGTGGTGACAAGAATCGCCCCCGCAACCGCCAGTTGAGCCTGGATAAGATAGCGGTCATCAGGCTTTATTCTTGCGGCAAACTCGTCGGGTAAATCCGCCGCCTCCTCAGGCTTCAGAATCCGACACCGATCAGAGTTCTGTCGAATGTCCTTCACAAAGGCAACAACAGAACGAACTACGAGCGCGTTCGCGCTCTTGCATAGATTCCAAGCCTTGCGGTCAAATTGGCTGCCTTCAATAATCACTATTCGATGATCGCATACAACGAGATCCCCGATCAGGCTAACGGCCCGACGCTGATGGCCTATACCGTTGTCTCCGGACAAATCGGCCCACAACCACTCGTTGATGACAAACACCGCCACGTTTCGATTACTCGTGAACCGAGAGAAAGGACTTTATATCCTGAAGCTCGGCTTCCATGAACGAAGATAATCCGCCCGAAACCTGCCCCTCGCCCGAGACGGCTGCGGGATTAAAGATCGTTTGCTTGCCCTCCCGCGTAACGTGGTAGCACCGCAACTGGTCGGCGTTCAGCCGTTTTTCCTTCACGCAAGCCAACAGGGACAAGAGGAATTGTTCACTGTGCGTCGTGAACAAGAGTTGTTTGTTCTCCTCAG
Organism: uncultured Acidobacteriaceae bacterium; assembly: GCA_963789625.1. Lineage (GTDB taxonomy): Bacteria > Acidobacteriota > Terriglobia > Terriglobales > Acidobacteriaceae > Sulfotelmatobacter. Next base: position 329,959 of record CAWBLK010000013.1, on the reverse strand, counting down.
TTGCAAGACGAGCCAGAACGCGAGCAAATCTCCGTATAATAGTCGGATGTAGATGTATCTCCGGTTCCTCGATAAGCACGGTCTCCACGTCCGGCCTGTGAATCTTCGCGAGCATATACACGACCTGATTTACACCAAAGCCGTCGTTCACCAACAACCCCGGAATACGAGCGCCCATCTGTTCAGTCGTCTGCAAGAAGATGGTAGCTGTTCCAGGTGCCGTGTAGGTTCGGAAATCGCGGTCGAAAACCTCGACCGTGTTAATCGAAATGCGGGGGGGGGCATTTTGATCGTTGATTATCAATGTCGCGACCTCATCCTCGCTTGTTGGCGTCGGAGTGAGCGGCGTAGGGGTGTAGGACGGCTTGAAGAAACCTCGGCGATGAGGGCACACATCTACCCTCTTGATTGCCTCCACCGGTGCATTCAGCGATTCGGCGAGGCTCACCGCCCTAGCCTGGGCCTCAGGCGTTCCCGATTTCGCGCTAACCGTAGAGACAAAGCCGTTCCAGTTGACGGCGAATTCCTCTTCACCTTCTGAGTACTTGAGCGGCAAAGATTGATTGGCGGGATAGGGAATCGGTACGTTCGCCGTCATTTCCAGAAACTTGCTGTCCTCGACGATACTCGCGGCTTGCTTCCCCAAGCGCAGACCGTAGCTAGAGTTGTCGCCGAAGTGGGCCGTGACGTCGACAGTCTTCGAAATAGCGTGATTGAAAATACATGCCTCGAAGCCGCCAAGATTTTGGAAGCCTAGATTAAACAAGCCATCAAGGGCTTGATTGGGCGTCAGAACGAAATTTCGAAGTAACAGCAAAGCGTAGAAAAGCGTCGACTTACCAGCTGACGTCGGACCAAAGAATATTGTTATCGGGGCGAGATCTACGTCACACTTTTCGATGCTACGAAAGTTTCGGACACTCAATTTACTGAGCATGTTTTCGGTCCTCACCGCCTACAAAGGTACACTAGCCGAGTGCAATCGTAACACGCTGATCCGTGCGGGGACGATCGGAACGGCCACGCTCTTCCTCCCCGCCTTTACACCCCCACCCCCCGCCTGTTATCCTCACTACTGTCACAAAGATAAATCGAAATCAGAACAGGAGTGCACCAGGTTAGTGTTAGCCAGAGAGCAAAAGAAATCCGTCATTGACCAGTATCAGACGCACGCGACTGACACGGGGAGTCCCGAGGTTCAGATCGCCATCATCAGTGAACGCATTGGCCAACTGACGGACCACTTCAAAACGCACCAGAAGGACCACGGCTCGCGCCGCGGCCTGCTCATGCTGGTCAGCAAGCGGCGTCGCTTGCTCGACTACCTCAAGAGATACGATTCCGAGCGCTATAAGACGGTCATTGGAAAGCTCGGCATCCGCAAGTAATGCCTGGGAAATTGATGCCTCACTCGCATTGCGAGGTGGGAAGCTGCAATCCAGCGATTTCCCTAAAGCGTATCTCTGAGAACGCCGCCTTCCTCTCGAAGCCGGCACAGCATTGAGGCAATCTTCTGCAACGTGCGTATCTTTTGAAGACGCATCTCCCGAGCCAGCCTCGGAACCGATCTCCATGGCACGCCGCTCATCTTGTGTCAATACCCATGGCTGATCGCGCCTTTCCATCCCAGTCAGCACATCGACGCCGAAAGCCTGGCAGAATGCGCGACGCTCTCAGCTGATTCTATAAGAAGGATGAAACATGAAACCAGAAGTTAGCAGCGTTACAGTCGACCTCGCCGGCGGCAAACAACTCTCATTTGAAACCGGAAAACTAGCCAAGCAGGCCCACGGCGCGGCCGTCGTGCGACATGGGCGATAACGTCGTCCTCGCCACCGCCACCGCCAACGCCGATCCCCGCGAAGGCATCGATTTCTTCCCCCTCACCGTCGATTACCGCGAATACACCTACGCCGGCGGACGCTTTCCCGGCGGCTTCATCAAGCGCGAAGGCCGCATGAGCGAGCGCGAAGTGCTCACCAGCCGCCAGATTGATCGCCCCGTGCGTCCCATGTTCGCCGAAGGATTCAAGTGCGAGACCCAGGTCATCGCCTTCGTGCTCTCCGCCGATAGCAGCAACGATCCCGACGTGCTCGGCATCAACGGCGCATCCGCCGCGCTCACGCTTTCCGACATTCCGTTCCTCGGCCCCATCGGCGCGGTGCGCGTCGGCCAGGTCAACGGCGCTTTCATCGATTAACCCCACCTACGACGAGATGCGCGAGAGCACTGCTGAACATCATGGTCGTCGGAACCTCCGACGTCATTGTGATGATCGAATCGGGCGCGAAAGAAGTCAGCGAAGAAACCGTCGTCGACGCGATCGAATTCGGCCACACCGAAATCAAGAAGATCTGCGCCGCGATCAAAGATCTGCAATCGAAAGTCGGCAAGAAGAAGCGCGAAGTCACGCCGCCGGAATTCGATCAGAAGTATTACGACCAGCTGAAGAAAAAAGTCGGCGCCGAACTCTCCGACGCGCTCGACACCAAGAAGCATCCCAAGGCCGAAAGCTACACGCTGGTCAAAGACATCAAGAAGAAGCTGCAAGCCGAAATTCCCGAAGACGACGAAAAAGCGCTGGCCAAGCTGAAGACAGTATTACGAAACGCTGCGCGAACGCATCTTCCGCGAGGAAGTGATCGAGAAGAAACGCCGTCCCGATGCCCGCGCCTTCGACGAAGTTCGCGACATCTGGATCGAAGCCGGCATCCTGCCCCGCACCCACGGCAGCGCCATCTTCACCCGCGGCGAAACTCAAGCGCTTGGTCACCACCACGCTCGGCACCAGCGACGACATGCAGCGCCTCGAAGGCTTCGAAGGCGAAGCCAAAAAACGCTTCATCTTGCACTATAACTTCCCGCCGTTTTCCGTTGGTGAAGTGGCGTTTATGCGCGGCGCGGGACGTCGCGAGATTGGCCACGGAGCGCTGGCCGAGCGCGCGATCTCAGGCGTGCTGCCTTCGCAAGAGTCGTGGCCTTATGCGATGCGCGTGGTGTCCGACATTCTGGAATCGAACGGATCGTCGTCGATGGCGACGGTTTGCGGCGCTTCGCTTTCGCTGATGGATGCGGGCGTTCCGCTGAAGGCTCCGGTCGCCGGAGTCGCGATGGGATTGGTGAAAGAAGGCGAGCAGTATGCCATCCTCACCGACATCGCGGGCGCGGAAGATCACTACGGCGACATGGATTTCAAAGTTGCCGGCACGAAAGATGGCATCACCGCGCTGCAAATGGATATCAAGGTCGCCGGCATCACTTCGCAGATCATGCGCGAGGCGCTGGCGCAGGCCAAGCGCGGCCGGTTGCACATTCTCGGCAAGATGGAAGAAGTGATTACCGCCGGCCGCGAAAAGATTTCCGACTTCGCTCCGCGCTTCTACACCGTGCAGATTCCGGTCGATAAGATTCGCGACCTGATCGGGCCGGGCGGCAAGATGATTCGCTCGATCGTCGAGCAAACCGGAGTGAAGATCGACGTGGAAGATTCCGGCCTGGTCAAAGTTGCATCGAGCGATCAGGAGTCGGCGGCGAAGGCGCTGCAGATTATCGGCGACCTCACGGCGACGGCGGAAGTAGGGAAAACCTATCTCGGCAAAGTCACGCGCCTGGCGGATTTCGGCGCGTTCGTCGAAATCATTCCCGGCACCGACGGCTTGCTGCACATCAGCGAAGTGGCGGAGCATCGCATTGCCGATGTCCGCGACGAATTGAAAGAAGGCGATCAGGTGCTGGTGAAGGTGCTGGCGGTCGAAGGCAACCGCATCCGCCTCTCGCGCAAAGCGATTCTGAAAGAGCAGCGCGCGAAAATGGGCGGAGGCGCAGGCGCGCTGCACCGGCTGATGGCGAGGCGGTGAAGCTGCGTCGAAGTCGGCTCCGTAGCTCATCGCGCACCTCTGACCGGATCGATGGTGATCGAAGGCGGCGGCGATTTCCCCGACGAAGCCGAAGCCGAGCCCAACTTCAATCGCGAAGGCGCGACCCGCAGCACCGGTCAGCGCGGTGATCGTCCTCACGGCGATCGTCCGCCTGGCGGAGATCGTGGCGGACGCGGCGGACGCCCCGGGGCGGCGGCCGTGATCGCGGACGCGGCGGTCGTGGTGGACGTCCCGGCGGCGGCGGCCGTGATCGTGGCGGACGCGGCGGGTCCGGCGGCGGAAGGCACTAGACCTTTTGCCACGGATTGCACGGACCTGCGCGGATAGATCCAGAAAATCAAAAAGGCTACGACTAGGGTCGTAGCCTTTTTCTATGAGAGTTGGAGTCGAAACAGAAAAGCAGGTTCCTCACCGGGCTTTCAGCCCGATATCGGAATGACATCTGTATTGATTAAAGATGCGGGTTAATTACCACACAACCTGCCCACGTTGTCTCCATCGGCAAACGCCGTTTGTGCCTGTTTCCTCGTTACGCCTTCCGACCGCGCACCACCCCAGGCTCCATTGCCGGGTTCTGGAATCGAAGTAGGCCCAGCGTTCAATATTCTGCTGACTTTGCGCACCGGCGGGAAAGTCGCCAGACTGAAGCCGGTACTCGCGGTAGCCAGTCACGCATTCCTGCTTAAACTCGTCGATCTGCTGCTGATATTCTTTCACCTCTTTCAATACCCATCCATGCAGCTGTTTCTCGCGCGCCGCGCACGCGTCCGACTTGTACACCCAGTCGCCAGAATATAGAAAGCCATGCTGGCCGTGTTCAGGCACGTGCCCGGTGAAGCCCGCCGCAGTCGACTGATCCAAAGTGACGGGGTAAAGACCGTTCGCGGCGTGGTATTTCTCCAACGCCTCCAACACAGGCTGTGCCGCTGCGGTTGCCTCGGCGAGATCAGGCGCCGATGTGGGGTCTTCATTGACTCTGGCATTGTTGAAGTGATAGCTCCCCCACAAGCCGAAGATCAAAATCAACCCGATCAGCCCGATATTGTGTAAACGCTGCATGATTGCTTTCTAGCACAGGCGGGCGGAAGGATTGGTGTAACGGACGTAACCAGGAAATTGAGTTGTGGATTCCCACTTCTCGCAGGACGCGAGAAATGGGGCACCCTCGGCCCTCGGGGCTTTTCACAACCGTGAATCGTGTATTATGCCCCGACAACTCTTTCGGCAATCCTTCGACGTAAGTGCCACCGTGAGGGGATTCTCCATCCTGTGCAAAGATTTCGGACAAGATGCTTCGAGCACGCGGATGGCTGGTTTGACCGCTTGGTTACGTCTCTGAAGGCATTCCACGAAGGCTTTTGGCTCGGTTGCCTGAGCCCTGACGATCTCAACACCGTCACGGCAAAGCATTTTGATCAGTCTCGACATTATGCATCGACTGAACATAATGTGAGCGGCTTCGCCGAATGGGAGACGCCGGTTCTGGACCACCATTTTCGAGGCAGATCGCACATCCTTGTTGCGGCTGCAGGTGCAGGCCGGGAGGTTTTGGCCCTGCGTAAGGCCGGGTTCAAAGCGGATGGATTCGAATGTAGTATGCCGCTTGTGCGAGCCAGCCATGCGATTTTCGATCAACTTGGCGAACTAGAATACGTGATTCCCTGCGCGCCGGACAACGTTCCTCCGGGTCCTGCGATTTATGATGGGCTGATTGTTGGCTGGAGCGCGTACACACACATTCCTACAAGGCTGCGCAGGATCGTTTTTCTTCGAGCTCTGCGCGAACGCGCTCTGCCCGGGTCGCCGCTCTTAGTCTCATTCTTCATACGGAGCAACGGGTCACGTTATGAGACTCTCGTTCGCCGTGCGGCCTCGCTTTCCCGTCTTTTCCTTCGTGGGCGTCAGGAATCGTTAGAACCGGGGGATCGTCTCGAATGGAGTCGCTATGTTTATCGTTTCACCCGTGACGAACTCGATGCAGAGTTGAGTCTCGCTGGCTTTCGAGTCGTCCACTACAGTGAGGAGAGCGCGGGTTCTGGTCACGCCGTTGGCATCGTCGAATAATAGGCCTCACTTCTGTCGCGTGGATGTAATCGAGGGCAATCTTGACAAGAGTTAAGGAGCCCGGCGCAGTAGCTAACAAGATAGTTTTCTGCAATTTGTAGGCATCTTCTTGCGCATTGGATGAGGGGATAATCCGACAGTGCGTGGAGAAAACACGGGAAACGCGGGCAATCCCGGCAGAATCCTCGGAATCCGAAGGCTGGCACGCGACCTGCTTCCATGGCTCTGGATAGGTTTCCCCGGAGGTGGGTATGCGTGGATTTGTGGTGGGTTTGGCGGTAGTGGTTTTCTCGGCGCTGGCATTTGGACAGGACGGCGGACGAGGCGTGGCAGGGTATTGTCCGTATGGGTGCGGGCCTTATGTTCCGCTGTTGACCACGCCTAGCGTGGCGTTTGAAACAGTTACGTCTTCGCCGGTAGGCGCGAGCAACGCTACGGCCGGATTGCAGGCGGGCGCGCGGAATTCGACGATGTCGATGATTCCGGCAGACACGGACTCGGTGCACACCGAAGTGGTCTGGTATTCGGGCGGAGGAAGTCCGGCGGTGGGACGCGCGGTGTGGTTGCCGCATGCCGAGCCCATGCGTCCGGAGGGAATGCGTCCGGAAATGATGGGAATGCGTGAGGGACGTATGGAGCGTGGCCCTGAAAAAGAGCGCGCGACCTGGTCGTATTACGTGGGAGTGGAGCAGAGCGCCAGCGCGGTGGAAGCGTCCGCGGCGGCGAAGAGCGGCAAGCACGCAGTGCGGACCTATACGAATGAAGATATCGATCGTGTGGCCGCGAAGAGCGAACCGTTTACGAAAAAGTAGATTGGCTTGTGGGATGTTTTGAAAGCCCGGCAGCGATGCCGGGCTTTTTTTGTATGCGGCAGTAGTTACGGGATTCTGAGTTTATCGCAGCGCTGAAGCGCTGCGCCACCCAAAATCGGAGTTTGTCATGCACACGTTGAAAACCGCGGCACGCTAAACGAGAAGTTTTGCCATCGGTTCCCAGTAGTGGGCTTTCCATCCGGATGCGAGTGATTCGGCCTCGCCTTTAGGAAAGCCGGCGTGGTCGAATACGATTCTTGCGCCCGAACCTTGCTCGACGAGCTCGAACTTCGCAATTGAATAGGCGCCCGCAGGCCAGCTTGCCGGCGCGCCAGGCTTGCACGATGCGCTGGTTCGGAATGAGCTCGACCTGGCGTCCGGTAATGTAGCCGCCGAAGAGCGCGAACGCGCCTCCGGGTTCGCGATTGATCTCGGCGGGCTTGTTGCCCAAGTGCATGGCTTGCATGACTCCGCTGAGCTCGATGACCTTGTCGAATTGTTTCGCGTCCATGAGCGCTTCGTAGACGCGGCTGCGGCTGGCTTTGAAGACCGGCTCCTGATGGATGGAGTCGGCATCGTGAGAGATTCCATCGTCGGCTAGCGGCGTGGAGCTTTTGTTGACGCAAGAGCTAAACCACCCAAGGTGATCGCGACTCCAACTATCAATTGTCGCCGTGTCGTTTCCACTGCCGGATTTCCATCGCTCATCTTGTCACCTCAAGTTTGTTATCAACGGTCAACGGCATGAGACCACTGCGCGAAAATATGTTCAAGATAATAATTTTAGGCGTCGCGTGCTCGATGCGACTCCAGCGTGGGTGGAAGCAACTTCGAAGACGACCACGAGGGCTGAAGCCCGGTCTTTATAGGCACTGACGCGGCGCTGAAGCGCCGCTCTTCCACGGTCGTCCACGCTTTCGCATTTGTCGCGGTTCCGATTCAGAAGCCGCTTTAGGCGCGCGCGGGCGCGGCTTTCTTGGGGAACATTTCGCCGATGCGCTTGATTTGGGCGCCGACGGCGCGGAGTTTTTCTTCGATGTTTTCGTAGCCGCGGTCGATGTGGTAGACGCGGTCGATGATGGTTTCGCCGTCCGCGACTAGCGCGGCGAGGACGAGAGATGCGCTGGCGCGAAGATCGCTGGCGAGGACGGCGGCGGCGCTGAGCGGAGTTTTGCCACGGACTACGGCGCGGCGGCCTTCGATCTTAATGTTCGCGCCCATGCGGATGAGTTCCTGCGCGTGCATAAACCGGTTCTCGAAAATATTTTCGGTGATGACGGAAGCGCCTTCGGCTTGCGTGGCCAGCGCCATGAATTGCGCCTGACAGTCGGTGGGGAAGCCGGGATATTCTTCGGTGCTCATGTCGGCGGCGGTGAAGGGATGGTCGCCCATGACGCGGACGGAATCGGCGGTGGACTTGGTTTTGACGCCGACTTCTTTGAGCTTGCCGAGGATCGCGTCGAGGTGAGAGGGATCGCATCCGGCGATGTTGAGATCGCCGCCGGTCATAGCGCCGGCGATAAGAAATGTGCCGGCTTCGATGCGGTCGGGGATGATGCGGTGCTTCGCTCCTTTCAGTTTGCTTACGCCTTTCACGCGGATGGTGGCGGTGCCGGCGCCTTCGATTTTCGCTCCCATTTTGTTGAGCAGGTCGGCGAGGTCGGCGACTTCGGGTTCGCGGGCGCAATTCTGCAGAATGGTTTCGCCTTCGGCGAGAGTGGCGGCCATGAGCAGATCTTCGGTGCCGGTGACGGTGATTTTGTCGAAAACAATTTCCGTGCCCTTGAGGCGATCGGCGGTCGCTTCGACGTAGCCGTGATCCTGCGTGATCTTCGCGCCAAGCTGTTCGAGTCCTTTGATGTGGAGGTCGATGGGACGGCTGCCGATGGCGCAGCCACCGGGCAGCGAAACCCGGGCGCGACCGCAGCGGGCGACGAGCGGCCCGAGGACGAGCGTGGAGGCGCGCATGGTCTTGACCAGTTCGTAGGACGCTTCGGGGCTGACGAGATTTTTGCAGTGCAGCGTGGTGCGGTGCTGGGCGCGTCCGTAGCCGAGTTCGACCTCGGCACCCATGGCGGCGAGGAGGTTGCGCGTGGTTTGAATGTCGCGCACCTGGGGAATGTTTTCGAGGATGACGGGTTCGTCGGTGAGCAGCGCGGCAGCCATGCAGGGCAGCGCAGCATTTTTTGCGCCGCTAACGCGGACGGTGCCGAGCAGCGGCTCGCCGCCGCGGATTACGAGTTTGTCCATGGAGTTTAGAAGTTCCCGGTGAAAAGGCTATTCTAGCGGGGAATGAGGCTGGGGTGGGTAATCGGGAGGGCACGGCCTTGTGGGGACTGGCAAAAATTACAGATTCCTTCGCCGGGCTTGCCGCCCGGTTCGCAATGACAACGTCGCTCAGGATGACAAAGCTTCGATCTTCTTTCTTTAGAACGTCTTCCTGAACAGCCAGAACAGCGATCCCGAGAGCATCATGGCTACCGGCAGCGTCAGAACCCAGGCCAGAGCCAGATTGCGCACGGTGGACCACTGGATGCCGGAGTGATTGGCCGCCATGGTGCCGGCGATGCCGGAGGAGAGTACGTGGGTGGTGCTGACGGGAGACCGAAGCCGTCGGCGGCGCCGATGGTGGCCATGGCGGTAATTTCGGCGACGGCGCCCTGGGCGTAGGTGAGGTGGCTTTTGCCGATTTTTTCGCCGACGGTTACGACGATGCGCTTCCAGCCGACCATGGTGCCGAGGCCGAGAGCCATGGCTACGGCGACCTTTACCCAGAGAGGAATGAAGCGGGTGGCGTGGTCGATGTGCTTTTTGTAGTTGGCGAGAATGGCCGTGTCGGCGTCGGAGAAGGTCGGCTTGTGATTCTTCTGCATCAGGCGGATGGCTTCGCTGACGAGATACATGTCATTGCGGAAGTTGCGCACGCGGTCGTTGGGGATGTTCTTCATCTCCTTGTAAAGAGCGGTCTCGTTGCCGATGTCGCTGACCAGGGTGCGCAGGGCGAGCATGGTGTTGGGCGTGAAATTCTTGTCGCGGATGTATTGCGTGACGTCATCGTGAGCGTCGCCGACGGCGGCGTTGGGGTTCACGTAGTTGTTGAGGGCGTCAGCGGCTTGCTGGGAGACGGCGATGAAATCCTGCGAGTCCTGGTAGGTGATGGCGTGGTTGAGAGCGTAGGCGGTGGGCACGGTGCCGATGAGGATGAGCATGATGAGGCCCATGCCTTTTTGTCCGTCGTTGGAACCGTGGAAGAAGCTGACGCCGGTGCAGGTGAGAATGAGCAGGCAGCGGATGTAGAACGGCGGCGGCTCGGTGCCTTCGGGAGCTTTGTAAAGTTTGGGATCTTTGATGAGAGATTTCGCGAGCAGCAGCAGGAGACCGGCGCACCCGAACCCGACGATGGGAGAGAGTATCAGCGCCTTGCCGATGTTGGCGGCTTGGCCCCAATCGACGCCGCTGGTGCCGGATCGGGCGTTCATGAGCTGGTTGGCGATGCCGACGCCGATTACGGAGCCGATGAGCGTGTGCGAACTAGAGGCGGGCAGACCGAACCACCAGGTGCCGAGGTTCCAAATGATGGCGGCGACCAGCAGGGCGAAGACCATGGCGAATCCAGCTTTGCTGCCGACCTGCAAGATCAGTTCGACCGGTAGCAGCGAGACGATGGCGAAGGCTACCAGGCCGCTGGATGCCAGAACGCCGAGGAAATTCCAGAAGCCCGACCAGACCACGGCGATGTGAGGTTCAAGCGAATGTGTGTAAATGACGGTGGCCACGGCATTGGCTGTGTCGTGGAATCCGTTAACGAACTCGAAGCCGAGGGCGACCAGCAGCGCAAGACCCAGCAACAGGTAGGGAAGAATGGATTCGTTGTGGACGTAAGAAAGGTCATGTAGCAAGCTGGAGCCGGCGTAGGCGACCCCTATAACGAGCACGACGCCGAAAACCAGCATGCCGATCTTGCCGGGAGAACGGGAGAGTTTCTGGTCCAGTACGCTGGTCGAAGCCATGATTATTCCTCGGGTCGTGATCGATTAGAGTTCTATTGCCTTAAAGGTGGAAACTATACGGAAAGATTGTTACGAGAGTATGAATAGATGGCGGCTCTCGGTTCTCATTTAAGAACCGCTTAGCATGGGAACCCGATGTTGATCGAATTGGTCTTATCCGAAAGAGCGCACTTCGCTGAACGGTGTCGTTTGTTTACAATAGGAGATTCGTCTGCCTTTCTACGGAGAACCTGTAGCGGGGACGAAGCATATTTTGGAATCGACCAACCACAAATCCAGCGCACCCCCCAGCGTGACGCCGGCAGTGTCTACGGTCGCATCCCCCACCGTGTACTGGCGTGTAGAGGGAAGTCTGCTTGACCTGACCGTGGTGCAGCCAGTGGCGTTCTTTACCTGGAATGCGCAGACCTTCACGGAGCGATTTCAGCGGCGCGGGCTGATTTTGTTGATGGCGCTGTTGCGCCCGTTTCTTTATTCCACGAACCGGAAGTTTGCAACCCGCGTAGTACATACGACGCTGCGGGGCGTGACGCGCGACCGGTTAGACCTGCTGGGCGAAGAATACTTCCAATACAAGTTGAAGCCGCAGTTGAAGGCGCACGGAGTAGAACGTGTGCAAGAGTTGGTGCGCGCGGGAGCGGATGTGGTGCTGGTGAGCCAGGGACTGGATCATGTGATGAAGCCGCTGGCGCAGCACTTGGGAGTGAAACGGTTGGTGGCGAACCGGCTGGAATTCCGCGATGGCGTTGCGACGGGAAGATTGCTGGAACCGGTGATTCGACCGCGGGGCGGGTTTGCGCTGATTCGAGAACAGAGTCCGGATGGGCGGCGGGCACCGAAGACGCTGGCGCGACAACTGGATATTACGCTCGAGGAACTGCGTGCCGCGGTGATTGGGGCGGGGAGGGAATCGACCGCGCAGGATCGTCCGATTGTGCATTTTGAAGGACGGCGGCAGGAAGCGGGATTTTCGGTGCGGCGTGCGCTAACCGGCCGGCACGTGATGCTGATCGGAGTGACCGGATTTATTGGCAAAGTCTGGCTGGCGAATACGCTGCTGGACCTGCCGGAGATCGGGCGGATTTATCTGCTGATCCGGCGGCAAAAATCGAATCCGGCGGAGCGGCGCTTCGAGAAGATGGTGGAGGAGTCGCCGGTATTCGATCCGCTGTTTGAAAAGTATGGCGCGGGGTTTGCGGATTATTTGCGGGAAAAAGTTGAAGTGGTGGAGGGTGACGTCGCGCAGTCGGGACTCGGGTTGAATGCGGAAGTGGCGCGGCGGCTGCAGAAAAATCTTGATCTGATTGTGAACAGTTCGGGATTGACAGACTTCAATCCGGATTTGCGCGATGCGCTGGCGACCAACACCGATGCGGCGATGAACATCCTGGACTTTGTGCGGGGGACCGAGCGCGGGGGGCTGCTGCATTTATCCACGTGCTACGTGGCGGGCGAGCGCGACGGGCGGGTGGCGGAGAAGTTGATTCCGAATTACACGCCGCATCGGGTGCCGAATTTTGATGCCGAGCAAGAGTGGCGCGAACTGCACGAGGTGATTACCAAGGCTGAAGCCCAAGCCGAAAGTGAGGAAGTGACGGCCGGATTGAAGATGCAAGCGCTGGCCAATGAGCATGCCGCAAAAGGCTTGCAGGGCGCGGCACTCGAGAACCAGATCCGCAAAAACCGGATCCGGTGGCTGAAAACATATTTGACGGAAGCGGGTACGCGCCGAGCGAAGGAATTGGGTTGGCCGAATACTTACACGCTGACCAAGAGCCTGGCGGAGTCGCTGATGGTGAAGTATGGTGCGGGCTTGCCGATTGCGGTAGTGCGTCCGGCAATTGTGGAGACCTCGGTGTCAAAGCCCTTTCTGGGATGGAATGAAGGGATCAATACTTCGGCTTCGCTATCTTATTTGTTGGGGACATATTTCCGGCAGCTGCCGACAAACGAAAGCAAGCGGCTGGATATTATTCCGGTGGATGCGGTATGTGCCGGGATGACACTGATTGCGGCGGCAATTGTCGAGCGGCGGCATGACTCGCTCTACCAGTTGGCGACTTCGGTTGCGAATCCTTGCGATATGGGACGGTCGATTGAGTTGACGTCGCTGGCGCATCGCAAACATTACCGGGCGCAGGAAGGGCTGGAATCGTGGCTGCGGCTGCGGTTTGATGCAATTCCAGTGTCGAAGACGCGGTACCAGAGAATGTCGGCGCCGGCGCAGAAGGCGATCGTGAAATCGATCCAGCGCATCATGTCTCCGCTGCCGTTGAAGAAAACTCCTCTGGTAAAAGCGGAAAGAAATTTGGAGCGGTTGGAGAAGTTGATTGAGTTGTTCGAGCCGTTCATCCTGTTTAATGAGCACGATTTTGCGGCGGACAATGTGGAGAAACTTTCGCACGCGCTGGAGAAGGACGAGCAGGAAGAGTTTGGCTACAAGGCTCCGTTGCTTGACTGGTGGGATTACTGGATCAACGTACATATTCCAGCGCTGCGGCGGTGGACTTATCCGTTGATTGAGGGCAGGCCGCTGGAGGTGCGCCCGGCGCGGAGTTTGCAGAATGGCGAGACGATGAAGACGGGAACGCATTAATCATAAGTTTTAGGAAACGGATTTGGTGAATGGCAATATTTTTAACGGGATCGACGGGATACATTGGGGCGCATGTGGCAGCAAATTTGCTGCGGGATCATGGCGCGGCGCTGAATGTACTGGTGCGGGCGCGGGATGTGGGCGAGGCCGAAGGGCGGTTGTGGCAGGCGCTGCAATTGCATTTAGAGTTCCCGCAATTTTATGAATTCCTGCAGACGCGGGTGCGGATTTTTCACGGGGATCTGACCGAGCCCGGCTTCGGATTGGCGCGCGATGAATATGACCGACTGGTGCACACGACTGATTCGGTGATTCATTGCGCAGCGTCGCTGAACCGGAAGTCAGAGAAGAGCTGTTTGAATGTGAATTTGCGGGGCACGCTGGCGGTGCTGACGCTGGCACGGCAGGCCGAGCACTATCACGGACTGAGGCGCTTCAGCCAGGTGAGCACAGTCGCGGTGGCGGGCAAGCGGCAGAATGAAGTTGTGACCGAGGATAAATCGATTGACTGGGAGCGATCGGATTACGATCCGTATGCTCGGACGAAGAAGTTCTGCGAGCACATGATGCGCGTATTGCTCCCGGAGACGCCGAAGACGATTTTCCGGCCGAGCATTGTGCTGGGCGATAGCCGGTACGCGGAAACGACTCAGTTCGATATGGTGAAAGCATTTGTGTTTCTGGCTGGGCTGCCGGCGCTGCCGTTTCGGCCAGCGGACAAGATCGATATCGTGAACGTGGATTTTGTCGCGGAGGCGATTGCGACGCTGCATCAAAAGGAGCGTCCGGAGCACGATACGTATCATCTTTCGTCGGGCACGGGGTCGCAAATGTTTCGTGAGATTACGAAGGCCTTGGCGGGGGCGCAGGCCAAACGCGCGCCGGTATTCGTGCCGGTTGCGGAGCGTCCATTTGCGAAATCGGTGAATTTTCTGGCGAATCGCAAGGGAGCGATTGCGAAAGGTGCATCGCTGATGAAAGTGTTCATGCCATATTTAACGTGGAATACGGTGTTCGACAACACGCGCGTGACACGCGAACTGGGAAAAAAGCCGGTGCCGTTTTCGCAGTATTGCTATCCGCTTCTGAAGTTCAGCCGCGAGAATAATTTCGCCTACCGCTACAGGCCGTGGCCAGTGAAGGCCGGAGGAAATGCGGCATGATGGATTTTATTCTGGAAGCCTGGGTAAGCACTTCAATCGAGCGCGCCAAAGCAGGATGGATGCTGGGCGAAGGCCAACGCTGGAAGCCGGGCGAGAAGCTGAAGCTGTTGTTTGCGGGCTATAACGGCACGCGCAATATGGGCTCGGATGTGCGCGTGGAAGAGATGCTGCGGCAGATCCGGCACATTCTGGGAGCAGAGAAGGTGGAGTTCAGCGTGATGAGCCAGAACTTTGATTTCTCGCGCGGGTACTTCGAAGGAACGAAACAGGTACATCTGCCGGATATTTTTCCGCCGTTTCTAGCCAATGAAGTTCCGCAGCATGATGGAGTAGTGGCGTGCGAAGGGTCGATGTTCAAGAGCAAGTTTGCGAATGCGCTGACCACAATGATGATCGGTTCGCTGGGAATTGCAGCAGCGCAAAACAAACTTTCAGTGGGATATGGCGCTGAGGCCGGACACATGGATCCACTGGTGGCCAAGATGTGCGGACGGTATTGCCGGAACTCTTTCGTGATTACTCGGAATGAAGAATCGCGGACAGTGCTGCGCGAACTGGGCGTGCCGACCGAATTGGGAACAGATACGGCTTGGACATTTGAACCTCGCCCGCCGGAGTACGGGCAAAGTGTGCTGAGAAAAGTTGGATGGGATGGACGGACGCCGGTGCTCGTGGTGTGTCCGATCAATCCATTTGAGTGGCCGGTGAAGGCGTCGGTAGCGAAGTATGCGGTGCGGAGTTTGACTGGTGCTTATAAAGACAGCCACTACCGCACGGTATATTTCCATAACTCGGGACCGGCGGCGGAGCAGGCGTACCACAAATATTGGAACGCGATTGCTAATGCCGTAGATGCATTCCGCAAGAAGAAAAATGTTTTCGTGATCCTGGCGGCGACAGAGCGGCTGGATGCGCGTCCAGCTCGCCGCATCTCCGAAAAACTCGGCGGTGTGCCGGTTCTCACTTCGGACGATTACAACATGTACGAACTGGTGAGCGTTCTGCGGGCGTGCCACATGATGGCGTCGTCGCGCTACCACGGAATTGTGACATCGATGCCGGGGCTCGTCCCTTCTGCGGGAATCACGATGGACGAGCGCATTCGAAATTTGATGCGGGAGCGCGGACATCAGGATTTGCTGATGACGGTGGATGATCCGGAGCTTGAAGGGAAGTTGCTGGCGGCGCTGGAGAAGTTGAGTAGTGAAGGCGAAACCATTGCGACTGGGATTGCGCAGACCGTGGTGCGAAATTTGAAGGTGATGGCGCGCATGGGCGTTTATTTTGAAGAGGAAGTGCAGAGAAGATATCCGGAGTTTGAGACGCGGCGAGGCGAGTGGGGTTGGGAGGATTATTTGCCGCCGATGGGGCAAGGCCTGCGGGAGTTAGTTACAGCTTATAGCTGAGTGTTTTGCAATCCACATCTTGAGCCCATTCATTCCATTCATCGAAGAAATCTTCTCGCAACTGCAGGCGGCTGCGGATATGCAGATTCTTGCCGAGATTCGCGACGGCGCAGTGACGGGTGTGACCGGCGGCGAATTGCTGGAGCTGGTGCGCAAGGCGAGAACATTTATTGCTTCGAAGAAGTTGAATAAAGGCGACCGGTGCGGCTTGCTCGCGCTAAACAGTATTTATTGGGTGGCCCTGGACCTTGCGCTCATGGCCGAAGGCTTGATTGTGGTGCCGCTATATTCGCGGCAGGCGCCGGCGGAGTTGGTGGCGATGATGAAAGACTCGACGCCGTCGCTGGTGTGCTGCGGGGATGCGGCGTTGCGGGATGCGATTGCGCAAAGCTGGCCGGGTGCGCCGCCACAGTTTCTGTTCGATGAGATTTTCACGGGTGTTGACGGAGTGCGGTTAGCGCGGTTGCAGGTGGAAGAAGACAGTCCGGTGACGATTATCTACACATCGGGGACTTCGGGTGAGACCAAAGGCGTTGTGCTGACGGCGGCAAATGTGGGCTTCATGCTCGAGCGGACGGCGGAGCGGTTAGGCGAGCTGATGTCCGGTACGACGTCGGGTACAGTGTCCGGTCCAGCCAGACAAGACCGCGTGTTTCATTATTTGCCGTTTACCTTCGCGGCTTCGTGGATTGCGTTGCTGACATTTTTGAAGCGGCGGAGCCTGGTCACGATCAACACGGACTTGTCGAAGATCGCGAATGACATGCGAGTGGTGGCTCCGGATTATTTTCTGAATGTGCCGCAATTGCTGGAACGAATGCGGCGTGCGGTGGACGAACAACTCTGGCAGACCGGCGGGGTTGCGCAGGCGATTTATGCGCGGGCGAAAGCGGCGTGGGTGCGGCAACAGGAGAAGCAGCCGAAATCCGGTGATACATTGTGGCTGGGGCTGGCGAACCGGCTTGTGTTTCCGGCGATCCGGAAGAAGATGATTGGGAGAAATTTAAAGGCGCTGATTTGTGGATCGGCGCCGCTAAGCGCGGAGACTCAGCTTTACTTCATGATGCTGGGAATTCGCGTGCTGCAGGTTTACGGACTCACGGAGACGACAGCGATTTGCACCATGGACGATCCCAACCGCGTGGAGATCGGGCGCGTGGGCCCGGTGATCCCTGGCATGGAGATGCGACTCGGAGAAAATGACGAGATTGTGGTGCGCGGGCCGAATGTTTTCTTTGGCTACTGGAACCAGCCGGAGCAAACGGCTGAAGCGCTGCGTGACGGATGGTTTCACACCGGCGATCAGGGGGAGATGAATGCAGCGGGAAATTGGCGGATTGCGGGACGACTCAAAAACCTGATTGTGCTGGGCTCGGGGCACAAGATTTCTCCGGAGCCGATCGAGGGTGCGATTGCGAAGAATTTGACGGGAGCGCAGCAGGTCGTTGTTGTGGGGAACGGGCGTGGATATTTGTCGGCAATCGTGACCGGCAACGTTACGGCGGAGCAGGTGCAGTCCGCGCTGGATGCCGTGAATCCGGAGTTGCCACACTACAAGCAGGTGCGGGCGTTTGTGGTGCAGGTGGAGACGTTTTCGATCGAGAATGGATTGCTCACGGTCAACGGAAAGCTGAAGCGGGACGCCATTGCCGCGCGGATGAAGCATGAGATTGAAGAAATGTACCGGGTAAAGCAGGCTGTGTAGTGTGAGCGAGGAATGCTGGTAACCACGAAGGACACTAAGGTGCACGAAGGCAAGGCCGACGCAGAAACTGTAAGCCGGGGCGGCGGCAGTGTTTTGTCTTGGTCGATTAAAGATGGTCTGATCGAACTGGCGCTGCATCGGGAGCCTTGCAACGAGTTGGGGTCGGCGTCGCTGGTGGAGTTGGAAAAGTTTGCAGCAGCTTTGGAAGATATGCGAGCGGAGGCTCATGCGCTCATTATTTATAGCGAGATGAAGCCGGGGTTTTGTGCCGGCGCGGATCTGCGCGAGCTTTATCAGCGATCGCAGGCGATGGAAAAAGCTGAGGCTGCGGCGGGAGTGCGGGATTTTCTGGAACGCATCCACCGTGTGTTGAACGTGATTGATGCATCGCCTCTGACTACGATTGCAGCGGTGCACGGAGTGACGTTTGGCGGAGGGTTTGAGCTTGCGCTCGCTTGCGATTTGATAATTGCCGACAAGATGGCGCGGTTTTGTTTTCCGGAGCTGAGATTGGGGCTGATTCCGGGCTTCGGCGGGATCCCGCGGCTAAAGCGGGATTTGGGCAATGGGGTGGTACGGGATTTATTGTTGACAGGGCGCAGCTTCAATGCGACCAAAGCGCAACAGATCGGGCTGGTGAGCCAGGTCGTGGGCGAAGGTGAGGCATTGCGAGCGGCACGGGCCACGGCGATGCAATTGGGGAAGTTTGACCGCGCGACGGCTGCGGCGGCGAAGAAGTTTATCAAGCCGATTCCGCATGAGGAGTTGCGGCAAGAGATCGATCTTTTTTGCGAGTTGTTTGGACAGCAGGCGGTGCAGGAGGGATTGCGAAAGTTTGTGGAGAGTACGGACGTGCAGCCGTACTTGCCGTAGAACGCGTCTAGTACGGGGTGGCGAATAAAAAGCAGGTTCCTCACCGCGCCTTCGGCTCGGTTCGGAATGACAAAGTTTTATTTGATTGAAGGAAAAATGCCAACTGCAGACCAGACACTGGACGAAATATTGACACTCGCGGCCGCACACTTCAAGATCCCGCGGGAGAAATTGCATCCGGACGACGATTTTTTCAAGACGCTGGGAATTGACAGCTTGCAGACGCTCGATTTGCTGACCAAGCTTGAAAATCATTTTAGAGTGGAGCTTCCGGATTATGAGTTGCAGGGAATATCCGACTTTCGCACGCTGGCGGGAAAGATTCAGGCGAGGCTTTAGAAAGTAGCTTCACCAAGATTCCCTCCACTTGCGAAAAAATCAGGAGCCGAGTCAGGTTCGGCCCACGGAGACACTGAGTCACGGACAACATCGGTGCAATCTTCCGCCTTGGTGATCCTTCGATTTTGCCATCAACTTTTGTGAGTAACTAACTCATTAACATGGTATTCTCCGTGTCTCTGTGCCTCTGTGGTGAAATAAGTCTTTAATGCTCGATCTCCAAAAATATAGCTGCCTGGGCGCGGCATTGCGCGATGCTTTGGACCGCTTCGCGGCGGAGACATGCCTGATCGAGGCGGATCGCGAGCGGGAGAAAGCGAAACTGACTTACTCCGATTTCAAAGAGCTCAGCCTGCCTTTGGCGCGCGCGCTCGAGGATGCGGACTTTGACGCCGGAGATCGCGCGGCCATCCTGATGACGAATCAGTCGAAGTGGCTGATTTCCGCGTATGCGATTTTTTATAGCGGTGGCGTGCTCGTTCCTCTCGATTACAAGCTGACGGCGGCGGAGCAGTTGCAGTCGCTGGCGCACTCCAAGGCGAAAGTATTGGTGGTGGAATACTTTATTTGGCGGGCGATTACGCAGGCGCCAGAGTTCAACGAGATCAAGACGAAGATGGTGCTAGTGACGGAAGCGCCGCTGGGCGCGGAGTTGGCAGGCGCGTTCCGCTGGGAAGACTTCAAACGCAAGGGCGCTCCGGATTTCGTGATGAGGCAGCGGCAGGACGTGGCGTGCATTGTGTATTCGTCGGGGACGGGCGGGCGGCCCAAGGGATGCGTGCTCACGCACGAAAATTATCTGGAGCAGTGCCGGTCGCTTACGGCGTGGTATCCATTCTGGCCGGGGGTGCGGTATTTAAGTATTCTGCCGACGAATCATGCCATCGATTTCATGGTGGGATTTATTGGGCCGTTTGTGTGCGGGGCGTGCGTAGTGCATTTGCGGACGCTACGTCCGGAATTTGTGCGCGATGCGTTTGTGCGCTACCGGATTACTTATGTGGCGCTCGTGCCAATGATCGTGAAGAATCTGGAGCGCGGGCTGCGGGCGAAGTTTGACGAGCTGCCGGGGTGGAAGCGCGCGATTCTGAATCGAATGATTGGGCTCAACCAGATGCTGACGCGGAGTAAGCCGCGAGTGAAGGTCAGCCGGATGTTGCTGGGGCAAGTGCATCGAGCGTTTGGGAGTGAGCTTCTGGCGCTGATTACTGGAGGAGCGTTTATGGAACCTTCGACGATGCAGTTTTTCTACGATCTCGGGATTCCCGTTGTGAATGGATACGGTCTGACGGAAGCGGGAACGGCGCTGACCCTGAACGACCTGAAACCGTTTCGCGCGGATACAGTAGGCAAGCCGCTGCCGGGTGTGGAGTTGCGTGTGCTCAATCCGAATGACGAGGGGATTGGGGAAATTGCGGCGCGGAGCAAGACGGTGATGTCGCAGTATCTCGACGATCCGGAGTTGACGTTGGAGACGATTGTTGATGGATGGCTGCTGACGGGCGATCTGGGACGCTTCGACAAGAGCGGGCATCTGCAGCTTTTCGGACGGAAGAAAAACATGATCGTCACCGAAGGCGGGAAGAATATTTATCCCGAGGATATTGAGACGGTCTTCGATGGACTGCCGGTGAAAGAGTATTGCGTCTTCGCTGCGAACTATGTATGGCCGCAGAAAAAGTTAGGGCAAGAGATGCTGGTGATGGCGCTGCATCTGGAACAGAACCAGCGATTTGACAGTGCGCTCCTGGGAGAGATCGTGACCCAGAACCGGCGGTTGCCGGACTTCAAACGTGTGGGCGGCTACGTCATCTGGGAGAAAGATTTTCCGCGAACGGCATCGATGAAGGTGAAGCGGCAGGCTCTGGCGGAAGAGATTGGAAAGACGACGGAGCGGGGAGTGGTGGTGGCGCTGTGAATGCGGCGCAAGCGTATCTGGCTATTGCGAATCCTGCGGCGGGAGGCGGTAAAAGCCGCAAGATGCTGGGTTCGGCGTTGGAGCGGCTGCGACGCGGTGGCGTTGCTATCGAGGCAGTGGAGACACGCTGCGCGGGGGATGCTACGCGGATTGCACGGGAAGCTTACGGACGCGGGCAGCGGAAGTTTATAGCAGTCGGCGGCGACGGGACTTCGTATGAAATCGTGAACGGCCTTTTCCCGGAGGCGAGCGCGGACAGTGGTTCCGATGCCGGCAAGGCGGGCGGGGGCGCCCGCCCCACACTGGGATTTTTACCGCTGGGAACGGGGAATTCTTTTCTGCGGGATTTTAGCGACCGCGGAGTGGAGCATGCGATTGAGTCGCTGATTGCGGGGCGGAGCCGGAGTTCCGATGTGCTGCGTTTGCGGCACGGTGGCGGAGTGATTCACTACATTAATCTGCTCAGCGTCGGGTTTCCGGCTGATGTAGCAACCTTGCGAGCGCGGCGTTTTACCCGCCAGGGAGAGTTGGGATATTTCATTTCGATTTTCCTGGGGTTGGCGCGGTTGCAGAGGAGGCCGTTTCCGGTGCGCGTTGAGGGAGAAACGGAATTTGACCGGCGGCGCTGTTTGTTTCTTACCTTCAACAACAGCAAGTTTACCGGCGGCACGATGATGATTGCGCCCAGGGCTGAGGTCGATAGCGGATTGATCGAATACGTTCGGTGGGGCGCGATCGGGCGGCTGGGGCTGATTCGAAATCTGCCCGGACTTTATGACGGCACGCACATTGAGCATCCTCTGGCCGAGCGAAAAGCGGTGCGGCGCGTGGAGTTTGATTTGAACGCGCCGGTGGATGTGATGGTCGATGGGGAAGTGCTGACGCTCGACTGCAAGGAGTTGGATGTGCTGCCAGCGGCGATGGAAGTGGTGGCTTGAGAGCGTGATATAAGAGGGAATCATGTCGGAAGAGCGGCGAAAGCGGCACGAGGAGCGGGTGGGTGAGACAGAAGCCGACCCACAGGCGCGCAAGAAACTGCTGATGTGGGGCGGGATTGTGCTGTTGTTTGTTCTCGCCTGGATCGCGGGCTGGGAATATAGAAATCACCGCTATGATGGCTTCGCGAAATGTTTGGCTTCGAAACAAGCGAAGATGTACGGGCTCTACTGGTGCCCGCACTGCGCTGAGCAGAAAGCAATGTTTGGCAAGGCGTTTCAGTACGTGCCGTATCAAGAGTGTGCGATCAAGGGAACGAATGGACTTGCGCCGGCGTGCGCGGCGGCTGGCGTGAAGTTATTTCCGAGCTGGCAGTTTGGAACGAATAAGCCGATCGAGGGCGTTTTTCCAATGGAAGAGCTGCGCGATAAGACTGGGTGTAGCTTGCCGTGAGTGCTCCTGAAGATCGACCGGCTGAGACCAGCGCAATTTCCACGAAGAACAATCGATTGTTTCTAGCGATTGCGATATTGGCGGTCGCTGGTGCAGCGGTGTCGGCAGTGTCTTTGCAGCGGCATTATGCGAAGTCGGCGACGGCATTTTGTGAATTGGGACAGAAGTTCAATTGCGATATCGTGAACCGGAGTGAGTATTCGAGCGTGATGGGAATTCCGGTGGCGGGGTTTGGCGTTGTGGGATACGCAGTGCTGCTGGCGCTGGCAACCGTTTATCGATCGCGAGCGGAAACGCCGCTGCGCTTGCTGGTGGCGGCTTTGGCCGGATTGGCGTTTGCGTTGTATCTCACATATGTCGAAGGATACGTGCTGGAGACGTGGTGCATTTTGTGTTTAAGTTCGCTGGGAATCATTGCTGGGATCACGATTTTGGCGGGCGTGGTGAAGATGCGTTCGGGACTCCTCGGCTGAAGTTCTTCGGATGGCAAGAATCCATAAAATAAAAAACATTGCGGTTGTGGTTTCTGAGGTGATTCATGCCAAAGGAGCGACCGGCGATCTGCGTCTGCATGAATTTCGCAGCCGTGTATTTCGCAACACTCGATTCCTGCGGGTATGGCTGCCGCCGGGATATGACGATGCACAGAATGCCGGCCGGTTCTATCCAGTTTTTTATCTCAACGATGGGCAGAATTTATTTGAGTCGTCGACTGCATTCGGCGGAGTCGAGTGGCAGGTGGATGAGACGGCGGATCGGTTGATCCGCGAAGGCGCCGTGCCGCCGATGATTTTCGTCGGCATGGATAATACGGGCAAAAACCGACTTCGAGAATATATGCCGTACCGCTCGATGCAGCCGATGATGATGCGGGTGCAGGGACGGCATTATCCGGATTTTCTGATGAAGGAAGTGATGCCGTTTGTCGAGCAGACTTACCGCGTTGCAACTGGGCCGGAGAATACAGGGCTGGGCGGATCGTCTTTGGGAGCGCTCATTGCGTTGTACACGGCGATGGTACGGCCGGGAGTGATTGGGCACTTGCTGCTGGAGAGCCCGTCGCTGTGGGCTTCCGGCAGGCAGGCGATTAGAGAAAGCCGGTCGGTGAGAATTTGGCCGGAACGAATATTTTTAGGAGTAGGAACAGCCGAGGCCGGAAGCGCGGAACGCAGCCGTTCTGTGGTGGACGATGTGCGAGAGTTGGCGGCCGTGATACGGCGAGCCGTGCTGAGTGAGAGTCGTTTGCGGCTGCTGATTAAGGACGGAGCTGGCCACAACGAAGCAGCGTGGGCAGAACGGTTTCCTGAGGCATTGCGATTTTTATTCGGACCGTAGATTCAGCCCGGACAAGTTTTTAATCGAAGTTTTAAATCCGAGTGTCAATTCAAATAGAGTTTCGAACCGGCGATTTCCTGCCGAGATTCCATATCCCAAACAAGAGAGCAGCCATCACGGGGACGGAAAGCTGGAGGTGCGTCCAATGCGCGAGCGGGCCGAGCAGCGGGAGCATAAATGCTAGATAGAGGAGCAGTTTGAACTGGGGCATGGCAGGGTGGCCGAGGTGAGTGACGATCCAATCGGAGAGCAGCAAAAATGCGGGTGCGAGGATGACGAGGTCATAGACCGTGAGATGCGGAGCTAGTAGGACGGTGGCGAGCAGTAGCGCCGAATAGCGCAAGGATAGCGGGGTTCGGCTTCGCCAACTCGCGACAGCAACAGACAAAATGAATATCGCGCTGATGATATAGAGCGCGAGAGATGCGGGTGGCCAGGGAATGAGCATGGTCCAGAAAGTGCGCAGCGAGTGGGTTTGGTAGATGCGGGGCTCGAGTAGCGGAAGCAGGCGAGGGGCATCGAGCAACATACGAATCCATTGGCGAAGTGGGACGATACCATAGTAGAGCCAAGCCACGCCAAACTGGGCAGCGGCCGAGAAAATCGCTCCTGTGATAACTCTCCAGCGAAGTGTTATCAGAAAGACGATGCCAGCCGCGAGAGCGAGTTGTGGTT
The DNA here is from genome assembly GCA_963789625.1 of uncultured Acidobacteriaceae bacterium. GTDB lineage: Bacteria > Acidobacteriota > Terriglobia > Terriglobales > Acidobacteriaceae > Sulfotelmatobacter. The sequence goes on along the minus strand of CAWBLK010000013.1, from coordinate 305,796 downwards.
TGAAGACAAGACATCCGAGTGCCAGGCCAGCCAGGAATCCACGCTGGGCGCGCAGGGCAAAAAATGCGAGAGTGAAGCAGGCGAGAGCGAGCGCGGAGGTTTGTCCCCAGGCAATGAGGTGCCAGAAGGCAGGGAAAGCAACGGCGAGAACCAGAACGGTGAGTTTGTAGTTGCGCAAGTTGGGGCATGCGCGCCATATCGCGTAACAGCACACTCCATAAATGAGCGTGCTTATTGAGAGCCACAGGACTAGCGCGCACGAATACGACATGCGCGCAAAGGGCGCGAAGAAGATCGAAACTTGCGGAGGATAGAGCGGTAGATAGCGAATGCCTGCGGCGGCCGGGACGCGTTGGGCAGCAAGTTCGGATTGCGCCTGCATGTCGTACAGATCGGCGCCACGGTGAGCGAGAGTGAGCGAGCCGAGAGTATAGAAATGCAGAAAGTCTGTGCCTTTGAAGTTACCGGCTCTATCGATGAGGCCGGGCGTGGCCATGTTCCAGATGTAGACAGACCAGAGACAGAGTGCGAGGATCAGGCCATGCACGCGCACGCGGCGCAGGGTAAGAAATGAAGCGGCTTTCGACGTCATGCGGCCCCACATAATGACTCCGTAGTCACGGGTGTTTCAAACCAACGGCGGGAAGAGGGAAGTCGGTCGTCTTCGTTCGCCGAGCCATTAGTAATAAGGCAAACATTAGCGGCACAAAAGGGACCATGAAAGAAGGCAACAATGGGAGTTGGCTCAGGGAGTGCAAATCCGGAGGAAACAGCAGCAACGCTGTAGACATAATCCAGGGCCATCCGAGACTAACAATGAGAACTCCGCGGGAGAATCTGGACAAAGTCTCCGCATCACGCAATAGCAGCAGCGCGGGTAGAATCAACATAACCTGATTGAAGGGAGTGAAGAGCGGGAAGGCAAGGATGGTGCCGGTGAAAAAAGCGGCGAGGACAAGGGCGAACGACCGCGAGCCTGCTTCCGCCTTTCGATTTTTCCACGCGAATGCCAGCAACCCGGCGACGATGAGGGCACCGAGGATTTCGCCGAGCGTATCCCCAAGAACCATTCGCAACAGCGACGAGGTGGGAGCGTATCTCCGATAAGCCGTGATCCCCGCAAGAAAATATCCGAGCCAGCCGGGTAAAAGCAATTCGCCAGCCACAAACAGTGCTGTCATGGTAGCGGCGAAACCCACTGCCAGGCGCCAGCGTTTCATCCAGTCTCCGGCAGCCCAGACCGCAAATGCACACAAAGGCAGGAGTGCCATCTGCGGTTTAATCGTTGAGAAAGCGAGCAGCACGCCCGCCATCGCCAGGTAATTCCGGCAGATGCACCATGCGCCTGCGACAAGCAGGAAGCCAACTACGAGTGCGAGTTGCTCAAAGCGCAAGCCTTGCACAATCTGCGGGCTGCTCAGCGTAAACAAAACGAGCGCAGCAATTTTTTCGCGCGGCAGTTGCCAATGCAATATATCCAGACAAAGCCATACGCTGAGAGCGGTTAACACGCCCATGGCAAACCGAGCCCAGCGCCGCACATCAGCGAAATCCGCATATACCGTGGGGGCCAGTAAAAATATTGCATACACGGGATATGCGAAGCGCTGTTCGTTAATTACAAACGCTCCCGGTGGGTAGATCTGGTTGACTGTGTGACCGTAGAACACTTTTTGGATTTCGTGGCTCACCTCCGGCCCATATGGATTGCGCCGGTGAAGCAGAAGTTCGCGCGTGCCCACCCAGGGTGAATACAAGTCGCCCATTTGGGCGATCACTTCACCCTTCTCTGTGTCGCTATAGTTGGTCCACGGTTCCAGAATGCGGTGCACGTAGAACCATGTGCTCGCGGCAGCGCACAAGCTAAGCACCAGCCAAAGCCGAACTTTCGCGTGCATCGGCGACTCCCAAGGAATTCAGAGCGATTCCGCGCAAGAAGTGTAGCAAAGGTATATCGCGTAAGGGCTGTGGGTTGTGGCACTGCGTGATCTAGCCGAGTTGAGTTGGAGCATCGAGTCGATTGGATCGGACCACTCTGCGCAGCAGAAGCAGCATGCCAAATACGGCGAACGGAAACGCTAGAGTAGTGTTGAGTGGGAAGAACCATAACTTCAACAGCCATCTCATCTGCACGATTAACAATCCGATCGTAACGGCCACAGCAAAGAACCAGGGCAGTAGACCAATCGAACTAACGATCAAAGTCAGGAAGCGAAACAACGGAGTGCCATGCAGTAGTTCGCGCCAATAACAGATCGTAAGCACAATCGTTGGTAGCAGCAGGATCTGGTTGAATGGCTGGAACACTGCGGGAATCACTAATAGCGTAAGGCTCAGGGAAAAGGCCAGAGAAAGGCCGAAGGGGAAGGAATCTGCGGGTTGGCGCCTCGCACGCCAGGCATAGATTGCCACGATGAGGAACCCGAACAGCGCGACCAACCATGTCAGTGGAGCCGGCAGGTAGATTCCGAGCAGGGAGGGGGAGTGCATGCGTTTTCCGTACTCAACCACGGCGGCGAAGAAGAGCTTGATCCATCCCGGCAAAAGCAACTCGGAGGCGATGACCAGCGCCGAAAGAGTCGCGACGAATCCCCAGAGAAGAGCACGCCGCCGGTGCCAGTCGCCGCAGACCCATACGGCGAACCACGCAATTGCTAGGAGAGACATCTGAGGCTTGATCGTTGCGAAAGCCAGAAGTACGCCGGCCAAAAATAGATAACCAGAGACTGCCGACGTAGCTGCGGCGGCCAGCAAGGCCGCCACCAGAAGGCCGAGTTGCAATATTTGCAGGCCCTGCATCACGGGAATGCTCGTGAAGATAACTAAGAGCATCGCGGCGATGCCTATCGGCGATAGGGGCAGGCGCATGACATGAGCCCAAAGCAGCACGCTGGCGGCGGTAACTGCCGCCAGCAGCCACAAGAAAATAATCTGCACGGTATGGAATTGCAGGCCCACCGTGGGCGCAAGCAGAAAAGCGACATACAGTGGATACGCGAATCGCTGCTGATGAGACGGTTGGTCTGCCTCAGGACCCTCCACATCTTTACCGTAATAGGCAACTTGAAGTTCGTGGGTGACGTCATCGCCGTATGGATTACGGTGGTGCAGCAGAAGTTCGCGCGCTCCGAACCACTGTGCGTAAAGATCGGTGAGAAGGCGTGGCCGCATTACCGCGGCACCGTCGATGTTCTGCGGAACATGAATCCAATAGAAATACATACTTGCTGAACATAGAAGCAGCATGAACAATCGAGCCAGGCGTTTGGGTGTAGATCCTGTCATGTTGAGAAAGTTTTTGCGGGTGCACCGCACAGCCAATGCCAGCGGAACTGCAAATCATTATTCAGACTGGGATATTAGTTGTGGGGCGGGACGGTCGGCCTCCACAACCCACACCTTTCTGTCGGGAAAATAGTTCAGCAGTTCCTGGTTGCCGTCCTTGCCCATATCGCGTGCCCAGACCACTTTAGCGGCATCGATGTTCGCATCGTTGTAAACCCATTCGCGGACAGGATCATGGTGCGGCGCATAACGCACAATCACAAGCTGAAGGCCCGGCTGCTGCTGTAATTGATGCAGGATATTTGTTCTCTGCAGGTCGCCGCGGGGCCATGCAGGTTCGATCGGAACGTGGACGGCCGCCGCTGTTACACGCAGGAGAATCATAGCGCACGCCAGGATGGGAATCGCGCGAACCAAAGATGGCCCGATTATTTCTGGTCTGATGCGACTGCTCCGCCAATGCCAGAGTTGGCGCAGGCATTGGACGAGAAGAATGTAGAGCGCGCCGACGGCGGGAGAAAAGTAGTGCGGGAGAGTCCAGGTTTGAATCGCAAAGCCGGCGAACATGGCGACGCAGATCAGTGCCAGTAACCGCATCTTTGGCTGGCGCAACACCCAGGGCAATGCCAATAGAGGCAGCGTCAGCAACGGACCCAGGTAGAACTGCCACCAGGAAATAAGCTTGTCCGCGGCGCGGCTCAGATATCCGGTGAAGGTGCGGTTTCTCTCAAACTCGCTTAGCTCCCAACGATAGAAATCGCGCATGACGGCGTGATGATAGGCGGGCTCTGGGCGAGGCGTTTGCCAGATGAAGTAGGGCGCGGTGGCATAGGTTTCGCGATTGACTTCATAGGTCATGCGGAAGGGATTGCCCGTGACGCGGTAGTAGTAATAGCTGGTAGCCAAGGCTCCCACAACGAGAATCACGAAGAGCGGCAAAACGACGCAAGAGAGCGAGAGACGCAACGCGGCCCCGCGTTTGCCAATGAGCCACCAGAGCATAGCCACGGCCACGGGCAGGCTGAAAACGGAGCCTTCGTAAGGACGGCTATTGGCGAGGATTACAAGGCCCAAGCCCATCAGCACGGCGTGGCTAATGCGGGGACGCTTGCGCAAACGCGGCCAAGCTCCGAGAACCAGCGCGCCGCCGAGAGCGGCAACGGAAGCGCACCAATAAGTATTCATCCAATAGCTGAGGAGGCCGAGACGCAGCACGGCCAACGCGGCTCCCAGCAGAGCCCAAGGTGGAGGCAGCCACGCTTGCAGCATCCAGCACAGGGCTGAACACATCAGCGCTGTCACCAGTAATTGGCCAATCCAATCTTGCTTGCCCCAAGGATTGCCGAGCATTGGCCGGCAGCGAGGACCATGCCCTGCGCCGGTGGATACATCGACATGTAGGTGGGCTGTTCGATGATGTGGAAACTTTCGAAGTGAATCCACATGGGGTGGGTGGGATTCGTGATTTTGCCGTGAGCAAAAGTGTCGGCGGCGAGCAGATAGCTGAACTCATCGTTGAAGCGAGGCTGCGGAATGCCGAGAATCGGAATGAGTACGACACGAATCGCGATCACGCTAAGACCTACCAATAAAACTGAGAGACCTTTCCGCCGAGCCATGCGCGCGAGCTTGCGCTCGATCGAATGGAAAGCGGTTGGCTGATCGCGGGATGCGTTTCGAGAAGAGAAAAGGATCAATGCCGCGGCGACTGCTAAAAGCAGAAGTTCGATCAGCGTTAAAAGAAAAGGAGCAAGCCGCGAATATAGGTTTTGCATTGTGACGCGGGCCGAGCAAACGCTCGACCGAGCACTACTTTACTTCAGTCGCCGCACGCAGGGAAGGCGCACAGCGAAAGAGATCATGGAAGCTGAATACTTCTCAGGCCGGCTGCTTTTCCTTTTCAATGGTCTTCTCGAACAATCCATCGACGATCTGGATCATTTCGTTGTCCACGGTACGGTTGCGGGAGATGGCCTCGAGCAGCGGAATCGAAACGATTTTGTTGGAGCGCAGGGCGGCCATGCATCCGAATTCGCCGCGATGCACCATGTCGATGGCGCCCAAGCCATAGCGCGTGGCCAGAACGCGATCGAAGGCGCTGGGCGAGCCGCCGCGCTGAATGTGTCCGAGGACGACGGCGCGGGTTTCATAGCCGGTACGTTTTTCGATTTCGCGGGCGAGGATGTTGGCAATGCCGCCGAGTTTGACGTGGCCAAATTCGTCCTTGCCCATGTCCTGCAGAACGGGAGATCCCTGACCAGGCTCGGAGGAAAATTTTGCGCCTTCGGCTACGACAACAATAGAAAAGTAGCGACCGCGCTCGTGACGCTGCTGGATCGACTCCGCAACCTTATCAATATCAAAGGGGCGCTCGGGGATCAGTATCACGTCGGCGCCGCCGGCGATGCCGCTGTAAAGCGCGATCCAGCCCGCATCGCGGCCCATGACTTCCACTACCATCACGCGGTTGTGAGCTTCGGCGGTGGTATGCACGCGGTCGAGAGCCTCGCAGACGATGTTGCAGGCGGTGTCGAACCCGAAGGTGTAATCAGTGCCGCCGAGATCGTTATCGATGGTCTTGGGAACGCCAACCACTTTTGCGCCGCGTTCGTGGAGCTTTTGCGCGACGGAGAGAGTGTCATCGCCGCCGATCGCGACGAGGGCCTCGATCTTGTTCTTCTCGAGCGACGCCAGGCAACGGTCAATGCCATCGGGGCGTTTCGAAGGATTGGTGCGGGACGTGCGCAGGATCGTGCCGCCGCGCGGGAGAATGCCACCGACCACATCGAGATTAAGGGGCATGCTCTTGTCTTCGATGACGCCACGCCAGCCTTCCATGAAGCCGACAAATTCGTCGCCATAAGTAAAGATGCCTTTACGAACTACGGCGCGAATCACGGCATTCAGGCCGGGACAATCCCCTCCGCCAGTCAACATTCCAATCTTCATGGTTCCGCTCCCTATTATGAGTTCCGATGGAATCCCTAAGATGCACCCGGGGCATCGACTGAATTGAACGTCAGCCCGAAGCGCGGGATCAGCAGTCGCCGGGAAGAATCAGATTATCATTAAATGCGCGCGTTGGGCGCAGGGTTTGGTTGCATCGCAGCCTAAACTTCGGCACAATGCTCCACTGTTATGAATAAGACGTTGGCAATCCTGGGTTGGGGAACGGTCGCGCTGCTTGGCGCCGTGGCAGTGGCTGTAATTGCCGTGCGCCGCGGCGAACCGATCAATGCGCTTTGGCTGGTAGCGGCGGCGGCCTGCTGCTATGCGCTCGGTTATCGTTTCTATAGCAAGTTCATCGCAGTGAAAATTCTTGCACTGGATGGTTTGCGGGCCACCCCGGCGGAGCGACTGGAAAACGGCCGCGATTTTCTCGTCACCAATAAGTGGGTAGTGTTTGGCCATCACTTCGCGGCAATCGCGGGGCCAGGGCCACTGGTGGGGCCGGTGCTGGCGGCGCAGTTTGGGTATCTTCCTGGGACGATGTGGGTGCTGGCCGGGGCGGTGTTTGCTGGATGCGTGCAGGATTTCGTAATTCTTTTGTTCTCGGTGCGGCGCGACGGTAAATCGCTGACGGAGATGGCAAAGGATGAGATCGGACGAGTGGGCGGATTTGTCGCTTACGTGTCCGTGATTTCTATTCTGATTATTCTGCTGGGAGTGGCGGCGCTGATTGTGGTGAATGCGCTGAAGGCAAGTCCCTGGGGCACGTTCACGATTGCAATGACCATGCCCATCGCGCTGCTGATGGGCATTTATTTGCGGCGGATTCGTCCCGGAAAAGTACTGGAGGTTTCGGCGCTGGGATTTGTGCTGGTGCTCGCGGCGATTTGGGGCGGGCAATATGTGTCGCAGAATGCGGAACTGGCGCGGTGGTTCACGTTCAGCGCCCCCACACTGGCAATTCTGATCATGATTTACGGGTTTGCCGCTTCGGCGGTGCCGGTGTGGCTGCTGCTGGCGCCGCGCGATTATCTCAGCACATTTGTAAAGCTGGGAACGATTGCGCTACTCGCGGTGGGGATCGTTGCTTTGCATCCCACGCTGCACATGCCGGCGCTTACGCGGTTTGTCGATGGCACCGGTCCGGTATTTGCGGGAAAGATATTTCCGTTCGCCTTCATCACCATTGCCTGCGGAGCCATCAGCGGCTTTCACGCGCTGATTTCGAGCGGAACGACTCCAAAGCTGATTGCGCGCGAGACTCAGACGCGCATGGTGGGCTACGGGGCGATGATGTGCGAGTCGGCCGTGGCGGTGATGGCGATCATCGCGGCATGTGTGATGCAGCCGGGAGTTTATTTCGCCATCAACAGCCCGGCGGGCGTGGTAGGGCAGGCGCCCGCTACGGCGGCCGCAACCATTTCGAGTTGGGGTTTCCCCGTGACCGCGGCAGACATGCAGGCATTGGCACACGCCGTTGGCGAGCAGACGCTTTATAACCGGACCGGCGGAGCGCCCGCATTTGCTGTGGGCATGGCGCATATTTTCTCGCACAGTTTGGGCGGGGAGACGCTGATGGCGTTGTGGTACCACTTCGCGATCATGTTTGAGGCGCTGTTTATCTTGACGATTCTCGATGCGGGCACGCGGGTGGCGCGCTTCATGGTGCAGGATGCGCTGGGGCATGTTTATAAGCCGCTGGGGCGGACGAGTTGGTATCCCTCGATTCTCGCGACCAGCGCGCTGATCGTCGCCTCCTGGGGATATTTCTTGTGGCAGGGAGTGAAAGATCCGCTTGGAGGCATCAACTCGTTGTGGCCGCTGTTTGGGATTTCCAATCAACTGCTGGCGACGGTGGCCTTGTGCGTGGCTACCACGATCATTATCAAGATGCACCGCGCCAAATATGCGGCGGTAACGCTTGTGCCATTAGCGTGGCTGGTGGCGGTGACGTTTACCGCGTCGTGGTACAAGATGTTCGGTCCCAATCCGCGCGTGGGATTTCTGGCGCAAGCACGAGCTTTGGCGGCGGGCCCGGCAACCAGTGCGACGGCACGGCTGATCTTCAATAACCGCCTCGATGCGGCGGTTACGGGGATTCTCGTCGTGATGGTGACGCTGGTGCTGGTGGAATCCGGGCGGCAGTGGTTTGGGATACTGCAGTGGAACGCGAGAAGCGCGGGTGAAGGAATCTCCGTTTGTTAGGACACAGTTGGCGGAGGAACAAGGATGAAGCTGATCGTTTCCATCTGGCGCACTTTCGTGGCGACTCTTCGCGAGATTTTTGATGAGGCCGCGTATGCGCGGTTTTTAAGCCGCGCGGGCATCGCGTCGTCGAGCGAGGCCTATGCCGCATTCCGCCGAGAGTTCGATGAGACTAAGGTGCGCCGGCCGCGCTGCTGCTGAGCAGCGCTTCACTTCCGCGTGCAGACGATAAAATCCCCTATCCTCCACGTGTCCGTCCGCCGATACTTCATAGGTCATCTTGAAGGAATTATCCGATTGGCGCTCGTACCGAAATCTCTCCTGCGTTATTTTCTGGTTGAGGATTGCGCTGCGGACGAAGGTTACCGAGCCATCCTTCCATCCATCGCTGGTGAACAGCCGCGCATTTGCGAAGTTGTCTGCCGCCATGGAGACTAGTTTGCCGCTGGGCTGATCCACGCCCCACAGAACGACGGCCTTGAAGACACCCGGTGAACGATCGCTGTGCCGGTAGAGAAGCCACTTGCCATCAAGCTCAGGTGTAAAGCTCAAGTCGGCTTCAATTTTCTTGCCATTTCCGAATTCCCCCGCACAGCTCCAGTTACCGCTAAAGAACTTGATCATGGCGGGGTCGGTCGTGGGTTGTTGGGCATAGCAGCAGCATGCGCTGGCGATAACGAGAGCGAACACAATTGATTTCACGGATCCTCCTAAACAGTTGGACGACTCACTCGCGAAATTGTCTGAAGAGTAACCCCCGTGGAGAATAAAGGAGACTAGCAAGTGCGGTACACTTCCTGCATGCGCGTCCTCGGCATCGATTGCGGCGGGCAGTATACCGGGTACGGCGTGGTGGAGATGCACTCCGGTGGGCGGTTGGTGTGCCTGACCTGCGGAGCGATTAAACTTTCCACGCGGGAAACACTGGCGCGCCGCTTATCGCGTATTTATGACGAACTCGGCACGCTCATTGTGGAACATCATCCGGATGAAGTCGCGATCGAAGGAATCTTCTACGCGCTGAATGTGAAATCGGCTTTGAAGCTGGGACAGGTGAGGGGAGTGGCGATGCTGGCTGCAGCCGCGGCCGGGCTGGAGGTTGCCGAGTATTCGCCGCTGACCATCAAATCGTCGGTGGTGGGGTATGGGCGGGCGGAGAAACAACAGGTGCAGCACATGGTGACGCGCTTGCTTGGATTGACTGAGGCTCCGGAGCCAATGGACGCGTCAGACGCGCTGGCCATCGCCATCTGCCACTTGCATACGGCGGGAACCCTGGAAAAGCAGAAGGTTATGGTGCGGTGAACATTCGGATTCATCTGATGCGGATTTTGTTCGTGCAAATCGCACGGCGTTGGCTGGTGTTGGGAACGGGCCTGCTGCTTGTGGGAACAGCTGCTCAGTTGTCAGGGCAGGCAGCGACTGGCACATCGGCCCCGACAGTTACCTTCACACTGGACTTTCCCCAATCGAATCCTTCGCACTATTCCATCGCGGTCGATACTTCTGGCCACGCCAGCTATGAGTCGATGGTGAAATTCTCTGACGATGCAGAGCAGCAAGAGTACGCGACGGAATTCGACGTGTCGGCGGGAAATCGCCAGCGCATTTTCGATTGGGCGAAGCAGGCCCAGTATTTCGCGGGCAAGGTTGATACAGGCAATCGCAAGCTTGCTTTTACCGGAGCGAAGATTCTGAGCTATCAGGATGGGTCAAAGTCCAATACGGCGCACTACAACTATTCGAACCTGGAGCCTGTACGGGAGCTGACCAGCCTATTCCAAAACATGGCGGAAACTCTGGAGTACGGACGCCGGTTGGGTTACTACCATCGCTACCAGAAACTGGCGCTCGACGAAGAGCTGAAGCACATGGAGACGCAGGCCCGGAATAATGAACTGAGCGAGATCCAAGGGGTGAGGCAGGTGTTGCAGGAGATTGCCGAGGATGCCTCGGTGATCAACGTCGTGCGGGCACGGGCCAAAGAGCTGATCCAGATGGGGAGTACAGCCGACGCTGGACGGTAGCGGCTAACGCTAGATTTTGCCGATCCGGATTTCCCCCCCGATTTAATGACACCGTCACGGCAAAACCGTGTTCTAATAGGCCCAAAGTACGTTGGAGGCTGCTATGTACAAGCCACGACTTCTCGCGATGGTAACAGTAATGACGGCCCTGGCCTGCGCGCTTTTAGCGCTGCCCGCCGCGGCTGATTCGCAGGTACGCATCGTTCGCTTGAGCGACGTACAAGGCCGGGTACAGATCGACAAGAATTCAGGATTCGGTTTCGAGAACGCCTTTACTAATCTTCCCGTCACGCAAGGGATACAACTGCGCACGGGTGCGAATGGGCGGGCTGAAGTTGAGTTTGAGGACGGGAGCACGCTGCGCGTCACTCCCAACACTACGGTCGAGTTCAGCAAGTTGGCGGTAAGCGATGCGGGCAAGCATGTTTCAACGGTGGACCTGATAGAAGGCCGAGTGTATGCGAACTGGCTGGGAAAAAGCGGTGACGAGCTTACGTTGAATTTTTCCCACGAAAAAGTGGAACTGAACCAGCCCGCGCACCTGCGGGTGGCAAGTTCCTCAGGCCGGGCGGAGGTCGCCAGCTTCAAGAATGATGTGGAAGTGACCGGCCCTTCGGGCGTGGTGAAGGTAGAAAAGAAAAAGATGGTCGACTTCGATGTGGACGCTAACGATAAATCCACCACGGCGAAGAATCTTGAGACCGATCCCTACGACGATTGGGACAAGCAATCGATCGAGTATCACGATCAGTATGCGAAGAATAATTCGACTCTGAATGGCTACGGCGCCAGCGACCTGAACTACTACGGCAGCTATAACAACGTCCCCGGCTACGGCATGATGTGGCAACCCTTCTTCACGGGAGTGGGATGGAATCCATTCATGGATGGCGCGTGGTCGTGGTATCCGGGCATGGGATACATGTGGGCGTCGGCGTATCCGTGGGGCTGGATGCCCTACTACTACGGCAACTGGGCCTATGCGCCGGGATATGGCTGGGGCTGGCAGCCCGGCGCCGGCACCGGCACAGGATGGCACGGCGGAATTCACTACGTGGGTGCTGTTGAGGGCTTCCGTCCACCGGTGGCGCCTACGGGTACAGCGAGCACAGTGGTTGTGGGTAAAGGCGGGCCGGTACTGACAAATGCTCCTGTAATGCACACGGTTGTAAGCAAAGGCTCCGCTGGACTCGGAATTCCGCGCGGGTCCTATGGAGATTTGCATCACTTAAACACGCAGGTGGCGAAGACGGGCTCGGTGGAACTGCACGCAGCGCCGCAGTTCGCGGCGACCTCTCCGCGCGCGGGATCGGGCTTCGGCGGACAGGCTGCGGCAGGCTATGAAGGAGCTGCGCACGCTAGCGGAGCACCGGCCGGACACGCCTCCAGCGCCGGTGGTGGGCACTCGGCACACTGAACATTATTTGGTTATGAATATTAAGTTTGAAACGGGGCGGCCGAAAGGCTACCCCGTTGTTTCTTGCGAGTAAGATTTGCGAGTTGTTACCGACCGAGTCGTTACCGGACAACGATGCCGGAATAGCCCACGACCATATCGAGATCACCGGAGACTTCGCCGGAAGTCGCGTACTTCACCACTTCAGCCGAGGCTGCGCCAAGCTTCTTTGCTGCAGTCAGCATAGCGACGGCCGGACCGAAGCCGCACATGCTGATGTGCTCCTGCATGACCACGTCGTAGAGGGCGCGAGCATCGAGGGCAAGGATCGGTTCAATTGCCTTGTGATCTTTCACGCGCGTGATGGCGTCGGATTCATAATGATTCATGTCGCTGGAGGCGACGATTAGAATTGGTCGGTCGTGCGCGGCAATCACATCCGCAATGGCATCCCCAAGTTGCTCGATAATCTCAAAATTTCCCGTGCCCAGTGCAATCGGAATGAATCTCAGCAGCGGCTGGCATATTTGCAGGAAAGGCAATTCAACCTCAGCTGCGTGTTCCGAGCGGTGAGCGAGGGAATCCTCTTGCAGCAACGGGCAGCGCTGCTTGAGCGCGTTCGCGAATGGGCTGTCGATTGGCACATTACCCAGCGGCGTCTCCCAAGCCCCTTCGCTCATGATTGCCAGCGGACGCCCCACTCCCGTGTGGTTGGGACATAGCACAAGGCAAAGTTGAGGAACCTCTAACTCCGAAAATACAGCGCCTGCCACGTGGCCGGAATACATGTAGCCCGCGTGGGGAACAATGCAGCCCAAAGCGCGAACGGGAGCGTGCTGCGGACCCTGAGAGAGATGAGCCTTGACCTGCTCGCGTAAAGCTTCAGGATCGTGCGGATAAAATCGTCCGGCGACCGCGGGATGTCGAACTGGGGTCGCGGTCATAGAATCTCCCGGTAATTATGTTACGAGCCGTTCCGGTTGTTGCGCAAGGCACGAAACAGGGCGGCACTTTCTTCCAGACTCAGGGTCTCGGCCCGGGCAGCGGGTTTCACGCGAGCCTCCGCCAGCGCAGCACGGAGACGAGCTTCCGGATAGGCGGACTTCAAGTTATTCCACAAAGTTTTGCGCTTCTGGCCGAAGGAGAGCTTGAGGAAGTCGATGAAGCCGTCGTTCATCTTTCCATCTGCGACAAGCCCATCGCCGTTGAGGCCCAGTTCTTTCTGTCGCGGAGCCATGGTCAGGCGCAGAGCGGTGGAATGAACCTTCGGTGGCGGCGCAAACGCGCTAGGGGGCAGGGTGAATAATTTGTCGACTCGCGCATAGAGTTGCGTGGTGGCCGAGAGCAAACCGTAATCGCTGCTGCCGGGTTCGGCGGCAATGCGGTCGGCCACTTCGCGCTGCACCAGGATCACGATGGTCTCAAAATACTTGGCGTAGTCGAACAGTCGCAGAAGAATATCGGAGGTGATGTAGTAAGGCAGATTGCCGATGACCTTGACCACTTCAGGCTTCAACTGGACGCCGGGGCGTCCCAAACCTGGCTTGGGGCCAAACAGGGAATCGAAATCGATAGAGAGAATGTCGGCCTCGATGACTTCAACATTTGGAAACATGCCGAACTTTAAGCGAAGCTGAGCCGCCAGCACGCGGTCGAGTTCCACCGCAATCAGCCGCCGGGTGCGTTTCGCTAAGAGCGAAGTGAGGATGCCGCGTCCGGGGCCGATTTCGAGCACGGTGTTTTGCGAGGCGTCGCCGAGCGCGTCAACGAGTTGCCCGGCGAAGTCGTCGCTGACGAGGAAGTGCTGTCCCAACTTGGGTTTGTGTTGCGGACGGCGGGTGGAAACGACCTTGGGCACGTTGACCCTCTTTTCCTCGGGCATATAGACTGAAAATTCGGCCCGCTCACTGCCTGCGGGTGCAATCCTGCAACATATATTCCATCATATCGTGCGCCTGCGAAAAGCGGGTCTTGCCCAGGAGGATTCATGCATATCGCATTCGTGGCTTCGGAAGGCGTCCCGTTTTCGAAAACCGGAGGCCTGGCGGATGTGGTAGGCGCGCTGCCGCGCGCCTTGGCTGCGCTGGGGTATCAGGTGAGCCTATATCTGCCGCGCTACCGGCAGACCAAGCTGGCTGATCCGGCGACGGTGGTGCGCAGTATCACCATCCCCTTCGATGACAAATATCGCTTCGCCTCGGTGGTGACGGGTGGAACCCAGTCTGGGGTGCGTTCTTATTTTATCGACTATCCAGAGTACTTCGATCGCGACGCGCTTTACGGAACGCCAGCCGGAGATTATCCAGATAATGCCGAGCGCTATGCTCTGTTCTCGCGGGCTGTGCTCGAGGCCACAAAAATTCTCGGTGTTCCGCACGTATTCCACTGCCACGACTGGCAATCCGCGCTAGTGCCCGTGCTGCTGCGCACCGAGTATGCGGAGGATCCGGCGTTTAAGGACGTGGGCACCGTCTTCACCATCCACAACATTGGCTACCAGGGTCTGTTTCCGCCGGAAATTTTGCCGCTGCTCATGCTGCCCTGGGACCTGTTCACCATCTCGAAGATGGAATTCTTCGGGCAGGTAAATTTTCTGAAAGGGGCACTTACATATTCTGACTTCATTACCACGGTGAGCCGCAAATACAGCCAGGAAATTCAGACTGCGGAATACGGCTTTGGATTGGAAGGCGTTTTGCACGCCCGTGCCGCCACCGTCACCGGCATTCTGAATGGTGTCGACTACGACGAGTGGAGTCCGCAGGTGGATAAATTTATCGTGGCAAAATATTCGCCGCAGGATTTAGTGGGCAAAGCGAAGTGCAAGCAGGATCTCTTGACTACGTTCGGAGTGACCAATACCGATGCGAAGATTCCGGTGATTGGCATCGTTTCCCGCTTTGCGGCGCAGAAAGGTTTTGATCTGATCGCGCAGATCATGGACCGGCTGGCGCGCGAAGAGATGATCATGGTGGTTCTAGGCTCGGGCGACAAAGTGTATGAAGAAATGTTTGCCCGCCTCAACAAACAGTTTCCCAACAAGATTGCGCTGAAGGTGGCTTACGACAACGCCATCGCCCACAAGATCGAAGCCGGGTCCGATATGTTCCTGATGCCCTCAAGATACGAACCCTGCGGCCTGAACCAGATTTATAGCCTGAAATACGGCACGGTGCCCATCGTCCGCGCCACCGGTGGCCTCGACGATACCATCGAGCCCTGGGACGCCCGCTCCGGCAAAGGCACAGGATTCAAGTTCACGGAATATAACGGCGAATCTCTGCTGCTAACTGTCAAGCATGCGCTACAGGCCTATCGCGACCAGACTTCCTGGCAGGTGCTGATGCGCAACGGCATGAACAAAGATTTTTCGTGGAATGCTTCCGCGCGGGAGTATGGGAAGGTATACGACAAAGTGCGGCAGATGCGGGGGGCGTCGCAAGTGACGGCAGAAAAGGTGCTGGTTTAGAGCTGGTGGGGATGCTGCGAGGCTGAATGAGCAGGAGTCAATGAGTGTAATCGGGATTTATCACCACCCCGGCTAATGGAGTAACTAGAAGGCTCGAAAGACTCGGAGTTCTTACTGCCATGGCGGATATGTCGCGGATTCGGGCTGCGCTTTTCTCGTTGGTCTTGCGATTGTGCTGACGATGTGAGTGTACCGGGAAATGCGTTACCTTTTGGATCCGAGACATCCGTTACACCCCCCTTACGGTGTTGCAACTCCATCCGATCCGCTGCTTTTGCAACTGCTTTGAAATATCGACCCCGTCGTCGAAGCGTTGGGAATCCCGAAGGGATTTGCAAGAGGAGTGTTAAGGGTGGGAAGCCTGGCTCTATGGCCTTCCATGCTTTCCATTCCTCGTCATTTCCACCGCGCGTGCCTCGCGCCGCGAAGCTCATTTTTCGAGGATTGTGGATCGCTGAACGCGATTGCGGTGTCAAAGACAAAAGGGGTGTAGACGTGTCCAAAGCGAGCCGTTTTGCGTTATTCATAGCGATTGGTTCACTGTGCGGGTTTCATCTTGTGGCGCAGCAGGACAAGTCACCACACAAAGCTCAGCTTGTCACGGCTGAAGAGGGCATCCAGCTTGAAGTCCTGGATTGGGGCGGCTCGGGATCGCCTATGGTATTTCTAGGCGGGAGCGACGCTCATGTGTTTGATGATTTTGCTCCGAAATTTACGGAGAGTCATCACGTTTACGGCATTTCCCAACAAGGATTCGGAAAGTCGAGCGCACCCGAGCCGACGACAAAAAATTACACCTCGGACCATCTAGCTGACGGTGTCCTGGCAGTCATCAGCAGACTGAATATCAACCGGCCCGTACTGGTGGGACATTCCCAGGCAGGGGAGATCTTAAGCTCTATCGGCAGCCGCGATCCTCAACGGGTTACCGGTCTGATCTATCTGGACGGCGGCTATGCCTATGCTTTCTACAGCCCCACGATTGGCGATATTGCTATCGATGCAGTCGATGAGCAACACAAGCTCGATTTGTTTCTTGCAAAGGGCTTCCAAAACCCTCAACAGATTGATGAGCTAAAGACAGGAGCAGCCCGGCTTCGGCGTGACCTGGAACGAATAGAGAGGACCATTTCTCTGCAGCCTCCCCGTCCGTCAGACTCGCCTCCGATACCCCCTATCGGTCTGGCACTTAGCCGAGGCCATCAGAAATACACGCATATCGATGTGCCGGTGCTCGCAATTTACGCGGATCCGCATAGTTTCGGGCCCCTTTATCGTAACGACCCCGATAAGCTCGCTGCCCTCGTCGCAGACGATAAGGCCACCGTCTCTGCGCAGGTAGACGCCTTTCAAGCAGGCGTTCCGTCCGC
This sequence comes from uncultured Acidobacteriaceae bacterium, assembly GCA_963789625.1. GTDB lineage: Bacteria > Acidobacteriota > Terriglobia > Terriglobales > Acidobacteriaceae > Sulfotelmatobacter. Next base: position 289,095 of record CAWBLK010000013.1, on the reverse strand, counting down.
GCAAGTGATCCGCATTCCCAACGCTGACCACTTCATCTTCCGATCAAACGAGGCTGAAGTGATACGTGACATGAACGCGTTTATTGCTAAGCTTCCCGGTCAGCACGCGGCTGACGATAAGTAATGTGAACTTGGCTTATGTTCAGACCATGCGCCGCGCGGATCGAAACCGAAGCTCTTCCTCGAGTTCAGCGCTTCGATGAAGCCGGGATCGTCAGTGTCTCCGGCTGACATTTTGATTGGCATGCATCAATTATGGGGGTAGACTAGCGCGCTTTCACACAATTTTTGAAAACAGGCGATTACACTCATTGACTCGATATCGACGTTCGGACACTCTGCCTAATCACCTTGCCTATTTCCACGGAATGGCCCTCCCTTTATGCTTCACTACCGCCGGCGAAACGCCAACCGTGCATATCCCAAGCTAGCCCCAAGCGCCCCGTACACCCCCGCGTTCATCGGAGCAAGCAGGAAAAAGATGGCCAAGGGCGGGGGATCGATTGTCATCTTCACGATGTACATCGGACACAGCAAAAGCATCAGTTGGGGATTGAGATTCCAGCTATGCGGAGCGAGATAGGCGACCAGCGCCAGGACGTAGAAAATTGCCGCGAAGATGCCGAGGAGTTTGAGGGGCGCTGAAAACACGCGTGCATCGTCTCGATCTTTCTTGCACACTCTCGCGATCCACGAGCGCCGCAACATCGTGACCGCCACGTTGAAAACGCCCACAAGTCCGAGTGCAGCCGCAAATATGACCCATTCGCTCTGAACCGGCAGGTCTTCGCCTCGCAGCATCACGTAAAGAGCACCGGTGAGAAGCGAAATCAGTCCGCACAGAAGAAACGCGATGCGGCTCGTAATCCTGATAGCGCGTCCGGCCATGAGGCGGATTCTAACAGCGCTTCAAACTTTGAGCACGCCGAATTACTCTGGCCGCCCAATGCCGGAGCAACTGCTAAAATTCTTGCAGCATGGCTGCTTCCCACCAGCCCGCGTTCGCCCGCACCATCTTCCACGTCGATATGGACGCGTTCTTCGTCTCCGTGGAGGAGTTGTTTGATCCCTCGCTAAAAGGCAAAGCCGTAGTCGTTGGAGGACAACGCCATGAACGCGGCGTCGTTTCCGCAGCATCCTACGAGGCGCGAAAGTTCGGAGTGCATTCCGCCCTGCCGCTGCGAACTGCGGCCAAGCTTTGTCCGCATGCCATCTTCGTCAGCGGGCACCCCGAGCGCTACCGCGAGTGCTCGGAAAAAGTTTACAAAGTGCTGCAGGCATTCTCGCCGCAGGTGGAGATGGCCTCGATCGACGAAGCCTACCTCGATATGACGGGCACGGTTCGACTGCACGGACCGCCGCTGAAAGCTGCGCACAAGCTACACCAGCGAATGAAGGATGAAACGCAACTGAATTGTTCGATCGGCATTGGCTCGTCGCGGCTGATTGCGAAGGTTTCCTCCGCGCAGGCCAAGCCCAACGGCGTGCTCTGGATTGCTCCCGGACAGGAATCGAAGTTCCTCGCGCCGCTGGACGTGCGGGCGATTCCGGGCGTCGGGAAAGTGACGGAAAGCCATCTGCACGAGTTAGGTATCAAGATAGTAGGAGACCTAGCGCGGCTGGAAGAATCTGAACTGGAAGCGCGCTTCGGCAAATGGGGATTGGCGCTGGCGGGCAAAGCGCGCGGCGAAGATGCCGGGGGTTGGTTCGATACCGAGGTCGGCGCTGACACGGCAGCAAAATCGATCAGCCATGAGCACACCTACAACGAAAACACCTCGGATGTGAGCCAGCTCGAAGCCACGCTGATGAGGCTCTCGGAAATGGTGGCGCGGCGCTTGCGGGAAGCGAACTTCTACACCCGTACCATTCAACTCAAGCTGCGCTACAAAGACTTCACCACGATCACGCGCGCGCATACCTTGCCGGCGGCAACTCAACTGGACGGCGAAATCTTTGAACAGGTGCGCGCGCTTTTTCGCAAAAACTGGAAGCCGGGCAGGGAAGTGCGGCTGCTGGGCGTGCAGGCGTCATCTTTCGAAGAGCAGGCAGAGCAAATCAGTCTGCTCGAAGACGGTCGTCAGCAAAAGTGGAAAGATGCGCTGACAGTCGCCGACCGCCTGCGCGATAAGTTCGGCGAATCGAGTGTGAAGCTGGCAGCGGGCATGCGCGGAACCTTCCGTGAGCGCACGCAGGAAAATCCGGTTGGTCTGCCGGGGAAGCCCCCCGGAAAATCGTGACAATTGAGGGGATCACCAACTCCTGGACCGTTCCAACTGCCCGAGAGTGCGACGGGTACGATCCAGCGACGACTGAATCGCCGCTTGCAGCCTGATTTCGTCGTCGTCGTAAAGTTTGACGAACTTGAAGGGCTGAAGGCTCCAGGTGATGGGGCTCAGCATTTCTGCCACGCCCAGCACCGATCCACTGCCGGTCAGAAACATCAACTTCACATGGGTGCCTGAATCCAGAGGTTTCGGCAAGCCGAGCAAGCCACCGCTGAGAGAGATGGATTGCAATTTGCCGCGTACGCGATGACCGTCTTTGCATCGAAGGACAGCGGGAGTCATTTCCGAAAAGCGGGTTCGCGGGGCACGCGGTGCCCGTCGTGGGGGGAAGTACGCCATGGGGGTAACCCAGTATGCGAGGTGGGCGGGGAGAAGGCGAGATTACGGAAGGGCGAGTTGAGGGCCTTATCGAGAGCTGAGATGGGTAGTGACCGGAAGTGACCGGCAGCGTCCGAGCGAAGAACTAATGCCGTTTTGTACCTCGCAATACTTGGGCGTCGCAATAAACGAAGGCCGGGTATCCCGGAAGATGATTCCGGATCCCGGCCTGCGTCTTATTGCAACTTGGTAGCGCCGCCGTCGCGGCGGCTGATTGCCGGCCAGAGGCCGGCGCTACAAATCTAATTGCCCGATGGCCCGTTGGCAGCCGATGTGGCTGGTGCGCTCGGAGCGTTCTGCGTACCCCAGCGTGCCAATCGCGGATAGAACGGCGTGACTTCAAAGGGCATCTTGTCACGCGCTGAAGTGATGGCGACCGGAGCCGTTTTCACCATTTCTGCCTTGTCATCCCAAGGGTTGATCTTGACGCGTCCACCTAGCGGAAGAGCCGCGACCTGATCCAGCTTGTTGTTATCGAGCGCGGGACCCTTCGTCTCCAGAGCCGATAGACGGCTGACGGTTCCGTTTTCCGCCAGCGGATTGCCCAGGTGCGTGGTCAAAAGAGCGTTGAGTTGAGTGGAGCGCGCTTGCAATGCCTTCAGGAACAAGCCCACGTTATCGAGCTTCTGCGCATAAGGCGAGTTGTTCAGGAGTTCGATTGCCTTCTTGTCGGCCGCGGTTTCTTCTTCCGGAATGTGTTTGAAGCCCAGGTTGTTGTAGGTGGAATCGTCGGAGAACAGCATACGGTCGTTGAATGCGTACTTGCTGCCCAGGTTGTGGCCGAGCACAATGTGCGCCAGTTCATGCGAGAGAACAGCTGCCAGGCTGGCCTCGTCAGGAAGCACGTCAATCAATCCGCGGCTGATGACGATGGTGTTGCCTACGCTAAAAGTTTCAAGCGGCGCCGTGAGCAGCACGCGAGTGCGCACCGGACGTGGCAGATCGATGTTGTTGGTGACCTCCAGATTATTGACGACGGTCTGGAGAATGTGGTCCACGTCGCCCTCAGGCGCGAGCAATCCCGCGCTGGTAAGGCGCTCCACAACGTTATCTTCCGCCTGTTGCTGCCATTCGCGCTCAGCTTGAAGCGGAGACGCATCCTGCGCGGTAGCGCTTTCATCCTTCACGCTGTCTACACGGATCTGGGTGAGTTCGTCGTCCTTGCCGCCTTTCTTCAGGTCGTAGCCCCAGATGCGGGTCTGCGCCTTGAAGGCGATCTTGTTCTTGATGCCAGCGCTGAAGTCGCCTTCTTCGCTATAGATATACGCGGGAACCCAGTAGCCCGGAATCAGGTTCAGGCGCCAGCTATCCATGTGGAAGAAGTACGAATTCTTTGGCGCGGGAGCGTAAGTGCCGTTCAAACGGACAATGTTGAAGTCTTGATCTTCGACCCAGACGCGGCCCAGGAAGCGGCCTCTGCCGGAATTTTTCTTAGGAGTGACGTCGAAGACGAGGCAGCGGACATCGCCAAGAAATTCGCGGCGGATGTAATGGAAGTCGTAGTGCGACCGGTCGAAGTCAGTGCGATCGGCATAGACCATCCACGAAAAGCCCATGGGCTGGTACTCCACCTTGAAGAGCTTGTTAAAGCCGCCCATCAGGCGGGTCTCCATGCCTTTGTCCTGCTCCTTCAGATAGTCCTTGCGGTCGACCGACACGCCCATATCCAGGCGTCCCAGAAAGTAGTGGTCGCCACTGGGCACGGGGCCGAGTTGCGGATCGGCGGTGAGATTCTGCAGATAAGTTTCGACCACGGGCGTACGCGTGGCGAGCGCCTTCATGAGGCCGTGTTCGCGCTCGATGAAGCGGTCCACCACCTGATCCATCGTGGTGGGCTGAGGCAGAACCGAAGGTGTTGGCACCGGAGCCGTCGACTGCTGCGACTGCGAGTCAGACGCCGACGCGGGCGTCTGAGCCGCCGCATCGGAAGCCGCCGGAGCTTGCGCGACCTGCGCGGACGCATTCGGCGCCGCAGCGGGTTGCGATTCCGTCGACTGCGGTTGCGCCGTAGCGCTAACCGTGACCAGCAGTGCGGCGGTGAATATCCATTTCGAAGTGCGCATGACTATATTCTCCAAGTCTCTCTTACCGATAAAACAAAATCGTTTGAACTATGCCTCACGAACTCCCAAACTTTTTGGGTTCTCGCTGGCACGCCATTCGCTAGTACGCCATCTGAAATACAACGTGCACGACCGCGGTCGAATCCACCGGCTGTCCGATGCGCATCGCGGGCTTGAACCGCATCTTGTTGGCAGCCGCAATCGCCGCCTCATCCAAACCGTGACCCAGTCCTCGAACCACGCGATTCACATGCAGCATGCCATTCGCGCCGAACATCACTTCCAGCAAAACCTCGCCTTCCAGCTTCAGACTGCGCGCCTCGTCGGTGTAAACCGGCTGCGGCTTGTACGTGATCTCTACAGGCGTAGTCGCTGGCCCATCGTTCTGTGCGATTTTTGGTCCGCCATGAACTACCTGCTCGGCACCGAATCCGCCGGTTGAAATTGCTCCACCATTGCCTTTGCCGGTGGTCGCAACACCGCTGCCGAAATCCGCGCTGGCGACCGTTCCTTTAATACCTTTTGCTCCGCCCGATCCATTGCCCTGTCCCGGGCCCACCGGCATGTCAAAGCCACCGGCCTGCGCGGCATACAACTTGGCATTCGATTTGCCGGTGCCCGTCAATCCATTGGGATCGCCGAATCCTCCGGTCTGAACTTTATCCACCGCCGCCTTCACGGTTGGTGCAACGGAGCTGCCGGAAAAATCTCCGGTATGCAAGAGCTGTGGACGCGCCGAGGCCATCTTGATCTGCGGAGCGGTGAACGTATTAATCACAACTTTCGGCGGCTCGACCACCGGCTCCGGAACCGGAGTGTGATGAACTTCACGCGGCACAATCAATTTCGGCGCTTCGAAAACCGGCGCAGGCGGAAGCAGCTTTACCTTGACCGCCGGCTTTGGCTTGATGGGCGCATTATGCTCCGGCCGCAAAGATGGAAGCGGAATCAATTCCGTGACGCGATACTGCTTCAACTGCAGCCTGTCCGGAAACAGAACCCCCAGGTTCACCAGGAGCAAAAGCATCAGCACCATGAAGGCATAGCTCGCGCCCAGCGCACGCCGGTCGATCTTGCGTTCGGGCAGTATTCCGAGCTGAAAGTTCTGTTGGGACATAGTCGCCATTCATTTACTCCAAGGGGATCCAGGCCGAGGGAGCGGACCCGGATTGGAGTTTTCACAGTAAGGGAGAAAGGACAGGGGGTAAACGTGTCCACGGCTCTTGACCAAAAGTAACCGGGGAGGGTCACTTATGGGATACAGTCCAAAACGGGCTACGGGCGAGGATTACGTGACCACGGCAAGGCTTCGACAACAACTCGTTCGGTTTCCGTAACGGAATGAGGGGTTGGCGGGCGGAGGCAGTTCGCCGCTGCTCGACGTGAGCAGTGTCTTTGCAATGCCGATCAACCCATGAGAGTGTGGAAGTTCGCTTTTCGTAACAAAAGCGAGAAAGTGAGGATGGCCCGAGAAGCTTTAGGCAAAATGTCGACGGGCCGAACCTACCGCGCAATAATCCCAGGGAAAATCTAAGCTAAGGGTCGATTACGATGCGATACTTATTCGTAGTTTGTATCCTGCCTGCTTCAGCTTCTGAGGCAGTGAGCCCCGACGAGAACGACCTCGCGAGGGGGAGGCAGCCATGAGACGCTTGCTATTTCCTCTCAGAATCTGCTGTATCGTTCTAGCGACTTTGGCGTGCGCCGTGCGGCCCTCTATGACCAAAGACGATTTCTACGACCGTGGTGTCTCGATCTTGCTTCCCGATGATCCCGCCTACGGAGCGGAACTGGAAAAACTCGGCTTCCAGGCTAGTCCCTCCCCATACCCCGCAATAATCAAGAACACGTCTCGTAGGGGCATTGTAGCTTTTGGCCTGCGCTTTACTAAGCAATTTGCCAATGGGCATACAGCAGCCTCTGATGTCGCTGGGACCGAGCCGTCGGCTCTGATCGATCAGGGGCAACCTACGCGCCATGACAAGACTTACAGGGCCTTGGTGATATCCGGCGGCTCGCGGCTAGTTACGCCGGAGGAGGGGATTATTGACTCGTCGACAGGGCTAGCTTCAGGCCGTACGAGCTTCCAGACCCGCCTTTCCTGGATCATAACCAAGGTGGAACTGGATTCGGTTGTGTTTGACGACGGTGAAGCTATTGGCCCCGACCACCTTGATTTAATTAAGCGACTGAGGGCTCAGGTCGATGCGCAGCAGGATTTAGTCGAAGAGATATCGGCGCGGCTAGCCAAGGGAGAACTACTTGGGGGAGTGCTCCACGATATAGCAGCCTCGTCCGCTGCAGTTTTTTCGAAACACATGGTGAGCGCGACCGCCGATCAGGCCTATGGGGCTGTTCGGCTGCGCTACATTACGGAGCTGTCTAAAACCGAAGCAAACGCAGGGGAGGAAGCCGCTATCCGCAGGCTTCGGCAACTTGAATACACAATCCGGCCCCAAATCCGCCAGCAAGGGGAAAATTAGCCCAATGCGCAAGGCAATCCTGACTTCGATATTGCTGCTCTGTTTTAGTTGCCCGCTCCTCCGTGCCCAGATCTGGGGCGGATCTTGGGTAACCACGAAAGGGGTGGGTTCCGGAACTAGCTGCTACGACTTCGAAGTGAATACGACCGCCGCATGTACGCTCGCAGCGTACTGCACGGATCCCCCCAATCCAATCTCCGGATTTACTATTGGAGGATCTGTTAACCAGACGTGCTCGAATCAGCCAGTCGATAATCTAGTCGACGTATGGAAGGCAGACGCGATGACCGAGGTCCGCCGTAGGTGCGTTCTGGGGCCGCACTATTGTGGATCAGGAGCGAAGCGGGAACTGCAATGTGGGGAACACGGTCATCTTGAATTTCTATGATCCGGACGGCTGCGCCCCACCACCACCACCTCCGCCTGGCTGCTGTGGTGGCAGCGTGATATGCGGTGGTGACGGGATTCAAAGCGGAGCTGGTAATATTTCCGTGTGCGACCCTTCGACGTGCGAATGTGAATTCGCTTCGCCGATTATCATCGACACGAACGGGCGCGGTTTCCATTTGACCTCACTGCAGAACGGCGTCCAGTTCGACATTCTCAATAACGGGATACCGATCAAGATCGCATGGACCGCAGCTGACTCCGGCAATGCCTTTCTGGCCTTGGATCGCAATCACAACGGCAGAATCGATAACGGCGGCGAGCTGTTCGGAAATCACACCCACCAGCCTCCCTCGGCAAATCCCAATGGATTTCTCGCGTTGGAGGAGTTTGACAAACCAGAAAATGGCGGCAACGGCGACGGCATCATTGACTCGCGGGATGCCGTGTACTCGAAGCTGTTGCTGTGGAACGACGAGAACCATGACGGCATCTCCCAGCCGAGCGAGTTGCACACGCTGTCGGAGTTGGGCGTGTACTCGATCAGCTTAAAGTATCGCGAGGAGCCCATGACCGATCAATACGGCAACTGGTTCCACTATCGATCCGCCGTGAATCCCGATCCGCTCGACGGTGAATCAAAAGATGGCCGCTTAACCTACGACGTATTTTTTATCGGCCCACGGACTGCACCAAAGAAATCACTGGATAAGATCATCTCTGAGGGCGATCGAAGTTTAAGATAGGAACGAAGGGGCTGCCCGGCCTAAACCGATTCGAGGTGCCCGTCCAAGCTTCGCTTGAACGGGGCTTTTTCACTCTTTAGGCGACGGGAACACTCCGCTCAGAACTTGATCTCTCCAAATATCTCCACAGCCCCTTGTGACATCTGACCTTGCGCACAGCCCTCGCTTTGTTTCAGAATTGTCCCAGCAAAGGCAGCACATCCAGCGCTCAGGAACGGGGGGCTGACCGACCAAGAATCAGGCCTTAACTTCTTTGTTCTCTAGATTATGACCTCTAAGTTCTTTGTTTGACGGATTTTGCAGGCCAGGTTATATGCCAACTCGATGATTCTAAAGATTTTGCAAGAAGAGAGGGGGAGGGGGGGTACCCCATAATCAAATAGTAAACCTACGGTACCGTCCTCCAAAGCGGAAACCCGCGTTGAACTTTATTTTGACTGAGAATTACGCTGCCGCCGAAACCACTCGAACACCGGCACTCCCGCCAGAATTACCAGCAAGCCATACAACGAATTCGGCCAGTTTTCCCGGAAGGTGTAATAGAGCAGAACGGCGGCGACAGCAATGAACAAGGCAGGAACAACCGGATAGCCGAGCACGCGGTAGGGTCGTACAGCCAGCGGATCGCGCCAGCGGAAGACGAAGACCGTGCTCCCGGCGATCATATAGAAGAGCCACTCCGCAAAGATTGCGAGGGAAAAGAGCTGCCGGAAACTTCCGCCCAACAGCAGGAGAATGATCGACAAGATCGCCTGCACCACCAGCGCCGCAGACGGCGTGTGAAAACGCGGATGCACTTCCGCCAGCGTGCGGAAGAAATATCCATCGCGCGCCATCGCGAACGGGACGCGCGCGCCGCTCATGATGCTGCCGTTCAAGGTCACAAGCATCGAGATCGCCATACCCGCCGAGACGATGCTCGCACCCAGTCGCCCCATCACCAGCGCAACCGCATCTGAAGCCGGCCGTTGCGATGCCGCAATTACGTTCGCCGGGAGCACGTATTGCACGCCTGCATTCACCAGCACATACAGAACGCCGACCGTGGCCACGCCCGCAATCAGCGCGATGGGAATATTCCGCTCTGGTTGCTTCACCTCTCCGGCGACCATGTTCAGATCGTTCCATCCGTCATACGCCCACAGTGCCGCAACCAGCGCCGCCATGAAGCCGGCGATCCCGCCCCTGGCTCCGGCAAAAGTGCCGGCAAAGTTGCTCCAGCCGCGTCCGGTCGCAGATCCAGCCCCGCTGAAGCAGATCACCACGATGCCCAGAATGATGACCACTTTCAGCACCGTGAATACCAGTTGGAATTCGCCAGCTTTCTTCACTCCCAAATAATTCAAGAGGGAAATGAGAATGGCCGCCGCGATGGCGACAAGCTGCCCCCAGGTGACGACAAAAGGATGAGAGAAGATGTTTGCAGAAAAAATACCGTCAGAAAAAAAAGAGAAAACCGGGAACGTGCCGAGAATCCGCACCAGTCCGGTTGTAACCGTTGCCACAGTCGCCGGTTTAGCAATGACAAACCACGTCCAGCCATAGAGAAAGCCTCCCAGTGGCCCGTATGCGTCGCGGACGTAAACATATTCGCCGCCGGCTTGCGGCTTCATGGCGCCGAGTTCAGCGTAAGTGAGCGCGCCGAAAAAAGACAGCAATCCGCCGACAAGCCACGCCAGATATACCAGCTTGGCCGAGCCCACCGCCTGCATCATCTCCGCAGGAACCAGAAAGATTCCGCTGCCGATGATCGTTCCCACCACGACTGCCGAAGCGTGGCTCACGCCGAGATCGCGGGAGAGTTCGGGACGCGTGGTTGCCGCCTGCATCGGTTGAGGCATGATAAAGAGTGAGCCAGTATACGTCAGAGGCCGCGCTGGGTTGCCTTATGACTGTTCTCTGAAAAGCAAGCTGCTTGAGTACCCGATGGCGAAAGTCACTGCCGTTCCGCTTATGACCCACCACGTCCACGGAACCTGGATTCTCCACAAATACAATTCGGCGCTGAAGCCGAACAACATTCCCACCATCGCACCCCACTGGTTCGCGCGCTTGGTGAGGACGCCGAGCAAAAACACTCCCAGCAGCGCTCCGTATGCTACAGATGCAATCTGCAGTCCCACCTCGACTACGCGGCCCACTTTTTGCAATGCCAATATTGCCAAGCCAAAAAGCACCATCGCCCAAAAAAAAGTTGCAAGACGGGAAAGCCGCATTTGTGCCCGTTCATCGATGTGCGGACGGAAGTGCATAAAAAAATCCATGATAGTGCTCGACGAAAGAGAATTCAGCGCCGCGCTCAGATTCGACATGGCTGCGGCCAGAATCGCCGCAATCAGCAATCCCGAAATTCCGTGCGGCATTTGGCTGACAATAAATGTCGGATAGATTCGATCGGGTTTGCCGAAGTGTGCGGACGGCACGCGATAGAACGCCCACAACATGATGCCGACAATCAGGAACAGTGCGAACTGAAAAAAAATCGCGACCCCGCTCGAAAGTAGCGCCATGGCAGATTGCTTTTGCCCCCGCGCTGCCAGCAAGCGCTGGACTATAAGTTGGTCGGTGCCGTGGCTCGCCGTAATGAAAGCGGTACCACCGAGAACACCCGCCCAGAACGTGTAAGGCAGCCAGAGGTTGGGCCGGAAATCGAAGACTTGCAGTTTGCCCGCGGTGGCCGCGGCGGCATGAATCGCCGCCCATCCCCCGGGGACGAGGTGAAGGATCGTGATCAATCCGACGAGAGTGCCACCAACATAAATTGCGGTCTGCACCACGTCAGTCCAGATTACCGCTGCCAGACCGCCCTCGAACGTATAAATGAGCGTCAATGATGTGATGATCGCAATCGAAGCTACCTCGCCTGTGCCCAGCGCAATCGAGACCACAATCGAAACGGCGTAGACCCTTACGCCCTCAGCCGCCGCGCGCGTCAGCAGAAACAGTCCGGCGGTAAGCGAACGCAGTCCGCGGCCGAAGCGGCGTTCGATCAATTCGTATGCCGTATAAAGATCGCCGCGAAAGTAATGCGGCAGCAACACAAAGCTGATCACAATGCGCCCCGCCAAATAACCCATCACCACCTGCAGGAAGGTGAGGTTGGTGTCATAGGCAAGGCCGGGAATGCTGATGATGGTGAGCGTGCTGGTTTCGGCGGCGACGATGGAAAGTGCGATGGCCCACCAGGGAATATCGCGTCCGGCAAGAAAATAATCGCGCAGGGAACGCTGCCGCTTACGGAAGCGCAGTCCAAACAGAGTGATGCCCGCCAGATACAGTGCGATGATCGCGAGATCGAGTTTATCCAGGCCCATGAGTTTGCCGGATCGCGCCTTTACACTAGTTTCCGTGCCACAGTTTCCGCGGGATCGTAAGATTCGGAGGAACATGCCACAAGCCACAACGGCGCTGCCCCTTCGTTGCGCACTGCATGCGAAGCGCCCGGCGAAACCAGCACGAGCACTGCACTGCCGCCATCAAATTGGCGATGTTGTGGTATTAGTCCTACGCCTTCATCCCAGTGGAACGACCAGGCCGTGCCCGGAAGAATGACGATGGCCTCAAGCCGGCGTAGGTGGTAGTGATTTCCGCGCACGGCTCCCGGAGCGGTGGAGGCGAGGTGCATATCAGCAATGTACCCGATGAAGTTGAGCGCCTCGGGCGGCATGGTAAAGCTGAAGCCGCGCGCGTCGCCGGTATTGCCGAGTTCCAATATCTGAATTTTCATGGATAGCCGTCTGCAATTATCGCGGTAATAGGGCACGCAGCGCGAGTGAGTCTTTATGGACATGGGAAGTAGCACCGGCGTCCCGCCGGCTTTTGCTTTTGCGGGCGAAAATGCTTTGGACTGAAAAGTTAACTTCTCCGCTTCCGCAGCAACCGAATACCGAGGAGTGCTGTGGTAGAACTAACGCGTGGCCTACTATCTGGGCATAGACGGCGGAGGCAGCAAGACAAGATGCGCCGTCGGAGACGAATCTGCGCTCTTGGCCACGGTCGCCGCCGGCCCAAGCAACATCACGCGGGTCGGCGAAGCACGTGCGCGGGAATCACTGCACCAGGCAATTCATGAAGCATGCGCTGCCGCCAAAATCGATCCCCGGCAATTGCGGCGCGCCTGCATCGGTGCGGCGGGCGCTGGGCGCGAGGAAATTGCCAGCATCGTTCGCCGGATTGTTGCAGAGGTGATTCCCGGAGAAATCGAGATTGTTGGCGACATGCGGATTGCGCTGGAAGCGGCTTTCGGTGCTGGTCCGGGCGTGGTCGTGATTGCCGGGACCGGATCGATTGCCTACGGTCGCAACGCGAAGGGAAGCACGGCACGCGCCGGAGGCTGGGGTTTTGCCCTCTCCGATGAAGGCTCGGCACATTGGATCGGCCGTATGGCGGTTGCTACTCTGCTGCGTGTTCAAGATAACGATGCTCGACTCGAACCGGAAGCCTCGCCGCTATTCAACGAATTGAAAGCTGCATGGAAACTGGATTCGCTGGAACAGTTGGTGCGCACTGCCAACTCGACTCCGGATTTCGCGGCGCTCTTTCCCGCAGTGCAGTCCGCTGCAAGTGCCGGAGATGCAGTGGCGCAGCGCATCCTCGCGCAGGCGGGAGCGGAACTTGCCCAACTTGCCAGCATTGTTATACGGCGGCTTTTTCCCGAGCTGCCTCCGCCTTCTTCCTCGGCTGTCCCGCTGGCCATAGTGGGTGGAGTCTTTCGTCATGCACCGAGAGTTCGCGAACTTTTCTACAATGAAGTTCGTTCGGTGTATTCGAACGTCGTCTTGAACCCTGAGGTGATTGAACCGGTTCACGGCGCATTGCAGAGAGCACGGAGAACCGCTTCCTAGTACAGCGAATTAGGTGAAGCGAGCCATCATGCACGGGCAAGGAAGCCAACAAGAGTGGGAGCAGTTACCCTCGTCTGCAGAAGCTGGCGCAGCCCAACAGCGCGCGTTGAACGTGAGCGCTGGTCCTGCTGATCCTGATCTTATCCCGCTGTTGAACGAAGACCTTGTGCTCGCTCTGCTCAATCGCCGTGACCTGCCGGCGGAAACTCTTGAGGAGCTTAGTCAGAATCCAGCCGCGATGAAGTCGCGGAAGGTTTGCGTCGCTCTCGCAGCTCATCCCCGGACACCGCGGCACCTTGTGCTGCGCCTACTTCGCCAGTTGTACACCTTCGATCTGATGCGGCTGGCATTGCATCCGGCCTTTGCAGCCGATTTGAAACGTTTGGCCGACGATCAACTTGTCGCGCGTATAGCTTCTGTAACTTTGGGAGAACGGCTCACGCTGGCCCGCCGCGGTTCGCAAACCGTTGCAGCAGTGCTATTGCTCGATAAAGAAGCACGTGTATCTCATACGGCGCTGGAAAATTCCCGGCTCACGGAATCCGCCGTCATCAAAGCGCTCCTGCGCCCAAACGCTCGCGCCGCATTTGTTGAGGCCGTGTGCCATCATCCCAAGTGGTCGGTGCGGCGGGAGATACGCTTGACCCTGCTGCGCAGTCCGCATACGCCGTTGGCCAGCGCACTGGAGTTTGCCCGCACCATTCCCCCGCCGCTTTTGCGCGACGTTCTGCATGCCTCGCGGCTGCCGCAGAAGATCAAGACCTACCTGCGCAACACTCTCAAAGAAAAAATTTAAAAGCCAGGAAAGTATTATCGGCCGCCGCCGATTTCTAGAATCGCGCCGGTAGTGTAAGAAGCGGCGGAAGAGAGCAGCCAGAGGACGCCTTCCGCAACCTCGATGGGTGTTCCCGGGCGGTGCATGGGAATGGTGGCCGCCAGCCGGTCCAGTCGGTCGGGTGCGCTGTTGGCGGCGTGCAGTCCGGTTTCGATCAATCCGGGAGCAACTGCGTTCACCCGAATTCCTTCCGTGGCGACTTCACGCGCCAGTCCGATGGTGAAGCTATCGATCGCGCCCTTTGATGCAGCGTAGTGCACCCATTCGCCAGCCGAGCCAGTGTGCGCCGCTCGCGAAGAGATATTCACGATGGCGCCGCCGCTTCCGCCGTGCCGGGTCGACATTCTGCGCACGGCCTCGCGCGCGCACAAAAATGCTCCTGTGACGTTCACGGCCATGACTTTCGTTAGAACATCGGCGCTCACCGATTCCACTCGGGAAAACCCACCGGTGATGGCGGCGTTATTCACCAGAGCTTTGATCGGCCCCAGTTCACGCTCGGCGGACTCGAAGAGCCGCGCAACATCCTCTCCACAAGCGACGTCTGCCTGAATCGCGCTGGCGCGTCCGCCAGCGGAAATAATTTGTTCAGTAATTGAATGGGCTTCAGCCTCGCCGGTTGCGAAATTAACCGCCACGGAGAATCCGCGCGCACCGGCTAACTTGGCGATGGTCGCGCCAATCCCGCGGCTCGCTCCGGTGACGATCAGCGTGCCGCTGAGGTCTTCATTTTTCATCTGTCGGACCTTTCTGCGACCACTGTAGCAAAAACGCCTTCTTCCGTCCGTTCACTATCACGGCGGACGTTGGTAACCTGCTCTCGCCCCGCGCCTAACCTAGAATCTTCGTTAGCCATGCTCGACTACCTACAATCTTTTTTTGATGAGCTTGGGTTCGACATGTCATGGCTCGACAGGCCCTGGAAGCCGGTATCGCAAGTAGAACTGGGCGGCTGGCTCGTTTTTTATCTGGCATTCATGGCGTACGCCTTCTCCGCGCATGGCGGATTCCTTTTCATCGATAGGGCCAACCTCGTTGTGCATGAAGGCGGGCACAACCTATTCGGATGGTTCGGCCGCACGCTCTGCCTTTGGGGAGGGACTCTGCTGCAGTGGCTGGTCCCGTTTCTTCTGGCCGTGTACTTCTTCACCGAACGCCAAATCTCGGGCTTTGTTTTTTGCTCGTTTTTCTTTTTTGAGAATTGGCTCTACACGGCAACTTATATGGCCGACGCGCGTGCCATGGTGCTGCCGCTGGTCACCACCGGCGATCCAGAGTTTGCCGAGCATGACTTCCATGCCATCTTCTCGAGTCTCGGCGTTTTGGATTACGACACTAAGATCGCCGCGGTGGTTCGACTGGTGGGCTGGTGCGGAATGATCGCAGTCGTAATTTGGTTTGCGCGACAAAAGCCCGGCCGTAAAGTCTCAAGCCCGCTGCACGCTTCGGACGAGGAAGGGACAAGGTTCCAGGAGTTTCTCTCGAGGGAATCCAGCCGGCGATAGAAATCCTTAGAACGCTATTTCCGAAAGTGATTGTTAATAGCCTCTGCCTGCACCCGAGTGACAACAGCTGACAACGCCGCCGCGTCGGCCTGCTTCACCGCCTTCACGCTGCCGAAGTGTTCCAGAAGTCGCCGGGTCGTACTCTCTCCAACGCCGGGAATCTCCAACAGCTCCGTCGAGCGGTCGCGCATCTGCCGGCGTTTGCGGTGGAAAGTTACGGCAAAGCGATGGGCTTCGTCGCGAATGAGCTGAATCAGATGCAATACGGGCGAATGATGATCGAGCGCGATCGGATCTCTTTCCTGGCCGTAGACATAGAGAATTTCTTCGCGCTTGGCAATGGAAGCGAGCGGCTGGTTGATGATCTCAAGCGCTTCCAGCGCATCGGCAGCGGCGTGCAACTGGCCGAGTCCGCCATCGATGAGCACCAGGCTTGGCATTGCTTTTTCTTCTTGCAGTAGACGCTTGTAACGGCGCGTGACCACCTCGCGCATGGAAGCAAAATCGTCGACACCCTCGACGGTGCGAATAATGAACTTCCGGTAGTCCGATTTTTTCATCTTGCCGTCTTCCCACACCACCATGGAGGCGACGGTCTCCGCGCCTTGAATGTGCGAGATGTCGAAACATTCGATGCGTTTGGGAAGTTCGGGCAGGCTGAGGACATCCTGCAGTTCTTCCTGAATTGCTTTGGCATTCGGCTTGAGCACGCGGAAACGCTGATCGTAGGACTGTTTGGCATTGGTGCCAGCCAGATCGAGGAGGGCGCGCTTGTCGCCGCGCTGCGGCACCAGGATGTGAACCAATGCGGAGCGGGCACTCCCGCCCGCGACTTGCTCGGAGAGTAAGTCTTCGAGAGCTTCGCGATCCTCAAAATCGACTGGCACATAGAGATTTCGCGGCACGTAGGGCTGGCCAATGTAGAGCTGTTTCAGCAGGGCGGAGAAGAACTCGCCGGGATTGAAAACATTCGTCGTAGACGAAACAGTCGAGCTTTGCTCGACTGAACAGCCGGGGGCGGCTGTCCCCACATTTTCTTTTTCAGTGCCGGCAGACTCGGTATCCGAGGGCAGTGCGAACTCCGGCAGGTCTTCCCAGAAGAATTCGCGGCGATCGACTACGCGGCCGCCGCGCATGTGAAACAGATTTACCGCCAGCATGCCGTTTTCGTAGTGATAGCCGAAGACATCGGCATCATCGCCCTCGGCGGCGGCAATGCGCTGGCGTTCCTGTAATTGCTCGACGGTCGAAATCAGGTCGCGGTAGCGCGCGGCGCGTTCGTACTCCTCAGCCGCTGCCGCTTGCTCCATGCGCGCGTGCAACGATTTGCTTAAATCGGTTGGGCGGCCTTCCAGAAATAGCTTCACATCGCGAACCGCTTCCTGATAAGCATCGGGTGTCGTCAGATTTTCCACGCATGGACCCAGGCAGCGCTTGATGTAGTACTGCAGGCAAGGTCGCGGATGAAAGCGCGTGAGGTCCACCTTGCATGAGGGAATCAGAAAATTACGATGAATTAAATCGACGATGCGGTAGGCGAGGTTGGCAGGGAAGTAAGGGCCGTAGTAGGCGCTGCCATCCTTGCGCAGGCGGCGGGTCACGTAAACTCGCGGCCAGCGCTCGCTCAGCGTGAGCTTTACGTAAGGGTAGGTCTTGTCATCGCGCAGCAGAATGTTAAAACGCGGCTTGCGCTGCTTGATAAGATTGTTCTCGAGAGCCAGCGCTTCTTTGTTGTTGGCAACTACGATGTAATCAACATCGACGGCCTCGCGCACCAGCGTTCCAGTTTTTGAGTCCTCCCAGCGGCCCTCGTGAAAGTAGCTAGCCACCCGGCTTCGCAGGTTCTTCGCCTTACCTACATAGATAACTTCGCCTTCGGCGTTCTTGTAGAGATACACGCCAGGCTCGGTGGGAATGGTGCGGATTTTCTGGAGCAGGTCCATTGCGGGGATACTTTTATTCTATTCGATGGAGAGTTTCCGTTGATGGTCCCTGAGCGTGGCCGTATAAAATTTCCATAGCCAATGTGGGGTTTGCGTTGCCTGGGCTCCGGCTAGTTACTGTCCATTCTCTGCACAATGGCCGCAAACGCTTGAAAACGTATATACTTATGGTTGGCCGAGTAGATGAGTGAAACTGGCACGTCCCGTGCAAAAGTAAGGCCGGGATTTGCAGTATTGAAAATTTCCCAGGGCCTGTAAGACTTAGGTAAGTTCGCGCGCGGGATTTAGCCCGATCGCGCTGAGACAAGAAATCAAGGAGCCTCTTCCACTATGACCCGCACTTCGTTAACGATTTTCCTAGCAGTGAGTATGGCAGCGACCGTCGGCTGCACCAGCAAGAACTATGTAAAGCAACAGACTACGCCGCTGATTAACAAGACCAACGAGCTGGACGACATGACGGCGAAAAACAGCAAGGACATCAAGGACGTTGATGCCCGCGCCCAAGCCGGTATCCAGGCCGTGAACGCCAAGACTGCGGATGTAGAGCAGAAAGCACAGGCTGCCGGGCAGAATGCAGCCGCGGCCCAGCAGGTGGCCGACGCCGCTAACAATCGCGTTGGTGTCCTTACCAACACAGTAGCAAACCTGGACAACTACCGTCCCGTGGCGGAGACTTCGGTGAAGTTCGGTTTCAACAAAGACAATTTGACGTCGACCGCCAAAGAAGCTCTTGATCAGCTAGCCGGCAGCATCGCCAGCACCAAGGGTTACATAATCGCGCTCGAAGGCAGCACCGATTCCGTGGGGTCGGCCGATTACAACTATGACCTCAGCCAACGTCGTGCGAACTCTGTTATTCAGTATCTGGCATCGAAATACAGCGTGCCGGCCCACAAGATTTACGTGATCGGGCTGGGCAAGGATAAGCCGGTAGAGACGAATAAGACGAAAGCCGGTCGTGCTGATAACCGCCGCGTGGATGTCCGACTGATGACGAACACGGTGGGCGACACAACGCAGCCAGCAGCACCGACGACCGGACAGAATAATCCTTCGTCGATGTAATCGATCACAGGTTTCCTCCTCCCCCGAGGAGTTTGCCGACCAGGCCGCTCAAGCCTCCCCCCTGAGCGGCCTGATTTTTTTTGAAACTGGCTGAATATTGGCCGATGGGAAGAAGCTTCCGGTTCCAATGAACCCAACTACAGCGGTAAAATAAGAGCCATGAGATGTTGGTTGCGGTTGAGTCTATTGTTCGGATTGTGCAGCATCGTGTGGGCGCAACAGAATGGCGCGCCGCCGTCATCACCGCCGTCGTCCTCCGAGAAGCCTGACTCTGCGAAGCAGCCGGGCAAGCCGGATCTGGCGCCGCCTCGTTCGGATCGCGTCAATGTAAACGATCTCGGCTCAGATCTGGGACAGAGCTCGAGCAAAGATGATCAGACTGATTTGGATGCGCCTGCGGACGATGCTAAGACGCATCCGCAGAGTTCGGCGGCCGTAGCTGAAGCTACGGCGGGAGTGTCGAGCAGTGGGGTCACCGAGTTTCATACCTGGGATCCGCACAAGGCCGCAAAAAGCGTCGAGGTTGGAGACTTCTATTTCCGCCGCAAGAACTACCGGGCTGCCGAAGGCCGTTATCGCGATGCGCTGGTCTACAAAGACAACGACGCCATCGCCACCATAAAGCTGGCAGTGTGTTTGGAAAAACTTGGCATATTGGATGACGCTCGCGCCGAGTACGAAAGCTATTTGAAGATCCTTCCTCATGGTCCGCAGGCGGAAGAAGCACAGAAGGCGATCGAGCGGTTAAAAACGCCAACGGCGGGCACCAAACAGTAATAGGCGACGTTGACTCACACCGATGTACGGGCTGAGCGTATACCCCCAGCAGATTTTCGTTTGGAGAAGCTGCTCCGCTTCGTAGTAACGCGCCTTGGACTATTTTCATCTTCGTCGTGGCTCACTTTGCTTTCCGCGGCTTCTCCTAGAATCAAACTCGGCGGCCACTTCGGGCCGGAGCGCGCCTTACCCTTCGTGCGCGCGGCGTCCGCAATGATCACCTCGACTGCGTCAAGACAGGCGTGAAACATCTGCGTGCGCAGGGGACCTGCAACCCGCCCGCGAATCATCAGCATCGCTGTACCGTGCATCAGTGACCACAGTGAGAGCATGAGCCGGGTGTATTGGCGCGGCGTGCCTCCCAATCGTCGTGCCAGATTCAGGCGCAAGAGACTGAAGGTAGGCCAGGGCTCGTGCAATGAAGGAGGCTGTGCGAATCCGTCGAAGAGCATTTCGTAAGCGTGCGGATGCTGAATGGCAAATTCAAGATAGCTGTGGCACGCCTGGGGCAGGGTGCGGGTGGGGCCGATAGCGGCGAGCAGTTCCGTGCGTGTCTGCAATCGTACGGAGCGGAGAATGTCTCCGCGGTCACGATAACGCTCGTAAACGGTAGGAGTGGTGGTACCAGCCGCCTTGGCGACGCCGCGCATGGTGAGCGCCTTCTCGCCGCCTCGTGCCCACAGGCGGCATGCGGCATCCAGAATGCGCTGTTCGAGTTGAGGATCTGCTTGTCTGGGCAAAGAACTTTCTCCGTGCGCTTAGGAATCTGTTGCATGGGCCCGAATAACTTGAACGATGTTCAACTAACGATGTACAATAGACATATTCCAGCGAAAGAATTTATCCCGCAGGGTGCGTCCTGCCGGGGCCACAAAGTGTTGTGACAGCCTTCCCCAAGGAGAGTGGTTCCGGCAGGCTCGCGCTGACCCAGGAAAACGTTGAGAAACCGAGGAGCAGTAGATGTTAAACGATGAATCCAGAAAGCAGACGGGAATTGTCCGCCTGGCTTCCGACCTTCGCGCCGCGAAAATCGAATTATTGAGCGCGGAATGCGCCGCCGACCGCCTTCGTCTGCAGTATTCGGTAGAAGACATTGTTTCTTTCGGTGAGCGCCAGGCCTTGCGGGGCGCCATCGCTTCCGCCGGCGCTCTGTGCCGCTTTTTCTCCTCCATCGAGGACCAGCTTAAGCAAGCTGAGCAGCGCAAGTAAATACAGTGATCTCCACTTTCCTTTGCGATCAATCCTGAATCTGCGACCTCAATTTATTTTTCTACTCGAATAAACTCGCCGGTCGTGGCGTCAACCGAAACCGTCAGCTTGGCGGTTTCGCGAGAAATTCCATAGATGACATGCCAGACTAGTTGGTTGGTATTGTGGTTCCACTCGCAGACGTAGCTCACCGGTGTAGTGGGATCCTTTTCCAGAATTTTGTCCCCGCCGTGCTTTTGGGCTTCGGCCAAGGCCTGATCGGAATCGATCTTCAGGAATGCGACATCGAAGACGTGCGTGGATTCGTTGCTGGGGTTGTACACATCCTCGTTACCGGGCGAAACGCCGCGGGCAGGCGCATCGGGGAGGTTGCTGCCGGACCAAAAGAAAGGCTTCACGCCGTGTTGCGTGGCGGAAGCATAACTGGAGCGCCAGATCGTTGACTTCCCATCCTGGCCGTTGCTCTCGCTGGAGGGAGTCGATTCGATGCGGAAGGGTTTTACGTCAGCAGCGTAATTGCGAGCCGCGATAAAGGTCTTATAAAAAGCCGCGCGTCCGGTGAGCAGCTCCGGGGGCTTCACTTCCGGCTTGGTTTCGGCAGGCTTGGCGGGGGTCGAATTACAACCTGCCAGCGCTAGAATCAGCAGGACAGCAACTGCAAAACATGGTGCGAATGCCAAGCCCCGGGCGCGAATAATTTTCCGGCGCGTTGTATTTTCCAAGCGAAGATCGACAGCGGTAGTCTCTGATGGGTAGGGGGCTCGTAGTTTCACTAGCTACCTTCCTGTTATAACTGGGATGAATTAATCGTCGCGCAACATTCTACCTGAAGCGTAAACGAACGCGAGATAACGCCATGGATTCCCGCCTCAGAGAGTTGAAGCAAGCTGTGGAGTCAGCGTTCGACGGCATGTCGACTGAGCAAATGAGCTGGCATCCTGCAGAGAAAGGGAAATGGTGCGCATCGGAAGTACTCGAACACCTGTATCTGACCTACACGGGGACGATTAAGGGATTTGAGCGAATGCGGGACAGCGGCAAAGCACTGGAGACGCAGCCCTCGATGCGGCAGCGCGCTAGGATGCTGGTCGTTCTCGGGTTCAATTACATGCCGCCGGGAAGAAAGTCGCCGGCCATGGCAAAGCCGCGTGGTTTGCCGGTGGAAAAAGTGAGGGCCGAGATTGGGATAAAGATTACGGCGATGGACGAGATTATCTCGGAGTGCGAAGCACGGTTCGGAAAAAACGTCACGCTGCTCGATCACCTGATCTTGGGCCCGCTGACGGGCGCGCAGTGGAGAAAGTTTCATCTGGTGCATGGACGGCACCACGTAAAACAGATTCTCCAGCTGCGGGCTCGGCAAACAGAAGCGACGCGAGCTTAATCGTGGTGCGCGCGTCCTTCCAGCGGAGTTCTACTCGCGCATAGCTGCAGGAACACCGGCTTTGCGGGCTTCTTCCTGCATGTCATCGAGTTTTTGCTTGGCGTCGTTGACCGCCTTTTGTTTGTCGGCGATCTTCTGTTTGTAATCGGCGTCTTCTTTGTCCCACTCCGCCGCGTTGCGCATGCGGTTGCCTACGTCGGCGTACATGGCCGCGGCGCGAAGCTGATATTCCTTCTGCAGCACGTCGAGTTCGCGGGAGGCCAGGTCGATCGAACTTTTCTGCCCCGTAAGCTTGCCCTGCCAATCCTTCCAGGCAGCTTGTTTCTTGGCCGCGTCATCGTCTGGAGAACCAGCGGGCTTTCCGGAGGCGTCTTTGTTGTCTCCGGGCGCGGCAGTGTTATTGGCGCTATTGGCGGCGACCGTATCTCCTACCACAGAGAGTTTGTCTTCCGTGGGCAGGTTATCGTTATCAAAGACCTTCGGCTTGGCCTTGGTGGCCGGGTCCTTGCGAACCGCGCGGGCAACGGTGCCGAGCGAGGATTGATCCGTTGACGGAGCGGAGGTCTGTGGCGCGGTCTGAGCTCCCGCCAGCGCCGTGAGTACTCCGAGTACGAAACCGATATGTGTAATTCGTTTCATAGTCATCCTTTATCCTCAAGCATGAGCTGATCCACAATGCGTTTCAGCCTTCGATCTACTAGTAATGTTTTACTGAATAGCTTTCTACTGAGTAACTTTTCCCGCCGCGGCACTCATATGATTGCCAGTGCGTGCAACCGAACGTTTTTCCGCCAAAAATCCTCCAATGCGGCGATCCAGGCTGGCGGCCTCGCCGGCAATATCGGCAGCCAATTGCGGAGCAAGATCGGGATCGCGATTTCGGGCCAGTTGCTGTGCATAGCCGGCGATGGTGGTCAGGGAAGTGCGCAACGCGAGCGCCATCTCCGCCGAGACTTCACCATGCGACTCCTGTTGGCGGCGGATCTCCTCAAATTCGCTGCGGTCGCTGATCAGGCAAGCAGCTCCTAGCAGGCTGCCATCGACGGCGGGCACGGCTGAAACAGTGACCGCGATACGAATCTGCACGCCGGCAGGCGTGACGTAGTCAGCTTCAAGCTGCCGATGCTTACTGCCCTCCCGTAAAACGGAATGAACTTCTTCAGCGATTCGCACGTGCAGGTCCGACAGTTCATCGGAAACGCCCGAAGGGCGGGGCGAGGAGACTTCTGCATCGCGGAAAATATCATCCGCACTCATGCCCGTTAGTGAACGGAAGCCCAGAATCTCCCGGGCGGCCGGATTGGCTTGCTTAACCAGACCGTTGATGCCGAACACCAGCACTCCAGAGGAGAGATTGGAGAGGACGGTTTGGCTGAAGTTTTCACTGGTGCGGGCGCGGCGTTGCTCGGTGAGCGTCTGTACCTGCAGCTCATGCTTCTGTTGCTTTAGTTGCTGAATGACGGTGTTGTAGAGATGAAGCGGCAAAGCTTCCAGTGTGGGCGTGGCCGCCGATTCGATATCGGCCTCGTCCACAATTTGTTTGCGCAGGCTGCGGATGAACCAGACACCAGAGATGAAAGCTCCGCCCGCTGCGACCAATACCATTGCGGCGCGTAGAACCAGCGGATTGGTGAGCAGCCTTACCACCAAAACCTCCCATACCATCGCAAAAATTGGTTGCCGACGAAGAGTGCAAGCAACGCCATACTACCCAGGAAGACGCCGAAGGGCATCTGATAATTGCGGTAGACCATCTGCGCTGACTGCCAACCCCGGCGGCGTGCTGCCTGCAGGTTTGTCAACCGGCGGGCGAAGCGTTGGGTGCGCTTGATCCACACCGCAAGCACCGTGGTTAAACCAAATACCGATCCAGCCACCGATGCAGCGAAAATTGTAAGAATCGTGAGCTTGATGCCGAGAAATGCTCCCACCATGGCCATCAATTTAACGTCGCCGAAGCCCATACCTTCGGCTCCGCGCCAGCGCAAGTAGACCGCGCCAGCGCCGTAAATGAACGATGCACCTACCGCCGCACCCAGCAGGGAATCGAGCAGGGAAAGCAGGTGCGCGGAGAGATCGGCACTAAACGGAAGATTCAACACTCCCGGCAGAAACTGCGAAGCCAGGTCATGCACTGGAACCAGCAGGCTGAACAGCACACCCAGAGCCAGCCCTGGGAGGGTCAGCTTGTCCGGCAGCAACTTGGTTTCAGCATCTGTAAAGATGAGGCCGAGCAGAAGAAATCCGAAGGTGCAATATTTCAAAGTATCCAGCGTGGGCCCGGCATAAGCGTAACAGCCAAGAAAGAGAACGCCAGTCAGCAGTTCGACGAACAAATAGCGCGGAGAAATCTTGATATTGCAGTGGCGGCAGCGGCCGCGGAGAAGCAGCCAGCTAACCACGGGCATATTGTCGTAGAAGGCGATCAACTCCTTACAGCCCGGACACTTCGAACGCGGCGTTACCACCGACACGCCCAGGGGCAGCCGGTAGATACACACGTTCAGAAAGCTGCCAAAAGCCAGCCCGAGAACAAAAATCGACGATGCAAGTAAGGGGTCCACTGAGTTTTAGGCGCTCCTTCGGAAGTGCGATTTCATGGTCAAAACGCACCTCTTCCTGAGAACGCGGATATAGCCAAGTCTTGACTGGATTATAAGGCGGCAAGATTGGGAGGACTAAGGTACTGAAGTCACTGTCCGAAAGGCCAATCGAGAGTGAATCGAACGATCGAGATTCGAGGGGGATTTTCTGTCACGGAAAAGCAAAGCGCAACAACGCCCCTTCTAGTGCGACGGCGGAAGGTTGATGAGTCGGAAGGCGTTCGCTCCAAAACGTCCAGTTTCGGGGCACGAGCCTTGTCTCCGGCGCGGGAAAATCCCGCCAATCTTCGCCGACTTGCTCGCGTGCCAATACTGAGAAAGCGGACGCGCCGGCGACAGCAGACTTAGGCAACAAACTCCATTCAAACAGGCTTGCCTGCAGCGCTTCGGTGATGGACTCCGCGGCCTTCATGCAGAAAATCCATTCGTGGCGTGCCAAAGCCAAATATTGGCTGGCATTGGCCTCGTTGTCTACCAGCACAATACGCGCCCCGTATTCACGCGCCACGCGCAGTGTAGCGTCGGCGGAGTGATGGTCGATAACCAAAATTTCGGAACAGGGATGAAGCGTTTCAAGCGCCCGCCCCAGGCGCAGCGCATCATTCGCGGTATGCAACAGTGCAGTGATCGGAGGCATGTGAAGTAGAACTGCCTCCAGAGTGTACGACGGCGTAGAGCGGGATGCGAGTGACGGAAGCGAAAAAACCTAGCGGGCTATTGCGCTGCCCGTTCCTGTGTCGCCGCGGTCCTCATATACGGCGTCCGCCCAAACATGATTCCGGTTTCCACTTCTACCGGCTTCCCGTCGCGTAGATACCGTTTGAATCTCCATTGCTCCAGCGCCTCGGTAATAGCCTTTGCCTGGTCGGGAAACGCACTGAGAAAGTGGATATGCTTTACCTTGCCTTCTTTGTCGATAATGATTCGCACCGGAACGGAGTTGAACCTGCGCTCGGTAAAGACCGGGTCAACTCGCGCAATTACGTGGTCTCTGCCGGCATAGTCCTTCACGCACACCGGAACTTCGCCGCCTCCAGCTCCCGCGGTGGGGCTGGTTTCCGCTGGCAATTTCATTTTGTCCATATCCAGCAGCAGGCTCTCCAGCAGCTTGGTATCGCGGCTCGTCAGCACCAGTTCCACCGTGTGGCAGCGAATTTCCGTCGCAGAAACATACCAATGCAGTTGGGCTACCGGAGACCAGTAGGCAAAGAACGTAAAGGGCCGCCCGGCAAGCGTGGTCTGGGTTGGGGGCATTTCCACTTTGTAATCGGCCTGCAAATTGTTCTTCGAGTAATTAATGAGTTCGAGCGCATTCTTCGCAGGTAACGGATTGAAGAACATGTCCTGGGCGGTGATCAGAATATTTCCGCGAGCCGGTCCTTTGAAGGTGTCGGCAGGCCTGAGCTGTGCCAGAACATAACGCCCGGTGTCCGAAGGAGGCGGTCCTTCGTATTTCTGCTCCCAACCCCGGGGCAGAGCATAGCTCATTCCGAAGTATTGGTCGGTGAATATATTGTTGGCCACTTTGCCGCCTTCCGGCACAGGAGTGACGGAATCGCTCGCGCTCGACCACGCGCCTTTTACCAGGATGACGCCTTCTGGAACCTTCGACCCGGGCTGAACGTTGTCAGAAAAGTCGCCGCCATTTCTGATGGCGCTGGGCGGTTTAGTTTCCTGTCCCGACGCTGGCAATGATGCGAACCATACGCAGGATCCAAGAATGACCCACAAATATAAAAATCGAAAACACATACTTCTCCTTCCAATCCCGGCCCGTCGAATCAGTCTCGGATGATACTTCCAAATTTAAAACCTCTGGCGAGACACTCGCGTGCCTCGCCAGGAAAGGTTGTAAAACGGTTACAGTGATCGCAGGAAGTCCAGAATTTCCTGCTGCTGGGTGGTGTTCAGGTCGAAGAACTGCTCCTCCACGGACGTAGCTTCACTGCCCTTGCTCGCATGGTCCTGAATGGCCGTAATCAGGTTCGTGGTGCGGCCATCATGTAAGAGGAAAATCCTCTGTCCCAAGCCCCACAATGGAGCAGTGCGGAACTGCCCGCCGCCCGCCGAACCCTGCGCAACGTTGTCCGTTAAGGTGGTGCCCATGTTATGGATCTCAATGTCTGAGTAGGCAGGCACGGAAACCTTGCTCAAACCGGTAGTGATGCCCGACGCCTGAGTTGTACCCGGCGAAGGATTGTGGCAAGTCGCGCAGCCAATCGAACTGAACAGAGATTTGCCCGCCGCGATCGTGGATGCACTCACTGTTGATCCATTCAGCACCACTCCTCCCGTCGGCGGCGGAGCCAGCAGCCGCATAAAGTTGGCAAATGCTGAGACGTCATCCAGAACTGCGGCGTTCGGCGTCGCTGCCGGATTCGACGTGTCTTCCGGATAACCCGCCCCGCCCAGGTTCAGGCAACTCGCGGGCAGCCCGGTTGTAAGCTGGTCTTCTCCGGGCAGTGGACGCTCTTGTGGAAAGAGCAGATTGCTGATGCCCATCTCCACGTTGTAAGCCTCACCGGTAAAAATGTGCAGGGATTTGTTCTGCGCCTTCCAACCGAAGCGACTGATGGTCCCGTCGTTGCCGTTGTGATTGAAAGTGCCGGAGATGCCAAAGTTATTGTTGAGGTTGACCAACTGGTTGTTCAACAACGTAGAGTCATCCAGATTTTCGATAAGGCCTGCGCCAAAAACTGGCGTGGGAATCCGGAAGATGATGTCATTTGCCGCGATCGCGCTTGCGAAACTTGGCTGCGGCAGTGCGGTGCTGCTGGTACAGGAGCCGGCATCGGAGCGGCCCGTGACGGTGAACAGGTCTTCGACTCCGCCATTGGGTTCGCTGGTGTTGACCGAGCCGTTGCTATTAAAGAAAAATGGGAAGCGGGCTTCACGGGTCGGCCCGGTGGCCGTGATAAAAGACGGAGTAGTGTTACCTGGAGCCACTCCGTTATTGACGAACTGGGCTTGTGGATTGCTGGCGGCGCCGCTTCCTCCGAAGGCAGGTTGCGCATGGCAGGAACTGCAGCTGTTCGAATTAAATCGCGGTCCCAAACCATTGTTGCCGGACGCACTGCCGGAAACGGACTCCACCGCTTGGAAACGAGTCTGACCGTCGGTGAAGAAAGCCAGCAGCGCGGAGTTGCTGTTGACCGAAGAAAGTACCGCGCCGGTGCCGCGGTTCCCACTCTGCACGCCCGGATCGGTCTGAGCGAAGGCTATTCCAGCGAAGAACAACATCATCAAAGTCAAAACAGACTTGGCAATCTTTATCACGATTCCTCCTTGTGACCTGGGGTTGGTGTTGGTCCGGGGCCGCCTCTCGGGACTTGGGTTGGAATGACCGGGATCTATATCCCGGAATAGAGTGGAGGGAATGGGGTATTGCCTTCCCCGTCGAACAGGGGAATGCGGTGGACGGAGCATGGCTCCTCCTTGCACGGATTCTTGGTTACGGGCCAGGATCTAAAATTGGCCGGAGTGCACAAATGAATTCGGACAGTGCGGGTTCAGGGAAGTCCGTATTCAGTGTGGAGCTTTGTAGCGCAGATTCGAAAAAGTGCGGCAAAAAGTTGCGCGACGTTACGGAGTCGGAACAGACTCAGTCGACGAATTCCCCGGATTGATGAGAGTTTTCTAAAGGATACGACGCGGCTACTGGAGGACTTTTCTCATAGCATGCACACGCAAAAAGACGCTGGCGTGTTCCGAAAGCCGGAACTCATAAGTTCATTGCCGTACATTGCTGAAAAGCTCAACTTCGGACGCGCAAGGGAAGAGCACGACCCTTCGGCTTCGCTCAGGGCAGGCTTTAGTCGTGCCATCAGGAACAACTAAAGCGAAGGGCTTAAGCCCCCTGAGAGAATCATCACTCTAATGGATGAATTTGTAGTCGACGATTGAGGCCGCCAACAGACCGTCACTAACTTCCAGATCTTCCGCGTCTTTGTCTTTGACTTCTTCTTTTTTAGCGCGGGGTAAACCTTGGGCGTCCTTAGAGCGGATGACGCGGCCCTGGCACACTACGTTGCGATTCTTCTGACCGGAGATCTCTTCTGGCATCTCAAACACCATCTCGATCAAAGCATTCACCGGCAATTGCTGCGGGCCGTGAAACAGCAGACCGCTCTGGCTGAGGTTTTCGATGGTTCCCTCATACCAGGTGCTGGTGCTGTTTACGCGATAGCGCAGCGCCACGTCGAGCTTCAGGCGGCGAGCGCGTGGCGTCCAGGACGGCCGCTTCTCCCGCGTATGACTGCGCCGGACAACGGTGTCGGGCTTGGTATGCTCCACACGCTGCGTGCGGCGCATGGTAGTCCAGTCATACTTGTACTCGGCGGCACAGAGCATGCAAACCTGGTAATAGTCTCCGTCAGCACCGCGTCGTGGCCAGGAGAACTCGTGGGAGCAACGCCCGAGCATAAGAACATCCATGATTTTTTGCGGCATGATGGTTACTTCGGGGCCGTA
This sequence comes from uncultured Acidobacteriaceae bacterium, assembly GCA_963789625.1. GTDB lineage: Bacteria > Acidobacteriota > Terriglobia > Terriglobales > Acidobacteriaceae > Sulfotelmatobacter. The sequence continues at coordinate 260,112 of CAWBLK010000013.1, read as the reverse complement.
GGGAGCGCCCGAGTCACATCATCTCCCGGAGCAGGATTCTTGGGTAGGTTACTTTCGTGACGGTCGAAGGATGAACCTGAAGACAAGCCGAGTGGATGCAGGTACTTAAACTGTGGAAAGATTTTTGGGCGACAGGAAGATTACGTTACCGAAAGCTCGTTCACATGCGCGGAGTGTATGATCGCGGCGTGGGCGACTCTGCGTCGAATCTGACCGCTTTCATTCTGGCCGGAGGAAAAAGCACGCGCATGGGCACGGATAAAGCTTTCGTGACATACGACGGACGTACGCTCTTGGAGCGGGCTCTCGATCTGGCTCGCTCGATCTCTCCCAAGGTGTTCATCGTCGGAAGTCGCGAGACGTTTGCAACGTTTGCACCGGTGGTGGAAGATATATTTCGCGACAGCGGACCGCTCGGCGGAATTCACGCCGCGTTGAAAACTTCGTCGACGGAGCTCAACTTGATGCTGGCTGTGGATACACCATTTATTTCGTCTGCCTTCCTGCAGTATTTTATAAGGCAGGCGCACGCGGCGCCTGACGCAATCGTGGTTGTTCCGCGCGGCGGTGGACGCCGTCAGCCGCTGTGCGCTATTTATCGCCGTGAGTTTGCCAATGCGGCGGAGACAGCTTTGTGCGCCGGACAAAATAGAATCGATCGATTGTTCGATGAGGTTCGAACTCGAGTGCTGGAGCAGGAAGAATTAGAAGCCGCCGGGTTCTCTTCCAATCTCTTTCGCAACCTGAACACGCCCGAGGAATTGGAGGCAGAAAAGCGAAGAGCCTGACATCCGATCCAACTCTCGTGAGCTAATCCATGCCCGATCCCGCTGCCAAACCCTATATCGAGTTCCGTGAAGTCTCCAAAGCATTCGGAGACAACGTCGTGCTCAATCGCGTCAGCTTCAGCCTCATGCCCGGCGAGACCGTCTGCATCCTGGGCCGCAGCGGTGTGGGTAAATCTGTTTCGTTGGGAATTCTCATGGGCTTTCTGAAGGCGGACTCGGGTCAGGTGATCGTCGCCGGCGAAGACATCACCAATTTTTCTGAAGAGCAGATGGAAGCCGTCCGCAAGAAAGTCACCATGGTATTTCAGAACGGAGCGCTCTTTGATTCTCTTACGGTCGGCGAGAATGTGGCGTTCCCCCTGCGCGAATCCGGGACCTTGTCGGAAGATCAGATTTACCAGATCGTCGACGGCCTGCTCCACATGGTGGGTGTGCAGGAGATGCGCGACTTGCTGCCCTCCGATCTTTCCACCGGCATGAAGCGTTCTGTAGCTATTGCGCGCGCGTTGGCGGCGCGGCCGGAATGCATTCTCTACGACGAGCCCACCACCATGGTAGACCCGCTGATGGCGCAACTGCTCGGTGATCTCATCAAGCGGTTAAAGTTGCAGTTGAACCTGACCAGCATCGTCGTCACCCACGATATGCGCCTGGCCCAAAAGCTGGCCGACCACGTCGTCTTCTTATACGAAGGCAAGGCGATTTTCTTCGGCACCTATGCTGAGATGGAAAAATCGCCTGAGCTGATCATTCGCGAATTCCTTGAACTCGACGAGTTGAAGATCGAAGCGTAGGATGCACAGCGAGGTCTACTTTTCGGAGCGTTGCTGATAACCGCTGCAACTGAGAACCGGCAGCCGCGGATACTTCGAAAAGCGCGGATCGGTAAAGGAGAGAGCGCATTGCAGAAACACCGAGCTCTTCGCCGATGTTATCCATCGCGCGTGAAGACAATCGCTGCACAGACCTGTGTTCGCGGGAATACCCTCGGGACGCTCCACTAGAACCCCTGCCGCACCAACTCTTCCACCGTAAGCCCACCCCCAGCCGGTTCATTGGTCATCATCTTTTCCACATACTTCGCAATCAGATCGGCTTCGAGATTCACGAAGTCACCGGGCTTGAGCGAGCTGAGGTTCGTCATTTCGACGGTGTGAGGAATGATGGCGACCGTGCAATCCCTTCCTTCAATATTTGCCACCGTAAGGCTGATGCCCTCGATGCAGATGGAGCCTTTGTAGACGGTGTATTTCTCTACAGTACGCGGCAACTTGATTCGTAGCCAGAAATTCTCCGAATCGGCGATGCGCTCCAGCGCAATGAGCTTGCCAACGCCATCTACATGGCCTTGCACGATATGTCCACCGAAACGGCCATCTGCTTTCATCGGCAGCTCGAGGTTAACCAGCGCGCTTTCGTGAATGCGCGAAAACGATGTCAGGCTCCAGGTTTCGGGAGCCAAATCAGCGCAGAATGAGCCCGGCTTAATATCGAGCGCGGTCAGGCAAACGCCGCTGACAGAAACACTGTCGCCGGTTTTCAGTTCCTTCACTGCGTTTTCAGCCGCAATCGTGATGCGGCGATTCTCGCCCTGTTGTTCAATGCGGGAGATGCGTCCTACTTCTTCAATGATGCCGGTAAACATGAAAACCTCCGACGATGTGACAGAACAATCATAAATCCACCACGGAGGCACAGAGTCACGGAGAAAACAAATACAAAAAAGCCCTTTCTCCGTGTTGAAGATTCACTCCTCGTATGGATCGCGCAAATACCCTTCTACCGCTAAGTCGTCGCCGAAACGATGCAGGCAGAGCTGTTTAACTTGCCGTGCTTGATCCAGCGTGCGCAAACTGTGGCCCGTAGTGAATGGAATTGACCCAGCATCTCCCATAATCTTCGGTGCGTAGTAGAGAAAAACCTTGTCCACAACTCCCGAGGCGAGCGTTGTCCCATTCACCATCGCTCCGCCTTCGATCATCACGCTTGTAATTTCAAGTTGCCCGAGGCGGCGCAGAGCCGCATGAATATCAGGCCGCCCGTCCGAGGACGGTGGAAGTTCCTCCACGCGAATGCCACGCGCCTCCAGGGCGCTCTTCTTTTTTTCATTACCCGAACAGCAAAAGACCAGCACATCGCTCTCGCCCGCAGCCCTATGCATGGCGCTCTGCACCAGACGCGACTCCAACGGCAGCCGCAGCCGCGAATCCAGAATCACGCGCAATAACGGGCGCCGTCGCAGGTGGCCGCTGCGATCGGTGAGCAAAGGATCGTCGGCAAGAATGGTTCCGACGCCTACCAGGATCGCATCGCTTTGATGACGTTGTTCTTGCACATGCGTACGCGCCACTTCGCCAGTGATCCATCCCCCCGCCGGTATTCCAGCCGCGTGCTTCGGCCGCGTCGCCGGTGGCGGAGCAATTTTGCCGTCGAGCGTCATCGCGGACTTGAGTGTAACCAGGGGAATGTTATGGCGAATGTAACGGGCGAAAGGTTCATTCAGCCGCTTGGCTTCTGCTTCCAGCCCTCCAGTTTCCACGTGGAGACCAGCCGCGCGTAGCTTCTCGAAGCCTCGCCCACTCACCTTGGGATTAGGGTCGGACATGCATGCGACCACGCGGTGAATGCCCGCGGCGATCAACGCGTCTGTACAAGGAGGCGTACGTCCCTGATGCGAGTGCGGTTCGAGATTGATGTAGAGAGTACCGCCGCAGACGCGAGTGCCAGCCTGTTCGAGAGCGAGCACTTCAGCATGCTTCACGCCTGCATAGGTATAAGTGCCAGTGCCCACAACGTTGCCAGACGCATCGACGATCACCGCTCCAACGTAAGGACTGGGAGATGCCAAGCCAAGTCCATCGCGTGCCAAGTCGATCGCGCGGCGCAGAAACTTTTCGTCAATAGACGGATCGGGCATTCTCCGCGAAAAGGCAAATCCACCACAGAGACACAGAGCCACAGAGAAAAAATCCAAGAACTGCTTTTCTCCGTGCCTCAGTGTCTCCGTGGTAAAAAAGTTTTATTCAAACAGCGAGTCTACAAATTCTTTCGGATCGAAGGGCAAAAGATCGCCCACCTTCTCGCCGACTCCTACGAACCGCACAGGCAATCCCAACTCGCGAGAGATGGCAACCACCACGCCACCTTTGGCCGTGCCGTCAAGTTTGGTGAGCACGATGCCGGTAACGCCCGCCGATTCCGTAAACAACCGAGCCTGCTGTAAGCCATTCTGACCGGTGGTTGCATCCATCACTAGAAGAGTTTCGTGCGGCGCGCCCGGAATGATGCGCTGTGCCGTGCGCCGCATTTTATCGAGTTCAGACATGAGACTCGTCTTCGTATGCAGCCGGCCAGCCGTATCAACGATCACATAATCGGTTTTCCGCGCGGTCGCCGCTTGCAGCGCGTCGAATAGCACAGCAGAAGGATCGCCGCCAGCCTTCGTCTTGATCACTTCCGTGCCGGTGCGCTGGCCCCAGATCTCGAGTTGATCGATGGCAGCGGCGCGAAAGGTATCCGCCGCACACAGAAGCACATTTTTTCCTTGCGACCGAAACACCTGCGACAACTTCCCGATGGTCGTGGTCTTGCCCGTCCCGTTTACGCCGACCACGAGAATCACCTCCGGCGTCCCATCCACCCGCTGTACAGGCCGGTTATTCGCCGCATTCAGAATGGTCAGCAACTCCTCCTTCAGTAACCGCTTAAGTTCCTGCACATCCTTGATCTGTTTGCGGTCGGCCTTGTCTCGCAGCTTGCCCAGCACTTCATGAGTGGTCTTGGAGCCAAGGTCGGCGCCGATTAGCGTGGCCTCCAGGTCATCGAGCGTGTTGCGGTCAATTTCTTTGCCGAAGGAGACGACTTCCTCGATGCGCTCGGCAAGATTTTCACGCGTGTGCGTGACTGCTTGCTTCATGCGTTCGAAGAGTCCAGTTTTCTTTTCTTCGGTACTACCGAATAGGGTCTGAATCATGAGAAATCCTGAATCTTGATTATAGCGGTCGGACGAATTATGCCGGAGCTTGCGGATTGGGGAAGTGAGGGAAGGCTGGATTTAGGCGCGGGTTCTTTCGAGGTTGGTAGCTTCGTCTGCGGACAACGCTGGTCCAGGCATAGCAGCCGCGGCGCTTGCAGCCGCGGGTACTGGCCGCTTAATGGAGAAGCGCTGGATGCGAATCTCGCCACGCGCGCAAACCGCCAGCAGAGCAGCTACCGGCTCTGGATCAAGTCGTTTGCCCGCGAGGTTCTGGATAATTTTCAACGCTTCTTCCGGAGTGTGCGCGTGCTGGTAAGGACGATTGGTGGTCAATGCGTCAAAAGTGTCGGCTACCGCAATTACCTTCGCCAGCAGCGGAATCTGTTCTCCTTTAAGACCGTAAGGATAGCCGCGTCCGTCAAGGGCTTCGTGATGCAACTCAATGCCAGGCAGCATCTCCGCAAGCTGCGTTACTGGGCGCAGAATATTAGCGCCCTTGGTGGTGTGCGTTTTCATCACTTCAAACTCTTCCGCAGTAAGCGCGCCCGGCTTTTTGAGAATGTGGTCTTCGATGCCGATTTTGCCAACATCGTGGAGCTGCGCGGAAATCTGCAGCGTCTCCAGAAAATCAGCCGGCAGCTTCAATTCTTTCCCGATTAGCAGGGAATAGCGTGTGACGCGGTCGGAGTGGCCGCGGGTGTAGGGATCCTTTTCGTCGACCGCGCCTGCCAGCATCTGGATCGAGCCCAGGAATAGTGCGCGATTTTCTTCCGCGGCCCGCTTCAGGTCTTCGACGAAGTGTTCGAGCTCCTGCGACATGGTGTTAAAGGTCTCGGCCAGTTCGCCAATTTCAGTGCGGCTGCGCAAGTGAACGCGTTGTGAAAAATCGCCCCGCGCCAATGCGCGTCCGGACTGGGTAAGGATTTGCAGCGGATTCGTGATTCTACGAGCCGCGAAAATGCTTACGCCAACACTGAGCAGGACCGCCAGTATCGCAAGCAATCGCGCAGTACGCTGCATCTCATAGACTCCGCGGTAAGCCTCGAGCTGTGGTTTCTGCACAACCACCGCCCAATCGAGCGCGGTGACCGGGCTGTAGGTTCCAAGCATCTCGACATTATTCTTGCCCTCACGGACCGCGAACTCTTTTGTAGCGGCTAACTGCGCCTTGTTGCCTTCGTCCACAAAATTACGAACGATCTCCAGGCTCTTCATGTCCTGGCCAGTTACATATTGCGGAGTCCCGGCAGCCACCAGCCGGCCTTGAGAATCCACAACGTAAGGAATCAGGCCTCCGCCGCTAACTTCATGCAGGCGGCGAATCAGAAATTGCAGATCGACCACCGCGCCCACCATGCCCAAAAACCGGCCGCCGTAACTGACCGGGCTGCTGACTAACACAACCGTGCGTGCGGAATTGCCATTTCCGACCTGGAGCGCCTGCCCGTTATAGGCCCGGCCATCGCGAGCCGCGTCAAAGGCATGCTGCAACTCCCGCTGCAGAAAAGCGTCTGGCGCGATTCGCCCGGCCGAAACTCCTTTCGCTTCGGAGTTAAGCAGAGTGGCGTAAGCAAGCTCGTCGGAAGAAGAAACAAAGTTTTCCAGCAGCGCGCGTAACTCCGGAGCTTCAATGTTCTTGCTGCCGATATCGCCGCCGCTAGCCACCTGAATCGCCGATGAAAGGTTGGCCAGCATCATGCGCAGGGATCGCTCGTGCTGCGAGAGATCGTCCGCCAGCGACCGCGTCACCGTGTTTTGCAGCAGCATTTCGTTGGTTTTCAGACGGTCCCGATTGATGGCCTCCACTTGCGCAGAGTAAAAATACATGGGCACGATGCTGATCACCAGCAGCACACTGAGGATCACATACAGAATCGGAATGCGCGCTAGACTATGCGCGGTCGAGGACGAGCGACTCCCAGGACTCGGTTCTGGAGCGTCGTAGGCCGAAGTGGCGGCGGATGTCACGATGATCTACAAAGTTTAATCTGGAAGGAGCATGCTGAGCCGAAAACCGTGAGTCATTGCGATTACCAAAGTACCAATCGAAGTGACTGTCTGGTGCGGGATTTGGCGGGCAAATACGGCGCAGTCAGAAGCTGCCATCAGGTTAAGGGCGTGGAAGTTTCGCTCTTGCTGCTGCGGGTCATCAGCTCATGAATAGCCGTACGCGGAGCTTTTCCCTCATGCAGGATTGCGTACATTTGTTCGGTAATCGGCATCTCGACTCCATGCGCGCGCGCCAATCCCAACGCAGCCGTCGTTGTAAAGATTCCCTCAGCAACCATGCCGTGCATATCGGCGAGAATCTCCGGCAGCTTTCGCCCGCGCCCAAGCTCGACACCCACGCTGCGATTGCGTGAGAGACCGCCGGTACAAGTCAGCACCAAATCGCCCAGGCCAGCAAGGCCCGCCATGGTTTCCGCTTTGCCCCCACACGCGACTACCAGCCGCGTCATCTCTGCGAGGCCCCGCGTGATAAGCGCAGCCACGGAGTTGTGCGCCAGTCCAAGGCCCGCGCAAACACCCGCCGCAATCGCGATTGTATTTTTCAGCGCGCCTCCCAGTTCCACCCCAATCGGGTCATCGTTGGTGTAGAGGCGAAAGCTGGCATGGCTGAACTCCTGCTGAATTGTGCGTGCTAGTTCGGCATCATGCGATGCGATCGTGATGGCCGTTGGATCTCCGCGCGCGGCCTCCAGCGCGAACGAGGGACCACTGAGGGCGCCGATTCTGAGTGGCGGGGAGCCGTCATTCTTCATCACTTGCGCGATCACTTCCGTCATTCGCAGCAGGGAAACTTCCTCTAATCCTTTGGTCGCACTCACGATCATGGTCCTCGCATGCAAGTGCGGACGCATCTGCTCAAATAAGTGGCGGCAATGTTGCGAAGGCATTACGCTCACCACGATGGCTGCGCTCTCGATTGCCTCGGCAAGATCAGTGCATGGCGTCACGCAAGCTGGAATAAGCTGGCCGGGCAGAAACTTCTCGTTCACGCGTTGACGTGCAATGGTCCCGCAAATCTCTTCTTCACGAACCCACAGCCGCACCCGGTGATCTTCCTTGCATCCGAGAATAATCGAGAGTGCCGTACCCCAGGCTCCCGCGCCGATGATCGCGATCTCGCTCATGCGCGCTTTGCTCCCACACGGCTTTCGGTGCCAGCAAGCAATCGGCGGATATTTTCATGGTGCTTAATGATGATGAGCAGGGAAGTAGCAGAGATACATGCCAGAGCCGAGGCGTCGCCATGGGCCAATGCTTCCCGGGCAATAAGAAAAGGAAATGATCCGACCGCGACGATCGACCCCAGTGACACGTAGCGAAAAATGGCAACGATCAGGACAAAAATTCCTAGCGCAACTAACACAGCCTTTGGAGTGATCAAGAAGAAAGAGCCCAACGCAGTGGCAACTCCCTTACCGCCCCGAAACCTGAGCCATATCGGAAACATGTGGCCGAGCACCGCAAATAGCGCCGCGATTGCCATCGCCAAGTAAGGCTTAACGCCTCCCGCCATGCAAAAGCGGTATGTCAGAATCACCGCTGCCGATCCTTTCAGTGCATCGAGTACTAACGTCGCGACTCCCAACACCGGTGATTTGCGGGAGACATTGGTCGCGCCGATATTTCCGCTGCCGCTTTGCCGCACATCTTCGTCGTGAAAAATGCGTACCAGTAAGTATCCAAAGGGAATCGATCCCAGCAAGTAGCTCAGCGCAGCGATGATGAGGAATGTTGGCAAGTTGTGGATGATATGTCTACTCGATGCGTGACTGCAAAGCAAATCCTGCCAGCTTTGTATATTTCGAACCGCCCGGCGAAAGACGGCTTTGATACAAGAAAAACTCGCGGGCTGTCATGGTGCCAAACTCCGGAGCAGGCAAGGCCCCAAGCCTTTCCTGCAGATGCTCAAAGCTGCGATTCGGACGGTCGCTCTTCTGCTTGCGCGGCGAACCCGAACCTCCACCGCCGCGCGCCAGAGTAAGATGCGGGTTGAAAGCGTGCTCCTCTTTGGGGATGTCAAGCGGCGCCAGTTTCTCATCTACCGCTGCCGCCAGAGAATTCAGATTTGCCCCCGCCTCAATTCCAACCCAGAATACTCGCGGGGACCGCGCTCCCGGAAAGAATCCGTAACCGCGAAAGTTCAGTTCAACCGGGTCAGCCACAATCGTTTCCAGAGCCTCCTTGATTTCCGCAACATCTTCGTTAGGCCTTTCGCCGATAAACTTCAACGTGACGTGCAACGACTCAGGCCGCACCCAACGCGCATCGGGAGCAAATCCGCTAACGCCATCGATGAAACGTGCAATCCGGCCGCGGATGCTGTCGTCGATATCGAGCGCAACGAAAAGGCGCATAAAACAAGCTTCTAGCTACTAGCTTCTGGCCTAGGCTGCTCTTGTTTAGCTAGCAGCTAGGAGCTAGAAGCGTTCTTCACATCAACTTCTTTCGCACCATATCCAGCGCCAGCGTCGACGCGAACCAGCGGATGCGCTTGCGATCGCCGGAAAAGTTCCGTTCGATCACCTCGGTTCCACTATCGCTGGCCAAAGCATGGAACACCAGTCCTACCGGCTTCTCCAGCGTTCCTCCGCCAGGCCCAGCTACGCCTGTGATGCCGATGCCGAGTGTCGCCTCGCAACGATAGCGAATGCCCTCCGCCAGCGCCGCAGCCACTTCGCGGCTCACCGCTCCATGGCGCTCGATCATGTCGGCGGGCACTCCGGCAAGTTCGGTCTTGATTGAATTCGCATAGACAATCGCGCCGCCGGCAAAGTAGCGCGAACTGCCGCCGACTGATGTAATCCGCTCGCCCAGCAGACCACCGGTGCATGATTCCGCTACGGCCAGCGTGGCATTGCGCATCTGCAGCCAATAGCCGACGATTTGTTCCAGCGACTCGCCGTCGCGAGAGTAAACAGCATCATCGAGTTCTTCCTCAACTGCATCGGCGACTTCATCCACGCGAGCCTGGGCCGCATCCATCGTCCCGGCACGAGCCTTAAAGTGCAATTGGATTTCTCCTGCTCCCGCAAGAATCGTGGTCTGCACCTCGCCAAACTTTTTGTAAATCGGCGCGACGCGCGCATCCACGAGAGACTCCCCCAGCATCGCGATCTTCAATACGCGAGTGGCCAGGTGCGCTACCGGAAGTTTTGCGCGCAAGCGTTCGCGGCACTCCGCTTCGAACAAAGCCTTCAGTTCGTGCGGAGGCCCGGGCAATAGTATGACGATGCGCTCGCGCCCGTCGAACTTTCCGCTCAGCCACTGTCCCGGCGCGGTTCCGTTGGGATTGGGCAGCACAGTCGCGCCTTCGAGGACATCCGCTTGCTTGGCATTGTTAGGAGACATTTTCCAGCCTCGCGCCGCAAAACGCCGCTCGATTCCGGCAAGAACCTCTTCGTCTCGCCGTATCATCACGCCCAAAGCTTCAGCCACGGCTTCGCGAGTAAGATCATCTTCTGTAGGACCGAGACCGCCGCTGAACATCACAACCTCCGAGCGGAATAACGCATGCTGTGCAGCCGCAACCAGGCGTTTGAAGTCGTCGCCGACGATGCTCTTAAAAATAACCTCGACGCCCAATTGATTGATTTGCTCGGTGAGATAGAGAGAATTGGTGTCGGTGCGGAAGGGCGTGAGCAACTCAGAACCAACCGCAATGATCTCGGCGTTCACGCTAGAAGTGTAAATGATAAGGCAGTTCCCAATACCAAGTAGCCAGTACCCAGCAATTCCGGTCAGGCTGGGTACTGAGTACTGATAACTGCGTTTAGCTACTCCGGCAGCAAGGGCAGCCCCGGAATGTTCCAGGAAAGGTGATGCACCGCGTCTGTCGTCGCTAGGATCACGCTTTTTGCGGGTGCAAACGCCAGGCCCACGATTCCATGCCCCGCGACCTCCAGCTTGGCCTTGCCCTCCGGCGTAATCTTCACAATGCCGCGTTTGCCAGAAAGCGACGCGGCAACGTACAGATTTCCCATCACGTCAAAGGCAAGTCCGTGCGGCCGTCCCAGCCCGCGGAAAAAAGTGTGCACCGTTCCCTGAGGATCCACTCGGTGCACGCAGTCAAAGCTCGATGTGGTGGCTCCGGTAACAAACAGATCCCCCTGCGGCCCAAAAGCGAGGTGGTAAGCAGAAACGCTCGGCTCCAGAGTGGCGAAGACGAATACCTGCTGGTCGCGGCCAATCTTGAAAATCGTTCCGCTGCGGTCGCCCACGTATAGGTTCTGATTGCGGTCAAACGCAATTCCCGTGGCCACTCCCATGCCCTCGGCGTAGGTGGTCATGGTTCCATTCTGCGCCACGCGATAAACTGCTCCGTCAAAGCGCGAAGAAACGTACATCAGGCCCTGGCGATCGAAGGCGATCCCAGTCGCATTCATCATTTCCGCGACGAAGGGTTTTAACGTGTAGTTGGTATCGATCTTGAAGATGGCGACCGGAACCTTCTGACCGCGCGAACCCGAAAAAGTTGCGTAAATGTTGCCTTGACTATCGAGCGCCGGGTTAGCGACGGGATGCAGATTCTCGGCGATGGGGACGGCCACCTCGACGCTATGCGCATTGCTGATGTGCCCATCAGTGGCCACTACGACCTGGCCGGAAGTGGCTCCTTCAGGAACGCGGGCGACCAAAAATGATTCCGCGCTGACCACGATCCCGCCCTCGACATCGCCAAATTGCACGTGCGGGCGTTGCCACTGCTGGGGCCGCAATCCCGAGCCTGCAATGCGGATTTCGCCTCCCGCCAACGCCAGTTCAGGCGACACGGACTCGATATGCGGTCCGCCATTCACGCTTTTCTTGCCCAGAATCCGGTCGGAAAATCCCATGAGGAAATACTCGATATGCTTTAGAAGCCACTATCTTAGAAGACCAAAGTGCAGCAAGAGATGCACAATTACCAGCGCGTATAAACCTGCGGCCACATCGTCCAGTACGATTCCGGCCCCTTCCGGAATCGCCTCTAATTGTCGCACGGGCGGCGGCTTCACAATATCGAAGACTCGAAAAAGTATAAAGCCGGCCAGAAAAGATTTCCACGCTAGCGGCACGGCAATCAGCGCGATCAATTGGCCCGCGACCTCATCGATCACCACAAACTGCGGATCTTTTTTCCCAGCGCCTCGTGCAACCTGCGTGGCCGCGGGAACTCCGATCAGCGTAACTAGCACGGCTAGTGCGATGGCAACCGGCGTCCGCATCGACGGCGCAAGAAAGTAAGCCAACGCCGCCCACAACAAAACTGTTGCTGCCGATCCGCAAGTCCCGGGACCGGGCTTAAGCCGCCCGATACCGAAAAAAGTCGCGACCAGCGTGGCCCAGAGCGGAGTTCGGCGGGACCCTGAGCTCCCCGAAGAAAAAGCCGGCGGGACACCGGCGCTACGGTCGGGTTCCATAAGCCTCTGTAGCGCCGCCGTCCTCGGCGGCTGTCGAGCGGGCGTCTCGCCCGCGCACCCAAACCCATTTCCAATTTCGCAAGTTCGCCTTAGTAGGGTTCTCGGCAATATAGCGCACAGCTCGTTCGAACTCTTCCTCCCCTCGAATGAGGTGATCATAGTATTCCCGTTGCCAGAAAGCTCCATGTGTAGCAAGAATTCGGTTAGCTTGCTTCGCACTAAATGACTTCCAGGAATGCACCACTGTCGCCAGCTGGTGCCTAGGAAGCAGCCGAACCACGACGTGGACATGATTGGGCATAATGCACCACGCGAACAGGCGATAGCGGCGCTGATCAAAGTGGCGCAGGGTTTTTGCTAGGTCTTCAGCGATAACCGGATTTCGCAGATGGCATGCGCCCGCGCCGTTATCAAGGAATTGTTCAATCACGGGGGTTGAGAGATGCTGGATTTTCTTCCGCTCATCGGTGCTCAAGGCGCGGTGCAACTGATTGGCAGTTGTGATGATTGCACGCCGCTCGGATTCGATTCGATCCAGAACTGACTTGGGCAGTGAGTCGGCAAGCCTGAACGTGATGAAGTAGGCAGCGCCTTCTTTTTCCCAGTGCGGCAGCCGGCCGCGATCACGGATCGTGATTTCTCCGAAGCGCGGGCGGGCCGCGCCCGAAGCTTGCTCTGAGCTTGCGGAAGCGTCAGCCGGCGGGACGCCGGCGCTACTGTCGTAATCCGTCGTATCATAAGACTCTGTAGTGCCGCCGTCCTCGGCGGCTGTCGAGCGGCGTCTCGCCCGCGCGCCGAAACCCATTTCGAATGCGGTACCGGCTTCATGCTTCATCATCCGCATCTTCGGGAGTGCTTTCTCGGATCTGCTCGTCTGCATCCGTGATCGGCGAAGGAATCACATAAGCCCCGCTTGCCCACTTTCCCAGATCGACAGCACGGCAGCGGTCGCTGCAGAATGGAAACTCCGTATCCCCGCTCTTGACGACTTTCTTGCAGATCGGGCAGCGAAGTTTCAGAGCGCGTTTGCGAGGCATGGGTAGAAATGTTCCAGACTTCCTAACTGGGTCAAGCCACAGACTCCAAGGCCAACAGCAAGCTACACAATCCTCGCGACCAGATCATAGTCATGTGCTTCCGTGATCTGGCAACGATAAAACTCGCCGGTCTGCGGCGCCAGTGTCCTCCGGGAAGTCGTTTACAAATACTTTCCCGTCAATTTCCGGTGCGTGCATAGCAGTGCGCCCTTCCATGAGCAGATCAGTCTCTTCCGACGTTCCTTCCAGCAACAAGTCGAACTCCTGTCCCACAAAAGCCTTCTTTTTCTTCTTGCTGATTTGCCGCTGAATTCCCATCAGGTGTTTGCGCCGTCGTTCGATTTCACGGACAGAAAGCTTCTTGTCCAAGCCGTACGCGTCCGCGCCCTCCTGATCGGAGTAGGAAAAAGTTCCCATCCAATCAAACTGGGCCTCGCGCACAAATTCGCACAGCTCTTCGAATTCCTTATCGGTTTCTCCCGGAAAGCCGACGATGAAAGACGTGCGCAAGGTGAGGTCGGGAATCGCGCGCCGCATCTTGTCAATCGATCGCAGAAAATACGTCCGCTCCGCCGCCACGCTTCATGCGCTTCAGCACCGATGCCGACGCATGCTGCAGCGGCACATCCATGTAGGAACAGATCTTTTCGTGCGCTCCAATCGTCTCCAGCAGTTTGCCGGTGATCTTGTTGGGATAGGCGTAGAGGAAACGAACCCAGCGCAGGTCTTCAATCTCGGCCAGTTTCTCCAGCAGCAGCGCCAGGCCATCCTTCAGACCGAAATCTTCGCCATAGCAGGTCGTGTCCTGCCCGATCAAAGTGATTTCCCGCACGCCCGATCTGCGCCAGCCTCTCTGCCTCGGCAACTACCGACTCGAACCGCCGCGAACGAAACTGCCCGCGCAGTTGCGGAATGATGCAAAACGTGCAGGGATGATCGCAACCCTCCGCAATCTTGATATAGGCAGTTGATTTCGGAGTAGCCAAAATGCGCGGGGTCTCGTCGTCATATAAATAGTTGGGCAGGTCGGCAATCGCGCCATCCCATTGCCCGCGAGAGAATCTCCCCTGCGCCGCCCTCGCATCGCCCTCGGCCCGCGACGGCAGCACCACGAACGGCGAATCATTCTTCGCCGGGGCCGGCGCAATGCCAGTAGCCGCCAGAATATTCTGCAACTCCCCGGTCCCGACCACCGCGTCCACTTCAGGCATGCGCTTGAGAATTTCGTCACGAAAGCGCTCCACCAGGCAGCCTGCCACCACCAGCTTTTTCGCTCGTCCCGCGGTCTTGTGCGCCGCCATCTCAAGAATCGTATTCACCGACTCCTGCTGCGCGCTCTCGATAAACGAGCAGGTATTCACGACGATAACGTCCGCATCCTCGGCTCGCGGTGAGAGTTCAGCCCCGGCCCGCGCCAGAAGGCCCATCATCACCTCGCTGTCAACCAGGTTCTTCGGGCACCCCAGGCTGACGAAGCCCACTTTTTGGGGACGCGTCTCCTCGCGGGTCAATCATCGCCCAGTGGCCGTGGTTTTTTCGCTGGAGCGGGAGATAGTGAGCTTCTTCGAGGGCATGGAATCTAGTTATTTTAACATTTATAGGCGAGTACCCCGGCGAACCACCGCTGCCAAGCCATCGAAATCGCTCGACGGACCTGTCTTAACACGTGACTATCGGAACCATGAAAGGAGTAACCTGTGGATTAAAACTTTATTCTTCGTGCTAGGCTAACCCTTACCGAAGAAATCAGTTTATCCCGCGTCCCGGGAGGGGAAATGTCTGGGAAACAGGTCGTACTCGCAGTCCTTGTGGTTGGGATGTCGATTCTGGGAGCCACGGCGGCAGCTCAGGATGAGAAAAACGATTTGGGCGGCAGTATTGGCCGCATTTTTATCAGCGACCAGGGCATTACCGGTCCCAATGCGCCTACGATCAACCCGGTCATTCACTCCGGAAAAGGGCTCACCTTCGAAATTAACTACGCGCACCGCCTACTAGGCCACGATGTTTACTCTCTCTCTGGAGAAATACCTGCGGTTTTCAATCTTGATGAAGATCTCAACGCCGGCGGCCCGGTGGTCCCCGTGGATTACAAACAAATATTCGTCACCCCCGCGCTCCGCCTGAATCTGTTTCCTGAAACCGATGTTTCACCTTGGGTGAGCTTTGGAGGCGGTTTCGGCCACTTCAGCGAGAATAAAAACCTGCTCTACTATGGCACCAATCCCGGCGGCTCCTCGACCACAGGCGTGATCCAGGGCGGCTTCGGTTTGGATGTGAGACCCTTCGGGCACCGCATGAGGCACTTCAGTATTC
Source organism: uncultured Acidobacteriaceae bacterium (assembly GCA_963789625.1). Taxonomy (GTDB): domain Bacteria; phylum Acidobacteriota; class Terriglobia; order Terriglobales; family Acidobacteriaceae; genus Sulfotelmatobacter. Next base: position 244,586 of record CAWBLK010000013.1, on the reverse strand, counting down.
GTGGGGAAGTGCGCGACTTTTTTTCCGGCGAGCCGAATTTCCCGTTGGCCGATACCGGCAAGACCCGCCAGCATAACTACTTTGTGGGCGGTGGCCTGATGTGGCATTTTTAGCCCCAACACATTTCATTTAGCGAAATGCTCTCGCGATAAGCTATGATTTTCCTTGTTCTGTACCTGCCCATGGGTACCGATGTGAGCATAGCTCGGGGAGGAATTCATGTTCGCCGTCCTACTCGCACTGCTACTCCTAATCGGCGCTTCGGCACAGTCGGCTCCTCGGTTAGATCCAGCTAGTCCGCAGCAATTGGCGGATGCCCGTGCGAAGTACGAACCTGCCCGCCAGGCTGCCATCCACCTGAACGATCTAGCGGGTAGCATACGTTCGGAAGCCGATGCTCAGGCATTTGTTGATGCGGTTGCAAAACGGTTTTTTGAACAGCAACATCTTTACTGGATAACAGTGAGCATCCGTCACCGGGTCGCGCACGCCGAATACGAGGCAGTTTCAAATCCAACGCGCATGATCCCGGAGCAGCGGGTGTCAACGTGTGGAATGAATATGTACGGGAACTCGATGCCCCCGAGGAAACGCTGATTACAGTCGCGGAACTTCACAACCTACGCGATGCGTTGCACACCGGCACCAAATCTATGTGGAAGAGGGAAGGAATCACACAACAATTTTGGACGATACCAAGCATCTATGCGGTCGATGCTGACGGCAAGGTTGCCAGCGGTTGCCGTGCTGTTGAAGCTTTGAAGATTCTGCACGACATGTTCCATACCTTTCAAATGGTGCAAGGTGCCCGCGCGCGAGTGCAAAAGGGAGTTTTGGTTTCTGATATGGTTCAGCCGCAGGAACAAAGCGGGATACCCAAACCATCCTCGGCGCGAGTCCAGATCGTAGCGCGCCAAGACCCTAAACCCGTGCTCCTGGCCGAAATCCGATACGTGCAAGCTCACGGCGAAGCAGACTACACGCGTCTTATGGAAAGACTTTTCGGAGAATTGTTTCCGACGGACTAACTGAACTGCTAGGCAGCGCCACCTACTTCTTAGTTGCCAACTCCACTTCTTCATACAACTCCGGCAACCGCATAGCATCGTCCGCGGAATTCCCGAACCTCGCCGATTCGTAGGCATCTGTAAACCGCCCCACCGGCCTTCGTAACTGGGCATCTGCAATCACCCGTACAAATTCCTGCGCCGTCTGCGTCTCGATTTCTGCACTCCACGCTGCGCCAGAAATTGAGACATCCGCTCGTACCACATCGCTGCGGCCTCATTCGGCGAGCGCTCAGGATGTGATTGTAGCCGTCTGGTGCGGATCATCTGCGTAATTCGTGCAGCATTGCGCAATATCAGCAATATGAAGTGCGACCGCGATGCAATACCCGAGCCACCGGCCTGGCGATCGCTCCACACCCCGTTGGCTTCGCCGCGCCCAGCCCAGCAGCCGGGCATACCGCATCCTCGCCCACATTCGCGACCTCTCCCACGAATTGCGCGTACTGCTCAACGCGGCATGTCCCAGAATGTATTGGTGAGACGAATCGTAGCTAACCACCCACTCCCGCCAGAACGATTGTGCCGCGTCCAGGTAAAGCATCGCCCGGTCCCAACCCTCCGGAGTGCCGATCGCCCCGCCTGGCGTGGGATCGAACGTAATCCAGCCATAGCCGGGAAAGTAAGCTTCCACCCACGAGTGCGCATCTTTGGCGCGCACTACATAGTTGCTGGTAACGTCGTTGAATTCATTGCTGCGGAAGCCGTTCACCACGCGAGAAGGAATATGCAACGTCCGCAGCATGACCGCCATCGAAGAAGCGAAGTATTCGCAATGCCCCTGTCTTCGTTCAAAAAGAAAATTCGCCAAAGGATCGGCGACCGGCGCAGACGGCAACTGCAACGTGTATCCGTAATGCGTCTTGAGATAAGTTTCGAGCGTGGCTGCCTTGTCGTAATTATTGGCTGCCGGCCCGGCAATCTGCTGCGCTAGCTTTGGAATGCGCTGGTCGAGTATAGGCGGCACTTGCAGATAGGCTGAGGTGGATCGCAGTGTGGCATCCCCCGCCGACCGAAGTTGAACCGGCGTAGGCTTGGCGATATCCGAATCTGCTTCATAGACGCTAACCATGCGCTCGCTATCGAGATCGTAGACGGCCCCGCCCGCATCAATCGACAATGAGCGGTATGGCCCAACGATCCGCCGTCCCCAGGGCGCAAGAAAAAATATATTGGTGCCGATCGGTTCGAGCAAAACACGGTAATGAATGAGATGGGATGGAACTCCCGGCGCGGATTGACTGCGCGCTCCGGAGATCTGGGCTACTCCCTGGCTAAGCAGAGGCACGGCGTAGCTCGCGTCCGCCTGCCGCTCTAGAGGGTACTGTGCGCGCGGATTGGACCAGGTTTTTCCGTCGAAGTTCGCCAGCGCCACGCCGCGCCAGCGCAGGTCGTATTGCCCGCCCTTGTCTCCATCAATCTGGACGTGCATCACCACCGCATTCGATTGCTGAATCTGCCCGATGCCTCCCAGCCGCACATGATCGCTGAACCCGGTGGAAAAATCGGTGCCAAACGAATAGCCGCCCAAATATCCTGCCGACATGCGGGGCAGAAGAAAGAACACAGCCGCGGCCCCAAGCAGGATCATCAGCACCAGGGCCGGCGTCATTCGCGCCAGCGAAAACGCCAGATGCCGATGCTCCTCATCATCGCGCGAGTGTCGTGCCTGGAATCGCGCGGCTCGTCCCGACCGCTGCATTTCCATCAGGATAAAAGTAGCGACTGCCAGCAGCATGAATCCCGCAAAGAAGAACAGAAAAACGCTATCCACAGTCAGCACTGCCGAAGCCAGCACCATCAGAAATGCGAGGACCGCCAGCATGGTGTAGTCGCGATCGCGCCGCAGCGAGTACATGCGAACGACCACGGCAAACAGCACCAGATGGACAGTCGCTGCCAGAAAAGCATGCGAGAGCAGGAAGTAATCGCCGGCGTAGAAAATGAAATATGCGATGGTGAGTGGCGTAGTCCAGCGCTCCGGAATGACTACGTGCCGTCGCTTGGCGAACAAATAGCCGCGAAACACCAGCGCCACTCCTACCAGCAGCACCGTTGGTAGGTCTAATCCTCCGGTACTTGCTAATGTCCCAAACCCCATGACCACAAGAAAATAGAGCGAAAGCTCAAAGTATTTGTTGATCGCCTGTGGCAGCGGGATCACGCCGTATTGTGGCATCTCAGTGGGCATCGAATGGGTCAGTTTGAATTATCATCCTGAGCAAGCGTTTTTTGCGCCGCGAAGGAACTGCGCGAGCCGCGCTTTGTGTCGCGCTGACTCCAATAAATAAGGCCGCGACACAATAATCGCGCGTTTGGCTCGCTTCCTTATCCATTGTTCGACAACAGCCATCAATAAGGGAAGGCCCCAGCGCCGATTTCTTGCACCGAAAGTCACCATCCCTTTGCGCAGCGCTCTCTCACGCGACGGAATCCTCGCTCATGTTTGCTAGAATGATTCAGGTCAGGCATCGGTCTCACGCGACGTACTCTCGCCAACCCCGCCAGGTCCGGAAGGAAGCAACGGTAACGGGCTCTTGCGTGTGCAGTGGGTTCCCGGTGCCTGGCTTATTTTGTTCACTTCTTTTTCCACATCTGCATCCGCGCAGCCTCAGACACTTCTTTACAACTCTTTGCGCAAGAATCACCTTCGATTTCCGTCTCCGGTTGTACGCTCACATCGAGTACGGTGAAAGGCAGTCGAGGAGAACATTATGCGCAATTTTCCATCGCATTCAGCGTCCCCAACCATCACCATCCGAGTCTCAGGCCGATTGTCGGAAGGTCATCTGGCATACCTCGATCAACTGATTGTCTCAGCCATCGACTGTGTCTTGTGGCCATTGCTCGACCTGGCCTGCCTGGAGGAGTTGGATCATTTTGCACTGATGTATCTCATCGGCGGCGAAGGCCGCCACTTCGGAATAGTCGGCTGCCCGAATTTCATCCGGGAGTGGATGCAACACGAAAAAGAACGCTGCGCAGCGTAATTTGGGCGTCATCCCGAAGGCCCGCATTTTCACCAGTGGGCCGAGGATCTCCCGGCAGCACAAGGGTGGTGTCCTAATTTGAAATTAGGACACTACCAGCACAAGCCCCAGTTAGACATTCCAGCCTCAATCGTTCAAAATATTGGTTTCATTCAAGAGGAGCCCTAATTGAACGAACTGAGGCAACCCCTGCCCACGCGTGACAAAATAAGAGTTAAGATCAGCGCCCTTGGCACCTACGTGCCGCCCCGTCTTCTCACCAACGCCGACCTCGAAAAAATGGTCGATACCAGCAACGAGTGGATTCTCGCCCGCGTCGGCATCCACGAGCGTCACATCGTTGAAAAAGGTGTAGCCACCAGCGACCTTGCAGTTGAGGCCGCCAAGAAGGCGCTCGCGCAGCGCGGCCTTGCTCCCACCGACCTCGATGCCATCATCGTAGGCACGGTCACGCCGGATATGCTCTTTCCCTCCACCGCATGCCTTGTCCAGCACAAGCTGGGCGCTGGCGGGGTTTGGGGATTCGATCTCTCCGCCGCCTGCTCCGCTTTTATTTACGCTGTGCAAACCGGAGCGCAATTCATCGCTACCGGCGTGCATAAGCGTGTTCTGGTGATCGGCGCAGACGTGATGTCTTCGATCATCGATTACACCGACCGCGCCACCTGCGTCATCTTTGGCGACGGAGCGGGCGCGGTGATCCTCGAACGCGCCGAAGATGACTCCGTGGGCCTCATTGATTTCATCCACGAAATCGATGGCTCGGGTGGATGTTTCCTCCAAATGCCCGGCGGTGGGAGTTTGAATCCGACAACCCGCGAAACCGTCGAGAAGAAGATGCACTACGTTCACCAGGACGGTCAGCAGGTTTTCAAGTTCGCAGTGCGCAAGCAGACGGAGGCCTGCCTGAAGCTTCTCGAACGCAACGGTCTCAAGGGCTCAGACATCGATGCCTTCATTCCCCATCAGGCCAACCTGCGCATCATCAACGCCACGGCCGAACGCCTGGGACTGCGCCCGGAAAGCGTGATTGTTAACATCGACCATTTCGGCAACACCACCGCCGGTACGATCCCCTTGGCGATGAATTCCGCGATCGAACGAGGCAAGCTGAAGAAGGGAAGTCTTGTGCTGATGGCCTCGGTCGGAGCAGGCTTCACTGTAGGCGCAGCCCTACTGCGCTGGGCCTTCTAAAAAGTATCGCAGGCGCGGACAGGAGCGCGACCGGACGGTAGCGCCGGCGTCCCGCCGGCAAAATGCGCAATAGCGCACGATAGATTGCGCACTGTAGCGTGTGAGCTGATTTTGGATGGCGCAGCGCTTAAGCGCTGCGGTTACCGCACCGCAAACGACGGGGCTTTAGCCCCGGAGGTACGTTCGTAACCCTCCCCCGTGCATTTCAGTAGCGACGCTCCACACCCCACTGTTATGTTTTCGCAGCGTTCGCCCCACGTGGGGATGTGGCGAATGAGCAAGACCATGCTGCGTTCAACATGCTGTTGTCTATTACTCTGTCTCTTTTCGATAGGCGCGACCGCCCAGAAATCGAAAGACGACTCTCAGGAAACCAAACTCGTTGTCATGGAGCACCTGTGGAATGAGGCTCAGGTGAACCACGACGCCCGTGCCCTCGACGGCATGATCGGCGCCAACTTCATTAACACCGAGTACGATGGCGAAGTCAGCGACAAAGCAAAATTCCTGGCCGACATTAAAGATCCACAATTCAATCCGACGACGCTGACGATTCAGGATCTTAAAGTCAGCATGTACGCCGACTCAGCCGTAGTAGCCGGCACCTACCGCACCAAAGGGACGTATGAAGGGAAGCCCTACGAGCATGTCGGCCGCTTTACCGATACCTGGGTATACACCGAAGGCCGCTGGCAATGCGTAGCTAGCCACACCAGCCTGCTGAAGAAATAACTCCGTCAAAACAAATTCATGCAGGGACAGCGCCCCGCCTTGAGCGGAGCCGAAGGGCTGTCCGTCGCTCGAAGAGCGACCGATAACCACCACGATACCTAGTCACATCACGTTCAACCGATCACTGCGATAGAAATTTTTCATCCATGGAACCAGCTTCCCCTGATAAGCCCCCGCAATCGAATCAACAGAGCACCGACTAAGATAGAAGTCAGCCCAAACGGAAATAACTATGGAAGCGGCACCCCGCCCACATCGATGGAAGATTGTGCTGGCTTTCGCCATCATCTACCTGGTGTGGGGTTCTACGTTTCTCGCCATCCGCGTAGGGGTAAGAGAAGTGCCGCCGTTTCTGCTAGCCGGTATGCGTTTCTTTGCCGCCGGTCTGGTGCTCTACGCCTGGATGCGCATTCAAGGCACACCCTCACCCACGCGCCACGAATGGCTCGGGGCTTCGTTCCTCGCAGTCCTGATCTTCGTGATCGATTACGGTCTACTCTTCTGGTCGGAAAAGCGAGTGCCCTCAGGAATCGCAGCGGTCATGATGGCGACGATTCCCGTCTTCATCGCCATCGCTGAGATTCTGTTGCTGCGCACGCAAAGACTCACGCCTCGGCTCGCAATCGCGCTTTTAGTGGGAATCGGCGGTGTAGCGGTTCTCGTGAGCCATTCGTCAAGCTTTGGAGATGGCCCGATCGATGCCGTTGGAGCAATGGCGCTGCTAGTGGCCTCGATGAGTTTTTCGCTTGCCTCAGTTCTCACTCGAAAGCTAACCTTGCCAGAATCGAAGGTCATGAGTTCCGGCGCGCAGATGCTCGCCGGGGGAATTCTCCTCACATTAACAGCGGCAGCACTGGGCGAGTTCAAAGAATTCGATGTGCGCGCAGTTTCGACCGGCGCATGGCTGGCTCTTGCATATTTGATCGTCGCGGGCTCAATTATCGCCTTTACCGCCTACGTGTGGCTCATCCACCACGAATCTCCAACCAAAGTAGGCACCTACGCGTATGTAAATCCAGTAGTCGCCGTTCTTCTGGGATATTTTCTCGGCGGGGAACCGCTCGGCGCGCGGACGCTTGTAGGAACATCCCTCGTCTTGGTAAGCGTGATCGTGATCACAACAACGCCGAAGAATGCAACCACGCAGAGGGGGTTAGTTAAAGAAGCAGAACTGGCAGAACCGTAAATTTATTTACTGCGCTCTCTTGAGCCGTGTTCTTACGGTCGCGTCATCCTCTCTGGCTTGACCAACTGATCAAACTCCTCGCCCGTGAGATATCCCAGCTTCAACGCAGCCTCGCGCAGGCTGCTGTGCTCCACGTGCGCCGTGTGAGCGATCTGCGCCGCCTTGTCATATCCCACCTTCGGCGCCAGTGCCGTCACCAACATCAGCGAATTCTTCACATACCACTCCACCTTGGCGCGATCCACCTCGATGCCCTTGATCATGTACTCGACGTACCCGTGGCAAGCGTCGGCGATCAGCGTAACCGAGTGCAGAAAGTTGTAGATGATTACCGGCTTGTACACGTTAAGCTCGAAGTTGCCTTGTGAGCCCGCAAACCCAACCGCAGCCGTCGCGCCGTGAACCTGCACGCACACCATTGTCATGGCTTCGCACTGCGTCGGATTCACTTTGCCCGGCATGATTGACGACCCCGGCTCATTCTCCGGGATCGAGATTTCGCCCAGTCCGCAACGCGGCCCCGAAGCCAGCCAGCGGATATCATTCGAAATCTTCATCAGAGATGCAGCCAGCGTTTCCATCGCCCCTTGCGCAAACACAATCTCGTCGTGCGCCGAAAGCGCAGCAAACTTGTTGCCATGCGAGCGGAAGGGAAGTCCCGTAAGTTCAGCAATCTTTTTCGCGGCACGCTCCGCAAATTCGGGGTGCGTGTTCAATCCCGTGCCCACCGCGGTTCCACCGATCGCCAGATCGTAAAGCCCCTCGAGCACCTGCTCCAGCCGCTTGATGTCGTGCTCGAGTAGCGCAGCCCAGCCGCCAAACTCCTGCCCGAAGGTAAGCGGGACAGCATCCTGTAAGTGAGTGCGCCCGATCTTCACCACATCGTTGAATTCCTTCGCCTTGGCTGCGATCGCGTCATGCACATTCCGAATCGCCGGAATCAACGTGTTCTTGACCCGATCCGCCGCCGCAATGTGCATCGCTGCCGGAAATGTGTCGTTCGACGACTGCGACATATTCACATCGTCGTTGGGATGCATCGGCTTCTTTGATCCCATCATTTCTCGTCCGTGCGCGCCGCCCGCAATTTCAATGGCGCGGTTCGAGATGACCTCATTCACGTTCATGTTGGTCTGTGTGCCGCTGCCCGTCTGCCAGACGCGCAGGGGAAATTGATTGTCCAGCTTGCCGGCAATCACCTCGTCGGCGGCCTGTACAATCAGCTTTGCCTTGTCTGCCGGAAGCTTGCCCAAATCCTGATTTACCAAGGCACAAGCCTTCTTAAGCGTGCCGAATGCGTGGATCAGCTCCGGCGGCATCGTGTCGCGCCCAATGTTGAAGTGAAGCAACGAGCGCTGCGTCTGCGCTCCCCAGTAAACATTCGCCGGGACTTCGATCTTTCCCATGCTGTCAGATTCGATGCGCGTGTTGGTACTCCGGTCTTGTGGCGATGCCATTTCGAAATTCCTGATTAGATCGTGACGGATAGGTAACCGTGAATTATAACGCGGCGCTTACGTCCCACTGCGCGATGACCCCGCTGACTTGTGATGTTTGGGAGATCCCACTCTCCCTACATGCTAGAATCATCGGTCTCCGGCTTCCGCCAACCCTCATTGTGACGGTCCGGTCACGGAACTTATGCCCGAATCTCTCATCGTCGAGGACGTTGAAACTTTGCCCAAGGCCAAAGTTCAAGCGCATCCTGAGATGCGCACCGACGTCATGGTCATCGGTGCCGGGCCCACTGGCCTGGCCTGCGCCATCGAAGCGCAGAAGGCCGGGCTTCGCGTCATTGTCGTTGACAAGGGCTGCCTGGTGAATTCGCTGTTTCACTATCCTGCCGGCATGTTGTTCTTCACCACACCCGAACTTCTCGAAATCGGCGAAATTCCCTTCACCACCGCGCACCAGAAGCCGACCCGCGAAGAAGCCCTCGAGTATTACCGCAAGGTTTCCGAGCATTACCGTCTCGATATTCGGCAGTACGAGTGGGTTAAGACCGTGATGGGTGAAGATGGAAACTTCAGCATCACGGCCACCGACCGCGCCGGTCGCCCTCACGACTACTGCACTCGCAAGGTGATCGTTTCCACCGGCTACTACGATCTTGCCAACCAACTGTGCCTCCCCGGCGAAGAGCTGCCCAAGGTCTCGCATTATTATGGCGAGCCGCATCCTTACTATGACAGCGACGTGCTTGTGATCGGCGGCAAGAACTCGGCGGCTATTGCATCTCTCGATCTGTGGCGGCACGGTGCGCGAGTTACGCTGGTATATCGCGGCTCGCAACTGCATCACCACGTCAAGTACTGGATTAAACCTGATATCGAAAACCGCATCAAGAACAACGAGATCACGGCTTACTTCAACAGCACGGTGCAGGAGATTGGCGTAGACCATGTGGTCATCAACACGCCGCGCGGGCCCGTGCGGCTGAAAAACGATTTTGTGCTGGCTCTGATCGGCTATCATCCCGACTACGATTTCCTGCGCAGCATGGGCATCGAGCTTTCGGCCGATCAGCATCGACCGGTTTGTGATCCAGTCTCGCTCGAGAGCAACGTGCCCGGAATCTATGTTGCTGGCGTCATCGTTGCAGGATCGCGTACCAACGAGATCTTCATCGAGAATGGCCGCTTCCACGGCAAGCAAATTGCCGATGACCTGAAACGCAAGTTGCGGCCCGCGTCTTAGCGGCATCTTTCGCGATCCATTCCCAAACCCTGCCTCCAACAGTTACCCTAACCATTCGCATGGAACCCCAACCAGAACAAGCGGCGCCGTCTATCTCGCTGGCAGCATACCTGCGCCTAGTGCGCGGCAATCGCAATTTCCGCCGGCTCTGGCTGGCGCAGATTGTCAGCGAGATAGGCGACTGGTTTTACACGCTCTCCATCTACACGCTGTTGCTGCAATTAACCGGTCACGCCAGTTCGGTCGCGCTCGCGCTGGTTCTGCAAGTTCTGCCGCAAACCTTTGTCGGCCCCACAGCGGGAGTGGTGAACGACCGCCTGCGCCGCAAGCACGTGATGATCGCCGCCGACCTGGTTCGCTTCGGCATCGTGCTCGCCATGCTGCTGGTTCGATCGCGCTCGATGGTCTGGCTGGTCTATCCGTTACTGCTGGCCGAAACCATTATGGCTGCGTTCTTCGAACCGGCGCGTAGCTCTGTAATCCCTAACATCGCCGCTCGAGGCGAAGTGCTCATCGCCAACACGCTCTCCTCGGCTACGTGGTCGGTAAATTTATTGATTGGCGCTTCAGTAGGAGGAGTAGTTGCAGCTTTCTTCGGACGAGACGTCGTTTTCATTCTGAACGCGCTGTCGTTCCTGGCTTCAGCCCTACTAATCCGCGGGATGCACTTCGCCGAGCCGCACGCGGAATCCGCCGCCCCGCTACGCCCGCGCGATCTCGTCGATTTCTCTCCCGTACTGGAGGGGATTCGCTATGTGCGCAATCACCGCACGCTTTTGCCTACGGTCTTCGCCAAAGCCGGTGAGCTCATGATTGGCCCAAGCTGGGTAATTTTCACCGTACTGGGCGCGCATGAGTTCGCAGTGCATTGGCGCAATATCAATGCCGCGCGTGGAGCGATGCTTGGCATGAGCATTCTGCTCGGCGGACGCGGCCTGGGAGCGCTCGTCGGTCCACTCATCTCAGCCCGTTGGGCGGGCCGCAGTGACCGCCGGCTGCGCCTTGGCATCCTCATCGGCTACATTGTCACCGCGATCGGATACGGAACTCTCGGGAGTTGCCGAACGGTATGGCTAGCTGGCGCCTGTGCCATGCTCGCGCACATGGGCGGCTCAACAGTCTGGGTCTTTTCGACGACTTTGCTCCAGCTTCACACCGACGACCGCTTCCGCGGTCGCGTCTTCTCCGCCGATCTGGGTTTCTCGATGTTTACCATCGCCGCCGGCGCTTATCTGTGTGGACGGCTGCTCGATGACGGCGTAGCTGCGCGCACAGTCGCAACGTATACGGGATTGGTGATGCTGGTTCCTGCGGTCTTATGGGCGCTGGCGATGCGCGCAAGCGCCGTGGAAACTGCAGAGACTTCTATCGCGGACGAGCGATAGAACTGCTTCAGCGAGTCGCGAACTTCCAGGCCACGACAACTACGAAGATGACTATTCCAGCCGCATAAGCCCACACGCGGCCTCTTTGAAACTTTTCGTGATCGATCACGATGCACCTCAGAAAACTGCTCTAGTATTTCACAAACGCAGACGCCAATGCGATTCCGCGAAACCAAATGGTCCCGCCGTTTCGGCACAGTTCGCGATCCAAATTCACGCCACCACCCGGTCAATCTTCGCAGCCATAATGAAATCGCTTTCGGTAAGCCCGTCGATCTTATGCGTCCAGAGCGTGATGCCAGCCTTGCCCCAGGCTAGCAAAATATCCGGATGATGCCCTTGTTCTTCGGCCAGCGCTCCCACACGATTCACGAACTCCAGAGCCTGCTTGAAGTCAGGAAAGGTAAAGTCCCGCGTGACGTGGTGCTGGTTGACCACGCTCCACTGCGGTACGATTTTGTGCAGCGCCTCAAGCTCCTTGCCCTTGAGCGGAGGCACTCCGCCGCGGCAGGGAACACATTTCTTATCGGCTAGTTGTTCGTTCATGGAATTCTCCACCAACCATGATACGCGTATCATGCCGGGTGACTCACAAAGTAGATTGAAACCTACTAGCTTCTAGGCGCATCTGTAGATGCTCATTTCAAACTGAAACTTGCATCACCGAGAGCATGACTCCACCCCCAGCGCAAAGCGCCGCCGCAGGCCAACGCAATCCGTGGCTGGTCGCGATCGCCGTGATGTTGGCCACGTTTATGGAAGTGCTCGACACTTCCATTGCAGCGGTTGCGCTTCCTTATATCGCAGGTAGTCTCTCCGCAACCAACGACGAAGCCACCTGGGTTCTCACCAGCTACCTCGTGGCAAATGCGATTATCCTGCCGGCCAGTTCGTGGTTTTCGCTGCGCTTTGGACGCAAGAGATTTCTCATTATCTGCATCACGATCTTCACCATCTCCTCGTTTGCCTGCGGATCGGCCACAACTCTGGGTCTGATTCTGATTGCGCGAGCTGTGCAAGGCGCCGGAGGTGGCGCGCTGCAGCCGTTGTCACAAGCGATTCTGCTGGAAACTTTCCCTCCTCAAAAGCGTGGCTTGGCGATGGCCGTATTCGCGCTGGGAGTGGTCGTGGCGCCTGTCTTGGGGCCCACGCTCGGTGGCTGGCTTACCGATTCTTACTCCTGGCGATGGGCCTTCTACATAAATATTCCCGTTGGCGTTTTTGCCGTGTTTATGATTTCGCGCTACGTGGAAGATCCTCCGTATATCAAAGATGCTCATCCCGGAAAGTTTGACGGCATCGGGCTGGGATTGCTGGCCGTGTGGCTGGGCTGCCTGCAGATCATCCTCGATAAAGGGCAGGAGGATGACTGGTTCGGCGCAACCTGGATTCGCTGGACAGCGATGATTCTTGTGATCGCGTTTGTGGCGTTTTTGATTCGCGAGTTTCGCCATGACAAGCCGTTGGTGGACCTGCGCGTCTTCCGGCATCGTAACTTCGCGATCGGCTGTTTGCTCATCGGATTATTTGGCGCGGCCATCTACGGTTTGGTTACGTTGCTGCCGCTTTTCTATCAGGAGTTGATGGGCTACACCGCGCTGGCGGCAGGATGGGCCGTGAGCCCGCGCGGCATCGGAGCGATTGTTGCCATGCCCATCATCGGATACCTCACCGCAAAAATGGATAATCGCTGGCTGATTGCCTTTGGCTTCTTGTTATTTGCGGGCGCCAGCCTTTGGTTCGGCGAGGTCAATCTTTCCATCGGCCAGTGGACATTTCTATGGGCCATCCTGATCAGCGGCTTCGGCTCGGGGTGCGTGTTCGTGCCGCTCTCCACCACGGCCATGGCTTTCCTGAAAAACGAAGAGATCGGCAACGCCAGCGGCCTCTACAATCTGTTGCGAAATATTGGAGGAAGCATCGGAATTTCTATCGTGAACACCATCGTGTCGCGGCACGAACAAGTGCATCGCAACGAACTCGCGGGATCGCTGAGCCCGGCGCGAGTAACGGTCCACGGGTCATTGCTCGGAACGCAACAGTATTTGAGGACGCGAGGAGCTTCATCCACTGATGCGCTGCACCAGGCGTATGGATTGATCAATCAGTCCCTTACAGGACAAGCTCGCCTATGGTCTTACGTAGATGATTTTCGGTACATGGCGTTAATGTGTTTCTGCTGCGTGCCGATTGTATTCGCGCTGAAGAAAGCGGTGAGGAAAGGCCCGGCGGGAGCGGCGCATTAGTCAATTCAACGATTGGCCGCCGTCCCACAGTTTTGCGCCTTCTTTCTTGCGATTCGAATTGCCCTCGTTCGCCGTCCACCTAGAATGGAATATCCTCATCCGTAATCGGCCCGGACCCCGCCGCAGCATGCTCCGGCTCCGGCATGCGCTGGTCGAAGTTGTTACCACCCGACGCGCCTGCGCCGCGCGAGCTGTAGTCCCCACCACCGCCGCCTTCGCCGCGTCCGCCGAGCAGGATCAGGTCGCTGGCCACCACTTCGGTCATGTACTTCTTCTGGCCGCTGGTCTTGTCGTCCCACGATCGGGTTTGCAGGCGGCCTTCGATGTAAACCTTGCCGCCCTTCTTCAGATACTCGCCAGCAATCTCGGCCAGCCGCTGCCAGAGCACTACATTGTGCCACTCGGTGCGATCCTGCCACTCGCCGCTCTTGTCCTTGAAGCGCTCGTTGGTGGCGATGGTGATCTTAGCCACGGGCGTGCCCTGCGGCGTGTATTTGATCTCTGGATCTTTCCCAAGATTTCCGATCAGTTGAACCCGGTTCAGACTTTTTCCTGCCATGAGGTGCTCCTTCCGCCGTACTGCTGAAGTAAGGTGCCGTGAACTAATTTTCAGAGGGCTGGAAGCTGACTATATCAGAAAGCTAGGAGTCAGGAATGCGACGGACTAGATCAGAATCGACCTTTTCCCAAATTGGCTTGCAGAGCGCGGTTGTGGTTACGGCTGCTTTTGACGGCCTGCGAGAGTCGCAAGTTCTTGCAACGAAAACGTGCAAAAGATTTTAGATGAGGCGAAGGAAAACTCTGCTACCATGCCGATCACCATCAGTAAGCCCTCCCCAAGAGTTCTCAAGACCCGCCAGAAAATCGCGCGAAGGCGCTGGAGTAATCAATCATGATACGTTCAAAAACTTGCTGTGTCCTCGTTGTAGGTGTTGTTATGGCTCTTATCTCGATCGCATCTGCGCAGACCTCTGCCGCGCCAGCCACCACCTGTTCCAACGCCTCGGTAACGGGCACATACGGACTGTTGATCACCGGCTATGACGCCAGCGGACTGTATCAAGTGGGAGTTGGGCAGATTAAGTCGAACGGGAAGGGCAGCTTCACCGGCATTGAAAGCGTCAGCGACGATGGAGTCATTTATGACGATCAGGCGCTGACTGGGACGTACTCTATCAGTGCGAACTGCACCGGCACCGGAACTATCACGAACGTAAAAAACGGGACTGTGTCCAATTACAATTTCGTGGTGGATCCCGTAGCAAACGAGGTGGACGCGGCTGAGAGCGTTTCGGGGCACGGCACAGGATCCGGCTACGCTCTGGGCCTGGGAACGGCCACGTGTTCCGCGGCGGCCGCTGCAGGAACGTATGGATTCCATGGAGGTGGCTACCTGGTGGGGCAGGGTGTTCTACAGTTCAACGGACAGTACGTGCTAGATGGCGCCGGGAAGCTCAGTGGCATCGAGACCAGAGTCGTGGATGGCACCGCCATCTCCGCATCCATTACTGGGACGTATTCGATGGCGGCAACGTGTCGGGGTACGATCAGCTACAAATTCAACGGAGCGACGGTGAAGCTGAACATCATCATGGTGACCGGTGGAACGTCATTCTTCACCATCGAAACGGACACCGACACAGTTTCTACTTCCGTCGCGCACCAATAGGCTGGATGGAGGTACAAGCCTTAGGGTAGTGGCGAACTGCCTGGTGGGTTGGATATAGACCGGATCGCGGTCCTGTCGTTGGGCTGTCGGTAGCAGTTTCCACTTTGGCCGGGGCGGGTTATAATGCCCGCATGCCTGCTGCACCCGGAGCGCCTAAAGCTGTCGGGATGGTTCCCGACGAGATGAAGTGGGAGCCGAAGTCCAAGGGTCTTGCCACGCCTCGCAAGAAGAAGCCGAAAGAACTGGCCGTCATCACTGAATGCTGCACCGGATGCGCCGGCTCGCCCGCCTGCGTGGAATATTGCCCGGTGGAAGACTGCATGTTCTGGGTGCCCGACGAAGACAGCACGCCCTTCGGACGCATCGCGGTCGATCCTATTCTTTGCATCGGCTGCAAGAAGTGCCTCAGCAAAGGTCCCGACGGCTGCTTCCTAGATGGCTGTCCCTGGGATGCCATCGCCATGGTCGACACCGCAGAGGTGGAAAAAGAAGTGGGAGCGATGGCGATTTGAGAAGCAGCTTCTAGCCGCTAGCTCATGGCTTCTAGCCGAGCGGTCTCGCAGACTCGTCCTTCAACGCGGTCTGCTTAAGTTCCAGCAAATCCCACAGATTCCCGTACAGATCTTCAAACACCGCGACCGTTCCATACACTTCTTCGCGTGGAGGTCTTCTGAACTTAATTCCTTGCGCCATCATCTGACGGTAGTCTCGCCAGAAGTCGTCAGTGTGCAAGAAGAGAAACACTCGGCCGCCGGTTTGGTTGCCGATTCTGCTAGCTTGTTCCGGCGTTGCTGCCCGAGCCAAAAGCAAGCTGGTGCCGCTTGAGCCGGGCGGACATACCAGTACCCAGCGCTTCCCCGGTTCCAGCGGAGTGTCCTCGATGAGTTTGAAGCCGAGCAAGCCAGTGAAGAACGCCAGTGCCTCGTCGTAATCGCGAACGACAAGCGCGACATATCCCAGCGTCTGCAGCATTGGCTTAGTTGGTAACGCTCGAATCCCCGGGGCTAGCGGTTTCCCCTCGCCTGTATCGCCTTCTCTGTCTCTACCGCCTGCTGGCGCACGTCGTTCGAAACATCAGGCAAGTCGCGCTCGTAAGGACGAACCACAGTAAGGTCGTCAGGCTGTCCGATTAGATAAAGGGCGCGCAGCGCTTCCCACACCTGTTCATTCGCCGGATCAACCACCGCGATATCCGCTCCAGCCGCCACATTCGCGCCGGCTCCGGCCACGGATCGAATCCGTCCCGGAATCGGTGAACGAATCTCAGCCGTCTGCGTGCTCCCATATTGCAGCTTCGCAATCAACCCACCCTGGTGGATGGCTGTGCCCGGGCGGTCCGAATCCACGATGTGGCCGGATTCCGGAGAAATAATCTGCGCCGGTTGTAGCAGCGCGGCAATCTGCGCCCGTCCTGACACATCGCCAAAGCGCACCAGTGAAAGCGCAGCATTACCGCGAACCATCTGCGATGGATCGGTGAGCAACTTCAGAAGCGTCTCATGAAATCCCGCGCCGGACGTGTCCTGCCCCATCACCCACGCGTCCGTGTTGCGCACTTCCTCCACCGGATCAGCCGCCAGTCGCACCAGTTCCGGATACCACTGTTTGGCGTTTGCATCCTGCCGCGTGATGCGTTCGCCCACCTGCACCAACGCCTGCTGAATATGCCGCGGCTTCTTCGTGTCGTGCAGGTATTCCGTCAATTGCTGGTCAGAAAGCTTCCGCCCAAACCATGTGTTCCACCAGAACAGGAACGGCATCAGGCAGATCAGCCACGCGGTCACGAAGAAGAGAAGCTTCTGCGTGCGGGACATGCCGGGCTTTCGCGCGTGAGCGGCGTCAGTGGGCAGCGCTGAACTTGAATTTGCAGACATATAAAAACAATTCACCACAGAGGCACAGAGAAAATCAAAAACAGAACTTACTCCACCACATCCGCGTCCAACACGCGCTGCTGCTCCAGATAATGCGAAACCGCATACTGGGCCAGAAGCGGCGTCTGCAGCCGGATTTCAGCTCCGATCCATTCGCCCTTGCCATGCGGCGCATCGGGCGCGTGGTTATGTCCCCCGCCGCTGCCAAACTGCGAACCGAATTCGGCGCTCTGGATCTGATCGAACTGCTGGATTTTCCGCCAAGCATCGTTGCCGACGGTTCCGGATACATCGATTTTCAATCGCACGATCGACATAAAAGCGAAGACTCTATTCACCACAGAGACACAGAGTCACGGAGAAAATCAAATACTCGCAATGTTTTCTCCGTGTCTCTGTGCCTCCGTGGTGAAAACTAGCTATGCGGGAACCATTGATAAAGCATGAAATAAACCAACACACCCGTGACACTTACGTACATCCACAACGGCCAGGTCCAGCGCGCGATGGCGCGATGCCGATCATATCGCCCGCGCAATCCGCGGATCAACGTAATGATCACGAGCGGAACGATCACGATGGCGAGGGTAACGTGAGGAATCAGGACGATCAGATAAATAACATGCCAAAAGTGGTCGCCCAGAAAATGGATATCCCCAACGTGATAATGAAAATACAAATAGCACGCTAGAAAAAGCGCCGATGAGACGACGGCGGCAATCATGCAAGCGCGGTGCGCAGCCATTTTTCCGCGAGCGATTAGATAGCGCCCAGCCAGCAGCAGCACGGCACTGACTCCGTTCAAACTGGCGATTAAGGCAGGGAAGTAAGCATATTCTTCAGCGATCATATTTTGGCGATCAGGCAGCCGGCCTCGTCGTGCGGCGGTTGGCCATCAGGAACGCGAGCCCAAACATTACCAGCGAAAAAAGAAGCAGCGTGGCCATTGAGGAAGGCAGAGGAAACGGCGTCTCCATCTTCGGATACAGCAAAGCCCGCAATGCCTCTACTCCGTAAGTCAGCGGATTCATATACATCACCACGCGAATCCATCCCGAGGCGCGGCTCAAGGGAAACATCGCGCCCGAAAGCAGCCACAGCGGAATCAGAAATAGATTAATAATCCCGTGAAAAGCCTGTGTGGAATCCATGGGCCATGCGATGGCGAAGCCCAGCGCAGTCAGCGCAAACGAAACCAGAAAAACCACCACCGCCACCAACAAAACCTGCGCGATCTCCAGATGAACTCCCGCGAATGGCGCAAAGATCAAAAAGATCATCCCCTGAACTGCCGCCAGCGTTGTTCCGCCCAGAACTTTGCCCAGCACAATCGCCGACCGCGGCACCGGAGCCGCCATCACGGAGAGCAAGAATCCCTCCTTGCGGTCCTCAATAAGCGACATCATCGCGAAGATGGACGTGAACAGCACGATCATGATCAGCGCACCGGGATAAAAATAATCCAGATAATTCTGCTGCCCCTGGCCGCCGCCGGAGCGAAACGACGTTCCAAATCCCGAACCGATCACTACCCAGAACACCAGCGGTGAAGCCAGAACGCCCACCACGCGTGACTTTTGCCGGTAGAAGCGTACAATCTCGCGCCACCACAGCGTAAACGCCGGCAGCAGCACGCCCGCCGAAGCAGGCGCAAGTGGTCTGGATAAAACTGCAGTTCGCGTGGCCAAAATTAACTCGCTTTCGCTGCGGGAGGTTTAGCTGCCGTCGCCGGCGCAGCTTTCTTGCCCAGCAAACCCAGGTCGCGCATCTCCCAATACGCGTTAAGCATAAACACGCCCGAGAGCGTGAGTAGGATTAGGCTCATGAACAACCCGTCCACGGTAGTAATCGTTCCGTTCACTAGTATCCACGCCACTCCCAGCAATGGGAAAACGCCAAGCACAAGAGAAAGAGCAAGCATCATGGAAAGCACTTTACCTCCTGCCGTGATCTTCTGAATTGGACTGCTCGCCTGCGTTATTCGCTTCACTCCAAAACTTGTGCCCGGTGCGCCGGATGAAGACATCTTCGAGCGCCGGTTTGCTCACCGAAAGCGCCTCGATCTCTCCCGGAAAAGCCTCCACCACTTCGGTGACAAAGCGATGCGCACCTTTGTGTTCCATGCGAACCTGATTTTCCAGAACCGTAGTCTCCACATGAAACCGCGCTCGGATGCGCTCGGCCAGCAATCCCGCATCATGGACCGCTTCCAGCAGAACCACGTCGCCACCAATTTCGCTCTTCAGTTCCGCGGGTGTGCCCAAGGCTACCAGGTTGCCCTCGTTCATAATAGCCAGCCGGTCGCAGCGCTCGGCTTCTTCCATCAGATGAGTGGTCACCAGCACGGAAACTTGTTCTTCATCGCGCAGCATCTGCAGATATTGCCAGAGATCGCGCCGTGCTCCGGGATCGAGGCCGGTAGTCGGTTCGTCCAGCAACAGCACTCCCGGATGATGCAACAATCCTTTGGCCAGCTCAATGCGCCGTTGCATCCCGCCGGAGAAAGTTTCAACCAACTCCTTAGCGCGGTCAGCCAGACCCACACGCGAAAGAATTTCGTATATCCGTTTCTTCAGCGCAGCCCCGCGCAACCCATAAAGGTGTCCCTGATGCCACAAGTTTTCGTAGGCCGTGAGCTTCTCGTCGACACTCTGCGCCTGAAAGACCACGCCAATCTGTCGCCGCACGCGCGCCGGTTCCCGCGCTGCATCGTAACCCATAATCGCGGTGCATCCCGCGCTCGGAACCATCAAGGTGGAAAGAATCCGGAACAGCGTAGTCTTGCCGCTGCCATTCGGACCCAACAAGCCGAACAATTCCGCCGGCCGCACCTCGAACGAAACCCCGTTCAGAGCTGTGCGATTTTCATAGCGATGCACCAGATTCTGCACGGAAATAACGGCGGCGGAAGTGGGCGTCACTTCCAGATCAGCGTCGGCAATTGCGGAGACTTTCGAAGCCAAGAGTATTCCTAAGATCACTACCAGTTTACGACGATACCGTACCCAACATCACGGTTAAGGACCAAAGAGATTAAATAAAAGGTTGGCCAAGATCATGAGCCGTGAACAATGATTAATGATTTACGGCACTCAAGCTGCGGAAACATCGCGTTGCGCCTGCGGAACACGCTCTGCCAAAGCCTCCGGAACGTGCCGCCACACCTGAATCGAAAGAATCACGGTAGTTGCCAGCAGCAGGGATCCCACCAGCACATGTGCCACCGTCGACGCCACCATCGGCAACTCCGGTTGCGTCGCGTCCCTACCCCACGCCACGCGCGTCAGAAACGCTGCGAAGCCCAGGCAAAGCTGCGTGATCAGAAGCGAGAGCATCACGATCGCCGGACGGCGTACGGCTTCAATCTGTGAGTAGACGGAAAGCGCTCGCACCGCTGTCCACGCCAGCACGAACGCCACCACCACAGCATTTAGAACATGCGGCCACCAGCTCATGCCATGATGGCGAAACATTCCGCCCAGAATGAGTTGCACGTAGAGCACGAAGATGGAGAACAAGGTGAGTGTGAAAAGACTCGGCCGGCGATGGTCAAACTCCACTCGCGGTTGCTCCTCTACCCACTTGCGTCCGGTGAATAGAGCGATCGCGACCGCAATGCAGAAGAATGTTTGCGCCACGGTCGCGTGCGCCGTGGAAACCGCGGGCGGCTGGAAGAACAGAACCGTAAGCCCGCCCAGAATGGCCTGACAGATCACGGTGCAGAACGCCCCCACCGCCAGCCATCGCAACCAGCGCCTGCGCTCAACCAACAGCGTCCAAATCGCAATGGCCAGCGTCAGCGATACCAGCGTGCCAGCCACCATGCGATGGCTCCACTCGTAACGCACGCCGCCCACAAAGTGCGGCACCTTCACCAGATAGCCAAACGATGTCGGCCAATCGGGAACCGAGAGTCCAGCATCGTTGCTGGTGACCAACGCGCCCGCGGTGATCACCACCAGGGTCGCGCACGCTGTGAACACAGCAAAAGCGTGGTGCGCGCGGTTGTAAGTTGTTGGAATGGCTTTCAGAGTTTCCCCTTGGGTCACATGGGCTCGGATGCCCTGCGTTTTAAGGCGTTTCGGGCCGTGCAGAGTCGCACAGCCCGAAACGCGAGACAACTTATTTTATCAGAGGATAATCCGGTTGCCGCGCCGGGTCGCGGCCTTCCGTCTTACTCCGCAGCCGCCTTAAAGCTCTGATCCACGGTCTTCGTGTCTTTCGGGCCCACAGTCACCTTCTGATCCTGCTCGCCCAATTTCTCTTGCACGAAGGCGATCGTGTAATCCCCAGGTGGCAGTCCCTTGATTTCATACTTACCGCTCTTGTCGGTAACCGCGTAGAACGGGCTCTTCACCACGTTGATGTACATCTTCATCCACGGGTGCTGATTGCACTTCACCGGCAGCATGATTTCTTCGCGCGCGAAACTCTTTTCCAGCGGGGCCGAGGATGGAGGCTGCGACTCATTCCACTCGCGGTTGTCCTTGGGCGTGGGATGAATGTTGTGCGTGGTCTGATCATCATTCTTGATCTGCACTGTCTGGCCCGCCATCACGCCCAACACGTGCGGATGATACTTGCAGCCGCTCTGGTCGAGGACGACCTCGTCCTTGGGCACATCAAAAGTGCGATTGCCCAATCCATCTTTCACATAGACAAAAACGTTGGCGAGATTGCCGTTGTCAACGACTATGTTCTCCGCCTCGTTCATGCCTTTGCAGGCCGGATCCTGGCTCATATCGATTTTTCCGGCTTTCGGCGCCGCGCCATCAAACTTTACCGTCCCGTTCACAGTCGCTACAGTGGCGGGATCAATTGGCGTTGCCGCCGGAGCGGTCATGGCCGTTTGAGCCGTGTTGTTCGCAGATTGCTCCGTGTTCTGCTGCTTATTGCATGCCGTCACCACCAGCAATCCGCCCAATGCCAGCGCGCTAACTGATATCGTCCTCCAACTTCTGTTATTCATGATGTCGCCCTTTCTTCTCTTAGTGGTTGATGTGTCTTAGTAGTTGATAGTGCTTGCAGCATTCTCAAAATTTACTTAAAGAAATGTTGTCATCCCGAGCGAAGCGAGGGACCTCGGTTTCAGCCCGCCATTCTACCGCGATCCGCCACTTGCCGCCGCGTGCGTTTCCGCCACCGCCTGCCTGCGATTGCTCTTCGGCTGCAGCGCCGCTTTTGCGTGCGGCATAGACGCTGCCACCCTCCGTTGCTCTTCCGCCGTCAACTGGAAGATATAGTCGGTCAGCAGCTTACGGTGATCCCCTTCATATCCCTGGAATGAAGGAGGCGTAGGTCCGGCAAATACCCACTGGTTGTTCTGCTGCTTGAATAGACCCGACGGCATCGACGTTCCAGGGCTAACCGCCTGCGGATCAGTAATCCAGCGCTCGACCCAGTCCGGCTTCAGCCGTTCTTTTGCCAGCAGGAAGTTTGGCGCCGTGGCGATTTTGTCATGCGCGGGATCGCCCGTGGCATGGCACTTCAAGCAAGGCGCCGCAGTGCTCGAGAACAAACTCCGCGCCATGTCCGTTTCCTTGGTCGTAAGCACCGGCACCTGCTCAGGAATATAAGGCAGCGGCTGTTGCGACAATGCCTGGAAGAATCGTACCAGCTTGCGCAGTTCGTTATCCGAGAAGGAGAACGTTGGCATGCGCACCTGCAGGTAAGGACGCACGCCATTGCGGTTCGTGTCCGTCGTGCTCAACGACGGATTCGACAGGAACTTCCGCAACCACTCCGGATCGACGCGCGCACCCTCCGTCAACAGCTTCGGCGGCAATTGCTCCTGCACATCCTGATACTGCTTCAATCCCATCAGAATCGTCTGCTGGCCAGGAATGAATTGGTGGCAGCCCATGCAGTTGTATTTTTTGATGATCCACCAACCCTCCTGAATATCGTGCCGCGCATCACCCGGCTTGTATTGATAACTCGCGGGCAGGGAAGTCTCCTCGCTTCCCATCAGGAAAGTTGTGAGATCGAGCACCTGCTCCTTGGTAAGGTGCAGGTTGGGCATGCGCGAAGCTTCCAGTTCGCCCTTGATCTTGCCCTTGTCATAAACGTTGGGCTCGGCCAGCTTGTGCTCGAAAAATCCTTTCTGGTCGTACCATGGGGCCTTTGCAGGACCGTCGGGCAAACGCGCCAGATCTTCCTTGTCGGTGATTGGTTCTGCGTCATCTCCGCCGCGCTCTGCGACCGTTGTAAACAGGGCGAAGTCGAGACGCTCGATCGGCTTACTGCCTTCGTAGGTGAGTTCCGTGCCGATGCGTCCTTCGTCCTCCATGCCGGCAATCTCATGGCATCCGGAGCAGCCAAAGTGCCGCACCCACTTTTTGCCCTCGTCCTTCAGCGTCGGATCATCCATGTACGAGGCATCCGCATACGACGACGGCTCCTGCTTCTTCTGCGTCATCAGATAGGTTGCGATATCTTCCGCATCCTCTGGAGTAAGCCGCAGGCTGGGCATCACTGTCATGTTCTGCACTTGCAGTTCATGGCCATCGTTCGGACATTGACTGTGCTCGAGATCGAACTGATAGGGAAGACCCTTCTTGGCGTAATCTTCGGGACCGATATCTTTCTTTTCGTACGGGCAGTAAGGCCGCGTGCGCTCGCGCGCGTTGTGAATCCAGCGCACCAGATAATCGTAATTCGCCTTTTCGCCAACGCGCGAAAGGTTCGCCGCAAACACGCCGCCTTGCATCTGGTCGCCTTCGCCAATCGAGTGGCAGGCCAGGCATCCGCGCGTTTCGAATAATTCTTTTCCATGCGCGGCATTTCCGGGCTTGTGCTTCGGAAGCTGATCCTTGAATCCCGATTGCCAGATGTATGCCGAAATCGCCTGAATCTGATGATCCGTGAGCCGGAAGTTCGGCATCTTGGTCGTGGGGCGGAAATCCGAAGGCTTCTTCAGCCAAACCGGAATCCAATTCTTGTTCAGCTTCAGCCTGACGTCTTTCAGATTCGGCCCGACTTTTTTCATGTCCTGCATCAGGCTGTGCGACTGATAATCGAGCTGCTGCAAACGCCCGTCCAGCTTGCTGTTTGCGACGCGCAAGTCGACCGCCTCGGTGTTTAGCCGGTTCGCTTCTTCATTGGATTGCGCCGCGTCCGCCTCCTTCATCAGATACGCGGTTTGCTTCAAGTTGTCTTTCTTCTGAGTTTCGATCTGCTTGATCTGCTGGCCGATCGAGTTCAGATCTTCCGGCTCTTTGTCGTAACCCTCATAACGATGGCAGCCCATGCAACCGCGCTGGCGGTAGAGGTCCTTGCCGTTGTTGATGGTTTGCCACTGCTCGTCGCCGCTCACCAGCACCATGTCGGCTGCGTGGCAATTTTGGCATCCGGCCTGCGCATTTTCTTTGGGGAACAGCGGCCACAGCCAGTGTTCGTAGTTTCCGTGCGCCTTCTCGATGCTGGTTGTCGCGCGCCCGTTTCCCTGATGACACGGCGAACAGCCAAATTTGTCCGGATCGTGAATCTTCAACAACTCGGGCTCGGTATGGCTCTCGAACGCGTCGGCATACTCATCCGGCTTCTTCTCGCCCTTCGCCATCATCGACGCCTGTGTGATCTTCAGCGGCTCGCGTGCGTTCATGTGGCAGGACTCACAACGGTCCACAATGTTGGCTTCAGCCACATTGATCTGCACGATCTTCGGATCCCAATCGGCCGCCTTCTTTTTCAGCCCGTCGATTTGCTGTGGCGTCAGGTCAACCATGTGGTCGGAGATGTACTCGTCCATCTTCGCCTTGGCCGCAGTCACGGGCTTCAGCACCTCGCCCAGTGCCAAGCTTTTCTGCGTACGTTCGTCGCGGATACGGTTATAAGTTTCCTCCAGTTGCGGGAAGTCGAACTCTTTCTTGCTGCCGTCGGGAAACTTGACTGTCGCCTTCTCCTTCTTATACTCAGCCAATTCCTTTTGCTTGCTGGCCTTGGACGATCCGCTGCTGGTCTCAATCTCATAGCTAAGAGCATTCACGTAAGCGCGCCGGTCGGTGAATACGCTTTGCACGGCCAGCAGACGCGCCGTTACTTCATCCACTGCTGCGCGTGCTTCCGCAGCTTGCGTCTTCGAGTCCTGATAGGTCTTGTCGTAAGCCTGTTTGAGTGCGGCATAATCCGGATTCTGCTCAACATCCTTTTCCGACGTAGCCGATTTCGATCGCGCGGTATTGAGAAACGCGCTGTAACGATCCTTCCATTGTTCCTGGAATGCCTTCCATGGGCGCTGTACCCACGCCTCATCCCACAAGGCCCAGAACAACGTCGCCATTAGAATCACCATCGCGATTAGGTAATACGCGGCGTACGACTTGCTTGTGATCGGGTCCTGCTCGAGGTTGGGTTGTTCAGGCACCGCTTCCTCCGAAACTGCGTCGTTAGTTGTTGGTCGTTAGTCGTACGCGATCAATCCTTGCGATTCGGGGATGGTTGGTTTGGCCAACGACTAAAGACCAACGACCACCGACGCACTTAAACATTGAACCAGGGCGTAATCCACACATACTTGATGTGCCACAGCAGCCGCAGCCCCATCTTCAGCGGCAGTGCCACCATGGTGAGCAAAAGAAATTGCGTGAGTCCAAATTGCAGCAGACTCATCCGCTTGAAGTCTTTCCCCATGTATCGCCGGAAGAGCGAGTAAACAATAAATCCGCCGAGCAGGTAATAGCCACCCACGACAACCGCGCCGAAGACCGCCTTCGCCATGTTCGAAGTAATGCCAAAAAGGTCCGGCAAATCGCGATTCACCTCGTAGATCAGCCGGTTATGATCCCAGGTTTGTCCCGGCCAAAACCACTGCCAGCCAGGCCCCCGAATAAACGTCCCGATGATGATCATCGCAACCCAAAGAATGACGAAGCCAAACATAAAAGTGCCAATGGCAAACTTCCGCTGCTTTATCGTGTAATACCCGCTGCCCAGCGGATTCGTATCCACATAAGGGATGACCATTAGACCGACGATGATCATGGTCGGCATGACCACGCCGGCGATCCACGGATCAAAATAGACGAGCATCTCCTGCAGTCCGAGGAAGTACCACGGAGCCTTCGCGGGATTCATCGTCAAGTTGGGATTAGCCGGCTCTTCGAGCGGCGCGTTCAACGTGATCGACCACACCATCAGAACGATGGTCACAATAATGGCGGCGAGAAATTCAATGCGCAGCAAGAACGGCCAGACGTGAACTTCCTTCTGCCAGCCAGCTTTGAACGGCCACGTCTTGCGGTGATGAGTCTTGGCGAGAGCGGCGTCACCCTCCAGTTGCTCGATCAGCACATCGTTCGCGTGCGCCTGCTTCCATGCCAGATAAATGTAGAAGCCAAGCAAGGGGATCAAGCCGACGATCGGCACATTATCCGGAGCCGAACAAATTTCCCAAAGTTGTCGCCAGTCCATAATTGTTCTCTTGTGGAAAACTAAACTTGGTAGCTCAACCAAACTTTGTCATTCCGAGTCGGGCTGAAAGCCCGGCGAGGAACCTGTTGTTTGCTTGCAGCGTTACTCTCCCGCCGCCTTAGGCCCGCGACGCGGCTTATCCGCCTCAGCCTCCAGCATTACCGGCGCCGGACCCGAGATCCCGCCATCCTTCCGCACGCGCCAGAAATGCACGATCATCAACACGGAAGCCACAATCGGAATGCCGATGCAGTGCCAGATATAAGACCGCAGCAACGCATTCGCATCCACGATTGACCCGCCCAGCAACCCAAAGCGCACATCGTTATATGGAGTCATACCCAGCATCGATCCGAACGGGCCTTCGTGCCCTAGCAGCGGCGTGGCTCGCGCCATGTTCGTGCCCACCGTGACGGCCCAGAATCCCAGTTGATCGTCAGGCAGCAGATAGCCGGTGAACGAAAGCAGCAGAGTAAACACCAGCAACAGCACGCCAATATTCCAATTAAATTCTCGTGGCTTCTTATACGACCCTGTCAAAAAAACTCGGAACATGTGCAGCCACACGCCAATCACCATCAGGTGAGCGGCCCAGCGATGCATGTTGCGCAAAATCTTTCCGAAGGGTACGTCATGCTCGAGATAGAGCACGTCGCGAAACGCCTGCACCTTGCTGGGGTGGTAGTAGAACATCAGCAGCACGCCGGTATAGGTGAGGACGATGAACAGAAAAAATGTGATACCGCCCATGCCCCAGGTATAGCTGTAGCGCACCGCATCGCGATTAATCTTCGCGGGATGCAAATGCAGGAAGACGTTGGAAAGCACGCCCAGCGCCCGGTTGCGTGGCGTATCGTCGTGCTTGTGGCGGAAGATCGAGGTATAGACCTGAGTCTTGGTCGGATCCTTGAGGCCCTCGATCTGTTCTTTTGCCTTGGCGGGGATGTCGACCTTCATCGCCTGAATATCTTCTTTAACGCGGTCGACCAGCCCTACTTTGCCGTTCTTGCCGTTCTGATTATTTTCGTCAGCCATTATTTCCTCTTAATTAGCTTGCAAAAAGGCCGGCGGGACGCCGGCGCTACCACCTATACTCCAGTCAAAAACGCTCCGGGATCGTTAAACTTGCTGGGCTGTCCCTTCGGCCACTGATAAAGACGCGAGGTATCCACCATGATCTGCCCATCCGGGGCCAGCTCCAAATGCGCACGATCCATCGGACGCGGCGCCGGTCCTTCGAAGTTGATCCCCTCGCTGTCATACCCGCTGCCGTGGCACGGACACTTGAACTTGTTCTCGCTCGGCTTCCAGTCCGGCGTGCAGCCCAGGTGTGTGCAGCGCGCGTAGATCACGAACACACGATCAGGAGTGCGATCGACCCAGATGCGATATTTCTGTTGAAACTTCGTATCAACCCCCAGCGCAAACTCCGAGGGATAGCCGATCTTAAAAACTGTGTTGGGTTCGAAAAGAGTGCGGGGAAGGAAAAATCGGAAGAAGGCAAGAAACCACGCGGTCAGGAATGCCGTAACGGAAACCCACACGAGGCGCCGTCGCCGCTGGTCGATTTCCGTATTCGAAGGGCCCGATGACGAAACTCCGGCCGCTGCCGCTGCCTTTGAAGTGCCCACCGCCGGTGTGCCCACATACTTCGTGGCATCCGTTGCGCCCGGAGCCGCGGGCTTGGCCGCTTCTGGCTTCGGACTCGGGTTGGGTTGTTCACTGCCGGGAACCATCATGGGTGCCCTCCTGTTTCTATAAACTCGTCTCTAATCTCCGGCGGCGGCCAGCAATGCTGGAGCCATCTGCCTCCCAATTGCATGAGTCTGTGGGTAGGTGTGAGCCGCTTCGTTCAGCGCTTGCAACACCAACTCTCCCAGCGCCGAGATAAACTTCCGGGAATCGTTCAGGCCCGCGCTCATTTCGAATTGGATAATCCCCAGCCGATGCGCTTCCTCGCGAGCTTCGTGATTAATTTCGCCGAGTGTCTCCACGTGGTCGGAAACAAAGGCCACCGGCACAATGCACACTTCTCGTGTCTTTTCAGCCGCCAACTCATGCAGCGTATGATGCAGGGAAGGCTGCAGCCACTTGCTCGCTCCCACTTTGCTCTGGTAGCAAAGCCGGTGCCGATTCCGCCACCCAGCGCGCTCCATCAGCAGACAAACCGTTTCCTCTATCTGCCGTTGATAAGGATCGCCTTTTGCAATTACGGACATAGGCACGCTATGCGCACTGAAGACAAGCTCCGCACGCTCCGGCACCGGGAATCGCGCCAGCGCTTCCTCAACCTTTTCGATCACAGCATCTAAATATATCGGATGCCGATAGAATGCGCCTACGTTGTGTACCGGAACGCCACTGCGGAACAGCCGCCGCCACTCATTCAGGCTGCTGCCCGTAGTGGTCGACGAGTACTGCGGGTACAGCGGCAGCAGCACAACCTCATCGCATTGCGCCGCCTCAACCTGTGCGATAGCTTCTTGAGTAAACGGATGCCAGTAGCGCATGGCCACAAAACAGCGTGCATCCAGGCCCTGACTTGCCAACTCCGCTTCCAGGGCTTGTGCCTGCCGCTCCGTAAATCGCCGGATCGGCGACCCTCCGCCAATGGTGGCGTAGTGATGCTGCACTTTGCGTGCGCGCGTCGTCGAAATCAATTTCGCAAGAGGTTTGCGCCCGATGCGAGCAAAAGGGAAGTCAATAATATCGGGGTCGCAAAAGAGATTAAAAAGAAATGGCTCTATCGCAGCCAGCGTATCGGGCCCGCCAAGCTGAAACAGAACTACTCCCACACGCCGTGTTGTGCGCGCCATTCCCCAGATTCCCCAGAACGGGCGAATTTACTCTCATCTGCTTCGAGAGTCAATGGCGGAATCGAGTCGACGCGTGAGAGACTTGTAAAAAGATTAAAACTATCTCTAGCGAGCGGCAGCTGGCGCGGCTTTCGCCTTCTCCATCTCTTCAATCACCGAGTCGGCGAATTCGATGTGCCCGCTTTACCGCCGATGTCCTTCGTCAGCTTTTCCGGATGCCGGTACACTTTTTCCAGCGCATTGCGAATCTGCGTGGCCGCATCAAACTCGCCCAAGTGCCGCAACATCAGCAGAGCCGACCGCAACAGCGCCGTCGGATTCGCCAGATTCTTTCCCGCAATATCGGGCGCCGATCCGTGCACCGCCTCAAAAATCGCGCAGTGGTCGCCCAGGTTCGCGCTGGGCACAAATCCAAGCCCGCCCACAAATGCCGCGCACAAGTCAGAAATAATGTCGCCGTAAAGGTTTTCCATCACCAGCATGTCGTACTGGTACGGATTCATGACCAGCTGCATGCAGGTGTTATCCACAATGTGCTCGCCGTAAGTAATCTCCGGATATTCCTTGGCCACGGTGCGGCAGCAGCGCAGAAACAATCCATCCGATAGCTTCATGATGTTCGCCTTGTGAATGGCGTGGATTTTCTTGCGCTGGTTCTTGCGGGCATACGCGAAAGCAAATTTAGCGATGCGGGTCGAAGCTTTCTCAGTAATGATCTTCAGGCTTTCCACCACCCCTGGCACCACTTCGTGCTCAAGCCCGGAATACAAACTCTCGGTGTTCTCGCGCACGATGATCAGATCCACATCCGGATACCTGGTCTGGATATGCGGCAAATTCCGGATCGGGCGAAAGTTGGCATAGAGCTCAAACTTCTGCCGCAGCGCCACGTTGATGCTGGAAAAGCCTCCGCCCACCGGCGTCGTCACCGGTCCCTTCAGCCCCACGTGCGTGCGTTCGATCGATTCAATCACTTCCTTTGGGATGTATTCGCCGTACTTCTCAAAAGCATCGGCCCCAACCTGAAATGATTCCCAATCAAACTTAACGCCCGTCGCCTCCAGAATGCGCACCGTGGCCTCAGTTACCTCAGGCCCGATTCCATCTCCTGGTATCAGCGTTACTTTATGACTCATACATACCTCAGTGGCCAGTGATCAGTGGCTTCTTAAAGGCTAGACGAAAAACCTTCACGAGGCTTGTCTCGACTGGCCACCGACCACTGATTACTGACCACTCTTCTTAGCCTTAACTTCAACTGTTTCTTTTACTTTGACCAAGTCTCTCAACTCGTTCATGAATTCTTTCACATCTTTGAAATCCAGATAGACAGAGGCAAAGCGCACGTAAGCAACTTTGTCATAGCGCCGTAACCGGTTCATGATGAGTTCGCCGAGTTCGCTGGTTTTGCGCTCGCGCTCCTGCGATTCGATGACGAACGATTCCGCTTCGTTGACAATCTGTTCCAGCTTGCTGATTGGCACCGGCCGCTTTTCACACGCACGCAGGAGGCCGTTCAGAATTTTTTGACGGTCGAACTTCTCTCGCCGTCCGTCCTTCTTCACCACCATGTAGGGGATTTCGTCAATGCGTTCGTACGTAGTAAAGCGCTTGCTGCACTTCAGGCATTCGCGCCGCCGGCGGATGGACTCCGCCTCTTTGCTCTCGCGCGAGTCAACCACCTTGTCATTCGCAAAACCGCAGAAGGGACATTTCATGGCGCTGATATCTTTACTTTTCTTGCAACAGAAAATTGTAACAGGGGAGTAGCGCCCAGACTCGCAGCACGTACCTACGTAATAGACAGAAACTTAGATTTTACGCCGGCGGCCCACCAATCTCCGTTTCTTCCGCATGATGGCTTTCCTCCGACAACTTCCGCAATGACAATCTCTCGTGATGCGCCAATGCCAGCCCCACCGGCACGACCGCGGCAAATGTGACCAGCCACAGCAGAATTCCGCAGCTCGCTGCCACCTCCGGCGGTACGTCGAATACGCTGGATAGCGCCGCAATAGTTGCCATCTGCGAACCGCCGCCCACGGCCGGCAATTGCAGCATCGAGCCCACCATGCTCGCTCCCATCAGAATCAAGATCTGGGAAACCGGAATCTCCAGTGCGACCACGCCATACGAATGCGTGACCTCCTGATACGCCAGAGCGATGATGTACCACATTCCCACCGAAACCAAAGTCAGCCAAAGCATGGACATGGGCCCGTGAATCGTGTCCAGTCCTGCGCCGAACTCGCGCACCTTTTGCGCCAGCTTGTGCCCAAAGTTCGCGGAGAGATGCCCGAATCGTTCCTCTACCCACCGCGCCACCGCGTCCCCGCTGCGCCGGATTACGATCGCGGCCAGCGTCGTTATCACAACTACGCCAATCAGGAAAAATCCGCCTTCGCGAAAGCGCACGTAATATTCCGGATGCGGAATGGCGGGTAGCGCGCTGGGCAGAAAAATCGCCAGCACCATCAGCACTGTGAACGCACCCAAATCAAAGATGCGTTCGACGGCCCACACCGCCAACTGTGACGAAAAAGGAAGATCTGTCCGCCGCGCGATCAGGTACGGACGAATAAATTCTCCCGCTCGCCCCAGGAGCGCCAACCCTGTAAACCCAATCAGGGTCGGAGACACCATATCCATCATTTTTGCCTGCGGACGCACCGGCTTCAGAAAAATCTTCCACCGCACCGCGCGCAGAAAATATCCGATATAGATGAGAGCGATCGCATGCAAAACGTGAAATTTCTTGATGCGGTGAGTCTGGGCCCAGAATGTGCCCCAGTCAAAGCTTTGCCAGTGGCGATACTGCAGGTAAACGAGAACAGCCAGGATGAGAAACACCACCACGCTGGCCAGAATGCGCTTTTTGTCCATGAAGGAGAGAAGCCTCGCGCCGCGACCCTCGCAACCCGAAGCGGAAACGGCACTCCCAAGGTAAATGACTGTGCTCAGAGGGTCAATAAACGTCACGGTTGGTAGTGGGTCAACTTTATAAGTTTGCCATTCCGAAGCTCAGTTTTATCACGCGAGGAATCTGCTTCGGTCCGGCCAACAGCAGATTCCTCACCGGCAAAGAATGCGGGTTCGGAATGACAAAATATAATGCTGTTCAAACTGAACCACTGCCCAGTTTGCTTTTGGGGCGCAGCGCTTCAGCGCCTGAGGTGATTTACTTCGCGCGAGCCAGAGCAATCGCCCGACGAACGTTTGCTTCTGATTTTTTTAATGCGGCAACAGCTTGCGATCGTCCAACCCCCGCCGCCAGCATCACGAGAGCAACAGGCGTGCGTCGTCCAGAAGCCTCCAGCGCGGCACGCGAAGCCGCACGCCCCGCTCCCGTGGCGCGCTCAAGGATTCCAATCGACCGCTGTAACAGCTTTTCATTCTTAGGTTCGACGTTCACCATAAGATTTCCATACACATAACCTAACCGCGTCATCGCGCCCGTAGAAATCATATTAAGAACCATCTTGTGCGCTGTCCCTGCCTTCATGCGTGACGATCCCGCCAGCACTTCGGGCCCGACCTGCGTAACAATCGCGAGGTGAGCCGCGCGTTCGAGTGGAGAATTAGGATTGCAAGTGAGAGCGATAGTGCGTGCGCCACGGCGCCGCGCCTCCGCAATCGCAGCGACGGTGAACGGAGTACGTCCGCTGGATGCGATGCCGAGAACTACATCGTTCTTGGTGGGTTTAAGCCGCGCCATTTCGTCGCGGCCTTCCTGGGAATCATCCTCGCTAATCTCAGAGGGGGATGCGAGCGCCGCGAAGCCTCCGGCGATGATGAACTGGACCGAGCGGGGATCGGTATTGAAAGTGGGCGGGCACTCGACCGCATCCAGAGCGCCAATACGGCCGCTGGTTCCGGCGCCCACATAAATGAGCCGTCCGCCGCGCCGCAGAGCAGCCGCAACCAGATCGATGGCGCGCGCAATATGGGGCAGAACGCGCCCAACAGCGGCGGCAACAGTGGCGTCTTCGGCATTGATAAGGCGAGCGATTTCAATCGACGATTTGCGGTCGAGATCATCCGCGGCATGATTCGGCTGCTCTGTGCGCAGTCTGCGAAGTGTGGCTGGTTTGCGTTTCAAGAATACCTTTCGGGATTAAAGAAGCCCGTTCATTCTAAATCGCACGGAGTAGCTTAGGCGGAAGCATCTTCGCGAAAATCCAAACTGTTTAAAAATGAAGAGATGAATGAAGACCGCTACACGCAAGCCCCGCAAGGGGCGGCATGGGAAAGCCCGGCACGGCAGTGCCGGGTGGAAGTGGGAAGATGAAGCGAGTCCCGTAGGGACGGCACGAGTTCTCACATAGCCCCGCACACTCGGGAAGGGCACGACTTCAGTCGTGCCGTAGGTCGTTGAAAAATGCACAGCGCTTTAGCGCCTGAGGGAATCGCATGAAACCGTCACCTCAGCGCGTCGCCAACTGCATCGTGAAATAAAGGCCGCACCTGCTTGATGGCTTGATTCGCGCAATCAGGCCATGTTCGGTTCGTCAATAAGACAACCGAAAGTTCGCGAGCCGGATCAATCCAAAGAGAAGCTCCGGTATAGCCCAGGTGCCCGAAGGCCTGCCCGGAAAAATATTTTCCGGATTGTGAAGGCGCCGAAGGCGTGTCCCAGCCCAAAGCGCGGGATGTGCCTATGGGCGCGGATTCGCGTCGGGTGAAGAGGCTAACCGTTTCTGGACGCAGGATCGGTCGTCCGCCATTAAGCATGCAATGTGCGAATCGAGCGAGGTCGGCAGCGGTAGAAAAAACTCCAGCGTGAGGCGCCACGCCGCCCAACACGTTGGCATTCTCGTCCTGCACTTCGCCTTGAATAATTCTTTTCCGGAAAGTCAGATCGTCCTCCGTAGGCGGAATCTGCGCGCGAATCTCTGTCGGAGGATTGAAAGTAGTATTCGTCATCGCGAGCGGCGCGAAAACCTCACGCTGGCAGAAGCGATCGAGCGCTTCGTCAGCTAGCCGTTCAAGAGCGACGCCGAGAATAATGAAACCGACATCGCTGTACTCAGCGCGGCTTCCCGGATCGGCGGCCAGAGGCGTAGTCAAGGCCGCGTGCAAAAGTTGGTCGCGCGTGTGCACTTTCAAAAATAACTTTTCATACGCAGGCAGGCCCGAAGAGTGCCCCAGAAGCATGCGAAGAGTTACGTCGCGACGGCGGGAATCTTTTTCGAGGTCGGAGATAAATTCGGAAACGATCGCGGCCACGGGAGCGTCAAGGTCGAGCAATCCGCCCTCATAGAGGAGCATAGCCATGGTCGTCGTGGCCACAACTTTGGTAAGGGAGGCGACATCGAAGAGCGTGGCCGGAGTGACCGGGGAAGAACTGAGTTCGTACGTAAATCGTCCGCAAGCTTTACTCGCCACAAGCCGTCCGCGGTGAGTAATAGCAACTGAAGCAGAAGGGAAGGCTTGCTGCGCTATGGCCGATTGCAAGATCAAGAAAGCCGGGGCCAAGACTTCGTCTTGACTCTCGAATGCGTCAAGAAGCCCTCTTCGATCAGGTGAGGTTTGATCCTGCGATGTTCGATCAGGCACGGCCATCAGGATATCCATGATATGGCATAAGCGGCACCCCTTACTTGAGTTTCTTGAGTCACCCTACCTGCGTTGTGTAGAGTCAAAGCATTCCTTCTGAATCAAATTCGCAGGGCGGCTCCCGCTTTTTTCCGCCGAGACCCCTCGGCGTAATCTCGCTCATCGCCGTATGCTCCATAATTCTGGCAACCACTCTGAAGGCAAGCACCGCCGTAGATGCGAAACATCCTGCCGTCGCGCCCCACCTCGCCGCGGTCGACGCCGTCATCGAGGAGGCGATTCATGAAAACCAGATCCCCGGCGCAGTCCTGCTGGTCGGGCACGACGGGCATGTAATCTACCGGAAGGCTTATGGTTCGCGAGCGCTAGAGCCGCGCCGCGAGCCGATGACCCTCGATACGATTTTCGACCTCGCCTCGCTGACCAAGGTCATAGTTACCACTACAGCGGTAATGCAGTTGGTGGAGCGGGGTAAAGTGCGTTTGAACGACCCAGTCGCGAAGTATCTGCCGGAATTTGCGCAGAACGGAAAAGAAGACATCACGGTGCGGCAATTGCTGACGCACTACTCCGGGCTTGAACCGGATTTGGATTTGAAAACGGCGTGGGAAGGAAAAGAAACGGCGTACAACATGGCGTTCGCCGAAACGCCGGACGAGCCGCCGGGTTCGAAATTTACCTACAGCGACATCAATTTTATAATGCTGGGCGCGCTCGTGGAGCGGGTTTCAGGCGAGTCCCTAGATGCCTACGCGGCCCAACATATATTTGCGCCACTGAAGATGACGCATACGCGCTTTCTGCCTCCAGCGGGATGGCGAGCAAGAATCGCGCCCACGCAGTATGACGAAAACGATCACATGCTGCGCGGTGTGGTGCATGATCCCACAGCGCGACGCATGGGCGGCGTTGCAGGCCATGCCGGATTATTTTCCACGGGCGACGATCTTGCAAAATTCGCACAGGCCCTGCTGAACGGCGGCGGCGCAATTTTGTCGCCGCTGTCAGTTGAGAAAATGACGCGCCCAGAACAGCCGCCATCCGCTCCAGTGCTGCGTGGTTTCGGTTGGGATATCGATTCTCCCTTCTCATCGAACCGCGGAGATCTGCTGCCGGTCGGCAGCTATGGGCATACCGGCTTCACTGGAACCTCACTGTGGATCGATCCAACCACGAAGAGCTACATCATTCTTCTTACCAATGCCGTGCATCCCCGCGGCGGAAACGCAATCGCCCTGCGCTCGAAAGTGGCCACGGCGGTTGCCGCATCTCTGCCGCTTACCAGCAGCGAGAAAGAGGCATTGCGCGGGGAGAGCATCACCGGCTATAACGAGGCGCAGAGCGCCGCGCGGCGTATGAGCACGCGCAACGGCAGCGTGAAGACCGGGATCGATGTCCTCGAAGAACATGGGTTCGATGTGCTGCAGATTCCCGGGCGCAAGAAAAAAATTGGACTGGTGACCAACCAGACGGGAGTGGACGCGGACGGGCGTCGCACGATCGATGTGCTGGCCCAAGCCGCAGGTATTTCTCTCGACGCGATCTTCAGCCCGGAACACGGAGTTACGGGCACGCTCGATACAACCGACGTTACAAATACAAAGGATGCGGTCACAGGCATTCCAGTCTATAGCGTGTATGGGGCGAAAGATGCTGACCGCCGTCCGCCAGCAGAAATTCTGAAGCAGTTAGATGCGGTAGTCTTCGACATTCAAGATGCCGGCGTGCGCTTCTACACGTACGAAACCACTCTGGGATATTTTCTGGAGGCGGCTGCCAGCGCGGGAGTTGAGTTGATCGTGCTCGATCGGCCCGATCCCATCACCGGATCATTCATCCAGGGTCCGGTAGCGGACGCCGGACGCGAAAGCTTCACGAACTACTGGACTGTGCCGGTGCGCCATGGCATGACCATGGGCGAACTCGCGAAGATGTTCAACGCCGAGCGCAACATCAACGCCAAGCTCACCGTGGTTCCAATGAAAGGCTGGCAGCGCGGCGACTGGTTCGATTCGACCGGGCTCGAGTGGGCAAATCCGTCGCCAAATCTGCGCAGCGTTACCGAGGCCGCGCTCTATCCCGGACTAGGGCTGATCGAAGGCACCAATGTTTCCGTAGGGCGCGGAACGGATACTCCCTTTGAGCTATTGGGCGCGCCTTGGATGAAGAGTCGCGAGCTAGCCGCGTATTTGAATGGACGTGGGCTTGCCGGAGTCAGATTTGTGCCGGTTACATTTACGCCGACATCCAGCAATTACAGTGGTCAGAAATGCGAGGGCGTGAATGTTATTCTGACCGAGCGAAATGCGCTGGACGCCCCCGAGTTAGGAATAGAGTTGGCAGCGGCGTTGCTAAAACTGTATCCCGCTGACTACAAAATCGACCGCATGACCCAATTGCTGGTCGACCAGGCGGCTTATGATGGATTGCTGGCGGGCCGCGACCCCCGTCGGATTGCTCAGGATTGGCAAGAGGATCTCGATAAATTTCAGCTGGTGCGGCAGAAATACTTGATCTATAAGTAACCGGCGTTGGAACATGTGAGGAGCGGATAGAAGAATGAAGGCGATCCCGAAATATATTTTCTCGAAGCGCATTTTCCAGAAATTAGTTCTTATAACGCTTGCTCTGTTGATGCTGTCGATCACTATCTCGCCAGTGCTCGCCAGCACTGCACCAGCAACTCCGGCTTCGCCCACCCCGCAAGCCGCCCAATCTGACGAGAAACCGCCAGCAGAGCCCTCCGCCGCAACGGTTGAGTACAAGGACACGAAGTATGGCTTCAGCTTCTCACTGCCCGCAAGCTGGAAAGGCTACAAGATCGTCGCAGAGAAGTGGGAAGGCAGCGATACGCGCAAGGGCGATATTGAGCACGGGCCTTTGCTCTACATCCGGCATCCAGCCTGGACCAAAGAAAATCCGCGGGAAGATATTCCCATCATGATCTTCACAGTTTCGCAGTGGGAATCAGTGCAGCAGGGCAACTATCTGGTGAACGCCGCGCCCATTTCTCCCAACGAACTCGGACGCAACCGTAAGTACGTCTTTGCCCTTCCTCCCCGCGCCAACTATGCCGACCTCACCGGAGTGGAAGAGGTAGACGATATTCTCCGCCACGGTCCGCTCCACCCATTCTGGTCCAAGTGATTCTGGGGTTTTGACAATCACACGACGCTGTCATCCTGAGCGCAGCCGTTTTTCAGGCGGAGCGAAGGATCTCCCCTCAACTGGCCTAACGCGTAGCCGAATAGCGCAGTTGCGGATAACTCTGAACGGAAGGGAAGCATCCCAGCCCGGAGCGTGGTATTCTCTGGCTAAATCGCTCGATTGGAGGTCAATCATGCGCGCTGCGTGGACTCTCTTACTGTTATCTGGATTCGCTTTAGGTCAAGCGGCGGATACGCCGAAACCGCAAGATCCGGCCTCCACTCCTGCGGCTACGGCCCAGCCCACCCCTGCACCGGCTGTCGCTTCCGATCCAAATGCCTACACGATTCCCGCGGGAACCAAAATTCCGTTGGCTCTGAAGCAAGCCATCTCCACCAAGAATGCTCGCGAAGGCGATGCGGTTTACGCGGCCACGGTATTTCCATTCGTCGTCGATAGCCGAGTGATTGTGCCGGAGGGGTCTTACATCCAGGGCAAAATCGCCCACGTGGAGCGCGCCGGTCACGGCCGGGGCCGCTCCGAAATCCTGATGCACTTTACCTCCATAATTTTTCCCAGCGGATACACCGTAATGCTGCCGGGCTCGGTGGAGAATACGCCCGGAGCAGAGGACAAATCGGTCAAAGATTCGGAAGGAACGATCCAGCAGGACAGTGACACCGGAAAAAAGGTTGAAGACGCGGCCAAGAACGGTACATACGGGACCATAGGAGGCGCCACCGCAGGCGGCTTAGCCACCGGCGGGCTGAACGGAGCGCGTATAGGGGCGGGCGCGGGAGCAGCTGCAGGCATCGCATGGGCGCTGCTGAAGCGCGGTCCCGATGTGAAACTCGATGTAGGAACGTCGATCGAAATGGAAATTCAGCGCCCGATCACGCTAGACGCAAGCCGCATCACAGTTGCAAGAGCCAATCCGTAGCCGCGAATAAAGTTAATCTTGCGATTGATTTTGGGTGGCGCAGCGGTTCACCACTGCGATAAATGCCGTATTTTATCCACGGGCTTTAGCCCCCAGAAAGCTGGAAGTCCGAAATTCCCTCTTACTTCAAATTAAAAAGCGCATTCACATGCGCCGTAACCGTCACGTCTTGAGGAGTGAACTCCTCAGTAGGCGGTGGCGCAGCATTTGCCACAGCAGCCATCACGCGCATACGCGGTACGGGCACGCGCTGGTTCTCGAAGGTATCCACCGAGGCGTAAGAAAGCTCTCCCAAAGTACGGCTGCTCGCGTGGGCAATCGTCTCCGCCGAGTTGCGGGCCCGCCGGTATGCATCTTCCACGGCTTTATTCTTGGCCTCGTCAATATTCTCCAGCGTGTAGTTCAAAGTCTGCCGCTCGCTGACGTTGGCATCCGCAAGTTGCTGCGTAATCCGACCGATCTTCGAAAAATCTTTCAACTTGAGCGTCACATCGGTGGTCACCCGGTAGCCAATCACTTTTTGTTTTGCATTTTTCCAGTCATACATGGGCTGAACCGAAAAGAATCCGATCGTTGCCACCTTGGGCTCGATGCCGTTGGCACGCAGCACCTCGCGAACCTGCTCGGCATCTTTCGATGCGTGCTGGTAAGCGGCCTGGGAACTATCCTCCTGCACGGAAATGTTGAACTGAATTACGGCGGTATCCGGAGCCGATTCGAATTTGCCGTCGGCGCCAACGTAAACAGAATTCGGTAGCGCTGTCACCGCGGGATGATCCTGAGCAACGCACGCAGCGCATAAGCTCAGAAAGAAAGCAACCAAACAGACTGCTGATTTCATAACCACCTCCAGATGCTTTGCCACGAGCCGCTTCTCTCCAATTGTAAGTCGAAGAACAGGCCGTACTTTGAGAAGTTATTAGAGAAGAACGGAGCGATGCCGAAGATTGCAGGTTGGATGACTGCTATTTTTAAGTAGCGCCCTTGGCGTTCGAGGAGTAGCTGAGGGGATAGTTCTGGCCGTTGATCTCGCGGCGAACATATTCGAAGATGTCGTCGGGCATCTTCAGAAATACCTCCACGACCTCCGGATCAAACTGCCGTCCCGACCAAGCCTCGATCTCTTTACGCGCTTCAGCGAGAGATCTGGCTGGACGATAGGGGCGGTCGGAAATAATAGCATCAAGAGTATCGGCAACCGAGAAGATGCGTGCTCCCAAGGGAATTTCGGTACCCTTCAGCCCACGGGGATAGCCGGATCCATCGAAGTGTTCCTGGTGCGAGTAAACAATCTCGCAGGCTTCGGCGAGGAACGGAATTTTCTTGAGCATCTGATAGCCGTGATAGCAATGCTCGCGCATGATTAACTTTTCTTCTTCATCCAGCTTTCCGGGCTTCAGCAGAATGCGATCAGGGATCGCCATTTTGCCAATGTCGTGGAGAAATGCGCCACGGGCAATTACGTCGATATGTTCACGCGGCAGACCCATGGCGCGGGCGATCGCCATGGTGAAAGCGGTAACGCGCTTGGAATGGCCTTCCGTCTCGCGGTCTTTAAGATCGAGCGCATCGCCCAATGCCTGCAGCGTAGTGTCGTAGGAGCGCTCAAGATCGGCCATAGCAGCCTGCAGTTGATCGGTGCGGGCTTCGACCAGCGATTCCAGATTGGTTTGATACGTGCGGTTTTCCACCTTGAGCCGGCGGTTTTCCAGCGAACGCCCTACCGCATTCAGCAACTGCTCGCGCTCAAAAGGTTTCAGCAGGTAATCGTAGGCCCCATTGCGGATAGCGGCCAGTGCCACCGAAATATCGTGAACGGCGGTCACCATCACCACCGGCATGTCAGGAAACTTTTCCTTGGTACGTTCAAGGAGGCCTATGCCATCTAGGTCCGCCATCATCAGGTCTGACAGCATCAACTCAAACACCTCGCCGGAATTAAGCAAGGCAAGGGCCTCCATGCCGGAACCGGCCTGTTTGCAGGCATAGCCGGCGGCGGCGAGGATGGCGCAGACAATCTCCCGGATTGCCTCTTCGTCATCTACTACGAGAATGCGGTCGGGCATCTCTCTCCCAAGCAATACTATCGGCGATTTTACTTTCCACCGTGAGGTGCCGAAAGTAACCACCAAGGTCCGGAAAGAGCACCTGCATGTAGCCCAAGCATGGTATTCAGGAACTGGGCAGGAGTGCGCGCCTAAGCATTACCTGAACTTGACGCCAGCACCTAACTAAGATGACCGCTTCCCTTTGGTCTTTTTGGAACACCGTCGCACAGCCCGCCATCGCGAGGCTGAAGCCCGGGGAGTGGACGCTGCTACTCACCGTGGCAGCTTCGTTACTGGTCCTGTGCGTCTTCCGCGAGCGCTATCTCTCAATCTGGGCGGCGGCGTGGACTCTATTATTTGGCTCTCGTTTGGTCGGGCTGCATGGCATCGGAATGCACATTCCTCCGCGCTATCTTCCCGCGGTTGAGCAAGCGGCCTTTGTAATCGCTATGGGACTGTTCGCCGGAGCCGTTCTGGCTTATGTCCGTTCCAAGAATCTGCTGGCACCGCTGGCTGCGGTTACTGTGTCCGTAGCCGGCTCTGCCGTAGCCCGCGCCTTGTTGTGGCCTGATTCCTTAACCTTGCGCGTCGCCCTGGAAGTTTCCTATCGCATCGTCCTGCTGACAGCAGC
Organism: uncultured Acidobacteriaceae bacterium; assembly: GCA_963789625.1. Taxonomy (GTDB): domain Bacteria; phylum Acidobacteriota; class Terriglobia; order Terriglobales; family Acidobacteriaceae; genus Sulfotelmatobacter. Next base: position 202,997 of record CAWBLK010000013.1, on the reverse strand, counting down.
AATCGCCTTGCTGAACGCGCGGCGTGGCCGCAGCGAGTTCTGGCCCTGGATGCTCTCAGCCAGCTTGCTGTCACAGCATCTCAACTGGCCGCTTCTCGATGCCCATCTACCGGCCCAGTTCCCCGGCGGAGTTTCGATTACGTCAGACATATTCTTGGGATTGAGCATGCTTCTGAGTCGTATTTCAGGAAGCGCGTGCGCGGTCGCAACGATTAGCTGTGCTGCGCTCTTTGACAGAAAGTGTAGTGCTCGCCCAACAGCAGGGCGGCATGATGGATAAATCCCTCGAGGAATTGCAGCGCCTCACCAAAAGTAAGGCCGCATGGTTCCGCTTGATCGAGGGCGGACACCTCGTGGCCACCCACGCCGTCGGAGTTTCTCAGGAATTCTTGCGGGAGATGGGCATCGCCGAGTTGACAGACAATGTGTCGCAGATGCTGGCGCAGGGCACAGTCCAGATTCCGAAAAGAGGCGATCCCACTCCGGAAGATGAGCAACTGCTAAAGTCGGAAAAACTTCTTCATCTTGTGATAGTCCCCGTGCTGGGCAAGAAGTCCCCTATCGGGCTGATTCTTCTAGGCAGCCCACACGAGAGAAAACTAACTGCCGAGGAACTCGACTTCCTCGAAATATGCGGACGCCAGCTGGGCATCGCCGTCGAGAACTTCCGTTTGCTCGAGCAGGTTTTGCGCTCGCAGCGGCAGTGGAGAAACACTTTTGATTCGGTCCACGACATCATCCTCGCGCACGACGCCGATTTCCGCATCATCAAGGCCAACCAGGTTCTGCTGGAACAGCTTGGAGCAATCCTCCGCCGACGTGATCGGCAGCACCTGCGAATCCGTCTTACCCCACGCGTCTCGGCGAGTGGACGGGGTGTCCCTACTGCGCTCGCGGCCGAGGAAGAATTCACTGAAGGCGCCGACCCCTGCTTCGGCGGCTTCTCCATGGTTTCCACTTCGTCCTACACCGAGCAGGGAAGCCAGCAAAAGGGAACCATCCACGTCGTCCGCGACATCACCGACCGGCGATCCGCGGAAGAAAAATATCGGCTGCTTTTCGAGCAGGTGCAGGAAGGCGTTTATGTCGCCACTCCTACCGGCGGCTTACTCGATTGCAACGACGCGTTCGTGCACATGCTCGGCTACGAGCAGCCGCGACGAGCTTGATGGCGCTGAATCTGGATCAGAAATCTCGCGTCGACGCCGAGCCAGCGCGACGCCTTTCATCGCGATATCGAAGCTCACAACTACGTTCGCAACTTTGAAGTGACGTTGCGCCGCAAAGACGGAACGCTGTTGCTCGCCGTGAAAGCAGTTTCGCCACACGCGACGCTCGGGCAAGATCGAACGCTATCAGGGATTCGTGCTCGACATCACCGAGAAGCGCCGCGCCGAAGACGAAATGCGCCGCCGCAATCGCGAACTGAACGCGCTGAACGCGATGGCCGTGGTCGCGACTCAGTCCTTCGATCTCGACGAAATCCTCAACCTGACCTTGCGCCAGGTCGTTTCGCTTGTTCGGCGCGGAGAGCGGATCAGTCTATCTTTCTGACGCCGATCACGCCGACCTACCGCCGCCGCGCCGCTTGGGGACCGCGCAGCCGCGATAAGATCGCGCGCCTGCGGAATTTCATTTCGCCGCGGCTTCGGCGATCTGGTCATTCGCTCGCGCGCCGAAGTGATCACCGCCGAATATCTGCCGCATCTTCCGCCGGTCGTCGCCGAGTTCATCCGCTCCGACGGCGAGCTCCTGGATCTGGGTGCTGTTCTGGGGCAAGGACAGCCCCATCGGCATGATGGGCCTCAGCAGCCATCGTGAGCTACGAATACTCCAGCAACGACGAAAACCTGCTGGTCGCCATCAGCCGCCAGTTGGCCACCACCATCGAGAAAGTTCGCCTCTACGAAGAGACTTGCCGCGCCTACGAAGATCTGCGCAAGACGCAGGAGCAATTGCTGCAAAGCGAAAAAATGTCCGCCGTCGGACAGCTGATTGCCGGCGTCGCCCACGAACTGAACAACCCGCTCACCGCAATTCTCGGCTACGCGCAGCTTCTCGAAAGCGAAGGCCTCAACGACCGCGCCCAGGATTTCGTGAGCAAGCTCTTCAAGCAGGCCCAGCGCACGCATCGCGTAGTGCAGAATCTGCTCTCCTTCGCCCGCCAGCGCAAGCCGCAGCGCGACGATGTCGATATCCGCAAGGTGCTCGACGAAACTCTCGCGCTGCGCGACTACGATCTGAAGGTGAACCACATCAATGTCGAGCGTGAATTTGCACCGAGCCCGCGCTGTGTCGTTGCCGATCCGCACCAGATCGAACAGGTCTTTCTCAACATCATCAACAACGCCGTCGACGCCATTCTGGAAACAGGCCGCGCCGGCAAGCTGAAGATCCCGTATTATCAGCGAGAACGGACAGCGTCCGCGCCCAATTTACCGACGACGGTCCCGGCATCAAAGATCCGAAACGTATCTTCGATCCCTTCTACACCACGAAGAGCGTAGGCAAAGGCACCGGCCTCGGGCTGAGCATCTGCTACGGAATCGTGAAAGAGCACGGCGGAGACATCACCGCGCGCAATGCCGACGAAGGCGGTGCAGTCATCGATGTGCGGCTGCCCATGGCCACAACGGCCGGCGCAGTCGTGGAAGCCGCTCCCGTAATTCCGCCCAAGCGCGAAGGCGCCATCCAGGGCCGGGTTCTGTTAGTGGAGGAAGAAGAGGCCGTGCTGGAGTTCGAGCGCGACGTGCTTGCAGGCGCCGGAGCCAGCGTGGTGACCGCGGTGAGAAGCGAAGACGTAAAAACAAGATTGCTTTCCGAGCCCTTCGATCTTGTAATCATGAGCGGCAAAATGCCCGCGGACTGGAACGCAAAAGAAGCCTACCTCTGGCTAAGGCAGCACTGCCCCGAGATGGAAAAGCATATCCTGTTTACTTTCTCAAATGGCGTGGAGCAAGGCGATGAGCGCGCGTTCCTGCAGGAAAATAACGTGCCCTATCTGGTAAAACCCTTCGAAGTAGCCGAACTGATTTCACAAGCCAGACGCCTCCTGCAAAAAGCTCTAGCTGCAGCCGCCTCCGCAAGCTAAGACTCCGAAACTCACAAATGCCTCAGAACCGTGGAAGAGCGGGCGCTTCAGCGCCGCGTAAAAGCATTATTTATTTTTGTCATTCCGAATCGGGCTGAAAGCGCAGTGAGGACCCTAACTTTGGGAATACTGTTTACAACTCCCTCCGTAAATTCTTCACCACTCGCCGCAAAACCTTCTCATTCCGCCGGTACCACCGCCACTGCCCCTGCTTCACCACTTCAACCAATCCAGCCTTGGTCAAAATCCCCATGTGATGCGAAATGGTCGGCTGAGAAAGCTGCATGCGCTCTTCAATATCGCCGGCACACAAACCATTATTTTTGCCCGAGACATTCCCCCCTCGCTGTTTAAGCGCAACAAGAATGCGCCGGCGGGTAGGATCGGCAATGGCATGAAGCGCGCGGTCAAGAAAAGGAACTGGGGTGGTCATAAGATGCACCATCAATATCGCGTAAATCGATGGTTGTCAATATGCAGAATGACAAGATCAAATCAACTCTTGTCATTCCGAACCAGGCGAGAGCCCGGTGAATAACCTGCTTTTTTGCCTGTGTGCTGGGGATCTGCTTACGACCGCCCTCGCGGCGCCCGCATCCATTCGATCTGGCAGAACTCCAAATACCGCACATCGCTCTCCGGCAGCGAACACCTGGATTCGTCGAGCTTTCCGGCCAGCGTGCCGCCGCGAATCCAGTAGCCGGTTGCATCCTGCTTCAGAACAGTAGCGTCAAGTGGATCCATGCCGTGCAGCTTGAAGATCACACGGCGGTTCAACACGCGGTCACTCTTCATAGGGAGACTTCACTTCTTGAGGATCGGATTATATCCGTCGTTAACCAGGCGGGAGCGCAGTGCTTCGGCCTCTTTAATGTCAGCAAACGGACCAACCTGCACACGAAACAATTTATCGGTCGCAGCGCCACTCGCCACAAACGCGGGATACTCTTTCTTCTTGAGGGCATCGACCAACGCATCGGCGTCATCCTGCTTGCTCACCGCTGCGACTTGCACAAAATAACCAGGGCCCGGAATCGCTACCATCGCGTCCGGAGCGTTTCCGTTCGACGCGGCCTGCGCCTGATTTCCAGACGCAGCTCCCGAACCAGACGCTCCTGGTGAAGTCGCTCCTGTTTGCCCTGCAGACGTCTGACTCGCATTTCCGCCAACGCTTCCCGCATCGGCAGAAGCCGGCGTAAGTTGCGGATTCGCATTCTGCTGTTCCACGGCCTTATAAAATGTCATCGGCGTCTGCGATGCGGCAGAATTGGCCGGTTTAGAACCGCCTACTATAACCGGCAACGGCACCGCCGCGCTGGTCGCGGCCAGCCCAACATCTGCCTTGCGTCCCAGCGTGTAGCCCAGCGCGAAGAAAACGGCGCATACCATCACCAGCCCAAAAAACAGGCCTAATAGTTTCGCCGTACCTAACGTAATTTCAGTGTCCTGTGACGAAGCCATAACCACTCCTCAAGAGTTGGCGCCAGCACTTTTGTATTACACCAAGTTTGTCATCCTGAGCGAAGCCGTTTTTCAGGCGTAGCGAAGGATCTCCCGCTCAGCCGGCCTATTGCGCGAGCTGAACCGCGCCCCTATGCGGACTTCGCCACGGGCGCCGTATCATCGCCGCCCTTGCCCAACATCTTCTGCAAGCCCGAGAAAAAGTCCACCGGCACCGGAAAAATAACAGTGGTGTTTTTCTCGACGCCGATCTCCGTTAAAGTCTGCAGGTAACGCAACTGCACGCTGACCGGCTCAGTTGCCAGCAGGTGAGCGGCATCCACCAACCGCTGCGCAGCCGAGAACTCGCCCTCCGCATGAATAATCTTCGACCGCTTCTCGCGCTCCGCCTCCGCCTGCTTGGCCATCGCCCGCAGCATCGATTCCGGCATGTCCACCTGCTTCACTTCAACGTTCGTGACTTTCACGCCCCACGGCGAAGTGTGCTGGTCCAGAATGCTCTGCAGCCGTAGATTGATTTTTTCGCGATGGGCGAGAAGTTCATCCAGTTCCTGTTCACCAAGTACCGAACGCAAAGTCGTCTGCGCAAACTGCGAAGTCTGATAGACGTAATTAGAAACTTCCACCACAGCCTTGCTCGGATCGATCACGCGCAGAAAGATGACGGCGTTCACTTTGAGCGTAACGTTATCGCGAGTGATGATGTCCTGCGGCGGTACTTCCAGCGCTTCCTGGCGAAGCGAAACCCGCACCATGCGGTCGATCGGACTAAAAACTAAAATGACGCCCGGGCCTTTGGCCGCACTCAAAAGTCGACCCAGCCGAAAGATTACCCCACGCTCATATTCAGCCAGAATCTTGATCGAGCTTAAGGCGTATACAACCAAAACGACGCTCAAAATGGTAATGAATCCGATTCCCATGCCAAAAATTTCCATTTGTACCCCCGCTCCTGAAGCGCGCAATCCTGCTAACGCGGATTGTAACGCAGGGATTAGTGATAGGAGCGGAATTCGGAGGGCAGGCCATTGCTTGCGATGGTGCATGGCCGAAGGTCTACTTGAAAATCGGCGATGCGGTCAGAGGCTGCGATGCGGCGACCGGATCGACCGCGAGCACGAGCCCATCGACCCGGCGCACCACCACGGACTGTCCAATCGATACTTCGGTCGAAGACACAGCGTCCCAAAGTTCGCCGTGCACAAATATTTTTCCCCGCGGAGCAAGCGACGTCTGCGCCACGCCGGTCTCGCCAATCAAGCCCTGAGCGCCTGAAACCATTTTGTTTCGCCGGGCCTTGAGCGCGATGCTCATCAGGAACGCCGTGATTAACCCAAGCGGAACACTCACCGCCAGCGCCGTGAGCAGATGAACGCGCATCTCCGGAATCGGCGAATCCACAAGCAATAATCCTCCCAGCGTGAGCAGCGCAATGCCGCCGACCGTGAGCACGCCGTGGCTGGCAAACTTCGCTTCCGCCGCAAACAGGGCGAATGCCCCGAGAATCAGCACCAGCGCGGCAAAGCGCGTAGGCAGCAGATTCAAAGCAAAAGCCGCAACCAAAATAAAAACAATCCCTACCGTTCCCGGCACAACCGCACCGGGATGATTGAACTCCGCATAAAGCGCGAGCGCCCCAATCGCCAGAAAAATGAAAGCGATGTTCGGGTCCATCAAATAACCGAGAATGTGCTCCTTCAGCGTCAATCCGAAAAGCACGATGGGCTGGCCAGAAAGTTTGAGCGTGACCTCCTGCCCGTTGAAGCGCTTAAAGCTCTTGCCATCGATCTGCCGGAAAAGGTCGCCCTCGTTCGATGCCACGTAATCGATCAAGCGCTGCGCCAGCGCCTCCTGCTCGGTAAACGACTTCGACTGTCGCACCGTGCTCTCGGCGATATCCACGTTGCGGCCGCGTCTGGCAACAACCGACCGCATAAACGCGGCTGCGTCGTTTTCAACTTTCTGCTTCATCACCTCATCCATCTGTCCCCCGCCCAGGTTCACAGGATGCGCCGCGCCCGTGTTCGTTCCGGGAGCCATCGCCGCGATGTCCGCCGATTCCAGAATAAAAAATCCGGCAGACGCGGCACGGCTGCCGCTAGGCGTCACATAGATGATGATGGGAACGGAAGAGCCCGTGATTTTCTGGATGATGTTGCGGGTCGAGTCGAAAAGCCCGCCCGGCGTATTGATCTCGATCAATACCGCCTGATCGCCGCGCCGCTGTGCCTCATCGATCGCGCGGGAGATATACTCCTCGGTAATCGGCTGGATCGTGTCGTTGACCACGATCTTCAGTACTTCGGCGGAAGCAGCGCAACTCAAAGCAATAATCGCCGTCAGCCCGAAAAGAAATCGCGGAATTGAAACAAGCTTCATGCGCAGCCGTACCCCACAACGCTATTCTTACGCCGATTTGTCCCGCACGACAGATATTTCTCGCCGGGCATCGCCGTCCGAGTCAACCCCACTCCATCCCGGCAGAACCGTGCTCCCGGTAATCAGTCGAGCCCCGCGCTCGTAAGTGAAATACGACCAAGCCCATTGAATCATCACGAGAAGTCGATTGCGGAATCCAATCAGAAACATAATGTGGATGAACAGCCACGCCAGCCAGGCCATGAACCCCGAAATATGGATCTTGCCAAATTGCGCAATCGCCGCCGCACGTCCAATCGTCGCCAGGCTACCTTTGTCGAAGTAGTGAAAGGCCTTGTGTGGCACGGGTTTTCCGTCCGAGTCTCCAGCCGATTCCACACTCTTGCGAATCACCTTTGCGACATACCGCCCTTCCAGTATCGCCACCGGCGCCACTCCCGGCAGCAACTTGCCGGATCCGTCATTCAGCGCAGCCAAGTCTCCAATCACAAACACTTCCGGATGTCCGGGAATACTCAGATCCGGCTCAACGAGAACACGTCCCGCGCGATCCACGGGCACACCCAGTTTCTTGCCAAGAGGAGAAGCGGCCACGCCAGCGGCCCACAAAATCACGGCCGCATTCATCCGCTTCTCTCCCATGGAAATCACTCCCGGCTCAATCTGAGTAACCATGGCAGAGGTAATTACCTCCACGCCCAGCTTCTGCAATTGTTTCAGCGCGCTGCGCGAGAGATCTTCCGGATAAGCCGGCAGCACATGCGGCCCGCCTTCGATCAGATGAATTCGAGTGCGCGCCGGATCAATCGACCGGAAATCATGAGCCAGCGCATGCCGGCAGATTTCCGCAAGCGTCCCCGCCAGTTCCACTCCCGTAGGCCCAGCGCCTACCACGACAAAATTCAACGGCTCTGCATTCAGCGGATCAGCCGCTTCACCCGTAAAGGCCCGCCGTTCGGCCAGTTCGAAAGCCAACAAAACCCGCCGCCGGATTTCTAGCGCGTCTTCAACCGTCTTGAGTCCCGGCGCAAGGGCCTGCCAGTCGTCGTGACCAAAGTAGGCATGGCTGGCGCCAGCCGCAATGATGAGCGAGTCATAACCAATTTCTTCGTCGCTGGTCTTCACTACGCGCCGCCCCAAGTCGAAGCCAGTAACTTCAGCCAGCAAAACTTCAACATTCTTATGCCGGCTCAGAATCGAGCGGATGGGCGCGGTGATCTCGCCCGGCGAAAGCCCGGCCGTAGCCACCTGATAGAGCAGCGGCTGAAATGTATGATGATTTTTCCGATCGATAATCGTGATTTGTACGGGCGCGCGCGCCAGCTTCTCGGCCGCGTTCAGGCCGCCAAAGCCCGCGCCCACGATCACTACTCGATATGCCGCTTGCTGTGTAGTCTTGTCGTTCATCGCTTCACTCTATAAGATTCAGCGCAATGGCAATCGGCTCCATAAGTTCTGCCGGCGAAACTCCGCAAATGCAGTGGCAGCGCTGGCTGTTACCTTCCGTAAGCGATTTGATCTTCGTGGCACTGCTGAGCGTGCTTGTTTTCACAACCTTGTCGGTGCGCTTGCTAGGCGATGCCGGAATCGGCTGGCACATTCGCACCGGCCAACTGATCCTCGCAACCCACGCCATTCCTCGCATCGATCCATTCTCCTCAACGATGGCAGGCCAGACGTGGTTCGCCTGGGAGTGGCTCTACGACCTGCTAGTCGGCAGACTCGACATAGCCGCGGGCCTGAATGCAGTCGTGCTCATCACCGCCGTAATCATCGCCACAACTTTCACATGGACCTTTCGCCTGCTCCTGCGCCGCAAAACAAATTTACTCCTCGCATTAACCCTAGTGCTGCTGGCGGCGTCTGCGTCCATGATTCATTTCCTGGCACGCCCCCACGTGGTGAGCTGGTTGTTCACAGTGGCATGGTTCTGGATTCTCGAATCGTCGGAAGTAAGTTGCTCCGGCTCCGCCGGGAACTCTTCTGCGTCTCTATGGTTGCTACCGCTGTTGATGGTCGTGTGGGTCAACCTGCACGGCGGGTTTATCGTCGGCTTCGTACTTCTTGCGATTTACTGGATCAGCGCGATGTGGCAATCGATTCGCCGGAAAGGAAATCACTTCAACGACGTTCTCCTAAGCATTAGGGCAGGGAAGCGCGCCCGAACTCTTGCGCTAATCGGCTTCTTAAGTGCACTGGCAACATTCCTGAATCCCTACGGCTGGAAGCTCCACATTCACATCTACGGCTATCTTTCCAATCGCTTCCTGATGAATCACATCGACGAGTTTCAATCTCCCAACTTCCACGGCGTCGCGCAAAAGTGTTTTGCAGGATTGTTGCTGCTCACGCTGGTGGCGTTAGCTGTGAAGAAAAGAGAAACCGGAGCCGTACACGTCAGCCAATTCCTGGTGCTGCTCTTTGCGATATATTCCGGCCTCTACGCATCGCGCAATATTCCAGTATCGTCTTTGCTTCTGATTCTGGTAACAGGCCCGTGGTTATCGGACGCGACGGAGAGACTCATTGCAAGCTTCGGCAGCAAACTTACGACCCCCAAACCGTTCCTCCACCGAATGCAAACCATCGACCGTGGCCTGCGCGGCCATTTCTGGCCCATCGCGGCAGTAGCGCTAGCCTGCTGGATCGCCGCACACGCCGGCAAACTAGGCACCACGCAATTCATGGACGCACACTTCGACGCGAAACGGTTTCCCGTTGCAGCGGTGAATTATTTGGAGGCCCACGAAGTCCCGGGCCCGGTGCTCAGTCCCGATTCCTGGGCCGGATATTTAATCTATCGCCTCTATCCCCAATCGAAAGTAGTACTCGATGACCGCCATGACCTATACGGCGAGGAATTCTTAAAGTCCTACTTGAAGATGGTGCATGTCGAGCCCGGCTGGAATAGCTTTCTTCAGCAGCATCAAGCCGGCTGCATCCTTGTGCCCAAAGACTCAGCCTTAGCTAATATCCTGCGCGAAACCCAAGGCTGGAAACCCGTCTACGCAGATGATGTGGCGGCCCTATTCAGCCGTACTGCTCCGATCGGACAGTAGCGCCGGCGTCCCGCCGGCTTTTTGATTGTGTCGAGACACACCTTCAGCGAACTCACTCCATGCCCTCAACACGGGCCGGCAAGATGCCGGCGCTACCTGCTAAACTCTCTCCGTGTCGCGCCTAACTCACCTCGAATGCACCCGCTGCGGCGAGCACTATCCCGCCGACCGCCCTCAAACCATTTGCCCCAAAGATGGCGGCATCCTCTACGCCCGCTACGATCTTGCCAACATCAAAAAGACTTTCACTCCCGCATCACTGCTCCCGCTAGCTCCCACCATGTGGCGCTACGACGCCGTCCTCCCCGAAGCCACGCCCGTCACGCTCGGCGAAGGCTTCACTCCCATGCTGCCCAGCCGCGAATATCCCAACGTCTTCATCAAGGACGAAGGCCTCAATCCTACCGGCTCCTTCAAAGCCCGCGGACTCTCCGCCGCCGTCACTATGGCCCGCCACTTCGGCCTGAAAAAGCTAGCCATCCCCTCCGCCGGAAACGCCGCCAGCGCCCTCGCTGCTTATGCTGCCGCCGCTGGCGATGGAATGGAAGCCCACATCTTCATGCCCAAAGATGTTCCCATGGCCAACCGCATCGAGTGCCACTACTACGGCGCGCACGTCACGCTGGTCGACGGCCTGATCTCCGACTGCGCCCGCAAAGTCGCTGAGCTGAAAGAGAAGCCCGGGTGGTCGCAAGAAAAATGGTTCGATGTCTCCACCACCAAAGAACCCTACCGAGTCGAAGGCAAAAAGACCATGGGCTATGAAGTAGCTGAGCAACTCGGATGGAAACTTCCGCAAGGCATCATCTATCCCACCGGCGGCGGAGTCGGCCTGCTGGGCATGTGGAAGGCCTTCGATGAGCTCGAACAGCTGGGCTTCATCGGACCCGAACGCCCGAACATGATCAGCGTGCAATCTTACGGATGCGCACCCATCGTTAAAGCATGGGATGAAGGCCGCGCCGCCTCCGAAATGTGGCCCCACGCCTCAACCATAGCCGCTGGCCTGCGCGTCCCCAAACCCTACGGCGACTATCTAATCCTGGACATCCTGAAAAAAAGCGGAGGCGTGGCCCTAGCCGCCACCGACGCAGAAATTCTCGCCGCCACTCGCCACTGGGCCAAAGTCGAAGGCATCTTCGCCGCCCCCGAAGGCGCAGCCAGCCTGGTCGCCTACCAGAAGTTGCTAGCCAGCGGCTTCTTCGCCCCAGACGACACCGTAGTCCTCTTCAACACCGGCTCCGGCCTGAAATATCTAGACGTGCTCGATACAAAAGAAGCTGGTGTGGATGTGGAGCGGGCGCCCACGCCCGCTTCTCGCCCAATCGCTGGAATCATCGGACCATACTAGACTAGGGAATCTGATCCATGCCATCACAAAACTAGCTTTTGCAATCATTGAAGAGCTCGTGAGTGTAATCGCCTGTTTTCGCCAGGTACATGCGCTGGGACTCTGTTAAAGGTTACTTCCCAGAGTGAAATAGAACTTAAATTTGTCGCCCGTCTTTGGGTCGACGGCCTCAAGGAAGTCGTAGCTTTGGCCACCAACATAGACTAGCGATTGCTTGGATGGCGTCAACCCGGCGAAGCGCAAGACTAGGTATTCTTCGGGAATGTTTCTCACCTCAAAAGCAGTCTCTACGCTCTTGCCGTCTCCTACATTCGTCATTGAACCTCGGAGCCCGCTAATGATATGTTTCTGCACTTCCGCGAGGTCGTTTCACTGTTGTTCCTGATATGCGGTGAGCTCAACTGAGTGTGCATCTAAGTCTACGAAGTTTTCCCGTAGCACCTCCTCCGATTCTTTAACCGCCGCTCGAAATCCTTGTCACGAAGAGCTTGATTCATCGCTTGCTTTTGGGGCTCCGTCTCCTTTAGCGGGTTGCGCACACGGAATGCAACGTTAGCGAGCCACAACTGGCGGAAGTTGATATTCGTGTTTCCAGCCCTGATCGCTTCGACCATACCCTCGTAGGGAGATTTGTTGGCGGCGGGTTCCTGCGCAGCGACGAAGCATAGGGATAGTAGAAGTAATGCGGCGAGTTGAGGACGCCTGATGCACATGTTTATCCCGTGGAAGAATAGCACCATAAATCTCAGTTCGCGTAATATCGCTATTTCACTCAAAATCGCTCCATTTGGGATTTCCCGGCATTCGCTGCCGTTCGTATCGAGGACGCATTTTGGGCTAATGCAAATCAGGCGGGTCAACGGAGATCGCGCTTGAAGAATATCCTAGTTGGCGACCCAGGCCGGGTCGTCAGCAATCGAGCAGTTTAAAGCCCCCTGACGCGGTACAGGACGACCCCATGCGATGGAACCACAGCACTGATGGTGCCGCTTTTTCTTCGTCTCGCCGGTCCACAGGTCGTCTAAAGAATAGCCGCTTTGGTTTTCAGCGAGGCCTGCAGTGGATGCTGGAATGGAAACTTCCCCCGCCTTCTTGCCGGTATTGAATAAACCGACGATCGTGTCTCCGTTCGGCTCTCTCTTGACGAACACCTGCTGGTTGCCGCTATTGAGCACCCTTTTCGCCGCGATCGCATCCTGGTCGACAGCAAGGACTGCGGAGTTCTCCAGGCTCTGCAGATCCGTTGGGTCGAGGTGAGTAAGATCGATGCCGAGAATGAAGGGCGCCGCGCCAAGGGCCCACAGGCTGATCTGAGTCTGGCGCTCGACCGGAGTCAGCCCGTCGTTGCTGCCATTTCCTACCTCGATGGAGTCATAGTCATTGAAAGCGCCTGGACCAGCGTAAGGCTGCCACTCCGCCACGTAATTGAAGCGTTTGGCAATGTCGGTCCAACTGGTCAGCGGGTAGCTGCTATGGTGCTTTTCGCAGTGATAGCATTCGACGTCAGGCGCGAACTCCCATTGATTGGCATACTTCATCACTGTCTGGGCGATAGCGGTTGTAAGTTCCCCCTGCGTAACGTCCAGGATCATGGGCCGCCCGCTTTGCCGTATCGCATCCGACCATGCCTTGACGTCAGCGGCGTTGCTGTCTTGCATGCCGTCAATTTTGATGTAATCGACGCCCCACGCCGCCAGCATATTTACCCATGAATTCGTATACTCCTGCGCTCCAGGCTTGTCATAGTTAATGCGGACCATGCCCTTGCAGTTGTAGTTGTTCTCCTTTACCGATGGCTCCGCAATCTGGGCGGCCGTGTACGATGTGCCCTTAATCGGCGTGTTCCGGCTGACCGCCTGCCTGGAAATACCCGGCGTAACATAGATTCCGAACTTCATCCCGAGACTGTGGATGTAGTCAGCCATCACCTTGATGCCGTCGGTATCTCCCTCGGCCGGGAATCTCGATGGGTCTGTCACCCAGCGGCCATAAGCATCGACGTTCGGACCTTGCGGCCCCGGACACTGATACCAAAAGTCGTCGAGGTTTACGTATTGGTACCCGATTTTCTGCAATCCGGAATTTTGCAGGGCGAGCGCCTGAGCTTTCACCAGGGCTGCCGTGGGATGTTCGCGGAGGAAGCTCCAGCTACTCCAGCCGAGAACGGGCGTGCGCTCAAGACCATTATCCTCTGCGCTGGCGTTGGCAGAATCCCGCCTGCCAACAATGCGATCAGCAGTGCTGCCCTGAAACTGTGTGTCCATTGCCTTAAAAAAATCATCTCCTTCCTTTATCACAAGCGGGGCGACAAAAACAATTATGCATGGGCAAACGCACGCCCGTGTAGAGCGGGCGTCCTCGCCCGCTTCTCGTCCAATCGCCGGAATCATCGACCTATGCTTCGGCCCATACTAAGGAACTGATCCAGCCGCGGCAACACTAGCCTTTTGCCGTCATCGAGCCATGTGCGTAATTACCTGTTAGCAAATAATCAGGATCAGCGCGAGCCGGGTGTAGAATGTTCAGCGATTGCCGCAGAACCTCAGACGCTCCTCCCCCTCGCGTCGGACATGGCTCTGACTTCAGGAGATACTTCCATGATATTCGAACGTTTTCCACTCCGCCGCATCGGATTGTTCGCGATTATTGTCACAGTGTTGTTTGCCAGCACTCTGGCTGCTGGTCAAAGCGAGTTCCTGGTTTACTCTTTCCCGAATCACGGCTCGCATCCGCCTCATGGCTGCTTACCTCAAGGAAATCTGGTTGCCGACAGTGCGGGTAATCTCTATGGCGTTGCTGGTTGCGGAGGGACATATAACTTCGGAGCGGTCTACGAACTGTCACGGCCTGTACCCCCCAAGAAACAGTGGATTCAGAATGTTCTTTACAGTTTCAAGGGCGGTAGCGACGGTCAGTCACCGATGAGCGGGCTCACAATTGACGCCGCAGGCAATATCTATGGCACGACGAATACTGGGGGTGGGGTTCTAGGCGATGGCACTGTTTTTCAGCTGGCTCCTCCCGTATCCGTTGGAGACCCGTGGACGGAATCCATTCTTTTTAGCTTTCAGGGAGGAGACTCCGGTAAGAACCCTGGGGCAGCCGGAGTAGTACTTGATGGCGCGGGAAATCTCTATGGCGTAACACGTATGGGTGGTCACAATGTTACCGGCTACTGTAACTCTACGGGGTGCGGTGTTATATACAAACTGGCACCGCCCGCCACGGCGGGTGCAGCCTGGACGGAGACAGTGCTTCACTATTTTGACGGTGCACGAGGCACTAACGGAGTAGGCACTCCGATATTCGACGGCAAAGGCAGCCTCTATGGGATGGCTGGAAATGGCGCGGTGTACAGGCTCGGTCCCCCTGCGATAGAAGGCGGGTCATGGATCTATGCAGTCCTCTACAACATCGGCAATTCAGCGGGTGTTTCTAATGGGAGCTTGACGTTTCACAACGAAGGTAGTCTCTACGGCATCGCGAGTGGCGGCCAGTATGATTTAGGCTCGGTATTTGAACTGGTGCCCACAACAATACCGGGTGGAACGTGGAGCGAAAACATCCTCCACAGCTTCGCCGGTGGAAGCGATGGTGACGCTCCTACCGCGATCGGCGATGTAATCTTCGACAAGGCAGGTAATCTTTATGGCGTTACACCTCTTGGCGGCGGGGAGGGTAGCTGCAACGTCAATATCGCTGGGTGCGGTACTGTTTTCGAGTTGTCTCCGCCCGGTTAGAAGGCGGCGATTGGACAGAGACCATACTGCATAGCTTCGGTGCTGTGGCAACGGATGGCGAAGGGCCTTATGGCGGCCTCATTTTTGCTAAGGATGGCGTCCTGTTTGGTGTAACTGTCTCTGGCGGCAGCGGGGCCAAGGCACAGTGTACGGAGTCGTTCCGTAAGGGTTCCTGCTTTGAGGAGGGATTTAGTGCGATTAATACTCTGCTGCCTTTTGGCCTCGGCACTGTTGCCGTCATTAGCCCAGGCCCAAGGTCCGGTTTTCACCATCACCCCTGAAGAAAGCGACGTTAAATTCTTTGTGAAGGCTTCCGTCGCCATCGACGGTAAGTTTAATAAATGGGAGGCCACGCTCACCTTTCCCTCCACGGACGTAACTTCCGGCGTGCTCGGCCTCAAAATTTCTGCTGACTCCGTGAATACCGGAAGCGGCATGAAAGACAACAAATTAAAGAGCAAAGATTTCTTCAACGCCAGCGAAGACCCCTACATCACGTTTCACTCTACCAAGGTTGTGCAGACCGGTCCCACCACCTTTGATGTGCAGGGGACGTTTACTATTCGAGGTGTCTCCAAGCCCGAAACGCTGAACCTTACACTTGCCGGCAAGGGCACAGGCGAGGGCAGCATTCAAGGGACAATGACCTTCGACCGCAAAGACTACGGGATGAACAAAGGCATCCCGTTCGTCAAGATCGGCGACCGTGTCGAGGTATCGGTCGCCCTTAAGGCCCATAAGGTCAGTGGCCCTCCGCTTGTCTACAAAGAATAGGAATGATGTGGAGCGGGTGCCCTCGCCCGCTTCTCGCCCAATAGACGGAATCATCGGACCGTACTGAATCGGTCGAAAGAACTCATTCTTAGCGCACGGTCATTGTATGAATGAAAAATAAGGAGCGATACTTGGATGGCAAATCAAACTCCGCCTAAAAAGAAACGGCGATCTGCTCACCAAACTCAATGGGCAGCGCAGTTCGCGGTGGCCAGTGAATTGATTAAGCGCGAGTACGAAATAGCTTTCACCACTGGAAATCATCCACAGAAGGATCTCATGGTGATTAGTCCCGGCGGCGTGGCGTTTTACCGTCGACGTTAAGGATCTTTACACCAAGAACGCTTGGGTTGTGCGAACGCGTCCCACAGTAAAAGGGCTTTTTTATATCCTTGCACATGTCCCCACCGACTTGCCGAATCAGTTTTTATTCTCACTCAGCATGAGGTGGACGAAGGAATCCGGAATAATTGAGCGGATGGAAATCACGGAAAAAGGCAAAGGGACTAGCTGCCGATGAGAGCAGGTATGTTGATGGGTTCAATTGGAAGTACGCGGTGACATTCGAGGAGGCTTGGCAAAAATTGCCACAGTGAGGAGTATAGAATTTTTTCCTCCTGCGCCGGGTCGCTGAGGCCTAGGCAGCGTGGACTTAACAGAGTTGATATGATGTCGGCCACCAGATTCCGGCCACAAAATGGACTCGACCTCCTATGCGCAAGATTATTTCGCTATCATCCGTTCTCCTTTTACTCGCGACCTTCGCTTCGCCGCAGGCCACAAAACGCCGATCACCCATCATGGCCCCAGTGTCGCCACCGGTAGCCGGGGCGTGGTTGTTTCCGGTAGGCCTGCCGCCACTGCGGCCGGCATCAAGATTCTGGAACACGGCGGAAACGCCGCCGATGCAGCCGCCGCCACTCTGCTCGCACTATCCGTAACCTATGTAGGAGCGTTCTGCGTAGGAGGCGAGGTTCCCATTCTCGTCTATAGTTCCAGCCAGAAAAACGTGAAACTGCTCGAGGGACAAGGCGAGGCCCCGCACGATCCCAAAGCCATCGCCTGGTACATGCAACATGGAATCCCGGACGGTGACGTCAAAGCCGCCGCCGTGCCCAGCACCATCGATGCGATCGTCACGCTGCTGAAACTTTACGGAACGAAAAGCTTCGAGGAGGTCGTGCAGCCCACGCTGGCCATTCTGGACGCCGGTGGCCCCACCTGGTATATCGACACTGGCAGCGACCAGAAGATCGAAACCGGCGTGCACTGGCAGGCGGATATGGCCGTGACCTTTCGCAAATTGGTCGAGTCAGAAAAATCCGCGAAAGGCACGCGCGAGCAGAAACTGCAAGCCGTGTCGGACCGCTTCTATCGCGGCGACATCGCCGACGCCCTGGAGGCCTGGTATATCGAAAAAGGCGGTTTCCTTCGCAAGTCAGATTTGGCCGCGCATAAAACTCCCGTGGTCGATCCGCTCACAACTACATATCGCGGCTACACGGTGTATAAGGCCGGTCCACTCACGCAGGGTCCGTATCTCTTGCAGACGCTGCGCTTGCTGGAAGGCTTCGACCTGAAGAAGATGGGCTTCAATTCGGCAGACTACATTCACACGGTGATTGAAGCGGAGAAACTTGGCGCTGGCCGATCGCGACGAATATTATGGCGATCCTAATTTTACGAAAGTGCCAATGCAGCAGTTGCTCTCCGATCAGTACACCGACATGCGGCGCCAGCTGATCGATCTGAAAAAAGCATCTCTCGAGCTCCGGCCCGGCGACCCCTACAACATGAAGGCGACCAAGCCGCCCACCATCACCGGACCATGGCACGGTGGAACCACCGTCATGTGCGTGACGGATAAATTTGGCAACGTCATCGCCGCCACTCCCAGCGGCCTCTCAAGCACAGCGGGCGTAGCCGGACGCACCGGCATTATTCACGGAGCCCGGCTCAGCAGCCTGAACACGTTTCCGGGAACTCCCAACGTGATCCAACCCGGCAAGCGGCCGCGAATCACGCTAAGCCCCACGCTGCTTTTTCATAACAACGATCCCGTGATGGCGATCTCAGTAGCGGGCGGTGACCAGCAGGATCAGGCAGCCATCCAGGTCATCCTCAACTACGTGGACTTCGCCATGACTCCCGAGGAGGCGTTCAAGGCGCCGCGCTTCTCCACCACGCATTTCATCAGCTCCTTCGGTCAGGACCGTGCCAACCTCGGCAGCCTCTCTGTGCCCAGCACCATTCCCGAAGCAGTGCAGGCCGACTTGCGTGCTCGCGGCCACGTGGTTACCGTCAGCCGCGAAGGAGTGGGTGGAGTGGCGCTGATCGGCATTGATCCCAAAACCAAGCAGGCCACAGCCGTAGGTCCGGCCGCGGGAAAAATGGAATAGATCCGGGGTGCCGGCGCAATCGAGAAGCTATGACGGAATAACGAGGTAAACACTTCGTGATGCTCTGTTAGCCGCAAAGCCGTTCTGAGCCTACCCACAGTTGAGCCAGATCTCTGAGGTTGTGTTTGTATGTACGCGTTACCAAATATTCCTTCCCACCTTTTACCCGCAGCCTGTACTCCCCCGTCGGTAAGGGTTGGATCTCCTCCACGGCGGAAATATTCACGACGACCGAGCGGTGAATGCGAATAAAACCGTAGGGTTTAAGCTTCTCCGCCATGGACGAAAGGGACTCGTGTACCAAATGGGGATCAGGTCGGTGTTGTAACGAAACGTAATTACCTTCGGCTTGCACTGCCACGATGTCAGCTAAATCCAAGAGTACGATGCTACCCTTTGCCTTAAACGCGATTCGTGGCGCCTGTCGTTTCGCTAGAACCTCCAACTGCCGCAAGGCTCGCATGAGGTTTGCAGTGTCACCTTGGATTACCGGAAGCAATGACGTATCCGCAGTTTCGCACAACGCGTCTGACATCGATTCAGAAGTGTAATCGCGTCTACTCACGGTGGAGCAAATCGTAACTCCTCGCAGTGGGTTAGCCAAAACCTCCACATTAGCGTGAGCAGCTTGTTGAACAAACATCTCATGTGCAATGGCTTTCTCATCCTGAATTTCGCTGGCGCTCATAATGGAACCCCTACTTTCCAGCCCGTTGTTACTTCTGCCCAGTGCTTACTGCTGACGGAAAGCTGGATTGCGCGCCGAAATAACACTCAATGGATTCCAACTTTCCGTTCTTGATTCGCAGATACTCCACGTTCCGGAATGATTTGCCGTTTTTGGTGTGGCAAAGATACTTCACAAAAGCATCGTCCGCGCCAGTGGTGATTCGCTCCAGGTCAAAATGTCCAATGAAATCAACCTGGGTGTCCCAGCATCGCGTTTTGAAAGTGCTCTTGCTGATGTGGTCGTCGCCGGCCGCGCTGGTAAAGGTGAAGTTATCGGCGAGCAGGCTATTGAACGTGTCCCAGTCTTTCTTTTCCCAGGCTGCGTACCACTTGCGGACGATCTCCTCGTTCGTTAAGTTCTGCCCTCCCAATGCGCCTGGCACTTGCCGGTCCCGTCAGGCTGACGGCACCAACCAGCGCGCAGGCTCCCGTTGCGAGCAGATTCCTGCGCGACACTGTGATCCTTGTCATTGTTCGTTCTCCTTTTCACGATGCAGTGTGAAGCGCTTCGCTCGATTCAGCAGCATTCGTTTGCCCTAGCATACGTACCGGTTGGTATGTAATAGTTAACCCGCTTGAGACAACGATGCGATCAACCTCGCTTGCGGTTGCCCGGCGCGCGAAGAGAACGCAGCCAGCCCACGATATTTTTTATTCCCGTATTCCAGACGCCCACATCCTGAGCATTCTTTGCCAATACTTCGTAGCCCTCAACCATCGCGATCAGAAAGCTCGCAGTCTCTTCCGGAACCAAGTCGCGGCGGACCGTCCCCTCTGACTGTCCCCTCCGCAAAGCCACGGCAATGCCTCCCTGCCAGGCCTGGAAGATTCTCTCCAACCGCTTACGGAATTGTTCGTCGAGCTGAGACATCTCCTGCGCCAAATTGACCAGGGGACAGCCGGCCTTTAAGTCTCTTGGCCGGGCTGGTATCGCCCGTACAATGCCGATCAAAGCATCGATAGGGTCTTTATCCTTGCTTCGTTCCAGAGGAAGCAACCACCGGTCACGCGGGAACGTGGCGACGATCTCTTCGATAATGGCGCATCCCAGTGCTTCCTTGCTCTCGAAGTGGTAGTAAAGCGCTCCTTTGGTGACGTTGGTGGCGGCCAGAATAGTTTCGATCCCGGCACTTTGGAAGCCGTATCTGTAAACCTCGCGAAAAGCCGCCTGTAGCAAGCGTTGCCGCGTTCGCTCGGGATCACGCGGCCTCGGCGTTCTGCGTTTTAGATTCTTGCGTGCCGCCAACATACCAACCAGTATGTATGGCAATTCCTCGAGCGTCAAGAGAGATAAAAGTCCATCACAAATAGGCTGCCTTAAAATTGGTGCGCTCACCTTATCAAATTACGTACCTTCTCCCACCAGTGTGTATGAAAAGCCGGAGAAGCAGCCGCTCCGGCCGTTTTGCAATCGTCCCATGCAGTTGTTAGTCCGCCACTCGTATTCGGACTCTGAAATGTTGAGCCTGTTGTCTCACGTAATCGTTGTGAACGTGGAACACCACATGCTCCCTTAGTTCTGACTCAGCAGGAGCTTGTGAAGTTGTGAGCCAATTCTGCTCTCAATTGCATGCTAACTGTCCGAGCGCCGAGTAATCACTGACGTAAATCGCCAGTCATCTCGGCAACAGACTCTACCGGAGGAAAAAGGACTTATGAGTACACTTAGACGTTTACAGAATTTCTGGATACCGTGGGTTACGACGGTTGTTCTGGCTTGCTTCAGCAATGCGGTCGCGCAAGCGAGCTACAAAGTTCAGGATTTGGGCGTTCAGCGCCCTGACAACTTGGGCATGGCCATGGGCCTCAATAATTACGGCTGGACGCTGAATATGGAGCAGCTCCTGGATCCTTTCAGCGTTTCCCTTTCCGCCCACCTCGTGTCGGGCACAGACAGGATCAGCATCGGCGAACTCAACCTCCCACTCGGCACGCTTGGAGGAAAGAACAGTTCGATCAATTGGAACGGAATCAACGACCCCGGGGAAGCTGTCGGTATGTCCGAAACATCTGTTTTAGATCCGAATGGCGAAGACATTTGCGGTTTCGGCACACACCTTACGTGTCTTCCGTTTCTTTGGCAAAACGGCGTCATGAGCGGCCTGCCAACGGTGGGCGGGAATAACGGGCAGGCCAGCGCCATCAATAACAGCAGACAAATCGTAGGATATGCGGAAAATGGTATCGTGGACTCCACTTGCCCGGCTGGCACCACTAATAATCGGGTTGACCTGCCGGTGTTGTGGTTCAAAGACAAAGGCAAAGACAAATACGAAGCCCAAGCTCTTTCTACGATCGGTAGCGATCCAGACGGAGTCGCATTCGGCATCAACAATCAAGGCCAAGCCGTAGGCTACTCGGGAACCTGCACCGCAGCGAATTACGCCGTACTATGGGAAAATGGCACTGCCACCCCGCTTGCGGACCTCGGAGATCCTGGAGCCATAGCCTACGCCATTAACGGCCACAACCAAATTGTTGGGCAAGCCGTCAACTCTGACGGCACAGCCTTGGCCGCTATTTGGCAGAACAATACAGTCACAAGCCTCGGCGGCCTCCTGCCGGGAGATGTTTCCTCTTTTGCCACCAGCATCAATAACCGGGGCCAGGTGGTGGGAAGCTCCTTCGACTCCAGCTCCAGCTGGTCCCACGGCCTCCTCTGGCAGAACGGCAGGATGTACGACCTTAACACTCTATTTCCCGCAAGTTCCAGCCTCTACGTAATCTCGGCTAGCAACATCAATGAGAGCGGACAAATCGCGGGTATGGCGGTAGAGATGGCCGGGCCGAACGCGGGAAATATCGTCCACGCCTTTTTGGCAACCCCGGTAGACGAAGACATGGGCAAGACGGTTGCAGACGTCGTACGTACACATCCGAAAATCACTTTGCCCGCGGCGCATGTTGGCAAGCAGCTTTCGCCGAGGTCCGCACACTGCTCAATGCACGATAAAGGCAATTTCTGAGCTTCCGCACCATGCATCCAGCCATGCTGCGCGAAGGCAGAGGATCTTGAGATTGTTGCAGAACACCTGGGTCACGCGAAATATTGCTGTGGCCCAGAGTGTCCACCACCAGAGCTACTAGCAAGAGGAAGTGCACGCGGCCACCCGAACTGTCATGGTGGTTACATGAATTCCAGGATCGCTGGAATTCTTTACCAGGGAGTTTGCCCTTTGCTCTTCCTGTTTTCCTTCATACGTATAGAACAGCACCAACAGGAGCATGCGTGCTGATGGCCCCAGCAGTCAGCGCAGAAACCATCCAATCGTGCCTGCGCCAGCAATCACCCAAGCTGAATTGACTCGGAACCGCAATACGACAATCAAACTCGCGATCAGAATAAGCAAGGTACGCCAGTCCACGATGGCTGCTCGACCTAGCTGCCAAGCCACTACAGCTATTAGCGCCAAAGAACCCACCACTACTCCGTCCAATGCTGCTGATATCCACGCCGAGCGCCGGAGTTTCGGCAGCAGTCCTCCGCTTAATGCAACGAGTACAAACCCTGGCAAGAAGATGCCAATGGTCGCGAGCAATGCGCCGGGAATTCCGGCAACCAAGTAACCGATGAAGGTGGCGGTTGTGAAGACAGGACCGGGAGTGAATTGCCCAACAGCGACCGCATCAATGAGTTGCTTTTCCGTGAGCCAATGCAGATGGTCGATAAACTCAGTCCGCAGGAAAGCGAGTAACACGTATCCACTTCCGAAAACTATGGCTCCGATTTTCAAGAACGAGAGAAACAGTCGAGTCAGGCTGACCGGAACAGCCACCGCTGCCGTTCCTAGTAGCAACCCGAATTTCCAGAATGCAGGAATCGCAGCTAAAGTCAGATCTCCTCGCCTTTCGAACCATGCCGCTACACCGGAGGCAATCCCGGCAATCGCAAGAACAATCAACGGAGAAACGCCAGAACCGCTGAGAACAACTGCGAGCACGCCAATAACGGCAAGGAGCTTGCTCTTAAGAGCCGTGCGACTAAGGCTCCACAATGCTTGAATGATGATGGCAATAACGGCAGGCTTTATGCCATACAAAATACCCTCAACCTGCGGCAATGATCCGAAGCGCGCATAGACGGCGGCGATCAACGTCACCAAAACAGCTGCTGGAATGATGAAACAGCAGCCACCAATAACCAGTCCCACCCATCCCCGCTTTGCCTGACCGATGAAGATGGCGACCTCTGTCGAACTCGGACCGGGAATAAGGCTTGCGGCAGCGATGCGGTCGAGGAACTCAGCCTCGGTAATCCAATGCCGCTTCCGAACGAACTCGGCTTCCATCATTGCGATGTGGGCAGGAGGTCCGCCAAATGCTGTCGTGCCAAGCTTCAAGAAGACAAGCGCGAGTTCAGCCAGAGACACCCGTTCTTCAGACTCGGCGATCTGGTTGACATTAGAGGCGTTCATCGAAGGACAGAGTACCGGAACCGACGATCAGGAGGGAATATCAGACCCAGCAACATGTGTTGGGCAGATTCTCAACTTGCGCAACATCGCCATTAGGCTCATGGACTCGTCATTCACGCGCTCGCCCCCACCAAAGACCCCCGACCCAGCAGCCGTGCCATCGCCGGAATCATAGGGCCTATTAGAAATCACTAAGCAAAATCGACATTCCCGGGAGTAGGATATTTCCATGATCAGACGTGATTTCCTCCGCGGTGTCCTATACGGCGGCACGGCCCTAGCCGCAACAAAAGCCGCTGCCAGAGCGCTTCCGCCACGTTTGAATCATGACGGCGCCTTCGCATTTGATCTACTGAATCCGACCGGCACCAGCCCACAACCGCCAACCCTCACCGCTGTCCCATTCCGTCTCGAAGATGTCACGATGCTCGATCCCGATCTGCTCCGGATGCGCGAGCAAACTCTCAACTATCTCCTCGCACTTGATTCTGATCGCCTGCTGCATAACTTCCGCGTCAACGCGAAACTTCCGTCGTCGGCCGATCCGCTATATAACCGCGAATCTCCCACCAACGGATGGCGTGGCCATTATGTCGGCCATTATCTTTCCGCGTGCAGCCAGATGTACGCCTCCACCGGTGACGTGCGCCTCAAGACCAAGGCCGGCGCCATGGTCTCGGAGCTTGCCAAATGCCAGGCGCAACTCGGCGACAAGGGCTATCTTTCCGCGTTTCCTGAATCGAGCTTCGATGATCTTGAACAGGGACGTCCCGCCGCGGTCGTCTGGTACGCGCTGCATAAAATCATGGCCGGCTTGCTCGATGTCAGCGATCATATGCAGAATGCGCAGGCGCTGCAGGTGCTTGAGGGCATGGCCGCCTGGACCGATTGGCGCACCGGCCGCCTACCCGAAGATCAAATGCAGCGCACCCTGCAAATCGAATTCGGAGGCATGGGCGAAGTTCTGGCCAACCTCTCCGCCGTCACAGGGAATCCCCGTTATCTGGTGGTTGCGCAACGCTTCGATCAGCACGCGGTCCTGGGTCCCGCAGCGCAGGGGCACGATACTCTCACCAAACTCCACGCCAATACCCAGATCCCCAAATTCATCGGCGCAGCCTGCGAATACGAACTCACCGGCGACCCCCATTACCGCGATGCCGCGCTATTTTTCTGGCAGCAGGTCGCGCTGCACCGCAGCTACGTTACCGGCGGCAACAGCGCCAGCGAACATTTCCGCACTCCGCCTGACGTGCTCGCCTCCGAGCTTACTGACCTCTCGCAGGAAACCTGCAACACTTACAACATGCTCAAGCTCACCCGCCAGCTTTTCACCTGGCAGGCCGAGCCGCAATACGCCGACTTTTACGAGCGCGCGTTTCTCAACCACATCCTAGCCACGCCCAACCCAGCCGATGGCTCGCCGCTTTACTTCCTTGGAATGCAATCCGGCCAGTGGAAAGTTCACTTCATTCCGCACGAAGGCTTCTTCTGTTGCTGCGGCACCGGCCTGGAAAATTTCTCGAAGCTCGGCGAGGGATTTTATTTTCACAATGATCAGTCGCTGTGGGTGAATTTATTTTTTGCTTCTGAAGTGAACTGGCGAGAGAAGGGAATCGTCGTCCGCCAGGAAACTCGCTTTCCCGAGGAAGCCGGCACTCGACTCGTCATTCAAACGAAATCGCCAGCTCGCTTTACCTTGAACGTACGTATTCCTTACTGGGCCGACGCCGCGACCGTCACGATCAATGGCAAACCTTTCCAGCCCAGCCAAAAGCTGGCGCCCTCAAGTTACGCGAAAATCGACCGGACGTGGAAAAACGGTGATCGTGTGAATGTGAAGCTCCCCATGCGCCTGCATCTGCAAACCATTCCCGATGACCCCACGCTAGCCGCCATTATGTACGGCCCGCTGGTGCTAGCCGGTGAACTCGGCACCGACAATCTCGACCCGAAGCGCATCTATTCCGAAGACAAATTTCTGCACGGAGGTTTTCCCGCCATCCCCGTGCCCGAACTAGCCGGCGACTGCAACGCCCTCGATAAATGGATTCAACCGGTCACTGCGCCAGCGGGCAAAGCGAAAGATACAGCACTAACGTTTCAGACCGTAGGCGCAGGCCGTCCTCAAGATGTAACTCTCAGTCCCTTTTACCGCCTCTTCAACCAGCGTTATTGCGTCTACTGGCGCATCCGCCCCGCCGCTGAGGCGTAAGCAGAAGCTCATACATTCGCGTTTCTCCAGCAGTCAGTCACACTCAGCAGGCTAGCGAACGATGCGGTTGGCGAAATTCATCCACCACGGCGATGCGTGGATGAATATCTCCATGGCAGCGATTTGGCAAACGATAAGGATCGGGAGCGCGTAGAGGTAAACCCTGTGAACCCGGCGCTCGACAATGAGGTCGCGGATCACGCCGAGACAAATCAGCGCGTCCACGCCGGTCGGCGAGTAGACGAGCGGCAGCTCGGGAAAGCGGCCAAAGGCTGCGTCCAGCAGCGCGCAAGAGGCGATCAGCATCAGGCGCCGATGGAATTCGGGCTTCTTGCGCCAGTAGATAGCGAGTGCGAAGGGCACGGCGAAGCAGCCCAAGTCCATCACTTGGACAATGGTGAAAGCCGTGGAGTTGAATGGGTCCTTTTGCTCGATGGAGAACCTGACTATGCTGATGGCGGTCCAAGCGCCGACGGCAACAATGGCGACGGCGAGTCCGACGCCGAACCAGCCGAGCCTGCGATGCAGCCGGACGTTGTGGGAGCGGATCAGCGCGGATTGCATAATGAAGAACAGAACCCATCCGGGGAACACAATGGCGTGGATGTACAGGACAAACGGCGGGAGCGGCGAGGGCATGTATGAGATTGCGGTCGATGGTGTGGCTGAAGCCGTACACCACAGTCGCAGCGATCAGCAGCGACATGAAGAAGTAAAAGTATTGAGACCAAAAGCCCGTACGCCTGGTCGTCATCTCATTCGCCACGCGTTTGGCTTAACGCCCATTTTTGCAGGCAGATGATAACACGGTCAGTCGGTGGGGGCTGCCCCAACTGACGCACGTCGTCGGAGCTATCGCGAACTGGATGCCCCACCCGTGGCGGTTCCACGGGTGGGCCGCGACGCTCCGGGGGCTCACGAGATTTTACGGATCTGAAGCTTCGCCTGACGGCCCTCATTCAGAAGACTGGCTGCGGACTCCACATAGGGCGCAATGAGTACACTCCACCCGCGCCTCCATAATCAGGGCATATTGATCGCGCCAGTGCGCAAGCCCGCAAGTCGTAAGGTCCTCTTTAGCCTTTCGTTATCTGGTACTCATTAACTTCTCGATAGATTCTTGGAGAAACCCTCCCGTGGAGGGTCTTCCTGACAACCCTTCGAGAGGCCTAATAGATGTATTGGCGCGCACCCGGCTCAGCGAAATATAAAAATCGGACTCGAACTATATTCTTTCAGTGCACGGCTCTGATTACGATCCTGTTTGCGCTGCTCTTGTTGAACGCATGTTCAGGCTTCTCTACGCCCACCGCCAACGCAACGGCTAACCCCACCGCCCCAACGACCACCTCAACTGCTAGCCTGACCATTTCATCAACGCTTCCATCCGCCACCGTCGGGTCGAATTACAGCGCGACCCTGAACGTAACCGGCGGTACCGCACCTTATAGTTTCTCGCTCAAGTCCGGTGCGTTGCCTGCCGGCCTGCTTCTCGGATCCACGACCGGGATCATCTCCGGGACGCCCACGGCAACTGGAAGTTTCAGTTTTGCGCTCCTGGTTTCGGATTCCAAGGAAATATCGAAGCAGCAATCTCTGCAAATCACAGTAGCCAGCGCTCCAGTGACGCGCCCCCAGTGACGACAACCCCCGGCAAAACATTCCCGAACCTTCAGCAAAGCGGCGGATGGACAGGCTACGGCCTAACCCCGCCAAGCTATGCGACCTGTTCGCCGTCGTCCTGCGATGGAATCATTTATTCCATGTCACAGGGAATTAACTCCCCTTCGATGAGCGGAAACTCGACTCAATATAGTTTGAGTGGAACCACGGTTTATGCCGATGCCCTGTTTAACAATCATCTCATCGGCGATTTTTCCTCGCAGGGTCTGCCCGATAACAACCACACGCTGGTCCCCACCTACCACAACTTCACCTACGATGTGTATTTCTATGGGACCAACCTTGAGATTTCACAGGCGCTCGAGTTTGACATCAATCAGTTTTTTGACGATCAAGGTTTCATCTGGGGCCACGAGTGCCGCATCGCAGGCGGCCACGAATGGGACATCTGGGACAATATCAATCAGCACTGGGTTCCCACCGGAATTGCCTGCAACCCGAACAGCAATTCATGGAACCATCTGACGATTCAGGTGCAGCGCACTGCGGACAATCAGTTGTTGTTTCAATCCATCACTCTGAATGGCGTGACCGGCACCGTCAACCAATACTACAATCCCGGCACAACCGACGGTTGGTATGGAATCACCGTCAACTATCAGATGGACGGAAACTACCAACAATCGCCCTACTCGATCTACCTCGACGACTTAACCTTCACCTACCAGTGAGGGAGTCTACGCAAACAACAGCACTATCCTTCGACACCAAACAGCACTTCCGCGAACTGAATGCCCCACGCTCCCTCTCGCCGTTTACGGATTGGTATTGATTTTCCTCGCTTTCGCCAGTGCGTTCTCTTTTAATTTGCGCTTTTCTGCCAGCGCACTCTGCACCATTTTGGGGTGGAGTCCCCATTGAGTTTGCTTGTTTTTGGGTTGTCCGTAAAGCTCGGGATGTTGATAGAAGCCGCGTTCCTTGTCGCCTTTGATTTGCTCGACGACCATGGGGTGGGCTTGGGCGTACGCGTCGTGGCGGACGGCTGTAACCTGCCAGGAAACTTGCACATTCGTGGCATTAGTATGGATAGTGAATTGGTTGTTCTCGATTCGTTTCGAGACGATGGCTTGAGCGAAACGTTCGTCGACTACGGTCAGTTGATAGCGGAAGTCGGTGTTTTCGGCCTGAAACCAGTCGGGCAAGATGACGGTGGCGAGGCCGAGTTCGTCAGTGGTGACGTTGCCGGAGTAGATGTTCATCATCTCCGACGATTCGACGGAAGCGTGGACCAGGTACTTATTGGCGGGGTCGAGGGGATGATCGATCTTGAATTCTTTCAGGTTGGCGGAAAGAGCACCGTCGACGAAGACGTCCCCCTCAAAATCTGCGGCTAAGCCGACGGTACCGCTCTCAGTCTCGCCGGTCCACACGAGCAGACCTTCTCCGGTTTCCGCGGCATCGCTGTCGCCGCCGAAGAGCCATGCACCAATTCCA
The DNA here is from genome assembly GCA_963789625.1 of uncultured Acidobacteriaceae bacterium. GTDB lineage: Bacteria > Acidobacteriota > Terriglobia > Terriglobales > Acidobacteriaceae > Sulfotelmatobacter. The sequence goes on along the minus strand of CAWBLK010000013.1, from coordinate 174,267 downwards.
CCCGTATCCGTACCAGTACTGGATCCGCCGCCCGCGCGAAGGCCGTTCAGTCCCTGAAACATGCCGAAATCTGCCTCGGTACCGCCAAAGGCCCAGACGCCCTCGTAGTTGCTTCCGATGACCTCCAGTTGGGATTGGGCTTCATTGGTGCCGATCGACATGGTTCCACTCAGTCCAAAGATGGTCATGTTGGTTTGCAGACCGTTGTTTGCCGTTCCGCTCCCGCTCCCACTGTAGATGTTGGAGAGAAAATTGATGTCAGTGGAGTGAACGCCATCGTCGACGGCCTCGATGCGAGCGCCGGGATTGTAGGTTCCCGAGGTCGAGACCGCCGTGGTGTTGAAGTCGATGGCGGCCGCGCCATCGGTGAAGGTCGAGGTGTTGTCGCCGCCAGGGTTGCTCAGGGTGAGAGTCGGTCCAATGGCGCCAGTATTCGATACGGCGAGCTCCATAGTGGAAATAGGTGTTGCGGTGCCGATGCCAACGCTGACGTGGGTAGCACCTGGGTTGCCCGCGGTGGTTTCTCCGAGCACCAGCGAATTGCTCTGGCTAACCTTCGCATAGGCGCCGATGGCAGTGGTGTTGCTGAGGGTGCCGACGGTGGGCCCGGCGAAAACGCCGACGCCGGTATTGGAGCTGCCGGTGGTGACGCTGGAAAGCGCATCCGCTCCCGTGGCGGTGTTGTTGCTGCCCGCAGTGTCGGCCAGCAGCGCGCCCGAGCCGCTGGCCGTGTTAGAGCTGCCGGAGGTCTGAGCGGCTAAGGCGCCGAAGCCCGTGGCGGCATTTGCCGTTCCGGTGGTGATGAAGTTGCCGGCGCCGCCAACGAATACATTCTGGTTGCCTTTGGAAAACCCATGCAGGAAGGGAACTCCGCCGATATTGATCACGCCGGTTTTTGCGCTGGATGTGGCTGCCAGTGAGAGATTACCGCTGGTCAAGGACACGGAAGCCGTAAAGGTGTTGGCCGCTGACAGCAGTGGAACCTTTGTGGTGTCAAGATTGAGGGTTACGCTGCCCGCCGTTCCACCGCCAGTGAGCGCGGTGCCGGCCGTAACTCCGGTGATGGTTCCGGAGCCCGTCCCCGGGAAGGTCTGGCCTGTGGCGAAAGTGAAGACGCCTTTGCTGCTGATCTTCAGCCCGGTCTCAGAGGGCACGGCTGTGCCCAGTCCGTAGAGCAGGTTCAGCGTGCCTGACGGAGCCGCGGTATCGTTCGCAGCCGGCTCAGCCTGCAAACGGAATACCTGGCTCTGCGCGGTGCCGCTGGTGCTGCTGAATGAGGATGCCACCAGATTTAGTCCCTGTGAGTTCTTACCTGCTGCAGCGGTAGCCGCGCCCGTGATGGGTAAGTCCAGCGTGCCGCGAATGGTACCAGCGCCGTTTACGTCCAGCACGGCGGCTGGGGTGGCGGTGTTGATGCCAATCCTGAACGGCAACGTGGCCGACTGAAATACGATCGAATCCACGATCGTGTTGGCTCCGCTGAAGATCGGGAGATAGTTGAGTGTGCCGCCGGTCGTGGTCACATCGGTGACGGTTGGTGGCAAAGCCGTTTCAGCTGCGCGGTTCGTGGTGGAGGAGTTGATGAGAGCTGGTGCGGCGAGCATAAAGGCCGAGGGCGGAAGTCCGCCAATAGTCTCCGCATCGCCCGCTTTCAAGGCATAGGGAGCGCTGACCAGCAGCACGCGCGACTGCTCCGCCTGACTAGAGACTTGCACTCCAACCCAGTGGGCTTGCTCGGAAGTGAACAACTCTGCGGGCAGTCCTTCGGGTTTGGTTGAGCCCAGCAGGACTATGTAGTGGCCGTTGTTGTCGGCGGTCGCGTTCTGCGTCTCCAGCCAGAGTGGAGCGCCTCCGGTCTGCTCAGAGTAAAGAGCAAAAGTGATGCCGACTACACCCGTCAGGGGATTGCCGTTGAGATCTTTCGCGGTCCCACCGAAGCGAACTAATCGGGGCAGGGTCGAAGCAGTTTGAGCAGGCGTCTGCGCCATAGTCAGTTGCGTCAGTGATAGAGCAACGCACAAGAATCCAACTACGACGCAACGAATACAGAGCCTCATTGAGATTTCTCCTCGTGAAATTGTGAACATCAGCTTCCGAATAGCAAAAAAGTCGCTACGCACAGCAATCCCATTCCTAAACAGAAAGGCGTAAGACAAAATGCGAAACGCCTCATCGGCAAAGAAGACATTTTAGTCTGGGCAAGTTAGGTTCCAGGCACGAGGGGAATGTCAGCGACGCCTAAAACCCGCGGAAAATTATGGTTGGTGGTGGTGTCCTTGTCAATGTGCAGGTAATTGCAATCGTTCGCACTGGTAGTTTTGCCAGTGTTCGGGGACGCACGTTGCGTCTAGCATGGTCCGCACGGTACGAACAGGATGAAATAGTCCAAATCGTTAATTGCTGACTTGGCTGCTCCTGTTCTATGTCTCTTGGCATCTGCAGTGTTTCCTTCGGTAAGCCTGGCGCAGGTTCCGGTTTTCGAGATCGATCACACAAACAGCTTGATTAAATTCAACGTGAAAGCATCGGTGGCAATAGCCAGCACTTTCGACGTATGGGACGCCAGTGTGACACTTACGTCGCCTGATTTTTCGACGGCTGTTTTGGATATCAAGATTCAGGCAAGCAGCGTGAATAGCGGCAGCGGCATGAAGGACGGCAAGCTGAAGAGCAAAGACTTCTTCGATGTCAAAGAAGATCCGTTGATCACGTTTCACTCAACGAAGGTTACACAGACCGGTCCCGACACGCTGGAGTTCGACGGCGACTTCACAATTCGTGGCGTGACTAAACCCGAAAAACTTACATTTGCAATTACAGGAAAAGGGACTGGCACCGGATCGGTCGCGGGGACAATGGCCTTCGGCGACCTTGACGAGGGGAATGCCTTTCGTCATCCATAATCCTTGCGCCAGCGGCGTAGGGTATGGAAAAGAATAGGCAGATACAGGACTGCTTAAGTTCACCCCTCCAGGTCCGGGCTGGCTCAGATTGTATTTTCCAGTCCACAGATAATAGCCATCTCCCGAACTCTGCTGCGGCGGACTCTTCTGGTATGCATTGGATGAAGTTTGTCCAGCGCTGTTTAACCCGTACAGATTGTTGTTGCCATCGAGATACAGTTGCGAAAAAGACCCGCGAAAATAAAGCGTATTCGCACCGTCGAGCAAACCAACTCTTTTCCGAACCCAGCCATCCAACTCCGCCGATAAGTGATCCGCCGGTAGGAGATATTTATGCTTCGTCACTTCGCCTGCTCGATCCTCCTCTGCTTCGCCACTCTAGCCTTAGCCCAAAACACAGCGTCGGCCAACACGTCAACTTCATCCACTCCCGTTCAAATCGTCTACTTGATTCAGGGGACGACCATCGTCACCTATAACATCGACACTCAAACCCTCTACGCCTCTCAGGCCGGCTCCCTCACCGTGCCCAACGCCGTGAACAATCCCGACGTATACCCCGGACTTATTTCCGTCCTGAACGGCCACGTCCTTTACTACGTCGGCTTCGACGCGCAGAACCAGCAACAGCTCTGGGTATTCGCCACGGACGCAACCGGATCGCCCCAGCTTCCCGTGCTTGAGGAATTCAAGGTCACAGGTTTCGTCGGTATGCAAGTTGATCCCAAAGCCAACTTCGCCTACGCCACCTTCGTGGGCATTCCCCCCCAGGACTCCTATAACACTCCGTGGTACATCCGCCGCTATGTGATTGATCCGGCGTCCGGCAAGCTCAGCCAGTCGCAACTCGCGGCCACGTATTCACTTAACAATGGAGCCGGAGGCACAACCGACTGTGGACTGTTGCTTCTTGGTTTCAATCTTGGCGGTACCAATCTTTACGACGAAGTATCTTGCAGCGCACATGACGGAAGCGACGCCACCTACAACGCGCGCACCGTCAATCTCACCACCGGAGCCCTGGGCTCAGACGTCGAGGTTTATAGCTGGCAGAACGGAAATACGGGCGGCTTTGAGTCCGTCCACTTCGTGGCCGGCCGGATGTTTGACTTCGTAGTTCCGTTCGACTATGCACAGGGCTACGATAGCGTGAATATCTATCCCGTCATGCCTTCCACCAGCACGCCATTGCTCACCTGCAATGCTCAAATGTTGGAAGCTTGCGGATACTCGAGCGGTGTCGCCCATCCCTCGGGAAAATACATCTTCATGGGCATTGCGTCCGACTCAACCCAGATCGACAAGGTGGAAGTTTCGCAGAAAAAAATAGTCGACACCGGCAACTACATTTCTGCTGAGCTCTCCGCATTCAGCCCGGATGGAACACTCGTCTACGGAACTCAGGTTGAAAATAACGGCTATCAGGTTCCGATCTACGGATTTGACATAGCCACCTCGGAGGTCACCCCTGGCGGAGTGATCGTCCTGCCCTCGAATACCGAGGCATTCTACACGGCAGAACGGCAGTGAGTGGGACTCTGCCTCTGCTCTTAAGGTGTCAGCAGAAAACCGTGGGTCTCGCCATTCAGGGTGCCAGATCCCACGATCTGTCCCCAAATGTTGATACCGCTCACCGAATTCAAAACCCACCCTGAGCTCGCGCGAATCAGGGTGTTGAGGTCGCGCATTCCTTTGCGCTCGGTCCACAGGAAAGGACGTCCAACCACGGCGATCGCGCCTCCGTCTCCGTCAAAGCCCGACCCTCCCGTCCCGCCCCACCCCAGCTGCACCAGCGTATTCCCGGAAGAGCCGATCACCTGCCCCCAGTAATTAATGTTCGTCGCGGCGCTAAGCGTATCGCCCGGAAGAGTTCCCAGATCGCTAATCACCCCAGCTTTGGTCCACACCACTGCATGGAGCGTGCACCCAACCAAGTCGAGACCGCAATCCGTCACCAGCGATTCGGTCGTGGACCAGCCCACAACCCGACCCCAGTCAGTAACTCCGTTCGCCGAACTGCTGTAATCTAAACCCGTCCCGCCCAGTGTTCCCAGCTCGGTCTCAACCCCAGCGTTCCAAAACGCTGCCTCTCCGATAAGCACTCCGGTCTGGCCAACCGTTTCGCCGTTATCGCTGATCGCATTACTCATGCTCGGCGGAAAACTGTCTCCGTATAAACTCATGCCGCCAGCATTAGTCCAAAGGAAACCCCACTGATAATTGTCCGCATAAAGTGTGGTGTATCCCACCACCTGTTCATGAATGTTGACGCTCGTTCCGTAGAAAGGCACGGTGCACCAGTAAGGCGACATGGTTTCAGCCGGAGGCACTCCCAGCGTCCCCAACCCCTTCATACCGTTCCACGGAGTCCAAACGAAGGGCTGAGTAAGATCGCTACACACAGAATTCGGAATAGAAGACTCCGGCGAGATCACCGTGCCTGCTCCATCAGCCGTACCCGCCACCACTCCAAGATCGTTGATGCCTGCAGCGTAGCTGCCCGTCCCGCCCGGCAACGTCCCCAAATCCCGCATCCCCGCGCCAAACTGCCAAAGGTACGCATGTCCGTTGTAGTTGCCGGCAACCTGGTCCCAAGCGTTAATTGCGGTCGGAGAAAGCGGTCCTAAATCGGTGATTGTGTAAAGCTGTGCGCTGGCAAGTGGAATACAAATCAGGAATAGAAAAAATAACAGGACTCTGCACTTCACTGCATCCTCCACAAATAGGTGAGAGGTGAATAAGGCCGGCCTCAAACAGATGCGGTGGGGGAAGACTGCTCTGCTGGGAATGGCACGCGGCCAGATCATGCGCACCACGGCGGCATAGTATTTCTCCTGCAATTCGACTGTCAACTAGTTTCGCGGAGATGCTGTTGTGCACGCGGGAGGGGAATACTCGGGCAGGGAAGTGATTGGGGTAGCTACCACCGAATCGCTTCGCAAAGAACGCGATCCTCAGGATGACAGGGCGTTTATACTGTGAATATGTCCATTGCCCCTCATAAAACTTTCTACCTCGAAACCTTCGGCTGCCAGATGAACGTGCATGACTCCGAAAAGGTCATCGGCACGCTGGTCAACGAAGGCTACCGACAGGTGGAAACGATCGAAGAGGCCGGGCTGGTGCTTTACAACACCTGCTCCATCCGCGACAAAGCGGAGCAGAAGGTCTTCAACCGCCTCAACGACTACAAGAAATATCAGAAGCAAGGCAAGAAGTTTGCCGTCCTGGGCTGCGTAGCACAGCAGGAAGGCGAAAAGATTTTCGAACGCGCGCCGTACGTGTCGATGGTGTGCGGATCGGCATCGTACCGCAATCTGCCGCAGATGCTGATCCAAATCGAGGCAGGGAAGCAGCGTGTTACCGGGCTCGACGACCGGGAAACCGACGAGTGCTTCGAAACCGAATTCACGGCCCGAACCAATCCACATCGCGGATACATCACCATCATCGAAGGCTGCGACAAGTTTTGCGCCTATTGCGTCGTGCCGTTCACGCGCGGCAAAGAGCGCAGTCGCACCTCGGAATCGGTGCTCGCCGAAGCCCGCCAGATGGCCGATCTCGGTTATACCGAAATTCAGCTGCTCGGCCAGAATGTTAATTCCTACAAAGATCCAGCAGGGAAGAAATCATTTGCGGAGTTGCTGGCTGCGGTAGGCGAAGTCCCCGGCATTCACAGAGTGCGCTTCACCACCTCGCACCCGCGCGACTTCGGGCGCGATATCGTCAAAGCCATCGACGCCGTTCCCACGCTGTGCGACCACGTTCACCTGCCGGTGCAAAGCGGATCGAACCGCGTGCTCAACGCGATGCAGCGCCTCTACACTCGTGAGCAATATCTCGAACGCATTGCCTGGATGAAGTCAGCCAAGCGCGACATCAGCATCACCAGCGACATCATCGTAGGCTTTCCCGGAGAAACAGAAGAAGACTTCGCGGAAACTTTGTCGCTCTTGGATGAAGTCGGCTACGATGCCGTGTTTTCCTTTAAGTACTCTCCCCGCCCGAACACGCCATCGCTGGCCCTCGAAGACGCGATTCCAGATGAAGAGAAAGCGCACCGGCTGGATGTGCTAATGGCGAGGCAAAGAGAAATCCAGATCGCCCGTTATAAAAAATACATAGGAACAGTATCTGAAGTAATGGTTGAAGGCAGAAATGAAGCCAGATCGCAATGGATGGGTCGTACCTCGCAAAACAAAACGCTGAATTTCACCGCCCCAGAGTCGGTAGCTCCCAAGGTGGGAAGCTACGTTCCAGTGATGACAACGATCAGCTTTCCCAACAGTCTTCTGGGAGAAATGGTGATATAAAAAGCGAAGAGCAGCCGCATAGGGAGCACTGCTGAGTAGTCTCAGGTTGAAGGAGTCTCATATGGAAGTAGAGATGACGATCCGTACTCTTTTAATGGATCCGGTTACTAATACGCCGATTGTGATCCTTAAGGATGTGGCAGGGGAATCGGTGCTGCCGATCTGGGTAGGAGTTTATGAGGCGAATGCAATTGCGCTGGAGATGGAGAAAGTGAACACGCCGCGGCCGATGACGCATGACTTGATCAAGAATGTGCTAACCGGACTCGAGACACAGGTGCATAAAGTCGTGGTGACGGAACTGCGCGAAGATACGTTTTATGCGGTGATCTGGCTGGAGCGCGGAGGCGAGGTTGTGAGCATAGACTCGCGGCCCTCGGATGCGCTGGCGCTGGCATTGCGGGTGGATTGTCCGATATTTGTGGATGAAGTGGTGCTGAAGAATTCGAAGCAGGCGGCGAACATGTCGGACCGGGTGACCGCCGAGGAACTACGAAAGTATCTGGAAGGGCTGAACGACGAGGATCTGGGCAAGTATAAGATGTAACTATTTAATTTGATAACTTTACATAATACCTGTTATCGGACATTGCGTTTCCTTCGAAATTATCTCCTTATTCACTCACTTACTCCTTTTCGTTCTCCCTCTAATTCGGCACGAGGATTATCTCCATTATCACATCGTTGTTGTCGTCGTCGTACAGGTAAGATACAGCGTCATCCAGCCATAGCACCCAGGTCGTTGAACTGGTTTGCTGCGTGATGCTGTGGTTCAGGCCGAGGGCGTTGCTCAGGTCTGCAAACGAAATGAGGGCAGCCTGATTGGCGCCGACTTCATCCGAAAAGGCCCAGCCACTCTGACTGCCGTACTGGGTGAACATTCCGAAGTTTACGATTGTGCCGGCGGTGAACGATCCCACCAAAACCTGGCCGGTGGGATTGGGATCGTTGGGCATGCCGCTATAGTCCAGGACGAAATTCGTTGGCCAGGTTCCAGAGCCAAACTCCGTTGAGGCAGCCGCGTAACCTCCCTCCTGTTGGAGATACATCGTCGCATTGTAGGGCACGACGAACGTTTGCGTCGTCCACGCAGAGGTTGGAGGATTGTCGGCGTCTCCGCTGTAGGTTGCAGTGACCGTATTGGAGCCCACAACCAGCGTGGAAACGGTGAGCGTGGCGACGCCTCCACTAAGCGTGACTGTTCCCAGCGTCGTGCTCCCCACAGTGAAGGCGACGAATCCAGTGGGAATGCCTTTTGGTCCGGTAACGGTCGCGGTGAAGGTTTCGTTTTGCGGTGGATCTGCCACCCATGCAACTGTTGCCGCTGTGGTCGACGTCTGGACTATCTGGCTCAGCGGCGATGAGGTGCTGCCCAGAAACGTGGGATCTCCTCCGTATTTCGCGGTAATCGAAAACGTACCTCCGGGCAAAGACGATGTAACCAGCGTCGTCTCCCCTCCGTTCAGCACGCCAGGGCCAAGCATTGCCGAGCCATTGTAGAAAATTACGATCTCGCCGTTCGGCGGAGCTCCCGGGCTGGATGTCACCTTCGCAGTGAAAGTGACCTCTTCTCCAAATTGTGAGGGGTTCGGTGAGGCAGACAGCGTGGTTGTGGTGGAATCGGGTGAGGTTGAAGTCACCGTCTGCACCACTGACGCTGAACTCTCGGCGATGTTTGAGTCTCCGTAATAACTTGCCGTGATCGGGGTTGTACCTATGGGCAGCGTAGAGGTGGTGAAGGTCGCTTTGCCGCCGCTGAGTAGGCCCGTTCCCAGCGCCGTCTTCCCTGCCGTGAAAGTTACTGGGCCGGTGGCCGTAACCGTCGGCGAGGTGATGGTGGCAGTGAAGGTCACAGCTTGACCTTGGGCTGATGGGTTCGATGATGAAGTTAGCGTGGCTGAACTGGTGGTTTCCTTTATTACCTCGTTCAGGACGGACGACGTACTGGGTTCATTGTTGGCGTCGCCTCCGTAGACTGCAGTTAGCGGATAGGCGTCGGCATTGAGAGTTGACCTGGTCAGAGTGGCTACTCCACTGGCGTTGAGTGGGGCTCCGCCGATGGAGTCGCCCCAGGTGAAGTTCACTTCACCTGTAGGCGGGATGGAGCCCGAGGTCGTCACCTTCGCAGTCCAGGTTATGGACTGGCCGTAGATGGAGGGGTTGAGGCTGGAGACGAGAGTTGTGGTCGTCGTCGGAACAAAGAGTTTAGTCACGAAGGAGCAGCTGGTGCCACTGCAGCTTGTCTGGAAGGCATCGGCAGTAACAGGAAAGTTGGTCGGCCAGGTGGTTCCAGTGACGTATGTATTCCCTGCGCCGTCCACGGCGATGCCATTGCCATAGACGAAGGGTTGGGTAGACGGGGCGCCACCTAGTAAGGTGGAGTAAACCAAACTCGATCCTGTGGGGTTGAACTTGGTCACGAAGACGCTGTTAATTCCGAGTGGTCGCTGCAACCAATTCTTAATCGGAAAGCCTGGCCCGGCTGAGCCCGTTACGTAGGCGTCTCCCCGGCTGTCAACAACTATGCTGTTTCCCGCGGCACCTCCAGTGCCGCCCAGATAGGTGGAGTAAACCAAGGCGGATCCAGTCGGGTTAAACTTGGTCACGAAGGCGTTGGGCGTGCAGCAGGGACTACCCACATATATCGTCTGAAAGGCACCGGGCGTGGTTGGAAAGTAGGGCGAATTGGTTGCGCCTACGACGTAAGCGTAGCCCCCACTATCCACGGCGATGCCGTTGCCAGAGATGCCAAAATAGCCAGCGCTGGGATTCAAATAGGTGGAGTAAACCAGGCCCGAGCCCGAAGGGTTGATCTTAGTCACAAAAGGGTTCCCACAGGTTCCAGGGTTCCCACAGGTGGTTTGGAAGGCGCCAGGAGTCGTGGGAAACCCAGGACCAGCGCTACCGGTGACGTATGCGTTATCAGCGCTGTCGAGCGCGATGCTGGAACCGTCGCTGCCGCCACTGCCGCCAAGATAGGTGGAGTAAATCAAAGCTGACCCCGAAGAGTTGAGCTTAGTCACAAAGGCGTTACCGATATACGGGTACACATCGCTGCAGCTATTGCATGCGGTCTGAAAGGCACCGGTTGTGACTGGAAAGTCGGAAAGTACGGTGCCGCCAGTGACGTAGGCGCTTCCCGAACTGTCGACCGCAATGGCAAAGTTTTGGTTGACGGGGCCGGTATCGCCTAAATAAGTGGAGTAAACCAGTGCCGATCCCGAGGGGTTAATTTCGGTCACAAAGACCGCCCAGTACACACACTGTCCGTTATCGACGTCGGCGCAAGTTGTCCGGAAGGCGCCGGGCGTTGTGGGAAAGTCGGTTGAGAAGGTGCCCCCGACGACGTACGCATCGCCGAAGCTGTCCACGGCAATGCCAGAGCTCCAGTTCCAAGTTCCGTTGCCTAGGAATGTGGAATAAACCAAAGTCGACCCATCGGGACTGATCTTGGTCACGAAGGCGTCCTCGTTTTGGCTGTCAAAACTAGTCTGGAAAGCCCCGGGAGTGACGGGAAAGTTGCCAACGCTTGTATAACCGGCGACGTAGGCGTTGCCCGCGCTGTCCACGGCGATTCCGGAGCCTGCGTCAAGGTAGTTAGTCCCGCCCAGAAACGTCGAGTAAATCAGCGGGTCGATGTACAGTGGGAGACTTGGATCATAGCTGGCGAGCTCGATTCCCACACGAGTCGCTGTGGTTATAGCGTAACGTGCTGCGATCTCTTGTCGCGCTCCATCCTTCTCCTGATACACAACTGGCTTATGCCACCGAATTTCGCCTCCACTCATCTTTAGCACCAAGTCCCCGTGCTGATCCCGGCGAATCCACTTCGCCCCGTGAACATCGAACGCGATGCGGTGTGGGTCCGCACCCGGAGCCACGATAAAGTCGTACTCAAGCTGCCGCTGGTTGCCGTAGTAGATCAGATTGATGCCGGAATAAATCCCCTCGTACTTCACCTTCGCGTACGTGGGAACACGCGTCCGCCACTTGGCCGGATCGTTGCCGATGAAGTAGTTGCTGGTACCTGGCAATTCGTCCACGCCGGTAACCTTGGCCACAGGATTGGCATTGCGAAGCTTCATCCGCAGCACGCCGCCTTTGGGCGCGATCATGCCGGGCAGCGGCGCGTGGGCCGTGCCCGCGATCTTTGCTCTATTCGTATCCGGTTTGCTCCCGCGCAGTGTGAGCACCGCTTCATCCTCTGTCAGAAAAAGAGAGTAGCCGCTCGTGCGCGACAGGAACTTAACACGTGCATCAGTCTGCCCTTGATTTGCCTCAAAGCTCAGGGGCAGCTTGCCGTAGCTGTCGAGAATCCTGGCTTGATCGGCCTGTACGGGTGCTGCGGGAGACTGCCCGGATGGCTGGCTTTTAATCGCTTGCTGGGCTGGGGCTGCGAGGGCCATCAAGATAGTGAAAACTGCGATGGACAGGGTGAGAATACGGAGAATGCCGAACTTTGTTTCTAGAGAGCGCTGGCTGGTCATGGGAGACCTCCTTGGTGATGCGTATTGCTAGGGGCCCTGACGTGCGTCGTGCGCTTACTGGATCGTCTTCGCGACATCCCTTGGAGAATGTCATCTGCGAATGCCATCCTGAAAGCCCAACTGGCGGGGCGGGGAGGATTGCAGCGGAGAATATGCGCGAAACGTAGCACTGCTAGTAGAGCTAAGTCAATAAATTAAAGTCAAACTCAAATCGGGAAGACGATTTTGGGATGGAATAATGTGCCGGCTACACGGGTCGCGATGGCGATGAGGTCACGTTGTCCGTGGAAGACTTTGACCTGGCGAGCGCGCGAGAGTTCGGGAAGGTTGACGGGGCGTCCGCTGCGGATGCGGGCGGCAGTGGCTTCGTCGGCGGTCACGGAAGGAAGTTGGGGCAGGAGTTGTCGGGGATGGACGAAGAGGGCTGACTTTCCTTCCTGGTGAGCGCCAGCAACAACAGGTTCCTCACCGGGCTTTCCCCCCGGTTCGGAATGACAAGTTTTTTCTTCGGATCGATTCTCGATTTCTTGGATAGTGTGAGCCTGCGTGATGTCGAACTCGGCTACGGCGGTGCGGCGGAGAGATTCAAGATGAGCTCCGCAGCCGAGGCGATGGCCCATTTCGTGAGCGATGGAACGCATGTAAGTTCCAGAGGCTACGCGCGCACGGAAGTGGGCGTGCTCTCCGTGCACCGATAAAATGACGAATTCTTTGATCTCAACCTGGACCGGCTTGAGGATTACTTCTTTTTCCTTCCTTGCGAATTTGTAAGCTGGGACGCCGTGGATTTTCTTGGCGGAGAACGGCGGTGGAACCTGTTCAATAACGCCCTGGAATGAGGCGGCAAGTTGTTGGATTGATTCGAAAGAGAGTGTGGCCGGGATAGGCTCAGTGGCGGGAGTGCCATCGGCATCGTAGGTGTTGGTGGCGAAGCCGAAGCGGATCACGCCTTCGTAGGTTTTTTCGGAAGCGGTATAGAACTGTGCGAGGCGGGTGAGACTTCCGGTGACAAGCGGGAGCACTCCGGTAGCGAGCGGGTCGAGCGTGCCGAGATGGCCGATGGAGCGCTGGCCTAGAACGCGGCGCATGCGGTTGACCACATCGTGGGAGGTCCATCCCGCGGGCTTATCGATGATGATGACGCCATTCATGTTAGGGATTTGGTAATTTGATAATCGGGCAATTTCGGAGAGCTAACATTCTCGGGGCTAAAGCCCGCAAGGATTTGTGGAGGCTTTACGCGGCGCTGAAGCGGCGCTCTTCCACGTCACTGCACGCCTATGGAATTCATCCACTGTAAGATTGCTCAGTTACTAAGTTAACAGATTTCTTATGCTTCCTATTCGCGACGACCAGCCTCGGTATAGCACGCCCTGGGTAAATTATTTTCTGATCGGGCTCAACCTGGTGATTTTTTTCTTTGAGTTTACGCTCGATCCGCGAAGCCTGGAGCTGTTGATTCGTCAGTTTGGAGTGGTGCCGGCGCATCTGGCGGCATTTCTCGCGGGGTCGCCGAAGTACTCGCTCGTGGCGATCGTGCTTCCGCTCTTCACTTCGTTGTTTCTGCACGGCTCATGGATGCATGTGATCGGAAACATGTGGTTTCTCTTCATTTTTGGCGACAACGTCGAGGACTGGCTTGGTCATTTCAGTTACTTAGTTTTTTACCTGCTTACCGGTCTGTTGGCCATGGGCACGCACATGGCGATGAATCTGCATTCGAATGCGCCAGCCGTGGGAGCTAGCGGAGCGATCGCAGGAGTGCTGGGAGCTTATTTTGTTTTGTATCCACGGGCGCGGGTGTTGACCTGGTTCTTTGTGTTTGTACTGTGGGTTCCGGCGTGGATCATCCTGGGATATTGGTTCGTGTTGAATTTTTTGAGTGGGACGGCAACCTCGCTGGCTGTGCAGGGTAGGAATATGGGTGGAGTGGCGTTCTGGGCGCATGTGGGCGGATTTGTTTCGGGGGCGCTGCTTGTGAAATTGTTTGGCGAGCGATCGCGGCGGTATCCGTATGCGTATCAGTAAGGCTGTGTCGCAACGTTGCAACACCAAGTCCCCAGCCGCCGAGACGGCGGCGTTACGAATTACTTTTTGGGGCGCGACTCCGGGGGGACGAGGCCCGACAACCGGTAATAGCCGACAAGCTGGCCGTAGTGTTCGCCCGAGTGCTCGATGAAGCCGTAGGCGAAGTCTGAGACGCGAACGTACTGGTGGCCGTAGGGGTCTACCACTAGATCGGACATTCCTTTATCGCCTTTGGCTCTGATGGCGGCGGCGCCGTCGGCGAAGGATTTCTTCACGTAGGAAACGACGTCAGCTTTGCTTTTGAACTGGGCGCGATTGGGATTTTCGTCGGCGGGCGGTTTCTCTCCGCGCACGGGATTGGTGAAGAAGTAATTGACGCCGGAGGCGTGAAGAAGCTGCTCGACGAAGGTGCGCTGTGCAGGCGTGGGCTTGAAGTCGTATTTATCTTCGGGAAAGTCTTCGGCCATGGCGATGAGTTTGCGACCAATGTCATTCCACTGTGCGAGCACCGCTTGCGAAGGGCTATCGGCCGGTTTTACTGCGGCTTCTTTTTTGGCGTCTTGAGCGTGGGCGGGAAAAGTAAGAAACGCGACGGCGAACAGCGCGGCGGCGAGAAATGGAGATTTGCTCATGGGTAACTCCTCGTATTGTTGCTGATCAGCGAGCGCAATCTTAGTCTGGAATTATTTTCCTGTAAATGCGAATCGGATTGTCGAGAATAAACTCTCGAACACGCTCAAACGCCGTTGGGGCGTTGACGAATTAAGGAGAGGAATTCCGAGCGAGTTTCGTTCTCGTTGCGGAAGCAGCCCAACATCGAGGATGTGACCGCGGCGGAATGCTGCTTCTCGACTCCGCGCATCATCATGCACAGGTGGCGGGCTTCAATGACCACGCCCACGCCTTGGGGTTCAATCACATTCTGAATTGTCTCGGCGATCTGCGTGGTGAGTCGCTCTTGAATCTGCAGGCGGCGGGAGAAGAGTTCGACCAACCGCGGCACTTTGCTGAGGCCGATCACTTTGCCGTTGGGGATGTAGGCTACATGCACTTTGCCGAAGAACGGCAGCATGTGGTGCTCGCAGAGGCTGAACATTTCAATGTCTTTGACGATAACCATCTCGTCGTAGGGTTCAGTGAAGAGCGCACCTTTGAGCAGCACTTCGGGATCTTCGGTATAGCCACGGGTGAGCGCCTGCAAGGATTTCCGGACGCGCTCCGGCGTCTGCTGGAGACCTTCGCGTTGCGGGTCTTCGCCGAGGCGGACGAGCATTTCCTGGATTAGATCTTCAAAGCTGGCGCTGGTGAGAGTGGAGGATTCGGTTACTGGTTTCATGGCTGGCCTAATCTTTTAATCTTGCAATCGGGTAATTTTGTAATTTCGAAATCCCTATCCTGCGTATTCGAACGAATTCATCATAGTTTCTTCCAAGCGTACTCTTTCAAGATGCGCGAAGCGGAAGCCGCGCTGCACTATTTCGTAGATCTGGATGCAGAGGTTTTCGGTTGTGGGGACTTCCTGAGTGAATTCCGGGAGCATATTCAGGTTCTCATGGCCGAAGCGAGCGAGCACTTCCCTTTCGATAAAGCCGTCTAAATCGACCAGATTGCAGACCATGCCGGTTTTTTCATCGACCGGGCCGCTCACTGTTACTTCGATAGTGTAATTGTGGCCGTGACCGAAGGGATTGTTGCATTTGCCGTAGGTCGACTGATTCTCTTCTTTTGACATGGCACTGCTGTGCAAGCGGTGCGATGCCGAGAAGAGATAGCGGCGGGAGAGATGGGCTTTCATATGTACACTCTCTTGAACTTCAAAACCTTTAACACAGAGGGCACCGGGGCACACAGGGTAGAACTTTTTGCCATTAGGTTTCTCCGTAGAAATCTACGAAGAGGTTCGGGGTTTCGTAGACTCGTACGCGGTGCAGTTTTGCGTTTTCTAATTTGGTAGCTAGACGCTGCCAGATAGCGATGGCGATATTTTCCGTGGTCGGAATCTGATGCAGGAATTCCGGCACTTCTTTGTTAAGGAAGCGGTGATCCATGGCGTCAAGCACTTCGCGGTGCATGATCTCTTTGAGTTGCTTGAGGTCGACTACGAAACCGGAGCGCGGATCGACCTCACCCTTCACCGTGACTTCCAGCGTGTAGTTGTGGCCGTGACCGTTCGGGTTGTTGCATTTGCCGAAGATGCGGCGATTCTCCTCCGGGGTGAAGTCCGGATTGTGATAGACGTGCGATGCGGAAAATTCGGCTTTGCGCGTGAGATAGACCATAGGAACAGTTGCCGGTTGTTAGTGGCCAGTTGCCAGTAAACACCTTTCATCCTGATATGTCCGGCCCTTCCATGGGATACTGCCTTTCGCGTGCGCTCTCGCCGAACGCAACAATAGATACGAAAACATGGGCAGGCCAAACAGGGCTAGGATATTTGCGTTCCAGGAAAAATGGGCGCGGCGGATGCGGGTTAGAAACAATGTATACAGGATCACGCAGAGAAGTCCTGTTATCACCGCAGGCCGGGGATAACCGCGCAGACTGCTTGTGATGCTGATGACGAAGCTGGTGACGATTAGCACAAACTCAAGTGTGCGCAGCACGGCTAGCCTTGCGGGCGACGGGAATAATAGCGCGAGGTTCTTGGTCCAGCCTTCACGGAGTTGGGCGAAAGTGCGATACATGCGGGTACGAACGGCATCGGCGCCGTAGCGGAAGAATATTTTTCTGCCGGAACGCTTGACGGCTCGCGCCAGCGCTACATCTTCAAGCAGGCTGGTCGCAATTGCAGTGTGCCCGCCGACGGCCTCGTAGGCCTCGCGTGCGATCAAGATGTACTGGCCGTTGGCGACCGCGGCGGGCGATTTAGGATTGCTTACTTCCGATGGGCGAAAGCTGGACGCCAACTCCGCGAAGATTACGGGCATTACAGCTCTTTCCCAGAAGCTGTCGACGATCTGCTCTGGCGAATACGATAGCAAGGCTGCGCCGCGTCGTTTGGCTTCCGCCAGGCTGCGGGCGAGCGATCCGAGAAGGTGGATGGTGTCGGCGTCGGTGAACAGCAACCATTCCCCGCGGGCTGCTCTGGCTCCGGCCACGACGGCGTTATTCTTGCCGGTCCAGCCGGCAGGAAGCGTGCCGGCTTCGATCACCCGCAGCGGGAATTGCATCTGCGAGTTGGAAAATGAATCCGCGATCGCGCGCGTACGGTCGGTGGAATGATCGTCGACCACGATGATTTCAAAAGCGACTCCAACTTGCGCGGCCAGCAATTCCAGACAGCCGCCTAAGGACACTTCTTCGTTGCGCGCCGGTATGATCACCGACACGGCGAGAAGCCCGGAGACTGTATCGGTCGCAGGCATAGGTCGAATCTATTATTATAGCGGGGTGCGACGTATCCTTTGTTTCCCCTGCTTGATTGCGGTTGTTTTAGTTCTGTTTGCACTGTCCGGTTGCTACAGCGGGACGCGGCCGCCGCGGATCGGCGTGGCCGCTCCGGACTTCACGGTGCATGACTCCGATCGCACTGTGACTCTGAGCCAGCTTAAAGGCCAGGTAGTGGTGTTGAATTTCTGGGCGACGTGGTGCCCGCCTTGCATTGAGGAAA
Source organism: uncultured Acidobacteriaceae bacterium (assembly GCA_963789625.1). GTDB lineage: Bacteria > Acidobacteriota > Terriglobia > Terriglobales > Acidobacteriaceae > Sulfotelmatobacter. Next base: position 156,926 of record CAWBLK010000013.1, on the reverse strand, counting down.
TGCCGTCGCTGGTGGAGATGCAGCAGCGCATGAAGTCGAAGGGTGTGACCGTTCTGGCAGTGAGCGTCGATGCGGACGCGGGCAGCTACCATCAGTTCCTGAAAGAACACGGTGTAAATTTGCTCACGGTGCGCGATGCGGACATGAAGAGCAATAGTCTGTACGGGACAGCCAAATTTCCCGAGACTTACATTATCGATCGCAATGGCGTAGTGCGGCGCAAGTTTATTGGGGCGGTGGATTGGATGGAGCCGGAAGTGATTGAATATTTGGGGAAGATGTAAGAGTGCTGGGGCTAAAGCCTAGATTTTTTGCTTCTACGCGGCGCTGAAGCGCCGCTCTTCCACGGTACTGCAGACATTTTCTGGTTACTCGGCCTCGTTACAACCACGAAGAAAATCAAGATCAAAGGCGTCGGACGGGAGTGTCCGACCTACACAAATCACGACTACCAGGTCACAACTTCGCATTGCGCAGGCGTAGGGCATTGGCGATCACTGAGACCGAACTGAAACTCATGGCGGCCGCGGCGAAGATGGGGCTGAGCAACAAGCCGAAGAAGGGATAGAGGACTCCGGCTGCGATGGGCACGCCGACAGCGTTGTAGACGAAAGCGAAGAACAGATTCTGCCGGATATTGCGCATGGTAGCTTGGCTCAGGTTACGGGCGCGCTGGATGCCGGCGAAGTCGCCTTTTACGAGCGTGATGCCGCCGCTCTCCATGGCAACATCGGTGCCGGTGCCCATGGCGATCCCGACGTCGGCCTGGGCCAGCGCGGGAGCATCATTGATGCCGTCGCCCGCCATCGCGACTACTCTTCCCTGCCCTTGCAGTTTGCGGATGATCTCCAATTTTCCTTCCGGGAGGACTTCGGCTTCGAATTCGTCGATGCCGAGTTTCGTGGCGATAGCTCGGGCAACGGTGCGATTGTCGCCGGTGAGCATGACGATGCGAATGCCATGAGCTTTGAGATCGCGAAGTGCATCGGGCGTGGAAGGCTTTATTCGATCGGCAACGCCAAGATTGCCAACATACTTGCCGTCGATAGCTACGCAGAGCACGGTAGCGCCCGGAACCTGGCCCTGAATCACTCCCTCGCTGGGATGCAATGCGCCGATCTTAATCATGAAGGCGATGTTGCCGACCGCCACGCGTCTTCGGTCTACTACGCCAAGAATGCCTTTGCCTGTGACCGATTCGAATTCTTCCGGCTGGGAAAGTTGCAGGCCGCGCTTGGCCGCGGCTTCGACAATCGCAGCTCCTAAGGGATGTTCGCTGGCTCGTTCGAGGCTGGCGGCAAGACGAAAGAGTTCAGGATCATCTTCCAGTTCCTTCGAGACGCTGGAGAGTTGCGGCTTGCCTTCGGTGAGGGTTCCGGTTTTGTCGACGACGAGGGTGTCGACTTTTTCCAAGATTTCCAGCGCTTCCGCATTTTTGATGAGTACGCCGGCGCGGGCGCCACGGCCTACGCCAACCATAATCGCCATGGGAGTGGCGAGGCCTAGGGCGCAGGGGCAGGCGATGATGAGCACGGCGACGGCATTCACCAGGGCATGCGCGAGGCGCGGCTGCGGACCGAGCAGAAGCCATGCAAAGAAAGTGATGATCGCGACGGCCACTACGATGGGGACAAACCATTTGGCAACGCGATCGGCGAGGCGCTGGATGGGCGCGCGGCTGCGCTGCGCCTGGCCTACGAGTTGAACGATGCGAGCCAGCAGGGTTTCAGAGCCGACGCGCTCGGCGCGCATGATGAACGATCCGGTGCCGTTGATGGTTGCGCCGATGACTTTGCTGTTTGGCGATTTCTCGACCGGCATGGATTCGCCGGTAATCATCGATTCGTCAATCGAACTCTGGCCTTCTAGCAGGACGCCGTCGACCGGAACTTTTTCTCCAGGGCGCACGCGCAGGCGATCGCCAGGTTTTACGTGGTCGAGCGAAATGTCTTTTTCTACAATCTCGCCCCCGGGAATCTCGTCACCGGTTCCGGCCACAACCAGCCGCGCGGTTTTCGGCGAGAGATCAAGCAGAGCGCGAATGGCTGCGCTGGTGCGGCTGCGGGCGCGTAGCTCCATCACTTGCCCGAGCAGGACCAGCGTGGTGATTGCGGCAGCGGCTTCGAAGTAGACTTCCGGGAAGCCGTCCATAGTTCGCAGGGACGCGGGAAAAATCTGCGGCGCAACCACGGCGATGACGCTGTATCCGTAAGCTACTCCGGTGCCCATGCCGATCAGCGTAAACATGTTGGGGCTGCGGTTGACGAGGGAGGTCCAGAAGCGCTGAAAGAATGGCCATCCGCCCCAGAGAACGACCGGCGTGGCTAGCACGAATTCGATCCTCGGTATGTTGATGAGGAAGCCGCCGAAATCCAGATTGAGCGAGATTTTCAATCCATGAATCATCGCCGCCATCGCCATTACGAGTAGCGGCGCGGTAAGCATGGCGCTGATCCAGAAACGGCGGGTCATGTCGCGCAGTTCAGGATTTTCTTCGGCAACGGCCGTCACGGTGCGCGGCTCCAGAGCCATGCCACAGATGGGACACGAGCCCGGACCGGCGCGCACGATTTCCGGGTGCATCGGGCAGGTATACTCGGTGCGCGTGGAGGCAATGGGAACTTCCGGTTCAAGGGCCATTCCGCATGAAGGACAAGGGCCGGGCTTATTCGCGCGGACTTCGGGGCACATCGGGCAGACGTAGGCAACGCTGGCTGCGGTTGTGCGCGGCGGAGGAGTCGGCCTTGGAGCGCCGAGTGTTACCAATCCCGGCCATGCAGGCGCGGCGCCATTCGCATATTTCGTGGGATCGGCTTTGAATTTTTCCACGCACGGGGCGCAACAAAAGTAATAGCTTTTGCCGTCGTGGTCGTGGACATGTTTGGCGGTTGCGGGATTTACATTCATTCCGCAGACTGGGTCGCGTTCGAGTACGGGTGCTGTGTTCGTGGACATTTGGTTTGTGGAAGGTGCAAATCCGCAGGGGGCAGAATCGCCTTCTGTGGTCTTCGATGGACAATGCTCTATATTAGATTCAGGCCGGTCGGAAAGTCCGGCGAGGTTTATTACCAGCTTTATCGTCAGCAAGGATATCTCATGACTTATCTGGATGTGGTTTACCGATACGGCGCAGCGCCCGGCGAGAATGAATTGCGGGCGATCGACGGCATGCGCGAAGTCTATGGAGTGCGACGGGTGCAGTTTAACGAGCGGGAGCGCACAGTGCGCGTGGAGTTTGACGCCTCGCGGTTAAAAGCTGATGCGGTAGCTAAGCTATTGCGACAAGCTGGAGTGGATGTACGGGAGCGCCTAACGTTAGCTTAGGTTGGTGGCGAAGACGAGGGTTTGGGGGAGGGTCTTCGCCGGGTTTATGCAAGGGGCGCCCAAGAAAACCTCTGGCCGAAGTCATCCTTGGAACGCCCCGTTGCGCGCCACTTCGTCTGCCCTTTACTAGAGCACATGGCATGCCGTCCGTAAGCCGTTCAAAATACACGTTCTCCACAGCACCTGCTTTGTAGGAATTGCTCTGCGGCGGGAAAGATTTACCCCGGCAGATCAGTGGGTAAGAGGAACGCCTTAGTTGCCTGTGGAAGATGCGCGAATGGGTCTGAGTAATATTGTTCACTATCGAACAAATCGACGGCCTCCACGCTCGGCTCGGTAACGCGAAGACGTTCAAGGCATATGTGCTGGCGCTCAAGGCGATCGGCGTCCAACGGTATGATTCCTGCCTGGCCGACGGCCATTCGGAATACTTCGGGCAGAGCGGCTACAGGGTCGTGTCTCCACCGGTGCACGAGGTGCTTCCCGTCGCTGAGACCAGTCACCGCGAGGCGTTCCTCGAGCACCTGCGCCGGCACGAGCAGCGCGAGACGACTTATTTAGAGATGTCCAGCGGCTTGGCGCAGAGTGGGATTGAGAAGTGGACTGTAGACACGGTTCGGATGACGATGACGTTCTACGATAAGTCTGGCAGAGAGATGCTGGTCGAGCAGATTAGCTAATTCGTCACGAGTCAGTGTCACGAAAAACAGCCGAGCTTCGCTCAAGGGACAGCCGAGGGCAGTTGTCCCCACATAGCTACCTTGGGCGTGTTCCCAGTAAGCGGCGACTTCCGTTATAATTTCTGAGCGACTTCACCTGCCAAGCAGAAACCTGCGCCCTTAGCTCAGCTGGATAGAGCGTCTGGCTACGAACCAGAAGGTCGGGAGTTCGAATCTCTCAGGGCGCACCATACTTACTCCGCATTCACCGTTCTCCTCCTTGCCCCTTCGCCGAAATCTCTTTATTCCACTCCATCCGCTGTATTGCTCCGCCATGGGCCGTGCTGCTACTGTCTACAGTTCCTATGAATTGCCTGCCTCCGACCGCAGATTCGGAGAGCCAGGAGAACCTCCAAACCCTGTTCGGAGATTGACCATGCGAAGACTTGCCACCGTAGCAGCGATCCATCTGGCTTGCTTGTTGTTGCTCATCACGGCTCACGCGCAAACCGGAGTCAAACAAATGACAAGCCCGATTTGAGCAAGCAGCCTACGCTTTACGTGGTCGGCTACGCGCACCTGGATACGGAATGGCGGTGGGAGTATCCGCAGGTGATTGACGAATACCTGCGCAAGACCATGGAGGATAATTTTGCGCTGATCGACAAGTATCCGCATTACATCTTCAATTTCAGCGGCGCCAATCGTTATCGCTTGATGAAGGAATATTATCCCGCCGATTTTGCGCGGGTGAAGAAGTATGTCGACGAAGGTAGGTGGTTTCCCGCGGGATCGTCCATGGAAGAGGGCGATGTGAATGCGCCCAGCGCCGAGGCCATCATCCGGCAGGTGCTCTACGGCAATGATTGGTTTCGCAAAGAGTTGGGCAAGGCCAGCGCCGAATACATGCTGCCGGATTGTTTTGGATTTCCAGCTTCCCTGCCCACGATTCTGGCGCACTCGGGCGTGAAGGGATTTTCGACACAGAAGCTGGTGTGGGGATCGTCCGCGCCGGGCGGAGGTCCGGAGTCGCTGGAGAAAACGCCGGAGGGTACGCCGTTCAATGTAGGCGTGTGGGTGGGGCCGGATGGATCGAGTGTGTTGGCGGGTCTGAATCCTGGCAGCTACGACGGCGGCATTGAAACCGATCTTAGTAAGCCGCTATCTCCGCTACCGCCCGATACGGCGCTCGAAGACATACAAAAGAAGATGCGGGCGGTGCGGGCGAAGCTTGACCGTGCGCAGGGCAGCGGGCATGCGTCCGACCCGAACGACATTGAGGAATCCATCCACCTGCAAAACGAGCAAGAGACGTTGACCCGGATCGATCGCGACCGGGCGCTGGCACGGCATCAACATGATTGGGCGGGGCGCGTCGAGTTGAATGGGAAGATCAGCGGCGTGTTCACCGACTATCACTATTACGGAACCGGCGACATCGGCGGGGCTCCTCACGATGAATATGTGAAGCGGCTGGAGGCGATTGTTACGCACGGCATGGCGAGTCTGCCTCCGCAAAATGGCCTGTTGTTTCACCGAGAGGAGGAAGAGCAGAGCGAGGCACCGCCGGTTAAGGTTGGAGATGGCCCGGTGCATGTGATCTCGGCGAATGCGGAGCAGATGTTTCTCGACATCACTCCGTCGCAGGCCGTTGGACTGCCGCGCTACACGGGAGAAATGGAGTTGACCAATCACTCCGCGGGATCGCTGACTTCGCAGGCTTACCAGAAGCGCTGGCTGCGGAAAGAAGAATTGCTGGCCGATGCGGCGGAGAAAGCTTCGCTTGCGGCGGAGTGGCTGGGTGCGCGGCCGTATCCGCTGGAGCGCCTCAATGACGCCTGGACGCTGGTGATGGGCGGCCACTTTCACGACCTTGCGGCCGGAACCGCAACACCCAAAGCGTATGAGTTCGCATGGAACGACGATGTGATCGCGATGAATCAGTTTGCGGGAGTGCTGAGAACGCCACCGAAGGCGTGGCGGCTGCGCTGAATACCGAGACGAAAGGCGTGCCGATTGTGGTTTTCAACCCGCTGAATATTGCGCGCGAAGATGTGGTGGAAGCGAACGTTGATTTTCTCGGTAGCATGCCGAAGGCGGTGCGCGTGATTGCTCCGGATGGCAAAGAAGTTCCGGCGCAGATTTCTGATGGCAAGGTGATCTTCGTGGCCAAAGTGCCTTCGGTTGGTTATGCGGTTTACGATGTGCAGTCCGGTGACGGAGAGCCGGCTACCGCACCGTCACTGCACGTATCGGAGAATTCGCTTGAGAATCAGTATTACCGCGTAACTCTAAACTCCGATGGCGACGTTGCCAGTATTTTTGACAAGTCGATCGGCAAAGAATTGCTAGCTGCGCCGGCGCGGCTCGCCATCTCCTACGACAATCCCGAACACTGGCCAGCTTGGAATATGGATTGGGATCAGGAACAGGCTGCGCCGAAGGCGTACGTCGGCGGTCCGGCGAAGATTCGCGTGGTGGAAAATGGCGCCGGCGCGCGTGGCGGTGGAAGTTTCGCGAGAGACTGCGGGCTCGCGATTTGTTCAGACCATCCGCCTGTCGGCGGGCGACGCAGGAAAGCGCGTGGAGTTCGCAAACGTGATCGACTGGAATACCAAGGAATCGAATCTGAAGGCGACTTTCCCGCTGACGGCTTCGAACGAGATGGCTACTTATAACTGGGATATCGGCACGATTGAGCGGCCAACAGCGGAGCCGAAGAAGTTTGAAGTGCCGTCGCACCAGTGGATCGATCTGACGGATGCAAGCGGTGAGTTCGGCGCGACCATCCTGACTGATTGCAAGAATGGATCGGACAAGCCGAACGACCATACCATTCGCCTGACGCTGATTCGCACGCCGGGAACGCGCGGCGGTTATGCCGACCAGGGCACGCAGGATATCGGACACCACGAATTTGTTTACGGCATCGCCGGACACGCCGCGGGTTGGCGCGACGCCCAGACCGACTGGCAAGGGCAGCGCTTGAATGCTCCGCTCATCGCTTTTGAAACTTCGAAGCACGCAGGCGCGCTGGGACAAAAATTCTCTCTGCTGAAAGTCAGCAACCCGCGGATTCGTGTGCTGGCGCTGAAGAAGGCGGAACATGGCGACGAAGTCATCGTGCGTCTGGTGGAACTTGATGGCAAACCGCAGGCCGATGTTCGAGTGTCGTTCGCTGCGCCGATCACAGCGGCGCGCGAAGTGAACGGGCAGGAGCAGCCGGTGGGAGCGGCCACGGTGAGTGATGGCGCGCTAGTTACCTCGTTCTCCGCTTATCAGCCGCGCACATTTGCTGTAAAGCTAGCTTCGGCGCAGGCCAAGGTTTCGGCTGTGCGTTCTATGCCGGTGACTTTGCACTACGATCTCGCGACCGCAAGCAACGATGGGACCAAATCCAAAGGCGGATTTGACGGCAAGGGCAATGCGCTGCCTGCGGAGATGCTGCCCACGCAGATCGCGTTCAACGATGTGCAATTCCAACTCGCCCCGGCGAAGACTGGCTCGCCTAATGCGGTCGCCGCGAAGGGACAGACGATCGATCTGCCGGCTGGCGACTATAACCGTGTCTACATTCTCGCGGCCTCGGCGAAAGGTGATCAAAAGGCTGCGTTTGAGGTCGGCGGTAAGAAGGTGGAATTGAATATCGAGGACTGGGGCGGATTCATCGGCCAGTGGGATGACCGGCAGTGGAGTTCGGTCGACACTTCCAATGACAACTACGGCGAAATGACTCGGACTTACTCCGGCTTATATCAAGCGCGCGGACCTGGCGTGGTACTGCACACATCACCACGATGCCGCGGGCAAGAATGTTGCTTATCGTTATTCGTACCTATTTGCGTATGCGATCGATTCGCCGGAGGGAGCGCGAACGATCAAGCTGCCGGACAACGACAAGATTCGCATTCTGGCAATTTCCGTGGCCAAGGAGAATCCGGAAATCAGGCCGGCGCAGCCGCTTTATGATACGTTCGCGCCATCGCACAGCGTTTCTTCACCTCAGTGAAACAAACTAAATACCGTGGAAAAGGCCCGCCCCTTGTGGGACGGGCCTGCAATGAAAAACATTTGCGCTAACCCCCGTTACTGCACACCGTGAGGTCGAAAGGATTATTCTGGAAGGTCATCTCACCACCCACTGATGTAGTGGTCGGCGCTCCAAAGTATTCCAGATAGACCAAATCCTGCAGGTGGTAGGTGAATCCGTTCAGCGTGTAAGGGAAGGTGCCGTAATTCGCGTCGACTTCTTCCGGATCGCTCACTTCCAGGATTTGAGAGCGATTCCCGTCCTCGCCACATAAGGCTGGAACGTTGGTATTGTTGGTTTCCGGATCGTCCATCCACTCACCCACTTCATGCGACAAAGCGGCAACGTCTTCGGCAAACGCGCCCGCCGTCCCGATGTAGCTGAACTCGGCGTAGGCCTGCGTGCCGGTGCAACTGTGGTATCCACCGATGCAGCAACCGGAAGTACCGGAATTCTCCGACAAGTAGACATTGTAGGTAACAAAATCGGGAGGGCATTGGCTGGGATCGCCAGCTTCGTTATATCCGTCTGGATCTTCGCGTCGATCCAGTCGACGTTCGCGATTCCTACGGTCGTTCCAAATGCGGTGGCGACTGTTCCATCAGCGGCCGGGACAGCCAATTCCAGCGTCTTGGTCACGGTTGCGTTCCCAACAACACGTGATAGCCTGGGGCCTTCGACACCATTCCCCAGAAATTTCCACGGAAGGCATCTTCATATTGCGTCGTGCCCAGGTTCGTTCCGCTCGCAGCCACCCAATCCATGTCCTTAAAGATCGGCGACTGGAGCGTATTCACGATCGCAGTGCGGCCATTGCTTTGCTTGGTCTCAGGAGTGAAGGTATAAGTGGTTGAGCTGACCGTGAACTTCAAAATGACGGGAATCACGTAGACCGGAACCGTCGTTGACGTGCCTGTGGAGGGCCTGGTGCCCACCATGCGGTAGGTGTACTTGGCGCCCCCATACGTGTATGAACCTTGCCACTGGGTCAGCGGTGTGGGCGGAGGCGAAGCGTTGTTGTTGAAGTGCAATCTGGTGAACTTGGGATGAACGGTGAAAGTGTCGGTGGTGTCCTGGGCGAAAACGGAGCCGGCCACGCTGGCCACCACCAAAAGCGCAGCTAGTAGGCTGAGCGCAGAGAATCGTTGTTTCATGTTCAGAAACTCTCCTTAATAGAAGCTTGACAGCGATTGGGACTTGATAGCAACAGCGGTTGCAAGTTGTGAATTCCTACGGCAGCAAGGCCGCACAAGTCTCTTCATTTTTTTGTCGCGGGTCAATGTGAAAGTTCTTTCACCTGCGGCATTTAATCTCTCTTCCTCTGGGAAGATCAAAAACGTTACCAGACACGTAAAGCCGCGTTATCATGGCGCGTGGCTACGACCGAGGTGCTGACGACTCATGCGGGAAACTCAGGAAGCACCGCGGGCGAAGTGTTACTTGTGGTTGGAGTTTGGCGATCGGGAACGTCGCTTCTCTACGCGTTGTTAAATCAGCATCCGCAGATTTCTCTGATGTATGAAGGTGAGTTGGCCTTGCTATGGCCGCTGTTTCGATGGCGCGGTGCGAAGCAGTGGACGGAGCGGTGGGAGCTTTGGAATTGGGCGATCAGCCGGCATCGTTTGGATGTGACGAAGTTTTCCCCTGACATTCGAGATCTCGAAACGGCCTGCGATGCCGCATACCGCGCAGTGGCAGAGGCTAAGCACGCGCGATTTCGCGGCGAAAAGTTCCCCTCTTACCACGATTCCTTGCCGGAGTTGGCTCAGTTGTTTCCGCGGGCAAAGTTTGTTCTTATCTGGCGCAGCCCATTGGGCATTTGCGACAGCATTGCGCGGTCCGGAAGAACCTCGCGGTGGAACCGCAAGTTTGGCGTGCTGCACCGGGCGCTGATGGGATGTGAGCAGATGATTCTGGGAGCCCGGCAGTTGCACGTGAGCCGAGTGCGAGTTCACGAGTTGGGGTACAACCAGCTCACAGCTGACACGGAAGGCGAGTTGCGAAAGATCTGCCGGTTTCTTGAGATCGAATACGCGCCTGCGATGACTGACTTGAGCGCGGCGGATCGATCAGCCATCTATCCCTCGGAACACCACAACATGGTGCGCGGTGATCGAATCTTGCCGGGGAACCGCGTTAGTGAGGCGCTGGAATCGAAGTTCCAACGGAAGGTTGAACGCTATCTCGCGCGGTGGCGGCGAATCTATGGAGACGAGTGGTTTGATGACTTGGGTAGTGTTCCTCCGAGCGAGGGGTCGAGTGGAGAACCCAGCGGATTTGAGCTGGTCTGGGATCGAATTTTCTATCGTGCGCTGCGGGCCTACGACTTCGCCGTAATCGTGGCGTTTTGTTTTGTGCCTATCGGATTGTGGAAACGCTACCGGACGTTTAAGGCCGGGCGACTTCCTTAGAAAAATCTTTAATACAAGAAAATCTTTAACCACAGGGGACACGGGGGATCACAGGGTAGATCTGGTCGCGGATTCGTTGTGATGGCGGCGGGCGAATTCGTAAATCTCCATCAGCCGCTGAAAGTTTTGGGCTGGCATATGTCGGGATTCAAAGGTCTCGCGCGCATTTTGACCCAAGGTATCTGCCAGAGCATCATCGGATAGAATTCGGCCGAGCGCGGAAGCGAGGCTCTGCGGGTCTCCAGGGACACAGTGCAGGCCGTTGCTTTCGTGCTCGACCATTTCGCTTAATCCCCCGAGGTTCGAGATAATCAGCGGGCGGCCGGCGGCCAATGCCTCAACCAGCGAAACCGGGCAGCCGCCACCTTCAAACCAAAGCGAAGGCAAGACCCACGCCCTCACCGACGAAAGCAAGGCTCCAACTTCCTCACGAGTCTTCCATCCCGTGAAGACGACGTCGGGCTCGGCAAATTCTAGTTGACGCGCTAGCTGTTGCAATTCAGGTCGTGCGGGGCCGTCACCAACGATCAGTAGACGAACCGGCTTGGCGGGCTTCAACTTTGCCCATGCGGCGAGTAAGTGATTGACTCCTTTTTCTGGAGAGAGCCGTCCGATATACGCGATGGTGCGAGAAGAAGAAGGCGCCGCCGTCGCCATTCCCGGGTCGGCAATGAAGTTAGCTTTCAGGAGAATGCGTTCGGCTGGGAATCCGCCAGCAATGAATTGTCGGCGCGTGTGCTCGCTCATCACGATGAAGGCATCCACCAAGTCCTGCCAGGTGCGGCGGCGGCGGTTCACCATGATCATGTTGGCGACAGCGGCGGAGCTGAAGATCGAGTTGCGGTAGCAGCGGCGCAGCACGCCCCGCCACGGAACTTTGCCCAGGCAATCCTGGCAGACGCTGCCTTCGCGCAGAAACTGGGCATTTAGACAAAGTGGGCGGAAGTTGTGGAGGGTCTGCACCGTCGGCACGCCTTCTGCCTGGCATGCGCCGTGCGCGGCTGCGGTTAAGCGCATCCAGAAGTTGTGCACATGCGCGATGTGGGGACGGAATTGTCGGCATTGCTGCGTTATGCGCTGCGCAGAATCGGTGGACCACGCGGACCGTCGGCCCATCTGAAGGGTTTGGGGTATCTCGTGGCCGCGTTCAACCTGGTTGTCGAAGAGGACTACCTGGACCTCGACGCCATTGGCCTGCAACATTTTCACTTCCGCATCCAACACGGCATCTTCGCCGCCGAACTCCCGATAGCGGTTGTGCAGCATCAGGACTCGCAACTGTTCTCCAGATGTCGACTCACGAAGTGAACGAGAAGAGCGAAGAGATTCCATACTAGCCGGCAACGGCCGCTGGTTCGCTCGGGAACAAGATGCGCTCGGAGATGATTCTAGCGGTGCGTTTCGCCAACTCTTCGATCCGCTCTGCCCGTTCAAGATTCCACAGATGAAATGCTCCCTCGGAGTGTCCGGCGAGAAGCGGACCAACGACAAAGACTCCTGGAGACGCTTCGAACTCCGCCGAGACGGAAATGCCTTGTCCACTTCGATTGATGCGGGCGATACCTCGCTGTGGGTGAAGCAGGCTACGGAGAAATGGGTTGTCACTGCGGGAGAGCAGCCCGGCTCCGCGGCAGTTAATCACAATGTCAGCTTGTAAGGTTTCCGTTCGCTCGGGATGCGATGCATGCGATAGCCGAAAAATAACTTCGAAGCTCTTCTCCTTCTCCGGGGCAAGAACGTGGAGTACTTTTCCCGCCACATTGCGCAGCTTCCCTTGCCGCCGCAACTCTGCCGCGGCTTCGGCGTAATCGGGCGGAGTATGCCGGTTCAACGCAGTGAAGCGGGCTCCGTGGCGTTCGACAAATTGCAGCTTCTGCTCCGGGGAAAGCAGCGGAAATACTTTACGAAACGCGCCGACGATGGCCTCGCCGAAGTCGGCCGCGGATAGGCCATCACGTTCTGCCTGCGCAGCATCTGCGAAAGCCGCGGAAATGAGATCGTCGGCGGAAACTGCTGCTGCCGTCAACAGGCCCGGAAGATGCTTGGGGCGGAATTCATGTTGGCGGGAAGATACGGCTTGCGGCAGCCGCCCACTCGGAGAAATCACGCAGATATCCTGCAAAAGCTGGTTGAGAATGGAGTCGTGGGCGATGGTGTAGAGCGACTCCATTGCTGCGGCGTGGGAGCCGATTATGATCGCATTGCACGATTGGCTTCCAGAGCCACTCTTTGCGAGGCTTTTAGCCTGCACCATCTCGCGTAGCGAGGCGCCACCATCGGGCATTCTCCATTCTTGGATGTAACCATCTTTACCCAGACCTTGCAGCTCGGGATTTGGATCGGGGGGCAGACTGCCGAGCGCCAGCATTAGGGACTTGGCGTCCAGCCGCCCGCCGTCGGGCATTTCCACATGCAGGCCGCCATTCTCCCGGTTGGCTGCGATCGCCTCTTCCGGGAATCGATCAATCGTGACACCCAAACGTCGCGCCTCACTTAGCGCATCTGCCAACCAATCGGTCAGAAATATTCCAAAAACGCAACGTGGCAAGTACATGGGGAGATAGAGATTAGGATCGCCGGCCGCAGCCTCCAAATTTTCACGGTGACGATGCAGCCAGTTCGCAACCGCTGGGTCGACTTCTTGTTGCAATTTCGCCATCCAACGAGTGCGGTTGCGCGGCAGCCAGAGGTGGAAGTCGCCGACGTTCATGCTGGAAACATCGTTGTTCAATAAAAACTTCGGGTGGGCGGCGCTGCCATAAGCGAAGCCGAGTCCAAAATCGGCAGAGCTATCTAGCCACGCCACGTGGAAAGCACCAGGATTCCAGCCGGGGGCGGGTGCGCGGGCCAGCTTCTTTCGGCGTTCTTCGAGGAGATAGATCAGCGTGAGGCCCGCCGACATGCCTCCCCCCACAATGGCGAGATCGTACATTACAAATTCTCCGCGAGCAGATGCAATCTTTAACTCTAGTGTCTCAACGCCGATACCTTAAACACAGTTTACGCACTTGCTCGGCCACATAGGCTACGTCGTCCTCTTCCAGACCGGGAAAAATAGGCAGCGACAGGACGCGATCATATGCCGCGGTGGCTGCGGGACAATCGGCAGGCCGGCAGCCGAGAGCTTCCTGATAATACTTATGCAAATGTAGGGGGAGATAGTGAACGTTGTTAGCGACGCCTTCTTCTTCCAGGCGGAGACTGAATTCGTCGCGACTGACGGTGAGTTCGTCGGGCTGCACCTGAATTACGTACATATGCCAGGCATGGCGCACTGTGGCACAGGAGACTGGCGGCCGGATGCCGGGCACGCCGTCGAGCGCTTCTCGGTAGAGATCAGCGCAGCGCTGGCGGGCGTCGCGGAAGGCGTGAGCTTTCTTAAGCTGCTCGATTCCGATGGCCGCCTGAATATCGGTCATGTTGTCCTTAAATCCCGGAGCTACTACTTCGTAACACCACCAGCGTTTTACGCCGGTTGAGGTCAGCAGGTTGCGATTGATGCCGTGATACGTCATCAGGCGCATGCGCGCGGCCAGGTCCGAGTTGAAGGTTGCGATCATGCCGCCTTCGCCCGTGGTCATGGTCTTGTTGGCATAAAAAGAAAAGCAGCTGGTCTCACTTGTCGATCCGATGGGCCTGCCCTGGTAAGCGGCGGTAACGGCGTGGGCTGCATCTTCCACAATTCGCAGATTGTGACGAGTGGCGATTTCGTGAACTGCGTTGAGGTCGCAGGGATGCCCCGCGTAATGCATCGGCATAACGACTCGCGAATGCGCTGTGACTTTGCGCTCCAGATCGACCGGGTCCATGGTCAGTGTGTCAGGAGTGCAATCTACAAAGACCGGACGTGCGCCGAGATGAAGCACAACTGCCACGGCAGAGGCAAACGTCATGGTCGGCACCAGGACTTCATCACCTGGCCCGACTCCCAGTGCTTCAAGCGCAACACGCAGGGCCGCAGTGCACGACGCAACCGCAATCGTAAAAGGAGCCTCGACGAAGGCGGAAAAATCCGCCTCAAATTGTTGGACGCGAGGTCCTGCCGTCAGCCAATCGGAACGAAGGGTTTCGCAGACTGCCTGGATCTCTTCCTCACCAATACCGTGGCGGAAGTATGGGACTTGTCTCCGGGCTCGAAGATTGCATGCGGAATCTACTACGCTCTGAGTGCCCATCACGCTGCTCCCATTGCGGCGGGGATCACGTCCTGCCGCCAGCGCCCGTAACTAATGTTGAATAAGCCCGCGAATCTTGAGTATCGCGGGTCATGAGCCAGATCCCTGTCAAAGTACTGGCGTGCAACATTAGTGGAACAAGGCCGGGCTGTCTACAGGAAAGTAAGTAGGCGGTTCGCTTGGAAACCCTTGACGGTCGCGGCCCGGAGCCAAGCGTGCTCCTGCCGGTAGCGATCCTTAATGGAGGACTGAGGTAAATGAAGTAACTTCGGTGTTTATGAGATGAGTGCCGACAGCTTCCACCTACCCGGTTTTCTGCTACTCTGATGCAGCCCTGTTGTTTCTGTTGCACCGGAATGCACTTCCGGAAATCGGGTCGCGCGCGTGCCCATGCCCAAGGTTATCGAACAAGAAGTGGCTGTGCTGTCTTCGTCGAAAGACGGATTGGTGTATCTAACGGCGAATGACTGGTCCCTTGTGGCAGACAAGGCCAACCGTGTCAGTTTTCGCAAAGGCCAGATTCTTGTCCAGAAGAGCAAGAGAAGCAACGGTATCTTTCTGTTGCTGAAAGGAACAGCTCGAGTACAAATCCCGCCACAAACTAAATCTCCAGAGATTGGGCCGGGCGAGATTTGCGGAGAAATGTCATTTCTGGAAGATGCCCCGGCCAGCGCGAATGTGGTTGCTCATGAAGACGTGGAAGCCTATCACTTGGATAGGCCCACACTCGAGAGCCTGTTTGAGCTATTTCCCCATCTCGCCTCGCGGTTTTACAGATCTCTAGCCACGAATCTGTCGCGCCGTCTTAGAGATATGATTGATTAAATATAGGATCGCGTGGGCCCGATTTCTGTTACAAAGCTTTTCTGTTACGAATCTGGTCGTGGTGCAGATTGACTATTTACACGGCGCTGTCATCCTGAGCGGAGCCATTTTTCAGGCGTAGCGAAGGATCTCCCACTTAACCGGCCTAACGCGTAAGCCAAACTGCACCACTCCCACGAATCCTAAAATACTTGCTTTCGCGCAAAAAAGAAGCACCCCGAAACTCGTTCGAATCCGGGATGCTCCAAACAGTCCTCCCTAAAGAACTGCTCAAGACGAAGCTATTTCCTTCCAATAGGTGTAAATTACACTTCAGTGCCATCGATGAAACTTCTTCGTCAATTGCATTTTTTGCGTTTCCAGGTGTAGGCTGTTGATTCCGGGCGGGTTGATGCAACGCAAAAGGGGAAGCATTAGTGTGCAGAGGTTTGCAACTTAAAATTCCCTACCTCGCGCTGGTTTTAGTTAACCTATTTTTAATCAATACCTTACACTTGTGGTAGGTTTGGCAGCAGGAATGCACTAAAGTAACCGGCGCAGCATGTTATTAGTGCGTCAGCGACAGTAAAACAGGCGGTAAGAACATTAACGTTTCACCCCAGTTCAGGAGGACAGTTATGAAGCGCTTGGTTTTGATGGCCCTACTCGCTATGGCTTTGCCATTAGCTGCGTTTGCTGATAATTCAGTTGATTTCACCAACAGCGGTGGCACCCTTTCAGGGACTGCTTCGGGGTTGAGCTTGGCGGGATCAGAGCTCATTGCAGTCAATGGTTTTGGGGGCAGTGGTTTGGTTACAGGTGGGCTGGGCGGCGTGACCTTCTCTACGGGAGCGTTGACTAGCGGAAGCCTGCAGATGGGTGCCTCATTCGCTGGCGGCGGAAGCTTCACCATTACGGGTAACGGCACCGACGGCATTCCGAGCGGAACGATATTCTCCGGCTCTTTTGTTGGTCCGGTTACCTGGACCTTGATTACGCTAGCCAACGGTACCCACAATTACACCTTGACCGGCTCCATTACTGGACAATGGTATGGCGTTGGGCCGACGGTTGATGGCGCCACCGTTCAGTTGACTATTAACACAGGCAAGGGTTTCTTCGACGGAAGCACTACAATTTCCAGCGGCGACACCAATATTGGTGGTACAGTCCCCGAGCCGGGCACTTTGGGCTTGCTGGGAACTGGTTTGGTTGGCCTGGCAGGAATTGTCCGCAAGAAGCTAAAAGCTTAGTCCTCTCTGTTTGTTCCTTCCGCCTTACTGAAGCCCCGCCTCGTGCGGGGCTTTTGTTTTGCCTGTCTCGCGGTTGATTCCTAAATCCTTTCTTCGCTTTCTTCACAGTTACCGCAGTAACGCGCAAGGCCGGGATTACCGTTGACCGTCCTTCCCCGCATCCGTACATTCGCCATAGGGGGTCGTATGAAAGATATTCATGAGGTATTGCGGCAGAAGCAGGCCAAGTATGCCGCACTGGGAAAGCAAATCGAGATGCTCCAGCAGGCGGCAGAGAAGCTGCGCGAAGTGGCTCCCTTGCTCGCCGAAAATGATGACGAAGACAACGCAGTCCTGGCGGAGGTGGATGACGCTTCCGAGACCATGGCCGCGAAGGCAGGCGCTGGCGCTTCGGGCGCATCAGCCTCCAAGGGAGCTCGGCCGACAGCGCCGCGTTGGCCGTAATCTGGAGGCCAGTGTCGCGCTAGCCATTGTCTCGCCACCCTTGTGTGGGGAACATTTGTTATGACCCTTCTGGCATTGCTGATTTCCACGGACGATTCCGCCGCCGACATTCTGGGGCAGGCTCTGCCTGCGACTGGAATTGCCGTGGAGCGCTTCAGCGATCTCACTACCGCTATCGATCGCCTTCGGCAGCAAAGGTTCGATGCTCTCATAATTGATTTCGAAGACCCGAAGGCAGCTTCCGAAATCTTCGAGGAGGCCCGTCGGCTGAATTCTGGAGAGGCGCCCGTCACGGTAGCATTGATCGCGGAACAAGCGACGGCGCGGGATATCCTGAGCGGCGGTGCGCATTTCGTACTCTACAAACCCCTCACCGAAGAAAAGACTAAAACCGGATTGCGTGCGGTGACCGCGCTATTGAACCGCGAACGCCGCCGCGCTTACCGCGTGCCCGTACAGGCTGCAGTGGAGATCACTCTGCCCGATACTCGGAAAGCGGAGGGTATTCTTCTCGATCTGAGTGAGACGGGCATGGATGTTCTGACCGCCGAACCTCAGAGTCCGGGAGCGCTGCTAAATTTCCGCTTCCAGTTGCCGGACGCGAGCCTGGAGATTAGCGCTCACGGCCAAGTGGCGTGGGCGAATCCCAACGGGCAAACTGGTGTCCATTTTCTGAATCTGGAAGATTCCGTCAGGGCTGAGCTAAAAGCTTGGTTGTATGCCACGGCATCCGCACAACGCTCGGGGCCGGATGAAACTGTCCCGCACTGCAAGCTTACCGATCTGAGTTTGGGCGGATGCTATGTGGAAACCGATTCGCCATTCCCCGAACACTCACTAGTCGACCTCTGCCTCAGTACCGCGGAGATGGCGGTCCATACCGAGGGCATGGTGCGAGTCACCCACCCCGGCCATGGCATGGGAGTCGAGTTCCCTTCCCGCACGCCGGAGCAGCGGGCGCAGGTAGGCAATCTGATTAGCTTTCTGCGCAGTTGTCCCGACTCAACTCCAGAGCTCAGCGTTTCTCCGCGCGCCCTAGTCGCGGACTTGAGCCAATTTGAATCCGCGCCGGAAGGTGTGAGCGGGTCTGAAGAAAACGGCGGTTCCGAAGAAGAGCATGATCTGGAAGATTCTTTACTCGAATTGCTGCGGCATGCGACTACGATGCAGCAGGACGATTTTCTCGAAGAGCTCCGCCGCCAGCGTTCCGGCGAGAGCGTACCGACTACATAATTCACGAAATAGTTCGCGGATTTACCGCTTTTCTCCAATAAGCTTTCCTGCATTATTTCCCACTTGCCCATCATCCCTGTACTTCATCTATCACTTTAAAAACAGGCCTCTCGCGGCAAGTTTTTAATGGGTTACGGGACTTAGCGGAAGGGCAGGAGAAGACAGGGCGCGGGCATACGGGAGGGTGCGAGAGGCCTGCAGTGGGCAATTTCCGGAGGATGAAGAACCCAGCCCCGTCTCTGGCCTGGATCCTTCAACGCTCCGTGGTCTGTTCCACCCCAGTGAAAGTACGGTAGCGCATGCCTGTTGCGTGGCGGTTTCAAGAATATTAAATCTAGGTTAAATCGAGGGAGTTATTCACCGGGGTTGCCGAAACGATATGAGTCCGCCGCACGCGTGTATCGTCAGTGCACCATTCTCACGCTTGTGCGAACATGTACACGCATTAAAGACGACGTGTCCGAGCGGAGTCTGGTGGGGACAGAACTGGCAGCAATTCCAAAATCCGGTCAGTCTGTAAATACGCTATCAAGCGCAGATACACACCACGCGCCGCCTGCCACGCTGGCTTGGGCGCCGCTCCTTTCGATCGCCGCAGCGGCGTTCGCAGTTGAGATTCCATTTTTCTTTCTCGGCATGCCCTCCGGCCATGATTTCGAATTCCATTTGTATGGATGGCTCGAAGTTCTCGCGCAATGGAAGCACGGCATCCTCTATCCGCGATGGGCATCGCTGGCTCAGTTTGCGTTGGTGAACCGCGCTTCATCTTCTATCCTCCTGCCTCATGGACACTGGGTGCAGTTTTAAGCACAATTTTTCCCTGGGTGGTCGTTTCCGACATTTACATCTGGCTGGCGCTGGTGTTGGCAGGAACATCGATGTTTCTGCTGGCGCGGCAATGGCTCGACCGGCGTGACGCTACCTTCACCGCGGTGCTGTATGCCGTCAATCCATACCACTTGATGATTGTTTATTGGCGGAGTGCCTTCGCCGAACTGCTGGCCAGTGCATTGCTTCCACTGCTGTTGTTGCTGGTTCTGCGGGCGGACGAAAAAGGCCGCCGTATAACTCTTTATCTCGCGCTGATCTTGGCTGGCGCGTGGCTGGTAAACGCTCCGGCAGCAGTGATGATTCACTACTCGCTGGCGTTGCTGATCGTGGTGGTCGCGTGGCAGCGGCGATCTGGGCGCGTTTTTGTGACTGGAGGGATTGCGGTTATTCTCGGCGCGGCGCTCGCGGCTTTTTATTTGCTGCCGGCGATCTATGAACAGAAGTGGGTCAACATTGCAGAGGCCGTAGGAATCGGCTTGCATCCGCACGATAACTTTCTTTTCGCGCGCACCGCCGACGCTGATCACGATGCTTTCAATCGCGTCGCTTCCTGGATTGCGCTGGCCGAAATCCTCCTGACCATTGCGGCAGCATGGGCCGCGCGCAGTTGGGGCGCGCGCAATCGCCGGGTTTGGTACGTACTCGCGGCATGGGCAGCGGCGTGTGCGGTGCTGATGCTGCCGATTACCAACCCGCTATGGACTATCCTGCCCAAGCTGCGTTTTATTCAGTTTCCGTGGCGCTGGCTGCTTTGTCTGGGCATTCCCTTTGCTCTGTTTACTGTGGTCGGCTTCCGGCGATGGACGGCGCGAGTCGCGATCTATCTGGCGATGCTGTGCGTGATCGGTTTTGCATGGCGCCACTACCAGATTCCATGGTGGGATAATCCCGCCGACCTGCGCGAGATGCAGGACAACATGACCACCGGCGCGGGATACGAGGGCACCGATGAATATGTGCCGGTGGGAGCCGATTCCTACAATGTCGACAAGGCTGCCCGCCGCGTGACCGTGGCCGGACCCGCGCATGCAGCGATCCACGTTTTGCAGTGGGATCCGGAATTTAAGCTGTTCACGGCAGAGATGTCTGCGCCCGATAATCTTGCCTTGCATCTGTTCAACTATCCCGCGTGGCGCGTGGAAGTAAACGGACGCACAGTGCAAGCGGGTACGCAAGATGGCACGGGACAGATGCTAGTGCCGGTCGAAGCCGGGACGAATCGCGTGCAGATCTTTTTCGTGCGTACCTGGGATCGCACGGCGGGTGGATGGATCTCAATCGTGGCCATTATTTTTTTTCTGGTGCTGTGGAGTCGGCGTAGCGCCGGCATCTTGCCGGCAAAGCTTCGTTGAGCTTGCCGAAGACAAGCCGCCGAGACGGCGGCGCTACTTTATATCAATGCGAAGAATTCTGATTGCAACTTCCAACCCCGGCAAGCTGCGCGACTTTGCCGGCGCCGCTCTGCGCCACGGAGTCGAAATCGCCGGCATCCCGAACTTCTCTTCCCTGCCCGCCGTGATTGAGGATGGCCTCACCTTCGAAGCCAATGCGCGGAAGAAGGCTGAGTCTTATAGCCGACATGCCCCTGGAGAGATCGTTGTGGCCGACGACTCCGGATTGGAGATTGACGCGCTGAACGGCGCGCCGGGCGTGCACTCCGCACGCTACGCCGCGCCTGATCTGCAAAATAAGGAACCGCACGAGGCTGATGCAAACACTGATGATGACGCTAACAACGCACGGGTTCTACGCGAACTGAAGGGTGTTCTGCTCGCTAAACGAACCGGACGATTCGTCTGCGTACTGGCCGCCGCTCGCGACGGCAAGACGCTGGCCACATTTAGCGGCACAGCCGAAGGAATCATTCTTGATGCTCCACACGGCACGAATGGTTTTGGTTACGACCCGCTGTTTTATTTTTCAGAGATAAAAAAAACATTTGCGGAGCTGACTGCCGAAGAGAAATCAAAATACAGCCATCGAGGCGCGGCGTTTCGCCAACTTTTACAATGGTGCGACGCTTCTTAACTAGCCACAGCTCACTGGCCATCGTCCACTGGTTTCTTGACTTAGCTTCTCCCGCCGCCGGATAATAAAAAGTTCTTTTATCCTTCTTGAACCGATAAGCAGAACGAATAAGAGCTCATAAGGAGCGATACGTGGCGTCAGCAGCCAGTTCTAGTGCTCCAGCGGTAACAAAAGGCGTCGCAAAAGGTGCGGTGCATGGAGTTGCGCCTTTGCGCGCGGGTTCGGGTACGTCTTTTCTTTTGCGCCGCCTGCATTCGCTTTCGGGCATCGTCCCCGTAGGTGCGTTTTTGTTCGAACATATTCTGATTTCCAACTCCACCGCAATTACGGGCCCGGATGCCTACGCGCGCCAGGTAAGTTTTCTGGCGAATCTGCCGCTGGTTTTCTTTCTGGAGTTGTTCGGAATCTGGTTGCCCATCTTGTTCCACGCGCTTTACGGCTTCTACATCTGGTACCGCGGCGATGGCAACACCATCGAATATCCCTGGACTGGCAATTGGATGTATACCGCGCAGCGCTGGACCGGCGGCATCGCCTTCATCTACATCGTTTGGCACACCTACACGATGCGCTTTACCGGCATCGATCTTCATCAGAACCCGGCGGCGTCGTTCGGCAAAGTGCAGGCCGAAGTATTTCAGCTTCCGTTCTTCCTGTTTTATGTGGTGGGCCTGATTGCGGCTTCGTGGCACTTCGCATACGGCATTTGGCTGTTTTCGGCGAAGTGGGGCATCGTTTCCGGAGAGAAGGCACAGAAGCGATTCCTGATCATATGCCTGGCATTTTTCTTTGTGTTGACCGGCGCGGGATTGGCGAGCCTGGCCTCGTTCCGGTCTCGCCCGCAGCAACTGATCGAGCCGGGGGTTGCCGCGATGCAATCGAACCATGCTGCGACAAGTCAGGCTACAACGACGCAGGCGGCAACGACTCAAGCGGTAGCAAAAACGGAAGGCCGGTAGAGGAAAGATGGCAGCTCCGAGAATTATTGTCATAGGCGGCGGGTTGGCGGGACTTTCCGCCGTCATCAAGATTGCCGAGATGGGCGCGAACGTCGATCTCTTCTCCATTGTTCCGGTGAAGCGGTCGCACTCGGTGTGCGCGCAGGGCGGGATCAACGCGGCCAAGAACCTGAAGGGCGAAGGCGATTCGACGTGGAAGCATTTTGACGACACCGTCTACGGCGGAGATTTTCTGGCCAACCAGCCGCCGGTGAAAGACATGTGCGAGGCCGCGCCCGGCATCATCGATCTGCTCGATCGCATGGGCGTTCCCTTCAACCGCACGCCCGAAGGCTTGCTCGATTTTCGCCGCTTTGGCGGAACTTTATATAACCGGACTGCATTCGCCGGAGCGACTACGGGCCAGCAACTTCTCTACGCGCTCGATGAGCAAGTTCGCCGCTACGAATCCGAAGGCAAAGTGAAGAAGTACGAGCACTGGGAATTTCTTTCTGCGGTGCTCGACGGAAACCGCGTCTGCCGCGGCGTCTGCGCCATGGATTTGCGCTCGATGGAAGTCCGCACCTTCCCTGCTGATGCCATCATTATCGCAACCGGCGGCA
This sequence comes from uncultured Acidobacteriaceae bacterium, assembly GCA_963789625.1. GTDB lineage: Bacteria > Acidobacteriota > Terriglobia > Terriglobales > Acidobacteriaceae > Sulfotelmatobacter. Next base: position 134,173 of record CAWBLK010000013.1, on the reverse strand, counting down.
ACGGAGCGATCTTCGGCAAGTCCACAAATTCCGTTGTCTGTACCGGATCGGCGCAATCGGCGCTGTACCAGCAGGGCTGCGTTCTACGCCAACGGCGAATTCATTCAGGTGCATCCCACCTGCATTCCCGGCGAAGACAAACTGCGGCTCATGTCGGAATCGGCGCGCGGTGAAGGTGGCCGCGTCTGGGTTCCAAAGACCGCCGGGCGACAAGCGCGATCCGAAATCGATCCCAGAAAAAGAGCGTTGGTATTTCCTTGAAGAGTGGTATCCCAAGTACGGCAACCTGGTTCCACGCGACATCGCGACGCGCGCCATTTTCAAAGTCGTGTTCGAGCACAACCTCGGCATCGACGGCAAGCCGATGGTTTATCTCGACCTCACGCACATCGACCGCAAGATTCTCGACCGCAAGCTGGAAGGCATTCTCGAAATCTACGAGAAGTTTGTGGGCGACGATCCACGCGACACGCCCATGAAGATTTTCCCCGGCATGCACTACACCATGGGCGGGCTGTGGGTGGATTTCAATCAGTCAACGAACATCCCTGGGATTTTCGCGGCGGGCGAGTGCGAATATCAATATCACGGCGCGAACCGGTTGGGCGCGAACTCGCTGGTATCGTGCATTTACGGCGGAGGCATTGCCGGCCCGAACGCAGTGAAATATGCGCGCGGCTTGCAGGCTTTGCCCGACGGTAACGGAGTTTTCGAGGCGGAGAAGAAAAAGCAGGAAGAGAGCAATGCCCTGCTCATGAACAATCAGGGCACGGAGAATCCCTTCCGCTTGTGGCGCGAGCTGGGCGAGCTGATGACTAAGGATTGCACCGTTATCCGCTACAACAAGAATTTGCAGCAAACGGATGCGAAGCTGGTGGAGATGCTGGAACGCTTTCGCAACGTCAACCTGAGCGACCGCACCCAGTGGGCGAATACCAGCGTCGTCTTTACCCGGCAGCTTTACAACATGCTGCAATTGTCGCGGGCCATTGCGCAGGGCGCACGTTTGCGCGACGAATCGCGCGGCGCGCACTATAAGCCGGACTTCCCCGACCGCGACGACAAGAATTTCCTGAAGACGACGAAAGCATATTTCGCGCCGGACGCGGATGAGCCGAAGTTTGAGTACGAGCCGGTGGATACGTCGCTGATTCCGCCGCGGCCGAGGAAGTATGACGCAGCGAAGTGAAGATGCAACTCGAAATGGCTGTCGATCAAAAGCTGGATCAGTTATTACGGGACGCGATTGAAAATAAGCAGCTGATCCGTTTTGTATACAAGGGGAACGAGAGAATAGTTGAGCCTCACGATTACGGCATTCAGAATGGGATTGTTCGATTATTTTGCTGGCAAGTTGGTGGGCGAAGCAGCGGCCGCATTCCGGGATGGCGGATGATCGATGTCGCCGGAATGCAGAATTGCGAAATGCTCGACCGGCATTTCGCCGGAAATCGAGAGATCGCTACGGGCAAGCATCATCGGTGGGATGAGGTTTTTATTCGCGTAGCGCCACCGGAGAAGTTGAAGTGAAGGTTTAACGAGAATGGAAAGATTGCTTCGCAACCAAGTAACTTTGCCGGGAGCGAGAAATACAAGAGAATACATAGGTCCTTCGCTTCGCTCAGGATGACAAAAGTTATTGAAGCTAATGGTAACCGTTAATGGCTAATAAATCCGTCCTTATAAAAATCAAGCGCCAGTCCACGCCCACTTCCAAGCCGTACTGGGAGGAATTCGAACTCGCCCACCATCCGGGCATGAACGTGATCTCCTCGCTGATGGAGATTGCCGCCAATCCCGTCACGCGCGAGGGCAAAGCGACAACGCCGATCACCTACGACTCGAATTGCCTGGAAGAAGTCTGCGGCTCGTGCGCCATGCTCATCAACGGCCGCGCCCGCATGGCCTGCTCCGCGCTCATCGACAATCTGGAACAGCCGGTGAAGCTTGAGCCGTTTTCGAAGTTCCCGGTCGTGCGCGATCTGGCTACCGACCGCAGTGTAATCTTCGAGAATCTCAAAGCCGTTAAGGCCTGGGTTCCCATCGACGGTACCTACGACCTTGGTCCCGGCCCGCGCATGACCGCCGAAGAGCAAGAGCAGGCTTATCCGATTTCGCGCTGCATCTCCTGCACCTGCTGCATGGAGGCTTGCCCACAGTTCAATGAAGATACGGGCTTTGTCGGCGCGGCGACGATTGCTCAGGTGCGGCTATTCAACACGCATCCCACGGGCAAAGCGCTGGAGCGCGAGCGACTGTCGGCGCTGATGGGCGACGGTGGCATTCAGGAGTGCGGGTATGCGCAGAACTGCGTTGAAGTGTGCCCCAAGGATATTCCTCTCACCAAGGCCATCTCCGAGGTCGGCGGAGCGGTGATGAAGCAGGCTATCGGCGATCTTTTCCGGCGCTGAGAAAAACCTTAAAACACAGGGGACACGGGGGAACACAGAGAAAAGCTCTAGCGCTGGAAGCCGCATCCCGCAAGGGTTTCGCTGTTCTCTTTTTCGTTACCCTTTTTTGTCATTCCTATCGCAACCAGCGCTCTATTCTGCGTCGTCTAACTGCTAAGTAATTGCTTTAGCAGTACATGAGTATGCCGCGATCGCCGCGCTGGGATGGTGTTTGGCGTGCTCCCATCCATGCCAGAGCGTGTCGTACAAACTATAGGAAGTAACCAGTGGTAACCGGGGCCGGGGCGCAGCCAATAGACACGCTCGTAACTACCCGGTTCGAAATGAATGGTTTAGCCGCTTGACAGTATGGAATACAATTGCCGGACGGTTGCGGGTTGCCGTTTGGAAGATTACGGAACTCATTTGAAACTAAAGTTACAGCGCCAACTGACTCTGCTTCCTCTTCTGGCTTGTTTGTGCAGCCCGCTGTTCGCGGCGACCACACTGCATAAGCCTGTTCGCCGCTCTTTACGCCATCGTCTGTTGCACTGGACGCTGTGGAATCCGATGTTCCGCCCTTCGCACGAATCTCTTTTATTGCAGAATGCGGAAGTCGACCGGCTGGAATTGCCGCGCATTCAGGACGACGATGAACTGGAAGCTCTCAAGGCCAGCGGCGCGCTGCAGCCGATTATTGCCGGTGAGACTCTGCGTTTCGATCCACGCCTCGATCCTTCGCGCCGCTATTGCCGTCCATGGACGCGTGACTTTGTTCAGGATATTGCGCAGGCCTACTACAACCGTTTCCACGCGCAGATTCAGGTGAACTCCGCGGTGCGCACGGTGAAGCTCCAGAAAAAACTTCGTCGGCACAACCGCAACGCGGCTCCATCCGAGGGCGATACGGCATCGTCCCATCTTGCCGGACTCACCGTCGACTTACAGCGCCGTGGCATGACCCAGGAGCAGATTCACTGGATGGAGCACTACCTCTTCTACATGAAGGCCATCGGCCTGGTTGAGCCCGAAGAAGAGCGTCACCAGTGGGTCTTCCACATCATGGTCTCGGGCCGCTATGCGGATTGGCGCGAAACTCAGGATATCGTTCCCATGGAGCATCCGGAGCCCGCCACCATTACCGCTGCCGCCGACAGCCGTGCAGAATAATTAGCCCAATCGGCAGCACCTTATCAGCCTGCGGTATATTGCAGTTCGCCGTTACCGAACGACCAATTCTCCCAGGCAACCTCGACCAGATTGACCATCAAGTCGGCCGGTTTGAGTCCCAGTTTTTCCTGAAGAATTTCCGCCATGCGCTTGATGAGTTTGCGTTTCTGCGCCAGCTTGCGTCCGGTTGACATCGTAATCTGCACCATCACAATGTCGTCCGACCGCGCAATGCCGAGGTACGTCGGGTCGTAAATGAGGTCTCCTGCCGGGTGTTCGGTAATAATTTGAAAGCGATCCTGCGCCGGTACATCCGCGCCTTCCACTATCGCCCGATGCACTCCGTCTGCCAGAGCTTTTTTGTACGCGTCGCTTTTACCTTCGCGTAAGGAAATTCGAACTAGCGGCATCCCTGCCTCCTTCAAAGTTCAGACATTCGTCTCCACCAATGGATGATTCTTATTCTTAACACGATTCAAGAGCCGGCGCTTTGAATGTGAAGAGGATCACGCGGCAATCGTGTTTTAATACAGCGATGATCGTGCTCATGGCCGGCCTTCCGGGAACAGGTAAAACCACGCTTGCCCACGCACTTGCTGCCCAAACTTCCGGACGCGTGCTGAGTAAGGACGAGATCCGCCACGCGTTCTTCGCGCCCGACGAAATCGAATACTCTTCCCTGCAGGATGACTTCTGCGTACAGATCATGCTTGAGACCGCTGGCTACCTCCTGCGAAAAGATTCTAAGCGCATTGTTTTTCTTGACGGCCGCACATTCTCTCGCCGCTATCAGATCGAAAACGTTGTAAACGCAGCGGCGTCTTTGTATCAGAGTTGGCGGATTCTGGAGTGCGTATGCTCGGAAGAAATCGCCAAGCGGCGTCTGTGGGATCAATCTGCAGCAGGTGGGCACCCAGCCGGGAATCGCAATTCCCAACTCTATCTGGAAGTGAAATCCCGTTTCGAATCGATTACTCTGCCGAAGACCGTGATCAACACCAGCCAGTCGCTACAGGTCTGCATCGAGCAAGGGTTGATGGCACTCTGCTGAATTGTTTCTTTCGCCGTGCTTCGCTTATACAAGCGGCTTTTGCAAGTAGGCTATACAATCGTGTTCGCGCAAAACCTATGACTCATCTCCGCATGCTCTTGCTCTCGTGCCTGGTACTTGCCGCCGCTTCTTTAGCAGCCCAATCGACCAATCCATCGGATACACCCATCAGCGCCAAGGCGCGCGCCATTCAGGAATCGGCCATCGTCGTTGATACTCATGCCGATACGCCGCAGCGCTTTCTCGATGAAGGCTTTGACATTGGCTCAACCGATCCCAACGATATTGGCCACATCAGCCTCGATAAAGCGCACCGCGGAAATCTCGGCGCGGAGTTTTTCTCCATCTGGGTCGATCCCGAAATCAATCAAGGCCACTTTGCGCAGCACACTTTCGATCTGATCGATTCCGTCTACGAGCAGGCGGCGCACCATCCTGACCGCATGATGATGGCTTTTTCTGTGGCCGACATTGAGCGGGCGCACAAAGAGCACAAACTGGCTGCGCTGATGGGCATCGAAGGCGGCCACTCTATCGAAAACGACATGCACCTGCTGCGCGATTATTACCGCCTCGGCGTGCGCTACATGACGCTCTCCTGGTCGAACACCAACGAATGGGCCGATTCCTCCGGCGACATTGACGACCCCAAGATCCAGCACCACAACGGCCTCACCGATTTCGGTAAGCAGGTTGTGCTGGAGATGAACCGCCTCGGGATGATGGTCGATATTTCTCACGTTGCCGACAAAACTTTCTGGGACGCGATCGCCGTTACGAAGGCTCCAGTGATTGCTTCGCACTCCTCGGCGCGCGCGCTCGTGGATGCGCCTCGCAACATGACGGACGACATGCTGCGCGCGGTAGCCAAAAACGGCGGCGTGGTGCAGGTAAACTTTTTTTCTGGTTTTGACGATGAGGATTTTCTGAAAGCGCTGCGAGCTCAGCAAAAAGATCAGGCCGCGGCGATCCAGAAGTTTATTGACTCCTTTAGGGCACAGGGCAAGCCGGTCAATTACATTGAAGTCGATCGCATCGAGCGCGAGTGGATGGCGAAGATTCCGCGGCCTCCTTTTAAATCGCTGATCGATCACATCGATCATATCGCCAAAGTTGCGGGTGTGGATCACGTTGGCCTCGGCTCCGACTTCGACGGCGTTAGCGGCGCCACGCCTCAGGGTATGGATTCAGCGGCCGACCTGCCCAGGATCACTCAGGCCCTGCTCGATCGCGGATACAGCGCCGACGACATCAAAAAGATTCTCGGCGGGAATTTGCTACGCGTGTTTCGAAAGGTGGAAGATGCGAGCCGGGAAATGCAGGCGCAGGCGCATTGATGCGGGTGCGGGCTGAATTCTCTGCGCCGCTTTTCATATCGTGCTTTTCTTTCGTACAATGCAGCGTTGTACCAAACCACTTTACTAGACCTGCACGTGTGAGGAATGATTATGCGTAACGTTCTCATCGCCATAACTTTGCTTTGCCTGGGCGCGCTGGCCTTCGCGCAGTCGAGTTCTCAGGCTGCTCCCGCAGCCAAACCTCCGGTCCATCATCCTGTAGCTGCAGGCCCTCCGACGGCGATCATCGACACTACGGTGGGCAAGATGACGTGCGAGCTATTTCCCGACAAAGCACCGATCGGTGTCGCCAACTTTATCGGCCTTGCTACCGGCACTAAGGATTGGACGACCTCCAAAGGAGCGACCAAGCACGGCGTGCCGCTCTACAACGGCACCATTTTTCATCGCGTAATTCCCGACTTCATGATTCAAGGCGGCGACCCTGCCGGCGACGGAACTGGCGATCCCGGCTACAAATTCAAGAACGAAGTTTCTTCCGACCTACTGTTCGATAAGCCCGGCCGTCTTGCCTACGCCAACTCTGGCCCGGACACGAACGGATCGCAATTCTTCATCACGGAAGTGGCTACGCCGCACCTCAACGGCGGCTACACCATCTTCGGACAGTGCGACGACGCCACGGTAGCGCTGGTGAAGCAGATCGCGCGCATGGCCACCGATCCGATGAACAATCGTCCATTCCGGCCGGTGAAAATTATTCACATCACAATTCTGCACGGTGGAGCGACTGCGGCCAGGCCCCCGGCACGAAGGCCGGTCGCTGCGGCTCCGAAGCCTTCCACTTCGAACTAACTTTTTCAACCGGCTTTCGCTGATTGCCGTTGAAGAATCGCTTGACCGAACCCAAAATATTTTTCATTTAAAATATTTCATCATGCCCAAGCTTACTGTCTTCCTGAATTTTGTATTGCTCGGCGCTGTTCCGTCCTTGCTCACGCAAACGCCACGGATTCAACCGCCGCAGATGGCTGCTCGGCCGTCTGCAACCTCGTCCGATAATTCCTCTCCTTCGGTTCAGCAGGATGTTTCCTATGGAACAGTCGATGGACAATCACTGCTGCTGGATGTTTACGATCCCGGCGAGCACTCGGATTTGCGTCCCGCGATCGTTCTCATCCACGGCGGCGGCTGGACGAGCTTTGACAAAGGAACGATGCGCGCAATGGGCATGTTTCTGGCGCGTTCTGGTTTTGTGGCATTCTCGGTCGATTACCGTTTATTCCATGGCTCCGAGAATCGTTGGCCCGCGCAACTCGACGACGTGCAGCGTGCGGTTCGCTGGATTCGCGCCAACGCGGCAAAATACAAAATCGATCCCGATCATATCGGCGCCTTCGGGCACTCCGCTGGCGCGCAGTTGGCAGCTTTGCTGGGAATGGAAGCGACTCGCGACAATTCCGATGCCGCCCTCGCCAAGTACTCAAGCCAGGTCCAGGCGGTGGTGGATGTAAGCGGTCCCAGCGATTTCACCACCGATCATGATCCCGAGGGCAACGCATTCTTGTCCGCATTTCTCGGCGGAGACTTTGCCCATCATCCGGAAATCTGGCGCGACGCGTCGCCTGTGTTTCATATTTCCAAGAGCAATTCCCCTTTCCTGATTGTTCACGGCACCCAGGATTCGGACGTGCCGATGGCCCAAGCGGAGGAACTCGCCGACGAGTTGAAGGGGGCGGGAGTTTCGGTGAAGTTGGTGAAGATAGAAGACGGCCACACTTTTCGGATGCCGGAAGCGCGTAAGCAGCTGGCTTTCGAGACGCAGACGTTCTTTTTTCAACATCTGCGGCCGTAAGGCTTTCCCTTCGCGGGCCGCTTCCCTGTCTCCCTGTTAGAATCAGAAGCATTCATTCATTCCAAGGAGAAACATACTTATGAGCCGTCCAGCGGGAACCTACGCTACTTTTGAAACGTCCGAGGGAACGATCGTCTGCCGACTCTTCGAAAAAGATGCGCCCAAAACTGTAGCCAACTTTATTGAACTCGCCGAAGGCAAACGCGAATGGAAGCATCCCAGCACAGGTAAGAAATCCAACGACCGCCTCTACGATGGAACAATTTTTCATCGCGTGATCCCCGACTTTATGATCCAGGGCGGCGACCCGCAAGGTACCGGCATGGGCGGTCCCGGCTACCAGTTCGAAGACGAAACCAAGGGTTCGCCCCACAAACTTGATAAAGCAGGCAAGTTGGCTATGGCCAACGCCGGCCCTAACACCAACGGTTCGCAGTTCTTTATCACGGTTGCGCCTACGACTTGGCTGACCGGCAAGCACACCGTTTTCGGCGAGGTCATCGAAGGGCAGGATATTGTAAAGAAGATTTCCGAAGTCCCGCGTGGACGGAATGATAAGCCCAACAAGGATGTGGTGGTGAAGAAGGTGACGATCGAAAAGGTCTAGAGTGGGCTCCTCGTTTCGTTGACTTGCCCAACTCGCCCACGTAGGATTCTTCTCTAGTGATCGGGCAAACTATTTCACATTACCGAACCGTCGAAAAGCTCGGCGGCGGTGGCATGGGCGTGGTTTATAAAGCCGAAGACCTCAAGCTACGCCGTTTTGTGGCCCTGAAATTCCTGCCTGATGAGGTCGCCAAAGATCCGCAGGCGCTGGCCCGCTTCCAGCGCGAGGCTCAGGCCGCCTCGGCTCTGAACCACCCCAACATCTGCACCATCTACGAAATCGATGAGCACGACGGCCAGGCTTTCATTGCCATGGAATTCCTGGACGGCCTCACGCTCAAACACGCCATCGCCTCCCGCCCGATGGACAATGACATGCTAATAAATCTGGCGATTGAAATCGCCGATGCGCTCGACGCCGCCCACGCCGAAGGCATTGTCCATCGCGACATCAAACCGGCGAATGTCTTTGTGACCAAGCGCGGACATGCCAAGATCCTCGACTTCGGACTGGCAAAAGTAGGAGCGGGCAGAGGCGCGCAGAAAGAATCTGTCGATAATCTGCAGACGATGGACGATGCGCACCTGACCAGCCCCGGCACGATGCTGGGCACCGTAGCCTACATGTCACCGGAGCAGGTGCGCGGCCGAGATCTGGATGCCCGCAGCGATCTGTTCTCCTTTGGCGCAGTTCTTTACGAAATGGCAACCGGTGATGTTCCCTTCCACGGCGAAAGCTCGGCGGTAATTTGTGAAGCCATCATGAATCGCGCGCCCGTGCCTATCGTGCGGCTGAATCGCGAGGTGCCGGCCAAGCTCGAAGACATCATCAACAAAGCGCTGGAGAAAGACACCAATTTGCGTTACCAGCACGCCTCGGAAATGCGCAGCGACCTGCAGCGCCTGAAGCGGGATACAGACTCGGGACGCAGCCAGTTGCTAATGGATTCAGGAAGCGCGGCCGGTGCCGTGGGGCCAGCAAGTTCCGGCAAGCGCAACGCGGTTGCCGAAAGTAGCGTTGCCCCGGTTGTAGCGCCGAAACGTTCTTACGGAAAAATTGTACTGGTTGCTGCTGCGGTTGCAGTAGTTGCGCTGGCCGCCGTCTTCTTCTGGCAGACACGGCGTCAGGCCGAGTCCGCAGTGGGCTCTGCCGGTCCCAAAACGCTTGCAGTTCTCCCGCTGCAAAACCTGGGAGCAGACAAGGATCTGGATTTTCTTCGCCTTGGCTTGGCCGACGAAATAGCCACCGCGCTCAGTTATGTTCCGTCGCTGTCGATCCGTCCATTTGCCACGACCAGCAAGTACGACTCTCCCACGGTTGACTTGCAGGAGGCCGGTCATGCCATGCACGTGACCGATGTGGTCACCGGACATTTTCTGAAGGAAGGCTCGCAGCTCCAGATTACGCTGGAAGCGATTGACGTCGAAAACAACCGCACCCTCTGGCGCGATACTACGATCGTTGCCGCGCCCGACCTGATTGCCATGCGCGAGCAGATCACCGCCAAAGTGCGTCAGGGCCTGGTTCCGGCGCTGGGTGCCGGAGCGACTTCCGGCGAAGGCGCAACGCGCCCCAAGAACGAAGAAGCCTACGATCTCTACCTTCGCAGCGTTTCTCTGCCCCATGATCCAGCCCCAAACAAAAATGCCATTGCCATGCTGGAGCGCGCCGTGGGCCTCGACCCCGCCTACGCGCCCGCCTGGGACGAGTTGGGAGTTCGCTACCACTACGATTCCGCCTACGGCAACGGCGGCGATGCGGCTTTTCAGCGCGGGGTTAGCGCGTTCTCCAGAGCCTTGTCCCTCGACCCCGACTATATCGATCCGGCGGCCGAAATCATGCTCGGTGAGGGGGAGCGCGGGGAGGTAATCAAGGCTTATCAAAGCGGGAAGGCCTTGCTGGCACGGCATCCCGAGAACGCGTATGCCCACTTCGCTCTCTCTTACGTTCTTCGCTACGGCGGAGCCGTCGAGGAATCGGCGCGAGAGTGCGACACCGCGCTGTCCCTGGATCCGGGAAATTACCGCTTCCGTTCCTGCTCGTTCACCTTCGATCAGCTGGGCGACTATGCTCGTGCCATGCAATTCCTGCAACTCGATGCCGGCACCGAGTGGTCCTCAGGTAACATGACACGGGAATACATTCGCGATGGGCAGTTGGGGAAAGCCGGGGAGATCGCGCGAAACTTTCCCAACCTGGGCTGGGCTCGGTTGGCGATTGTTTGTATGGACAATCCTTCCTCGCCTGAGACGCTGTTAAACAGTCGCGCGAAGCAGCAGCCCTGATTATGGCCGATCCCGACCCCGAGGTCCGTTACGTGACCGCCGCGCGACATTCTCTTCTGCGGGCAGAAGGAGTTAGCGATGAATATGCTGAAGAGCTCGGTCGACCATCACTTCTGCGCCTACACCGGCCTGCAGAACGATTCCGCATGGGCCAAGCTTCGAGGCACACCGGAGTTTGCGGAGCTGGTTTCGGAGGCGAAAAAATGCCGGGATGATTTTATGGCGGAGAGGGACAAGTAAGTAATTCAAGTATGAACAGAAGAAATTATTATTTTTGCTTTTGCCTGGCCGTTTTGCTACTGGCCGCAACTTGTTTTGCCCAAGATCAATGCGCTGTAATTATCCAAGTAAAGGCGCGAACTTACGGATTTCATCCATCCACTCTGACAAAAGATGAACGCCAGCAGAAATCCAAGCAAATGGACGAATTCTGGAACCTCGTTCAGACGAGCGGCCAACAGGGCATTGCATGTCTGCGACAAATGATTGAAAAAGAAGCGACTGACACATATTTTCTTTTTGATGGCGCATCTCTACTTTCAAATCTGGACAAGTCAGGAGCCTCGGATCAGGCGATATTAGACGGGCTCGTGCGTACGGATATGAAAGACGTAGACCCCGCCGCTTACGTACATCTTGGCCTTCTTCTGAGTAAGCGGAATGTTGACATTGGACCGGCAGCGAACAAATATCTGCATAGTCCGAATGTCACGGTTTATCTTCCCCAGCATGGGGCCTACAAACTTGATCGCGTACGCGGCGCGATTCTTTTGTATGGCAGTTCTACTCCTGCGCTCGTCGACAAGTATTTGATTCCTGAATTGTCCTCTTCTGATCGGGAGGTTTGCAGCACAGCAGCGATACTTTTATCGCAAAACATGACTCAAGCGAGCTTTAAGGCACTGACAACACTTGGTGCAATGGAGATTTTTTCGAAAGAAGCACAGGAGTCTGTAAGTGCTACCCGGACACGGCACTCGGTAGCCGTTTCCAAACCACCGAAATATACACGTCAACAAATGCTGGAGAAGCTAGCTCGCCTGCCAGAAATGGATTCGGATATCGACGAAGCAGAGAATAAAGCTCTCGACAACAGCATCTATGCAACGTTTACGCCTGCTGATCTTGACGCTATCCGCGAAGGACGGCGCCGCATGATCGTTGGCGTTTCTAACGAATCGGTCGAGGGATACGAGGAGATGTCACGCATCCTACTGAATCTCATTAACGTGCTCGACATGTATCCGCAGTATCGAACGCATTAGACTCTACGCTGATCGTGGAGGTGGCCAACCGGTCATCCCGCATTTACGGTACGCATAAATGCGCGCGCTGACACGAATCTTTACACCCCAATCACCCCGCACAACTCCTTCACCGCCGCTGCGCTCTTATCCAGCCCGGCCTTCTCTTCTGCCGTCAACTTGATCTCGATGATCTGTTCGATTCCCTTCGCGCCCAGCTTCACCGGTACGCCCACGTAGAGGCCGCTGATGCCGTACTCGCCCTGCAAGTATGCGGCACAGGGCAGAATCTTTTTCTTATCTTTCAGGATTGCCTCAACCATCTCCGTCGCGGCCGCGGACGGTGCGTAGTAGGCCGAGCCGGTCTTTAAATACTTCACGATCTCCGCGCCGCCGTCTCGGGTGCGCTGCACCAGCGCTTCAAGCTTCGATTTCTCAATCAACTCCGTGATCGGAATGCCTGCGACCGTGGAATAACGCGGCAGCGGCACCATGGTATCGCCGTGGCCGCCAAGCACGAATGCGGTTACGTTCTCCACGCTGACTTTGAGCTCGTCGGCGATAAACGCGCGGAATCGCGCGGAATCGAGCACGCCCGCCATGCCAACCACGCGCTCGCGCGGAAATCCGCTGAGCTTGTAAGCGGCCTGCGCCATGGCGTCGAGCGGATTCGACACAATAATCAGAATGCAATTGGGCGAGTGCTTTACCACGTCGCCGACCACGGCTTTCATGATCTTGTAATTCGTGTTGAGCAGGTCATCGCGGCTCATGCCCGGCTTACGCGGAATACCTGCCGTGATAACAACGATGTCGGAATTCGCGGTGTCTTTGTAGTCGTTGGTGCCGGTGATGTAGGAATCGCGCTTCTCGATGGGCATGGCCTCGAGCAGGTCCAACCCTTTGCCCTGCGGCACGCCTTCGATGATGTCGATGAGGACAACGTCGGCCAACTCTTTCGAAGCGATCCAGTGAGCAGCGGTCGCGCCTACGTTGCCGGAACCTACTATCGTTACTTTCTTGCGCATGAATCAATCCTTTCGGTGAATAGCTTTCTATGAAGATCAAAGCGGTTGAAAAATGCCGAAGGTGTTTCTTTCCGTATCAATAAAGTAGCCCTGCCAGCATTTGCTGGGCACTTCGAATTTTGCCAGCGCGACGATCCCGCCCAATTTCAAGATCTTCGCGGCGGTCGCATCCCACGCCGCGACTTCGAACGAACAAACAAATGCGTTCGTTCCGGTTCCCAGAGGAGGAGCTTTCGCGGGACGCTGCAAGAGTCCGCCGCCGGGCGCAGTTCCGGTTTCAATCGTCCAATAAGCGACCGGAAGTCCTTTTACTTCGGAAAACTTCCATCCCAAAATTTCAGAATAGAATTTGATCGCCCTGCCCGGATCGTCGGCTTGAATTTCGAAATAGACTGCCATGGGTTCGCTAGACCTCGCTTAGCACCGCCGCGCCCATGTTCTCAATAATGCTGTAGGCGAATTGGCTGGTCTTTACTTTGGTTGCGCCTTCCATCAGGCGCTCGAAATCATAGGTGACTTTTTTCTGCAGAATAGTCTTTTCCATGCCGCTCTCGATCAGATCGGCGGCTTCATTCCATCCGAGATGGCGAAACATCATCACGCCCGAGAGCAGCACCGAGCCGGGATTGATCACATCTTTATCCGCGTACTTCGGAGCGGTGCCGTGCGTGGCTTCGAAGATGGCGTAACCATCGCCGATATTCGCCCCAGGAGCAATGCCGAGTCCGCCCACCTGGGCTGCAGCGGCGTCAGAGATGTAGTCGCCGTTGAGATTGGGCGTGGCCAGCACGGAATACTCCTCAGGTCTGATGACGATCTGCTGGAAGATAGAATCGGCAATGCGGTCGTTAATCATTATTTTTTTCTTCCACTGCCCATTGCCGTGGGTAGTGTAGATGTGGTCGAGCACCTCTTTCACTTCTTGTTCCACCGCCTGGCGAAAGGCCGGCGGTGCGAACTCCATCCCCGGCTCCACTAATTCAGCGTTCTGCGCTACCGTGAGATTCGGATTCTTATCTTTGTTGTCGATGATCCAGCTCTCGCGTTCGGTGATTACCTTGTCGCGAAATTCTTCGGTAGCAAGTTCGTATCCCCATTTGCGGAATGCGCCCTCGGTAAATTTCTGGATGTTTCCTTTGTGCACCAGCGTCACGCTCTTGCGGCCGGTTTCCAGCGCGTGAAGAATTGCCATGCGAACCAAGCGCTTGGTTCCAGTGATTGAAATCGGTTTAATGCCGACGCCGGAATCGAGCCGAATCTGCTTCTTTCCGCCCTTCAGCATGTCCTTGTTGATAAATTCAATCAGCTTCGCGCACTCCGCAGTTCCCTCTTCCCACTCGATGCCGATGTACACGTCTTCAGTGTTCTCGCGGAAGATGACGATGTCCATGCGCTCGGGATGCTTCACTGGCGACGGCACGCCCTTGTAATACTTCACCGGACGCACGCAGCCATAGAGATCCAGAATCTGCCGCAGCGCCACATTGAGCGATCGAATGCCGCCGCCCACAGGTGTGGTCAGCGGACCTTTGATCGCCACGCGAAATTCACGAATCGCATCAACGGTCTCATCCGGTAGCCAGGTATCGAACTTCGCTTTTGCTTTTTCTCCGGCAAACACTTCATACCACGCGACCCGGCGCTTGCCCTTATATGCTTTCTCCACCGCCGCGTCGAAAACGCGCAGCGACGCCTTCCAGATATCGCGCCCGGTGCCGTCGCCTTCTATGAACGGAACGATCGGATTGTCCGGCACATCATACTTGCCGTTCGCATATCCGATCGTCTTTCCGTTGGACGGTACCGCCACGCCGTTATAAGAGCCCGCCATCCCAGCCTCCCTATCGAGTACACGTAGTATTGGAAAACCTTTCATTATAGAGAATCCGCCGTCTGTGGCATAATCCACTCTTAAGAACTGAATTAAAGGAGGGCATCTTCATGGCACATCATGGCTTCCGCTACCCACTAGTGAGCACATGGGTGCTGGTCTTCCTTACTTTGTCAACCATGGCGTTCGCTAGGAACCAATCCGAACGCACCTCGTGGGGCAACAACATCACCATTGGTCCCAACGAAAAAGTCAGCGATCTCACCTGCTTTGGGTGCAGCATCTACGTGCGCGGCGAGGTAGCGGGTGATGTGACCGTCTTCGCCGGCAGCATTGTGCTGGAAGACCAGGGACAAGTCGCCGGAGACGTCACCGCATTCGCCGGCAACATTCGGCTTGATCCGGCTGTGAAGGTCGCTGGCGATGTGACTTTATTCGGCGGCGAAATGCGGCGCGCTTCGCAAGCCACAATCTCCGGGGATGTAACGACCATGGGTGGACGCGGCTGGATCGTGCCTATCCTTCTGGCTCCGTTCGTGATCCTGGGTTTGCTGGTCGCCTTCGTAGTCTGGCTGGTTCAACGGGCCCGGCGGCCATCGCTTCCGCCCGTGCCGGCATAGAGCCGGATTTGGCCGTTCACCACCTTCGCGTTCCGAAATACTTCCGCACGCCCACCGTCATATAGCGGCCCCAAGGCCCGTTATTGCCCAGATCGGCTGTTCCAAGATTGGTGTCGCGTGCTCCCAACCGATCAAACAGGAAGTGCTGCGTTACGCGAAACTCGAATCCCTTGGCGATATAGACGGCGCCTCCCCACGAGTGCTCGACCCCGATTGCATCAGGAGACCATGTATAGAGCGTTTGCGGGACCGTCTTGCCAAACAAGAAGGAGGGCGCACCAAACACCATGAACCGCCGCAACTGGCCCCGGCCGAAGGGACGCACTTCCAGCATTCCCGAGAGCATGTAGCGCGCAAACATACTGCACGGTGCGTTCACGCCGCCGTACTGTCCGGCGTTGCCGGCACAGAGGTTGGGGTCGATCTCGTTATGCGGGGGCGCCAAGTCCAACTCTCCCCAGCCCCAAAACATATCGCGCGGAAAGAACATTCGATCCTCGCCGTCGTTCTGAATCCGATCGCTGGCCGGCGGTGCGGTTTGCGCTGCCGCTAAAGCCGAAATGAGCACCGGAAATACAAGAATCCACGCCAATGTTTTCATCCATCTTCTTTTCATCCAGCCTCCAAGAAGTATCTTTTGCCAAGTCTGTTTTGCCTCAGAATCTACAGCCGGTGCCCCACGCCCACCAATCGCCCATGGCTTGCATGGGGACTTTCATGGGATCATCCGCCAACGGGTTGATGGAAAGCGGAACATTGTAACCTGTTCCTCAAGGACTTTCGGGCATTGCGCTAGCCGGGAATCCAGTCGGGAACTATGGAAGGCTGGAAGTAATACTCCAAACTTCCAGAATTCATATCCGGTAATCAGATTTATCCCATCCATAGAATTACTGGAGCAGCGGAAAAGTCTGCAAAGACTTGCAACGTAAGCACCTAACGTTTGGCTCGCGGATTGCTGACCTACGATTCAGAGTTCCGGAGCCTACATGCCACAAGAAGTATCGGTGTCCTATCAGGCGATCAAAAGCAAGGTTTACCGGCTGATTGACGCGTTGGTCGTGGGCGAAAAGTCGGAGGCTGATGTCCAGGAGTCGATTCGCCGGTGGTGGGATCTCATTCATCCGGCTGATCGTCCGATTGCCCAGAAGTACCTTCTTGCCGTCTTGGAGCACTCTCACCTGGCGGTTGATGCTATCGAGGAAGGTCTGATGGACGCAACTGATCAGGATGCCATCCGGCCTTCCGGGTCACCCAGAAGCATGAGACTCATCCGAATCGTAAAGCAGACCACCAGACATAGCCTAAGCACCACGGCGTAACCGGAGTCCCTGAGCTTTAATAATCCAGACTGTCAGGAATCTGGATAGATTCGAATCGGGGCCGTCTCGAATCTATCCGGCTGGCACTTTATACTCCTCATCTTCTAATTTCCTAAGAGACACAGATTTTACATTTGTCCGGTTGCGCGTCCTCCTCAGGCCCGCTATTCTCAACTCCAGCGCTTCTACCAGCTAAAGCTGCCAATTTATGGAGCGCTGCCACTCGTAGGAATGCGGTTAGGAGCCAGGGCACCAAATGAGACTGTCTTACGTGCAATCGCTGATGAAAGTTCGCGGTTATCTTCTGTTCGGAGCCTTGCTGATTATGGCTGGATCTTTATTCGCTGCCTCGGGAATCTACAGCTTTACGCTCAACTCCATCGATGGCAAACCCGCGCCGCTGGCCGACTACAAAGGCAAAGTGGTTCTCGTCGTCAACGTGGCCAGCCAGTGCGGCTACACTCCTCAATACAGCGCGCTGGAAGCGACTTATGAGAAATACAAAAAACAGGGATTTGTAATCCTCGGCTTCCCTGCCAACAATTTCGGCGCGCAGGAACCGGGTACGAACGAAGAGATCAAGACCTTCTGCACCCGAAAGTATAGCGTGACTTTCCCCATGTACTCGAAGATTTCAGTGAAAGGCGCCGACCAGGCCCCACTCTATGCCTACCTGACCAAAGACACGGGGCCTGGCCTCATCGGCGATATCAAGTGGAACTTCACCAAGTTCCTCATCGATCGCAACGGAAAGGTGGTTCAGCGCTTCGAGCCGGCGGTTACCCCGGATTCGAAAGAAGTGGTCTCGGCCATCGAGAAGCAGTTGAAGCAGTAGTTCTCAGCAGATGACGAGGCGGAAAGTGGACCAGCAGCCCCAGCCGCGAAGCGGCGAAAGAATGCAGCCCACGGCGTAAGCCGTGGGTAGAAGCAGAACAGAAAGAAGCCCCGAAGGGGCCGGAAGAGAAGCTATCCAGTAGCTCCACGCGCGTATCTGCCGTAACATAAGCCCAGATATCGATCTCAGCTCGGCAGATGACGACGACTCCCCGAATATCTCGCGCGCGCTTTCTCCTGGCTCTCTTCAGCTTGGCTACCGCCTGCCTCGGCCTGCCATGCTCTGTAGCTGCGCAAATCCGGCCGCCGTCCACCACCACCTACAAACTCATCGAAGTCAAAGCGACCGGCAGCAATCGCTTTACCCAGGAGGAAATCGCCGCTGCCAGCGGACTGCCAATTGGAACCATTGCCGGCGATGAAGACTTTCGCAAAGCCGCCCGAACCTTGGGAGAGAGTGGCGCATTTGCCAACGTTGCCTTCACTTACACCTATTCTTCCGCTGGCGCTAAGCTGACGTTTCAGATCACCGACGCCGAAAAGTTCGTTCCTGCACACTTTATTGATTTTATTTGGTTTGCTGATCAGGACCTGCTCCAGAAAGTACACGAACGCGTTCCACTTTTCGATGGAGAGTTGCCCATTACCGGCCGATTACCCGATCGTGTGTCCGATGTCCTCCAAGCCCTGCTGGTAGAAAACGACATTCCCGGCCACGTCGATTACCTGCGTACTGCCGGCAAGAACGATCGGTTAGCGTCATTCGACTACAACGTCTCGAACGTCACTATCCGAATCCACAAAGTCGAGTTCACCGGCGTCGGAGCCAGCGAGCTACCATTGCTCCAGGCTGCAGCCGAAAAACTTTCCACCCGCGAATATTCGCACGTGCTTTTGAATTCCTTTGTGGAGCACACGCTGCTTCCGGTGTACCACGAGCGCGGCTACCTCAAGGCTGCGTGCGCTGTACCTCAAGTCAAAGTAGTCAAGCCGGCAGCTTCGGAGGGGAACGACAGCAAGCACGAAGAAACTCTGGTGGATGTCACCTTCCCCGTTACTCCCGGCATCGCATATAAAGTTGCCCGCTGGGAGTGGTCCGGCAATAAGGAGTTTCCTGCCGATGTGCTGCAGCCGCTTGTCCATGTCAAAGTCGGTCAACCGGCGAACACAGTTCAGCTTGAGGACGATCTTCGCGCCGTGCAAACGCTCTATAGTTCACATGGACGCATCCTTGCCGTGGTCAAGGCGAACGCCGAATTCGATGACGCCGCCGGCACCGCCGATTTTCAGCTGCTGGTCAACGAAGACTTTGTGTTTCACATGGGAGAGCTGGCCTTTCGTGGCATCGACAATAATCTGGAGGGACGGCTGCGCGCTATTTGGAAGCTTCGCCCCGGCGACGTGTACGACGCCACCTACCTCCAGCAGTTTCTGCCGCAGGCCAGAAAGCTGCTTCCCGCCAACATGGATTGGGATGTTTCCTCCCACGTGACCGCCATCAGTCGTGACAAAACCGTGGACGTGGACCTGCAATATACGGCCAAGGCCACGCATTGAGGTCCCTGACTTTCGTGGTTTGTGATCGCATATCTTAGAGATACACTGGATTTGTAGCGCCGCCGTCCCCGGCGGCTGTCGTGTCTGGCGAGCGCAGGGCAGGCAGTGAGGCTTCACATCCCTATTTGCGCCAGCCGGCGAGACGCCGGCGCTACAACCCGGCCTTCGAAGGAGAACATGGAATGAATCGTAGTTCGTGGTGTTTCGCAGTAATAGCAATATTCATCTTTTCAACCGTGGCATTTTTCAATGTTGACGCACTGGCTGCCGCCAAGCAGATCACCTTGACCGGCGAGGTCGGAGACTCGATGTGCGGCCGAAAGCACATGGAAGACGAGCCGGCCGCCGAATGTACCCGCGCCTGCGTGGCTCATGGTTCCAAGTACGCACTCATCGTCGGCGACAAAATTTACACTCTTGATACCGGCGACAAGGCGTCTCTAGCCACACTCGACAAGCAGGCCGGCAAACAAACCACGGTCACTGGCTCGCTGGACGGAGACACCCTCTCGGTCAGCTCGGTTACCGCTAAATAACCTTGGTTGCGCCCGCAAGATCGCGTCGAATGTTCGGAAAAACGAAATCTTAAGAGCGCTCTTGCGCAACTTGCCCGGCGTTGTGATAGAGTAGTCGCGATTTTGCCCGGAGCCCTCCCCAAGAAATGGACCGGGCATTAGCGGCGGGAACCGCGCCAGCGGCTTCCCGCCTTTTTTTGCTCCAACGTGGAAATTCATACATCCTTTACAAACCATTGTGTTAAATTGCATTCTTCCATCTCAAATTTTTCGCGTCGGAGGCTAGAGCGTTGGGCAAAGACATGGTTCCCAAGAAGATGTTCTTCACCAAGGGGGTTGGGAAACACCGCGAGCGGCTCACATCGTTCGAACTGGCCCTGCGCGACGCAGGCATTGCGGCGCAGAACCTGGTTCGCGTCTCTTCCATCTTTCCGCCCAACTGCAAGATGCTGACCCGCAAAGAAGGCGTGAAGTACCTCAACCCCGGCGAAGTCGTTTTTGCCGTTGTGGCTGAGAACTCCACCCACGAAGCCCACCGCCTGCTTGCCTCCTCAATCGGTGTGGCAATTCCTTCCGACCGAAACACCTATGGATATCTCAGCGAGCACCACTCCTTCGGTGAGACCGAAGACGCTGCCGGAGAATACGCCGAAGAGCTAGCCGCCGAAATGCTGGCGACCACCCTGAATGTCGAATTCGATCCCGACCGTTCCTGGGACGAAAAGAAGCAAATCTACCGCCTCTCCAACAAAATCGTCCGCACCGCCAACGTCACACAGTCGGCCGTCGGCGACAAGCGTGGGTTGTGGACCACCGTAATCGCCTCGGCAGTGCTGATTTTCGATTAGAGCCAGCTGGTTAGACGGCAACAATGGCACCAGATTCATTCTGGTCAGTTCGACGCCTCGTTAGCCGACGTTCGCGATCCGGATTAGCTTCCCCGGATGCCCTGTGCCAAAAGTAACTCCATTTTTCCCCTGCCCGACAGTCCAGGTACCTGTCTCGCGAAAGATTACTTGAACAGGATGGGTGTGCTCTTGCCGATAGTATTCCGTGATCTTATCTAGAATCTTTTACTGCGCTGTAGGATCTGTAACGCCAGCAACCGTAATGTCGTTGTAATCCAAGAGAAATAGTCCACGCCTCTCCACGCCGCACCCAATATCAAGGTCGCCGGGCCTAGCGTGCGATTCGGGAATAGCATTCGAACTCACCGCTGCTCCGTCGAGACCCGGGCACTCACCTAGGCGATCTGCGCCACTTGTGATGGATTGCATACCGAAAACGAAGAAAGTGTAGACAAGTGTCACTGGTACGGCAACCGCGTAGGCGTATGGCATCGAGGCCCTGACGCTCTTCCGTCCTATCAATCCAGCAATTGCAAGGACCACGCCAATCAGAGATATGAAAGCGCATACTGGCGGATAAACTATGTCCGCCCACGAGATAGGAGCGGGCGAATTCTCCCAAACCTTGAAGAAGTTGTGTCGGTCAAGGAAGTAACTCAGGATCGGACCGTTAGCTAGCATCAACAATCCTACTACTGTAGTCCTGTTGCAATGGTTTTCGTCCCTGGAAGCACCTTCAGCCATTTTCAACCTCTTGGATCCGGATGATTGTACGGACACGCAAAGCTTATTGCGTGGGGTATGTTATACTTATACTTTAGTAACCCCTAAGCCCTCCCTAATGTAATCTTCCGTTAACAGTCTTCCCGTAGAATAGACCTGTATAGGAAAACACTGATTTAGACCCAAGGAGTAGTTGTGGACCGCGATACCCGTAGAAAGAAGCAGCAAGCACTCATGACCGAGTTGCTCGAAAGGAAGATCCGCCTGCACGCGCAGCGTCTTTACGACCAGCGCGGCCAGGCCGAAGGCCTAGCCCTGCAGGACTGGGTAGAGGCCGAGTCGCAGGTGCTCGAAAATAGCATTCTCGCGCCGCTCTACCGCAAGAGCCGCGCGGAAGTTAGCCCATCGGAAGACTTTGAAGACTCAGGCGATGCGCAGTTCGCTACAGCAGATTCGTCCGCCTCAGAGGCCGGGGCTAACTAGCCCCGCCAGACGGACATCACCTTATTTCCGTGCTGTAGCCGTCTTTCCTTTGCCCGCCTTGCTTCCCTTCTTATCCAGCCGCTCGAAAACCGCGGCAACAATCAGCGGCAAGCCAACCGTGGCATCCACAAACACTTCCCCAAACTTCCCGCCTTCCGCCGGAGGCACAAACTTGCCCCACGAAATAGCCTCACTATAGGGACTGCCCGACAACCCGCCCCAGTAAACCGGCTCCGGACAAATCCTCAACCCATAGTGATAGCGCTTCAGCGGCACATTCTCGCCCAATCTCCGGTGCCGCAATTCGCAGAACGGACCAAACTGCTGCGACCAGTTCCGCGGCACTCCGCCGCCAATTGTCAGAATTCCCAGCTTTTTCTGCCGGAGCAAAGTCGCCGCAAAGTGCTCCAGATCCTCAAACGGATCGAAGCGAATCTTGTGCCTTCCCGTCGATTCCCGCAGACGATTGTTCAACGCCGTGTCCAGCCCCATCTCCGAATCGCTGAATGCCGGCACAAACACCGGCACGCCCATAGCATGCGCCGACTTCAAAATCCCGCGCTGCTCGCCCGCGTGCTTCGCCAGGTACGCTCCGATCGCATGATTCAATTTATACGAGCACATCACCTCGTTGTGATCCCAGCCCTCCAGCACCGCCGACATCACTTCTTCCACGTCGTCCAGGTTCTGCTCCGGCTCCAGCGTGTCATACACCCGGTTGTAACCCTGCTCGTAGAGCTCTTCGTCGGAGACCTCTGGGTTGTAACGGAAGTGCGCTCGGCCTGTGGCTTCCACCAGCCCGTGAGCCATGAGCGCGCCGGTTGAAACCACGGCATTCACAATGCCGCGATCGATCAACTCGGTCACGATCAGCCCCTGCTTAGCCACGGTCATCGCGCCCGAGAGCGTCATCACCACAAAACACTCTTCGTCGCGCGCCATCGCCTCCAGCACGTCAGCCGCTTCGCCCAGTTGGCGTCCGGTGAAAGCCGTTTTTGACATTGCCCGCACCAGATCGTCGATGGACCTTACTTTGATCAGATCCAGCGGCTGCAGCGGAATCAATCGGTCTACGATCGGATTGTGCAGATGACGATCCTTGCCCTCGCCGCCATGCCCCGCACTATTGTGAGATTTCCCTGCAGGATGCCCGTCGCTATGATTTCCGTGTTTCAAGATGCCGCCTCCAAGCTGATTCGCAAACTTCCCGACCAACTACTTTACAGGAACTTTGGGAAGCGATGCACGCGCCGGGAGCCGGGTAGTGTTGCAGGCTCCAGTTTGATAAGTTTGTCATTCCGTAGCGCGGTTTTATCGCGCAAGGAATCTGCTTTGCTCCGGCCAACAGCAGGTTCCTCACCGGCAAAGAACGCCGGTTCGGATTGACAAAAATGTACTGCTCATCAAACTGACCCACTACCGGGGCAAAGATCGAAGCGCCTGATGCCGGACACCGAAGATCTGCTCGAATCCGCGTTCTCCGGCCTGCGTAAGCCGGACCGCACGAGTGCCGCGCATCCGCGCCAGCCACTTCATCTCCATAAACCGCGAAAGCAAGGCGGCTCCCACGGAGCCGCCAATGTGATGGTGCCGCTCCGTCCAGTCCAAACATTTATAAGCAAATGCCCGCCGCATCTTCCGCAGCGCGCTGGTATCAATGTCAAAACGGCGCAGAAAGCGTTCGCCGTCGCTCGTGACGAGAAAAGCGTCCTTCCCCTGGCGCACAATTCCCTTCTTCAACAGTTCATTGCGCAGCGCAATCGCCAGCACGCCCGCGAGGTGGTCATAGCAAGTGCGGGCAAAGCGCAGTTCAGGCATGGCATCGTTGCCGGAGTCTTCCGCCAGCACGCCTAAGGCCTCGATCGCCGTAGCCACGTCGGAATTCTTAAGGCGGAAAAATCTCTGCCGGCCTCTGCGTTCAGAAATGATGAGTTCCCCTTCCAGCAGCTTGGCGAGATGGGAACTCGCGGTCTGCGGAGAAACTGATGCGACCATGGCCAACTCTGCCGCAGGGTGTCCCTGACCGTCGAGAAGAGCCGTAAGCATTTGGATGCGTCCTGCTTCGCCGATCAGTCCGGCGATACGTGCAATAGAATCTGCATTCATAGTTCCGCACTCATAGTTCAATGCATATTGAAACATAGTTGCAGGAGTTCGCGCTAGTCTTTAATTCAGGAAAGATCGGATCATGGAAAGATCTAACGATTGCGCTCGATAACCGTCCCGGCGCCCTAGCCGAGATGGGTGCTGCTCTCGGCCGCGTTAGGATTAGCATCGAGGGCGGAGGCGCGTGGGTCGTCAAAGGCCAGGGCGTGGCGCACTTTCTCTTCGAAGACGGCTCTACCGCCGGCAACGTGCTGAACGCCGCAGGATTTCAGGTTCTCGAAGAGCGCGATGTCCTCATCCAGCGGCTAAACCAAACTGAACCGGGTCAACTCGGCAAAATCTCGCACCGCATGGCCGAAGCCGGCGTCAATATAGAAGCACTCTACAGCGATCACAACAATCAACTAATTCTCGTGGTAACCGACATAGCGAAAGGACGCGAAGTCTCCGAAGCGTGGATGCTCGAACAAGCACTGCACGATTGTTCGACGTATCCTACGAAACAGGAGAATGAAAACCCGAGAAAGGTACGACGATGAAACAGCACACCTATGAGGTCCAGGTCGATTGGACCGGAAACACCGGCGAAGGCACCAAAACTTACAAGAGTTATCGGCGCGACCACACCATGGCATGCAATGGCAAGCCGCCGATTCAGGGCTCCAGCGACCCGAGCTTTCGCGGCGACCCTTCGCGCTACAACCCGGAGGAACTTCTGGTTGCAAGTCTTTCCTCCTGCCACATGCTCTCGTATCTGCATCTATGCGCGGTAAACCATATCACTGTCGTCGACTATCAGGACGCCGCGTCCGGAGTCATGCAGGAAAACGCCGACGGCTCTGGAGAGTTCAAACAAGTAGTGCTGCGGCCTACCGTGAAGCTTTTGCCGGGAGACGATCGCGCCAAAGCCCAGGCTCTTCACGACAAAGCTCATCACCTGTGCTTCATCGCCCGGTCCGTGAACTTTCCCGTAGAGGTTCTCCCGACCATAGCTAAGGAAGCGGTTTCTCCTGAGTAGTTCTTTTTGCCAAAGCCCGATAGCTGAAGCCCGAAGCCTGCTGCTATATTGATCCCGAGAGGATGAACGTGCCGCCTGATAAATTTCGCGTAGCCCTGGTGCAAATGTCGTGCGGACCAGAGCCGGAACAGAATCTTCAAAAAGCTCTGGAACGCGTGGCCGACGCTGCCGGACGCGGCGCCCAAGTAGTCTGCCTGCCCGAACTATTTCAAACGCAATATTTCTGTCAGCGGGAAGATCATTCCCTATTCGATCTGGCGGAGCCGATCCCCGGGCCCAGCAGCGAAAAGCTGGCAGCCGCCGCTCGCCAGCACGGAGTTGTGCTGATCGCATCGCTATTCGAGAAGCGCGCTCCCGGCATCTATCACAACACCGCCGCTATTTTCGATTCCAATGGCGTGCTTAGCGGCCTCTACCGCAAGATGCACATCCCTGACGATCCGCTCTACTACGAAAAATTTTATTTCACTCCCGGCGATCTCGGCTTTCGCGCCCTCGACACCAGCGTCGGCCGCCTGGGCACGCTTGTCTGCTGGGATCAATGGTTCCCCGAGGGCGCGCGCCTCACCGCGCTGCAAGGCGCGACCGTGCTCTTCTACCCCACCGCGATCGGCTGGCATCCCGCAGAGAAAGCCGAGTTCGGAGTGGCCCAGCACGATGCCTGGCGCACCATTCAGCGCGCCCACGCCATCGCCAACGGAGTATACGTTGCGGTCGTCAATCGAGTCGGTTTCGAAAACGGCAACATCCGCGGCAAGTCCGCCCCCGGCCAGGGACTCGAATTCTGGGGCGGATCATTTTTCTGCGATCCCTTCGGCCGCGTCATCGCCGAAGCCTCGCACGACCGCGAGGAAATCCTGATGGGCGATGTCGATCTGAAAGCTCTCGAAGATATCCGCCGGAACTGGCCGTTTCTGCGCGACCGCAGAATTGATGCCTATGCGCCGATCAGCAGTCGGCTGCTTGATGGACGGTAAGATTAGGTCAATGAATGTAATCGCCGTCGCTATAGTCAATATTTGAACAATCAGAACACGGCGTCTTGCTGCAACTTTCCTTCGATGCGTGCTCTAGACAAGGCGTGTCCTACAGCATATCGACCGTGCTGCGGGATGTTAAAGAACAGGTTGTTGCCCAACCATGAGAACTGGTATTCTATGTTCCTGAAAGCCCAAGCTGCGGGCAGCGTTCGCGATAGACGCATTTCCAGGTAAGTCACACCTCCTTTCGCGTCTTCGGCTCGATCCCACTAGGCACGTTCACCGGGAGAGAGCGCAGAAAAAGAACCTCAGACATGACTGCGCTTAAGGAGGCGTGATGGAGATAATTCTGGTTCACTGGATGGTAAAGGAAGGCAAGGCGGAAGAGTTCGAGAAGCATTGGAAGATGATGATGAATGTGGAGGGCAAGGAGGGTTTCTATCGTGAGATTCTCACGGAGCCCGTAACCGAGCCGGATCCGAAATTCAACACGTTCAGCATTACCGACCGTAATTACCGCACCTATATCAACATCGGGTTTTGGAGGAGCATCGAGGATTTCGAAAGAGCAGTTCAGCAAACGATGCCCAAAGCATCTCAAGCAACTGATCCAGAAAGCCGAAGAACAAAGCAGTCCATCGAACTTGAAGCCTTTGAGTTTAAGCTCCGCGAACGCATCGTTTTGACCCCCATATCTGAGCGCGGTGGTGCCCTTCCAGATGTCAAGGACTGCGCCAATCTGGGCGCATGCCTGTCGGAAATCAAGCTCAAGGGGTTGAATGCCGTGTAGGTCTTTGCTCAGCTGTGATAGCCAAGACTTGGCCCTGCAGAGCGATTCAATGCACGATTTATCATCCCGTGCAATAAACTGCCTCCATGCCCCGATACAATCGTTCAAGTAATACTTTAATTGTTTCCCCGGCACCCCTCCACCTTCACATGCCCGCTGAGTGGGAGCCGCATGCCGCCACCTGGCTTGCATGGCCGCACTACCAAGGCGATTGGCCCGGCAAGTTCGAGCCCATTCCATGGGTCTACACCGAGATCATCCGCAACCTCGCGCGCCACGAGCGAGTGGAACTGATCGTCAATGACGCAAAAGCAGAACGCCTAGTCCGCAAGCTGCTCGATCGCGCGAACGTGCCGTTACCTAACGTCCGTTTCCACCGCTGGCCCACGAACCGCGTCTGGCTCCGCGACTCCGGCTGCATCTTCTGCTCATGTGGCGCGGGCGCCCCCGCCCGCGAAAGCCAGAAGCACAATTCTAAGCGGGCCGGCAACTCTAACCTCCTAGCCACAAACTTCCGCTTCAATGCCTGGGCCAAATACTCCAACTACCGTCACGACGAAAAAATCGGCGGCCTCATGGGAACGGTAGCGGGGGTTGAAGCGATCCGCCCACTCTCTCACAACACCCGCGTAGTCCTCGAAGGTGGCTCCATCGACGTCAACGGACACGGCACCATTCTCACCACCGAAGAATGCCTGCTCAGTAAAGTCCAGCAACGCAATCCCGGTATGTCGCGCAAAGACTACGAAAAAGTCTTCGCCGACTACCTCGGCGCGCCGCACACCATCTGGCTTGGCCGCGGCATCTTCGGTGACGACACCCACGGCCACGTCGATGACCTCACCCGCTTCGTCTCGCCCGACACCGTCGTCACCATGGTCGAAAGCAATCCCAAAGATGTAAATCACAAACCGCTGCGCGATAATCTTCGCCGTCTGCAAGCCGCGCGCGATCAGTCGGGCAATCCACTGAACATCGTCGAACTTCCCATGCCCGGTCCAGCCGTTTTCGAGCAGCGACGCCTGCCCGCAAGCTACGCAAATTTCTACATCGCCAACGGCATCGTGCTCGCACCGGTCTTCAACGATCCCAACGACCGCATCGCGCTCAACACGCTAGCCGCGCTCTTCCCCACGCGCGAAGTCGTCCCAATTTACTCCGGCGACCTGGTCTGGGGACTCGGCACGATGCACTGCATGACGCAACAGCAGCCAGCATATTAGGCACACGAGAACCCGGCATAAGGAGAAGGTCGGAACCGCGTTCTTTTGCAGTCAACCCTTTGTCGTAAAATCGAATCGTATCTATTGCAAAATCTCACACATATGAGGAGAACCGAGTGAACAAATTCAAATTGTTTGCGGTGGCCGCTATTGCTGCAATCTGTTTCGCGGTAACCACACCCAAATCGCAGGCTCAGGTAGCCGTCGAGGTCGGAGTGGCACCAGTATGCCCCTACGGCTATTACGATGTCGCACCCTACGACTGCGCTCCCTACGGCTACTACGGCCCAGAGTGGTTTACCGGCGGCGTCTTCATCGGCGCGGGCCCGTGGTTTCATGGCCCGGAAGGCTTCCGTGGTCATGTAAACAACCACTTCCATCCGGAGCACGGATATACCGGCCCCAAGCCAGCCCGTGGTGAACGACCCGATCCGAACCGGCACCTCGACAAGATTGAACACTTTAAAGCCAATGAAGTGCGTGACGGTCACGGGCACGCCGTTGGCAAACGCTAAACACCTTGCGCGGCTAAAGTATCGACAATCCTGATTGTCGTACGCGGCGGGCGAGAAATCCACTCTCGCTCGCTTTCTTATTTTCCTCATGTATTCTTCCCCCTGTCATTCCGAGCGAAGCCCGAAGCCGAGCGTTGCGAGGCGAGGGCAAGTGAGGAATCTGCTGTCGCTTCTATTCCGCCTGACTCTTCCAACATTTTCCAATTCCTCGCACCGATAAAAAAGCGGGCCCGGAAATCGGGTCCGCAAGTATGCAAGTACAAAAAACTCTTAAACGCGTCCGGGACCAGAAGGCGAACCGCTGCCACTGGAGGAACTTGGATTCGATGAACCAGGATTGGACGAACCTGGATTTGGTGAACCTGGATTCGTAGAGCCCGGAGTCGAAGGCGAATTCGGCGCAGTCGGAACTCCGCTCGGATTCGAGCCGGGGTTTGGATTATTCGGTGTAGCATTCGGATTGTTGGGGTTCGAGTTCGGATTATTCGAGTTGTCCGGATTCGTAGAAAGCTGCGCGGTGCTGTTGGGCGTGTTCGGGTTGGCCGGGCTCGATCCGGGCGCTGCATTCCCCGTCGGCGGCGCAGTCGTATTACCGGTCGGTGGTTGACCCGTATTGCCGGTTGGTGGTTGACCCGTGTTTCCAGTGGGCGGTGCCGTGGGTGCCGTCTGCCCTGGAGTTCCCGAGCCCGTCGGCGGCGCTCCTCCGGCTGGCGCATGTTGCGCCACCACCCACGTCGCGCAAAACAAAATCACAGACAGTAACATAAGTTTGCTTGATGACATCATTAGGCCTCCAGCATAAGTTTTCTGCCGATCCCTTCGCCGGCGTGCGGAAGGTGCTGGTTAGGAATCTTGTTTGATTTTGAACGGCGGAGTGCGGTTACGAATATCCGGCTAATGCCGTAGGGTGCGCTTGGTGATGCCGTAGAAGGATAGAAGAAGTCGACGAAGCTGGTTACTCAGCGCAAACTACTCTAGCGCAAAACTACCGATCCGCGCCCCAGCGAAGAAATCGTATGCGGAACATCCGGTTGCACCGACTTACCCTCGGGAGAAGATGCCACGCTCCACGCCTTCGCCAAAGTCTCGCCCGCCGTCATTTTAGTCAGCAGATTATCCAGGAATAGCGAGGTGTTCGAGCCCAGCCGCCGCAGCGTGAGCACCACATTGATCTTCAGGCCTTTGCTCTTGAAGCCCGCATCGTAAGCTTCCTGCAGGTTGTCATTGCCGATCCACAACAGCTTCACATCGGCGTCCACAGCCGCTTTCAAGAGCTCGGGGCCGCTGATGCGATCGCCGGAAGCGTCGTTGATTGCGCCGTCATTGCCGACATCGCAAAATAGATGCAGAACGTCATACTTATGCGCAACCGCGCCGCGCAGCTCCGCGACCGTAATAAATGTCGCGCTGGACGCGGCGGGATAGAAGCGCTTATACACGCGCACGTCAGACTTCAAGTGCTCGTCAAATTTGGTTCCAAGCTGGCCGACCAGAACCTTGGTTCCGGTCACTTCATCTTTGCGGAAAGCGTCGAAAAGACCCATAGTTTCGCCGTTGAAGACTCAGAGTTCCTGAATTATTTTTCTGAGCTTATGTTCTGAACTTAATTTTGTGAACTGATTGTTTTGAACAACCGGATAACCAGAAGCAGTCCGCCTACTTCTTATACATCGTCGGCGCAGGACCTTTTTCCAAAGTTGCACGATCCCAGATCCAGCCCTCGCGCGTGTAGCTGGCGAGTTCGAAATCCTGTGTGAGTTCGAGCGCGTCTACCGGGCAGGCGTCTTCGCACAGACCGCAGAACATGCAGCGGCTCAGGTCGTAGGTAAAGTTGGTGAGTTCCTTGCGGCGAGTGTGCTCGTTGCGCGCGCTCGAGACCACGATCAGATTTTCCGGGCAGGCCAGCGCGCACAAATCGCAGGCAATGCACATGGTCTCGTCAGTATCAGGATTGACGTTCAACCGCGGCGCGCCCCGGTAACGCTCGGCCACTTGCGGCCGCTCCATGGGATACTGCTCGGTATAAATTTCCTTGGGATCTTGATAGCGGAACGTGACCCCCATGCCTTTCAGAAGGTCGATCAGCAAAATCTTGCGGAGCAGGCGCGGCATCTCCATAACGCGGTAAGCATACCACTTGGCAGCTGCCCGTTGCCAGTTGCCGGTTCAGCGTCCCCAGGCCAGCGCGGAATCGCGGGAACCTTTTCTAGCCTTGTTTCGTATTTATAACCAGAGAGGATGCTATGCGAGCCTATCTCGCCAACCTGACGCCTAGAGCGCGAATGCTGTTGACTATACCGCTGATCCTGATCGCATACCCTGTAGTTACGATTCTGATCCCGGCGCTGATTCGCGCGGCAGTGCCCGATGTGGTGCGGTCCGTGCTGAGCCTGATCTGATCGCGGATTCCCGCATGCGTCGCCTCAGTGATACCCTGCCTCACTGGGTCACTCCATTGCGATCGACAATGTCAAATTTCGTGCAGCACTGTAGCCCGATCGATATTGTCGAACTGCCTGCAGCACCGTGGAAGAGCGGCGCTTCAGCGCCGCGTCGTTCGCATAAATGCCCACGGGCTTTAGCCCCTGAGGTCGCCCTTTGACGACGAACAACGACGAACTCTGGATGGAGGAAGCCCTGCGCGCCGCGCAGCGCGCGCTGGAAGCCGGCGAAGTTCCGGTCGGAGCCGTGGTCGTATGCGAAGACCGGATTGTCGGCCGCGGCTGGAACCGCAACATCACCGACTCCGACCCGGCCGCCCATGCCGAAATTGTGGCGCTGCGCGAGGCCGGCGCTGCTCTGGGTAACCATCGGCTACCGAACTGCCAACTATTCGTTACCATTGAACCCTGCGCCATGTGTGCCGGCGCAATCGCCCATGCCCGGATCGCGCGCCTGGCCTATGGTGCCGATGATCCCAAGGCGGGCGCTGTGCAATCAGTGATGCAGGTGCTCAATCACCCGCGGCTGAATCATAGACTAGAAGTTCGCAGCGGAGTTCTGGCAGGACGCTGCGCGGAGCTGCTGCAAACATTCTTTAAGAGTCGTCGTTAGGTTGGCTTGTGGTGCGAAGGCAGAGCGAACTGTTTTTTCCATTCGAATCGAAACATGTATAATCCCGCGCATGCAAGGAATACCGTGGAGCACAATTGCGCTTAGTTCGCTTTTGCTCATCTCGGCCGGCTCAATAGGAGGACAGGACGTGAAATCTCCGCAATCTGAAAAGTCGAAGCCGCCCGTCAAAGTGGAGCAACGCGGGCGCGTCATTGGAATCGGCGGCGTCTTCTTCAAATCCGCCAATCGTGATCAGATGCGCGAATGGTATTCGAAACATCTTGGGCTCACTGACAAAGGCTCAGGCGCCATGCTTCCGTGGCGCGAACACGACGACCCGCAAAACGAACACGTTACAGTTTGGACCGTTTTTCCCAACTCCACCAAGTATTTCGATCCCAGCCCCGCACCCTTCATGATCAATTACATCGTGGACGATATGGATGCTTTGCTCGAACGCTTAAAACAAGAGGGAGTAAAGATTGACGCCAAACGAATGGATGAATCCTACGGCCGCTTTGCCTGGATCTATGACTCGGATGGAAATAAGATTGAGCTCTGGCAGCCGCTGCCCGCAAAGCCCTAAGTGGTCTAGGAAGTATGGCGGAGAGAGAGGGATTCGAACCCCCGATACCCGTAAAGGTATACACGCTTTCGAGGCGCGCGCCTTCAGCCACTCGGCCATCTCTCCGCGCCACAAGTCAGCGTTCATTTTATCAGGGAAGTGCGCACTTCCAGTTTTCACGCGATTTTCCGTGCGCGGCAGGCCGTGCTGAAGGATGGGGAGGCTAAGTTCTGGATGGAGCCGAAGAGTGCGAAGATTCTAACTTTGTCGCGAAATTCATCGCGTGTGGCGGAAGGCTTCTCTGCGCGACTAGCAGATCCCATCGGCAAAGTACGCAGCGCATCGCAAGGGTATAAACAAAGTGAGCGTAGGCCGGGCAATTATCATTCGTACAAATTTTTGTCGTCATCGGAATCGCGCCCTGCGCTCGGCCTAAGCCAGCCTAGCGATTAGTGACGAAGTTAGCACGATACGATGCTCGACCGGACACGGAACTTCAGCATCGATCCATCGGATTTTTTTCTGACGGATTGTCTATGATCCGCCCGCGGCTAGCGAGAACACTGCAGTTGGCAAGAACACCCGGAAATTCACTTCAAAAGAATCGCCCCGGAGGGGCGTCTGACAATAGCCCGGCGCGTTCAGCGCCGGGTAAAGCCGAAAACCGAGATGCCTCCCGTAGGGAGGCCTGAACCATCACCCAACGCCGGCCCAGCCCTCTACTTCCCTGCCAGAATCCCCTCAATCTGCTTCAGGTGGTTGAGATCATGTCCCGCCATCAGGCGGACAATGTGCTCAATCGTTTCCTGCCCGCGCTCGGCGTGCATTCCGTAATGCTTCCACTGCTCGGGCGTCAAAGACTTGAGCAAGGCAAGATTAGCTTCCCGAGCCACGCGAAACTGCTCCACCGATTTGCGCGGATCGCGCTTCTCATAATGCAGGCTGATCACCCAGGCATCCTGGTCAAACGCCGCAATGGGCGTACCCGGCGCGCCCAGAATCAGCCGCATGCGAAACCCAATCACGATTTCCGCGTCGCTCAGATGCGCCACGATCTCGCCAACCGACCACTTGTCAGCTGCAGGCCGTTTGCGCAATTTACCCGGTAGGCACGCCCTTGATCAGCCGCTCAAGTTTTTTCGCCGTAGCCGCTTGCACCGCCAAAGGCTTCTTCCCTTCTACATGGGCCGTGATTCGCTGAATGTATTGTTGCGCTGTTTCTTTCATTTCGTTCGTCTCAGGTTTATTAGACGCTGTCATGCCCCACAGGTGAGCCATCGAGTCATCACTGGCCCGCTTTCTGCCCCGCCTGAAACTTCGTCCACGGCCCCGCTTTCATATCGTGCAGCAACGGCTTCTGCCAGGCGTATTCCGGATGCTTCTCCAGAAAATCAGCCGCCACAAAATCTGCGCCGCAAGGGTGACCAGCGCGCGCCACGAAGCTCATATTCGCCGCCATCTTACTGTCGGTAGCTTTGCCCTGCACCGCGCCGCCGGGATTGTAACCCTCCCAGCCCCATTCCTTCACGCCGCGCGATGAATCGTCCACGTGCCCGCACAGTGATCGCTCGTCGGCCTGTGTCTTCTTCTCGAAGCTGTCGAAATGATCCGCCAGAAATTGCTCCGCCATCTCGACATCAATCGTTCCCTTGGCATGCTGCACCATTTCATCCGCGCGCGCATGCCGCGCATTCATCGAGGATGACATATCGCTCGAATCGAAGCCGTCGGTCTCCTCGCGAATCAGCTTGGGATCGCGCGGAAAATTCGAGCTGACGAAGTATCCATCTTTCGTTCGCCACATCGGAGTATTCTTCAACCCCAGTTCCAGATAAGCAATCTCTCCTGTCTTCCGGTCGCCGATGAGCCAGTCGTTGGCGTAGCCGCCGTTATTGCCTTCTTTGATAATGCGCACATAGTCATCAATGCTCTCGGCATACTGCAGCGCCTTGCGCGAGCGCATGAACTCCGGCTTGCCATTCGGATCCCAGCCTTCGAACTGCGTCATGGTGGTCTCGGTGATCATGATCCCCGCCGCGTTCACGCCGAAATCATCGTCGCTGGTAATCACTCCCGGAAACCCGTCCATCAGAATGCGCTGCCCATGCTGCGGCAAAATATCGAAGATGACCACCCAGCGCTCGCCCGCCAGGTAGCTCGTCCAATTATTGTGCGCAATCACAATCTGGTGATCTTTGGTGTACGCGCCGGTGGCAATAAACGCGCTGCAATTTCCCGGAGCCTTCAACTTCGGCGCGCTGGCCGTCTTCTCACGCTTGTTCAGCCACGGCACGTAATAATCCGGAACTTCCTCAAACGCATTCAGCGCCACAATGTCATACACATCCAGGTCCACGCCGTGAGCCTTCACGCCGTCGGCAATTCCCTGCAGCTCCTGCTGATATTCAACATCGATGTGCGGCCAAAGCATCTCTCGCGCCGTCTTGCGAAAGAATTCCCATTCGCGCTGCGTTTGATGTGTGTCGAAAAGCTTGATGGCCTCAAGCGCGTCGGCAATCTCCGGAGCCAGCAGATAGCCGTGCTGAAAGCCAATCTCGGAAGGCGAACCTTCCAGATGAACGTAAGTCCAACCGCCCTGCTGAAAGCGGTAAGCCTTTTCCAGCCGCGGATCAGCAGATGAAGCGGCACTGTAAGAAACCGAGCCAGCGAAGACAACCAACACAACCACCAAATGTCGCGAGAAAGAAAAGGCGAGCCGATTAGGCATTAGCGTCCTCTGTTTAGTTCCGGAGTGAACGCCATTGTAGCCGAATCAGAGCGCAAAAAAACGGGTCGCATTCCGCGCCCCGCCACAACTTTTACTTCAGTGAATCGAATCAGCGGCCGTGCCCTCCACCACCTCCATGAAATCCACCACCCGTGCATTTCACCGCCACCGAAGCCTCCGCGTCCTGCCACCAGTGCTGGCCCGGAGTGAAAAGCTCCACGCGCCGCCCCCGCTCCGGTATAAACGCCATGCGAGTAACTTCGACTGGTAGCGTAGTGCGGTCCCGGCCCCCAGGCGTGAACATTCGCCGCGTTAAACGTGTGGTAGAAATGCCCGCCATAAAACGGAGCTCGATAAACTAATCCCGGAGAATAAAATCCCCAGCCGAACGGGCTATAGAAAATTCCTCCCATAGGCATAAATGTGAAAGCCGAGAACCACGGATCCCAGTACCATCCGCCCAATCCCGGTCCCCAGAAGCCTGTGCCCCAATACGGACCAAAGCCCGGACCCCAACCATCCGCCACCACAATCCGCGCCGCATCCACGTTAGCTTCCGCCACATAGTCCGAGCGCAGACTGCTCCAGCGGTACAGATCATCGCCGTTCATGGCCTTCTTATCGAACTTCTCCGTCTTATCCCGCGCACCGACCAAAGTCAGCTCGTGATCAGCCTTCAGTTTGATCTGCTTGTCACCATCCTGCACCATCGCTTCGCCATCGAACACGCGCATCTGATTCTGCTGCAAATCAAAATCGTAGAGTCCCGGCTTCAGGATTTGTGCAGTCGCATCGCCTTCCACCACGCGCAGGTCGTTCTGCGGATAGATCTGGTCGACCTCGACCATGGCGTGACCCTGCGTCACTCGCAACCGCGTATCCGTCAAACCTACCGCCATCATTTGGACGGAGCTATTGTCGCCTTCGCGCAGAAAGACTCCCGGTGTCAGCAGAATTTCCGCTTTCCCCGTCGCAGTATTCAGTGACTGTCCAACTTCGACCGCAGTCTTTCCAATCGAGTTCTGATCAAGGCGCTGATCGCCAACGAACGCCTGACCCTCCACATAATTCACAGTTCCCGGCACAGCTGAATTTGAGCTCGCGTTTCCCCACGCGGGCACAGATAGAACCGCTGCCAGGAACAAGCTCGCTAATCCTTGCACCTGTAACAGCCTCATAGGATCACCCTCCAATCCCTTCTTTTTTCCGTCACTTCATTAGATGAGAAGATGCGGATGATTGATGCCAGCGCAAACCGCTGAACCATAAAGACTTAACACAACTTTACGATTCAAATATCGGTGCGTTGTTCAGTATGCCGTTCCAGGTACCAGCAGGGCACGCAATCAGCGTGGGGAAATAAGGAGTGGACGCAGCTTTGCGCCTCGGGCGGCTGAAAGATGAATTGGGTCTTGCCACTTTTTTGTTCGACCGCATAGTAGCGGGTGACCGTGATCTGCCCGAACGGCTGCTGGTCTTTGGCTACGCGATAGCGAAACACGACGTAATCCACGGCGTATAAGATCGCCGTCACACTGAGCGCCGATAAAAAAGCTACTGTCACAAATCGCAGCAGCCAACGCCGAATTCTCGCGCTCAGCACCGGGCTCACAGACTACAATTATATGCGTCTCTGCTGGATGATCAGCCGTCGCGCGCGTCATTCCTAATACTCTGCAGCTAAATATTAGAGTGCACTCGTTGACAACTCCCCGCTCCGACAGGCAAACTACCGCATTCGCCAATTGCGGGCTGCGGCGAACCCTAACGGGCAATTCATAAGACAGGTGCGGGTTTTAACGTAATCATCGGCCATGGAGCAACCAGTCTCCTACACGCTCGATTCCACTTTGGACACTGTGGACCATGCGGAAGAAAAAGCCACCCGCATTGCCACTGAATTAGGCTTTGGAGAGGACGAAGTATTGCAGATTTCGATGGCCGTGCGCGAGGGAGCGGTGAACGCGGTACTGCACGGCAATCAGTATGCCCCGGATAAGAAAGTGACCCTGGCCTTCGAGCGCACTTCCGAAGACCTGGTCATCACCATTCGCGATCAGGGCAAAGGCATTGACTTGAGCGGAATTCCGAATCCTCTGGCGCCGGAAAACCTGCTCAAAACCTCGGGACGCGGCATTTTCTTAATGCGGTCCTTCATGGACGTGGTGGAAATCCGCCCGTCCCAGACAGGTACGGAAGTGAAATTGATCAAGCATGTCCACGGTTCATCCGTGGGCCACAAGGAGGGGTCTCAGTGAGCATGAAACTTAGCACTCGGCAGGTCGATGGCGTCACTATTGTCGACTGCAGCGGACGTATCACCCTGGGCGAAGGCAGCGTGACTTTGCGCGACACTGTGCGCGACCTGCTTTCCAAAGGTAATAAGAAGATCATCCTGAACCTGGGCGAGGTCAACTACATCGACAGCTCCGGTATCGGCGAACTGGTCAGCGCCTTCACCACCACCAAGAATCAGGGCGGCGAACTCAAACTCCTCAACCTGACCAAGAAGGTGCACGACCTGCTCCAGATCACCAAGCTCTACACCGTCTTCGACGTAAAAGACGACGAAGCCGCCGCCGTCAAAGGCTTCAAGTAAGTATCTGGTCCCGATAACCCGCTTCACACTAGTTTGAAAAGTGTGATCCA
Source organism: uncultured Acidobacteriaceae bacterium (assembly GCA_963789625.1). Taxonomy (GTDB): domain Bacteria; phylum Acidobacteriota; class Terriglobia; order Terriglobales; family Acidobacteriaceae; genus Sulfotelmatobacter. The sequence continues at coordinate 96,884 of CAWBLK010000013.1, read as the reverse complement.
CCGGGAATCTGCGTACGAATGTTCGGGAAGGGCACGGCTTTAGCCGTGCCGCCCAGAGCCCATAGTCATGCGGGCTTTAGCCCTAAGCACCCGCACGAATCGCAGCTCGACTTCAAGTGCAGTTTCATTCCGGGAAGATATATTATTTTTCCTCGCCGCCGCACCCCCTGTCGGATTTTTCGTCCTAGACTGGTACACATGCGGAGTTCTGTAAAAACGCATGTGGGGACAGCCGCCCTCCGTTGTCCAGCCGGGCGAAGCCCGGCTCTCTATCTCGCGGCACTGGCCATCTTCCTCTCGACGCCGCTCTTCGCCTCATCCGACTGCCTCTCCATCCAAACCGCCAGCCAGCACGTCGGCGAAACCAAATGTGTAATGGGAAAAGTCCTGCGCGTGAAAGTCGGAGCCAGAGGCGTGCACTTCGTCGACTTCTGCGAAGACCAAATGGCTTGTCCGTTCACCGTCGTAGTCTTCCCGCACGACCTTAAGGACGTTGGCGACGTCCGCCGCCTCGCCGGACAAATGATTGAAATCCACGGCCCCGTGAAACTCTACAACGGCCGCGCCGAAATCATCTTGACCCGCGTCAGCCAGCTAACCAACGGCTCAACCCTGATCCCGCCCCTGCCGAAAAACTACGACGTCGAAAAACAAGGCCACTACAGCGCCGGCCGGATCCGCCCCACCAAGAAGCCCGCAAAAACATACGCTGAGCCAAACTCATCCGCCACCTACGGTAACGAAGCCGACGCAAGCGGCGAACTCCCTCAGTGAACCACTCACACCATCCCCTTCCGCAACTCTTCCAGCGGATATCTCGTCCCGCGCCAGATGATACCGTCATTCCACAGTGTGTGAAACATGGAAAGCAACAAGGTATAGGTAAACAGCGCCGTGCTGATGGGATGCAGCACAAAGTAATAAGCCGGAACCCCCGAACGCCACGACATGCCCAGATAAATCAGAAACATCGACCCGAGCGCGACCGCATAAGGCAACCGCTCCCATCCATGTGCCAGCCACACTCCAAGAAACGGCATCAGATTCAGGAATGCCAATCCGAACGCCGAGATCAAAGTTCGCCACCACTGGAAAGACAGCACGGCGAAGAAATTCTTCGTCAGATTGTTGACCACGCCCATCGCGCCATTCGCCCAGCGAATCGAAATCAGGTCGGCGCCAAAAACATTGCGCTGCGCGAAGCCCGCATTCTTCACCACCTTGCCCAGCTTCATGTCGTCCAGCACTTCCATGCGCAAGGCTTCGTAGGTTCCCACCGCTTCATACACACTGCGCCGAATCAGGTTAAATGCGCCCACGCCCATGTGATCCTTCGTCTTAGGGTCCGCGACTTTCCACGGCCGGTGTCCGAAAACAAACATGGTCTGAAAGAACGCAATCATCATGAACTCGCCCGGGCTGCTTCATGATCATCCGCGGAAACAACACCACATGATCCGCCTTCTCGGCTTCGGCATAAGCCAGCGCGCGGCGCACCGAGTCCGGCTTGAACTGCACATCGGCGTCGGTAAACAGCAGCCAGTCACCCGTCGCCTATTGGTCGCCGTCCACATGGCATGCGTCTTCCCCAGCCAACCCGCGGGCAGTTCGGATGATGAATCACTCGCAAACGGCCATCGCGAGTCAGACGTGACCCACGTCTTTCCATGATTTCCCCAGTTCGATCCGTCGAGCGGTCATTGACCGCGATCACTTCATAGTTGTCGTAATCAAGCGCAAGCAAGCGGGTGAGGGATTGCTCGATATCTTCTTCTTCGTTGCGCGCCGGAACGATGATGCGAAACCATCGGCCGGCCGGACGGCATTCGATCCCACTCAGGTTTGGAAACATCGGCAACACTGGGCATGCCGATCGCCGCGTCGACGATGCGAGAAAACCAGGCCAGCGCAAGAATCGTTCCTGCAATCCAGTGAAAGTAATGCATCCCCGCCTAAGTCTTCCCTGCCGAAATCATTGCGCTGTCAAAACTTACAGCCGGCGCGAATTTCATCCCATAAAACAGTATGACAGATGAAACCACCATAGCGATCACAGGCAGGACGAACGCAGCCTGCAGCGAGCGCCTGTCCGCGACCCATCCCATCATTGTGGGAGAAGGCACATCACCCAGAATATGAATGACGAAGATGTTCACCGCCAGCGCTGTGGCCCGGATGTGAGCGTCCACGGAGTTGATCACCGCCGCATTCAGCGGCGAGGTATTGAACAACAGAAAAAACGCCGCGACCGCGATTGCCGGAATCATGGCATGTCCCTTAACGAACAACGCGACGATCATGACCGGAACACCCAGCGCCATGCTCGCGGCGGAAACCAGATAGTAAGAACTCTTTAGACGGCGCAGCAGAAAATCGCCCAGCCATCCGCCCACCAGAGAGGCCACAATCCCGTCCCCGACAATGATCAAGCCAAAGGTCAGGTTGGCGGCCGCGAGCGTGTAGTGGCGGTCGCTGTAAAGGAACTGCGGCATCCATACCTGAATGCCGCCGAGAGAAAATGTCATGGCGGCCATGCCGAGAGTCGCAGTCAAGAATGCGGGATTGCGAACCAAGCCGAGCACGGTCGTTCGCTCCGGAGTGCTTTTCAGCGAATCAAACTGCCCGCGCTCCGGCTCTCTGAGAAACAGAACGGTAATCGCCAGCAAAAATCCGGGAGCTGCCGCGATGTAAAACGGGAAGCGCCAGCCATGCTGCGGAGCCAGATAGCCCCCCAGCAAATATCCCGCTGCCGACCCCACTGGAATTGCGAGATAGAACACGCCAAGAATACGCCCGCGTTTCTCCTCCGCAAAAAGATCGGCAACAAAAGTCGGCGCGATGGTGACGAACGTGGCCTCGCCGATTCCAACCAATGTGTGCCGGATCAGCAACTCGGTGTAGTTATGGGTAAACGCGGTCAGCAACGTGAGCCCGCTCCAGAAAACCGCGCCCAGAACGATGATGAGCTTGCGCGAATAGCGATCGGCCAGCGGGCCAACGAAAGGCGCGGCCACCATATAGAAACCGAGAAACGCGCTGGTCAGATAGCCGATCTGCGTTTTGCTGAGGTGAAATTCATCCTGCACCAGCGGCTGCACCGCGAACAGCACGTTGCGGTCCGCGTAGTTCAGCAGATTGAGCGCCGTGAGCACGATCAGCGCGGTGCGCGGTTGGAGTTTTGCAGAGGTCACGGTCGAGTGAATATAGCATGACGCGGCAACTGATGGATTGCATCGGGAAGCAATTGACGCTGGCGACATTTGTCGCTATAATTGACGACAAATGGTAAACGAATTGCGCGCAGTAGTAAGAGAACTCGGCGGCCGAAGTGTTCTGGGACGAAACCTTGCCAGCCAGCGCGATCTTTGCGAAGCCATTCGCGAAGGCTTCCCACCTGCCGTGGTCGAAGAGTTGATGCAGGCTTCCGGCCTCACGCTCAAAGAATTGGCCGAAGCCCTCGATCTCTCTCCCCGCAGCCTGCAGCGCAGGCGCCGCAGTGGCAGACTGGCACGCTTTGAATCCGACCGTCTTTACCGCCTCGCCCGAATCGTTGCTTTGGCACAACAGAGTCTCGCCGACCGGAAGAGCGCGGCGCGCTGGCTCAAGCGCTCCAATCGCGCACTCGGCGGCGGCGCTCCCATCGACGCCATCGACACGGAACTGGGAGCTCGCCAAGTAGAGAACGTCCTCGGACGAATCGCCTACGGCGGCATCAGTTGACCGAGATTATATGAACGAAGTTATATGAGTCTCGTGTATCGCGTGCTGCGTAAGGCCTACGCACGCGCTCCTCTCGATGGCGAAGGCGCTTACCTCTACGGCGGCCGCTGGTCGAGCCCAGGAATTCGTCTCGCCTACACTTCCGAACATCAGTCCCTGGCCATGCTCGAATACTTCGTGCATCTCGATGCCGACGAAGCGCCTCCGGACCTGGTTTTAGTCACAGCCGAAATCCCCGATGATGTGCTGAGCGAACACGTTGTAGCAGACAAACTTCCATCTCACTGGCGACGCTCCCCTGCCCCCGCCGAACTAGCCCGCATCGGAGACGAATTTGTTGAGAAGGGCGAGCGGTGCATCTTGATTGTGCCTTCGGCGCTAGCTCCGCATGAAAACAACTGGCTGCTCAATCCCCAACACGTCGGCTTCCGCAAAATCAACGTGTTGGCAATCGAACCATTGAATTACGATCCGCGCATGTTCGCCACGCAACGCCGAAGACGGCGCAAGCGCTAGTCCTGCCAGCAGCTACTTCTTTCCTTTCGCCCGCGGCCATCTTGCCACCACCGTCGTGGAGATCCCGCCCCGCGGCCGGAAGTCGCCCTTCACCTCAGCCCACACCGGCTTCGCCCAGCGCACCACATCTTCGAGCACCCGATTCACAATGTTCTCCTGGAAAATTCCGAGATTGCGGTACGAATGCAAATACTCTTTGTACGATTTCAACTCCAGGCACGCTTTATCGGGCTGGTAACGCAACGTGATCACGCCGAAGTCCGGCAGCCCCGTCTTCGGACAGACCGAAGTGAACTCAGGATCATCGATCACAATCTCATAACCGGGAAACTGATTCGGCCAGGTTTCAATCTCAGGAAAGTCGGCGTCCAGCCCGGCGGCGGCATGCTCGGGAGTATAACGGCGCGGTTTTGGCATTCAAGTATTGTAGCCGCCGGGCCCCGTTCCCGGTGTTCGTGCAGCAGATAGTGCTAACCTTCCTGCCGCTGCCGCCGGGTATTCGCACGCATCCCGCGCTCTCCGGCAGCATCTAAAGTAGCAACGGATGGGGCAGGCAGTGTTCTGTGGCAGCGCACTGAGTGGTAAATTAGTCCTTGCAATTGCTCCCGCTGCGCTTTGAAAGATAACCGGTTGGCAGGAACCAATAACAACTCGAATGGGAATGGACGTCCCGCCTCACGCAAGGGCCGCGCTTGGCTTGCCGTGGGAGTCCTCGCCGTCCTCGCGGTTATTCCCATCTTTACACGGCCCGGCCCCTTGAAAGTTCGCACCACAACCGTGGAACGCGGTCCCATCCGCAGCCTGATTTCCACCAACGGCAAAGTCGAGCCCATCCAGAATTTTGAAGCCCACTCGCCCGACCCAACAACGGTGAAGCGCCTCTTCATAAAAGAAGGCGATCACGTTCACAAAGGTCAGCTGCTTCTGGAACTCGATGACGCCGACCTGCGCAGCCAGGCCGCACGTGCTCAGGCGCAAATGAAGGCCGCGCAGGCCGATCAATCTGACCTTAGCACCGGTGGTACACAAGAAGAGCGCATCACACTTGATTCGCAACTGGTGAAAGCCCGCAGCGCGCGCGACTCTGCGCAACGCAACTTGGATTCGCTTCGCCGCTTGCAGCAACAAGGCGCAGCCTCCGCCGGCGAGGTCAAGCAGGCGGAAGATGCATTGCAGCGCGCTCAAGCCGATACAACTCTGCTGGAGCAGAAACAGAAAGACCGTTACTCGCAACCGGAAGTTGCCAAAGTTCAGGCCGTAGGAGCCGAGGCCCAAGCTGCTTATGCCGCGGCCGAAGATGCGTTGCAGAAATCCACGGTCCGCGCACCCTTTGATGGAATCGTCTATGCCCTTCCTGTCAAGCAGGGCGCGTACGTGCAAACCGGAGATCTGCTGTTACAGGTAGGCGATCTCTCCCGCATGCTGGTGCGCACTTTCGTCGACGAACCTGACATCGGCCGTCTAGCCACCGGACAGAAGATCGAAGTCACCTGGGATGCTTTGCCAGGGCGCATCTGGACCGGTACCGTCAGCACCGTTCCTTCCACCGTAAAACTTCGGGGAGCGCGCAACGTGGGCGAAGTCACCTGCACCGTCGACAACCACGATCTTCACCTCCTGCCGAACGTCAACGTCGGCGTTACCGTGATCACTGCCGAGGACAACTCCGCCCTCACACTGCCGCGCGAGGCCGTACGCATGGACGACGCCAAGCCTTACGTTTATCAGCTCGCCGACGGCGAACTCAAACGCCGCGAAGTCGAAGTCTCGCTGCAGAATCTTACGCAGGTCGAAATCACCTCCGGGCTCTCCTGAACATTCCGTCGTAGTCCTGTCCTCCGCCGATGCCAAGCCTCTGGCCGACGGCGCCCGCGCAAAAGTGGTGCCGTAACCGATGCGGCGATACGTATCAGGGCACGCCTTCCGGCATGCCAAAAATTCAGCATTGAAAGAACACAACAACTCTTGTCATTCCGAATCGGGCGCCAAGCCCGGTGAGGCACCTGCTTTTGCGTGCGTGCGAGTTGCTCGCATCTTTGTTGCGTTGCTTTGGATCGTGTCGCTCCCGCTCGCCCACGCGACCGAAACACCCCAATCCCTGCTCGCCGCCGGCCGCGTAGATCAAGCACTGCAAACCCTCGCGCGTCAACCCGCTCCCACCGCCGAATCCGATAACCTCATTTGCCGCGCTTATTTCGAGGTCGAGGCCTGGGATGCAGCCATCCCCGCATGCGAAAACGCCGTTACTCTCGAACCTAACAGCAGCCTCTATCATCTCTGGCTCGGTCGCGCCTACGGCGAAAAGGCGGACCGCTCCATCTTTTTCAAAGCCGTCGGACTGGCCAAAAGGCTCCGCACTGAATTTGAGCGTGCCGTCGAGCTCGATTCTGCTAACTGGCAAGCCCGCACCGATCTGGCTGAGTTTTATCTGGAAGCTCCTGCCATTGTCGGCGGAGGCAAAGACAAAGCACGCGCGCAGGCCGCGCAACTTGCGCGGCTGAATCCAGCCCTCGCGCACTGGGTAAGCGCGCGCATCGCCGAGAAAGAAAATGACTTCGATACTGCCGAGCGCGAATACCACGCCGCCATCGATGCCAGCCGCGGCGGCGCATTCGCATGGTTGAATCTCGCCGGCTTCTATCGTCACACCGGCCGCCTGGATGAAATGCAGCAAGCTCTGCACACTATGGAATCGCGTCCGCTCGATCGTCCCGGTGCGCTGGTGGATGGTGCCGGCCTCTTACTCCGCACCGGCCGCGATTATCCCATGGCCATTCGTCTCTTGCGGCGGTACATCGATTCATCGACAACCGTGGAAGAAGCACCTGTGTTTAAGGCTCACTATATGCTCGGCGAAGTGTTCGAAAAACAAGGCGACCGCCCAGCCGCCGCCGAAGAATATCGCGCCGCGCTGTCCATCGCTCACAGCTACACTCGCGCCCAGGATGCGCTGAAGCGCGTAGCACACTAAGTTGCAGCTCACATCAGGATGGTTTGCAAGCTGAGATGCCATGTGGCGACAGCCGCCCTCTGCTGTCCATCGAGCCAAGCTCGATCGCCCTCGTCGCCAGATCTGACAAGCTGTGAACCCACGCAATCACCTTCATCTTGACTCCGCATAAGTGATACTCTTCTCACGCCCATGAAAACCCTGACCCGTCGCCGATTCGGTAAGACTCTCGCCGGCACCGCCGCTGCTGCTCTTGCCAGCGCTTCTCTTCCTCGCATGGCACTCGCGCAAATGGCCAAGGCGAGCCTGCTGCAATTTCCATCCAACTTTCTTTGGGGATGCGCCACCGCTGCCTATCAGATCGAGGGCGCGGTCAGCGAAGACGGACGCAAGCCCTCCGTCTGGGATACTTTTTCGCACACGCCCGGCAAGACGTATCACGGGGAGACCGGCGACGTCGCCGACGATTCCTACCACCGCTACAAAGAAGACGTGCAGTTGCTCAAGAATCTGGGCACGAAGGTTTATCGTTTTTCCATTTCATGGTCGCGCGTGTTTCCCGATGGCACTGGCCAGCCGAACCCGAAAGGCCTCGATTATTACAATCGCGTGGTTGACGAGCTGCTAAAGAACAATATCGATCCCTATATCACTCTCTTCCACTGGGATCTGCCGCAGGCTTTGCCCGGCGGCTGGCAATCACGCGACACGCCGAAAGCTTTCGGCGATTATGCAGCTTATATTTCCAAACAGCTTTCCGACCGCGTCGGCCATTTTTTTACGACGAATGAGCAAGTCTGTTTCACCGACCTCGGCTACAAAGAAGGCAGATTTGCGCCCGGTCTAAAATTGCCGCCTGACCAGGTAAATCAGGTTCGCCACCATGGTGTGCTGGCGCACGGCCTCGCGGTGCTGGCCATTCGCGCCAACGGCAAGCCGGGAACGCAGGTAGGCCTCGCAGAAAATGCCACGGTCTATGTGCCCGTCATCGAAAACAAGGAGAACATCGAAGCCGCGCATCGCGCCACGCGCGAGGGAAACGCTCCATTTCTCACCGCCATCATGGAAGGCAAATACACTGACGGTTATCTCGAGCGCGAAGGCGCGAACGCGCCCAAAGTAGAGGCCGGTGACATGAGGACCATCGGCAGCCCGCTCGATTTCGTCGGTCTCAATGTGTACACGCCGGAGTACGTACGCGCCGACTCATCCCCTGCCAGCTACGTTATAGAGAAGCGTCCCGATTCCTTCCCGCGCATGGCCTCAAATTGGCTGTACATTGGGCCGGAAGTGATCTACTGGGCGGTTCGTAATGTCGGCGACATCTGGAAACCCAAGGCGATCTACATCACAGAGAATGGCTGCTCTTCCGACGATGTGCTGACCGCCAACGGACGGGTTGACGATACTGATCGCGTGATGTATCTGCGCAATCACCTCACGCACCTGCATCGCGCGGCATCGGAGGGTTATCCGATCAAAGGCTACTTCCTGTGGAGTCTGCTCGATAACTTCGAGTGGGCAGACGGCTATAGCAAGCGTTTCGGTCTTCACTACGTGGACTACAAAACCCAGGTGCGCACGCCGAAGCTCAGCGCGGAATGGTACCAGCAAGTGATATCGCGCAACGCCGTCGAGTAGGCTGGGCGCGGGAAGGGCACGACTTTAAGTCGTGCCGTCCCGTAGCCAATAAAGATCAGGCTTCAGCCCCTGAGGGCATCGCGACCTAAGTTTAGCGCGGGTGGTACCGCAACGCAGCCGAGTGATTCATTGACGCTGGAGAACCGCGCATAAGCAGCGGAAGCAGCGCACGTCCCCCGCAGACATGGCCTTTGGTGTAGTTGTGCGCGACTAACCCAACTGGCACAATCGCGACTGTTCCAACCTTTTCACCCTCGCGGAGACCATCCACCATGAAACGCGTCGTACTGGGTTTCGGCCTATCCCTGCTGCTTCTCACCCTTTCAACTTCAACCTATGCTCAAAACAAAAACGCCTTCGGCGACGATTCGTCCGCCGTGCGCAACACCGTCACGAACTACATTGAAGCCTATTACACCGGCGATGCTCCCCGCATGGAGCAAACGCTGCATCCTCACTACCTGAAGCACATGATCCACGGCAACATTCCTATGCGGGATAAGACCGGGGCGGAGATGGTGCGGGAAGTGCGTTCCCACGGTCCGGCCGGCCAGCCCCAGGCAGAGAAAACGGAAGAGGTCAGCGTGCTGGATATTTCCGGAAATATCGCTTCCGCCAAACTCGTCACTCCCCAATGGGTCGACTACATGACGCTTTCAAAATCGGATGGGGCGTGGAAGATTCTCTCGGTCGTGCAGAGAATCGACGACTAAGAAGCCGTCTCATAATTGGGCTCGGGAAGGGCACGACTTCAGTCGTGCCGTCAGAGCCCATTAACATCAACAGCGGCTTCACAACTTGCCGAAGAACTAATGTTGCACTTGATTTTGGGTGGCGCAGCGCTTCAGCGCTACGATAAGCGAATCATTTCAAGAACAGGGCTTTAGCCTCTGAGGGTTGAAACAGCTTCTAGTCATCATCCGGATCGCTCGCCGGATTCGTGCCGCTGCGGCATGCGGCATCGTCGGGAGGCGCCGCGATGGTCTGAAACGCAGTCGGCGTCTGGCTGAAATTAAAAATGTCAGAAAGATTATCAGCTGGCTCGTCCGCATAGCCCAGGGACGGCAGATTGAAGGTTGTCTCAATAAACTTCAAAATGCTTCCAAAGTCATGCGTCACATGCGAGATGTAAGCTGTCTTGGCATACGGCGAGATCACAATCATGGGCACGCGAAATCCATATAGGTAGCCGGATCCCCAACTGCTGCCATTGCTGATGACCGCCGGCGGCACGTGATCGTACCAGCCGCCCCAGTCGTCCCACGTCAAGATGATGGCGGTATTGGACCAGTACTGGCTGTTCCCGAGCGCGTTCACCAACAGAGTCACCCAGGACGGGCCGCAGCCGTTGTTGCTGGAGGCATGGTCGGAATCCTGCCCTGTCGGAATTACCCAGCTCACTTGCGCCAGTTGACCGCTCGCGATGTCGGTAAGAATCTGGGCGTTAGTCTCGGTTTGATTGATGACAACCTTCGGAGCTGCGCCGGCCCAGTCCGGTCCCACACAGGCAGTACCGTTGGGTGGTGGAACGTTCGGTCCGCACATGTGCTGAATCGCATTGGGAGCAGTCCAGATGGAGCCCGCAGAGGGCGCGTAATAACGCCATGACACCTTCGCGGTGTCGAGAAAATCGGTGAGTGTTGCGTGTTCGAAGCACGGATACATCGTGCTCGATTCGGCTCCCGTAGAGTCGATCAGCGCAACCGTCTCCGCAGGAGGCGCGATGCACCCCGCGATCGTGCCGCCGCCGATCGGATTTTCCGCGGCAAACAGATTGCTGGTTGCCGTTGGTGCTGATGTGCCCGAAAGAATGAACTCGTGCGCCGGAAAACTTGGCCCCTGGTTGGTCTGAAACATGCGATCGGCAAAGGTATACTGCTCTGCCATTGTGAAGTAAGGCTGCACATCCGCCGGATTCACATACTGGAATTGCGGGTTTGCGGGCGGGCAATTGGCGGCGTTCTTCTGGCAGGCGATAGGGATGAGATCCGCGCCATCCATCGCGCACGTATTTGTGGTCGTGTTCAAGTCGCACATGTCCACGAAGGCGCTGTGAGCGTGGCTTAAATCGTAGTCATCCGGATTGCTGCCGGCTGTGCCCAGGTCAATCTGGCTCAGCGGAATTTTCGCCCCTGTCGAGTTCACTCCATAGTTCTGAATATCCGCACCATTCGCAATCAGCGCCGGATCCTGAAATAAGTTGTCCGGCGTGCGATTCTCTTGAAAAATGATCACCACGTGCTGAATCTTTGATGCTGGTGGCATGGTGGTGATTACTGCAGTCGTATTGCCTCCCCCACAGCCGTTCATACTCAGGAGAAATGCCGCGACTCCCAAAAGCAAGAGCGAGACTGATAGCCATACCGAGCGACTCATAGCGGGGTGTCCTCGTGTGAAGCGCGTAGTTTTTTCAGCCTCTGATCTCAACCCGGCTGTGGGATTTTCTACTCGCCCCGTGTGCAACTATATTTGCTGGCCTGGCAGTAGTGCAGTTCGACTAACGACTGTCATCCTGAACGAAGCCGTTCTTCAGGCGTAGTGAAGGATCTCCCGCTAAACCGGCCCAACGCGTAAGCCAGAATTGACAACATTGCCCAGCTCTGGTTTTATCAAAAGACCTTCACTGCGGCATTAGAGTAGAAACCGTAGTTTTTCTCACCATAGAACTTTGTGACTCCAAGGATTTCAGCATGCTGGCTGGCATTCGCACTCGCGACCTACGCAAGATCTACAACTCGGCGCCACCGCTCGCCTCCGGCGGCGGCTTCGGTTTGAGCGCGGGGCGCGGCAAGAAGCAAGAAAGCAGCCCAAACCGGAGATTGTCGCTCTCGACGGACTCTCGCTTGAGATTTTACCCGGAGAAATCTTCGGCCTGCTGGGACCAAACGGCGCAGGCAAGTCGACGACCGTAGGAATTCTTACCACCCGCGTGCGGCCGACCGGCGGCCAGGCCTGGATCGGCGAGCATCGATGTTTGGGCAGAACAGGTTGTGGTCAAGCGGCTGATTGGAGTGGTGCAGCAGCGTCCAAACCTCGATTTTACCCTCACCGCTCGCGAAATTCTGCTCTTTCACGGCGCTTATTTCGGCATCGATTCGCAGACGCGCGCTGAGCGCGCGGATGACCTTGCTCGATCGCTTCAAACTCGCCGACCGTGGCGACCAGATGGTTCGCGGATTCTCCGGCGGCATGATGCAGCGTCTCTCCATCGCGCGCGCCATGATGCACGACCCGCAAGTTCTTTTTCTGGACGAACCCAGCGCCGGCCTCGACCCGCAAACTCGCCTGCTGCTTTGGGAGATCATCCGTGAATACAACCAGCGCGGCAAAACCATTCTTCTGACCACGCACAATATGGAAGAGGCCGACGCGCTGTGCCAGCGTCTGGCTATCATCGATCACGGACGCAAAATAGCCTTGGGCACTCCGGATGAATTGAAAGCTTCTGTTCCTGGTGGCTATCTTCTGCGCTTGCGTTTCGGCCGGCACTCTCCGGAGTTGCTGCAGCGGCTGCAGACTTTGCCGGGAGTCACCGAAGTGCGCGCGAGAGATGATTCGCAGCAGGGTGCGCTTCAAAATGCTGCGGCGGAAAACAAGGATCATCGAACCGACAACTCCGCCGATATCTATGCCGACCGTGGAGGCTCGCTGGTCCCTGAGATTGCCAACCTTGCCGCCAGTGCCACCGTCGAGTTGTGCGACGTTCATATTTCCGAACCCAGCCTGGAGAATCTTTTCCTGCACCACACCGGAAGGAGCTTGCGCGATTGAACTGGAGGACTTTTTTCGCCCTGCTGGCGCGCGACGCTCATGTCGCCCGCCGCAACTTCGTTCCTTTGCTGTTGCAGACTTTTTTGCAGCCCATGATGTTCGTATTTATTTTCGGCCGGGTGATGGTGAGCAGCGGCTACATGCCCGCCGCCTACAAGAGTTTGCTGTTGCCCGGAATCATGGCGATCAGCATGGTATTCACCGGTGTTTGGGCCGTCGCGATGCCGTTGATTGCCGAATTTCAGTTCACGCGCGAGATCGAAGACCGCCTGCTGGCGCCCATCGAAATTTCATGGCTGGCCATCGAGAAAGTGATTTTTCGGCACGCTGCAAGCGATCGTCGCTGGACTGTTGTCATTCCGGCCGCGTGGTTGCTGCTGCGTCCCGGAGTGGATTTGAACTCTGCATTCTCCGCTGAGTTTTGCCTGCGTTACGCTGCTCGTGGCGCTTTTCTCAGCCTGCGGCGGCTTGGCCCTCGGTTGCAGCATCAGCCAGACTCACATCGGCCTGATGTTCAGCATGGTTTTGACCCCGATGATTTTTTTCGGATGCACGTATTATCCCTGGAGCGCGTTAGCTCATTTTCCCATTCTTCAGAAAGTCGTCTTCATCAATCCTCTCGTGTACGCCAGCGAGGGCCTGCGAGGAACGCTCGTGCCCCAATTTCCGCACCTGCCGGTGCTGGCTGTCCTGATCGCGTTGACTATTTTCGACGTGGGATTTCTGGCAGCGGGTCTCCGTCAGTTCCACCGAAAAGCCGTTAGTTAGTTTGATAATGCAGTTACCTGCAACCAAGCGTTCTGTCGCTGCGCCGATTTCCGACTTCCCTTCAGTCGTCATCGGGATCTGTTGGCGGCCGTTTGTCGTTGAGGAAGTGCTCTGCCGGCAGCGGCGCCGCGATCGTTTGGAAAGAAGTCGGCGCTTGGTTGTAATTGAAGCAGTCGGAAAGATCGTCCGCCGGCATATCCGCGTAGCCCAGCGACGGTAGCCCAAAATTCTCTTCAACGAATTTGAGAATGCTGCCGAAATCGTGTTTCGCGTGCGAAATATACGCCGTCTTCGCATAAGGCGAGATCACAATAAGCGGAACCCGAAATCCATAAACATATCCCGATCCCCAGCTCACGCCATCGTTGATCACTTGCGGCGAAACGTGATCGTACCAGCCTCCCCAATCATCCCAGGTGACAAAGATCGCCGTGTTTGACCAGTACTGGCTGTTACCGATTGCATTCACAATCGCAGCCACCCACGACGGCCCGGAGCCGTCGCTGTCATTCGAGTGATCCGATGCCAGGCCGGTTGGGATCACCCAGCTCACCGCTGCCAGCTGGCCATTGGCAATGTCGGTCAGTACTGGAACTGGATTCTGCGTAGTCGGCATCACCACGTTATTGGTCCAGTCAGCGCCGGTGCACGCCGTTGCGTTCGGGGGCGGGGCGTTGGGACCGCACATGTGCTCAATGGCATTTGGCGCGGTCCAGATCGATCCCGCACCCACCGGAGTGTAGTAGCGCCAGCTAATACTCTTGTTATTGAGAAAATCCGTCAGCGTGGCATGTTCGAAACACGGATATTGTTTGCTCAATTCCTTTCCCGAAGGATGAATCATCCAGACGCTTGAGTCCGGGGATGCAAAGCATCCCGCCCCGCCCAACGGATTCTCCGCCGCAAACAGATTGCTGGTCGTCGTGGGCGCCGAAGTCCCGGAAAGAATGAACTGGTGTGCCGGAAAACTTGGTCCCTGATTAGTCTGGAACATGCGATCGGCAAATGTGTACTGCTCAGCCATTTGGAAGTAAGGCCGAACATCATCCGGCTTCACATACATAAATTGAGGATTTGCGGGCGCGCAATTGACTACTCCCGGCAGGCAGGCAATTTCGATCTGATCAGCGCCATCCATCGCGCATGCGCCGGTGGATGGATTTAGGTCACACATCTTCACAAATGCGTTATGGGCGTGGCTCAGGTCGTAGTTATCCGGATTGCTGCCATTCAAACCTAAGTTAATCTCGCCCAACGGGATCGTCTGGCCTTTCGAGTTCACTCCGCTGCTCGCGATATCGGCGCCGCGCGACATCAACACTGAATCGTGAAACAGATTGTCGGGAGTACGGTTCTCCTGGAAGATGATCACCACATGCTGAATTTTTGCTCGCGGTGAATCCGCCGTGGAGGAATTGTTACTACTGCTGAATCCACCGCAACCGTTCAGGCCCATCAGAAATGCAACGGCACAGAACAGCAAAATCGAAATTGATAACCACGTTGAACGACTCATCGGGGCAAGGTTCTCCGCAGCACTGCGATCTTCGCGACCTTGGAGCGGAAACTTGCCGTCGCGGCCCCTATTTCGACAAAGCGTGACCGTTTAGGGACTGGCTATACCGCAAGCTTGGATGACAATTTCGCCTTCGATCGTTGTCCTCGTCGATGCCGCGCTGCCATTTCCTTATCAGAAAAAACTTCAGTAGCCGAGCGGCCATCGGAGTCCAACTGGTAGCTGCGGCGGGGAAACGTGAGGCTCTAGTTGTTTGTCCGAATGTATCGCAGAATAAGGAGCGAGCAGCAACTCAGAGAAGACTTCCTAAGACCGTAGCAGTTGAGTTGACTAGCAGTGTGGATGCAAGCGGCCGCAATTGCCTGATGTGGTAAGCAATAATTTAGTTAGACCGGAGCGCAGATGGTTCGGGCATAACGTCTCACGTGCAGCCGCCTTTAAGGCTGGCCTCTATTGCGCCTTCACCGCCTCAGTCCTCTTCTGCACTTCCGCAGCAAAATCCCGATCTTTCAACGACGCCAAATTAATCTCCACATTAGCCAACGCGCCCGCAATCGCGGCACGGGCCAGTGCCAGTGCCGTGACCAGGTCCGACTTCATATTAGGATTGGTCACGCTCTCAAGACTTTGCACAATCCGCGCGACTTCATGCGCCTTCTCCGCGACTTTGAGCGGAACTCCGGTGGCCAACTTAAGAGCCACATCCACGAACGCATCGGACCCACCAGGATCGGCCTTCGCCTGCTTGTACGCTTTCATGACCGCGTCATAAGACTCCGCATCCGCATCAACCGCGCCCTTCAACTCCTCGCGCAACGGACCCAGTTGCGCGATCGCCGCGCTTAACTGCGCTTCATATTGCAGATACGCCTTCTTGCCTCGCGACATCGACGCCACCATCGTAGCCAGTCCCGCCGCCATCGCGCCTGCTGCCGCCGCAGCGCTGCCGCCGCCCGGTGTCGCCGTAGGTGCGGCAAGTTGCTCGACAAACGGCTCCACGCCTGCGCGCAATCCGCCCACCGCCGTCTTCCCGCCCATCACTGCAGCCAGCCGATTTTCCAAAATTAACGACGAATCAAAGTTCTCCACCTGCAGAAACCACTCCGCCACCTGCTCCAACGCTTTCTTCGGAATCAATCCCACGATCTCGCTTGAGACCGGAGCGACGCCATACCGCGCCGCCTCGCGTTTCACCATTTCAAAAACGCGATGCACCGGCGTCTGCTCAAAATCCGTCAGATTCATCGAGACCTGAGCCAACCCTCGCACCAAAAATCCCGCGCCCTTGACAAACCGCATCCCTCCACTTGAAAACCGCACTGCCTTCGCAATTTTTTTGGCAATATCAACATCCGGCGTATTCAAAAATATGTTGTAAGCGACCAAAAACTTTCGCGCGCCCACCACGGTTGCACCCGCCGACGCATGCACCCGCGCCTCTCCGAAATCCGGCCGCCGCGCCGCATTCGTCGCAATCTCTGCCCGTATCCCTTCAAACTGTCCGCGCCGGATGTTTTCCAGATTCTGCCGCTCCGGCGTTGCTGCCGCCGCTTCGTACAAATAAACCGGAATCTGAAAGCGCTTCCAAATCTCCCCACCGACGTACCGCGCCATCGCCACGCAATCTTCAATGGTCACACCATCAATCGGAATAAACGGCACCACATCGGCCGCACCCATCCGCGGATGCGCTCCCTGATGCACATTCAGATCAATCAACTCCGCGGCCTTCCCAACTCCGCGAATGGCCGCCTCCTGAATCGCCTCCCGCTCGCCCACCAGCGTAATCACGCATCGGTTGTGATCCGCGTCCATTTCGCGGTCGAGCAGGTAGACCCCATCCATTTTCATGGCTTCAACAATGGCGTCGACCTTGGCCTTGTCGCGGCCTTCGGAAAAATTCGGTACACACTCCACTAACGTAGACATAGGTGAGAAGAATAGCTGGGGCTTAAGGAAGGAAGCAAGGGAGCTGCTTCATAAGTCGCGTCCCAATTTCACCATGTAGGGCACGAAGCGCACGAAGGAATATCGTGGTGTTGGACTTTGTGTACCTTTGTGCCCTTCGTGGTTGATGAATTTAGGACTTACCGCTTCATAACAAGCGATCAATTCAATATCTTTTCTGTGTCTCTGAATCTCTGTGGTAAAGCTCTCCCTCTACATTCCCCTTTGGTTTCCTCTACGACTAAGGTTAGAATTGCCCCATTCGGCGGGCACTTCGTTCATGGCAGAAGAGATCAAGACGCCCCCTGTTGCTGCTTCTTCTCAAGATGCCCTAATGGGCACCGCAGTCGGCCGCTTCGTTATCTCCAGGCGGCTTGGTGCTGGCGGCATGGGGCAAGTCTACGGCGCGGAAGACACCACGCTGAAGCGCTTTGTAGCCATCAAGCGCATGTCCCCGCGCGCGAATTCCAACGACGCCCACCGCAAGCGCCTGCTTAAAGAAGCCCAACGCTCCTCCGCTCTAAACCATCCCAATATCGGCGCAGTCTATGACGTCATTGAGCACGCGGGCGAACTATGGGTGGTGATGGAGTACATCGAAGGCAAGACCTTGCGCCATCGCCTCAAGCGGCCCTTCTCTACTGAAGAATTCTTCGCGATCGCCACACAATGTTGCGAAGGCCTGCAGAGTGCGCACGAAAAGGGCATCATTCACGGCGACATCAAGCCGGAGAACATCATGATCGCTCCAGGCAATCGAGTAAAGATTCTCGACTTCGGTGTGGCCCGCCGCGTCCGAAGAACTGCCAAGCCCGACGACGTTACCAAGAGCATGCAGACGATGAACGCTTCCGGCGGCACTCCCGCCTACATGGCTCCCGAAGTCCTGCTGCAAAAACCAGACGACGGTCGCTCCGATATTTTTTCGCTCGGCCTGGTCTTCTACGAAATGCTCGGCGGCCGGCAACCCTTTAAAAGCGACAGCCTTGCCACTACCGTCGCCCGCATCGTCCACGAAGAGCCTGCGCCGCTCAAAAACGTCTCTGCTCCACTTGCCACCGTTATTTTTCGGGCTCTCGCCAAAGATCCCAACGCACGCTACCCAAACGTCGCGGCGCTTCTGCAGGATCTGCGCCAGGTTCAGCACGGAGGAAAACCGAAGCGCATTCCCGCAAACGGCGGAATTTTCTCTGAAACTTTCCACCAATATCGAATGCTGGGCGCGCTGGCGATTGTCCTAGTTCTCGTAGCGCTGTTCCTTGTCTATCGTCCCTTGCGCACACTGTTCCACGCGTCCGCTGCAAGCGATGCGGCTGCACAATCCAAACTCGGAGGACTGCCCCAAACTAAAATCCTCGCCGTACTTCCCTTCACCTCCGCCAACGCCGACCCTAAACTCACCGCTCTCGGCCAAGGGTTAGTCGAGAGCGTCGCAGCCAAACTCGGCAAGCTCACTGAGGATCGCGCCTTGGAAGTCATCCCGCCTCGCAGCCTGCAGGAAAGAAAAATTTCCGCGCTTCCCGATGCTGCCCGCATGTTCGGTGCAAACCTCGGCCTCGTCCTCACTCTCGACCCCCAGTCCGACAAGCTAGTTAAGGTCAGCTACTCCCTAGTGAGTGCGCAAACCGGCACACCGGTTGGCAGCGGTTCTCTAACCGTTCCCATCGCTGACGCTTTCTCGGTGGAACAAGATGTCTCCGACGGAACCGTCAAGGCTCTTCGCCTGCAATTGCTCCCGGAAGAAGAAGCTGCGCTGAAATATCACGGCACCGACCAAGCTGCCGCCTATGAGTATTACCTGCAGGCGCAAGGGTACCTGCTCGATAACAAGGCCGAGAATCTTGATAATGCCGCCCTGATGGTCCGCGAAGCCCTCAAGCTCGATCCCAACTTCGGCATGGCCAAAGCCGTCCTCGGCGAAAGCTATTGGCGCAAGTACTCTGACACCAAACAAACGCAATGGATTGCTCCCGCGCAAGCCAGCTGTAGTGACGCTGTCAAACTTGGTAACGCTGGCTCTGCCGGCCACATTTGCGTCGGCCATATCGACGCCGGCACTGGACATTATCCCGAGGCTGCCGCCGAGTTTCAGCTCGCACTCGGCCTGGAACCCACGAATGAAGAAGCCGCCGTCGGCTTGGCGCATGCCTACGAACGCGATGGCAAAATCACCGAAGCCGAAAAGGCATACCAGCAGGACGTTCAAGCGCATCCCAACAGCCGTTACAGCTATAACGCTTTCGGCCAGTTCTACACCAGCCGCAATCAATACGAAAAGGCACTGGAGATGTACCAGAAAGTGATCGCGATTGCGCCCGAGTGGTATGGGACCTACGTGAATGTCGGAGCCATCTACAGCAACATGGGTCAATACGAGAAGGCGATCGATCCTTTGAAAAAGTCCATTGCCATTCGGCCCAGTTATGCGGGATACGACAACCTCGGAGCCGCATACTATGGTCTGAACAAGTTTGTCGACGCCGCTGCGGCCTTCGAAGAAGCGACGAAACTCGATCCCCAGCAATATGTCACCTGGGGAAACCTGGGCGCAGCCCTTTACTACGGAGGCAAGAAAGAACAAGCGCTCGCACCGGAGCACAAAGCAATCGAACTGGCTTTGACGGAGTTAAAGGTCAATGCCCACGCCCCGGATGTGCTCAGCGCTCTGGCGGGCTACTATGCCCAGTTGGGTGATCGTAAGAATGCGTTGCTCTATCTCGGGCAGGCACTCCAGTACGGGCACAACGACAAAGAGATACTGATCGATGCAGCAGGAGTATACAGCCAGTTAGGCGAAACGGGCCCGGCAATTGAATGGCTGGCCAAAGCCGTGCAAGCCGGCTACACGATCGACAAGATTCGCGGAGATCCCGAGTTCTCTAACCTGGTGGACACTCCGGGTTTCCAGCAGTTGATAAAGTCTTCCCCTCGCTAGACTCCCGTCACAATTGCGGCCGGGAGGGGCCCTGGTAAAAATTCCAGCCTGCGGTGATGGCTTTCAGTTGAAGCCGTCTCCCTGGCTATCTGAAAGGAACACAAACATGCCCCGTCAAATCACACAGCTTTGCGCGAATAATTTCAATGCGGGGGAGGGCGATGAAGTACAGTGGCTAAACCCGACTCCGAACTGCATCGTCAGCCAATCTGGAACCGATACATTTCCATTTGCGAGTATTCCTCCCAGCACTGGCAATTCGATCAACATTTCACCAAGCCCTCCCATCCCTGTACCCAAGGTCTTGGTTGTAGTGCCCTCTTCGGCCACACCCTACAATTACGTGATCAGCTGCTGCAATGATGACCAGGCTGTTCACACCGTAACCGTCGGCGATGGCGGCGCAGCTCGTAAGTCCTAAACAATAATGTGTCGCGGCGCGGGCAATTCTTTCCGTCCGCGCCGGACACTCTTCCCTACTTCTTTCCACCCCAAAATCTCCCCACTCCCACCCGCACCTGCACCGTATTCAACCCCGGATTAAAATTCGCCAGTCCTGCATTTGAAATATGCAGATAGCGTAACTCGACGCTCCAGTTATATTTTTCGCCCAGAACATGCGTCCCCAGCGCCGCCGCCGAGGTAAAGTTCACCGTGTCCGTATAGGTAGGTACGCTGTGATTGCTGAATAAGGTTCCTCCGCTCAACTCGAAATATGGAGATAGCCGTCCCCGCCTCTCAAAATTCCACTTCAGCGCAAAGGGATTGAATCCCACTCCATACGCCGTATTCGCGGGCTGAAAAATCAGATACGCCGGCTCCGCATCCACCGCATATTCAAATCGTCCCCTCAAGAAACTCGGCAAATGCGGCCCCGAAAGCACCCATCCATAGCGCAGCCCAATATCAAAAATCCCAGTACTCGAAGTCCCGCCCGGCACCGAGTAGCCACCCCCCATCCACACTTGCACTTCGTGACCACCATCCTCCGGACCGACCTGCGCTGAAGCCACACCACCCGCGGCAATAACAATGATAAAAAGAAAAGACACGTTCCGAAAACACGAACCGACAAAGCCGCCCCACGCCTGCGCTAGTCTCATGGTGTACGAGGTTGCCCCACTCGCGCCATTTTTGCAACTCAAGGCTAAGGCTTATGTGGTAATGATGCAGTTGGCCATTACACGACGACTGTCATCCTGAGCGGAGCCGCTTTTCAGGCGCAGCGAAGGATCTCCCGCTTAACCGGCTCAACGCGTAAGCCAAACTGCACTACCACCGCTTATGTGGGGACAGCCGCCCGGCTGTCCGTCGAGCGCAGCTCGACTGGTTCTGTTGAGCTATAGTCCGGGAAGTCTGCAAAGAAAAAGAGCATGGCCATCGGCCACGCCCTCACATGCTCAACACCAAACTTTTCCGCCGCGGCTACGCTACGCGATTTCGCCGACCGCCTTTTTCCCACCACACAGCTGGATCTTCCGGCCGATTCAGCATCTGCGACAGCTCTTTCTTGATCTCCGCCAGGCGGTTGGCACGCATCTCCACCGCCGACTGGTCGATCTGAGTATCCGACCCCTTGCCCGTAAAGCGGGCGTTCATGTTCCGCAAATCCGTGATTTCCTGACGTAGGCTGGTGAGGTGTTCCAATATGTATGGCATAGCTTCAATCTTAACCCAGAATTTGGAAGCCGCCAGATTATTTCCTGCAGACGTATATTCCCCGTCGCTTTTGGGTTTGAAGACTGGTTAGATTGATTCTGGGAGCTCGGATGATCGGTGAAAACCGGGTATACCTCCTTCCCCAGGCTGCTATTGGAATCATTGAGTCAGCAAAACAATCCTACAAAGATACGCCCCTTTAAAAGACTTCGATTTCAAAATACGTTCCCAACGTCTGATTGCTGTCGAGCCCCTCCGAGCTGCTGCGTAAACGGCGTTGTGTTGCAGCGAGGATTAATGAATAGGAATATGAGGCGCAAGAGCAGATATCTCATGCGGCGGTATTGATGGGGTTCAAGGTCAGGCCTCCACATAATATGTACATTAATATTGACATACGTTGATATTAACGTACAATCATTACATTATGATGGCAAATCCAGGAGGAGTCTTGGCCCCGGAGGACGTTGTTGGCAGGGATCCTCTAATAGCGCTGCTTTGGCGTGTGCTTGCGGCTCAAAGTGTAGTCCTCACCTCCGAAAGAAGAATCGGCAAGACAAGTGTGATTCGCAAAATGGTCGCCGAGCCAGGCTCTGATCGAGTGTGTTTCTTGCGGGACGTCGAGGGCTTTCGCTCACCCAGCGAATTTATCGAGGGCATCTATGCCGATGTCGAGCCCATCCTGTCGAAAAAGGAAAAAGCCCGCCTCGCGATGTGGGGGCTTCTCAGCAAGCTCGGCGGAACAGAAATTGGACATCTTAAGCTTCCGGACATCAAGCAACACTGGAAGGCTCTTCTTTCCGCATTGTTCCAGGACATCTTTACCGAAGAGACGCGACCTGTAGTCTTTTTCTGGGATGAGCTTCCCCTGTTCCTATACAACGTCAAGGAGACGACCGGGGAACAGGACGCAATGGAACTGCTCGACGCTCTCAGAGCGCTACGTCAGAAATACACCACGCTTCGAATGGTATTCACGGGCTCGGTCGGTATACACCAGGTGATAGGCAGTTTACGGAAGCACGGCTACGCCAATGACCCGACGAATGACATGGCGACAATCGAGGTGCCGCCCCTAGAACCAACCGATGGCGCATACCTCGCCGCACAACTTCTGGTCGGCGAGCGCATCAAAATCTTAGATGAAGCTGCGGATGTTAGCGCCGCCCTCAGTACGGCGGCAGGCCACATTCCTTATTACATCCACTACCTTGTTTCAAGAATTCGTAATAGTAATGGCGAGATACACAGCCATCGAGTGGAGTCATGCCTGCAGCAACTGATTTCGGACCCGAACGATCCTGCACACTTCGGCTACTATCAAACTCGACTCACGACGTACTACGGGACCGTCGAGGCGCAGCTCGCGCTCCACGCCCTTGACACGCTGGCCGCTCGTGACCAGCCCATCGCTTTCTCCGAACTCTTAAATCTGGTTAAACACAAGACTCCAGCCGCCGAAGCGGAATTATTCCGTCAGGTGTTGCAGGTGTTGCTTAAGGACCACTACCTCTTCAAGAATTCAGACGGGACCTATACCTTCCGCTATTCGATCGTTCAGAGATGGTGGGCCTATACGAGAGGATAACTTGGCTATATTTTCAACATTTAACCCCTCCGCAATGCCCCCGGAGCTTATAGAGGGGACCTTCGTCCAGCGCGAGTCGGTCGCCGACCGTCTCGTTGATATCTTCGAGGAAAGCGCCCGTCGGCAATCCAAGCACAATGCGTTGCTGGTAGGGCCACGCGGAATTGGGAAATCGCACCTTGTGTCGCTTGTTTACAACAGGCTAAAAGCGAAAAAAGATCTGGATGATAAGCTCTGCATTGCCTACCTCAAAGAAGACGAGTGGGGGATAACCTCATTTCTTGACCTCTTGTTGCGGATCCTTCGCGCAGCGTCGGAGGAGTCCAGCCTGCAGCCCCCAAGCAGCATGAGCGATCTTTCGAAATTGAGCAGATCCCGGGCGGAAGATCATGTGTGGCGATCCCTGCAAGAAACGATTGGAGCTAGGACTCTGCTCGTGATAGTTGAGAACCTGGACGCCGTATTCGAAAAAATCGGGGAGCAAGGGCAGAGGCAATGGCGAGCGCTCATGCAGACCTATCCTCAGTGGGCAATACTCGCGACCACGCCCGCGCTGTTTTCTGCGATCTCTCGCCAGGTCTCGCCCTTTTACGGGTTCTTTGAAGTCATCCATCTCCAGCCACTCTCATTCGGTGACGCCATTGCTCTGCTCAAGCGCTTGGCGCGGTTCAACAATGATGAGAAAACAGCAAATTTCCTAGACACGGCAGTGGGGCGAGCACGTGTGAGGGCGGTACAACATATCGCCGGAGGGAACCACCGAATCTTCGTACTTTTCTATGACTTCCTATACCAAGGTGGGTCGGAGCTGTTTATTGAACCCTTGCTGAAAACCATTGACGCCCTAACACCTTACTACCAGTCACACATGGCTAGGCTTTCACCACAGCAGCAAAAGATCGTAAATTTCCTCTGCGAACATCGGAATCCCGCAACTGTTACGACGATCGCCACGAGTTGCTTCACGACCCACCAAACGGCCGCCAGCCAGTTGAAGCAGCTCTTGTCGGATCGCTACGTAAGAGTTGACCGAGTCGGAAGAGAAGCATTTTACGAGCTAACCGAGCCTCTGCTCCGCATCTGTGTCGAAGCTAAGACCCACCGTGAGCGCCCTCTGCACCTCCTAGTCGACTTTATTCGGTACTGGTTTTCACGCGAAGAACTCGAGGGCAAATTGGCCAAGACCGACGAACGAAGCGCGGGTCACCCCTACTTCGCGGCAGCGTTACAGGAGTATGACGCACATGATGGCCATACGCATCTCAGTCCTGAAATCGGAACACTTTGCGCCTCCCTATCACGAGGAGATACCGCAGAACGATCACGCATCAAGGCTCAAGAACTCTCCGAGCTGAGCAAAATCGCGGAGGATTGGCCGCATTACAGCAGGGCCATGAGCTGGCTCAGCAGGAGCTCGGAAGTGATTGCAACACTTGAACCCAAGTTAGAACAGGAGCCTTACAGCATCGAGTTGTTGCGAGCGTTAGCTAGCGCCCATGCAAATACAAACTCCACACAACGCGCTCTCGAACTCCTAGATCGAGCCCTCTCGCGGAATCCAAACTCGGGCCTGCTGTTCTGCGACAAGGCTGGCATTCTCGCCGGAACGGGACATAATGCAGGGGCTCTGGATTCCTACGCTCAAGCTGTTTTTTTTGAACCAGATCTGAAGCCGCCTATCGCAGTTGAGGAAGCGCGTATTCTACTCAGACAGAAGAAATTCCAGGCTGCGCGCGCGAAACTTGAACCGTTCTTGAAGGAAGGCAAGAGAATTCCCGGACTTCTGTTCGTGTATGGTCTTTCTTTCGCAAGAGAAGGCAAAACTACACAGGCCATCGAATACTTCAACAAGGCTGCGCGAGCATTTGAGAACGACTCTGTTGCATGGGGAAGCAAAGGAATCGCCTTATGTGAGCTGGGAAAGTACCAAGATGCTATTGAACCGCTGGAACGTGCGCTCGCATTGGACCCTACCGAAAAAAAGTTCCTGCACTATCGCTGTGAAGCGTTGTTTGAGACCAAGCAGTTTCTAGAAGCCGTCCAAACCGCCACACCCGAGGATCTTGCCCATAACGTCTTCCACCAATTATTGAAAGTTCGAAATTCTCGTCCGAAGCAAGGACAACTGCAACAAGAACTTGAGGGGCTGTGGGGCGCGAACGACTCGGAAGTATGGAAGAGCGCGTTTCGCGGCGGCCTCACTGAATTTACAAGCTTTGCCTCAGCGCAAACCGACGTCAAAGACTTGGAAGTCTGGAATCAAGCTCTACAAGAACTATTCGCAGGTGCGCGGGAGTTTTCGATTCTGTTGAAACTGTTCGATGTCCTCACGAGGTTTAAGGTGTTCGGGGATACGAAAGCCCTGCTGGAACTGCCCCGCGAGCAGAGACTGCTTCTCAGGGGAGAAACGAAGAATCCTGAGCACTAATAATGGACAAGCCCTGACCAAACTCAACCTCAGCCGTCCCACTTGACAATCACCCACTCATATCTCTACAATTAGCACTCAGTAGGCGAGACTGCTAACAGCCCGCCCTAACCCATAACAATTCATAGGTTTACGTAAGTCAACCTTCGATAACACTTTGAAAGGAGTAGCAACCATGGCTAAATTCAGCCCACTACATGACCGCATTCTGGTACGGCGCGTGGAAGAAGCTTCCACCACCCGAGGCGGCATCATCATCCCTGACAGCGCAAAAGACAAACCGCAAGAGGGCATCGTCGTTTCCACCGGCAAAGGCCGCACCAACGACGAAGGCAAGACCTTCCCTCTGGCCGTTCATGAGGACGACCGCATCCTGTTCGGCAAGTATTCCGGCACCGAGATCAAAATCGATGGCGAAGATTTCATCATCATGAAGGAAGACGAAGTCCTCGGCATCCTGAGCGGTGCAGCCAGTTCGACCGGCAGCGGCAAGAAAGAAGTAGCTGGCGCGCGCAAGTAGTACGCGTCTCATCAGGGCCAAAGGGTCACCCTGTGAACCCCGTGCCCTCTGTGTTAAAGAATTTTCTAATCTCTGAAGGAGAAAAGCATCATGGCAAAACAAATCGTACACGGAGAAGAGTCCCGCCAGGCCATCCTGCGCGGCGTCAATCTTCTTGCCGACGCAGTAAAGGTTACCCTCGGCCCCAAGGGCCGCAACGTTGTGATTGAAAAGAAATTCGGTTCGCCGACCATCACCAAAGACGGCGTGACCGTAGCCAAAGAAATCGAACTGAAGGACGGCCTCGAGAACATGGGCGCCCAGATGGTTCGCGAAGTCGCTTCCAAAACTTCGGATGTTGCCGGCGACGGCACCACAACCGCGACCGTTCTCGCCCAGGCGATTTATCGCGAAGGCGTGAAGACGGTTGCTGCCGGCGCCAATCCAATGGCGATGAAGCGCGGCATCGAGAAGGCCGTCGCACTGGTCTGCGGCACCTTCGACAAAAAGACCGGCGAGCGCGGCAAAGGCGAACTGGACAAATTCTCCAAGCCCGTCTCGGGAGAAATGATCGCACAAGTTGGTACGATCTCGGCAAACAACGATGAGACCATTGGACACATCATTGCCGAAGCCATGAAGAAGGTCGGCAAGGATGGCGTCATCACGGTGGAAGAGTCGAAGACGCTGGAGACGCAGTTGGAAGTGGTCGAGGGCATGCAATTCGACCGCGGCTATCTGTCTCCTTACTTCGTTACTGATCCGGAGCGGATGGAAGTTGCGATTGAGAATGCTTACATCCTGATCAACGAGAAGAAGATCAGCTCGATGAAGGATCTGCTTCCGCTGCTCGAGCAGATTGCGAAGAGCGGCAAGCCGCTCTTGATCATTGCTGAGGATGTGGAAGGCGAAGCGCTCGCTACCCTCGTCGTCAACAAGCTACGTGGAACGCTGCAGGTCGCGGCCGTCAAGGCTCCCGGCTTCGGCGATCGGCGCAAGGCGATGCTGCAGGATATCGCGATCCTCACCGGTGGCAAGGCCATCACGGAAGATCTCGGCATTAAGCTGGAGAACGTGCAGATCAGCGATCTCGGGCAGGTGAAGAAGATCACCATCGACAAGGACAACACCACCCTGGTCGAAGGCAAAGGCAAGCACTCGGAGATCGAAGGCCGCGTGAAGGAAATTCGCAGCCAGATCGACAAGACCACCAGCGACTACGACCGCGAGAAGTTGCAGGAGCGGTTGGCGAAGCTGGTCGGTGGCGTAGCCGTGATCAAAGTCGGCGCCGCAACCGAAACCGAAATGAAGGAAAAGAAAGCCCGCGTGGAAGACGCCATGCATGCTACGCGCGCAGCCGTGGAAGAAGGCATTGTCCCCGGCGGCGGAGTTGCCCTGGCGCGTTGCGTCGCGGCGCTCGACAAGCTGAAGCTCGAGGGTGATGAGCAGATCGGTGTCAACATCGTGAAGCGCGCCATCCAAGAGCCGTTGCGCCAGATCGCCGAGAATGCCGGCGAAGAGGGTGCGGTGGTTTTGGGCAAGATCAGCGACTCGAAGGACGGCAACTTCGGCTACAACGCCCTGACCGGCGAGTACGAAGACCTGGTCAAGGCGGGCGTGCTCGATCCGACGAAGGTAGTGCGCACCGCACTCACCAACGCCGGCTCGATCGCAGCCCTGATGCTGACGACCGAAGCCCTGGTGGCGGAGATTCCGGAAAAGAAGGAAGCTCCAGCTGGCGGTGGTGGACACGGCGGCGGCATGGAAGGCATGTACTAAGAAGCAGCTGTCAGCTATCAGCTTTCAGCCGTCAGTAAAGTCAAAGGCCCTACTCGCGAGAGTGGGGCCTTTTTTATTGTCTGATATGCCTCGTCACTCGGGCGTGAGCGATTGCACGGCGGCGACGAGCGCGGCGGCTAGTCCAACGGAACTGGGCGCGGCGCCTTGGGCTAGGTCTTTGCTGCCGCCGCCACGCCCGCCTAGCGAGGCCAGGGTTTGTTTGAGGAGCGCGGCCATGTCGTGGGGCTGGCCGGAGGATTGCGCGAAGACCAGCGCGGGTTGCGGAGAGTCGGTGGCTAGCAGGGCAATTGCGGCGGGAGATTGGCGAGTGAGTTTCTGGGCTAGCAGTTTGAGAAAGTTGAGGTCGCGGCCGATTAGGGTTTCGACGATTAGCTTGCGGCCGTGAGTTTCGGGAGTTTCGGCCAGGAGAGTTGTGGCCTGGGCGGCAGCCAGGTCTTCCTGCGATTGCTCGGCTTGCTTTCGCAGCGCGCGAATTTCGTCGAGAGACTTGCGGGCTTGCTGGGGAACGTCGTAGATGTTGGCGGAAAAAAGCGCGGCGGTTTCGGTTAGGGCGGTGAAATCGCGGCGGGCGGTGGAGACGGCGCGCTGGCCGGCTACGAATTCGACGCGGTATCCCTGGCGAACTTTTTCGGACTTGCGGAGAAAGATGCCCGCGATCTGTCCGGTTTGGGCTACATGCGTGCCGCCGCAGGCGGTTAGGTCGAAGTCGCGGATATCGATAAGGCGGAGTTGGTCGCGGTCGACGGGCGGGAGTTTGCGGAGACCTAGTTGCGTGGCTTCGTCGCGTGTGACGTAGCGAACGTCGACGGGACGATTTTCCAGGACGATTTCGTTGGCGAGGCGCTCGGCGGATTCGATTTGAGTTGGCGT
The DNA here is from genome assembly GCA_963789625.1 of uncultured Acidobacteriaceae bacterium. GTDB lineage: Bacteria > Acidobacteriota > Terriglobia > Terriglobales > Acidobacteriaceae > Sulfotelmatobacter. The sequence goes on along the minus strand of CAWBLK010000013.1, from coordinate 68,276 downwards.
GAGTGAAGAAGTATCCAAATCAATCGAGCAGTAGTCGTCGGCCATGTGGAAGGACACGGTGGGCATGTTGAACAGGCGGACGAAGGCGGCGGAGAGAACGTGCTGGGCGGAGTGCTGCTGCATGTGGTCGCGGCGGCGGGCGGAGTCGATTTCGCCGCGCACGCGGGTTCCGGGCTGAACGTTCTTTAGTGGGGCATCGAAGTAATGGATGACGTGGCCGTCTTCGGTATCGGCGACTTCGGTGACGCGAAGTTTTTCATCTCCGGAAATTAGCCAGCCGGTGTCGTGGATCTGGCCGCCGCTCGTGGGGTAGAAGGCGCTGCGGTCGAGAATGAGTGCCGGCCGCGGGGTTTCGACTACTGAGTGGACTTCGGCGTCAAAGTTGTAGAGGAAGGAATCTTGGTAGTAGAGGCGATCCGTCATGGGCTTGTTGTCAGCATAAGTGGCTTGCTTGGAGTTATCAAGTTTCGGCGTTGAGTCAAAATATTTAACACAGAGGACACAGGGGTTCACAGGGTGACCCTCGTGATCTTACGTTTTCGGTTTTCGATGTTAGTCTTTATTGTCGGTAGCCGAAACACGTCGATTTTATGGACCTTCTCGAAAAACTCTTTGAGCAGCATTTCAAAAAACCAGCCTCACTAGTACAGGCCTTGCAGGGGGAATTAGGCGGGTCAGGGCGCAGGATTTTCCGGCTTAGCAATGACCATGTGAGTGCGATTGGGATTCTGTATGACGTGCGCGGGGAGAACACGGCATTCGTGGAGTTCTCCAAACATTTTCGGCGGCACGGATTGCCGGTGCCGGAGATTTATGCGGAAGATTTGGATCACGGTGCGTACCTCGAAGAAGATTTTGGCGATACGACGCTGTTTGAATTTCTGTCGAAGAACCGAGTGGAAGAGAAGATCGCGCCGCAGGTGGTGGAGGCGTATCGGAAGGCTATCGCGGTGCTGCCGCGCTTTCAGATTGAGGCTGGGCGCGATTTGGATTACAGCGTTTGTTATCCGCGCGGAAGTTTCGACCGGCAGTCGATCAACTGGGATTTGAATTACTTCAAGTATTACTTTCTCCGCTTGGCCGGCATTCCATTCAGCGAGCAGGCGCTGGAAGATGATTTCGATTCCCTAACGACGTTTTTATTAAGCGCTAACTGCAACTACTTTCTCTACCGCGATTTCCAGTCGCGTAACATCATGCTCAATAACGGCGAGCCGTTCTTTCTGGATTATCAGGGAGGGCGCAAAGGGGCATTGCAGTATGACGTCGCTTCCCTTCTCTACGATGCGAAGGCCGATCTTCCGCCGGAATTGCGGCAACAACTACTTGATCTCTACCTGGAAAAGCTTGGCGGCTTTATCGATGTAGATCGCGAAGCATTTCTGCATTATTACTATGCCTACGTTTACGTGCGTATTCTGCAGGCGCTGGGGGCTTACGGCTTTCGCGGATTTTATGAGCGGAAGACGCATTTTCTACAGAGCGTGCCGTATGCGCTGAAGAACCTGCGCTGGCTGCTGCACAACGTGAAACTGCCGATCGCACTGCCAACCCTGATGGAAGCATTCAACAGCATGCTGGCTTCGGAAATGCTGCAAGGACTGGCCTCCGAGGCAGAGAATTTGACTGTGCGAATTATGAGTTTCTCTTTTCATCGCGGCATGCCGAAAGATGAGAGCGGGCATGGCGGCGGGTTTGTGTTCGATGGCCGCAGTCTGCCGAATCCCGGGCGGGAAGAGCGATTCAAACCCTTGACGGGAAAAGACGCACCGGTGATCGATTACCTGAAACAGCAGGAGAGCGTGCATCAGTTTATGGCCAGTGTGATGTCGCTGGTGGATGCCAGCGTGAGCGAATATCAGCGGCGCGGCTTTAAGAGTTTGATGGTGTCGTTCGGTTGCACGGGCGGGCAGCATCGGTCGGTTTTTTTGGCGGAGCAACTGGCGAAGCGTTTGCGCGGAAGGAATGGAGTGGACGTGGTGGTAAGGCATCGCGAGTTGGAGGGTAGTGATGCGGATTAATATCGCCGCTAGCCAAAGCAGGTTCCTCACCGGGCCTTCGGCCCCGTTCGGAATGACAAGAGTTAAGCTGGGGATGCTGAAGCAATGAAAGCAATGATCCTGGCGGCTGGCATGGGCACGCGATTGCGGCCGCTTACGAATGATCGTCCCAAGGCGTTGGTGGAAGTGGCGGGGCGGACGCTGCTCGAGATTACGCTTTCCCGGTTGCACGATTTCGGAATACGCGAAGTGATTATAAATGTGCATCACTTTGCCGATATGGTTGTCGATTATCTGAAGAACAATGACAACTTCGGAATCCACATTGAAGTTTCGCATGAACAAGAGTTGCTGGACACTGGCGGCGGATTGAAGAAGGCCGCATGGTTTTTTCTGGAGAATCCAGCGGAACGCGATGAGCCGTTCATTCTGCACAATGTCGATGTGATCAGCACGATTGATCTGGGACGCATAGTACGGTTTCATCGGGAGAATCAGGCGCTGGCTACACTGGCAGTGCAGGAACGGGAGACGTCGCGGTATCTTCTCTTTGACCAGCAGATGCAACTTTGCGGGCGGCGCGCCGGGAGCGTTCAACGACCTGAACTCGTTCGAGCTGCCCGGGAAGTACACGCGCTGGCATTTTCAGGCATCCATATTATTTCGTCCCGTTTCTTGTCGATGATGACTGAGGAAGGCAGTTTCTCGATCATCGCGTCATATTTGCGCCTGGCGGCCGCGGGAGAAAACATTCTGGCATTTCGCTCCGACGAATATTATTGGCGCGATCTCGGGCGTCCTGAAAGTGTGGCGCAGGCGGAGCGGGATTTTGAGAGCAAAATGTTTCCCTAGAAGGTAATCACCCCGGCGTGAACTCATCACAAGAAAGCCCCGCTTCCGCAATATGCGGGAACGGGGCTTCCTGTTTTCCGTCGAAATAAACCTGCCCAAAGTTAATTGCCGGACTTAATGGGCTGCACCGCTATTCGCACAAGTTTTGGAAATGTGTTTGAAAGAGGTGACATCGATGGTTTGTTGGGCGCTGGTTTGTGCCATCGAACCGTTGGGGCTCTCACCACTTGTCGATGCAGATGCCGAGCTTACGGTACCGGTCACTTTCATCTCGTGGCCAACGTGATCGCTCAGCTTCGCGGTGTCGCCGGTCAAATGGTAATTCTGTCCGTTGCTGTCCGTCAGAGTGTACGATCCGTCGGAACCGCTCAAACAGCCCTTGATCATCTGCTGGCCACCGGCGCTCTCCGCCGTGGCCTGGCTGGATCCTGTCTGACTTGTCGCAGATTGGCTCGAATCCTGCGCTAGTGCCCAGGATGTACCGAGCAGCAGCATGGAAATCAGTAGTAAATGTCGCATAAGGAACCTCCAAAATCCTTTCAATATGATGTTCGAAATAGCTCTCTAGCGATGATCTTCGGCCTGCCGATGCGAAGTCGCAATACGGGGTTTGCCCGAGCCGGGTATGAATTTTTGTTTTCGATCGTACACGCGAAACCGTAGAACTCGCGGCTGCTTACGGGGCGTCAGGAAGTGTGTACTCGAAGTCGTAAGAATGTTTTCCTTCGGCGATGTTAATGGTCATCTTGCCGGAGAGGCCGGCCAGTTGACCGGTCGCGGAATCGGGAACCACGGTGACACTGAGTTGTGGAACGCCGCGGCTGAGAGTTCCGGTGTGCTGCAGCGCGAAGCTCCCGCTGCGGACGCCGCTGGCAGTGCGTAAAGTTCCGGTCACGCGCTCGATCGCGACATAACCCGCCGAGCCTTTGATCTCGGACATGGCGGTCAGCATCTGTCCCTTGCTGGTAGCATCGAGATCTCCGTGATATTGCTTATCGATCGACATGCGGCCAATGGTTGGGTCACCAACTTTGTCATCGGATTGCGGGGCGAGTTTTACGTCAAATGGTCCGGTGGCGTGAGCCGGCATGGATGTTCCCTTCTGAACTGGAGCGGTCTGCGCCTGCGCGGCAAGCGAGCACACCCAGACAAACGCGGTGGCGGCAAAGGCGATCGCAATGATCCGGGCGTGCGTGGCACAAGAACGCAGCTTCATGACTGCATTGTCGTCTGAAGTAAGGCGATGCGTCAATTTCAGCGGCGCGTGTCGACGGTTTTTCCTTTTTCCAGATAATCGGTCAGCCATCCCAGGACGCGCGGCCAGCCTCCGGAGTAGCTGGCTGCGGCGGTAGGATTGGCGGCGAAACCTTCATGACGGAATTTCACCAGCGTGCCCGTGCCCGCGCGCTGAGGGCCATTCGGGTGCAGGTTGTGGACACTTTGCGACTCAAGCTCCCAACGAACGATCGTCTTAAGGGAACCGGTGTAACTAGCCATCCAGGCTTGGACGAGCAAACGAGGCGGATCGACCTCCAAATACTCGCCCTCGACGCGAAAGGATGTACCATCGGCGCTCACGCCTACGCTCGACCAGTTGCCGCCAACACGCAGATCGGCCTTCCATTCTTTGATGCGATACATGCCTTCCTGGCCCCCACCAGCGCAGCATTTGGCTGGGGTCGGTAATGGCAGCGAAGACGCGGGCTGGCGGCGCAGCGATGAAAATCTCGCCAACGACGGTGTTCTGATCGGGAGTGATTGCTACAGTCGCCATTCATTCTCCTTGCAGTGTAATCACATTACTTCTCGGTGAATTTTTTCAGCATCTCGAGCACGCCGGGCCATCCGCCGCTGTAATCCTTGCGCGCAGTATTTTCACTGACAAGGCCGCTATGCGTAACTTTGACGTGCGTCCCATCCGCGTCCGGAGTTAGCTCCCAACGGACGACGGTGGCGAGCGACTTATCATCGTGCCAGTTCGCCATCCAGCTATAAACCAGCAGGCGCGGAGGATCGAATTCGAGAATCTCGCCGTGGCACTCGAATTCGTTAACACCGTTGACAACCACAGCTCCCTTCTCAGTGGCGTAGCCATAACGGCCTCCGGGGTGGGCGTCCATTTGCCAGCGCTTTTACGGGACAACTCGGATTGGTGAACCAGCGTGCGAGTTCCTCTTCGTCGGTAAGCGCCTTGAACACTCGGTCTGCAGGTGCGCCGATGTGAATCTCGGTAATAAGTGCGTCGTTGTCCTGGGTGACTACGGATTCGGGTTTTGTCATGGTCTGCGTTGTCTCCAGTTCTGTGTTCTGATCGTACGTCCCCATTTCTCGCAAAGGACGTGAGAAATGGGGTGCCCACCATCCGATTATTTTTGGGCTGTTTCGTTGCGGTGCAGGTCGAAGAATTCTTTCATCTCTTTTCCGGGGCCTGCGGCGAAGGTCCAGTCTTCGGTGTGATGGTTGGCGTCGACAAGAGTGAATACCACGCGCTGCATGTGGCCCACATTTGGGGAGGCAAGATTGGTAGCATCAAAATAGTTGAAGGTAAAAGTCTTGCCGTCTGGCGAAGCTGTCGCAGCCATGCGAGGCTGGTTGCCGGAGCTGCAGTAGTGGGTCAGAACAATGCGGTTCGGGCCGTCCATGGTCAACATCGAAATCATATTCATGGGGCCGTGGCCAAGGATCTCGCTCATCAGAGCCGAGCCTCCGGCGGTATCGCGAAAGGACACTTGGATGGACTCGCCATCCGCGCTTTTGCCCTCCCAGGAGCCGGTCAGCGCCTTGAGTTGATCGAATGATTTTTGCGTCGCCGTCTGTGCCAGAGCGGTGGTTGTGGTGAGAAGCAACAGCGAGAGTGCGATGCGAAGTGATTTCATGTTAGCGATCTCCTTTTAACTTGGTGGTGGTGGGTTTAGCAGCGCGGGGCTGCACGGTTTCTTTGGCGTATTCGGCTTCAACAAATGTTTTGAGATTGGTGAGGTTCATCTTCCAGAAGCTGCGGTATTGATCGAGCCAGGAATCTATGGCGCGCAGCGGTTCGGGATTGAGCTGGTAAACGCGATTACGGCCTTCGCGGTGCTCCCGCACCAGGTGCGCGCGGCGGAGTAGACGCAGATGCTTGGAGATGGCAGGCCGGGAGACCGGGAAAGCTCCGGCAATTTCTCCGGCAGGCTGACTGCCGCGCCTTAGCAAATCCAGGACGGCGCGGCGAGTGGGATCGGCGAGCGCCTGAAAGGTTGCTTCGGAGGAATATGTAACCGAACGGTTTCTCATAATGCGTAACCTTACAGTTACGCGAATACGACGTCAAGGGGAAATTTTAGTTCTGGGGTATGCTTACATTGGATATAATGTAAGCATGAATCGTCAGATCACTACCGTAAGCACAAAAGGACAGTTTGTAATTCCTTCCGAGATGCGTTCCGCGCTCGGGATCAAGCCCGGGACGCGGATTGCCGTAACCCATGATGGGGCGAAAATAATCCTGGAGCCGGTTACGGCCGAACTTGTCGATAAGACGCGCGGCATGCTGAAAGGAGGGCCGTCCTTAACTAAGGGTCTCCTGCGCGAGCGACGGCGCGCCAAAGATCGATGGTAGAGAAGCCATCGATAACGTATGTTCTGGATTCGAGCGCCGTATTGCGTTATCTCGACGGCGAGGCGGGATCGGATCGTGTGTCTGGAATCATCAAGGAACACATGGCAGGAACATGCGAGGCGGTCATCTCTTCAGTGCACTGGGGCGAGATAGCCGGACAGGTTTGCAAGAAACGCGGCAGGGCGGCTCTGGACATGGTTCTGTCGCGCCTGGCTGCATTCGGAATTCCGGTGGTTCCTGTGGATGCTGACCGCGCGGTTCGCGCGGCTATGATCAGGTTGAAGACTTCAATCCCGTACGTAGATGCGTTCGGAGTGGAACTCACGACGGATTCCCAGGAGCGTGTTTTTGTGACTGCGGACTTTGATTTCAAACCAGCGCGCCGAGATGTAACGATTGAGTTTCTGCCGGCGAAGTAGACAGCAATCAGCTCTTCCTGCCATTCAAAACCAAATTCAGAAAAGCCTGATGCACCCGGGTGTCGTCTGACAGTTCGGGGTGAAAGGTTGCAGCCATCGCTCTTCCCTGCCGGACTGCGACCGTGTCCTTGCCTTCGGTGGCGATTACTTCCACATTCTTACCGATGCTCTCAATCTTGGGTGCGCGGATGAAAACCATTTCGAGCGATGAGCGTGGCTTATTGCTGAGAGAGCTCTGCAAAAGCTCGCCTTCGCGGATCGAGCTATCGACCTGTCGTCCGTAGGCGTTACGGCGGATACTGATATCGATTGCGCCTAAGCCTGCCTGCTTGGGGTTTTCAACTTCGGCCGCCAACAAGATTGCGCCGGCGCAGGTACCGAAGGTCGGTTTCAAGCGCACGAACTGCTTGAGTTTTTCAAATCCTTCTTCTCCCAGCAATTTCAGAAACGTCCCCGATTCTCCGCCAGGAATGACCAGGCCGTCGATTGCATCAAGCTGCTCGAGCTTTTTGACGAGCACAACTTCAGCGCCCAGCTCTTCGAGCCGGCGGCGGTGAGCGTCGAAATCTCCCTGAAGGGCCAGGACTCCGATGGTCATGGTTAGTCGTTCGTCGTTAAATGCAACAGTATCTCTTCACTTTTGATTTTAATCGATGCGGCCTCAACGGGCTGAGGAACAGGATTACGACTCTTGGCGAACGGCGCGCAGATATCTCGCGCTTGATGCTTGACAAAGCAATTGTTGTATATTACCTTACGGTTATGCAACTGATCGGTTATGAACTAAATGCTTCCCCTCATCTCGATGCGACCTTTGCGGCGCTTGCCGATCCTACGCGTAGAGCCATCCTGGCTCGACTGGCCAAGGGAGAAGCCTCCGTAATGGATTTAGCGGAGCCCTTCGCCATGAGCCAGCCGGCAATTTCCAAGCACCTGAAGGTGCTGGAGCGCGCTGGGCTGATTTCCCGCGGACAAGATGCGCAACGGCGTCCGCGGCGATTGGAGGCGCGGCCGCTCCGTGACGCTGCTGCCTGGCTTGAGAAATACCGCCAATTCTGGGAGGCGCAGTTCCAGCGCCTCGATGCGCTTCTTCGTGAAATGCAGACCGGCGAGATAAAAACCAGAAAAAGTGGACGGAAGATGAAGCATAAGGAAAGTTTGCACTTCAAACCACAAAGGAGACAACAATGAAAAACAGCGGGGCCTTCCATATTACAGCGCATGGTGACCGCGAGATTGTAGTGACGCGGGTTTTCGATGCGCCGCGCCAGTTGGTGTTTGATGCGTACACCAAACCGAAGTTGATTCAGCGCTGGCTCCTTGGACCGGATGGATGGTCGATGCCGGTGTGCGAGATTGACTTGAGGGTCGGCGGCAAGTATCGCTACGTCTGGAAAAGCGACAGCGACGGACGTGAGATGGGAATGGGTGGGATCTATCGGGAGGTTATCGCACCGGAGCGAATTGTTGCCACTGAGGTGTTCGACGAAGCGTGGTATCCGGGTGAGGCCGTGGATACGATCGTTTTCGTCGAGCGGGAGGGTACGACGACGCTCACGCAGACGATTCTGTACAACTCACGCGAAACGCGCGATGCGGTGCTGAAGTCGCCGATGCAAACCGGTATGGCTGCCAGCTACGACCGGCTGGAGAAATTCTTGCCTTCGCCTGGAGCATGAGGCGCTGAGCGCTTAAATACACAGCTCATCATAAGGAGACTAAATGCAGAAAATTAGGCCATTCTTGTGGTTCGACAATAACGCCGAAGAAGCCATCAAGTTTTATACGTCCATTTTCAAGAACTCGAAGATTGGAGATGTCCGACGATATGGAGACGCCGGGCCAGGGCCGAAGGGATCGGTAATGAGCGCGACCTTCCAGATCGAAGGGCAGGAATTCATGGCACTGAATGGCGGCCCGCACTTTAAGTTCACGCCGGCGATTTCGTTCTTCGTGAATTGCGAGACTCAGGCAGAAGTAGATGAATTATGGGAGAAGCTCCTGGCCGGCGGAGAAACCATGCAGTGTGGCTGGCTGAAGGACAAGTTCGGAGTGTGTTGGCAGATTATTCCAAAAGCACTGGGCGAATTGCTGGGCGACAAAGATCCGCAGAAATCGCAGCGAGTGATGAAAGCGATGATGAAGATGATCAAGATTGATGTGGTGGGGTTGAGGCGGGCATATGAAGGGAAAGAGTAAGACTGGGTTCGAGAAAGAGAACGGCCCCGGTTGAGAATGCGGCCAGCATCCACGAGATGATGCTCGACTTGAGTAAGAGCGGAATGCCGAAGCGGACCAGCGCGAGCCACATGAAGGTGAGAGCAAGACCTGCGAGTAGCGGGAGCAGACGGGTACGCAGAGGAATGGATGCCTGGCAAAGTGCTTCGACTGTCAGGGCAAACGGAACTGCGGTTACCAGATCGACAAAGTAATGCTCGCCGATTCCCATAGTCGCCACGAAGGTCACGAGCAAGTACAAAAGGGCGGCAATGCGTGCCCATCGCGGAAAGGGGCGGCAACTCCACCAGAGCAGAAGCACCCAGGTCATGTGCAGCGACGGGATAGCATTGCGGGGAAAATCCGGGTTGACGGAAATGCGTTCGAGTACGTGCTGCAGTTGTAACGGAGTTCCGTAGGGAAATGCCCCAGGAAAAGCATAGACCGGTCCAGTGGCGGGAACAAAGTTGTAGAAGAGCCATCCCAGCACGCCGGTGCCAAAGAAGAGCCGAAGCAGATTCCAGTTGGGCCGGGTGGCACGGGGATCGATGTAGCCGAGATAGACGAGGGCCATCGCTAATGGAAGAGTCTGATACGTGAGATAGCCGAGGACGCGAATGGGCGCATAGGTATGGAAGAGGCGTCCAAGGGCAAAGCTTGGTTGGAATCCGAAGCTCCCATCGAAAGCGTAGAGATAGAGATCGAAAGTTTTGGGATATAGCCAGCCGGTCAGGTTGAGCGCGTGCTGCACAGCAAAGATGAAGAAGACCAGTCCGAGCGCGGGGCCGAGGAGAACGAACAAGCGTTTGCGTTCGATGCCGGGAGCTTCTGCTGCACGAATGCCGAGCACGAGAAAGCTGCCCAGGCCGAGCATGGCAGCCTTGAAGCCGGACATGTCCGCAGGGTGACCCATCACAATCAGCCGCAGCGCGCCGAGAGCTGCGGCAATGACAACGACGAGCAGCAACTGTTTCCAACCAGGTTTGGAGTGGATATGAAAGAGGAATGCCGAGGCCGCCGCGAAGCCCAGGTAAGGAAGATCGAGATTGATCCACAGAGCGGAGGCTACGACTGCGGAGAGCACAGCGAGAGACAGAAAAATTGGAATGAGCGCGCGGCTGGCTTGAGTGGGACTCAGCTTTGGATCTCCACGAGGAGTACCCATGGTCCAAAGATGCGGTCCCACGCAGCGGTACCGCATTCGCAGACAAAGAAACTTTCCCAGCCTTGCATCACATCGGTTGGCATTGAATTCTTACCCGGTTGGATTGTAATGGATGGATGGGTGGGCACGCGCGTGGGAACCGGTCACGCGCGCCGAGTGCGGTTGCGTAATGGTTTGGGTGTACGTGTGAATCGTTAACCGCTTCTTCGCACTATGCCGCAGTCATTTTCTTATTTTGGTTCCCGTCCTTATCTTTATCTTTCCACTGCAGACTAATGTTCGGAGTCGTGGTCAAGATGATCTCGACGCCTTGCAGTTCAAGCGTTTCCACGGTCACCGACCCGCGCAGTTTGTTGGCCTGTATCAATGACGCTACCACGGTTGTGATCGCTCTCTGGTCGGCGTAATCGCGCAGGATCTCGCTCAGTTTTTCTTCTTTCACCGCCGGGCCGGTTTTCAACTTCACCGTAACTTTTGGCGGGAGGCTCAATTCGATATCCAGGCTGGCGACCCCGTAACCTGCCAATTGGAGAAGCTGCAGTAACAGATTCATCTGCCCAAGCAGTTCCTGAGCTTTTTCCATCCCTGCTTTGGTGATGGTGTCCGTCACGTCTTTCAGTGTGCTCACCGGAATTTTTAGTTTGTTCATCGCATCGAATTGCATAGTTCCACCTCCCTGGGAATGAGATCTGAACGTGAGATTTTGGAGCTGCTCCCGGCTAGGGGGAAACCAACCAGGGACATGCTGGGGAAAGTTGGCGCTATTCTCCGGCCGCCTCGAATCGCTGTCAAGTCACTCGTTTAGTGGACGGCGGTGCAGTTATACTTTCTCGGTGTCACTCACCATACAGTTACTCCTTAACGACATCGGCCGCTCCGCGTGGGCCAATCATTGCCTGCTCGAGGGCTGCTCGGCTCTCACGGCTGAGGAACTCGAGTGCGACCTTCGCATCTCGCACACCAGCATTCTAAGCACGCTTCGCCATATCTACGATGGCGAACGAGTCTGGTTCGATTGTTTGCGGACGACTGCGGATCCGGGAACCTGGCTGCTACCCCAAGGGCCGGCCCCGCAATACTCGCTCGACACCTTAAGGCAGAGCTGGCCCGAACTCTGGAAAGGCTTTGCTCGCTGGCTGGAAGAAATGCCGGAGACCGGCTTAGAGATTGAATTGAACTTACAGCTTCCTGGTGGAGTCGAGCGGCGATTTCCTCGCTGGAAAATTCTGCGGCATGTGCTTGAACATTCCACCATGCATCGGGGCCAAGTTGTCGGGATGATTCGCATGCTCGGCTACCAGCCGCCTCCCAACAGCCCGATGGATTATTATCTTGCGGGCGAACCCGCTGTCAGCGCTTGAATCGCGAGCTTGGCCGGATTTTTCCAGACCAATCGTCTCGTGACCTATTTCACACCTTTATCCGGATTCCACGAGCCCTGCAACTTCCGCACATAGACGATCTGCCCGACGTGGTAAGCATTGTGCGTACAGATATTCGCAATCGTCGGCGCCCACACTGCCACCTGTTTCTCGTCGGCTGTCTCCCAGCTTCTCCAGGCCCGTCATCACCTGGTCGAGCTGCTTCACCGTGTCACTCCACTGCTTGCTATCAAATTTCACGAAGGTCTCTTCATTGTCGGCGGTGAATTTTTCCTGCGTCTCTCCCTTGAGCTTAGCCAGATTCCTCCGGTTCCAAAACAGTAGATGATAGGTCGATTGACCGACCGAGTGCCCTCCTGCCGGCGGCTGCCAACTGGCCTGCTCGGCGGTAAGCCCATCTACCGCCACGCTGATCGGCACAAACCATTCTGCCTGGTTATGGGTAGTGTGCAACTCGTGCAGCAGAAGGCTGCGCAACGCCGCCGGCGCTTGCTGATTTTGCGCATAGCACGGAATCGAAAGCATCAGAACAAGAACCGAACCTACCGCCGCGATCACGTGCTTCATCGGAGTAGCTCCTTATTTTTGAAAATTAGGACTGCGGAAACAGACGCACTCAGTACGTCTTTGTTAGCAACGACCGCGGCTCATCTTGCGGACACGTACCGGACTGGCTTTCATCGCTTCGGATGATACACATGGGAGTCCAACCTTGGCCACCTATCCCCTTTTTTACCTTACGGGGCGGCGGGACAGGGATACGTTTTTCTCAGTGCCGCCTTAATCGGCCATTTTAGGGATACGAGCTTCGACCGGTGGTTTTTTTGTTGTCAGCCGAACCCCTCTCACATAGTCTTCTTGTTCCTTCCGGAGGGAAAGAAACTATGGCCACGCTGCGCTGGTACACATTGCTCGCCGTTGCCTTTTGCTGTGCTGTGGGAACGACACAAGCTCAGCAGATACCAGCTCAACCAGCGAATCCATCTCCTACTCTCGCCGTCCACGCGGGACGACTGATCGATGTCCGCACGGGCAAGGTCGCGACGAGTGCGTACATCCTGGTGGCGAAAGATCGAATTCTCCGCCTTGCTGATTCTGCTCCGGATGGTGTGCGGGTCGTGGATCTTTCCAAATACACCGTCGTGCCTGGGCTGATTGATTCTCATGCGCATGTGCTGGGCGATCTTAAGGATCAGACTTCCACTTCGAGCCTGCGCATGTCTTCGCCGCAGAAGGCGATCTGGGGAGTGCATAATCTGCAAATCTGGCTTGATCACGGATTCACGGCCATGCGCGATGCCTGTGAGAGCGACGCGGCCTACGGGCAGCTGGCGCTTCGCGATAGCATTAATAAAGGACTGATTCGCGGGCCTCGAATGGTTTCGGCTGGAGGCTGCATCTCGCTGAACGGCGGGCACGGCGATGCCGATGTTCTGGCTCCGGATGCGGGATTGCCGCGCGGCCCGAACATTGCCGATACGCCAGACGAAGTCGCCGGCGTGGTGCGGCGCGACATCAAGTATGGCGCGGACTGGATCAAGCTCATGGCCACCGGCGGAGTCCTCGACCCGATCAGCGATTACCGCGTGCAGGAGCTTAGCGAAGAGCAGATGGCCAAGGCAGTTGAAATCGCGCACCGCGCCGGGAAGAAAGTGATGGCGCACGCCGAAGGTACAGAAGGTATTAAAGCCGCGGTGCGCGCTGGCGTGGATTCGATTGAACACGGCACAGTGCTCGATGAAGAAGGCGCGCGATTAATGGAGCAACATGGCACGTGGCTGGTGCCCACCCTGTACTGTTTTCAGCACGACATGGTGACAGGATTGTCGCAGGGACGCGACCCGGTCAGCTTTGCCAAGGGCGTCGCCATTCTGAAAGAGCAGGCCTTCCAGCGCGCACTGGCCCATCACCTCAAAATTGCATACGGCATCGATGACGATCCGGACTTCGTATCGAAAGAGTTTGGAGCACTGGTGAAGGGCGGAATGGCCCCGCTCGACGCGCTGCGCGCGGCCACCATTAACGGCGCCGAGCTGACTGGACGCGCCAATGACATTGGCACCATTGAAGCCGGCAAGTTTGCCGACATCGTCGCAGTGGATGGTGATCCGCTTGCAGATATCACCGTGATGGAGAAAGTGGTTTTCGTGATGAAGGGCGGAGAGGTTTATAAGAATAACGCGAAGTGATGGATGAGAGTACTCGCAATAAAAATGGCCCCGGAAGCCCGGAGCCATTTCCAATCACGTGGTGTAAGCACTCTGTCTATCTCAGTATTGGCGAAGCTGTAGGCAGTGTCAAGTTACTTGAGGAGATTATCTCTGTGTTCTCTCCTCAAAACAGCCCTCCACAGAATGGAGTGTGGACCCGGCGGGATTCGAACTTGAGGCGTTTACGCGGCGTCTGAGCCGCGTGCTGAAATCCTGAGCGCAGCGAAGGACCTCTGCGACTGTGACAGAGTGCTGTGCTTCCCTTACACCACGGGCCCTGAAAGAGAGTGGTCCCATGGCGGCGGAAAGCGCAAGGTCATTAGTCACAGGATTTTACAGAAGTGCCAAACTGGGCCGGACGGAATATTGTGACACCTGGACCCGCCCCCGAGAAGTCGTCGTCCCCTCACCTCCTTGGGCACACCACGCACCGCACCGGCATCTCCTCGCACCGGCAGCGCTTGGGAATATCTCCCTTGCCCCGCGCCCGCGCCGAACAAGTCATCAGGCACCATGTCTCCCGATAGATTTCAAACATCCCCTCGCTCCGCGGACCGTAATTAAAATGAACCGTCGCCCGCGGAACAAACGCATCCGCCGGAACCACATACCAAAGATCTTTCTTAATCACATACGCCGCCAGAAAATCCAGATCATCCAGCGTGTAGAGTGGCCCGCTGCCGGCCGCCCTGGCGTAGCATCGCGTGTTGCGATGGCCGGTGGCGCACTTCACCTGCACCCGCCACAGCCGCCGCCCGCTCTCCACCGCAAAGTCATAAGGACGGCTATCTCCCCAAGGCTTCAGCACCGGAAACCCCAGCATAGTAGCCTTCGCCAAAAACGCAGCCTCCACCGCCTCACCCAGCCGTTTGCGCGGGAGCCCATCCAGCCTCTGGGTCCCAAGAATCTCGTGTTTTGTCTCCCGATCCGGTTTTCGAGGCATAAAAAAAGCGCGGACTGGGTATCCTAGAATACCCTCCGCGCCAAATCTCCTTCACCAAAACAAAAAGCGCAGACCCGAAGGCCTGCGCCGCTGTTTCGATTCTATGAAACTATTATATCATATTGCATAGGGCAACTGTGACATGTTAGCTCACTTTATTTAACCCATGAAATCAACAACTTGATCCAAAAACCAACCCTGCAGGGTCTTGACAAGATTTCGCTACGCCTTGAAAAGGTCCGATTTCGATTCGCGCCGCAAAACAACTCCCCCGAACCATTGTCATTCCGAACCGGGCCGAAGGCGCGGTGAGGACTGGGTCTCCGTCAAATAAAGTACTTGTCATTTTTGTTGAAGCGAAGGATCGTCGAGCGGTTGTTCCGATTTCTGCAATTCGGTTTTGATCTCCACTTTTTGATTGGCGATGGGATTGATATCGGTTTCAAACGACTTGTATCCGGGCAGCGCGATTTTGATTTTGTGCTCGCCCGGAGCGATGAGCAGGCCATGGCCTGCGCCCTGAAATTCGCCGACGTGTCCGATGAACTGTCCGTCGAGAAAAACTGCGGCGCGCGATGGGTTGACCGAAATTTTTACTTCCGCGGTGACCGCAGGCATGGGACCGGTCACGGCTTTTTGCATAGCGACTTGAACCACCTGCTTTTCGCCGGGGTGGACGGTGATGTGCTGCGTGAAATTTTGGTAGCCGTCCTGGCGCACGCTGATCTCGTGATCGCCGGGCAGGAGCATCACCTTTTTCGAGCCTTTCAATTCCTTGAGGTAGCCAACGTATTGGCCGTCGATCCAGACACCGGAAGTTTTTTCGATCTTCGATTTGCCTTCAAATTGAATCTCGCCCATAACCGGATTGTCGGCATGAAGCGGAGAAAACACAGCGGCGGTGAATAGCATGGCTAACGCGAAGCAAATTGCAAGGGATGAAGTGATTCGGCGCGCTTTCATTGTGGGCTCCTTCGTGGTGGTGCAAATCTGTGCCATAAATCGTTCTTCCATTAAATCTGGGGCACAATGTTTGCCAAATAGTTATGTACTTGATTGCAAAGGCATTTCGGGAAAACGGGCAGGCGAAAATGTGCGGCGGGTGTGTAGATTATTCAACAAATGTCCGGAATCGGAGGGGCTCAAGGAGAACTGTTCTGGATTTTTTCTGTAGAAGCTGGGGTGCCCCATAGCCTGCCCTGAGCTTGCCGAAGGGTCTCGCTTCTTTTGCGAGACATGGGATTAGGCGTCCGAAATCTGGGCAACCCGCCATCTGTTACTATTCGCACCGATGATTACCTGCCCGCAAGGATGTTCTCCGAGCTCAGCCGCCGAGTGGTTCGCAGGAGTGGGCACAATCGTTCTCGCACTGGTCGCCGTCTTTCAACAATGGTTCCAGCGAATGCTTGTGCGGCCCAAATTGCGGTTAACCGTCCGCGTGATGCGGCCCGATGCGGAAAAGACGAGATGGAAGGACGGAACAGAAGCCTACTACTTCCGACTCGGCATCACTAATGTCGGTAACGCAGAAGCAAGGGACGTGCAAGTGTACTTGGCCAGCGTCGAGAAGCGAAGGAAAGACAGCACCTACGAGGTCATTGATCGTTATACTCCAGTGAACTTACTTTGGGCCTACCTTGGCTCTGCAACGAGGCCGGTCTTGGTACCGGGAATGCCGCCCGTCTTTTGCGATCTCGCCTACATTTCTGACCCTTCGAAACAGAGCAAGGATGCGCGGAATCGGGCCGCTGATCTCAGTTCTGATCAGGTTATCCTAGTCCTGCAGTTGGAGGTCAAGCCATTCTCAGGCGCGCATCTACTCAGTCCAGGCATATACCGTCTTGGCCTTAAACTAGTAGCATCCAACCACCCGCCTCGCCACTATACGTTGGAGTTGGACTTTCCAGGGAAGTGGTTCGATGACCAAGACGAGATGTATAGCGACGGGTTCGGAATGCGGATTGTAGGCTAGAGCTTGCATCTACCATCCCCGCGTTTGCAGCATCTGCGACCCATCCATCCTGCCACAGCCAAGCTTTTCATCGCTCCTTGCAGATCTCCACTGACTTCAAGTAACACTTTAGGTTCATTGGCACGCATGGCGGCTTTAACGATGGCGCGGTAGCCCGGTTTCTCGGCCATTCTAGCTCGGTTCCAGATCGGAAAACTGCAGGAAAATTACTGCCTTTGGGTGGCGCAGCGCCTTCGGCGCTGCGATAGAGTTAGCAACAGACAGCGGCTTCAGCCGCCCAGGTGCATTCCATGGCCGCTCCCTGGCGAGGCAATACTGGAAACGGCTGCTACTTCATCACCGCTTCCACCTTTCAGAAGCGGAACATTCTTCAGTCAGACAGAATGGCTGGTTTATTTGTTGACGTTCTCTCTCACTATCGCCGCCAGGAAAAATATCTTCTGCATGAGTATGTGGTCATGCCGGACCATTTTCATTTGCTGCTTACTCCGCGAGAGACGCTGCCACAAACCATGCAGCTAATCAAAGGAGGATTTTCCTATCGGGCAAAAAAGGAATTAACTTTTGCGCATGATATCTGGCAGCCCAGCTACTATGACCGGCGCGTAAGAAATGCCGAAGAATATTTTGCTTTTCGTGAACACATTCGGCGAAATGCTGTGAAGAGAGGGTTGGCGGTCGGTCCGGAGCAATATCCTTATTGCTCAGCATCGCCGGAATTGTTGTTAGATCCCGCACCCAAGCGGCTTGGGTGGGCTGCATAGGTAAAGCGCTGGAGCCAGTAACTATTTTTAGGTGTCGCAGCGCTTAAGGGCTGCGATTCAAGCATCCAAAAACAACTGGCTTTAGCCCCTGAGGTGCATTCCTCCAGCTTCTTCGAGCCCGTAAGGCACCACAGGGGCTAAAGCCCGAATCGCTAGGGCAGCTCTTCCGCAGCGCCAAAGGCGCTGCGCCACCCAAAAGCTCTCTTGAGAAATAAGCAATGAAAACCCACGCTGCACTAGCTCACCATCCTCTAGTCTGCAGCATCTGCGACTCATCCATCCCTGCGACAGCCAGCCCTTTCATCGCTCCCTGCAAATCTTCGCTGACTTCAAGTAGAACTTTAGGGTCGTTGAAGTGCGTGGCGGCTTTGACGATGGCGCGGGCGCGCTTTTCGGCTTCGACCGGGTCGGCGAAGGTGGTGGAATCTTTCATGAAGATGCCGCTGCCGACGAAGACGGCTTCGGCGCCGAGCTGCATCACGAGCGATGCGTCGGCGGGTGTGGCGATGCCTCCGGCGGAGAAGTTTGGCACGGGCAGCTTGCCGGTTTTCGCGACCATCTTTATCAGTTCGTAGGGCGCGCCGTGCTCTTTGGCTTTGGCGTAGAGTTCTTCTTCGCCGAGGACGGTGAGGATTTTCATCTCCTGCACGATCTGCCGAATGTGCTTGACGGCGTGGACAACGTCGCCGGTGCCGGCCTCACCTTTGGTGCGAATCATGGCTGCGCCTTCGGCGATGCGCCGCAGAGCCTCGCCAAGATTACGCGCGCCGCAGACGAATGGAACCTTGAAGGCGTGCTTATCGACGTGGTGAGCTTCGTCGGCAGGCGTGAGCACTTCGGATTCGTCGATGTAATCGACGCCGAGCTCCTGCAAGAATTTGCGCTTCCGCAAAATGTCCGATGCGGCATTTGGCCATCACTGGAATCGACACAGTGGCCATAATCTCGCGAATTTTTTTCGGCGAAGCCATGCGCGCAACCCCGCCTTCGGCGCGGATCTGCGCGGGCACACGCTCAAGCGCCATAACAGCAACGGCTCCCGCTTTTTCGGCAATGGAAGCCTGCTCCGCATTCGTCACATCCATAATTACCCCGCCCTTTAGCATCTCGGCTAGGCCGGTTTTCAGGCGGAGACTGGTGGTGTTGCCGTTGTTCTGGGACATGTGTGGATACCGTGGGTACCTTTTTCGCAAGCGCGAAGGATAGGCGGGGTTTGCTTATTGTCCGCCTTACCTATTTTACAGGGCATTCATCTTTCGCGGTACCCCTACACTTGCGGACTCAAAATCTAAATACAAAACCTTAAACACAGAGGACACGGGGGGAACACAGGGTAGAGCTGAGTCGATTAACGTTTCACGTACTTCTTAAACATTTTTTCGGGATCGATGGCGATGAAGATGCCGCGGCTGCGGGCCAGGACTTCGTCTTTTTCGTTGAGGATTTCGGCGGTGTTGATGTGGATGCGGCCGCGGACTTCGACTTCACGACCTTCGACGCGGAGAGGCTTACTGAGCGGAACCGGCTTGAGATATTCGACGGTCATCTCTCGCGTGAGCGCAACCACTTGATGAAGCTTGTTTACTTTGCCCATGGCATCGTCGAGGATGCAGGCGATGATGCCGCCGTGGGTGTGGCCGGGCGGCCCGGTGTAGCGCTTGCTGAGGCGAAACTTGCAAACGAAGGTTTGGCGTTCTTCGTCGAGGATGAATTTCAGGCGCATTCCGTCGGGATTGTTCATGCCGCAGACGAAGCAGTTGTTCTTCTGCATTTTTGTATAGCGGGTGTCGTGGCCCTGGGGCTTGGGTGGCATGCAGGGATTGTAACTGGTCGGCTGGGCTTGATTGAGTTTGTGAGAGTTTCCGCACCTTGCAAAAAACTGCACAAAGCAAGACCAATATGCAGAAACTTGCGACTACTATCACGTCAGTAGTTCCAACCCGCATTTTCTCTGTGATTTCGATCAACATTTCTACATTTTTCTCATGACATTTTGAAACGTTGTTGTTACGCTCCGCACTATTTGTGCGGATAGGAGACATCGTGAGGAGACCAAGCGAACAGCAGCAGTCGTTGGTGGCGCGAGTGCGACAGTCGTGGCTTGTCCTATTTCTTTGGGCGGTATTCGCTACCGGTTTATTGATTCAGGTGGCGGCGCCAAGGTTGAAGATCGAGAACCGGGCGTTTGTCATGCCGCCGATTTCCGATGCGCGTGGGCCAGTGCTTCGTCCGGAGGAGCTGGTGCGGCGCGCGCGTTGGATGCAATTTTTCTCGGGAGTATTTACGGTAGGCGGCGCGGTTGCGCTTGGGGTTTGCTACCGGGAAAAGCTGTTGACGGCCTTGAAAGGTTGAGAGCGGATTTGTAGATAGAAACGTTGCGGCAAACAAGGCTATTCACAATCGCAAGCACTTTATCGGATGGCCATCCACATAACTCGATGAACGCTCGCCTGTGGCGAACGCTTTCGTCCATAACCCCTGAACGGAAAGTCAGGGCAAACTCGGATCAAAAGGACACCTATGAAAATTCGATCATTGATTTCCCGTTTCTCCACGTTGCTGCTGGCAGGTGGCGTGGCCGTAGTGGCGCTGAGCATCGGCGTGCACGCCACTCAAACCATCACCGTTCCTAACGCATTGAGGGTTACGTACAACCTGGCCGCGGGTGCAACCAGTGCGGCTGTCAATCCAGCAGAGAGCGTTCCGGTGCTGGTGATGGGCATACAGAACAACCTTGGCTATCGGGGCGTGGGTCAGGTAACGATGCTGCATGTGCCCTCGAGTTTTTTGGAATGGACTGGAGTTGAGTCGCCGGCAGCAGCGGCCATTACGTCCGGATTTAGCGGCACTGCAGGCACACACATTTTGTATATCGATTACAGCCACCTAGTGGATCTGCAGGTTGCGGGCACCGATACGTTCTATATTCACAACGCGAATACGATCGCGATGGCAGGTCAGGTCACTCTGATCTGGTAGTTTGCAGGGGCGCGCATGAGGGCCGCGGGCAGAATGCCTGCGGCCTTTTTATTTGTGGGTACTTGAGGAATGCGGGTCGCAAAAATCAAAACCTTTAACCACAGAGGGCACTGAGGAACACAGGTAAATCATTTTTTACGAAGCGGATTCTTTTTTGAGAAACTTGATTGCATTATCCTCGGGCGGCTGTGTTACACTCCCGCCGACTGTTGCTTGCGCTGTTGGGCGCAACAACTAGCCGTGGGGAGTTCTTTGTAAGTCCAGGAGGACTAGGGAATGGGCCTCGCGTTAATGGGTCTGATTTGGCTGATTACGTTAATCAGCACGTACTTTTTTGCCGCTAAAACCTGGTGGCTGCCGGTGGGCGCGGCTGAAGCTGCGCACTTTATCGACGGACAATTTGCCCTGACATTAGTGCTGATGGGGATTGTCTTCCTAGCGGCACAACTCTCGCTGGGTTACATCGTCTGGAAATACCGGGAGCAGCCTTCCTCGGCGCCGGTGGAATATTCGCACGGCAATGTAAAACTTGAAATCGTCTGGACGGTGCTGACCACGATTCTGTTTGTGGGATTGAATCTGATGGGCAGCAGTGTGTGGGCGAGCCAGCGCTGGGACCAGGCGGGGCCGGGGGCGGTGCAGGTGGAAGTTACCGGCATGCAATTTGCCTGGTACTTTCGCTATCCGGGTCCGGATGGAAAGTATGCGCCTACCAAACCCCGGCTGATGGATCCTTCCGCGGGTGGAGAGGCGGCGCTGGGTATTGATACATCCGACCCTGATGCAAAAGATGATGTGGTTACGGGCACGATGTATTTGCCGGTGGATCGCGAAGTGGATTTGAGCCTGCGCGCGGTGGACGTGATCCACAGCTTTTTTGTTCCGCAGCTGCGTTTTAAACAGGACGCGGTGCCCGGACTGAATATTCACATGCACTTCAAGCCGACGGCGATTGGCGAATATGAGATCGCGTGCGCCGAACTTTGCGGCTTGGGCCATTACAAGATGCACGGCGTGGTACACGTGGTCAGCCAGGAAGACTTCGACAAATGGCTGGCAGCACGGGAGGCGGAGAAACAGTAAAATGGCGACCCCAGCTACGGTTCATGCGCACGCTCCTCAGGGATTCATTCGAAAATATATTTTCAGCCTCGATCACAAAGTTATTGGCATTCAGTATTTCTTTCTGGCACTCACGGCGGTGTGGGTGGGGATGTTCTTGTCTCTGCTGATGCGGCTGCACTTGATCTATCCTAATGCCGTTCTGCCGCTAGTGGGAGCGATTAAGCCGGAAACGTATCTGAGTCTGCTGACCATGCATGGCACGATCATGGTTTTCTTCGTGCTGACAACGGCGCCGCAGGGCGGATTTGGAAATTATTTCCTGCCGATTCAGATTGGGGCGCCGGATATGGCGTTTCCAGTGCTGAATATGCTTTCGTTCTGGACGACGTTTGTCGCGTTCGTGGTGATGATTTGTGCATTCTTTGTGACCGGCGGTGCGCCGCTGCATGGATGGACGGGATACGCGCCGCTGAGCGCGTTGCCGTCGGCCGGGCCGGGTGAACAACTGGGCGCTGATTTATGGATCACCAGCATTGCGATTTTCTGCATCGCGTCGCTGATGGGCGCGTTGAACTTTCTGACGACCACGCTCGACATGCGGGCGAAGGGCATGACGATGATGCGCATGCCGTTGACGGTATGGTCGTGGTTTATTACCGCGATTCTTGGGTTGCTGGCGTTTGGAGTGTTGCTCTCAGCGGGAATTCTGCTTCTGTTGGATCGCAACATGGGCACCAGTTTTTATGTGCCGCTGGTGGTGGTGAACGGTGTGCAGATGGGGCACAAAGGCGGATCGCCGCTGCTGTGGCAGCATCTGTTCTGGTTCTTCGGACATCCCGAAGTTTACATTGCGATTCTGCCGGGCATGGGCGTGACCTCGCAGATTCTCTCGACGTTTTCGCGCAAGCCGATCTTTGGATATAAGGCCATGGTATACGCCATGCTTGCGATTGGATTCCTAGGATTCATGGTCTGGGGCCATCATATGTTTATGAGCGGCATGAGCCCTTATTCGGCGTTTGCCTTCTCGCTGCTCACCATGTGCATTGGCGTGCCCTCGGCCATCAAGACATTCAACTGGTTAGGGACGATGTATAAAGGGCGCATTCGCTTCCAGACGCCGATGCTTTATGCCATCGGCTTTGTTTCCCTTTTCGTCTCCGGTGGATTGAGCGGGCCGTTCCTGGCGCAGCCGGTGCTCGATATTCAACTGCACGATACTTATTTCGTGGTGGGTCACTTCCACCTGATTATGGGCGTGGCGGCGATCTTTGGAATGTTCGCGGCGACCTATTACTGGTTCCCAAAGATGTTTGGGCGGATGATGAATGAAACGTGGGGACGCATCCACTTCTTTATTACGCTGGCGGGAACCTATGCGATCTTCATGCCGATGCATTATCTGGGGATTGCGGGCGGGACGCGACGCTACTCACAGTACACCGAGGTGGCGTATCTGCAGAAGCTGATGCCACTTCATCAGTTCATGACTTACGCGGCGATTATCACAATTGCGGCACAGTTTATTTTTGTGATCAATCTGTTCTGGAGCATGTTTAAGGGGCCGAAGGCCAGCGATAATCCGTGGGAAGCGACTACCCTGGAGTGGACGACGGCAACGCCTCCGCCGCATGACAATTTCGGCGGCGTGACTCCGGTGGTGAATCATGGGCCTTATGAGTATGGAGTTCCGGGCGCGGCGCGGGATTACGTTATGCAGACTGATCCGGCGACGACGGCGACGCACTGAGGATGCAGGGGCTAAAGCCCTAGCAATAAAAAAGGGTCTTATCGCAGCGCTGAAGCGCTGCGCCACCCAAAATCCTTGGTGATTGCGTTTGTGGCGTTGGTGATTGCTATTTGCGGCACTCGAATTTTCTGATTTATGGCTACCTATACCCCAACCCGTCCGGTGGATCATGTGGACCACGGTCAGAAGCCGCCAGCGCCTCCGGTGGGCGGCGGAGGCGATGAGAACCGCGGAAACGGTATCCCGGATTATGGAGCGCGGTTGCGTCGGGCGCGGCTGGGACTGGTGTGCGGGATTGCTACTGTCAGCATGGTGTTTATTTCGCTGACTAGCGCGTACGTGGTGCGGCAAGGTTTGCCGACCTTTGACGGCACGACGAATTCTTATGTGCGCGATTGGGGCATGGTTCAATTGCCGTGGCTGCTACTGGCCATCAATACGGCACTGCTGCTTATCAGCAGTTTGACGATGGAGGCAGCGCGGCGGGGCATAAGGCGAAGCGCGGCGCTGGCTTCGCTGAAATCGATTCCCGGGATTTCACTGGGGGAAGAGAAAAGTTTTCCGTGGCTGAGTGTTACGGTGTTGCTGGGTTTTGGTTTTCTGGTGGGGCAGTGGCTGGCGTGGGGAGAGTTGAAGGCACGCGGATTTTTCATCGACACGAATCCGAACAGTTCTTTTGTTTATTTGTTGACTGCGGCGCATGCGGTGCACCTGACGGGAGGACTGATCGCGTTAGTTTGGGCGTCGATCACTTCCCTACTGCATCGGCCGGTTGAAGGGCGGCGAATTATAGTCGACGTGGCGGCCTGGTATTGGCATTTCATGGCTGTGCTGTGGGTTTACATTTTTGCTTTGTTGGTGTTTACGCGGTAGAAGGCAAATAAGGAAGCGAGCCAAACGCGCGATTGATGCGTCGCGGCGTTACTTATTAGAAGCAGCGCGACGCTTCGCACGGCTCGACCAGGTCCTTCGGCAGGCAAAAGACGCCCGCCTCAGGATGACAAGCTGAAAAGGAGAATTCCAGGAATGGCTGACGCCACGCTGCAACATAACACCGCTGCCGGGCATGGAGTTGCGGGAGAGTATGAGGCTCCGTTGTTTGGAGCTTACTCGAAAAAAGTTGGGATGTGGTTGTTTCTGGCCTCCGACTCGCTGACGTTCGGGGCTTTGCTATTTGCCTTTAGTTACAACCGCATCTATACGGCATGGCCTACGCCGTTTGGCAAGGAAAGCATTATCAATGCGACAGTGATGACGGCTTGCCTGCTTTCGAGCTCGCTGACCATGGTGATGGCAGTGTTTGCGGCGCAGCGGCACGACCGGGCATGGACGCGCAACTGGCTGCTGGCCACGATGGCGTTCGGGACTGCATTCATCGTGCTGCACGCGATGGAGTGGACGCACTTGATCCATGAAGGATTAAGCTTGCCCGGATTTCCGAAGCCTGCGGGGCAACTGGATACCGAGTACGCGAAGATTTCGACGGGCGTGCCGCAGTTTGCGGCGACGTTCTTCGGACTGACGGCCATGCACATGCTGCACGTGACGATTGGAGTGATCTACTTGGGCGTCGTGGCGCTGCGAAAATGGTTCCTGCCGATTCTTGGGGTTCTTTGGCTGGCCGGAGTTTTTTTGATCCCCGCGGATAATGTTTTTCATTATGGCATTCATGCGCTGCTGGTCGGGCTGATTGTGGCGAGCATTATTGTTTTTCTGAAGCCGAAAGATTATGACGCGCAGGATGTGGAAGTATCGGGTTTGTATTGGCACTTCGTGGATTTGGTATGGATGTTTATTTTTCCGCTGGTGTATTTGATGTCGACGAAGATATAGGGGCTGTGATGAGCTGACCGCGGCGGCTAAAGCCGCTGATCAGAAAAAAGCGTGATCGCAGCGCTGAAGCGCTGCGCCACCCAAAATCACGAATCCAGTGAGCGGGGGATTTAACGATGCACGATGTGGCGAAGCATGACGATAGCAAGGGGCAGTATTTCTGGGTTTGGGGCGCGCTGCTGGTTCTGACCGGAATTGAGGTTTGGCTCGGTTACCGGCAGATATTTGAGCCGGTGCGCATGCTGGAAGTGCTGCTGGTGCTGTCGGTGATCAAGTCGGCGCTGATCATCGGCTACTTTATGCATCTGAAATTTGAGACGCCGATCATGCGCTGGATGCTGGTGATTGCGGTGACGGGATGCTTTGTGATTATGTATTTTTTCTTCTTCCCGGATGCGGACCGGATTCTGCGGTTGGGAGTAAAGTAGGTTCAGAGAACTGGTATGAAATTTCTCCGTGAAAAGACTCGTGCGTTTGCGCTTCTGGCGGCGCTTTGTCTTTGCTCGATGCCGGGGTTCGCACAGGGATGCGCGATGTGCAATGCAGTGGCAAGAAGCACGCCTAAGGAAGGTCAGCGGGCTTTGAACCGGGCGATTCTGGTGATGTTAATCCCGCCAGTTGGAATGATGGTGCTCGGAGTTGGTTTGGCCTTTCGGTATGGAAAGCGGCGCGATCAGGAGCAAGATATCTAGCTGAAGACGGCTAAAGCCGCATTGATTTTTGCGGTATTTTTATCGCAGCGCTGTGTGCGCGAGAGAACCGTGCCGTTCCGCGGGGCTCGCTCTCTTTTCCCAACTTACCCGCACTTCCGTGCGGGCTATCGCATACCGTCCCTTGCGGGACTCAGGCTGCAGCTGCTGCTGTCAAACTCTCCGCTACGCTTTCGTCGAGCGTGGCTGCTTCCTGTGCGCCGGCGTTATGCAGAACTTCGCGGGCCCAGAGGCTTTTCGCGTTCTCGCGGCAAGAGACGTAGACGAGAGTTCCGAAGTTGCGAACGTCATTCTCGAACCTCTGCGCTTCGTGCTCGGTAAAGCCCAGTCCTACGAGCGCTCTGGCATTTCCGAAAAGCGACGTATCCTCTTTCGACGCCATAACGGCTTGAAAGAAAGCCTGCGAGCGGATAAAGAAACCGACTGTGGGAATCATCACCGCACCGAACTCTGAAAGCCATCCGATCAATCCGGCCGTCACCGCACTGGAATCACGCTCGCTGTTGAAGAGGTTCGCATCGCGTACCAGAGAAGCAATGGGGTGGGTTGGCGATAGCATCATGCAGATGTCTGCGTTGTCGAAACCTGCTTTATTCAGTGTATGCACAATGTCACTCAAAGCTGCATTTTGAGGGTACATTCCGTAGGCGGCTGCTGCGTTGGCTGCCATTTCGAACTCTCCACTTGGGGGATTTGCATGTGCGCCGAAGTCTAATTGGCGGAACATGCGGAACTGCTTTCAATTGATTGAAAAGTACTCTTTCCTAGAGTCTTTGCCACTCGGGTGAATCATGTAGGGGCAATAGTATTTTTAAGGGCAGTCATCAGGTGGAATTTGTTACCTGCCAAGAGCTTACGGCCATCGGCTAGCGCGGCGATTAACGCCTTTATTTGCAAGGGGAGGGCCGTTCGGCGGGATTGGCAATCTTGTTGCAACGTAAACATCATTCGCTAAGTAAAACGAGCGCAAATTTATTGTGAGAGGTCTTTCCTGTGAATAAATTTCTATTGCGCTTCTTGCTTGTCGCCGCCGTGACCATTCTGGCAGTCAGTCTCACGCAGTCCGGTGAGGCGCAACCGTTTAGTCAAAACGCTTCTGCAAAGGCTGCGCAGAGCGCCCCTGTACAGTCTCCACCAACCGCCCAGCAACAGGGCAACAATGAAGCGCAGATGCCGGCCTCCGGCGATACTACAACCCATGAGGCTAACGCATTCACTGGCCGCGTGGTGAGACAGGATGGGGAGATTGTGCTCATGGATGCAGTTTCGAAAGTGACTTATAAATTTGACGATCCCGCGAAGGCAAAAAAATATATCGGGCAACACGTAAAAGTAACCGGAAAGCTGGAGATGAACAGCAACACCATTCTGGTGGAGAGCATCGAAATAATTTCATAGCGATGCGATGCTGGGCGGAACTGCGATTGCGCTTGATCACATCTGCTGGTCCTAAAGCCGGTGTTACATGAGAGTTGGACGGTTCTTGATATGAAAAATCGAACTGAATATGACATTCCGACTGCAATTACTTTTCTGATGGCGGGGCTTGGAATCGGCTCTCTGCTGGCTATTTTGTTTAATCCACATTCGCGCGAGAAAGAGCATGCGGCTTCGCGCGAAAGCCAAAGAGCGGTGTAGCAGTTTTTTTTGCCAAGTAAGTTCTGGCTCGCGCCGCATTCCCCTGATGGCTAAAGCCGCCAATGAAGATGAGCCAGTTATCGCAGACGGTAAACGGCTACGCCACCCAAAATCATCTGCTTAGTAAAACTCACAACCAACCCTGATTTATAATAAAAGATTCGGCAGGGCTCGCTGAAGCCGCTGGGGAGACTCCCAGCGGATGACGTTTGGCGTTGCCGACTCTTACCCGATGTCTGAGCCAATACCCACGGAAAGCATTATTGTTCGCGGTGCCCGCGTGCATAACCTCAAGAACGTCGATTTTGAGGTGCCGCATAACACACTCACGGTGGTGACAGGAGTGTCGGGATCAGGCAAGTCTTCCCTGGCTTTCGACACAATTTATGCGGAGGGGCAGCGGCGCTATGTGGAATCGCTATCGGCTTATGCTCGTCAATTTCTGGAGCGGATCGAAAAGCCGGATGCAGATTCGATTGATGGCATCGCGCCGGCGGTTGCGATCCGGCAAAAGAATTCGACGCGGAATCCGCGGTCGACCGTAGCCACGGCGACAGAGATTTACGACTATCTGCGTTTGTTGTTTGCCCGCGTGGGGCGCACTTATTGCGCGAACTGCGGTTGCGAGGTTAAGAAGGACACGGTTGACGAAGTTGCCGATGCGGTGCTGGCGTTGGAGCCGAGCACCCGGATACAAATTGTCTTTCCTCTGCAACCGGCGACTGCCGCTACCAAAGAGCCCGAGAAGAAAACTGCGCGCCCGCGCAAATCAAGCAAGAAGGCCGCTGCGCCCGACTCAGGTTTGACGGAGCAAATGAAGACTCGTCTTTTCGAGTTGCGCAAGGCGGGATTTAACCGGTTGTATCAATCGGGACAGGTGTTTGAATTTTCGACGCCCGAGTCGCTGTTGGATATTCGCTTTGACCAACCCGTGTTTATGTTGGTGGACCGGCTTACGGTGTCGGCGGAATCGCGCTCGCGAATTGTGGATGCGGTTGAGACGGCTTACCGGGAGGCGGGCGAGGTGATTTTTGATCTGCCCGCTGGAGTTGAGTCTCTGGCTTCAGCGGGCGAGGGCGCCCGCGCCACACAGTTGCGATTTTCGCAGCGCTTTGAATGCAAGAACTGCAATCTTCGTTATGAAGAGCCGGAGCCTCGGCTGTTCTCTTTCAACAATCCATACGGGGCTTGCCCGCGCTGCCAGGGATTTGGAAACACGATTGATTTCGATCTCGAGCTGGTGATTCCGGATAAAACGAAATCGCTCGGTGAAGGGGCGATCGATCCGTGGAACAAGCCTAAATACCGACCGGTGTTTACGGAGATGAAGCGCTTTGCCAAGCAGGCAGGGATTCCGCTGGACGTGGCATGGGGAGAGCTGGAACCGGAACAGCAGGAACTGGTGCTGAACGGGAAGGGACAGTTCCTGGGTGTGCGCGGATTTTTTCAGTATCTGGAGCGGAAGAAGTACAAGCTGCATGTGCGGGTTTTTCTAAGCCGGTATCGCGGATATTCGACTTGCTCGGAGTGCCGGGGAACACGGTTGCGGCTGGAAGCGCGGCAGGTAAAGATCAACGGGAAGAATATTTGTGAAGTTTGTGCGATGACGGTAGAGGAGGTTTCAGCGTTCTTCGCCGGGGTTCAGTTGAGCGCCGAGGAAGCGGAGATCGCCGACCGGCTTCTACAGGAAATCCGTGAGCGGTTGCGTTTTCTCAATGATGTTGGATTGGAATATCTGACGCTCGACCGGCTGGCGTCTACGCTTTCGGGAGGCGAGGCACAGCGTATTCAGCTGGCGACTTCTTTGGGATCGCGGCTGGTGGGCACGCTGTACGTGCTGGACGAGCCATCGATTGGGCTGCACAGCCGCGACACGCACAGGCTGATCAAGATTTTGCAGGACCTGCGCGATTTGGGGAACACGATTCTGGTGGTGGAGCATGACCCTGACATCATGCGCACGGCGGACCGGATTCTTGATCTTGGTCCGGGGGCGGGAGAAAACGGCGGCAAGCTGGTGGCGGCGGGAACTTACGATGAGATTCTGCGGAACTCCGCTTCGCTCACGGGCCGCTATCTGTCGGACGATTTGCGCATTCAGATTCCGGCGGCGCGGCGGCAGCCGGGGGCGCAAAAGATAAAGATTGGTGGCGTGCGGGCGAATAATTTGAAGGGTCTCGATATCTGCATTCCACTGGGGATGCTGGTAGCAATCACGGGAGTTTCGGGCTCGGGCAAGTCCACGTTGCTGCATCAAGTGCTTTATCGGGCTTTGGGAGAGGCTAAGAAGCAGCAAGTTTCGACCGCTGATCGCGGGCCGGCGACGTGGCAGAGCCTGACGGGTGACGAATTTATCGACGAGGTTGTGCTGGTCGATCAGTCTCCGATTGGGAGGACGCCGCGTTCGAATCCGGTGACTTACATTAAGGCATTCGATGCGATCCGGGATCTGTTTGCTTCCCTTCCCGAGGCTAAGAAGCGGGGCTTTGCATCGGGACACTTCTCTTTCAACATTCCCGGCGGGCGTTGCGAGACTTGCCAGGGCGATGGCACGGTTACGGTGGAGATGCAGTTTCTTGCTGACGTGGAACTTATCTGCGAAGAGTGCAAGGGCATGCGGTATAAGGCGCAGGTGCTCGACGTTCGATACCGCGGGAAAAATATTCACGAAGTGTTGAACCTGACGGTGAAAGAGGCGTTGAAGTTTTTTGCGGAAGTGCCCAAGCTGACCGATAAACTGCGCGTGCTGGATGAGGTTGGGTTGGGATACTTGCGGCTGGGGCAATCGGCGACAACATTGTCGGGTGGAGAAGCGCAGCGCATGAAGCTGGCTGCGCATCTGCAGCCGGCTGGGCGCGAGATTGGGCGGCCCAGTGCAGGGCGCGCGGATGAAGGGCGGCGCAGGCGGCGTCTGCTTTATATTTTTGACGAGCCGACGACCGGATTACATTTTGACGACGTGAGCAAACTGCTGGCGGCCTTCCGCCGTCTTATTGATGCAGGGGGCTCCATTCTTGTGATCGAACACAATCTGGAAGTGATCAAGACAGCCGACTGGGTGATTGACCTGGGGCCGGAGGGTGGAGCGCGCGGCGGAAAGATTGTGGGCGTGGGACCGCCGGAGGCAATCGCCAAGTTGCCCGGATCTTACACGGGAAAGTATCTGGCTCGCGTGCTGAATGGGAATAGCGTGGGCAATCGCGACGGAGCGCCGCGGTCCAATGGGAACAAGTAAATTTCTCGCGGGAGCCGCGTTGGCGCTGGCGGCCGCGTTGGCGCTGGCGCAGGATACTAGCCCACCTGCGGGACAATCTTCATCTCAACATCATCATCACATTCAGGTTGCAGTGGAAGATGCTTCGGCGCAACCGGTTGAACTTACGGCGGCGGAAGCAGCGATTGAAAAGCAGGATTACTCTGCCGCCGAGCCTTTTCTGCACAAGCTGGTGGAGCATGATCCCATGAGTTTTGAGGGGTGGTTCGATCTTGGCTTTGTGGAAAATGCTCTTGGGAAAGTTGACGACTCGATCGCGGCTTACCGGAAGTCGGTTGCGGCGAAGCCGGATGTTTTCGAATCGAATTTGAATTTGGGACTGCAACTGGCTAAGACCGGTCAACCCGATGCCGAGAAATTTCTGCGGGCCGCGACTCTACTGAAACCTACTGCTCACGTGGCGGAGGGACAATACCGGGCGTGGCTCGCGCTTGCGCACACGGTTGAAAAGGCTAGGCCGGAAGAAGCAGTGGCTGACTACCAGCACGCGGCAGCGCTACAGCCGAAAGAAGCTGAGCCGCATCTTTCCGCCGGATTGCTTTTGGAACAGGGAAATAAATTTTCCGATGCAGAACAGGAATACAAGCAGGCCCTGGCGATCGATTCGGGATCGGTCGATGCGGTCACTGGCTTAGCGAATATCTACATGCGCGGGCGGCGGTTCCCTGAGGCAGAAGATTATTTGCGCAAGCTGCTGGCCACGCATTCGGACTCGGGTGCGGTTCACGTGCAGCTGGGGCGAGTGCTGGCTGCCGAGGGCAAGACGGACGCTGCGATCGGCGAACTGCAGGCGGGAATCAAACTTGCGCCGGGGGATGATGCGGCACAGCGCGATCTGGCGGACTTGTATTTGACTGCAGGAAAAAATGAGCTGGCTGAGGCAGCTTTCCGTGGGTTGTTGGCGTCTCATCCGAATGATGCTGATGTTCATTACGGGTTGGGCAAGGCGCTGCTGTGGCAGAAGAAATCGGCCGATGCTCAGCGGGAATTGATTGCTACGTTGAAGCTCAAGCCCGGCCTGGGGACAGCATATTACGATCTGGCGTTTGCTGCGAACGACAACAAGGATTATCCGGTGGTGATTCGCGCGCTGGATGTTCGGGCAAAGCTGCAGTTGCCGGAAACTCCTATGACATATTTCCTGCGGGCTTCGGCGTATGATCACCTGCGCGATTTCAAGAATGCCGCCGCTAACTTTCACCTCTTCCTCAATGTCGCGAACGGGAAGTTTCCTAACCAGGAGTGGCAGGCGAAACATCGGCTCATTGCCATCGAGCCCAAGAAATAAATACGATGGCAGCAGTGGTGATGGGATGGAACGTTCACGATTTTGGCGGATTGCCGCGACGAGCTTGGCGTTCTCGATGCTGATGGCGCTTTGCGCGCTCGCTGGCGGCGAGGCTTCCGTCGATGAACTGAAGGATCGCGTCTCGAAGGCCAGCATCGAGGATCGTCCTCCCTTGTGCGTTCACATATCCGAGCGGCAGCTTGAAAACGCCAACAAGTTTTATGCGGCCGGGGACTTTCCAAAGTGGCAGGCTGCGCTGGTGGATGTAGCCGCTTTCGCCGAACAGGCGCGAGACTCTGCGATTCAATCGCGCAAGCATGAGAAGCCGAGCGAGATTGCGGTTCGCAAGATGGCTCGCAAGTTGACCGATCTCAAGCATACCGTCGCGCATGACGATCAGAAACAGATTCAGGACACGATCGACCGCCTGGAGCGAGTTCGTGACGACCTGTTGGCGGCTATGTTTCACAAAGGTGGTAAGTCATGATGGGGCTCTGGTTGCGAGTGGGTGCTTGCGTGGGGTTGCTGACTCTGATTGTACCGACGCCAGCTTTGGCTCAGCAGCATCGCGATCCTTTCACGCAGCCGGAGATTGACCAGATTCGCGATACGAGTTGGGTGCCGGAGCAGCGGCTTGCGCTTTATGTAAAGTTTGCACGGGCACGGCTGGTGGGTCTGGAGCAGATGCGCAGCGATCCTAAGACGAAAGACCGGGCGCAGCAGACGCATGACCGGCTCGATGATTTTCTGCTGATCTACGACGAATTGAATGACAACATCGATACCTACGTCGACCGCAAGAACGACATTCGCAAGCCGCTGAAGATGATCATCGACGCGGATATAGAGTTCGACGCGAAGCTGCGCGCTTTGCGGGATGCGGCCGGCGTGGGCGCGGAAGAGGCAAAGCAATACGAATTTGTGCTGACGAATGCGCTGGATACGATTGATAGCTCGGCGGATGATCATCGCAAGCTTTTGGCTGAGCAGGAAGAGGCGGCTAAGCATAAGAAGAAGAGTGATGCGAAGCCGGAGGGTCGTACGGAGTGAGGACTCTGGCTGCAGAAGAACTGTCGAGCTGCGCTCGACGGACAACCGAGGGCCGCTGTCTCCAAAATGTGGATCAATTTGGCTTGCGCGTGGGGCCGGTTGAGCGGGAGATCCTTCGCTACGCCTGAAAAACGGCTTCGCTCAGGATGACAAGTCCTCGCGTAATAGTCATCAGTACCTGCCCTCACATGAGCGCTTCCAGCTAATTCGGTCCGTGGTAATCTGGGCTTGTGCGCGAGGGATTGCTGGAAATCTTTCATGATGAACACCGCCAATTGCGGCCCGGCGGTGCGCCGCCTGAGTTGAAGGTTGAGTTCTTCGCGTTTGCCAACGTCAACAATACTATTCGGCTGCGTGAGGGACGGCTGCTGGTGAGGCTTTCTGATCTCCTAGAAGGCGCGCCGGAGGCGGTAGTACGGGCCATTGCCCACATCCTGCTGGCGAAGATGTACCGCAAGCCGATCGACCGTGGGCACGCAGCGCGGTATCGAAAATATGTGGCCAGCCATGAAGTGGCGAGCAAGGCGCATCTGGTGCGGCAAATGCGCGGGCGCAAGCAGCTACATTCTCCGCAGGGGCGCTTCTATGATCTCGATGCTATTTTCGAGGATCTGAACCGGCGCTTTTTTCACGGATTGCTGGGGCGGCCACGCATGAGCTGGAGTCCGACCAAGACGCGGCGCATTCTTGGGCATTACGATCCGGCGCATAATGCGATTGTGATCAGCCGCATCTTCGACCAGTTTGCGGTACCGCGTTACGCGGTGGAATACATTGTCTACCACGAGATGCTGCATCTGAAGCATCCGGTGCGGCTGCGCGGGAGCCGGCGGTGCGTGCATTCGGCGGAGTTTCATGCGGAGGAGAAGTTGTTTCCGCTGTTGGAGCGGGCGAATGCGTTCTTGAAGCAGTTGTGAGGGTGATTTGCCTAGCGATTCGTGGAAATTATCGTTATCGGCGAGTATGATGCCTTCGTAATGAGCAGAATATCGATCTGGTTGCTATTAACAGCTTGCGCTACGCTTGCACTAGGAGAGGGTCGCGCTCAAGATTCGGTCTAAATTCGAGCCGTGTGCGATGCATCCGCTCCTAGATTGCGCGAGTTCGGCACGAAACGTTTTGTGCTGCTACTGACGTTGGACGATAGGGGGCGCGTGGAAACATTCAAGACTGGCTCTCCCGAGGGTCTACGTCTAGAGAAAACAAAAGCAGCTGTGGCCGCCATAAGAGCGATGGAATTCAAACCAGCAGAAAAAGACGGGCATCCCGTCGCCGTGCAGATCAAAAATGGTTTTTGACTGCGCGGATGATTTGACTGCACCATGAAACGTTGTTTGAAAGTCCCCACTGCAGTGTCACTAATTACGTCGGCTAACTGCACTTCCGACCGTTTAATCCTGCATTTCTCCGTGTGATGTAAAATCACGCGCATTTGTGATGTAGCAGATTGACGGCCTCGCCGCTCGCGGCATATCCTTGAAGTTGAAATTGAAATTCATTTTCAAGATGGTTGGCGCGCGGTTTCATCTAAGTGATCGCGGCGATATGCCGGACAACGTGCGCGAAACGTTTGCGGGAGATCCTTCGCTCCGCCTGAAAAGCGGCTGGGCTCAGGATGACATCGCAGGGATGGTAGGCTTTTTATAAATGCTTCAGGCTTTCATCATCACGCTGCGCGAGGGGGTTGAGGCTGCCCTGATCGTGGGAATCACGCTGGCCTATCTGGCTAAGATTGGCCGCGACGATCTGCGCAAGGCCGTTTATGCCGCGCTGGGGGCTGCGTTCGTGGGCAGCATCGGAATTGCGATTGTGATTTCGCGACTGAATTGGAATGAAGACGTGTTTGAAGGCTGGATCATGCTGGTCGCCGCGTTCTTCGTTGTCACCATGGTTATTTTCATGATGAAGACGGGGCGCAAGCTGAAAGGCGAGATCGAGGGTAAGGTTGGGCTGCTCGCCGGGAAAGACGCGTGGATTGGGCTGTTCTTCTTTGTGTTCCTGATGGTGCTGCGCGAGGGCGCGGAGACGGTGCTGATTCTATCCGCCGTTTCGCTGAATTCGACCGAACTGATGAGCTTTCTGGGTACGCTGCTGGGCGTGCTGGTGGCGATTGCCTTCGGCGTGATGTTTGTGAAGGGCAGCGTGCGCATCAACCTGCAGAAATTTTTTCGGGTTACGACTGCGATTCTGTTTCTGGTGGCGTTGCAACTGGTGGTTGCCGGGCTACACGAGCTTTCGGAAAGCGGAGTGATTGCCTCCTCCAAGCGCGAAATGGCGATCATTGGGCCGATCGTGAGGAACGATCTTTTCTTCTTTGTAACGATTGTCGCGCTGGCGGCACTGATGGTGCTGTTCGACGCTAAACGGCGCGAGGCGGTGGCTGAGTCTGCATCGCCCGCCGCGCGCCGCAAAGCGGCCTGGAGCGCCCGCAAAGAACGCTTGTGGATGACCTCGGTGTATACGTTCTGCTTCCTCTTTATCGGAATGGTGACGGCTGAATTTGTTTATGCCAAGAACGCCAGCGCGTTGTCGCCGGCCACTGAAGTTAGTTTTACGAACGGGCAGGTGAAGATTCCGCTGGCTCAGGTTTCTGATGGCGATTTGCATCGCTACGAAGCACAGGAGAAGGGCGTTGAGATTCGCTTCTGGCTCTACCAGAAACCGGATGGCAAGATTGCCACCGTTTTCGACGCTTGCGAAATCTGCGGGGCGGTGGGCTTTTACAAGTCGGGCAATGGAGTGGTTTGCAAGAACTGCGCGGCTCCGATCAATCCGCAGTCGGTAGGCGCAAAGGGCGGATGCAACCCGATTCCGTTGAAGGCGACGCAGACCGCCGATTCCGTGATTATCCAAGAGGCGGACATAGCGGCCGGGAGCCGCGTGTTCGAGAAGCAGTAAACGATGTTCGTGCGGCTCGTCTACGAATCCTTTCGCCGGCAAAAGCGGCGCAAATTGCTGGCGGGTGCGGCCATCGCGCTGGGCGTGACGGTTGCTACAGCGATGATTGCGGTCGCTACCGACATTGGCGACAAGATCAATCGCGAACTTCGCACGATTGGCGCCAACCTGCTGGTTACCCCTCAAGAAGATACTCTGGACGTGGAAATTGGCGGCGTCAACCTGAAGCCGCCGAGCGACGGCGCTTTTCTAAACGAAGCCGACCTGCCGAAGATCAAGGGCACTTTCTGGCACAATAACATCACTGGGTTTGCTCCGATGCTGCCGGTGAACGTGGCCGTGCAGCACGACGGCAAGACGGAGGATATCACCTTGCTCGGCACTTATTTTGCCAAGAAGATTTCTTTTGGCAAGGAAGAGTTTACTACGGGGGTGCGGTCGACTCATCCTTGGTGGAAGGTTTCTGGGGCTTGGCCGGATGATGGATCGCGTGATGTTTTAGTCGGAGAGCGGTTGGCGGGGCGGCTTTCGGCAAGGGCGGGTGACACGATTGCGGTTTCTGGGCGGCAGTTGCGGGTAAGCGGAATTCTTTCGACCGGCGGAAGCGAAGACGATCAGATTGTGGGGCCAATCACTCTGGCGCAGGAAATTATGGGTAGGCCGGGTGCGGTTCGGCGCGTGTATGTGAGCGCGCTGACCAAGCCGGAAGATGCGCTCGCGCGGCGTGATCCCAGGAGCATGTCTGGACCTATCTATGATCGGTGGTATTGCTCGCCGTATCCGCAGTCGATTGCGTTTCAGTTGCAGGAGGCGATTCCTCATTCGCACGCGGAGCAGATTCGACAGGTGGCGCAGAATGAAGGCGCGGTGCTCACGCGTATTGAAGGCCTGATTTTCTTGATCACTCTGGCCGCGCTGTTTGCTTCGGCGCTGGCGGTTTCGGCGGCGATGGCGGCGGCCATTTTTGAGCGCCGGACGGAAGTTGGATTGATGAAGGCGCTGGGCGCGGGAAGGTTCGGGATCGCGTCGATCTTCTTTGCTGAGGCGACGCTGCTCGCGTTGATCGGAGGTTTGGTGGGCTTTGCGGCTGGGGGTTTATTGGCGCGCCAGATCGGCCGGTCCATCTTTGATTCGCAGATCACGATTTCGCCGGTGCTGTTGCCGGTGATTCTGGCGATCGCAGTGATTGTCACGTTTGCCGGCAGCGCTGCGGCTATTCGGAATGCGGTGCAGCTTGATCCTGTAGTCGCGCTGCGAGGTGACTTGTGAGCGCGAAATTTTCTCAGAGGCAATCGCAATCCGCGAAGAAAGTAGCTGCGGGCCGAGCGCGGTCTCGGCATACGTCTATGTTTTTTCGGATGCTAGTGCGAGCAGCGGTGCTGCGGCGCAGACGTGCGGCCTCGGCATTATTCGCCATGATTGTAGCCGCTGCCGTTACGACGGCAATGCTGAATCTTTACGTGGATGTTCAGGCGAAGCTGCGGCGTGAGTTCCGCAATTATGGGGCGAACATTATTCTCGTAGGCAGGGACGGCGCTTCCCTTCCCGCCGATGCGCTTGCTCATGTGGAATTTGTTCTCGCCGGGCGCGGGGTGGTCGCACCTTTTGGGCTCGTGGTTGCGCGTGCTAGCGATGGCCAGCCTATTGTTGTGGCTGGGACGGATTTTGAGCGGGTTCGGCAACTCGACCGATGGTGGTCGGTTAGCAATTGGCCGTCGGGCGCTGTCCCCACCTCTCCCGCACAAAACGCGGGAGAAATGGGGCACCCGGCGCAGGAACAGGCGTTGGTTGGGGTTCGTGCTCTATCCGTTGTATCCCCGCAAAATCAGCCGTTTGATTTAACTTTTCAAGGGCACACGGTTCACCTTATGCCTGCCGGGACTGTGCAGACTGGGGCTGCGGAAGACAGCCGCGTGTATCTTTCGCTGCCCGATTTTGTTGCGTGGACGGGAGTTCAGCCTTCCACTATCGAAGTTGCGGCCAGCGGTTCACCGGAAGAGATCACGGCCATCATGCAGCAGTTGCAGCAGGCAATTCCGGCGGCTGATGTGCGGCCGGTACGGCAGATTATGGAAGGCGAGGCCCGCGTGCTGGGCAAGACTCGGGCCACGCTGTTGGCGGCTGCGGCGCTCATCATTTTGACGGCTGCGTTGTGCGTGCTTTCTACGCTAATGGGGTGGGTATTCGACCGGCGGCGCGACTTTGCCATCATGAAAGCGCTGGGTGCTTCCGACCGTTTGCTCAATAGATTTTTTGCGGCCGAAGCAGCCGTACTGGGTGCGACCGGTGCTTTGATTGGATTTGTGCTGGGCATCGGCATTGCGGCGTGGATTGGGCGGGTTAACTTTCACGCTCCGGTCATGCCACGTTTCAGCGTGCTGCCTTTTGTTCTGGCTGGTAGCATATTGGTGACGTTGCTGGCGGCGATCCTGCCAATCTCGTTGCTGCGCCGGGTGCAGCCGGCGGTGATCCTGAGGGGAGAGTGAAATGATTCGGATCGAAAATGTGACCAAGCTCTACCCCTCCCAAGGTGCGGGAACGGATGCTGCTTCGCCTGGGAAGTTGGGCAACGCCAGAGGAGAAAATAGCGCGATTCATGCGCTTGATGATATTTCACTGCACGTGGCGCAGGGCGAATGGCTCTCGATTATGGGGCCGTCGGGGTCGGGTAAATCGACGCTGGTGAATCTGATTGGGTGTCTTGACCGGCCGACCTCGGGCGAGATTTGGCTGGACGGCGAGAACGTGGCGGGAATTGCCGCTAGCGAATTGAATCGCGTGCGCGCCGAGAAAATCGGATTTATCTTGCAGCAGTTTCATCTGATTCCGTTTCTGACCGCCGTCGAAAACGTGATGCTGGCGCAGTATTTTCACAGCATGACGGATGAGAAAGAGGCACTTGAGGCGCTCGCGCGCGTAGGGCTGAGTGATCGCGCGCATCACTTGCCTTCGCAGCTTTCTGGAGGCGAGCAGCAGCGGGTGTGTATCGCGCGGGCGTTGATCAATGATCCGAAGATTATTCTGGCCGACGAGCCCACGGGCAATCTTGATGCGGTCAACGAAGAGATTGTGCTGCGGTTGCTGCGCGAGTTTCACCAGCAGGGGCGAACGATCGTGATGGTTACGCATGATCCTGTGGTGGCGCGGCTTGCGGATCGCCGCATCGAGTTTCATCATGGCAAGATCGCGTCGCAGGAAGTTTTTGCGATGGCTGATGAGGAGCAGTTCGAGGAGGTGCTGGAAGAACTCTGGGTGCTGGCCGAGCACGGCGAAATTGCTGAGGTCGAGCGCATGGAGGTGCACGGGGCGCTGCCGGTGAGCCTGGCGATTGAGAAGATGATGCAGATGGGGCTGCTGGTTTCCGCGCCGCATCCGCCGCTGGCGCATGGGCACAAGCCGTTCGTGAATCCATGCCATGATGCGCTGAAGCCGATGGCTGCGTCGATGGGTGACGGAACTTTAATTGTCGAGCTTACGCCGCGCGGACGGGAGCGGGCAGGCAGCATTATTCGGCGGCACCGACTGGCAGAACGGCTTTTTACGGATAGCCTGGCGATGGATAGTGAATCGGAAATTGAGCAGCAGGCCTGCAAGTTTGAGCACATTCTTTCGCCCGAAGCTACTGATAAGATCTGTACTTTTCTTGGGCATCCGCGGACTTGCCCGCATGGAGCGCCGATTCCGCCGGGGGCGTGCTGCGGGAGGAGCGCTGACTTTGTTCCGGCGGTGGTTTCGAGTTCGACTGCGCGAGAGCGTTCTTAGGTATTCGGTCCCTCCCTTCTTCGAAAAAGAACAATTCTGATCACCGGTTGACAGTTCCACGCGCTGCTATCATCGAAATAGCTTCAGCGATATGAATCCTCGGCGTCCCACCATCGGTGTGTTTGATTCCGGCTTTGGCGGGCTAACCGTTCTTAAAGCTTTACTTGAACTCGTTCCCGAAGCCGATTACCTCTACTTTGGCGATACTGCCCGGCTTCCTTATGGATCCAAGTCAGTGGAAACTGTGGCGCGTTATGCCGTGGAAGCTGCTCATTACCTTGAAGGCCACGGCGCCGGGTTGCTGGTGATTGCGTGCAACACGGCTACGGCGCTGGCTCTTGACCGGATTACCGGCGCGGCTCATGTGCCCGTGGTGGGGGTGGTTGAGCCGGGGGCTGAGGCTGCGGCTTCGGTGAGCCAAAACAAGAAAGTTGTTGTGCTCGGTACCGAGGCCACGGTCAGCAGCCATGCTTACCGCAAGGCGCTTGAGGTGCGGGGGCTTGAGGCGCGGGAGAAGGCTTGTCCGCTACTGGTGCCGCTGGTGGAAGAGGGATGGGTTGAGCATCCGGTGACAGAGCAAATTGCGCGCATTTATCTGGATGAGGCGTTTGCCGATGGATTTGTCGATGCAGACGCGCTGGTGCTGGGCTGTACGCACTATCCGCTGATTAAACCACTGCTGCGGCGCGTTGCGCCGCAGCATGTGAGCATTGTGGATTCCGCGGAATCTACTGCGCGGGCTGTCGCGGGGCATCTGGCAAGGTTTTTGCCGGCTTCGGCAGTGGGGCTTAAGGAGCGGCGCGGGCTGCCGCGGATTAAGTTTTTTGCCACGGATTCGGTGGAGAAGTTTCGGCGCTTGGGGCCGCGGTTTTTGGGGCACCCTATTAAGGATGTCGTGCATGTAGATTTGAAAGAATAAAACGTTTTGCGTAAGTGCTTCTCTTTCGCCCTCCGAGGCTTGTTCGACCCGCATACCCCCCTTCCCACGGCTTACGCCGTGGGCTGCATTCTATCGCCGCTTCGCGGCTGAAAATCGAATTGGGTTTGCGCGCAAGGATCGGATAGCGCTTGCCGCCAATGGCAATTTAGTGTGTCCGCGTAGTCTTTCGGTTACTCAAATCAAGAAATATCAGGTTCAATACAAGAGCTATGCATCCGCTCGATAACGTCATTTGGACGGCGCTTAATACGCGGCAGTCTGAGTTTGCCGAGGCTTTCGGTCAGGCACGGAGGTTTACGCCCGAGGTGTCTCCCCTGGCCGCGTTTGCGGAACCTACGCTGGAAGGTTACGAGTCATTGGCCGGGTTGGTTGGTGTGGGTGGGACCCTCAGGCTATTTCTGGATGCGCCATACGAGCCACGCGCTGGTTGGAGTTTGTTGAATGGCTCCCCGATGCCGGAGATGGTTTACGACGGTGCAGGGTTGCGCCCGGCGGATAGCCCCTTCGGCCTTGCTCAGGGCAGACCGGAGCGGCTGTCCCCACATAATGCAACTGCGGACATCATCGACCTTAGTACTGCGGACTCAGCTGAGATGATCGAACTGACTGTGCTTACCAAGCCTGGTCCCTTCGACAAGCGCACGCATGAGTTGGGCACCTATTTGGGGATTCGACGCGAGGGAAAGCTTGTTGCTATGGCTGGCGAGAGGCTGAAGATTCCGGGCTATACGGAAGTGAGTGCCGTCTGCACCCACCCTGAACATACTGGGCACGGTTATGCACGCTTGCTGATGACTGAGGTGATGCAACGAATTCTCGGTCGCGGTGAGACGCCGTTTTTGCACGTCCGGGAAGATAATGTGCGTGCGATTGAGCTGTACCACAAGCTGGGATTTACGAGACGAGCGCTATTACACACGGTGGCGCTGCGGAAGGATCCGGCTTAGTCAGTAGCCTGAGAATCCAGCGTATAAATAGTCGGGACAAGCCGTCTCAGTGCAAGCGGTCTCAGTACAAGTGGAAATCGACTTCCAGATTGATCGCAACTGCTACAGGATGGCCATCGCGCATGGCGGGCTCGAAGCGCCAGGACTTGACGGCTTCGATGGCTTTTTCGTCCAACCCCATGCCTAGGGATGTGACTACCTTGATGCTGGTGGGGCGTCCGTTGGCGTCGACCACCAAGCCTAGAACGCAGGTACCCTGATATTTCGCCTTGCGTGCTTCTTCGGAAAATTCCGGCTCGGGATCGTAAACCACTCGGGGAGCGCTGGTACCAGCGCCAACGCGAAATACACCGCCGCCCATGCCGCCGCCTTCACCGGGGCCTACGCCTGGGCCGTTGCCGGAACCGACGCCGCCGCCGGAACCTGAACCGATGCCACTACCCGATCCGGTGCCATTGGATGGAATGACCGCCGTGGATTTCGGGTCGCCAAGGTTAGGCATGTTTACCATGGCCACTTTGATATCGGGAGGAACGACGACCGTAGGCTCGACCGCCAACTTCGGATTGTCATTTCGGATGACTGCGGCTGGGGGCGTGATCTGCTGCATGGAGAATTTGGGCAACCGCCCCTGCGAGGCCTTGAGCACATCGCGGTCGCCACCGCCGCCACCGCCGCCGGCCTGGGTTTTGGCGGGCTTCAGGGCATAGTCGCCGGGATCGATCAACTTCGTTTCAACCGTCGGTTTGGCCTCGACTTTGGTGACCATGCGCCGCGCG
Organism: uncultured Acidobacteriaceae bacterium; assembly: GCA_963789625.1. Taxonomy (GTDB): domain Bacteria; phylum Acidobacteriota; class Terriglobia; order Terriglobales; family Acidobacteriaceae; genus Sulfotelmatobacter. Next base: position 25,841 of record CAWBLK010000013.1, on the reverse strand, counting down.
AAGATTGTGCCGCCGATAATCAGTCCGATCACAACCACGTGGAATGCGGTCGAAGTGAGAGCCCCATCTTTCTTGTAGTTGTAGAAGCCCCAAATATCTTTCACAGGCTCCGGCTTCGATTCCAACTTCAGGGGCGGAAGCTTCTTGGGGAAAAAGAAGTCGTCCAAACCACGGGAGAGCGACTTCCACAGCGGCTCAAACGTGTCGGGAGCCAGCAGCAGATTCAGTTCAGGTTCGTTGCCAGGTTTTGGAACGGTGTTCGGATTCACTTCTGTTGATGCCATTGTTCCCCGGTTTGGTTCTTCCCTGGTAAGACTGCAAGAATGCTATCTTTTGGTAACGCGGCGCTTCTTACACAGATGAGCCGCCTTTGCAACAAGTTGCCTCGGTAAAATCTTCTCGGGCTTCGGAGTCCGACCTGCCGCCCCTGCCGGGAGGTTAGAGCCCCAGCCTCTCTACTAAAATTGTACCTCTTTCGCTACCCTTCTACGTAGGGAATTTCAAGCTCCGAGAGGCATTTTACCTGTTGATGACAAACCGCCGGTAAACCAAGTTGATTCCTCGGAATTCACCAGACGTTTAATGAGTGCGCGTCGCATAGACGTTCCAAGCGCCTCTCCCTATAATAAAAAGATTCACACATTAGGGAGAAGCGCACAGGGTGCCGTTCGAACTGAAATCTACCATTAATCTGCCTAAGACTGCCTTCCCCATGAAGGCCAACTTGCCTCAAAACGAGCCGAAAATCCTGGCCCGATGGGAGGAGAGCGGTATCTACGAGCGTATTCGGCAGGCCCGCAAAGGCGCGCCGACGTACATTTTGCACGATGGGCCCCCTTATACCAGCGGGCCCATCCACATGGGCACGGCGCTGAATAAGTGCCTCAAGGATTTCATCGTCAAGTCGAAGAACATGTCCGGCTTTGATGCGCCCTACGTGCCGGGGTGGGATTGTCACGGCCTCCCAATTGAGATCAAGGTCGACAAGGAACTGGGCGGCAAGAAGCTGCAGATGCGTCCCAGCGACGTGCGCGCGGAGTGCCGCAAGTATGCGCAGAAGTTTCTTGACCTGCAGCGGCAGCAGTTCAAACGCATCGGAGTATTTGGCCGCTTTGACCGGCCTTACGCCACGATGAATCCGCAGTATGAGTCGGTGGTGCTTTCGACTTTCTTTTCGTTTTACGAAAATGGATTCGTCTACAAGGGGTTGCGCGCGGTTTATTGGTGCATGCACGATGAGACCGCTTTGGCTGAGGCCGAGGTGGAGTATGAGAACCACATCAGCCCGACGGTGTGGGTGAAGTATGCGCTGCTCGATGATCCGACGAAGATCGATGCGGCGCTTGCGGGGAAAAAAGTTTTTACGATTATCTGGACCACTACTCCATGGACTTTGCCTGCGTCTATGGCTGTGGCTTTTCATCCGGATGCGGAATATGTGGCTCTGGAATCCGGCGGGGACGTTTTTGTGGTGGCGGAGAAGTTGGCTGGCGATGTGGCTGAGAAGTGCGGCTTGGAGAATGTGCGCGAGCTGGCACATTTTCCGGGACGCAAAATGGAGCACTTAAACTTCCAGCATCCATTTCTCGATCGCAAAATTCTGGGCGTGCTGGCTGAGTACGTCACCATGGACACGGGAACCGGCGTGGTTCATACCGCGCCTTCACATGGCGCTGAGGACTTCATCACCGGCGTTAAGTATGGGCTCGACGCTACCAGCAACGTTGACGAAAAAGGCATCCTGCGCAATGGGCTGCCGGAATATACCGGCAAGCGGGTTTGGGAAGCGAACCAGCCGATCATGGACCTGCTGAAGAGCCGCGGAGCCTTACTGCACGCGGAGAAGACGGAGCATTCTTATCCGCACTGCTGGCGCTGCCATAATCCGGTGATTTTTCGCGCTACCGAGCAGTGGTTTATTTCGATGGAGACGCCGATGCCAGGCGCGTCGGGTAGTCGAGGTTCAGAAAATGACACTTTGCGGACTCGCACTCTTGAAGAGATCAAGCATGTGAAGTGGGATCCGGCGTGGGGCGAAGAGCGGCTCTCAAACATGATTGCGACGCGGCCCGACTGGTGCATTTCGCGGCAGCGGGTGTGGGGCGTGCCTATCGCCGTTTTTCTGTGCGAAGGCTGCGGAAAGCCGCTGCAAGACAAGGCAATCAATCGCAAAGTGGTGGAACTTTTTGCACGTTCCGGCGCCGATGCGTGGTTTACTTCTGAGTCGGATACGATTCTTCCCGCGGGTACGAAGTGTCCGCACTGCGGCGGCGCTAGGTTTGAGAAAGAAACAGACATCTTTGATGTGTGGCTGGAATCGGGCGCTAGCTATCTTGCGCTGGTTGATGACGAGCCTACTTATCCGTGGCCATCGGATCTTTATCTCGAAGGCGGCGACCAATACCGCGGATGGTTTCAGTCGTCTCTGCTTTGTGCGATGGGAACGCACGCAACGCCGCCTTACAAGGGTGTGGTGACTCCGGGATGGACGCTCGATGAAAAAGGGCAGGCCATGTCGAAGTCGCGCGGGAACGATGTGGACCCGGTGGATATTGCTTCGCGACTGGGTGGAGAAGTGGTGCGGTTGTGGGTGGCGTCGGTCGATTTCCGGGAGGATGTGGTTGGCTCGGAACGGCTGATGTTGACGGTGGCGGAAAATTATCGCAAGATTCGCAACACGTTTCGCTATATCTTGGGCAACCTCGGTGACTTCGATCCGCAGGCGGATGCGGTTCCGTTCGAGACAATTGCAAGCGCTCGATCAGTACATGCTGCGCCAGACGTTGGCTTTCGCATTGCGATGTGACGGACTGGTATGACGATTTCGCGTTCCATAAGATCTATCAGCGGGTGAATCAATTTTGCATTGTCGACCTGAGCGCGTTTTATTTTGATGTGCTGAAGGACCGGCTGTACATTTCCGCGCCCGAAATCGCAAGCGGGCGCCGCTCGGCGCAGACTGCGATCTGGCGAATCGGCGAGGCGCTGGTGCGGCTGCTGGCTCCCATCATGAGTTTCACCACGCGAAGAGGTTTGGGGATTACTGCCGAAACTACCAGACGCGAGGAAAGCGTCCATCTGGCGCAGTTTATCTTTCGGCGGAGGATTTTATGGGCGTCATTCAGCGACGAGAATGCATCCGCTCAGCAGAGGCGACGCGTGACCGGATTGGACTACGCTCCGTTCGTGACGATAGTTCTGCAAAGCTCTCGAGGAAGCGCGCAATGGTAAACTGATCGGCACTGGCCTGGAGGCTCAGGTCACTGTGGCCGCTCCCGATCCGGTTTATTCGGTGCTGGCTCGGCACGCTGGCGACCTTCGCTACCTGTTCATTGTTTCCGCTGTACATCTGGTGCAGGCTTCTGGCAATGGCGCGGGTGGAGTCCACGTCGAGGTGAAGAAGGCGGATGGGCTTAAGTGCGAGCGCTGCTGGAATTATTCGATTCACGTGGGTGAAGATAAGACGTATCCCACGGTGTGCGAGCGTTGCAGCGCGGTGCTGAAGGAGATTGGCGGGGCGTAGCTTTTGTTGCTCCAGCGGCTAAAGCCGCGCTTCGTTTCACTTGTAGTGGCACGCTGAACCCGTGCCCTTCCCGATCGTTAAAGGATCACATCGACTGTGAACTGGCGAAAGCTGCGAACGTTCCTGCTCACGGTGCTGGTTCTCTGCATCATCCCGGCCACTCGCTACTACCAGATCGATGTTCCGCTGCTGCGATTTCTGCGGAGTTCGAGCCGCGTCGATCCTTTGTCTCTTCACCTGGCGGGAGAGTTTGTCGAGAACAACCTGGGAACCGAACAGGAACCGGATGGTTCGGTCACGGTGCGCATGATCGCGGAGCAGTATTTATTCATTCCGCATTGCATTTTGGTTCCGGCCGGGGCCCCGGTTCATCTTCGCATTACGAGCGCGGACGCCGTGCACTCGCTGACCTTCGATGGCACGAGTTATGCCGTCAAAGTTCTGCCGGGGACGGTCAGCGAAGCTCAGCTTCAGTTTTCTCGCGCTGGAGAATATAAGACGGCTTGCCGTGAATTCTGTGGGGCAGGACATTACGCCATGCGATCCGAGTTGAGAGTCGTCCCGCGCGAGCAATTCCCTGCTTTGCGGCCGGAAGAAAGAGGAAACTGCGACGCGCTTTTCGGTGCGACGCGGGACAACCCTCCGGATCGAATCCCTTCCTACATAACTTGGACACCGGAGACGATAGCGGCGGCATCTCACGGAGACGCGTTTCGGGGAATGCTTCTGGCTCGGCGCTGCGATCACTGCCATGGAGAGGAAGGCTTCAGCGCGGCGGCGCCCACTCCCAACCTGGCATCGCTTGACAAGCTGGCGGTATGGAAACAGCTGCAAGACTTTCGATCGCACAAACGAAGCTCACGCGTGATGGAGCCGATCGCGGAATCGCTTGCGTCGCGCGATGTGGCTGACGTGGTTGCTTATTACTCGAAGCTGCCCGTCTTTAAGGATCTGCAGGATAACCGCAGCTTCCCGCAGTCCCGGCCTGATCCGATGCGCGCCGCTATCGCATCGCGGCTGATTGCGTTCGGCGATGGAGAGCGCGGCATTCCGCCGTGCCAGGCCTGCCATGGTCCGGTTGCTTTTCGTCCGGGAGTTCCGTCGCTAACAAACCAGAATGCTGACTACGTTCTGAACCAGCTTGAGGCTTTTGCGAATGGGAGTCGCACCAATGATATCAATGAGTCGATGCGAATTATCTCGGCGCTGCTTACTGCGGATGAGAGGCACGCGTTGGCGGAATATTACGGATCGGGGCTTGGGCTCGAGCCGGCTAGCACAACTGTTCCGAGGTAACTTAGCGTTCTTACGCAGCTGAAGGACTATCCTCAACCGGAATGGCAGCTGTCTCATAATTACCAGCCGGTGTAAGCAGCGGCCAGCCTCGATGCAGGAGATAGTCGAGCCAGGCTCCCGCCATTTGCGATGTAATGACAGCTGCGAGCACGAGCGCGGTGTAGAACTTGGGGCTGATGATTCCAGCATCATAGGCGACACTGGCTAATACAATGCCGGGGCCGCCGCGGGCGTTCATGGTAAGGGCAAGATTCATCAGATCCAGCCCACGAAAGCCGGCGAAACGTCCTGCCAGTGCCACGGAAACGATTTTGACGACACAACTTCCTACCAGGAAAGCGGCAACCATCCAAAGCGAAAACCCGCGAATCAGGTCAAGTTTCAATCCGACAATTGCAAAATACACGGGAATAAAGAACCCAAACGAAATCTTCCCGATGGAATCGAGCGCATCTGCAAAGAGCCTCCGCTTCTTATGCACGACGGCGAAGCCGGCTAGAAATGCAGCGAATACGAGGCTGACGTCGAGCGCTCCGGCGATTACGCAATATCCCAGAAGAACAACGATTGCATAAGCCACCGGTGAGTGTGTTGCCATTACGTTGTAGCGGGACTTGTTGATTCGCTTTACCATGCGCGGAACGATCGTCAGACCCAGGGCGAAGAAACCGACAGTAACGAAAAGGTGATACGACATCGAACGCACGTTGAGGGCGCTTTGGCCGGCCATTGCGGTGGCTACGGCCAGTGCCAGCCACAGCACGATGTCTTCCAATACGGCGACGCCGAGGATCAGCCGAGCGAAGCGAGTGTGGAGAATCTTCAGGTCAGCGAAAATCTTTGAAACGACGGGAACGGACGTCACGGCGACCGCGACAGCGAGAATGATGATCAGGGATATGCGGTTGCCATTGGGGCCAGCAAGTGCAGGACGAATCAGCCATGGGCCCAGCAGCAGCCCAAGAATAAAAGGTATGCCCGTACCCACGATGGTTAACCAGCCCACTTCACGGCGCTCTTCGCGGGTGAACAGATGCCGCGTTTCAGCGCCGGATAAAAACATCAGCAGCAGCAGGCCTAGCCAATAGACGAAGTTAAGGATGTTGCCCTGATGCTGGATGGCTACAGTCAGGCCTGAAAAAGGGTGGACGCGACCGATCAGAGACGGACCGAGCACGATTCCAGCCAGGATTTCGCCGACTACCTTCGGCTGGCGAAGCCGCACAAACAAGTAGCCCAGCAATTGAGCCAAGCCTACTAATAGCAGGAGGATGAAGAGAACCGAAGTCAGATCGTGGTTGGACACAGAATCTCCCGCGAATTGGATGCAGATCGCGGGAGAGAGTTTGTGGTGAAATTTGACGCTACGGCCCGGGAAGGCCAAGTTACCGGCTCATCGCAATTCTTTCTAATTCAACTCTGCTTATTTCAATTCTTCCATCGCCGCTTCCAGCGCTTCCCTGCCCGGCCGTGTTAGCGATTCTGGCAGCGTGGACAGCGGCTGATCGACCATGTTCAGCATGTCGAGGAAGCTGGGAGCTTTTGTATTGACGTAAAAGACGCCGGTCAGAACTTCGCCCTTGTCGTGGGCTTCGCTTAGGCGCTTCATGGCGGCAATGCGATTGGTCGGGTCGTAGTCTTCTTCCAGCTTGCGCAGTTGCAGGCGGGAGCCGTCGTGCATGGTGACGCTGACGGTTGTTCCGGGATCGTATTCCACATCGATCTCGTCGAAGTGGGGCACGAAGCTCATCTCCTGCAGGGTCTCTTCGTGATCCTTCACGTACTTGTAGGACTTGGTGGAACCCTCATGATCGTTGAAAGTGACGCAGGGAGAAACCACATCGAGCATGACGGTGCCTTGGTGCGCGATGGCAGCTTTCAGCATGGTGCTCAACTGCCGTTTGTCGCCGGAGAATGAGCGGCCCACAAATGTTGCGCCCAGCTCGATTGCTAATCCACAGGTATCGATGGGAGGAAGATCGTTGATCACACCTGTCTTCAACTTCGATCCGAGATCGGCGGTGGCCGAAAACTGCCCTTTGGTGAGGCCGTACACGCCGTTGTCTTCGATGATGTAGATCATGGGAAGATTGCGGCGCATGAGGTGAACGAACTGGCCGATGCCGATGGAAGCGGTGTCGCCGTCGCCGCTTACACCGAGCGCAATCAGATTGCGATTGGCCAGCATCGCGCCTGTTGCTACCGAGGGCATGCGTCCATGAACGGAGTTAAAGCTGTGCGAGCGGTTCATGAAGTACGCCGGACTCTTTGAGGAGCAGCCGATGCCGCTCAGTTTGGCGACGCGCTCGGGCTGCACGCCCATGTCATACATGGCTTCGATAATGCGCTCGGAGATGGCGTTGTGGCCGCAACCGGCGCACAGCGTGGTCTTTCCGCCCTTGTAATCGATTACGGTCAGGCCGATATGGTTGGTTTTTGGTTCAGCAGCAGGCGTGGTCGCCATTTACTTACCCTCCATGGTGCTCAGCTCGTCGGTAACGGAGCGTGCGTCTAGCGGCAGGCCATCGAGATGGCTGATGCTGCGCAGGCGCGTGGTCAGTTCGGGTTTCAGATCGAGCCGCAGCAGGCTGAGCATTTGCGCATCGCGATTCTGTTCGACGACGTAAATGCGTTCGTGCTGCTCGATAAAGTCATGCACTTCGCGCGTGAAGGGATAAGCGCGCAGCCGTAGATAGTCGGTTTCGATACCGTATTCATTGCGCAACTGATCGCGGCTTTCGATGATTCCCCAATGGGACGTGCCGTAGGCGATGATTCCGATTTTTGCATTCGTGCCCTTGGCGATCTCTGGACGCGGAACGAAGGAGCGCGCCGACTCGAACTTGCGATTGAGGCGCTCCATGTTGTTTTCGTAATCGTCTGGGCGCTCGCTGTAGTTCGATTTATCATTGTGTCCGCTGCCGCGGGTAAAGTAAGCTGCGGCCGGATGGTTCGTTCCCGGCAGTGTCCGGTAGCCTACGCCATCGCCGTCGAGATCTCGGTAGCGGGCAAAGCCGCCGAGTTTATCTAGTTCTTCTTTCCCGAGCACTTTGCCGCGATTGATCGGCGTTGTCGGATATTCGAAAGGATCGGACATCCAGTTATTCATGCCGAGATCGAGGTCCGACATGACGAAGACCAGAGTCTGGAACTGCTCAGCCAAGTTGAAAGCTTCCGAGGCCATGCTGAAGCATTCCGCCACGGAGTTTGGAATCAGCATGATGTGCTTGGTATCGCCGTGCGAAAGAAAAGCGGTGGCGAGAATGTCGCCTTGCGATGTGCGCGTGGGAAGGCCGGTGGAGGGGCCGACGCGTTGAATGTCCCAGATGACGCCAGGGATCTCTGCGTAGTAAGCGAGCCCGGCGAACTCTGACATCAGAGAAATGCCTGGGCCCGCGGTTGCAGTCATGCTGCGCGCACCCGCCCAGCCGGCGCCAATGACCATGCCGATGGCAGCGAGTTCATCTTCGGCTTGCACGATGGCAAACGTGGCTTTGCCGTCGGGGCCGATGCGGTATTCCTTCATGTATTCGATCATCGTCTCCACCAGCGAAGACGAGGGCGTGATGGGATACCATGTAACCACCGTGCATCCGGCAAACATGCAGCCGAGAGCGGCGGCCGAGTTGCCGTCGATGATGATTTTGCCGGCAGTCTTATTCATGCGCTCGATGTAAAACGCGCCGCGCTTCTGCAGGCTGGCCTTGGCGTAATCGAATCCCGCCTGCGCCGCGGCCAGATTCAAGTTGGCCGCCTTCACCTTCTTGGCGAACTGCTTGCGGATGGCTTTCTCGATCTCGCCCATTTCGATTTCGAGCAACTGTGCGACCACGCCCACGTACACCATGTTCTTGACCAACTTGCGCAGCTTGGCCTCGGGGCAAACGGTTGCGACCAGTTTGTCGTAGGGGACGGAGTAGAAAATTAAATCGCCGCGCAGCTTATCGAGCGCCAGTGGTTCGTCGTAGAGAACCGAAGCGCCGGGCGCGAGTGACATCACGTCGTCGTGGGCGGTTTCGGCGTTCATCGCGACCAGGAAATCAATTTCTTTCTTGCGGCCGATGTAGCCATCTTTGTTGGCGCGAATGGTATACCAGGTGGGAAGACCTGCGATGTTCGAAGGAAAAAGGTTCTTGCCGGAAATCGGCACTCCCATTTGAAAAATTGCGCGTAACAATACGGTATTTGAACTTTGCGAGCCTGAGCCATTCACCGTAGCAACCTGAATGCTCATGTCATTGACGATGAGCTTGCGTCCCAGTTGCCCGCCCGTACCCTGGGGCGCAACATCCGTAGTAGCCATCCCAACACCTTCCTTTGATAAGCGGCGGAGTGATCCACCGGATTTCCAACTTGGGGGAAACAGATCATTATACGGCGGCAGCGATGAGTCGGCACGTCAAATCACGCGACGGTCGCCGAAAGGAACCTGTTTGGGAAATGGGCGGGGCTAATCGGAACTTAGGACTCCGTCCTAAAGAACTGGGCCATGTTGCGGAACTTTTTATATCGGGTTGCGACTAATTCGGCTGGCGAAAGTTTTTTAAGTTCGGCAAAGTGTTTTTGCAGGCTGACATCGAGCAGGTTCGCGGCAGCCTCGTGGTCGCGGTGAGCACCGCCTTCGGGTTCGGGGACAATGTCGTCGATGCAGCCTAGCTCGATGAGATCGGGCGCAGTGATGCGCATGGCCTCGGCCGCTAATTCCTTTTTGGTGGCATCTCGCCACATGATTGCGGCACAACCCTCCGGCGAAATCACAGAGTAGACCGAGTTCTCCATCATCAGTACGCGGTCGGCCACGGCGATGGCCAACGCGCCACCGCTGCCGCCGACTCCGATCACTGTGGCAATGATGGGGACTTCGAGGTCTGCCATTTCGCGCAAATTGTGCGCAATCGCTTCAGCTTGCCCACGCTCCTCGGCGTGAATTCCGGGGTAGGCGCCGTCGGTATCGACCAGCGTAAAAATTGGACGGCGAAATTTTTCCGCGACCTGCATAATGCGCAGCGCCTTGCGGTAGCCCTCGGGATGCGGCGTACCGAAATTGCGGTACACGCGCTGCTTCATGTCGCGGCCCTTCTGAGTACCGACGACCAGAATTTCCTCGCCGTGAAAACGAGCCATGCCGCAGATGATTGCGGCATCGTCACCAAAGCTGCGGTCGCCATGGATTTCGCTGAAATCCGTGAACAAGCGCTCGATGTAATCCAGCGTTTGCGGACGCTGAGGATGCCGCGCCAGTTCCGTTTTCTGCCAGGCGGTTTGCAAGGACTTCATCTCCTGCCGGAGGATGTGGACGCGCTCCTGAAGTTTAGCAAGCTGACGGTGAGTCTCTTCGTTTTGCCCGGCACCGGCCTCGATCAGCGCAACCTGCCGCTCGATCTCTTCCAACTCCTGCTGCGCTTTTTGGGTAGCTTCCATGATTTAGCCGGCTCGACGCAGGTGAACGTGACTTAACTGATCACCCTTACACTGCCGCGCCCGCACAACTGTTCCACGCGGGCGATGAAGTTGCGATCCGGCATGACATTATAGCCTTCCGCCTCCATCACCACCATGAAATCGCCGGAGCGTTCCACGTCGAATAATACCCGCGCTTCTCCTTTGCGCTCCTGAAAAAGAGAATGCAGGTCGTCCACCGTGGATTCAGCAGAGGTTTCGAGCGGGACTCGAATGCGAATCGCGCGCGGGAGCGGGATCTTCGCGGCTTCGAGAGGCATGATCTCAGCGGCTGTAATTTTTGGATTGGTTCCTTCTTCGATGCGTACTCCGGCGCGTACCAGCACAGGAACTTCGAGTTTCACGCGGTCGCCGATTTTTTTGTAGGCCTCGGGGAAGACGATCATATCGATCGAGCCGGACATGTCTTCGAGCGTGGCCTGGGCATAGAAATCTCCGCGCTTGCTCTTGAGGACGCGCACGTTGCCGATGATCCCGGCTGTCGCGATGGTCTCGTCTTTGCCGGTAGATCGGGTCATTGCGCCGATTTCTACAATACTTAGGGCCTGCAGATCGGCCAGCTTGTCTTTGTATTTTTCCAGCGGATGTCCGGTGAGGAAGAAGCCGACAATTTCTTTTTCCGCGGCCAGCCGCACCTGCTCGTCCCAGTCGGGGATGTTCGGCAGCTTATCGTTGTTAGCCTCGGATTCTTCCTGAGCAAACACTCCGAAGAGGCCGTGCTGTCCGGATTCCACGTCACGCTGAGCTTTTTGCGCGCGATCCATGGCGCGATCGAGGACAGCCATCAATTGCGCGCGGCGGCCTAGAGAATCCATCGCGCCACTCTTGATTAACGACTCCATGACGCGTTTGTTGAGCAGTCGGAGGTCGACGTTCTCGCAGAATTCGTAGAGAGATTTGAAACGGCCCAGCTTTTTGCGCGCTGCGACAATCGATTCGATGGCATTGCCGCCGACGTTTTTTACTGCCGCAAGACCGAAGCGAATGGCTTCTCCCTGCGGCGTAAAGCTTGCGGCTGAGATGTTGATATCCGGCGCGGCCACGGTGATGCCCATCTCGCGGCACTCGTTGATGTACTTCACCACGTCATCGGTGCTGCCGGTAACCGATGTCAACAGACGCGGCCATGAACTCGACGGGATAGTGCGTCTTCAGATACGCAGTGTGATAGGCCAGCAGCGCGTAAGCGGCGGAGTGCGACTTATTAAAGCCGTATCCGGCGAACTGCGCCATCAGATCGAAAATCTTCTCGATCTTCTTTGGCGGAAATTTGCGCTGGGCCGCGCCTTCCACAAAACGCTCGCGCTGCTGCGCCATCTCTTCGGCTTTTTTCTTGCCCATGGCGCGGCGCAGCAGGTCGGCCTCACCGAGGGAGTAGCCCGCGAGGCGGTTCGCGATCTGCATCACCTGCTCCTGATACACGATCACGCCCAGCGTTTCCTGGAGAATTTCTTTCAGCTCCGGCACTTCGTACTCGACTTTTTTGCGTCCGTGCTTGCGATCGATAAAGTCATCGATCATGCCGCCCTGGATCGGGCCGGGGCGATAGAGTGCGTTGAGAGCGGTTAGGTCTTCGATTGTGTCCGGACGGTATTTGCGCAGCACGTCTCTCATGCCGTGCGATTCAAACTGGAAGACGCCGGAGGTGAGTCCGGTGTGAAAAACTTTTTGATAGGTCTCGGCGTCTTGCAGCTCGATTTCGTCGAGCGTGATTCGCTTATTGTGCGTTTGCTCGATAAGCTTCAGCGCATCGGTGAGAATCGTGAGCGTGGTCAAGCCGAGAAAATCCATCTTCAACAGGCCCATCTTTTCGATGGCGACCATGTCGAAAGCGGTTACGATTTCGTCGTTCTTGGTGCGGTGCAGCGGAACGAGCTCGGTGAGCGGACGCGGCGAAATTACCACGCCTGCCGCATGAACTCCGGAGTTGCGCACCATCCCTTCCAGCTTTTTCGCGGTCTGCATCAACTCGCGAATCTGCCCGTCTTTTTCCATCGCCTCGCGCAACTGCGGCGAATCTTCGATGGCTTGATCGAGGGTGATGTTGAGTTGCGTCGGCACCATCTTCGCGATGCGATCGACGTCGGCGTAAGGGATGTCCATGGCGCGGCCAACGTCTTTGATCGCGGCTTTGGCGGCCATGGTGCCGAAGGTGATGATCTGGGCGACGTTGTCGCGGCCATATTTTTGGGTGACGTAGTTGATTACTTCGCCGCGGCGGTTCATGCAGAAATCGATATCGATATCGGGCATGGAGACGCGCTCGGGATTCAGGAAGCGCTCGAAGAGCAACTCGTGCTGCAGGGGATCGATATCGGTGATGCCGAGGGCGTAGGAAACCAGCGACCCGGCAGCCGATCCGCGGCCTGGGCCTACGGGAATGTCATGTTCTTTGGCGTAGCGGATGAAGTCCCACACGATCAGAAAATATCCGGGGAACTTCATTTGCTGGATGATCGCGAGCTCGCGCTCCAGGCGCTGGTCGTAATCGGAAATCGGATGCTTCAGTTTGCCTTGCTCGTGCAGCGGCCGCAGAGCTTCCATTCGCCGCGCGAAACCTTCACGCGAAACATGCACAAAATAGCTGTCGATGGTGTAGCCCGCGGGAACATCGAATTGCGGAAAGGGCGTGGCTACTTTTTCCAGACGCAGGCTGCAGCGGTCGGCGATATCGAGTGTGCGCGTTAAGACGTCAGGCGAATCTTTGAAGACGCGCTGCATTTCGTCGTGGCTCTTGACGAAGAACTGGTTGCCGTCGAACTTCATGCGCTGCGTGTCGTGAATCGACTTGCCGGTTTGAATGCACAGCATCACGTCCTGTGCGTGAGCGTCGTCCTCGCAGAGATAGTGGCTGTCGTTTGTAGCGACCATGGGCTGGCCGAGTTCTTTTTCGAGTTGGAACAGGCCGGGATGAATCTTGTGTTCCATGGCCAAACCCTGATCCTGAATCTCGAGATAGAAATTGTCTTTGCCGAAAATGTCGCGGAGATTTCCTGCTGCGACGCGAGCGGCGTCGTAGTTCCCTTCCATCAGGCGCTCTGCGACTTCGCCTTTTAGGCATCCGGAGAGACCGATCAGGCCGCGGGAATGTTCCGCGAGAAATTTTTTGCTCACGCGCGGCTTGTAATAGAAGCCGTGCAGCGAGGCCTCCGAGGTGATCTTCACCAGGTTGCGGTAGCCTTCTTCATTTTCGGCGAGCACAAGAAGATGGTTGTAGGTGTCGCCTTCGGGCGGTGTGCGCTCGATGTTATGGTCGTCTTTTTTGCAGATGTAGAGTTCGCAGCCTACGATCGGCTTGACGCCGTATTTTTGCGCTGCATTGACGAAGTGAACCGCACCGAAGATGTTGCCATGGTCGGTCATAGCCACGGCGGGCATGCCCAGCTTTTGTACGTGTTCGCAAAGCTGTTCTACGTCGCAGGCTCCATCGAGGAGGGAGTAGTCGGTATGCAGATGCAGGTGTACGAATTGCGCGGTTGGGCTCATTTGAATTTGCGTTGCGGCTATTCTAACGGGAAACGCAGATGAGGAAGCGCTGAGTTATCCACAGAATGAGTTGTTTACTCCTGCTGGGACTCAGGTTCGTTGAGCCGCTAGAGGACGGATTGCAGCGGAGTAAGCGCTGCTAGGGGAAATACAGATGGAGATGCTCCGGCGCTAAAGTTTACAAGGCTCGGGCGTCCCTGCCGGTAAACCGAACATAACCTTCCCGCTGACTATCCTCACGTGCACATTCGTTATGCTCGTCTGCTTCCATGCTTCACGTTGCTGCTTACCGCAGCCGAGGATCCAAAAACCTCCGTCTTCTCGCCTTATTTCACGCAACGTAAATGCCCTGATTTCGGGATATCCGACGCCGATCGTCGATTGCATCGCCTGAACGTATTGGCTCCGGTCCATGTCCGGCGCGTCCCGTCGTCCCAAGAGGAGCTCATTCTTAAGCTCTGAAGTCTGGTCCTGTATCTCCCACATGTCGGCCCAGTTGTGTTTTTCCTGGTCGCGTATCCACCGCTCAATCTGAGGTTTTAGTATTGTTTTCTCGTCCGGCGCCAGTGAGCCGTATGGATCGCTAACAGGTGCGGCAGCTAGGACTGCGGCTATCGCAAGACCGATCGCAAGTTTCACCATTTCTGTAGAGACTATTGGCCTTCGTTTCCACCGGGCACGCGGAAATCTACGCCGCGCTCGTCGTTTGCTTTGGTCGTCGCAGGTAGATCAAGGTCGGAGAGTGGGATTTTTGCGGTGCGCGCACCGAAGGTCCAAAGCGTCTGCCCGACGATGGCGTAGTTCTGCACTTCCTGCTTGTGCTGGTCGCGGAACACCAGCACGGTGGCCGGCGAGGCTTCTGTGCGTTCTGCCTGGTGCGGAGGCGGAGGGACCGACCGGGCATACGCATCCTGATCGCCTTGCTCGCGCATGCGCTGCTCGTCGAGACTCTGCTGGTTCATCTCGTTCGCCAAGCCAGTTTGGTCTTGCTGGTCTTGATCATAGGAACCGGAATTCCACCACCAGTAGGGATCGACTCCGCCACCTAGGTACGGATATCCATAGCCCAACCCGCAGCCGTATCCGTTGCAGCGATTTCCGTATCCATAGGAGCGGATGCGCACGCCTACTCCAGAATGATTATATCCACGGTTGTAGTTATGAGAAGAAAGTGGTCGACGAAAGGACGAGCGCGGTGCGACGGAACGCGCACCAAAACCTGAGCGTGTCCCGCTGAAAGCGCGCGCGCCGCTCGAATGGCTGGCAAAGCTGTGAGAAGCAAATCCACCTGAGGCAAATCCACCAGCGCGGCCGCCGCCGCCGGACGCATGGCCTCCGCCGCGCTGGGCGAAAACCGGCAGCGAGACTACCAAGAGCACGAACGCCGTAATGAGGAGCGGTCGCTGCATGTGCCTATTATATGCCTGACGGGGGCCCAGCGACTCAGAAATTAGGACTTCGTGTCGAGGAATTAGGACAGTGCCGAGGGCTGACTACTGGCCGGTCTTTAGGTAGTGAATCAGCGTTTCTTTGACTTAGGTTTCGCCTTCTTTGGAAGCGGCTTCTTCGCAGCATGTTTCGCGGCCGGTTTGGCCGCGTGCTTGGCCGGCTTAGGTGCTGGTTTCACGGACTTCTTCTTGACTTCGGGTTTTGCCTTGGCCTCTGGCTTAGCGGGAGCAATACGGGTCGTGTTTATGTTAACGCTTGAACCGTCGTATTGCTCGGGGGCCACGACGGGCGGCGCGCCGGCTCGGACGGTCGGTAAGCTGGTTGGGGGATCGTTCCGAGCACTTCATCGGCGACGCGCAGGGCCGCGACAACGTCACGACCGCCGAAATGGCGATGGACGGGCA
Source organism: uncultured Acidobacteriaceae bacterium (assembly GCA_963789625.1). Lineage (GTDB taxonomy): Bacteria > Acidobacteriota > Terriglobia > Terriglobales > Acidobacteriaceae > Sulfotelmatobacter. The sequence continues at coordinate 10,223 of CAWBLK010000013.1, read as the reverse complement.
GGGCCCGTTTCCTGGCGATGCGCGTCGATATCCTCGGCAATCTCGGCGCGTATCTGCACCTGTTCGCACCCTATATTCCGTGGCTGGGCGCTTTGAATGGCGACCGGTATGCTATCACGCTCGAGGCGCTCTGCACGCCCGGGTGCGCGGCATCTATACTGCACTCGGTGCCGGTCGACGCCTATCGCGGAGCGCCGTCGTCACCTGCAGTAACTTCGTGACACAGCGCCTGCAGGCGCGGCTGCCTTACCTCGCGGGCCGCATACATACGGTCGGTAACGGTGCTGACACGAAGTATTTCGAGGCCTCGGAACGGCGCGTCGAGCCTGGTAAGTTCCGCATCTTATTTGTGGGGCGAGTGTCCCCCGAGAAGGGCGTTCACACGCTCGCGACGGCGTTTACACGTTTGGCGGCCGACGATCCCGGGGTCGAGCTCGATGTGGTCGGCCCCCCCGGGCTGCTCCCTTACAACCAGATCCGCCTGTTGTCGAGCGACCCGCAGGTCGCAGCGCTCGCGACGTTCTACGGCACGGGGTTTTGGGACCGCCTGACAAGCAATTGGTGCATGCGCGCAGCAGCTACTGGCGTGGCATCGAGGAGAACATTCCGGAATCGCTCCGTAACCGGGTGCACTTCCATGGGCAGCTTTCTCGTGCAACATTGAGGAGCGTGTATCAGCGTGCTCATGTTCTCGCCATGCCATCGATTTGCATGGAGCCGTTCGGACTTCCCCTGGCGGAAGCTATGGCAAGCGGGCTTCCCTGCGTAGCGAGCAAGACGGGAGGTATGCCAGACATTCTCGCGAACGATATAACCGGATTCCTCGTCGAGCGTGGGAGTGTGGAAGCTCTCACGAATGCGCTGCGCACGCTGGCGACGGACGTCGACACACGCGAACGGATGGGCCGCGAGGCGCGCCGCCGCGCGGAGGAGCACTTCGACTGGGCGATGCCGGCTGCGAGGCTGGAAACTCTTTACCGGCAGCAGGTCGATGCCCCGCTGGGAGAGTCGGTGCGGGTGAGCAACCAGGCTCCGGTGGCAGCTCCCAGATAGCTGCGCCCGAGGGCGGCACCCCGCGGGCGACAGATGGCAGCGCCAAAAAAAGGCGCCGCCACCAGCCACAGGCTAGTGCGCCGGAGGAGCCCCTCCCGGGCGATGCAGTTTCGACATAGCATCCTTGCAACCCGCGCTGACCTTGTCGGGTTGGCTACGCAAACACATCATCGCCTCGTGACCCTTCTTGTCCGCGCACAGCGACTGAATGTCGGCCGCACAGGACTTCCTAACAGTGTCACGCGCGGCCTGCTCTTCGGGTGAAGGAGCGGGTGGCGTCTGTGCCTGCACAGCTGCGGCAGACAACAGCGAAGCGACGAGTAGCAAAGATCTGAGTTTCATATAGACCCCCCAAGCCAAGTTGAACGAGCGCTCATCATAGCAAGGCCATCCAGCACATACGATCACGTCGCCGTCCGGCCACGCAACTTCAGTCAAGATGCTTGCAATCTGCAACACACTTGCAATCCGCAACAAGTCGGGCGCTGCCGGCAGCTCGCGGAAAAACCAACATCAGCCGCTCTCTCACGGGCTGCCCGCCCCGCGAGGAGAAGCGCGCGCGTGCGGTGCGGCAGCGCCACCGCAAGGGTTGCGCCATCGCTCCAAGCTATGGCTGGACGTAAGCCAACACTGACCCGGATCGATCTGTTGGTCCGACATTCGTCGCTGTTGACATGACCTATGCTGTCCCCCGTCGAATCTACTCGCGAGGGTGTTATGTCGAACCAGAACCAGAGTGACCAGAATCAGAAGGGCCAGAATCAGACGGGTCAGAACCAAGGTGGCCAGAACCCACAGGGTGGCCAGAAGAGTGGCCAGCAGCACACGCAACATGACGACCGCAAAGGACAGCCGGGCTCCCAGCAGGGCGGCGGCGGCCAGCAGAGCGGCGGCCAGGCTGGCAAGGACACCCAGGGCAAGGATCCCGGCCACAAGGGCGGCCAGTCGTAAGCTCGGTTAGTCGTGATGAATGGACGTGCCGGCGCAAGCCGGCACGTTTTGTTTCGGGGCGGCCCTCGGTAGCGCGGGCATGGCAATTGCGGGCGTATAGATCACGGTGCCCCCGGTTCGACGTAGCAGGCAATGCCTGCGTAACTGGGTGCGATGTGTACATCGCACGGGGCAGGCCCGCGCAGGGATGCCCCAGGTTCGACGTGAGCAGGCAATGCCTGCGTAACTGGAGACGAGCATGCTGCAGCTCCGCCTTTGCCTGATCGCCGCGCTAGCGCTCGCCGGCACAGCCACGCTTGCGCAGGCGCAAACCACCGCCCCTAGCGCAGGTGCGCCAAAAGCCGCGACGGCGCCGGGCGTCACACGCGCCGTCGAGCACCCCGATACAACCGTGGATCAAACGCAGCCTGACTCACACCAACCTGAGACAGCTTCCGATCCGCGATCCAGCGGTCCGGAAACCGCGAAGGACGACTCGAAGGGAAAGCCCGAAACTGCCACTGATGTTGCCAAGAAATCAGCGCTCCAGAAAGCCGCCGACCAGGCCAAGCAGGGCGTCCGTTCCAACACACCCCCTCCCAAACCGCAAAACTAACCGGAGACTCCTATGGGCCGCGGAATTTTACTCTGGATGCTCGGCGTACCGATCCCTGTCATTCTGCTCCTGGCGATGTGCTCGCATCATTGAGCGGGATCGGAATGGCGAGTCCGCGCTTGAGCATACTCAGAGTGACGTGAGTATTGAATCGACGCACGTTGGGGTTCTCACGCACCATGCGTGAGGTGAATACCTCGTAGGCTTCGGTATCGGAGCACGACACAATGAGGATGAAATCGGCCTCGCCCGCTACGTAGAACACCTGCTGCACGCAGTCCTCGGCGGCCAGCCACTTGCGAAGCTGTGCCAGGAGGTCTGCCCTCTCCCGCTCGACGTGCAAGGCGACCACGAAGAAGTCAGGTCGCCCCACCATCGCCGGGTCGACAATCGCGCAATCCCGCACGATCACCCCCTCCTCCCGTAAGCGGCGCAACCGTCGCTGGATGGCGGACGGAGAAAGCTCCACCTGCTCCGCCAGCCGCTCCGCCGTTTGGCCCGAATCCGCCTGGACGAGATTCAGCAATTGTCGGTCGAATCGATCGAGTTCCATGAGACCTGCCCGAAGTCCGCGGTACCACTCACGCCCGCGCCGAAAAAAAGCGCGCGGCGGCCGCCGGGCGCCGCCGAAACGCAGCGCCTGGCCGCTACCATTGTATTATGAAGCTCCTTTACCAAACGCACTCTCCCTATGCCCGTAAGGCCCTGGTCTTCGCTCACGAGGTTGGACTCGCGTTGCGTCTGAAGGTCGTGCACCAGGAGACGAGCCCGACGCTGCGAAACGAGCGCGTCTTCGCTGAAAATCCGCTCGGTAAGGTGCCGGTTCTGCTCCGGCCGGGCGCCGCTGCGATCTTCGATTCTGATGTGATCTGTGCGTACTTCGACACACTCCACGACGGCCGGAAGTTGATTCCCGCCGAGGGTGAGATCCGGTGGCAGGCGCTGCGCCTGCAAGCTGTGGCGCAGGGACTCGCGGCAGCTGGAATTGCGATTCGCTGGGAGACCGTCCGCCGGCCTGCGCAGCTGCGCTACCCGCTGTTACACCATGGGTATGTGGAAAAGCTGACTTGCAGTTATGACTGGCTGGAGAGCGAGTTGGATGTCGATTCGCACCTGCATATCGGGCACATCGCCGTGGCCACCACCCTGGACTGGCTCGAATTCCGCGAGTTGCCCGGATTTCGCGAGCGGCGTCCCCGGCTGACCGCCTGGTTCGACGAGTTCGCGGCGCGAGCTTCGATGTTGGCTACGCCGCTGTCCGGCGAGACCCACGACAGGACCGCCGCTGCGGTTCCGGTGCAACCCACTCGATCTGCCTCATAAGAAGCTCTACTCGACGACCGACGTTCAGCTGCAGGCCCTTCCGTGAATCGGTCATGGAGCGATACTCTACTCGCACCGAACCCATACGAGGCCGTAGCCATGCTAGCGATGCAGTACAACTTCACCCTCCCGGCCGATTTCGATATGGAAGTGATCCGTCAGCGGGTCACCGCCAAGGGCCCCTTGGTGGAGGGCTTCCCGGGACTGGGGTTCAAGGCTTTCCTGTACGCTCGCCGCGGGGAACACGGACCGGAGAACCTTTACGCGCCGTTCTATCTCTGGGACGACAACGCAGCCATGAACCGGCTCCTGGGCGGGGAAGTCTTTGCAGGTGTCAGCACCGCCTTCGGCTGGCCATCGGTGAACATGTGGTCGGTGATACATGCAATAAAAACTCCGGCTCTGCGAGAGGCGCGCTATTTCTCGCGCGAGATCCTGCCGATCGCACCCCACACCGCTTTGGGCAAATTCCAAGGCAGCGAGACCGAGATCGTGGAGTCCGCGATCGCTCGAGACGGAGCGCTAACTGCGGTAACGGCTTTCGAGCCAACGACCTGGAGCCTCGTCCGCGCCCGCTTCTGGCGTGAACGTCCCGCTGAGCCTTCGCGTCCGGGCACGCAGATTTACGTCGTGGGATACTTAGCCACGTCGTAGAAATCGACGGATGTCGGAGGCGCAGCGGACCGATGAGCGATACAGAACAAATACTGAACACCGCCGCGGAATGGCACCGCGCGGGACGAGGCGTTGCGTTGGCGACTGTCGTCACGACGTGGGGCTCCTCGCCCCGTCCGGTTGGCTCGAAACTCGCCGTCGACGACTCCGGGCAGATGATCGGCTCGGTATCGGGGGGCTGCGTCGAGGGTGCAGTCGTCGAGACGGCACTGGAGATCATTCAGACTGCGAAACCGCGACTGTTGGATTTCGGCGTGAGCGACGAGCAGGCCTGGGAGGTCGGGCTGGCCTGCGGCGGACGGGTGCAAATCTTCGTGGAGAAACTGTCCTGATGATCTGCGTGCACGTTGTCCTGATCTGCGCAGAGAGGTTGTCGTGATCCTCGTCGCAACATCGCCGTGAAACTGCAGCTCCTCGAGAAACTCCTGGCGACCGCTCGCACGAGTGCGGCCACTGCGGTTGTCACCCACCTCGTAACAGGCGCGCAAGCGCTGGTAAGTAAGTCAGGAAGCGACGGCGAGCTGACACTGACCCCCGACGAGCTCGCTCGTGCGCTGCAATTGTTGGACGATGATCGCAGCGGCACGTTGGAGACGCCCGCGGGTCTCCTCTTCGTCGAAGTCTGGAATCCAAAACCGCGTCTGTTAGTAATCGGTGCCGTTCACACCGCACAGGAGCTCGTGCCGCTCGCGCGCGCCACCGGTTACGAAGTCACCGTGATAGATCCCCGCACGGCTTTCGGCACGCCCGCGCGCTTTCCTGACACCATCCTGCTGCACGATTGGCCGAACGAGGCGCTTGCCAAGCTCGCGCCTGATCGGCGCACTGCCATCCTGACACTAACTCACGATCCAAAGATCGACGATCCGGCGTTGGAGGCGGCGCTGCGCTCGGAGGCGTTTTACATCGGCGCGCTCGGCTCGCGGCGGACCCACGCGAAACGCGTGGAGAGACTGAAAAATGCCGGGTTCGATGATGCGGCGATCGCGCGCATCCACGGTCCGGTGGGACTGCCGATTGGCGCCCAGACTCCTGCGGAAATCGCTATCTCGATCATGGCCGAGATCACGGCGGTTCTGCGCCGTGCGCCCCTCGCCCAGCGCGCATAAAACACCTGTGACGCCCGCGCCAAAACGGACCGCGAGCAGCGCCGCACGCACCCATTATGACAGGGATAAAATTAGTAAAATTATTTTGTTACCGCCAAAGCCACGCTCCGGCGAGGCGCCGATCGCTGCACTGCGAAGCTCGTCCTTCAGACGGTCGCCCGTCGCGCACGCACGTCTTCCAGATGGCGCCCCTCTATACTCGGCAGCTCCAGTTCTGCAATTACTCGTTTAGGAGCGGCCGATGAATGTTGCGCAAGCTGCAGCGGAAATTTTCAAGCGCGAAGGCGTGGAGTTTCTGCTTGCGTATCCGCTCAACCCCCTGACCGAATCGTGTGCCGCCGCCGGCATCCGTCCGATCATTGTTCGACAGGAACGTGTCGGCCTCCACATGGCGGATGCGATCAGCCGCATGACCTCCGGCGAGAAAGTCGGTGTGTTCGCCTGCCAGGCGGGCCCCGGCGTCGAAAATGCATTCGGTGCGGTCGCGCAGGCCTGGTCGGAAGGCGTGCCGCTCATCTTCATGCCGGGCGCCTCGCCGCGCGGCCAGGCGTGGATCCGGCCGAATTTCAACGCTGCCTTGAATTTCCAGCACATCGTCAAACAGGCCGAGACGATCAACACACCGGACATGATCGTTCCGGCGCTGCGCCGGGCGTTCACGATGGCGCGCAACGGCCGCCCGGGTCCGGTGCTCATCGAAGTCCCGGGGGATATGTGGAACCAGGAGCTCAAGGGCGAAATCGACTACAGGCCGACGCGACGCATTCTGTCGGCACCGAGTCATGCCGACGTTGACGCGGCGGCAGCGAAGCTCATCGACGCGAAGCGGCCGCTGTTGTATGCCGGCCAGGGCATCCATTACGCCAAGGCGTGGCCGGAATTGAAGGCCGTCGCGGAACTGCTCGAGATTCCCGTCACGACCAGCCTGGAAGGCAAAAGCTCCTTCCCCGAAACCACCGCTGTCGCTCGGCTCGGGTGGCGTCGCGATGCCCAAGGCGGTGTTCCAACACGTGCAGGAGGCCGACGTCATTTTCGGTGCCGGCGCGAGCTTCACCGCCACGGGATTCGGCATCCGCTTCCCGACGAACTCGGACAAGACGTTCATACACAACACCCTCGACCCGATGGATATCAACAAGAATATCCATACGGACTACCCGCTCGTGGGTGACTCCGGCTGACGCTCGAAATGTTGCATACGGCGATCAAGGATCGCATCAAAAGCCGCGGGGCCTCCCGCCGCCGTGAACAAGCGCATCAGAGCAGGACGACCCTTGGATGGTCAAGTGGACGCGCGGCTCACCAGTGAGTCAAGCGCTGTCGCCCTACCGGGTGATCTGGGACCTCATGCAGGTCGCCGACGTCCCGAATACGATCATCACCCATGACGCCGGCAGCCCGCGCGACGAGCTGTCGCCCTTCTGGCGCTCGGTCACGCCGCTGAGTTACATCGGCTGGGGTAAATCGACCCAGCTGGGCTATGGCATCGGATTGGCGATGGGCGCGAAGCTGGCGCATCCCGACAAGTTGTGTATCAACATGTGGGGTGATGCCGCGATCGGCATGACCGGCATGGACTTCGAGACTGCCGTGCGCAACAACATCCCGATCCTCTCGATCCTCTTCAACAACTACGCCATGGCCATGGAGTTCAAGGTCATGTCCGTGTCACGAGCGAAGTATCACTCCACCGACATCTCGGGAAACTACGCGGATTGGGCGAAAGCGCTCGGCGGCTACAGCGAGCGGGTCACCGATCCGGACCAGGTCGTGCACGCGCTGCTCAAGGGTATTGCGGCCACGAAGGAAGGCAAACCCGCGCTGCTCGAGTTCATCACGACCCAGGAAAAGGTTTACTCGACCTTCGAGTACGGCTACCAGGGGTAAGGCGGCTCACTAAGCGCCGCGCGGCACCTGAGCGCGGCGACGAACTCGATCTAGGGAGTGCGCCGCTCGATTTTCCGCGCGAGCTCGGCGATATCCTCGAGATCCAGGTCTTCGTCGATGGTGATCTCCCCAGGCGCGTCCGGGTTCGCAGCCGCCGCACGGGGCTTGGCTCGGCGCGCCTGGCCGCCCCCCCGCTACGCCTCCCGGCGGAACCACCCTCGGAGTTCCCAATAGACCCGACGCCGCAGGCGTGACCCGGCCAGCCGGCGCAACGCCGGGCGGAGGAGCAACTCGCGCGGCCGACCTCACGATCTCGCCATCCGCGGCAACAGCGGGAGGCGCCGATGGCCGCACCCACTCCCTCTGCTGCTCCATCCAACGCTGGTAGCGATCGAACGTCCACATCCCCTCATCGCCACCCGACTGGATGACGTTCGAAATCTGCCCAAACTGGCCTGCGCGAATCGTGCCTCGGGCGCCCGAGTTCGGAGCAACACCTCACAGCGCGGCACGCGAAACTGCCACCGCTCGAGATACTCGAGACGCTGACATACGACACCCACCAGGCAGTCCGCGAGCTGCGCCCGGATACTGCCCTGGAGATCGGAAGGAAACGACATACAAATCCGGTTCAACGCCTCGCCACAGGTAGCGGAATGCATGGTGGCGAGCACCAGGTGACCGGTCTCCGCTGCGTCCAGTGTGAGCCGCATCACCTCTGCCGTGCGCATCTCGCTAATGACAAGAACATCAGGGTTCTCACGCAGGGCATCGACGATCGCCTGCTCGAAACTCGGCGAATGAGTGGGTATCTCCCGCTGCCGGATGAAGGAGCGGCGGTTTGGTATAGACGTATTCGAGCGGGCTTTCGAGGGTGATGATGTTCTGCGCGCGCGAGGCGTTTACCTCTTCGATGAGCGCCGCAAGCGTGGTGGATTTACCGCTTCCTGTCGGGCCGAACAGACTGACGAGTCCGGTCGGGGCTGCGACCAGCCGGCGCAAGTCAGGGAGCAGGTTGCACGCGCGCAGATCCCCGACCGAAGACGCGAGCAGCCGGGTCGCCATCGCGAGACCCCGGATCGTCCGGTAAAAGTTTATCCGGCAGCGAGTGCCCGCGACGACGAGCGAAATGTCAGCGGAGCCCGCGCGCATTGAAGTCGGCCCAATCCTCGGCAGTCAACAGCTCCTGCGCCATCTCCATGAGCTGCGCGCCCGTCAGCACCTCGCCGATGGGCGTGAGCTCGCCGCGCACCCGGGCGACCATGGCCGTGCCGGCTTCCAGGTGTAAGTCGCTCGCGCCGATTTTGCGGTGCTTTCAGGATCGAATCTTTAAAGCTCATCAATGTTCTCCAGGGACGGGAACGATCCCGCCGGCTTGAGCCATTGTGCGCAGCTCGATTCGAGGCGTTGCGCGCAGGGTGTCTGTCGGCACATGTTGAGTTCTGTGCTGCGGCCCGCGGAGCCTTGTCACGAGGGGATTTGGTGTTAGGATTCGGGTATGAGCACTATCACCCGAAGCCATCGCATTCGCGCCTATCCCAATGGTGCGCAGCGACGATTGCTCGGTCGTTGGTTCGGGGCGACGCGCTGGCTGTGGAATACTGCACTCGCAATTCGTCGGAGGCGTATCGTGAGTGCGGACTGTCTCTCACGGGAAATGATCTCTCGCGCTGGCTGACACAGTGGAAGCGTACCGCAGGACATGAGTGGCTCGCGGAGATCCCTGCGACGTGTTTGACGCAATGTCTGCGGGATCAGGATGCGGCGTTTCGTAACTTCTTTGGTGGCCGAGCCCGCTACCCGAAGTTCAAGCGCAAAGGACATCCGGGAGTATGCGGTTTCAGGACGTGGGACGAGCCTGGACGCGAGGAACCTTGCAGTCTGCCGAAGCTCGATTCGCTTAAACTCGCCGAAGCGCTTCCCGAGGTCGAGCGGCCGGACCTGGTGACCCTCTCGCGCGATGCGGTAGGGCGCTACCATGTCAGTTTTTCCGCGCAGGTCCCGAAGTCGTTGCTCCCCATCCGCATCGCTCGGTGGGTGTGGATGTAGGACTGACGCATCTGGCAACCCTCTCGACCGGGGAGAAGATCGCCAATCCGAAGCGCTATCACGCACACCTGAGGTACTTGCGCCAACAGCAACGGTGTCTCGCCCGACGACAAAAGGGCAGTCGGCGACGCGAGAAGCAGCGGCTGCGGGTGGCGCGGGTTCATGCCCGGGTAAGGCAAGAGCGCCAATGCGCCTTGCACCACTCACGACCCGGCTGGTGCAAGAATTCGATTTGGTTGATCGAAGACCTGAACGTGAAGGGTTTGGCTCGCGGGATCACGCCCGAGCGATCCACGACGTCGCGTTCAGCGAGATACGCCGACAGCTCACTTACAAGTGCGAGTGGTACGGCAAGATCCTGGTCGAGGTGGATCGCTGGTATCCCTCGAGCAAGCGTTGCTCGGAATGCCAATACACCCTCGATGAGTTGCGGCTCGATCAGCGACAGTGGACGTGCCCGAAATGCGGGTTCAGTCACGATCGCGATATGAATGCCGCATGGAATCTGCTGGTGGAGGGTCTTCGCCAGTTGGCCGGTCGTGATGACCGGGACCTGCGCGTGGATGCGGGAGATGCATGCC